>NZ_CAXBJJ010000004.1:0-374272 GCF_963976115.1 uncultured Thalassospira sp.
GTCTTGGGGTCTTGGGGTCTTGGGGTCTTGGGGTCTTGGGGTCTTGGGGTCTTGGCGGCGCAACAAGCACCTTTTATATCGGGGTGTTAAGCAATGGCAGCAACCGGTGTTGCGCGAATGCCCAGCGCGTGACAAATGGCATAGGTCAGTTCGGCACGGTTCAGGGTATAGAAATGAAAATCGGTTACCCCTTCTGCCATCAGACCTTCAATCTGGGAAATCGATTCGTGAAACGCCACCATGCGGCGGGTTTCCGGGTCTTCATCAAGGCCTTCGAAGCTGTGATGCAGGCGTTGTGGCACGTTGGCCCCGCACATTGCAGCAAATTTCAAAAGCGCGCCAAAATTGGTGACCGGCAAAATGCCCGGAACGATGGGTGCGGTAATACCGGCCTTGTCACATTTATCGCGGAACCGCAAAAAGACATCATTATCAAAAAAGAACTGGGTAATGGCGCGGTTGGCACCAGCATCGAATTTGCGTTTCAGATAGTCAATTTCAAAATCGGCACCGGGCGCATCGGGGTGGGTTTCGGGATAGGCCGACACGGAAATATCGAAATCCTCGATCTTTTTTAAGCCTTCAACCAGATCAACGGCGTAAGCATACCCCCCCGGCGTTGGTACATAGATATCCCCCGCATCGGGCAGATCGCCGCGCAAGGCAACAATTGAGCGAATGCCTTCATCCCAATAGGTCCGGGCGATGCGTTCAATTTCATCGCGGGTATGACCAACACAGGTTAAATGGGCGGCGGCCGCAATGCCGGTTTCGCGCTGAATGCGGGTGACACTGGCATGGGTGCGATCCCGCGTTGACCCGCCCGCCCCATAGGTCACCGATACAAAAGACGGGGCCAGCGGGGCCAAACGGTGAATGGAACGCCACATGGTTTCTTCCATCTTTTCCGTCTTGGGGGGAAAAAATTCAAAGGAAACCCGCAAATCGCGCCCGGAAGCAGGGGTGGTTTGGGTGATGTCGCGTTGAACCGTCATTATCGTCTACCCTGTGTTTTATCGCCCGTTTAAGGCACTGTTGGTCCTGGCTGCCAGGCGGATCGGGGCTGTTGGGGAACAGCATCCCGGCATAGGCTGTTGATTTTTCAACCAGACTTATTGATCTGGCTATTTGGTATTCTCAGGAAACGTCAAACATCATTCGGCGGCCCTGCCCGTGGCATTGCCGCTTAAAACCTTGTTTTGGGCAGGCTCGGCATGGCCGCACCACAACCGCACCGTCAAGGGTTTACCGGGCAAATTAACCACATCGCTCAGATCGAGATGCGATGCCACAAACCAGTCTTTCATCGCACCATCCTCAAAGCCCAAACGGCGATGCGCGTGCTGTTCGCGTAATTCTTCCTGATCATGCGGGGCAAAATCCACCACCAGCAATAACCCGCCCGGGGCAAGCAACCGTGCCGCCTCGGCAATGGCGGTTTCGGGTTTTTCGGCATAGTGCAAAACCTGATGCAAGGTAATCACATCGAAGGCCCCGTCGGGATAAGGCAACTGGTACATATCGGCCTGACGCACCAGGCAATTGGCAAGTTCAGCCCGTTGCAGGCGCGCGCGCGCCACAGCCAGCATCTCGCGCGACATATCAACACCAACGCCTTCAGCAGCGGTTTTGCCCAACAATTCAAGTACCCGTCCGGTGCCGGTCCCAATATCGAGAATTCGTTTTCCGGCAAGATCGCCCAATACCGTTAACAGGGCGGATTCAACCTCGGCTTCGTCAATATGCAGCGAGCGAATCGTATCCCAATCCGCCGCATTGGCCCGAAAATATTCCGTTGCCACCTGTTCGCGCTGCTTTTTCACCTGATCAAGCCGGGCACGGTCAAGCAACAAAATTTCGTCGTCCTGAGGTAACAGGCGCAAAACCAGGCCAACCAGTTCAGCTCCGGCACCACTGTGCGGGGTGCGATAAAATACCCAGGTGCCCTCACGAAACCGCACCAGCAAACCAGCTTCACACAGCAACTTTAAATGGCGCGAAACCCGCGGCTGGCTTTGCCCGATGATCTGGGTAATTTCACTTACCGTCAGTTCACATTCGGCGCAAATGGCCAGCAGCCGCAATCGCGTGGCTTCTGCTGCGGCGCGCAATCCTGCCAATACCTGATCCATAAGGCCCTCCCGTTTCCTCATGCATATATAAAGATATGTTTATGTCTTATCAAGGAATAAATTAACCCTGGCCATAAGAAGTGTATCAAAAATGCCACATTCCGAAGGATAGTCGGTCGCTGTTTTTTTTGGTGTCTGGTGTTTAAAGTCACCATATGCTAACCACATGATATGCGGGGCATATGCGGTATCGCAGGATACGGATTTGACAGACAGCGTGGTTGCAACTGCAAGATTACCGCTTAAATCTGTATCCGGGGATACGGCCGGGGGCCTTAAAATTTGGTATTGTAAACCGTTGGCGAAAAGAATGAATCTGAAAAGCATACGGGCACTTAGTGTTGGGGCATCTCTGTCCGTTTTGACGGCATGCGCATCCACCCAACCGGCGCAAGACCAGACGGTATTTGATCCGATCGAGCCGGTTAACCGCGTCGTTCACAATGTTAATGGCGCTGTCGATTTTCTGATCCTGTACCCAGCCGCAATGTGGTATGGCGACATTGCACCACAGCCAGTTAAAAATTCGGTTAAAAGCTTTGCCAGCAACCTTGGCGAGCCGATCAACGCCGTCAACGCGTTGTTCCAGGGAGACCCGGATCAGGCTGTTGCATCGCTGCAACGTTTCATCGTCAACTCGACGATTGGCCTTTTGGGCTTTAACGATGTTGCCACCGAATTTGGCATTCCCTATCGTTCCGAAGATTTTGGACAGACACTTGCCCATTATGGCGTTGGTGCAGGTCCCTATTTGGTGTTGCCGATTTTCGGCCCGTCAAACCTGCGTGATACAACAGGCATCGTTACCGATTACCTGATGAACCCGTTCACCTATGGCGCGGATAACAGCGACAGAATCGCCTTGGGTTATTACGGCGGTATGGTTGGCGGTGCCGTTGACGCGCGTTATCGCAACAATGACAATATTGAACAATTGAAGCAATCTTCGCTGGATTATTATGCCGCCCTGCGCAGCCTTTACCGGCAGCACCGCAACAGTGTGATTCGCAATGGCGGCCCCGTCATAATGAATGGCGATACCAGGAATGCTTCGTTTGATTTCGATGATGCAGACGCCCCGGCAGGAGACAAATGAAACACATGCATAAACGCATCCTGATTGCCAGCCTGATAACGGCATCGGCGGCGGTTGTCCTTCCTTTTGGGCAGATCGCTCAGGCAGCGGTATCAGAGCGGGCCAACACCCCGGCGACCCCGTCGATAATGGAAATCGCGGCAACCCAGGACCCGGGCGATTTTGTTCGCAGGTTAGGTGATGAAGCTATTTCCGAACTGGCTGGTGAAAAAGTTACCGACAGCAGCCGTCAGAACCGTTTCATCGGCCTGATGAAGAAATATTTCGAAATGGACCAGGTGGCCCGTTTTGTTCTTGGTCGCTACTGGCGTAGTCTTTCCGATCAGGAACTGGGCGAATTTGCCGACCTGCTGCAGAAATACCTGGCGCTGAACTATGCCAGCAAGTTCAAGGATTTTGACGGCGAGAAATTTGTCGTTGGCGAGTCTTTCGAAAACAAAAAAGACACTTTTGTCAATTCACAGGTGGTTCGTCCTGATGGACCGCCCGTGAAGATCGTTTGGCGGTTGCGTGAATTTGACGGCAACTTGCGCATCATTGATGTATCGATCGAAGGCATCAGCATGGGCATCACCCAGCGCGATGAATTTGCCTCGGTCATTCAAAACAATGGCGGCAAGGTCCAGGCTTTGACTGACTTGCTGAAACAAAAGACAGCTGGTAACTAACAAAACGACGCGGCTTTATCGCAAAAGCCCGTGATTGTTCGTACCATATGCTATTTGAAAAGGCCTGCCAGCGTCATGCTGGCGGGCCTTTTCTCACATCCGACAGGAAGAATATCGGCATCACATATTCAGCGATCCTGGCCAAATCGTTTTTCTGTACGCGCGACAAATAATCGTCGATGTAATCCCGTCGCCGCGCCGCGCCATTCGCTCTACGCCACCGCAACAGACAAGCCAAACGCTTGTTCGATCTGCTCAAGCGGAACAGAAATATCCTCAACAATATCATGAAGCCATGCAACGGTTTCGGCCTCGGCCCCATGGCAGCTTGCGCGCTTTGCATGGTCAATAATACATGATCCGAAAAATTATTAACCGAATTGCCCCAACAAAAAAGGGCCATCCGGAAATAACCGGATGGCCCCTAAAGCGTAATACCGTTTTAAACGGAATTAACCCCGCGTCAGCGGTTTGTATTTAATGCGGTGCGGGCGGGAAGCCTCTTCACCATAACGGCGTTTATAATCGGCTTCATATTCCTGATAGTTGCCTTCAAACCATTCGACATGCGAATTGCCTTCATAGGCCAGAATATGGGTGGCAATACGGTCAAGGAAGAACCGGTCATGCGAAATCACCACAGCGCAACCGGCAAATTCCAGCAGGGCTTCTTCAAGCGCACGCAAGGTATCAACGTCGAGATCGTTGGTCGGTTCGTCAAGCAGCAGGACATTCGCGCCGGTCTTCAGCATCTTGGCAAGGTGAACGCGGTTACGTTCCCCGCCTGAAAGCTGACCGACTTTTTTCTGCTGGTCGGCCCCCTTGAAGGCAAACTGCGAAACGTAAGCCCGCGAGTTCATCGGGCGTTTGCCCAGCAAAATTTCGTCAAGCCCGTCGGAAACTTCCTGCCAAACGGTTTTGTCGGGGTCCAGCGCATCACGCGACTGGTCAACATAACCCAGTTTAACAGTTTCACCGATTTTAAGCGTCCCGGAATCCGGGGTTTCAGCACCCGTGATCATTTTAAACAAAGTGGTTTTACCCGCCCCGTTCGGGCCGATCACCCCGACAATGCCGCCCGGCGGCAGACGGAAATCAAGGCCGTCAAACAGCAATTTGTCTTCAAATGCCTTGGTCAGGCCTTCGGCCGTGATCACTTCGTTGCCCAGACGTTCGGAAATCGGAATGGCGATTTTGGCCGAATCCGGGGCTGCATTGGCGGCCTGCGCGACCAGATCGTCATAGGCACGAATACGGGCCTTGGATTTCGCCTGACGCCCTTTGGGGTTCTGACGGATCCAGTCCAGTTCCTCGGCCAGTTGTTTCTGGCGGCTGCCTTCCTGACGGCTTTCCTGCGCCATGCGCTTTTGTTTCTGTTCCAGCCACGAAGAATAGTTGCCTTCGTAGGGAATGCCCTGTCCGCGATCAAGCTCGAGGATCCAGCCCGTGACGTTATCGAGGAAGTAACGATCATGGGTGACCAGCACAACAGTGCCTTCATAATCTTCGAGGTGACGTTCCAGCCATGCGACAGATTCAGCATCAAGATGGTTGGTCGGTTCGTCAAGCAGCAGCATGTCGGGTTTGGACAGCAACAACCGGCACAGCGCGACACGGCGGCGTTCCCCACCGGACAGCAGACTGACATCCGAATCCTTGGGCGGGCAGCGCAACGCATCCATGGCAATTTCCAGGGTCCGTTCCAGATCCCAGCCATTGGCGGCATCAATACGTTCCTGAAGTTCGCCCTGCTCGGTCAGCAGGGTATTCATTTCGTCCTCGTCCATCGGCTCGGCGAATTTGCCGCTGATTTCGTTGAAACGGGCCAAATCATCAACGATCTGGCCACACCCTTCCATCACATTGCCCAGCACGTCCTTGTCCGGGTTCAGATGGGGTTCCTGTTCCAGGTAACCGACACGCACGCCGTCGGCGGCCCAGGCTTCGCCGCCATATTCTTTCTCAATGCCACCCATGATCTTGAGCAGGGTGGATTTACCGGCACCGTTGTTACCCAAAACGCCAATTTTGACGCCCGGCAGGAAGGACAGCGTAATGCCCTTGAACAATTCGCGCCCGGCAGGAAGGACTTTGGTCAGGTCCTTCATGACGAAGATATACTGATAGGATGCCATTAAATTCCCCATCCAAAATGAACCGCGCCCCGCGATTGCGGGGCAAATATCGTGCGCCGTTTGTAACCGAGCTGCCAGCGACAAACAACGGCTAAGACGTAAAACCGCCCTTTTGCACACCGATAGCAGGCATGTGCGCCCCTCAAAAGCCGATTCCCGCACCAATCGTGGCACAAATCCGCGTTTGACCCCGGTTTTGGCAGCCAACAAGCAATCGCAAACGCGATACCCCCCGCGGCAAGCCCATCTGACATCGGAAAGACAACCAGACTTTCGTCGTATCCGCGCACGGCCCTTTTCATCGCCATGTCGGCCAAAACCGCATGATCCCGCCACTTTGGCCACATGTCAGAATCCAGCCCCGGCCCCTATTCGACTAAGGGTTATCTTATAGGGGAAGATCAAAGCTGATAGGAAAATTCAGGGGTACCTTGCGCAACCTGCGCGATTGCCCTCGCAAATTTCAAAAAGTCCGGGCAGGCACTGTTTTGCCATTAACCCGGCGCGGGAAGGTTCACATCCGAGGAAGGAGACGCGCAATGGAAGACAAATCCGGCGCAGAATACTGGAGACGCAACGTCAAACTGGTTCTGACCCTGCTGGTCATCTGGTTTGTTGTCTCTTATGGCTTTGGCATTTTGTTTGTTGATGCCCTCAATACCATCACAATCGCAGGTTTCCAGTTGGGTTTCTGGTTTGCCCAGCAAGGATCGATCTATGTGTTTGCGATCCTGATCTTCGTTTATGTCCGGCAAATGAACAAACTGGACCGGGAATTCAACGTTCGGGAAGACGAATAAGCCCATATCGGCTGTTTGTATTGGGGAGCTTTCAAATGGATCTTACGACCCTGACATATATTGCCGTGGGGCTTAGTTTTGCCCTGTATATCGGCATTGCCATCTGGGCAAAAGCCAGCACGACTGGCGAATTTTACGTCGCTGGTTCCGGGGTGAACCCGGTTGTGAACGGCATGGCAACCGCGGCCGACTGGATGTCGGCAGCATCGTTTATTTCGATGGCGGGCCTGATCGCGTTTCTGGGCTATGGCGGATCGGTTTATCTGATGGGCTGGACCGGCGGCTATTGCTTGCTGGCGATGCTGCTGGCCCCGTATTTGCGCAAATACGGCAAATTCACCGTGCCGGAATTTATTGGCGACCGGTTCTATTCCAAAACCGCACGTATCGTTGCCGTGATCTGCCTGATCTTTATTTCCTTTACCTATGTTGCCGGGCAAATGCGTGGCGTTGGTATTGTGTTTTCGCGTTTCCTTGAAGTCGACATCCTGACCGGCCTGATCATTGGCATGGGCATTGTTTTCATCTATGCCGTTCTCGGCGGGATGAAAGGTGTGACCTATACCCAGGTTGCACAATATTGCGTGCTGATCGTGGCTTATACCGTCCCGGCCATTTTCATCGCCTTTCAGTTAACCGGCAATCCGATCCCGCAACTGGCCTTTGGCTCCACGGTGAATGGCACCGGCGAATTCATGCTCGAACGCTTAAACCAGGTGGTCACCGACCTTGGCTTTCTTGAATACACCACCACCAGTAAATCCACGATCGACATCTTTGCCATTACTCTGGCGCTGATGGTCGGCACGGCGGGTTTACCGCACGTTATTGTGCGTTTCTTTACGGTTCCCAAAGTCCGCGATGCCCGATCATCGGCGGGGTGGGCACTGGTTTTCATTGCCATTCTTTACACAACGGCCCCGGCTGTTGGCGCAATGGCCCGCCTGAACCTGACCCAGACCGTGCAAACCGGCCCGGTTGGATCACCTGATGGCAACCTGGTATTTGAACAGCGCCCGGACTGGATGAAACGTTGGGAATCAACCGGCCTTTTGGCCTTTGACGACAAAAACGGCGATGGCAAAATTCAGTATTACAATGATGCCAATGCCGAATTTGCCACCAAGGCCGAACAATATGGCTGGAAAGGCAATGAATTAAAGGTCGATAACGACATTATGGTGCTGGCCAACCCCGAAATTGCCCAATTGCCCAATTGGGTGATTGCCCTGGTGGCCGCCGGTGGTATTGCCGCCGCCCTGTCCACCGCGGCCGGGTTGTTGCTGGTCATTTCATCAAGCATTTCGCATGACCTGCTTAAAAGCACCTTCACGCCCGAGATGACGGAAAAACAGGAACTCATGACGGGCCGTATTGCTGCGGCTGTTGCCATCGGCATTGCCGGGTATCTGGGCTACAACCCGCCCGGATTTGTCGCCCAGGTGGTTGCCTTTGCCTTTGGTCTGGCGGCGGCATCGCTGTTCCCGGTCATCATCATGGGGATTTTCTCCAAAAAGGTGAACCGCGAAGGTGCCATTGCCGGGATGTTGACCGGGCTTGTTTTCACCATGGGGTATATCATTACCTATAAGGGTGTTTTCATTGCCCCGATCCTGACCAACACGGCCGATCACTGGTTGCTTGGCATTTCACCCGAAGGTATTGGGGCGGTTGGCATGGTGCTGAACTTTGCCGTGGCCTTTGCCGTCTCGAAAATGACAGCCGAACCGCCGCTACGCATTCAGGAAATGGTCGAACATATCCGCGTTCCCAAAGGGGCCGGTGCCGCAGTTGACCATTAATCTGACTGCATTTTGACGGGCTGAAATTTTTTCACCCCAACCATCATAGCCCCCCGGGATGTCAAAGACGCCGGGGGGCTTTTACATTAGGGTTTACGCGCACAATCTGGCATCCTTGCCCGACCCATTTGCAACCGGGGAATGACATGAGCCTTGAACTTAAAGACATCCGCGATTTTCTGGCCACCCACCACCCGTTTGACCTTCTGCCCGATGCCGACCTGAACCAGATCCCGGCCCGGTTGACCGCGCGGTATTTCCGCAAGGGATCGGTTATTTTGCAGCCCGACATTACCTGCCTGCATTTGCATATTGTGCGCACCGGGGCCGTTGAAACGCAATCGCCCGACGGGCATTTGCTCGCCCGGTTATCAGAAGGCGAATGTTTTGGCGTGCGCGCCATGTTTCGCGGTGGCAAGGCGGCAAACCGCATTACCGCCATTGAAGACACGCTGGTTTACCAGCTTCCCGAAAGCGATTTTCACGATCTGGCGCGCAAACACCCGCAATTTGCCTATTTCTTTGAATTAATGGGCGGCGCGCGGTTGCGCGGCGGCATGCAAATGGCCGAGGACCGCGATGAAGACCAGCTAAAACTGATGAGCTTGCAGGTCAGCGACCTGATTGCACGCGACGTTGTCAGCCTGCCACAAAGCGCAACCCTGCGCGAAGTGGGCCAGCATATGAGCAAGGAACGGGTTTCGTGCCTGCTTTTAACCGACGATACCGGCAAGATTGCCGGGATCATCACCGATCGCGATTTGCGCAACCGGGTTGTCGCCCTGGGCATGGATTATGCCACCCCGGTCGCCAACATCATGACACGCAACCCGATTTCAATTGCCCCCGATGCCTATGCCTTTGATGCCTTGCTGACCATGACGCGGCATAATATTCGCCACCTGCCGGTGGTGGCCACCGGGGCCGATGCCGCGATTGGCGTCATTACCACCACCAACCTTTTAATGCGCCAGTCCTTGTCTGCCGTTTATATGGCAGGCCAGATCAGCAAGATGGATGATGCCGCCGATATGGCGACCGTCATTGCGCAAATCCCCGAATTACTGCGCCAGTTGATTGATGCGGGTGCCACATCGCAAAATGCCGGGCATATCGTGACCACCCTGGCCGATACGGTAACCTCACGCCTTTTGGAACTGGCGGAAAAGAAATTCGGCCCCCCGCCTGTTCCCTATGTATGGTTGGCAGGCGGATCGCAAGGGCGTCAGGAACAAACGGCCATATCGGATCAGGATAACTGCCTGATGCTTGATGATTCTTATGATGCAGATCTTCATGGGGATTATTTCCGCGATCTGGCCGATTTTGTCTGCGATGGGCTGAACACCGCAGGCTACGTCTATTGCCCCGGCGAAATGATGGCAAAAACCGACAAATGGCGCCAGCCGGTCGCCACATGGCTTCAATACTTTACCAACTGGATCCAAAACCCCGAACCTAAAGCCCTGATGCTGTGTTCTGTCTGGTTTGATTTGCGCCCGATCTATGGCAAGGCATCCCTGTATGAGCAATTGCATCGCCAGATCGTGCCGATGGCATCGGGCAACCGTATCTTTCTGGCCTTTATGGTCGGCAATGCCCAAAGCCACCACGTGCCGCTGGGATTTTTCCGTAATTTTGTCATGATCCGGGGCGGCGAGCATGACCGCACCCTGGATATGAAACATAGCGGTGTTGTCCCGATTGTTGATATCGCCCGCATTCATGCGCTGGGCAATGGTATTACGGCGGTTAACACCAGCAACCGGTTACAGGCCGCCATTCATACATCCTCGATCAGTGCGCAAGGGGCGCGTGATTTGATGGATGCCTATGAATTTATCAGCATTACGCGGTTAAAACACCAGGTCGCCCAAATCAGGTCTGACACGCGGCCCGATAACTTTTTACGCCCCGAAAGCCTGTCAGCCTTCGAGAGAAGTCATCTCAAAGATGCGTTTAACGTGATAAAAACACTGCAAACCGCCCTTGAAAGCAATTTCGGCAAAAGCGGCACCTGAGCACGGCGGAAAGGCACACAGGATACAATATGGGTCTGCACGAACAAATACTCGACAGTCAGGTTTATCGTCGCTGGAACAGCAAGCGGGCAAAAGGCCCGCTGGCACAGTTTTACGATATTGCGCCGGTCGCGCCTGAACGTCACATATCGGATATTGAATTTGTCGCCCTTGATCTGGAAACGACAGGCCTTAATCCAAAGCGCGATGACATCATCAGTGTGGGTTGGGTCCTGATCCGCAATTGCGGGGTTGATTTTTCCAGCGCGCAGCATTTTCTGGTGCGCCCCACCAAAGATGTAACCGAAAGTTCCGCCGTCATTCATGGCATTCTAGACAGCCACGTCGCCGACGCACCCGATATTGAAACCGTGCTGCGCCAGTTATTACCGGTGTTGGCCGGGCGGGTTTTGCTGGCCCATCATGCGCCAATCGAACTGGGGTTTTTGGGCCGGGCCTGCAAAAAACTGTATGGGGCGTCTTTGCAATTACCAACAGTGGATACATTGGTTTTGGCCCTGCGCGATATTCACCGCCAGGGCATCCCGTTTAAAAGCGGGGCGTTAAAGCTGCAAAACCTGCGCAAATTGCACAATTTGCCGCCCTATCGCGCCCATAATGCCCTGACCGACGCCCTTGCCACCGCCGAACTTTTTTTAGCCCAAATCAACAAGCGTGATCCTAAAGGCGAACTTGAGCTGGACCGCGTCCTGCGCTAACCCATTCAGGCACTTTCACCCCGGCATCAAAAGGCCCGACATCATGTTTGTCTTTATTTTCACAACGGTTGTGGTCGGCTTTGCCTGTGCTGGTCTGATCCTGCTGGCGTTCCGCATCACCGGGCGCAAGGCACCGAAATATCTTATCCCGCTGACTGCGGCCCTTGGCATGTTTGGCTATATGATATGGAACGATTATAGCTGGTTTGACCGGGTATCGTCCCGCCTGCCCCCGCAGGTAACAATCACACAAACATTTGATAGCGCAACTGCCTATAAACCCTGGACGCTGATCAAAGCCCCGATCAACCGGTTTAGCGCCATTGATGAAAGCAAAACCATCGCCAACCCTGCCAATATTGCCCAAAAACAGATAACCACCATCTATCTGCAAAAAGGCCACCCGGCGATGGCAACCACCCGCCTGATTGATTGCGACACCCGCGAAGCCAGCTTTATCACACCCGATACGCCGCTTGATGAAAACGGTTTTCCCGCCCGCCTGGACGATAGCCGCCAAAAGGCAGATGATGACCCGGCCTTAAAACGGGCCTGCGCCCCCTGAGACCTGACCTGAGACAAACCTTTCTCTAAACATTTAACCCGTAGCAACAGAGCATGACCGGCACGTTTGATCTTGCCTTATTCGTCTTGACCTTTCGTTATATACAATGAAATATAGCGAAAATTCATGTCAACCGGAGTCCCCGCAATGCAATTTCCCCCCCGCCGGATTTTATCGTGTCTTGTTGTTTCTGCCGGAATGTTCGCTCTGCCCGGTCTGGCACAGGCCGACGACATAACCGTGTTTGCCGCCGCCAGCCTGACCGATGCGATGGGCGAGATTGCCATGGCCTATGAAAATATCCACAGCGATGACCATGTGCTGTTGTCATTTGCCAGTTCATCAACACTGGCGCGGCAAATTTCGGCCGGTGGCCCGGCAGAGGTGTTTATATCGGCCAACGAAAAATGGATGGACTGGCTTTCCGATCAGGACATGATTTCGGCAGGCACACGTAGCGACCTTTTGGGCAATTCGCTGGTGCTGATTGCACCGACAGACAGGCCGCTTGATAAAATGACGCTAGATGACAGCACCGATTTAACAGCCCTGATCGGCAAGGATGACCGCATTGCCATGGGCGACCCCGACCATGTTCCGGCGGGCATTTATGGCAAACAGGCGCTGATGCATTTGGGCATGTGGGACAAAACCGAACCCCGTCTGGCGCGGGCCGATAATGTGCGCGCCGCCCTGGCCCTTGTTGAACGCGGCGAGGCCCCGCTGGGCATTGTTTACGGCACCGATGCCGCGATCAGCAAAGGCGTTAAAATCGTTGCCACTTTCCCGGCAAACAGCCATCCTGCCATTACCTATCCGGTTGCGATGATGAAGGGCACAGAAAACCCGGCGTCCCAACGCCTGATGGACTTTTTGAAATCCGACACCGCAAACGCCATTTTTAGCGATTTTGGTTTCACCCTGCCAAAGGAATAACGGGCCAATACCGACCATGATGCTGTCGCCTGCCGAAATTGATGCCCTGTTATTAAGCCTGAAAATTGCAGCTTTGGCCGTGGCCGGGGCTTTGCCCTTTGCCATTGCTTGTGCCAGCCTTTTAACCTTCGGGCGCTTTCCCGGCCGGTTCTTGATTGATGCCATCGTGCATTTACCCCTTATTTTACCGCCGGTGGTAATGGGGTATTTGTTGTTGATCAGTTTTGGCACCCGTGCCCCCATTGGCGCATGGTTACTGCACAGCTTTGATATAAGGCTGGTGTTTAGCTGGACGGGCGCAGCACTGGCCTCGGCCATTGTCAGCTTTCCCTTTCAGGTTCGTGCCATTCGCATTGCCTTGGAAAATATCGATCCCGGCCTGCATCAGGCCGCAGAAACACTTGGTGCTGGCCCGGTTGACCGTTTTATCAATTTAACCCTGCCTTTGGCCCTGCCCGGCATCATTGCCGGAGCAATTACCGCCTTTAGCGCCAGTTTGGGCGAATTTGGCGCCATTATTACCTTTGTCTCCAACATCCCCGGCGAAACCCGCACCCTGCCCCTGGCAATTTACACCGCCATTCAAACGCCGGGCGGCGAGTTGGCGGCGGCACGGCTGGCGGCATTATCTATCGGGTTGGCCCTATGCGGTTTGATCCTTTCGGAAATGATGATGCGCGGCATTCGCCGTAAACTGACCGGTCAGGTCCGACCATGAGCCTTGAAATCGACATTCGTCATCAGGCCGGTATCCTCACCTTGAATGCCCGGTTCAAAATTGAACGCCCCGGCATAACCGCCCTGTTTGGCCCGTCGGGCAGTGGTAAAACCACCCTGATCAATGCCATTGCCGGGCTGATCCGCCCCGATGACGGTACCATAACCATCAATGGCAAGGCCGTTTTTGACCGTAAAAACAACATCCACCTGCCCCCGCGCAAACGGCGGGTTGGCTATGTTTTTCAAGATGCGCGGCTGTTTCCACATTTAACCGTGCGCAAAAACCTGTATTTCGCCCATCACCGGTCACCCAACCCGCTGCCCGATGCGAAAATAGAGGCGATCATTGCCATGTTGGGCATTGGCGGGTTGCTGTCGCGCCGACCGGTCAAATTATCGGGCGGGGAAAAACAACGGGTTTCGCTGGGTCGGGCGTTGCTTGGCAATCCTGATATTTTATTGTTGGACGAGCCCCTGTCTGCCCTGGACCAGGCCCGCAAGGATGAAATCCTGCCTTATCTGGAGGCCCTGCGCGACCAGCGTCGCCTGCCGATATTATATGTCAGCCACGCAATTGATGAAGTCGCCCGGCTGGCCGACAATATGGTGGTCATGGAAAACGGCCAGGTCCGTGCCAGCGGATCGGTATTTGATATTCTGGCGCGAACCGACCTTGCGCCGTTAACCGGGCAATTTGATACCGGGGCTGTTATTCCGGCCATTGTCACCGGGCATGATGTAAAGGGCGCTATTTCGTATCTGGAATGTGCCGGGCATCAATTAATTGTGCCGTTATTGTCGCCCGTCCCGCCGGGTTCGGGCAACGGCCCCCATGGCAGCCCCACCGCGAACCAGCCCCCCCGGCAAACCCGCCTGCATATTCGGGCGCGCGATGTCATGATCGCCAAAACCATCCCCGATGGCATCAGTGCCAACAATATTTTGCCCACCACCATCGCGGCCCTAACCCCGGTTGCGCCTGGCAGCATCGATGTTGCCTTGCGCCTTGGCCATGCCAGCAGTGGCAAAACCCTGGCAGCGCCGCTTATCCATGCAAGGATCACGGCATGGTCGGCACAAAGGCTGGATTTACAGATCGGCCAGCAGGTTTATGCCGTGATCAAATCGGTCATGGTTGATGGTAAGATGCGCGAAACAGATGCATGATACGGCCCAACAAAAAAACGGACCGAGTTAAAGCATGTTTCCTTTAATCTGGCGCAACAGCGCCAGGCGTTTGCGAATCGCAATCGTCTGCGCCGTTCGCCCCGTCTGACAGGCAGTTGGCTAGTTCCGCAAGGCTGGTGGCAAGGGCCTGTTCGGCCTGAAGTTCTGCCGCTTGATAAATCGCCATGACCTTTTCCCCCATTGCCGTCAGGGTTGCGCCGCCATGGGCCTTGCCGCCAATACGGGTTTCAATCACCGGGCTTGAAAAACTGCGATTCAGCTCGTCGATCAGCAGCCACGCCCGGCGATAGGACATGCCCATTTTGCGCGCCGCGGCGGAAATAGAGGCTTCTTCGGCCACCGCACGCAACAGATCAACCTTGCCATAGCCAAGGCGCACCCCACCAGGAAGGTCAATTTTAAGGCGGATTTTCAAATCACTGGCTTTTATCATGCGCCAAGATTACCTGATCAAACCCCCGGATGCCAGCGCGCAAAAGGGCCGGTTTCCCGGCCCATCACAATTAGTTAACCGGGGTTATCAGGGGTTTTTCTGCAAAAAATGCGATCAGATTATCGACCACCAGTTGCCCCATGGCATTTCGGGTTTCAACTGTGCCACTGGCGTGGTGCGGATAAATCACAACGTTATCAAGTGCGGCAAAGGCCGGGTTCATATGCGGTTCGTTATGGAACACATCCAATCCCGCGCCACCCACGGTGCCATCTTGTAATGCCGTGATCAGGGCGGGTTCATCAATCACGCTGCCGCGCGCAATGTTCACGACATATCCTGTCGCCCCCAAGGCCGCCAGCACATCCATATTGATCAGATTGCGGGTAGCATCCCCACCCGGGCAGGCCACAACCAGCACATCGGCCCATTTTGCCATCGCAACAAGATCATCAAAATAGCGATAGTTAACATTAGTTTGCACGGATCGGCCAAAATAACCCAGTTCAACCCCAAACGGTTCCGCCCGGCTGGCAATGGCCTTGCCAATGCGGCCCAAACCAACCACACCGACCTTTTTACCGTGCAAGGTTGTGGTCAGCGGCATGACCCCGTTTTGGGACCAGTTACCACTGCGCGCCCAACGATCGCCGACCACAAGGCGACGCAAGGTTGCCAGCATCAACATAATGGCAGTATCGGCAACATCATCGTTCAAAACATCGGGGGTGTTGGTCACCTTTATGCCCCGCGCGGTGCAGGCGGCGATGTCTATCGAATCATAGCCAACACCAAAGCTGGTGATTACTTCCAGATTGGGCAATTGCGCCATCAACCCGGCAGGAATCCCAACTCCGGCGGTGGTCATGACCAGCCGGATTTTATCGGCAACCGAGGCCACCAAAGCGTCGCGGTCATCGCTTTGATCGTAGCGATGCAGGGTATATTCCTGCGCCAGTTTTTCCATTTGGTGGGAGCGTGCAGGCGAAACGACAAGAACGTCACGGGTGGCAGGCATAAAAGGACTCTCCTGAAAAAAGCGATCAACCAACCAGATCGGCGGGGTCGCCCTATATTATTGGTATGACCAATAATGCCCTTAACCAACCGCGTGATGCAATGCCCTGCCCCAATTTTTCGCAAGCTGATCTAAAATCCGCTGTCATCGGCAATAACACGCGCAAAAAAAGGCGAAGGACATTGATCCTTCGCCTCTGGATATTTAAAGCCTGCACTGAATGAACAACAGAAATGTTGTCGCCCATGCATCGTGGCAAAACCAAAACAGCACCGTGTTTAGAGCGTTTCGGCGTTATAGGCGCGGGCCGTTTCGTTTAGAATGCGCAGCTGATCGGCATCGCTGCCGTTTTCAAAGGCATCGCGAAATGCGATGCACAGGGCGACATAACGCTTTGCCTGGTCTTCGGCAGTTTTGCGCGACAGCGGCTGGTCACGATAGGCATCGATAAACCGGTTCGCAATCATGCCCAGCAACAAAAACGGTGCCGCATCGCCGGTCTGTTCGGTGATGGCAAGGGCGGCAATCCGGCTGCATTCTTCATAGGCCTGAACGCCAAGGGCATCGCCCTGCATTACAGTGATCAATTTCTCATACATGTTGGTATCCCTTCTCAAAGACTAATTTCCATCGCGCCGCCGTGCTGGCCTGACCATTCAAGGGGATTGGTCAGGAAGGCTTCGACCTCGTCGAGGGTTTTTGGATCAAAATAATTCTGGGCCTTGCAGACAGCCAGGACATCCCACCATGTTGCCAGCCAATGCAGCTCCAGGCCGTGTTCCTTCAGCTTTTCGCGCGTTTGCGGGAAAATATCGTAATAAAAAATAACCAGTGTATCGGTCACATTGGCCCCGGCGCGGCGCAGGGCTTCGCAGAAATTAATCTTGCTGCCGCCATCGGTTGTCAGGTCTTCGACCAACAAAACATTGGCCCCTTCGATGATGTCGCCTTCGATCTGCGCGTCGCGGCCAAACCCCTTGGGTTTTTTACGCACATATTGCATCGGCAAAACAAGTTTATCGGCAAGCCACGCCGCAAACGGAATGCCCGCCGTTTCGCCGCCCGCAACGGCCTGAAATTTCTGAAAACCAGCCGTTCGCAAAATTTGTGATGCGGCAAAATCCATCAGGGTCATCCGGATGCGCGGATAGGAAATCAGTTTGCGACAATCGATATAGACCGGGCTGGCCAGCCCTGATGTAAAGGTAAACGGTTTGTCGGCGCGAAAATGCACGGCGTCTATCTCAAGAAGCATCTTGGCCGTCATTTCTGCCATCAGGGCACGTTCGGGAAAGGCATTGGAAAACATGTCAGGACCTCGTCTTGGTTGCGGCTTCGCCCGGGTCTGCCCGATATGTCCGATCAGGATGCCAATAAAGCGCAAATCCCGGATCAAACACAGTCAGCATACCTTCGCCGGTGTCTATTTTCGCCGACACGTCAAACGGCATCGTCTTTTTAACCAGTCGAATACGTTCTTCATTTGGCGCCAGCCGATAAAAGGCTGCGCCATTCAATGACGCAAAAGCCTCTAGCTGGTCAAGCCCGCCTTCTTCCTCGAAGACATGAGCCAGGCAAGAAAGCGTATTTGGAGCGGTAAACATGCCTGCACACCCACACGCACTTTCTTTGCGGCCATCAGGATGCGGGGCTGAGTCGGTACCAAGGAAAAACTTCCCGTTCCCCGCCACCGCTGCCCGGCGCAACGCCCCCCGGTGCTTTTCGCGTTTGGCCACCGGCAAACAATAATAATGCGGGCGAATACCGCCGACCAGCATGGCATTGCGATTGATCACAAGGTGGTGCGGTGTAAGGGTTGCGGCAATGTTTTCGCCACTTTCCCATACATATTGAACGCCTTCCTCGGTTGTGATGTGTTCCATCACAATACGCAATTCCGGCACCCGTTCGCACAAACGGCGCAAAACCCGGTCAATAAATACGGCTTCGCGGTCAAAAATATCAATATCGGGGTCGGTGACTTCGCCATGCACACATAACGGAATACCCAACAGCGCCATGCGTTCCAAAACCGGCATCACATGGTCAATATCGCGCACCCCCCGGTCCGAATTGGTGGTCGCCCCGGCCGGATACAGCTTTATGGCCGAAATCAACCCTGTTTCAAAGGCGCAGGCAACGTCGTCAGGGTCGGTGGTTTCGGTAAGGTACAGCGTCATTAACGGCGTAAAATCGTGCCCGTCTGGCACGGCTGCCACGATACGGTCCCGGTAGGCGCGCGCATCCTGTGACGTTGTAACGGGCGGCACCAGATTGGGCATAATGATCGCGCGGCGAAAATTGGCACTGCTGTGCGGCAGGGCCGCGCGCAACATGGCACCATCGCGCACATGCAAATGCCAGTCATCGGGTCGCCGCAGGATCAATTCGCCGGTGGTCATGCCGCACCGTCGTCAAACGTCAGATAGTCATACAAGACCGAACTGGCGGCCATGAAATCATCCATTTCCATGGCTTCATGCGGGTTATGCGACCCGTTACGGTTCCGAATGAAAATCATGCCGGTGGGCACGCCATTATTGGCAAATACCGCCGCATCATGACCCGCCCCACTGGGCATAACATAATCTTCGTAACCCAACCGGCGCATCGCGGCTGAAATTCCCGCAACAATATCGGCATCGCACAAGGCCGGGGCAACGCTGAGTTCGTCGTCCATCTCAAAGCGGATTTTGCGGTTACGTTCGACAATCCGCATATGGGCGCGCAACAGGTCACGCATGGAATCCAGCGTTTCAACATCCTGGCTGCGCACATCAAGGCTAAATGAAATGCTATCAGGAATGCGGGCAATGGCATGTTTTTGCGGGTCCGTGCCCACAACACCGCTGGTCAGCACCAGATCATCGCCCTTTTGCAGGATCGTGTCCCAGTCATCATCAAGCCGGGTAAACAGATCGGCCATTGCCAAAACCGGGTCCCGGCGATAGGCACGCGGCACCGCACCGGAATGACCCGCTTCACCAATACAGGTAATCGCCTTGTGGCGGATATTTCCGCGAATGCCCGATACATTGGCAACCGGTAAATCCTTGTTCACCAAGAGCGGGCCTTGTTCGATATGCACTTCGACATAAGCGAGAAGGCGGCTCGGATCGAACAGTTTTTGCCCGGCTTTAACGGGTTTCATGTCAATACCGCTATCGGCCATATGGGCCGATAGCGGGCGCTGATCGCCCTTGTGAAGTGCGCCAAGTTCATTTGCGCCTAACAGGCCAAACAAGGCCTTTGAGCCGATATAACACGGGCCGTACCATGCACTTTCTTCGCCGCGAAGGGCTATGACTTTAACCGGACGGGCAAATTTCCGCCCTTCTTCGCGTGCACGAACCAGGCAGATCAACCCGGCAAGGATACCGGCAAGGCCATCGAAATTTCCGCCATTGGGCACGCTGTCGGCATGTGAGCCGACAAGAACGTATTTTTCGGCATTGCGGTCTTCGGGTAAGGAAAACAGGGCATTGGCAGCGGCGTCAAATTCAACTTCCAGCCCGTTTTTGCGGGCAAAGTCGATCAGGAAATTGATGGTTTCGGTTTCAATTTCCGAATAGGCCGGGCGGCTGACACCTTGTGTATCTGCGGTACGGGTGGCGATTTGGGCAAACAAACCGGCAACCCTGTCGCAATCCTTTTGGGCAAAGCTGGACGGTATGGTGGTGCGGTTGCTCATGGTGCAGCCTCCATAAAAACAACGGTGTCGGCGGCTTCTTCATCGCGCACACTGCCAATCAGATCGCGGACCGAAGCAATGTTTTGCGCGTTGAGATAATCTTCAAGCTCGGCAATCATGCGAACCATCGCCGTTGGATGAATAAAGGTTGCCGTGCCGACCTGAACGGCCGAGGCCCCGGCAATCAGATATTCCAGAACATCATCGGTGGTTGAAATGCCCCCGCAACCAATAACGGGAATATCAACCGCCTTGGCACATTGATAGGCCATGCGCAACGCAATCGGCTTTAACGACGGGCCTGAAAGACCGCCCATCAAATTGCCCAGGCGCGGTTTGCGCGAATGAATGTCGATTGACATCGACAGCATGGTGTTGGCAACCACCAGGGCATCGGCACCACCTTCTTCGGCGGCACGGGCCACGTCGGATGTTTCACCGGTATTGGGGGTCAGTTTCGCCCACAAAGGAAGATCGGTTGCCGCACGCAGCTTACGCATAACGTCTAGCGTCGAGGCAGGCCGCATGGCAAAGGCCTTGCCGTCTTCCTCGATATTGGGGCACGAAATATTGACTTCGATCGCGGCAACACCTGGCACGCTGACTTCTTCGCACAGACGGGCAAATTCATCGACCGTATTGCCCGAAATGCTGACCACCAGCGGGCTGTTATAGGCCTGATAGAACGGCACGGCATTGGCAATAAAATGCCCGACCCCTTTGCTGGGGATACCGATTGAATTTAGCATCGACCCCGATACCTCGCAAACGCGCGGTGTCGGGTTGCCTTGCCGTATCCCCCGGGTGATGGTTTTGGTCACCAAGGCACCCAACAGGTTCAAATCAAAAACATTAACCAGATCTTCCGAAAATGTGCCCGAGGCCGGCATAATCGGGTTTTTCAAGGTCAGATCACCGATCTTGACAGAAAGATCTACCATCCCATTGCCTCCTGCAATTCAAAGACAGGGCCTTCTTTGCATACCCGTTTATGCACAATGCCGCCTTCCGCCCGAAACGAGCGCACACAGCACTGACACATCCCAAGCCCGCAGGCCATTTGCTGTTCCAGGGCGATCTGGCCCGGAATGTCGTGGGTGGCACCAATATCCTGCAACAGTTTAAGCAACCGGTTCGATCCGCAGGTATAAAAGGCATCGACACGCTGATCGGCAATGAGTTGTTCGATCAAGGTGCGCAGATGGGCAAGATCGGACGTTCCTTCACTGTCGGTAACCGTCATCACGTCGGCACCCAGATCGCGGAAATAATCAATCGACATCAACAATTGTGGCGAGCGGGCGCTGCAAATCGCGGTCAGCTTTTTACCCCGGCGCTGCGCTTCAAGGGCAAGCGGTGCCAGGGTGGCAAGACCAACCCCGCGTGCCAGCAACAAAAGATTGTCCCAGTCCTCGCGGATGTCAAAACCCTGCCCTAACGGCCCCACCACATTCAGACTTTCGCCCGGCACCAGTTCGGCCAGGGCCGCCGTACCTTCCCCTGCGATCTTATAGAGGAACTGCAATTCGCCCTTTTCCGGGAAATAGCCATAGATGCTCATGGGGCGACGCAAATAGGGCTGATGCCCGCCGCGCACCGGACACTGGATATGAAAAAACTGGCCCGGCGTACAGTCAAGGATCTCGGCGGGGGCATCAAGAACCAGCAGGCGATAGTCGTTATTGACCGGTATATTGCTTTTGACCAGGCATTCACTTTCGAATACCCGTTCGTTCGCCGGAATCATCCCCGGCGCGACATTTAAGGCTACGGTATTCATCGAACGTTTCCTTACCTGAATAAAAGGTTGGGAATGAAAAGGGAAATCTGCGGGATATACGTCACGATCCCAAGGGCAACCAGGTTGGCAACAACAAAGGGCCACACCCCGGCAATGATCCGGGTGACGGGTTTATCCAGCGTCGAGGACGCCACGAACAGATCCAGCCCAAAGGGCGGCGTAATCATACCCAGGCTGATATTCAGTGTGACGATCATGCCCAGATGTACCGGATCAATCCCCAGGCTGGTGGCAACCGGAAACAGCGGTGGCACCAAAATCAGCAGGGCGGAATTGGGGTCAATAAACATCCCGGCGATCAGGAAGCACACATTAAGGATCAGAAGAAACAGGATCGGCCCGGCGTGAATGGCGGTCAGAAACGCCGAAATCGCGGCGGGAACCTGTGCCAGGGTGACAAAAAACGACAACACCCCGCCAAATGCCAGCAAAACAAAAATAACAGCGGTTGAAATGGCACTGGCTTCGCAAACATCAACCAACTGACGAAAGCCAAGTTCGCGGTAAACCACACCCTCAACAAAAATCGCATAAACCACGCTGACGGCGGCAGCCTCGGTGGGGGTGAAAGTACCCGAATAAATCCCGCCAAGAATAATCACCGGCATCCCCAGCGCCCAACCCGCCGCCACCAGCGCATCAAGCCGCTGGCGCCAGGGAACGCGTTTTGCCGCTGTTACCTTCTGGCGCGATGCATGGATCATAACCAGAACCGCAAAGCTCAGCGCCAGAACCACACCAATGGCAAGGCCACCGGCAAACAGTTGCGCAACCGAGGTGCCGGTCATCCAGCCATAGACAATGAAAGTAATCGACGGCGGAATCAAAAGCGCGGTTTCCGCACTGGAAACAATCAGTCCCAGGCTGAATTTTTCCGAATAACCGCTTTTGCGCAATTCGGGGTAAATCATGCCGCCAAGGGCCGCAACCGTCGCCGGGGCCGACCCCGAAACCGAGCCAAACGCCATTGAACCGCCAATAACGGTATGGCCGATACCGCCACGGGTGTGGCCAACCATCGCACTGACCAGCGCCATCAAACGACGCGTGATCTGGCCCGATGCCATTAATTGCGCGGCAAACAGAAAAAACGGAATGGCGAGCAAGGTTGAATGATCAATACCGCCCAGCAGTTTTTGAACAAACACAACATCGGGAAGGCCGCCGTAAAACACTTCCTTAACCGCAAGTGTAGGCAGGCCCAGCACCAGCAGCATTTCAAACCCGAGCGCCATCAGAACGACGGTAACGCCAATAATTACGATCAGCATTATGCGGTTCCTTTTTCGATAGCGGCGTCATTGTTGGGTTTATCGGGGGTAAAGCGGTCAATCACACCAAACAGGCTTAGGCCATAACGCAACCCCAAAAGGGCAAACCCGATGGTCGGCGCCAAATAAATCCAGCCCATCTGGATATTAAGCGTCGGGCTGCGCTGGTCGGATGCAAAAACATACTGGACCATTTCGATGCCAAGTTTGGTGGTGTAAATCGAAAATAAAAGACCGGTCAGATCGATCAGGGCGAACACAAATTTGCGTTTTTTTTGCGAAAGCGCATCGCGGAAAGTGGTGACGCCAACATGGCGTTTGCGTTCCAGCGCCAGACCAAGGGCGCAAAACACCAGGAACAGATTAAGCATCTGCACCGCTTCTTCGATCCACGAGAAGTCGCTGGAATATTGCGGAGCAACTTCACGCACCACAACGCCAAGCGTAAAAAGCCCGACCATCAATAAAAAGATGGTCACCAGAAACATACGCTCGGTGGCTCTTAGAACCTTTAATAGCGTCGCCATGTGTATTCTCCCCGGCATAGATTATCGTTATTTTGCAGCCGACCGGTTTTAGAAATTAAAAACAAAAATGGCGGCATATCGGAGAAACCCCGACATGCCGCCATCCAATGATTACTTGCCTGTGGCCTTGGCATAGGCCTTTTCATAAAGGTCGATCAGTTTTTTGCCTTCATCACCCGCACGCTCGATATAAGCAGCTTTGGTGGCCGGATAGACTTCAGCACGCAGGGCAGCCCGCTCTTCGGGGGTTGCAACGCGCACATTCATGCCTTCTTTTTTCACTACTTCAAGGGCAGCGGCAACTTTGGCAGCTTTGTCCTTCACAAGGTCAGGAATGACTTCATGGAAGGTGTCAACAATGATCTTGCGATAGTTTTCCGGCATCGAATTCCAGAAAGCTTCGTTAAACAGGATCACGTCTTCCATCGCGCCATGGTCAGATATGACAAGGTTTTTCTGAACTTCGTAATATTTCATGCGTTCGATGGTATCGAGAGGGTTTTCCTCGCCATCGACAACGCCCATCTGCAACGAGGTGTAAAGCTCGCCAAACGGCAGGGCGATCGCGGATGCGCCAACGGCCTTGAACTGTTCGATCAGGATATTGGAATCCATCACCCGGAATTTCTGCCCGGCAAGTTCTTTCCAGTTGTCAATCGGCTTGTTCGAGGTCAACTGTTTAAAACCGTTCGGCCACAGGCCAATCGCAACGACGTCTTTGGATGCAAACGATGCCAGAAGTTCCTCGCCAAACGCGCTCTCGCGAATTTCTTCTGCCTGCGCAAAATCCTGCGGCATCAAATAAGGAATATCAAGAACCGAAACGGCCGCGTTAAACCCCCCCAGGAATGCGGCCGGTGCCACCGTTGCCTCAAGAACACCCAACTGGGTGCCTTCGGTCATCTGGCGCTGATTGCCAAGCTGACCTTGCGGGTAAATATCAAATTCGACTTTGCCATCGGTACGCTCGTTCACCAGTTTGGCGACTTTTTCGAGGTAGATGTTACGTGTTTGGGCAGCGGATTCGAGATGGCCAATCTTTGCCACGAAATCGGCAGCTTGTGCCGAAGCCATGGTCAGGCCCGAAAAACATAAGGCAGCAGTAAGAAATTTGACCGGTGTTGAAACTGACATTGCAGATACCCCCTGATAGGTTTTGAACAGATCAAGATTTGAACAATCATCTTCCCTGACTGATCCACAAAGTCAATAATTTTCTCAAAAAAGAGAATTTCAAAAAAATATCTTAAAAAATGAGATTTTTTGAAATTTTGTCGTATAGTTTGCCCATTCGGTATTGTGAACACAACACACGGCACAATCACATGAGTGCAGAAATGGCAGGAGAAGATATCGGCCAGCGGATCAAGGCGTTTCGCATGGGCAAAGGTATGTCACCCGAGGAACTGGCCGAACAGATCGGCGTTTCGCGCGCGGCGATCTATCGCTATGAGGCCGGTCACCCACCCAAACTTGATACGCTTGGCAAAATTGCCGACGGCCTGGGTGTTTCTCTGCCCAACCTGCTTGGCGTTGGTGTGGAATATATTGGCTCTGCGGTTAGCTTCTTTGAAAGAATGCGACAGCTTGAAGAACAGGCCGACCATATCAGCATGCTGTTTGATCCGGTATCCTATCTTCTGACCACCGACCATTTTGACGACTTATTGCCCACGGTTTTAAAAGAAAGCATCCCTGAGGATGCGACAGATAAAACAGCGGCCCTGCGTGATATTGACGCCCTGTTGAAAATACTAAAGCAACGTAAAAAGGCCTTTCGGGCACGAACCCCCAACACCGTTAGCCTGGTATGTGCAGCAGAACTGGCGCAATTCATGCGTACCGGGTTTGTTGGCACCTTTGAACCCAGCCGCGCCGACCTGGAATTTCGCCGCAAAGTTGCGCGTAACGAGATTGAAAATATTGTGCGCCTGCTACGTGACCAGCCGATTGGCACCCAGGTGGGTGTCATCGTTGATTCAATGCCCGGGGCCACCTTTCAATTGTTTAAACAGGGCACAGAAACCCGCGTTGTTGTCAGTCCGTTTCGTCTGGGGACTTTCGCCAATATCAGACTGGGCGTTGCAACGGTAAGTGCCGCCCCCGAAGCGATTGAACTTTATACCGAAATGACAAACCGCCTGTGGCGACGCAGCCTTAAGGGCGAAGAAGGTGCCGATTACATCGAGCGCGAAATTCTGGGCACGGTATAAACCACGGCGGCCCCATCGTTACCCGCAATCAGGTGGCTGAAATGCCAAGATGGTGGCGGGTAAAGGAAATCAGGCTTTGGATGTGAACCGCAACTGTTTCGCGGACTTTTTCTTCGTCATTGGCCGATAAGGCTTCGATAATCGCCAGATGCTCGGATGAGTCTGGTAACAAACGTTCCTTTAAACGGGCAATTTCAAACAATCTGGTTGTTGCGCGCAAATCGCGCAAGGTTTGCGCCATAACCTCGTTGCCACAATGATCAATGATCATATTGTGCAGGTTATCATCCGAAAACCAGTGCGAGTCGGTGTGATAGGCCGTTCCCCCCATCAGATCTTCGATCTCGCGGCGCACCGCAAGCAACTGTTTGCGCGGGATGGCGCTCATGGCCAATGCGGCGGCCTCGGGTTCGATAATTTTGCGCAGGCGTAAACTTTGCAGATATTCGCCCACATCAACACGACGCACGACATAGTTTCGGCCATCGCCTTTGCGCACCAGCCCTTCGCCCTCAAGGCGTTGCAGGGCCTCGCGAAGTGGTGTACGGGAAATCCCCAGTGTTTCGGCCAGCCGCGCCTCGACAATAATATCGCCCCCGTTCAAACGGCGATGTCTGATCATTTCGGAAACCGCCTTATAGGTCAATGTCGCCAGATTATGCGAACCGCCAGTTTCTTCGCCCCGTTCGATGATCATGGAATTTTCCTTGCTCCCCGACATGTATTTCCTTTTCAATCTATCGGTTCCACGCGGTATACCGAATATATACTATCAAGAATCCAGCATGGGTATAGATAATTGAAAGAGCGATCAAGCAGCAATCCCGGTCATGGAAGCCTTTCTGACAGCGTCTTTGCGCGCTTGTTAAAAAGCATCCTTGAGGGCCACCTGGCAGGCGGCACCATCGTGCAGGAACGTCGCCTTGCCGATCAGTTGGGCGTGTCGCGATCCCCCATGCGCGACGCCCTTGGCCGCCTTGAAGGACAGGGGCTTTTGGTGCGCAACAGCCGTGGCATCCTGACCGTGCGGGTGGTGACACTCGAGGATTACCTTAACTGCCTGAACCTGCGCTTGCTGATCGAACCAACAGCGGCCGCCCTGGCCGCCGGGCGCATGACCGACGCAGATTTAAGCAAACTCGATTCGTTTTTGACCGAGATTGAGGCGGCACCCGATGCCGAGGCCGATACCCTGTGGAATTTTGATGATGCCCTGCATCTGACGATTGGTGAAAGCAGCGGTAACCCCTTCATTGCCAAAACAATTATCGAAATGCGCCGCTATACCGCGATCTTTGAACGCCACCAGCTTTCGGGGCGTGGCAAGCCCGGTTCGGCAGACCACCGGGCCATCCTAAATGCCCTTATTGCCCATGACGCCGCAGCGGCAAAAGACGCAATGCATCAGCATTTGCACGAAATAAGACAAAAAATTCTCGAGAATTTCTAAATACTTGCACGAATTTTATGCAGATATATTTGATGCCCTTGTGCTGAGCATATTTTTTATGTATTAAAGTGGTATACCAATCGAATGCGATTGGTGGAAAATCATATAGAAACAATGTCACATACAGGGGTCATCATGCTTTCACGTCTGTTTCTTGCCACTGCCATCTGTGCGGCTGCCATTGGCGCTGGCACCTCGCCTGTTTTTGCGGCACCCTGCAGCCCGGCTGTTGCCGATGCCGACCTGATCAAGCCGGGCACGCTGGTTATGTCCACCAACCCGACCTTGCCGCCGTTGCAATTTATTGATTCGAACGGTGACCTGAAAGGGATGCGGGTTGAGCTGGGCAAAATGATTGCAGAACGCCTGTGCCTGACCCCGGAATATATCCGCATCGAATTTTCCGCGATGATCCCCGGTCTGAACGGCGGGCGTTGGGACATGATCAATACCGGCATTTTCTATAATGAAGAACGCGCCAAAATCATGGAAATGATCCCTTACGAAGATCAGGCGATCAGCATTTCGATGGCACCGGGCACGGGCACCTCTGTCAGCAAAAAAGAAGGGCTTGCTGGCAAGGTCATTGGCGTTGAAATCGGTGGCTTTGAAGAAAGCAAAACCCGTGCGATGGATGCCGAACTGAAAGCCGAAGGGCTGAAAGGTCTTGATATTCGCACGTTTGATAACTTCGCGCTGGCCTATCAGGCCTTGCGGGCCGGTCAGCTTGACGGCGTTGTCTCGATTGACGCGGTTGCCAAGGAATATGATGCCCGCGGCGATTTTGATCGCGTGTTAAGCGGCCTGTACCCGGCACCGGTTGCTTTGGCCTTTAAAAGCCGCCCGCTGGCCGAAGCTGTGCTGAAGGTGATGGACGAAATGAAAGCCGACGGCACCATTGCCAAGCTGTTTGGTGAATATGGTATCGCCGTTCCCAAGGGCGATTACGACATCAAATAACCCGATACCACCCGCCGGAAACGGGGGAACAGCGTTTCCTCCCCGCACTGTTTGCCTGTTTCCGGCATCCCGATATGGACAACACACCTGTTCACAGGCCCTGCCCCGATGTGGCTGTCTTGCCCTCACTTCCCGGAAAGCAAACGACATGGAAACTTGGAACTGGCCCGGCTTCTTCGGATATTTGTTTAATTCCTATATCCTGGGCGGTGTCGTCACAACAATCTGGCTTACAGTCGTTGCCCTGATTGGCGGTTTGGCGCTGGGTTTTATCCTCGCCCTGATGCGCCGATCACATGCACAACCGGTCAAAGTTTTTGCCCGATTTTACATCTGGCTGTTTCGCGGAACACCGCTTCTGGTTCAGTTAATTATCATCTACACCGCCCTGCCGCAGCTTGGCATCCGCTTTAGCGTGATGGAAGCCGCCCTGTTGGGCCTGGCCTTGAACGAAGCGGCCTACCTTGCCGAAATTGTGCGCGCCGGGATCGAGGCCGTGCCCGAAGGCCAAACACGGGCGGGTCGTGCCCTGGGCATGACGGAACGCAAAATCATGCACCACATTGTTATGCCCCAGGCTTTCAAGGTTATCATTCCGCCCTTGGGCAATTCAGTGAAC
This sequence comes from uncultured Thalassospira sp., assembly GCF_963976115.1. GTDB lineage: Bacteria > Pseudomonadota > Alphaproteobacteria > Rhodospirillales > Thalassospiraceae > Thalassospira. The sequence continues at coordinate 28,766 of NZ_CAXBJJ010000004.1, forward strand.
GGCCTTTTGAAAACCACGTCCGTGACATCGGTTATTTCAATGGAAGAACTTCTGCGCCGCACCCAGGTATTGATCCAGGAAAAATTCATGGTGCTGGAACTGTTTGCCGTTGCCGCCCTTTATTACCTGGTCCTGACAACGCTTTGGGATTTTGTGCAACGCAGAATTGAAAAAAGATTTGGCCGTTCGACGGCCCATGTATCGCTTGCAGATCAACGCTGATTTTCCAGGATTTCGACAAAATGACCCCCAAGTTTCGCGGTGTTTTCACCGTTATGATTACCCCCCTTGCCAATGATGGCGCCCTGGACCTCAAGGCACTTGCCGATTTTACCGACTGGCAGATCCGCGAAGGCATTCACGGATTGATCCCGCTGGGATCCACCGGTGAATTTCTGTCGCTGTCGCAAGAAGAACGCGACGATGTGGCCCGCACAGTGATTGCAACCGCCGCCGGGCGCGTGCCGGTTCTGATCGGAACCGGTGCCGAAGACACCCGCGAAGTGGTTCGCCTTAGCAAGATTGCCCAGCAAATGGGGGCCGATGGTGTGATGGTAATACCGCCCTTTTATTCCACCCCGACCGATGACGAACTTGTGGTGCATTACCAGACCATCGCCGATGCCATTTCGATTCCGATTATGGTTTACAACAACCCGGCAACATCGAATGTCGATTTAAAACCCGAACTGGTTGCCAAGATCGCGCAAATCGATGGCTGCGATTACATCAAGGAATCAACCCTGGAAATTACCCGGGTGCGCGACATCATTCGTTTCGCCGGTAATAACATGACCGTCTTTGGCGGCATCCTTGGTTTTGAATCTTTTGTCATGGGGGCACAGGGCTGGGTGGCGGTGGCATCCAACGTGGCACCGGGGCCAATGGCACGCATTTTTGAACTGGTTGCCGATGACGGCAAAATTGACGAAGCCCGCGCGCTTTACTTGAAATGGCTGCCTGTTATTGAAGCGGTTGGCGGACAGGCCTATGTCGCCGGGACCAAATCCCTGCTGTCACATATGGGTTTTCAGGCAGGCCCGCCGCGCCCACCGCGCCTGCCCCTGCCCCAACCGCACGACCAGGCCATGAAAAAGCTGGTATCGGATTTTAACCTGACCTTCGCGGTGTAAGATAAACGCAATGCACAGCCACCCCACAAACACACCAGGCCCCGATCAGGATGCAGATGTGCAGTTCTTTTACGACGGGCAAGCGATAACCGCACAGCGCGGCCAAAGTGTCGCCGCCGCCCTGTGCGATGCGGGTATTCGCAATCTCGCACCGGCATCGGAAAAACAAGGGCGCGGTGTGTTTTGTGGCATGGGCGTTTGTAATGAATGTATTGTCACGGTTAACCATGTTTCCAGCCAGCGTTCCTGCATGACGCTGGTTGAAAACAATATGCAGGTAAGTTCGCAAGCGGCCCGGCCCGATATAAGCGCGCTTCAGACTGCCACAATCACCCCCCCACCCACCACCATTCCCGATCGTGAAACCGACATTCTTGTTGTGGGGGCGGGCCCAGCCGGGCTGGCCGCCGCAACAATGGCGGCCGGGGCGGGGGCACAGGTTATTGTGGTTGATGACCGGTCTGCTCCTGGTGGGCAATATTTCAAACAGCCTTCCTCTGGCCCGGCACAGCAACAATTCAAACATGATCCCCAAACATCGGCGGGGGCCAGGCTGATTGCGCAGGCCCGAGATGCCGGTGCGCAAATACAGGCAAAAACCGTTGTCTGGGGGGCCGAACGCCAAAGCGACGGCCGCCTTAAGGTTGGCCTTTATGGCCCCGATGGTGCATTTTACCTTTATCCCAAGGCACTTGTTATTGCGACAGGGGCCTATGAACGCCCCGACCCCGTACCGGGCTGGACATTGCCCGGTGTGATGACCACAGGGGCAGCACAAACCTTTTTGCGCAGCTATGGCACGCCCCCGGGCAAACAAATTATCATTGCGGGCAATGGCCCCTTAAACCTGCAAGTCGCATCGGAACTGTGTAAGATCGGCGCAAACATTGTTGCCGTGCTCGACGCCGCCCCGTCACCGTGGCAGCAACCGGTTAAACTGATGCGCCTGGTAAAAAGCGGGGCCAAGATGGCCGTGCACGGTGCCCGCCAAATATCTACCCTGCGCCTTGGCGGTGTGCCGGTATTATGGGACAGCCGCATCACCCATATCGTTGGCAACGAAAAGGGGGCGGTGCAATCGGTCGAGATCACCAGCCCCGAAGGCCGCCACACATTTAATGCCGACACGGTTCTGTTGGGCGGCGGATTTACATCATCAAACGAATTGTCGCGTTTGCTGGGCTGTGGGCACGATGTTGTGAACGGCCAATTGATCGCCCAACGCGATGTAACCGGCAAAACAACCCTTGATGATGTTTACAGCATTGGCGAAGCCGCACAGTTTGGCGGCGCGCATATCGCCCTTGCCCAAGGCAAACTGACCGGTGCTGCCATTGCCCAAAAACTTGGTTTTACAACCAACACAGATGGCCTGGTTGCAAAACTGAACCGGCACCGGGCCTTTCAAACTGCCCTTTGGTCGCTTTATACCGCCAATGATGTTGTTGTGACCGACCTTCCCGGTGAAACCGAAATTTGCCGGTGCGAAAAAGTTACCCTGCAAACCCTGAACGACCTTGCCAAAACCGCCTGCGATGATGTTGCCACCTTAAAAAGGCTGTCGCGCGCGGGCATGGGCCGGTGCCAGGGCCGGTATTGCAGCCATAATGTGCAAGCCATTTCAAACGCCAACCACAACAGTTATCCTACCCGGCCAAAACGCCAAACAAACGAGAAAACCGGCTTTCTCGCCCCGCAAATGCCTTTGCGCCCGGTACCCCTGGCGGCACTGGCACGCGAAAAACCCGAATGGGGCGGGCACAAACGCAGCCATTTGCCGCAAAACCCACCGCTCTATTGCGCCGACCCGCTGCCGGTATCGCACACCGAAACACTGGTAATCGGGGCCGGTATTGCCGGCATTTCGACCGCGTTATTTTTGGCCCGTGCTGGCCGCGAGGTGGTGGTCATTGACAAGGCCTATCCCAATTCCCTTGCCTCGGGCGGGAATGCGGGCAGCCTGCATGCGCAACTTTTATCATTTGATCATGGGGCGCGGGCCGAAGGGGGCGGCACCCCCGCGCAGCAAACCCTGCCGCTTCAGCGTGATTCAATCCAGTTGTGGGCCGAGTTGCAAAATGACCTGGCGGCGAATTTTGAAATGAAAATTACCGGCGGCATCATGGTGGCCGAAAACGACCGCGACATGATGTTTCTCGAAGCCAAAACCCGTGCCGAACGCAGTATGGGCGTGGACTGCCACGTTATTGGCAAGGATGACCTGTTTGCCCTTGAACCGGCCCTGTCACGCCGCTTTGTTGGCGCGGCCTATTGCCCGCAAGAAGGCAAAATCAACCCGCTGGTTGCCACCCAATGCGTGCTTGATGCTGCCAGCGCGGCAGGTGCCACTATTTTTGATCGTACCGAAGTCACCCGCATTGAAAAAACCGGCGCGTTCTTCGAGGTCACCACGTCGCGCGGCAAAATACGGGCAAAGAACATTGTGAATGCGGCAGGTGCCTATGCCGCGCGCATCGGCAACATGCTGGGGCTAGATGTGCCGGTTTTTGGGGCACCCTTGCAAATGGTCGTGACCGAGGCCGTCGCCCCGCTGATCGGCTGCCTTGTCGCCCATGCCGACCGTCACCTGACCCTGAAACAGGCCAGCAACGGCAATTTCATTATTGGCGGCGGCTGGACCGCCGGGTTGGACCCGGTGCATCAACATCCGCGCCCCCTGATCGACAGTCTGGAAGGCAATTTGTGGGTCGCCCAGCATGTTGTGCCAGCCTTGCGTAAACTTCACATCATTCGCAGTTGGGCCGCCATGAACATCAATATTGATGGTGCCCCGATTCTGGGCGAGCACCCCGACCAACCGGGCTTTTTTAATGCTGTGACGTCAAATGGCTACACACTGGGCCCCCTGGTGGGGCACATCACAGCCGCACTGGTTTCCGGCCAGGGCAGCCCGCGCGCGCTTGAACCCTTTTCGATTTCACGTTTTTCCAAAGGACAGCCATGATTGAATTAACCGACGTCAGCAAATGGTATGGCGACTATCAGGTCCTGAAAAACTGCTCCACCGGTATTGATAAAGGCGAAGTCGTTGTCATCTGCGGACCATCGGGGTCGGGCAAATCCACCCTGATCAAATGCGTCAATGCGCTGGAACCGTTTCAGCACGGTTCCATCCGCGTTGATGGCATCGAGGTGGGCGACCCGACAACCGACCTGCCCGATTTGCGCAGCCGGGTGGGCATGGTTTTTCAAAACTTTGAACTGTTTCCGCATTTAACGATCATCGACAATATCATGCTGGCCCAGCGAACGGTTTTAGGACGCAGCCCCGAACTTTCGCGCAAAAAGGCCCTTGAACTGCTTGACCGGGTGGGTTTGGCAGCACAGGCCCCGAAATATCCGCTTCAGCTTTCCGGCGGGCAGCAACAGCGCGTTGCCATTGCCCGTGCCCTGGCGATGGAACCCATGGCAATGCTGTTTGACGAACCCACATCGGCCCTGGACCCGGAAATGATTTCCGAAGTGCTAGATGTGATGACCGAGTTGGCCCGTGAAGGCATGACCATGATGGTTGTGACACACGAAATGGGATTTGCCCGCCGGGTTGCCACCCGTATGATCTTTATTGATCGCGGAGAAATTGTTGAAGATTGCCCGACAGAAGAATTCTTTGCCGGAAATCGCAACCCGCGCACCGAAGGCTTTTTAAGCAAAATTCTGGCGCACTAAGCAGAACCGACCGACCAGCAAAGAAAGGCTATTCATGAACCATTTCGATCTTGTGATCAAAAACGGTGTCGTTGCCACGGCATCGGATACATTCAAATGTGACATCGCCATCACCGACGGCAAGATCGTGCAGATGGGACAGAACCTTTCTGGCGGGGCACAGGAAATTGATGCTAGCGGGAAATATGTTCTGCCCGGTGGCATCGACAGCCATGTTCATATCTCGCAGCCCTCGGGCGAGGGTATTGTCATGGCCGATGATTTTGAAAGCGGAACCCTGTCCGCCCTTTTTGGTGGCAACACCACCATCATGCCGTTCTGCCTGCAAGAAAAGGGAACCCCGCTTCGCGAAACGCTAAAGGACTATCACGATCAGGCCGATGGGAAATGTTACACCGATGTCAGCTTTCATCTGATCATTTGCGAACCCACCAATGCGGTACTGGGGCAGGATCTTCCGGCCCTGATCGCGGATGGCTATAGCTCGCTTAAGGTTTTCATGACCTATGAAGATTTACGGCTTGATGATGCCGCCATCCTGCGCACCCTTGATGTAGCGCGCGATACCGGTGCCACCGTGATGGTTCATTGCGAAAACGAAGATGCCATCCGCTTTTTGATCGAAAAGCACGAAAAAGCGGGCGATGTTGCCCCGCGCACCCATGCCACCACCCGCCCGGTTGCGGTGGAGCGCGAAGCCACCCATCGCGCCCTGGCCCTGGCCGAAATTGTCGATGTGCCAATTGTGATTGTTCACGTTTCCAACGGCGAAGCCCGCGACGAAATATCACGCGCACGCACCCGCGGTTCAAAGGTGGTTGGCGAAACCTGCCCGCAATATCTGATGCTGACCGCCGATGATCTGGACGGGATGGACTGGGAAGGGGCAAAGTTTGTCTGTTCGCCCCCGCCGCGCGACAAAACCGCCCAGGCCGAATGCTGGCGCGGCATTGAAACCGGTGTATTTGATCTGTTTTCATCGGATCATTGCCCGTTTCGTTATGACGACCCGCAAGGCAAGCTAACGCCCAAAGGCCGCACCAGTTTCCGCCATATTCCCAACGGCATTCCCGGTGTTGAAACACGGATGCCGATCCTGTTTTCCCAAGGTGTGATGAAAGGCCGGATCGACATTAACCGTTTTGTCGCGCTGACATCGACCAATCACGCCAAAACCTATGGTCTGTATCCGCAAAAAGGCACCATCGCCATTGGTGCTGATGCCGATATTGCCATTTGGGACCCGGCAACAAAACGCACCATTCGTCACGCCGATTTGCATGACGGATCAGACTATTCCCCCTATGAAGGCCTTGAGCTGACCGGCTGGCCAACCACCGTTGTTCTGGGAGGCAAAGTTATGGTCAAGGATGGCATCCTTACTGGCAAAAAGGGCGATGGAAAGTATCGTCACGCCAACGGACATTCCGTCCCCGCCCCCGTTTGATCAGGAGAATGAAATGAAGTTAAAAGTTTACGCTGGCCCGTATGAATTCGATGCCTGGCTGGAATGCGAAAAAGCGCCGAAAACGTCGGAAGCCTTTCGCAAATTATTGCCCTATGAAGGCGACATCGTCCATGTGCGCTGGTCTGGCGAAGGGGTTTGGATTCCGCTGGGGGATTACACATTTGGGGTCGATTACGAAAACCATACCAGCCACCCGGCTCCGGGCCATATCATTTTGTATCCCGGCGGGATTAGCGAAACAGAAATCCTTCTCGCGTATGGCGGGGTCGATTTTTCGTCCAAAATGGGCCAGCTGGCAGGCAACCATTTCATTACCCTGACATCGAACCTCGATAAGCTGCCGGAACTTGGCAACGCGGTTCTGTGGAAAGGGGCGCATAAAATCCGGTTTGAAGTTGCCTGATGACAAAACCCGTTGATTGACAACAATCAGCACCGCCCGCTGACATAAGCCTGATCTTGCAGGCGATAGAGTACCAAAATTAAAGCCGCCCTGGCTAAACCGGGGCGGTTTTGTTGTAAGGTTCCTGTGCGAAATGCCACCGAAAAAAATTATCGCGAATGATCCCGAATAACCTCAATCATAGTGGCCTCAATTTGATGACCAACATTCGGCAACAAAAAACCATTGCCGCCCGTTACTAAAACTGCGTGGCTCCAGCCCCATCTGCAGCAAAGGCAACATAAAATGACAGTGATGTTGCGATACGAATTGACCGACTGACCGATTCTTCCTTGATTGCGCGCAGATGGGCTGTCTTGATCGTTATGGCAGCCCGCGCACAATTGCCGACCTGCTTGATCATAATGGTATTCGCGATACAAATTCACGATCCACCACCGGTTAGGTTCTGAGCGAAAACAATGAAACCAGCCGGGTAAATTCGGCCTGCATGGCGCGCGACATTCATGCCGTTTTCCTTGCATCCCGTCGCATGCCCAAACATGTCCGCGCTTTTCTTGACTTTCTAACCCAAAAAATGCGCACCATGGTAATACAAAAATCCGGCACCCCGCCCATAGAATAGCCCGGTTCGGGGGGCAACGATCCAGGACGCACGATTTACCAGAAATGCCCGCATCACAAAGGAACGTGGCAATGGATATTCAACGCAACGCCGTAAATGGGTCGGCCAAAGGCCCGGCAGACTATTTCACCGGTTCAGTAAGGATCGATACGCGCTTTCAGGCGCCGGACCCTGCCCGTGTTGGCGGCGCCTTCGTTACCTTTGAACCAGGCGCGCGCACGGCGTGGCATACCCATCCGCTTGGGCAAACCATCATTGTCACCAGCGGCCTTGGCTGGGCACAGCGCGCAGGCGAGCCCAAACAGGAAATTCGTCCTGGCGATGTCGTCTGGTTCGCGCCGGGTGAAAAGCACTGGCATGGCGCGTCTGACAGATCTGCCATGACGCATATCGCCATTGCCGAAACGTTAAACGGGTCTGCGGTCGACTGGCTCGAACATGTTACCGATGACGATTACCTCGCGAAGCTTGGTTAGAGTGTATTCCGTTTAGTCTGCGACTGATCACAAAATGAAGCGTTCCCCTGTTACCTTTGGAAAATGAAAAATGCAAAAGCGGTTTCTGGGAAAAAGCGGACTGGAAGTTTCCGCAATTGGCTATGGTTGCATGGGCATCAATTTTGCCTATGGCCCGGCCATGGAAGAGGATGATGCCATCACGCTTCTACGCAAGGCGCACGATCTTGGCATTACCTTTTTTGATACCGCCGAAGCCTATGGCCCCTACAGCAACGAAAAAATCGTTGGCAAGGCCCTGGCCCCGATCCGCGATCAGGTGGTGATCGCAACCAAGTTCGGCTTCAACATCGATGAAAACGGCGGACAATCGGGCATGAATAGCCGCCCGAAACACATCCGCGCGGTTGCCGAGGCATCCTTAAAACGGCTGGGAACCGACCGGATTGATCTGTTTTATCAGCACCGCGTTGACCCTGACATACCGATTGAAGAGGTTGCAGGAACCGTCAAGGACCTGATTGCCGAGGGCAAGGTAATGCATTTTGGCATGTCCGAAGCCGGTGCGCCCACCCTTCGCCGTGCCCATGGCGAACAGCCCGTTGCCGCCCTGCAAAGCGAATATTCCCTGTGGTGGCGCGAACCCGAAGATGACATTTTGCCAACACTTGATGAACTTGGGATCGGCTTTGTCCCGTTCAGCCCGTTGGGCAAGGGTTTTCTGACCGGGACGATTAACCCGGAAACCAAATTCGACGACGGCGACTTTCGCAACCTCAGCCCGCGTTTCGAGGCCGAAGCCCGTCACGCCAACCAGTCTTTGGTCGATTTGCTTGGCGTCATCGCCCGCCGTAAAGAGGCGACCCGCGCACAAATCGCCCTGGCGTGGTTGCTGGCGCAAAAACCCTGGATCGTCCCAATCCCCGGCACCACCAAACTTCACCGTCTTGAAGAAAACAACAAAGCCGACACTGTCGTCCTTGATGCTGCCGATCTTGATGAAATCGCAGCAGCCCTTTCTGAAATCGAGGTCGTCGGTGATCGTTATCCGGCACACCTGCAGCAGCAGATAAATCGATAGCTGTTCAACAGCGATGACACAGCCAAACCGGTTGGGCAAACGGCTTAATTCAACCGCCGCCCGTCATCTTTGCCGAACACATGAACATTGCCTTCCTGAATGCCAAGATGCAAGGTTGATCCGAGCGGCGCATCGAAACGATCATTCAAAGCAACCGTCATTGAGACCTTTCCAGTCTGACCATACAGATGGGTTTCTGCGCCGGTTGGTTCTATCAAATCAAGATTAAACGGGATCGTACCTGTTTCGGCATTTTGCACGATCTTCACATGCTCCGGACGGACCCCAATGGTAACACCGGCACCTGTTGGTGCCTCTATCGCGCCAGAAACCCGGACCAATGCCGTCGACGTGCGGACAAAAACCCCGTCCCCATCGCGTTCCAGAACGCCATCAAACAAATTCATCGATGGCGAGCCAATAAACGTCGCCACAAAAACATTTGCAGGGCGATCATACACTTCCAGCGGCGCGCCGATTTGTTCGATCTTCCCGTGATTCATAATTACAATGCGATCAGACATGGTCATGGCTTCCATCTGATCGTGGGTCACGTAGATCGATGTGGTGGAAAGGCGGCGTTGCAAAGCCTTGATTTCAACGCGCATCTGAACGCGCAATTTGGCATCAAGGTTCGAGAGCGGTTCATCAAACAAAAATACCTGCGGACGCCGTACAATCGCCCGCCCCATTGCCACACGTTGCCGCTGCCCGCCCGAAAGCGCCTTGGGCAACCGATCCAGATAAGGGCTCAGATTAAGAAGTTCGGCAACATCCTCGACCGCCGGACGTATTTCAGCTTTGGGTACGTTTCGCAATCGCAGGCTAAAGCCCATGTTTTCGGCAACGGTCAGATGCGGATAAAGGGCATAATTCTGAAACACCATTGCCATATCGCGGTCCTTGGGGGCCACGTCATTAATGACGCGGCCATCCACGGCGATGGTGCCATCGGTAATTTCTTCAAGACCGGCAATCATCCGAAGCAAGGTAGACTTCCCACAGCCAGACTCCCCGATCAACGACACAAATTCGCCGTCACGAACGGTTAAGTCCAGGCCGTGAAGAACTTCCACGCTGCCATAGTTTTTTTTCAATTGTGAGATGGTCAGATTGGCCATTGAAGAACTCCGAACAGGGGAACCAGCCAAATGTGTTCCCGGACCAGAAAGGCTTAGGAAAGAACAACCACCTTGGACAGGTGACGCGGGGCGGTCGTATCAAGGTTTTTAAATTCGGCAATCCGTTCGCCAAATACCTGCAACGCTGGCAGCAATTCAACAACCCGGGCCAAACCGGTTTCGCTTAGCGGAATAGAAATATCGCCCGGCCCGCCAAACCCGATAACCTTGCCACCCTTGTCCTGAATTTCCTGGGCCAGTTTGGCTTCTTCTGCTACGGTGTCTTCGCTGTATAACAAAACCACCAGCGACCTTTCATCAATCAGGCTGATCGGGCCATGGCGATATTCCATCGGATGGAAAGTTTGCGCATAGCTCAGGCTCATTTCCTGAAGTTTCAGCGCCCCTTCGGATGCAATCCCGTAAAGCGGACCTGCGCCAAGATAAACGAAATGTTCGCGCCCGGTGATAAAGCCGCCATCAATGGCGCTTAGCTGTGCCAGAGGTTTTTGCGCTTTTTCAATAATCGAGGGCGAAATGTTGGTCCCGGCCAAACGCAACCCGGCAATCAGCATCAAGGATGCCGACGATGTCATGACCACACCCTCGTCACCGTGGGTCGGCACATAAACTGTTTCGCCAGCGGCAGCAACAATCGAACTGTCTTTTTCGCAGGTCAGCGCAATGGTGCGAATGCCATGCTTTTTGCTGTAATCAACTGCCTGAACGGTCTCGGTTGACTCTCCACTGCGCGACAAGGCCAGCACACAAATATCATCGCGTTTTGCCAAATAGGCATCCGCCCGACGTGCCCATTCGCCACCTGGCACTGCCAGGGCATTTCGCCCGCACAGATTAAATGCCGATACAATCGCCTGTGCCAGGTAATAAGACGTTCCGCACCCGACAACCACGGTGATTGCCTCGGTAATGCTTGGCAGGTCAACTGTTGTTGCGCCCTCCCAATAGGCGAACTGTTCTACAATGACACGCTCGGTCACATTCATTTTAACATCCTTTTTATACAAGCTAATGCTCGCTACTTGGTCGCGCCGGCCATCAGGCCGCTAACCAAAAAACGATTGAGGAAAAGCACCACCAGAACAGGCGGTATAATTGCGATAATTCCGGCAGCATTAATCAGGCCGTAATCGACATAGTTCCGGCTGACAAATTCCGGGATCAGAACCGTCAGCGGCTTTGTCGTTAAGGTCGGTGAGAAGACCAGAGGCACCAGAAACTGCCCCCAGGCATTCAGAAACGTGATGATGGCAGCCGCAATCAGGCCCGGGGCTGCCAGCGGCATAATAATGCGTACCAGCGTATAAGTGCGCCCGGCTCCGTCCATCCATGCGGCTTCTTCCAAAGACAGCGGCATGGACTGGTAAACACTGCGCATCAACCACAAAGCCAGTGGCAGAAATGCCGAAACATAAATCAGCGTGACCCCGACATAGGTATCAACCAGATGCAACGCGATCATCAGGCGGTAAAGCGGGATCATCACCGTATAGGCGGGGATCGCCAACGTACCGACCACAACAAAAAACAGCACATTACGCCCGGGAAATTTCATCCGGGCAAAGGCATAGGCCGCAAATGCCGCAATCGCTACAGTAACAAGGGTGGCCGCGACCGATGTGATCATGCTGTTAATGATCGCGCGGGAAAACTGCGGCCAAACCGACGCAACCGTGTTGCCCTGCGACATACTGGTACTGCCAAACAGCTTGGCGTAATGCTCCAGTGTCATATGTGCCGGCCAGAAATGCGGCTCTGCCGAGACAAGATCGGTCGGCGAGGTAAAACTTGTTGCCAACGACCAGTAGATAGGGCCAACCGACCATAAAAGCAGAACCAGAACCGCAATAATTGTTCCGATTTTACCACCGGCAACTGCAAATTTACGGTGTATCATCAGTCAAATCTCGTTTCACGATAAACCTTGAGAACGTAAAACAATGACACCAACAACGATGCGAGCATCGCCAGAAGCGACAGTGCCATGCCAAGCGAAAATTTAAGGTTCTGGAACGCATCAAGATAAACCTGGATAATCACGGTGCGGGTATCGAGACTGGCACGATTGAGAATCCATGCTTCGTCAAACAGGTTAAAGGCAAACACCGTCGACTGACTGAGTGCAATCGCCAACCCCCCCGATATCAACGGCAAAGTAATCAGGCGGAAACATTTGAACGAATTTGCGCCATCAAGCCGTGCCGCCTGATACAGGTCTTTAGGAATGCTTTGCAGCGCGGCTAGCAAAATAATCGCTGTCAAAGGCATCATGCGCCAGACATGAACCAGAGTTACCAGGAACAGCATCACGTATCTGTCATTGAAAAACAGCGTCGGGCCGCTTAGCAAACCTGTGGAATGCAAGACCCCGGTTAACAGACCGTAGCTGGGGTTATAAATCCACATCCACACAACTGCGTTAACGACCGGTGGCAAGCACCACGGCAACACCACAGCGGCAAGCAACCAGCGACGCCCGATTTGGACCTTGTTAAGCAACAAGGCCGTTGCCAAACCACCCGCCGTTTCAAGAATCACGGCCAGCACCACGTAATAGAAGGTATTGCGCCACGACTGATTTACCGTCGTATTGTTAAACAGGTCGATATAGTTCTTGAACCCGACAAAAGGTGTCCCCGCCCGCATGGGGCTGACATTGTAAACACTATCGATTATTGTCGACAGCAATGGCAGCAGGACCAGCCCGCCCATGATGACAACCATGGGAATAACAAAGGCAATGCCCAGCGAGGCCTCGTTACCAAAGCGGCGCGTTTTTTCACGTGTTCGTGCGGAAGCCATTCCTGGTTATCCTCTGCGTACCGTTATTGCTGGGACGCCGATTTGGCCGCATCCGCAATCTGCGTCAGAGCGTCCTCGACGCTAACCTGACCTTTTGCTGCCTGATTGATGGCAGCCGAAACAGCAGAGGAGAATTCCGGATACCAGCCCGGCGTCCCATCCGCAAACAGCGGTTCGACACTGGCAGCCTGTGCCAGTAAAACCTTGCCATTGTTCAGCTTGCCGTCTTCTTCAAGTTGCCTGAGAACACTCAGGCGCGGCGGCAAATTACCCAGAGAATTATAGCTGTTGACCTGGGTTTCAGGCTTCAGCATCCATTTAATGAATGCCTTGGCCGCATTCTTGTTTTCTGCCGAAACCGGAATACCGATCGCTTCAGGTAAACCAATCGTGCGGGTCTTGCCCGTGGTCGATGGCATCAGGGCTGCGGAAACATCATCGGCCACCTGCGACTTCGACGGATCAGCATAAACTGACAAATTACCTGCCCAACCTGCGACATCGAATGAAACCTTGCCGCTTTTAAACAGTTCCTGAACGTCAACATCCTTAAGGCCGGTTGATGACGGATCGATCAGGCCGTCTTTCAATGCCTGAATTTCAAAACTAAGCGCCTTATACCCACCCGATTTCGGGTCAAGGAACAGCGGTTTGAAATCCTTGTCAAACAGGTCACCGCCAAACGCCTTGGTCAGCAGATACCAAGCCGTTGATGTTCCCTCGGTTGCAGAAAGTGGCAAGCCAATAGGATAATCCACTATTTTTGCATCCTTGATCGCCTTGGCTGCGGCAAGAAGTTCGTCCGGTGTTTTGGGGGCCTGTTTGATACCCGCCTTGTCGAGCTGGGTTTTATTATAAATCAGCACGCGGAAATCGTTATTATAGGGAAGAGCCAGCAAGCTGCCATTATAGTTAAAGATCTTCGCTGTCGGTACATCGGCGATAGTTTCATTGGTGAAATCATCGTTCAAGGCATCATACCAGCCAGCGGCACCAAACTGCCCAACCCAGGACCAGTCAACTTCGGTTGCACTGGCCGGGGCGGTATTTGCAATCATCGATGTGACGATTTTGGTGTGGATTTCGTCCCAACCCAAGGTCTGACTTTGCAAAGAAACGCCGGTTTCTGCCGTAAATTCGTCCGTCATTTCCTTGGGCAGTGTTCCCCAGGGTGGCAGCAAAACCGAAAGTTTCTGTCCGTCGAGGGGTTTGGTATCATCAGCCAGAGCGGTGCCGGAAACACCGACCTGCAACATAGCCGTAGCAGCAATTGCTGCCATAAATGTCCGTCTTTTCATGATATTTGCCTCCTTATTATAATGATTGAAAAGCTGCATTCAGGGACACGGATAGACCTTCAATAAAGGTATGGTCGGCGTTCCAGCCCGCTTGTTGCGCACAGCGCAACAAGGCACCCCCAATCGGTGGCAAGACGGGGATAAGTGGCTCGGACCCAATACGGTCGCGAACACCGTTCAAAACATAGGAATTATCAAACACACCTCCGGCATAGCTCCAGCGCATTGGGGCACTGGTATCGAGCAATCTTGTCGCGGCATCGGCATGTTCGACCAGACGATCACAGGCGTGATCGAGAATGGTCTGCGCATCCTTATCCCCCGCCTCGGCCAGCCGCCCGGTGATCCGGGCAATGGCAGCGATGGAGGATCGCCTGTTTTCAAGCGCATACACCCAGTCGATCAATTCATCGGGGCGCAATGACATTTCCGACAACACGGCGTCGGCAAAGGTTTTTGTTTCATTGCGGCGATCAAGACCACGCCCAACCAGCGCCAGGCTTTCTCGCCCGATCCAGTACGCGCTGCCTTCATCGCCAAAACTGTCGCCCCATCCGCCAATTCTGAAATGCGGATCGCCAGCTTTATTAAGGCTTGCCCACGCCATTGATCCCGTTCCCGCCAGCACAAGCACGCCGCCAGTTCCGGCAAAAGCCCCGTCAAAAGCAACCCGCACATCGTTTTGCACCAAAACCGGGCACGGAAGGCACTCGGCCGCGACGGTATTTTGTTTTTGCGACAGGACTTTAAGTTCATCATGAAACGGCATCCCCATAACCGCCGCCTGCAAACCTTTCTGCACGATGACGGGCGCAACCATTTCTCGCAACAATCCTGGCCAGTCTGTCCCGGATGTTGGATCAAGGCTTGGCCCCGACCTCAACGTCGTAACGGCCCCTTGTGGGTCGGCGATTGCCAGCAGGGTTTTGGTGCCGCCAGCATCAAGGGCAAGAATACAAGCCATCGCTATTCTGCATCCTTAATCGCGATTTCAGTAACAGGGGCCGCAATATCACGAAGGCGTGTTCGCCATTCATCCGAAATGGCGTCGTCGGTAATGACATGCAGGTCTTTACTAACCGGGCCAACGCGATAGGTCAGGCGACGGCTGAATTTCGAAGAATCAACTAGCAAAGCCTTGCTAGACGACCGCGCCAGCATCAGTTCGTTTGCCCGCGCTTCATGATCATCAAGGCTATAGAGCCAACCGTCGTCGGCAATCGCCCCGGCACCAAGGAACAATTGATCAAACCACAACCGTTCCAGCGCACTTTCGGCAATAGGCCCGACCATTGATGCATTTTCGGGGCGCAACTGCCCGCCGATCAGCGTAATGCGAATGTCGCTAACATCCATCAGAACCTGGGCGACCGTCACACAATTGGTGAAAACCGAAAGCGGCATCGGATCAAGCCGCAATCGGCGTGCAATTTGCAGCACTGTCGTCCCGGCATCCAGAAACACACTGCTTTTAGGAATCAACAAGTCATAGGCAGCATCGGCAATCGCGCGTTTTGCCGCAAGGTTTGACCGTTCACGCTGTTCAAAGCCAACTTCGATCCCGACGGCGTCGGCGATACGCGCCCCACCATGGGTCCGAACAATCGCGCCCTGCGCCTCAAGCGCCAAAAGATCGCGACGAACCGTTGCCAATGACGCACCGACCTCATCGGCAATCGCCTGAATATGGCTAAACCCATGATTGTATAAATATTGCCGAATGGCAGACAGGCGATCGCCCTTCATTGAAATCCAGACTCCCTTATTGAACTTTCTGCAATGATATTCCGATCAAAAAAAATCATTGTCAAGCATTTTTATGATCGATTATAACCAATAAAAGTCATGTTACCGACGTATTTTGATTTACTCCAGATGAAAGAAAGCAAGATGACGTACAATCCCTTATTGGAAATGCTGCGATCACGTGCCGATGGCGAGATAACGGGAATACCTTCAATCTGCTCTTCGCATCCACTGGTTATCGAGGCCGCCTTGCGAGAAGGGATTGCCAACAAAACACCGGTTCTGATCGAGGCAACCTGCAATCAGGTTAACCAGGATGGCGGCTATACCGGCATGACGCCGTCAGGTTTTCGTCTTTACGTCGAACAGATTGCAAACAAGGTTGGCTTTGATCTAAAAAACCTGTTTCTCGGCGGCGATCATCTTGGGCCAAACCCCTGGAAAGACCTGCCAGCAACCGAGGCCATGGAAAAGGCAGATATCCTTATTTCCCAGTATGTTAAAGCAGGATTTGTCAAAATCCATCTCGACACGTCAATGGCATGTGCCGATGATCATGCCCCGCTTTCGGATACCACAATTGCCGAACGCTCGGCCCGGCTTGCGCGAGTATCAGAGAATGCCGCTTCGGGCCTGAAGCCCGTCTATATTATCGGCACCGAGGTTCCAATTCCTGGCGGCGCGATGGAGGCCCTTGACCACCTTGAAGTTACATCCCCGGACGCCGCCATCGCGACTTACGAGGCACATCGTAGCGCCTTTGTTAAACTGAAACTGGAGGACGCATTTTCGCGCGTTATTGGCCTTGTCGTTCAGCCAGGCGTCGAATTTGGTAACGAAAATGTTGTCTATTATAACCCGACGGCAGCAACGGAACTCAGCGCAGCATTGAAACAAATTCCCGGCATTGTCTTCGAAGCACATTCCACCGATTACCAGCCGACAAGCGCCTTGTCCTCCCTGGTGAAAGACGGCTTCGCCATTCTCAAGGTTGGCCCCGGCGTAACCTTCGCCATGCGCGAAGCTCTGTACGGCCTTGATCAGATCGCCGGTTTCCTTGATCAACTTGGCAAGGCAGATTCTCTGGCCGAAAAGCTTGAACAACTGATGCTGGCCCACCCCCAGCATTGGCAGAAATATTACCCTGGCAATGCTGATGCCCAACGCCTGCAACGCCATTTTTCTTACAGCGATCGCATTCGCTATTACTGGCCAACGGATGCCGCGACCAAAGCGGTCGATAGCCTGCTGTCACGGTTGGAAAACCGCGATCTGCCCGAACCACTGATCAGCCAGTTCCTGCCAAAAGTCTATCCACTTTTCGCGACTCAAAAACAGAAACCAACCGCACAAACCCTGATCATAGAAATGATCCGCCTGGTCATCCACGACTACGAAATTGCGTGTCGACGCGCCTAAATGTTTAGTCCGCCAGCTTCTTGTTAGCTCTGCGTTCTAAAAATTCGACAATTTCAGGGCTTCCGCGCTTTTTTCCAACCAGGAATTTAGCGCGGAAAACGCCAATCTCCGGCGATCCAACGGCGGGCCTCTGAGCAGGGGCTTTGGCATGTATCTTAACAAACCAAATTTCGAGGTTCGGTTGAGCACAACGAATAAGTGAAGTTTTCCTTCGTCGGTACGTATTTGAATACTATCGATGTGGAAATGCCAGAGGCGCTGCCGTGTAAAATTTTTCTCATAATGCCTTCTTCTATTGTCGAGCATGTGATGCAGCATTGAATCATGAGACTAAATATTTAGCCCCCCTGAAGCGGATAAAAAATTTTAAATTCAAACTATTATGATATACCCTTTATACGAGTGAATAATTATGGTCACCTGATCAGAACCAAACGCACGTTTTACCTGACTGAAGATTGGTTGATAACGGCCTGATCCACATATCTCTGATGGTCGTCGCACATGGAACTACCTTGTCTTCATTGATACTTTTTAGTGGGTTTTGTTAACCTTAAACGAAAATCATGGATCCGCGGTTTAGAAATGTCAGAATTCTTATCTTCGACGAATATCTCCCGCGTTGATACCCAGGCAGATGGCAGCACACAACTTTCGCATGTGGTCGGCCCGGTTCTGACAGATCTCTGGAGACTGGAACGCTGCGTTGGAGATGTTCTTCAAAACGCAGCACAAAAATTCCCGTCACAAGAGATCGTCTATATCGACGACCATGGCGAGGAAATGTCATCAAGCTATTTTGAACTTCTTGCCACGGCAGAAACCATTGCCGCCGGGCTGCATAAGGCAGGATTTCGCGTCGGCGACAAACTTATCGTGCAAACGGCCAGATCAAGCACGACCATTCCATTGCTTTGGGCATGTTTGTTAAGCGGTGTTGTTGCTGTTCCGACCCCTGCGCTGACGGTACTTGACGAAGGTGCAGCGCCCGTTCGCAAATTACGTGCGGTTTGGGAAATGTTGAACGGCCCTGCAATTGCAACCGACGCGGACATTGCTGACAAACTTGCCGGTTTTGGAAGTGAACATGGCTGGGACGGCCTAAGGGTTATTTCGTTCGACACACTAAATGATGCAACGGCCAAACAGCATGCGCCAGCCCTTCCAAAGCTATCGCCAGATACACTTGCGATGTTGCCGCTGACTTCTGGCAGCACGGGCCGGCCAAAGGCGGTCGAACTGACGCACAGAAACATTCTGGCAATGTCAGCTGGCACCAATCAGGCCAATGGATTCACGGTAGAGGATGTCGCGCTGAACTGGATGCCACTTGATCATCCGGGCGCCCTGGTATTTCTCGGTGTCGTACCGATGGATGTCGGGGCAGCGCAAATTCATGTCCCGACCGGATATGTCCTTGGCGATCCGTTGCGCTGGCTTGACTTGATTGATCGCTACCGTGCCAGCATTTCCTGGGCACCGAACTTTGCCTTTGCCCTGATCAATACCCGCCTTGGCGAAGGCAAAAAACAATATGATCTTTCCTGCATGCGTTTTTTGGTCAGTGCTGGCGAACAGGTAACAGCAACAACGGTTCAACTGTTCCTTGAAAAAATGCAACGCAACGGCCTGCCAAAAGATGCGCTAAGACCTGCCTTTGGCATGGCGGAAACATGTTCAGGTATTACCTGGTCGCCCGGCCTTACTAAAAAAATCCTTGCTGAGGACCCGACATATGTCTCGCTTGGTCCTGTGATTCCCGGTGCCGAAATGCGAATCACGGATGAAGAAAACAACGTCCTGCCCGTCGGCGAAACAGGAGCCCTGCAACTACGTGGCCCATCCGTTCTGGCGGGATATTACGAAAACCCGACCGTCAACGCCGATGTCATGCGCGGTAACGGCTGGTTTGCAACGGGTGACCTGGCGTTCTTTAAAAATAAAGAATTGTACATTACCGGGCGCAGCTCGGAAGTGATCATGATCAATGGTCTGAATGTTGCGGCCAACGAGCTTGAAGCTGTCTCCGAAGATGTCGAAGGTGTGGCCGTTTCCTTCTCTGCTGCCCTGTCCGTTCGAAATGAAACCACTGCGACCGAAGACGTCGTTCTTGTCTTTAGCCCGCAAAGCGGCGACCCCAGCGACAAAGAAACGCTGACATCTCTGGCTGACCAGATCCGAAGCTATATGGCGCGCCAGACCGGCATTCGCCTGGCGAAGCTTGTCGCCCTGCCCACAAGTGAAATCCCCAAGACGTCGATTGGCAAAATTCAACGATCCGCGCTGAAAAAACGTTTTCTGAATGGCGATTTTGACCACGCCATTCTGGCCGAAAAACCCCGCAAGCGCCGTCGACCTGCACCAACGGACGACACCCCGGCACACACTCAAGACCAGATCGCCGAGCTTGAAGAGAAAATCACAGCTCTGTGGTCCGAGGCCCTTGATATTGACGACATCGACCCGGGAGAAAGCTTCTTTGAGCTTGGCGGCAATTCAATCCTTCTGATGCGTTTGCAGGCACTGTTGCGCCCGATTGCCCCAACCATCGAACTGGTCGACCTGTTCCAATACCCGACCATCAGATCACAGGCACTTTTCGTTGCCCGGCGCGACAGCGATGATGGCGACAACAATCAAACGCTATCAAGCAAAAAGGTCCGCCAAAATACCGCCCGTGACGTGGACACAGACATCGCTATTATTGGCATGTCATGCCGTTTTCCAGGTGCGGACAATATCGCAGAATTCTGGGAAAATCTGCGCCAGGGCAAAGAAACCATTTCGCGTTTTTCGGTCGATGAACTGGTCGAAGCAGGCTTTGATCGCGAACAGGTTTCCCATCCGGATTATGTCCGCGCCAGCCCAACCTTGCGGGACCCGGCAGGCTTTGATGCCGGGTTCTTTGGCTATAGCGCACGCGAAGCCGAACTTCTCGATCCGCAGCAACGCCTGCTGCTTCACTGTGCGTGGGAAACCTTTGAAGACGCAGCCTATAACCCCCTTACCCTGAAGGGGCGCGTTGGTGCGTTTGTCGGGGCAAGCATGAACACCTATTTCGTCAATAACGTCCTGCCAAATCGCAACAGACTGGACAGCCGCGATCCAATGGACGTGTTTACACTGGATTCCATGGGCGGCTTCCAGACGATGGTTGCCAATGACAAGGACTATGTCTCGACCCGGGTATCCTACAAACTTGATCTTCGCGGGCCGAGCCTCAATGTCCAGACAGCGTGCTCGACCGGTCTGGTCGTTATTCACCTTGGCGCAAAAAGTCTGATGAATGGCGAATGTGAAATGGCGCTGGCGGCGACATCGTCGGTACAGGCACCACAGGCCGCCGGACATTTATGGCAAGAGGGCATGATTGTCTCCCCCGATGGTCATTGCCGCGCATTCGACGCTGATGCCGGCGGCACCATTTTCGGAAGCGGTGTCGGGGTGGTACTGCTCAAACCGCTTCGCAAGGCGGTGGAAGATGGCGACAACATCTATGCGGTGATCCGTGGGAGTGCGCTTAACAACGATGGCGGACAAAAAGTCGGCTATATGGCACCCAGCGGGATCGGCGAAACCGATGTTGCCCGTGCAGCGCTTGCGGCCGCCGATATCGATCCGGAAACGGTTGGCTTCCTTGAAGCACATGGCACAGGCACACGTGTTGGCGACCCGATTGAAGCCCGAAGCCTTGCCAAGGCATATCGCGGAAACGGCAAGGCAAAACAATGGTGTGCGCTTGGTTCGGTGAAAACCAACCTCGGTCATTTGCAAATCAGTTCCGGCATTGCCGGGTTCATGAAGGCCGCACTCGCCCTGCATCACCAGGAAATTCCGCCAACCCTTCACTTCAACAATGCAAATCCTGATTGCGAATTTGAAAACAGTCCGTTCCACGTCAACACCCAAACGATTAGCTGGCCGGAAAATGCCGGTCACCCGCGCCGGGCGGGCGTCAATTCGCTTGGTATTGGTGGCACAAACGCCCATATCGTTCTTGAAGAAGCTCCTGCCCCCACCACGCAGAAATACGCAGAAACGCCAGACCGTTCCTGGCACATTCTTGTTCTTGCGGCACGCGATGAAAAAGCTCTTGACCGGTTGCAGGCCCGATATCTTAATTTTGTAGCAGCCCATCGGGAAGTAGATCCGGCCGATCTGGCATATAGTGCAAATGCCGGACGCAAGGCATTCGAGCAACGGCGCTTCTTTGTTTATGACACGCTGACAACCCTTCGCGACAAGCTGGCTGAACCTGCCATCCGTACAGATGGTAAATCAACGTTTCTGGCACTTTCGCACATGCCAATCACGAACGCCCCTGGCAAGGACCTTCTCAAAAGCGCGCCCGTTTTCACCCATCTTCTTGAAGACTATGACGAGGTAATCATTGATTCTGGCCGCGACAGTGTCCTTACGTGGTTGCGCGATAGGATCGCCAAGCCCGATGACCTGAGTTTTGATTTACTTGCCGGTGTAACCATACAGCTTGCGCTGGCCGGAACGATGCGGTCCTGGGGGCTGCCGATGCGCGCCTTTACCGGTGATCCCGACATGCTGGCCGTCCTTGCAGGCAAACAGGATTTTGCCGTGCTTGTTAAAAAGCTGCTGTCTGATGCATCGGGCAAGCCGTCGGTTTCCATTCCGTCAAACGATGAGGCCAGATACATCCCGCTGATCGTCGAGACCGAAACCGGAACCGGTGATCTGTGGCCCCGGATGCTCATGCTCCTTGGCCAGATGGTCGTTGCGGGCTATGCGATTGAGTGGGAAAAGTTTGATGCCCCCTTTGCACGCCATCGTTTGTCGCTACCGACCTACCCGTTTGACACCAAACGCTATTGGCTTGAACCACCAAAGCGTCGCGCCCAAACAGCGCAACCTGCCAGGCCCCCCCGGAATACCGGAACACTCCATCCATTGGTGAATAGCACCTTCACCACGCCAGCCTCAACCGAGCGGTTTTATATCGCGGACTATCATCCCGACCGGCTTTCATTGCTGGGGGATCACCTGATCAACGGTGTGATCGTTGTTTCCGGTGCCTGCCATATGTCGATGCTGCTTGGCACGGTTGGGGACTTGCCCGGAACCGAAATCTCGGATGTGAGGTTTGAACGCCCGCTCATCGTGCCAGACAACGGCATTGAGGCGCACCTTGTGATCCACGCCGCCAACCAGGATGGGGTTGCAAGCTTCGCACTTGCCTGTACGCATTCAAACGGTGACGCACAAAGCCATATTCAAGGCAAGATCGGCCGTCTATCCGAAGGCGTCGCTGCGGCATCAAACATCGAAAACTGTCCCGACGCCGTAAATTCCGATGACTATGATCGCATTCTCGCTGCCAAAAAGATCACGCTTGGCCCAAGCTATCGTTGGGCATCAAACATTCGCTGCGGGGGCACCCAAGCGACATGCACCTTAAAGCTTCCAGACGGCCTTAACCCATCCGAAGCCAAGGCATATGTTTTCCATCCCGGTCTTTTGGATGGCTGCTTTGGGCTGATGATTGCCGCAACCGCCGACAAAGTCAGTACATCGGGAACATTTGTGCCTGCCGGTTTTGATCGGATGGTTATCCATCACGTACCGCAACCCGATGCCTCATTGACCGCCACCGGGCAGTTTGAAACCGCAAGCGATGGCAAAAGTGCCAAGGGTACAATCCATCTGATCGCCGCAGACGGCACCCCTATTCTGACAATCGAAGGCCTGGTCGGGCGTGCCGTTGATCTGGCTGCGATTACGGCCCCCATCAAAGCAGCAGCATCCTTAACCGGGTTGTATCGGATTGACTGGCAAGAGACCAAAGCACCGTCGGAAACAATCAAGACAGCTGCTGTTCTCATCCTTACTTCTGACAATCACCAGAAGTTTGCCAAGGACTTTAAAGCCGAATTGACCAAGGCTGGCTATGATACGCAACTGATCGCCCCGACTGCAGATAAAAACGATATCGAAGCCGCAATCAACAATGCGCTGGCAACAGACGCCAACGGGATTGTCGAAATCCTTGATTGCCGCAGTAATCTGCCAGAGGTTCTTGATGGACTTCAGGCGCTAATCGCGCTGGAAAGCGATTGCGCCGGCAAGGTTCGGATATCACTTCTTCAGGATGCCGCATTGCCAGAGTCCGCTGGCATGACCGGCCTTGCCAAGGTGTTTGGCCTGGAGCATCCGGCAATCGCCTGTAGAACCATTCATCTTGATCTGACGTTGCCAACCAGCACCAATGCCGCCCAACTTGTTACCGTCATCCGCGAACCGCTTGACGGCGACGGCGAGATTGACTTCACGACAGGAACGCGCCGCTGCCCGCAGCTTGTGCGTCTGGATGCCAAAACCGACACAGACCTGCGCTGCAAAGCCGACGGCACCTATGTTCTCAGCGGCGCGTCTGGCGCCCTTGGCAGCACGTTGCTTGGCTGGCTGATGGATTCAGGTGCCGGAACAATTGTGGCGCTTAGCCGATCTGGCAAACTTGACCCGGATATCGCACAGCAGGCCAAGGACAAAAAAATCAATCTTGTCAATATTGCCGCAGACATCACCAAACCGATCACCCTGCCCGGTGGCTTGCCCCCCATACGCGGCGTCATTCACCTTGCCGGTATTCTTGATGACGCAACACTGCTTAAGGCGAAAAAGGCACAATTTGCCAATGTCATTGCGCCAAAACTCGATGGTGCGCGAAACCTTTCTACCCTGACGAAAGACGCTAATCTCGATTTCTTTGTAATGTTTTCATCAGCCGCATCCGTGATTGGCAATCGTGGTCAGGCCGCCTATGCCGCAGCAAATGCCATGCTTGATGCGTATGCAGCACAGCTTAGAACTACGGGTGTTGCCGCCACTTCAATCAGCTGGGGACCCTGGGCTGGTGATGGCATGGCAAACCGATCCGCCCGGACAAGTGCAACCTTCGAGCGCCTCGGAATCCATTCACTTTCCGCCGATCAGGCCATCTCCCTTCTCAATGCAGCAATGGCATCAGACACCGCACATGTCAGCGCGATTGACTGCGATTGGGCAACATTTGTCAGCCGTACAAAGGAACAGGGGGGGCGGATCGACGAACCGTTCTTTGCGCATGTCTTGCCGGAAAAGAAAGCCCGCACAGAACCACAAAATGCGCCTGCGGCAACATCTGCACCCCTGATCGACCTGCTCAAACAAGCCGATCCCTCGGAGCGGAAATCGATCCTGCATAACTTTGTTCATGCTCGTGTGGTCGACGCCCTTAGCTTTGCCGGTATCGCAACGATTGAACCTGATCAGGCTCTGATGGATCAGGGGCTGGATTCACTGGGGTCAGTCGGGCTGCGCAATGATCTGAACGACGCATTGGCCAAGACGTTCCCGGTAGGGTTGTTCTTTGAGTATCCCACGCTTAACCAGCTGGTTGCTTATCTGCACAGCGTGATACAGGACGAATTGGGCGACAATGGCGAAGCCGCAGGAACAGATAATTACAGTGCCGCTGACAGTTACGACGAGGACATATACAGTGCGCTTGATGATATGGATATTACTGCTTTGAACGAGCTTGTGAAACAGGAGCTTGACGGCTGAATGTCCAGGACCGACAAGACTCAGAACGCCGACACCCAATCGACATTGGATGACACCCGCGAGACCCTAAAACGGCTTTATATCTCGCTGAAAAATGAACAACGCCTGCGTGCCGATCTTGAAAGCAGGCAGAGCGAGCCGATTGCCATTATCGGCATGGGCTGCCGCTTTCCTGCCGGGGCGAATGACCCGGCCGCGTTCTGGGATCTGCTTAAAACCGGCAAAGATGGCATCTCGCAGGTTCCGCCGGACCGTTGGGATGCGCAGTCGCTGCTTGACAAGAAAAGCGGAGAAACCAGTGACGGCAAGATGGTAACCGCCGATGGCGGTTTTCTAAATGTGCCACTCACGCGGTTTGACCATCCGTTCTTCAAGCTATCCCCCAGGGAATCCAAGGCCCTTGATCCACAGCACAGGCTGCTTCTTGAAGTTACATGGGAAGCACTGGAAAATGCAGGGATCGTTCCCGCAACGCTAAAGGGGGGCCGTACCGGCGTTTTTGTCGGTCTATCGGGGGATGATTACAGCCTTGCTCATCGTCATTCGGGCGACCTGTCGGCGATTGATGCCTATTCCCTGACGGGCAGCACTGCCAGTACAGCCGCCGGACGCATTGCCTATTTCCTGGGTATCGAAGGCCCGGCTTTTGCGGTTGATACGGCCTGTTCGTCGGCATTGGTTGCCATCCATCTTGCCTGTCAAAGTCTACGCAATGGTGAAACCGACCTTAACGTCGTCGGCGGCGTTAACCTTATCCTTGCACCTGGCATTCACGTCTGTTTCTCCCGGCTTAATGCGATCTCTCCCGATGGACGCTGCCGAACCTTCGATGCCCGTGCCAATGGATATAGCCGTGCTGAAGGTTGCGGCATGGTGGTGCTCAAACGCCTTGGCGATGCCAAACGTGATGGCGACCGCATCCTTGCGACCATTCGGGCATCTGCTGTCAATCAGGACGGGGCAAGTAACGGGTTTACCGCACCGAATGGTGCCGCGCAAAAGCGACTGATCCGGGAAACGCTGGACAAGGCCGGACTAAGCCCTGCCGATATACAGTATGTTGAAACGCACGGTACCGGCACCCCGCTTGGTGACCCGATAGAGGTCAGCGCCATTGTCGAAACATTGGGCAAGGATCGCGCATCGTCCGATCCCGTTATAATTGGTGCCGTCAAAAGCAATATCGGCCACCTCGAAGCCGCTGCCGGGATGGCCGGACTGATCAAGGTCATCATGGCCCTGCGGCACCGAACAATTCCGGCCAACCTTCATTTCGACATACCAAACCCGCACATCCCTTGGGACGAAGTTCCGGTAACCGTCGCAAAGCAGGCCCAAAGCTGGCCCGAAGCATCCGGCCCGACTGCAACACGCCATGCGGCACTTAGTGCATTCGGGTTTAGCGGTACCAATGCCCATCTGATCATCGGCGAAGCACCGATGACTGAAACAAAAGCACCGCATTCTACGGCCCCCGGCGAGCCTGTTTTTCTGGCACTGTCCGCAAGAAGCACGGATGCGCTGATATGTCAGGCAGAGCGGATGGAAAAATTCCTGCGCGATACGAGGCCGGAAACCGGCTTGTATGATATCTGCGCAACAGCACTCAGCCACAGAACAGCATTTTCCGAGCGATTGGCCATCATTGGCAACAGTATCTCTGAGCTGGCAGATATCCTTGCGATATGGCGGAGCGCAGCATCTCCGAAAGCAGGAAAAGTCCTAGGGGATCTGGCACATATATCGGACGAAGTCCATAAGACCGCCGAGGACTGGACATCGCGCAAATCGGTTGATGCCACCAGGATTTACCCGAATGGCAGCTATCAGCTTATCGATCTTCCGACCTATGCCTTTGAACCTTTGCCCTGTTATCTTGGTGAAACAGAATATCCGATCATCCCGAAACGCAAGAAAACCAGCGTTGCGCCCGCCCTCCGTCATCAGACAGATCAGCCTCACCCGTTATTGCAGCGCCGGTTCCATAGCCTGCTTCTTGATCAAATGGTTTGGGAAAGCGAGCTTGGTCTTGACACTCTGCCACTTCTGGCCGACCACAAGGTTCTGGGGCATCCGGTAATGGCGGCGGCTGGCTATCTGTCGATGGTGATCGGCACCGCACCGGATATCATCGGCGATCAGGCCTTTGCGCTTGAAGCCATCAGGTTCATTGCACCACTTGTTCTTCCTGACAACGGCACCGTCACGGTACAATTATTGATCGGAAAGGCCGATGAAACCGGCAAGCGCCCGGTCGAGATCGCCAGCATTTCCAAAATGCAGGCAAATCTGCATTTTGTCGCAACACTGGTGCCGGATGTTTCGGAAGAACCAACATCGATTTTAAGTCCTGCTCCAAACGACCTGAAAGCACTCTCACCAGAGAATGTCTATGCACAGCAAGGTCGAAACCTTGAACTGGGAACCAATTTCCGTCTCGCCACGGGTTTTGCCAGAAATGAACATTTTGCCCGTGCCGAGTTTGGCGCGCACCTGCCCGCGCCTTGGCAAAGCGCCCTGCATCCCGGACTTGTCGATGCCGGGTTGCAACTTTTACCCTTGCTGATGACGGTTAATGACGCCGCCGCCTTCGTCCCGGTTTCGATCGAAAGGCTGTATGTCGCGTCAGGTAGCCCAAACATAAAACAATCCGTGGCGGCACTGGACCAGAATGGAAACGGACAGGTCGAATTCCTTGGTGCCAGGGGTAACATTATTCTTCACCTGTCTGGTGTTGAAGGCCGAAATATCGGACATACCGCCCTTGCCGATGCCATTACCATGGCAAGTTCAACCAGCTTGACCGCCTATGCTTTGGCGTGGCTCCCGGTCAACGAAGCCCCCTCTCTTTTGGACGGTGCAAACACCAACTGGACCTTTATCCCATCCAGCAAAAATCTGGACGCGAGAACCGTTGATAGTGAAAACATCGTCTGGCTGAGCGGCAGAAATCCCAATGAAACGTGCCTTGCCGAACTTGTTTCTCTGATCCAGACGCAGATCACGAAAAACGGCACCTCGCGTTTGTGGATAGCCACCGTTAATGCCCAAAAGGTACGGGAAAGCGATCACGTCGATCCTGTCACGTCTTCTTTGTGGGGAATCGGGCGAACGCTTGCCAAAGAACTGCCAAACCGCTTTGGAGGCTTGATCGACCTTGAGGCAGAAATTGACGAAAGCAAGCTGACAGCTCTGCTGCGCGGTATAAATGCAACGGCAACCGATACCGAATTTGCTCTGCGTGACGGAATCCTTTACCAAGCCAGACTAACCACCGCCAGACAAGAAACGGGCCAAACGGTTGTTCGCGAGGATGCCACTTATCTTGTGACTGGTGGCACCGGTGCATTGGGCAGACAGCTTGTCGCCTGGCTGGTTGACGCGGGTGCGCAATATATCGATATCGTTTCCCGAACCGCGCCATCCGATGACGCGCGCAAAGTGTTCAGCGCTATCGATGCCGACATCGCATTCCACGAAGCTGACATTGCCGACCTGAACGCCATGACGGGTGTCTTTACATATATCAAAAACACCCGCCCCCCCCTTGCAGGTGTTTTCCATCTTGCTGGCGGTACTGCTGCCGGAATGCTGAGCGATATCAAGCCCGGTGATATCGCGGCATTGACAGCGGCCAAAATCGGCGGGGCCAAGGTTCTCGATCAGTTAACCCGCACAATCGGGCTTGATCATTTCGTACTGTTTTCATCTGCCGCCGGGGTTCTCGGTGCAGGCGGGCAAGCGCTTTATGCTGCCGCCAATGCATTCCTTGATGGACTCGCCGCGAAACGCAAAGACGATGGCCTGCCGGCCCTATCGCTGGCATGGGGCCCCTGGGATGGCGACGGGATGGCAAGTTCGGCTGCCGCGCGGACACAAATCGCGCAGGCCAGCCTGGGATTAATTGCCCCCAAGGCAGCCTTGGCTTTCCTTGCCCGCACGCTTGGCACGCAACAATCGGGTTTGCTTGTACTTAATGGTAAATTCGCACCGGCAGGCGCGACCGGCACAACCAAAGCGAATGTAACATCCGTCGCAAAACTGCCTGCTGATCAACGCGGCCATGCCCTGATGAATATTCTTCTGGCTGAAGCCGCGTCCGCACTTGGCTTTGCCGCGCCAGCGGATATTCCCAAAGACCGCGACCTGTTTGAGCTTGGTCTTGATTCCCTGATGGCCTTGCGCATTCGCAATGCTGCCGAAGTGGCCCTTGAGACCGCCTTGCCAACCACTTTGCTGTTTGAACATCCAACCATTTCGAAGTTGCATGATGTGCTGATGACGCCTGGCTTATCCCCGAGTGTCACCGCACCGCAAGAAACCGACACCAGCACCAGCACCATCGCAGACCCCGAACGCCTGTCGGCAGGACAAAAGGGGCTTTGGCTTCTGCACCGGGTGGCACCTGAAAGTGTCGCCTTCCATACCTGTTTCACGGCACGGTCGCACAGCAAGCTTGATGTCCACGCCCTGAGCGAGGCATTCAAAAACGCTATTCGACGTCACGCACTGCTTGGCAACGTCATCACATGGGATGGAACAGAGCCGGTAAATCAGTACCGTGGCCCGGACGCATTTGACCTTAAAGTCATTCCGGCGTCTAACATGGATACCCCAACCCTGAAGGCCGAGGTTATATCAGCCTATAAGGCGCCGTTCCGGCTGGACCGCGAACTGCCCCTTCGGGTAACGGTCTGGCAACATGGCCCCGATGACTGGACACTGCTGATCGTGATCCATCACATCAGCATGGATGTCTGGTCGTTTGAGCTTCTGCTTCAGGAAGCAGGCACAGACTACGCACAGCTTGTCGCAGGAGCCTCCCCACAGGTAAGCCCCCCAAAAGTCACCTTTGCAGATCACGTTGCTTACACCGAGAAGCATCTTTCCGGAAACGACGGCGATGCGTTACGTGATTTCTGGCGCGACACCCTGAACGGTGCACCAGAAGCAGAAGCACCGCCCTTTGCGGACGGCCACACCAGAAATACCCGCTTCGAAGGGCAAACTCACCATTTCGCACTTGATGCCAGGCTGGCGCAAAAAATCGAAGCATTTGGCAAGTCAAAGGGTGCAACCCTGTTTGCGACCCTGATGAGCAGTTGGGCTGCCCTTGTACATCGCCTGACCGGGCGAAATGACATCGTGCTTGGCACGCCTGCACTGGGCCGCAGTCAGGGCAATCTTGACAACACACTGGGCTTCTTTGTCAATGTCTTGCCCTTACGCGTGAACCTGGCTGAGGCCGCAAATTGGGACAGCCTGATAGATCAGACACGCCGCAACCTTGTCGCGGCGATGGCGCATCAGAATCTGCCGTTCCGCGATATTGCGGCACTCGTACCAGATGCCACGACCGGCAATGAACTTTCCCCGCTGTTCCAGACCCTGTTTCACTTGCGCGTGATCGAAGATCCAGCGCTTGCCGGGTTCTTTGTACCAGGCCGCAAAGGGCACATGACACTTGGCCCAATCAACCTTGAACCGTTCTATATCGATCAGCAGGAAGGGCAATACCCGCTGGTGGTCGAGTGGTTCAAACTGGGCAATGACCTGCACTGTGCGCTAAAATACAACACGGCCTGTCTGGACGAAGAACGCATTTCCCATCTTGCCGAATGCTATCAGGCCTTCCTTGGACAGCTTGTCGATCATGCGCGTGATCCAATCGCCAGCCTTAGTCCGTTTCCGGCGGGCACACCTGATACCAACGAAAAGGACAACCTTCTTCCTGCCCGCGAATGCATCCATCAGCGCATATTAAGCATGATGGCGGAAGGGCCAAACGAGACGGCAATTATCGCAAACGACAAAACACTCTCGCGCAAGCAACTTGATATGCGGGCCAATGCGCTTGCCAAATCGCTGATTGATGCGGGCGTTGCCAAGGGGGGGCATGTCGGAATTTTCATGGACAGGTCGGCAGATATGGTCATTGCCGCACTCGCCTCTTTGAAAGCAGGAACAGTCTTCATTCCCCTCCCCCCGGATCTGCCCGATGGCCGTCTGGATTTCATTATCAGGGATGCTGACATCACCCATGTGATGACCACTCCCGAAAATCGCAAGATGATAGAGCAACACAAATGCGCAACGCTCTGCCTTGATCCCGAAAACATTGAGGAGACCGAAACCGGGCCCTTGATCAAAACCACACCCGATGATCCAGCCTATATCCTATACACGTCCGGGACGACCGGGCGGCCCAAGGGCGTTATCTTGCCACATCGGGCAATGAGTTCCTACGTCGATGCGATGCAGATATACGTGCCGCTTGATCAGAAACAGGATGCGGTTCTATTTCAAACGCCGGTTTCATTCGACCCGGCAATTGCCCAAATTTTCGTCCCGTTAATCACGGGAACAAAACTGGTCATCACAGGGCCTGACGATCACCACGATCCCGCTGCCATTGCACGGTATGTAAAGGACCACAACGTCACCCTGATATATTCTGTACCATCGCAAATCGCAGCCTGGCTTGATCATCCCGATTTTGCGAACGGCAGCAGCCTGAAATATCTGTTCACAGGTGGCGAGGTGCTGCCTGCAAGCCTGATTAAGCGCACGCACGAACGTCTACCCAATGCACAACTGTTTAATGTCTATGGCCCGACAGAGGCCACCGTAAACGTGACCTGCTGGCCAACACCGGCAACATCAACCCCGAATGATGATGTGCGCATCGGCTACCCGCTTGCCAATACCGATATCACCATTCGGGATGATCAAGGCCGTGTTGTTCCCCCGGGCATGACAGGCGAGATCACCATTGGCGGCGACTGCCTTGCGCTTGGGTATCTCAACCGCCCGGAAGAAGACGACAAATCCTTTATCGAAAATCCCGACAAGTCAGGTGCAAAGCTTTATCGAACCGGCGATCTGGGCCGCTTCATCCGCGATTTATCGGGCAAACTTGTTCTAAGCTTCGTCGGGCGCAAGGACCGGCAGGTAAAAATTCGCGGCAACCGCATTGAACTTGACGAGGTTGAAGCTGTTCTGTGCGATTATGCCGAAGTCAAAAGCGCCATAGCCCGTGTTCTGACCACCCCGTCGGGCGAAAAAATGGTCGCGGCCGCCCTTGTAGCTGATGATGCGGCAAAACAAATCGACATCAGTGCACTGCGTGCACATGCATCAACATTCCTGGCCAGTGCGGCTGTTCCACGACAGTTCCTTTGCCTTTCATCCCTGCCGCTCACCAGCCATGGGAAGCTGGATGGCAAAGCCCTTGATGAGAAGCTTTCCGCCCTGATCACCGACCAGCATGATTCAAGCACGTCACGCTCATCTGGCGTCAAAGCCGGGGAAACCTTTGACGCAAGGTTGCGTGACATCTGGCGCGAACTTCTTTGCATCCGTGAAATCCCGACCGATCAACATTTCTTTGATCTTGGCGGCTCGTCCCTGATGCTGACGCAGCTTCAACGCAAAATCGAAGAATATCGTCTGGGTAAGGTCGAGATCGTCGATCTTTTCCGAAACCCGACAATCAAAAGTCAGGCAAGCTTGCTGCGCACGACGACCGCACGCACCGAACCGGCACGGGCAAAAGCATCACCGTCTATGCCTGCCGCGGCCCGGTCAACCGCCAGCATACAGGATATCGCTATTATTGGTATGAACCTGCGAACACCGGGCGCAGAGAACCTGTTTCAGTTCTGGGAAATGGTCCTTGCAGGTAAAAGCGGCATCATCCGCTTTGACAAGGATGACTTACGCAGCGCTGGCGTGCCAAATGCCCTGATTGATAATGCCAATTATGTGCCAGTGAACGGGGTACTCGGAAATATCGAGTTGTTTGATGCCCGCTTCTTTGGCTATAGCCCGCGCGAGGCAGAACTTCTTGACCCCCAACACCGCCTGTTCCTTGAAAGCGCATGGCACACCCTTGAACATGCAGGATATGGTCGCCGTTCGCCCAAGGATCGGGTTGGGGTTTTTGCCGGATCAGAGATCAGTAACTATCTTCTGTTCAATCTTGCCGGGTTAATCGATCCGTCGCAAATGAATGGCGGCTATGAGCTATCCCTTGCCAATGACAAGGACTTCCTTGCGACACGCGTTTCCTATGCGCTTGATCTGCGCGGACCGGCAATGACGGTGCAAACGGCCTGCTCTACGTCGCTCACCGCTGTTGTTCAGGCCTGCGAGGCCCTGCGCAACGGACAGTGCGAAATGGCGTTGGCCGGCGGTGTATCCATTCAATTGCCGCAGTTGCAAGGCTATCTCTATCAGGAAGGAATGGTCGCCTCCAAAGACGGAGCCTGTCATCCGTTTGATGCCAATGCCAGCGGTACGGTTAATGGCAATGGCGTTGGTGCGGTGCTTTTGAAACCACTTGATCGCGCAATGGCCGATGGCGATACCATTCACGGCGTATTGCGCGGCTGGGGCATCAACAATGATGGCCACCACAAGCTTGGTTACACAGCTCCCAGCGAAGTTGCCCAGGCCGCCGCCATTTC
Organism: uncultured Thalassospira sp.; assembly: GCF_963976115.1. GTDB lineage: Bacteria > Pseudomonadota > Alphaproteobacteria > Rhodospirillales > Thalassospiraceae > Thalassospira. The sequence goes on from NZ_CAXBJJ010000004.1 coordinate 62,071, forward strand.
CCAAGCCTGGCAGAATGCCGGAATAGCCCCCGATAACATCGGCTATATCGAGACACATGGCACTGGCACGCCGCTTGGCGATCCAATCGAAATCGCGGCCCTCGCACGGGCATGGCGCGAAAACGGCGGAACGATCCCTGGTACCGGTGATGCCAAATGTGCACTTGGCGCTGTAAAAGCCAATATAGGACATCTTGGCGCGGCGGCAGGCGTAACCGGACTGATCAAGGCCACACTTTCCGTGCGCGAAGCTGAAATTCCGCCACTTGCAGGGTTCAGTTTGGCAAACCCGAAAATTCCGTTCGCCGACCTGCCCTTTGCCGTGCCGGAAACCTCAATGAAATGGCCCGACAAATCCGGCCCCCGCACGGCAGCAGTCAGTTCATTTGGTATCGGCGGTACCAATGTGCATATTGTTGTTGCTGAACCCCCTGCAATAAAACCATCACCCGCGTCCGATCAAAAATCCCTGCCACTAAACACCATTTTCCCGGTTTCCGCCGGCAGCCGCCAGGGACTTGAAACGGCCCTTTCAGAACTTGGCGATTGGGTTGAGTCGCATGGCGACGCATCCCTTGCCGATCTGGCCTATACGCTGCAATGCGGGCGTGACGGGCATCGCTGGCGATCTGTCATCAAGGCATCCGATCAAGCCGAACTTCAAACTGGCCTGGCCAACGCGATTACCAAAAATGCCCTGAACCAGTGCCATGCGAAACCCGATATCGTTGCATTGTTCCCCGGTCAGGGCGCGCAATATCCTGACATGATGCTGGATCTATATCAGACGGTTTCAACCTTCCGGGCCGATATTGATCGCGGGCTTTCTAATCTGGCTAAATACAGTGTCTCATCGCTGGTGCATTGGAAATCGATGCTGTTCCCGTCACTTGAAGGTCCGGTCGAGACCAAAGTAACTGGAGAGGCATCTGCATTCCTTGCTCGAACGGAAAACACCCAACCGGCCTTGTTCATCATCGAATATGCCGTTGCACGTCTTTATGAACGCATGGGGGTTATACCAGGTGCGATGCTCGGCCACAGCGTTGGCGAATATGTCGCCGCCACTTTGGCCGGTGTTTTCTCATTCGAAGATGGCGTGAAGCTGATCGCTGCCCGTGGTCGCCTGATGCAAGGCCTGCCCGAAGGCGATATGCTTGCTGTCGCCACCTCGATCGAGAAAATCGAACCTTACGTGACCCCGGATGTTGATATCGCCGGGGATAACGGCCCGCGCCAATGTGTATTGTCCGGCCCTGCAAATGCGATTGCCGCGATAAAGACAAAGCTTGAAGCAGAAAACCTGTCCTGCCAGATCCTGCCGACATCGCACGCTTTCCATTCATCAATGATGGACCCGATCCTTGATACCTATCGCGACATCCTTTCAACCATCACGTTAAAAGGTCCGCAGCGCCCGATGATTTCGTGCCTGACCGGCGATTGGCTCAGCGACGCACAGGCAACTGATCCGAACTATTGGGTCGCCCAGCTTCGTGGTGCTGTCTGCTTTGGCAAGGGACTTACGACGATTATGGAAAAGGCCCCCGGCCTTGTTCTGGAAATGGGACCGGGGGGCGCGCTATCAAGCCGGGCGCGACAAATCCCGGCCGCGACAGCGGCAAAAATTCTGGCATCGGACCCCGCCCCACGCACCGGACCGGACAAGACCCTGCCGGAAAGTTCAAACTTCCCGTCGGTTGTCGCCGATATCTGGCGGGCCGGAATTAGCGTAAACTGGGAGCCGATCGCCAGCAGCACTGCACGCCGCCGATTGGAAATTCCGCTTTATCCGTTTGATCGGCAGCGCTACTGGATCGAGGGTAACGCAGCATCAAAACAGACGCGTCCTCACAAACCACAACAGGCGTCATCAGGGCCAAATTACTTCGCCCCGCAGTGGCGCTCAGTGCCGCTCGGCGCTGGTCATGCCAAAAGCGGATCGCAAGATGACCTTGTTGTTATTGCCAAGGGCGCGGTCGCCGATCAGCTCGGTGCAAAGGGTTTGGCGACCCGAACCGTTGCCGACGATAGCAACGCAGAAGACATCACAAACGCCCTGCGCGCGTCCGAGGCGAAACGAAAAACGCTTGTCCTAACCACGCCTTCCTTCGAACGGGTTTTGCAAACCGCCAGGACACTGGACGAACTTGGTGATGAGGTGACCCTCGTCATTCTAAGCCATCATGCTGTTAATGCCGATGACGGGGAAATTGCACCGGACGCCGCCATGTTGTCACCGCTTGTTCTGGGCCTGCCAAGGGAAGTTCCCAATATTCGCTGTCGCCTGATTGACTTTGACAATCCAGCACTTCTGCCGCTGCACCGCGAGCTTGATAATGACGAACCCATCGTTGTCTGGCGCAAGGGCCGTCGACGCGTACAGAAATTTGAGCCGATCACACTGGACCCGAACAGCCAATCGGTTCTTCGCACCGGTGGTGTCATCGTGATTACCGGTGGCTTGGGCGGCATCGGCCTGACATTGGCCCGTCACGTCATGTCAAACCATGGCAGTTCCGTCTTCCTGATTGGCCGCACCGCCGCCAACGAGATTAATCCTGACCAAAAGACCATGCTGGCGGAACTGGGAGCGCGCGCCGCATACTTTGCCGCCGATGTTACCGACCTTGCCGCCATGCGTACCGCGATTAACGCCTGTACGACCCGGTTTGGCAAACCAACTGCGGTCATTCATGCTGCTGGTGCGGTGAAGCAAGGCCCGATCCTTGGCAAAAGCAATGAAAACATCGCAGCCTTGATCGCGCCCAAACGCGACGGAGCACTGGTGCTTGATCAGTTGTTTCGCGACCATGATCTTGACGGGATGTACTTCTTCTCGTCATCCAGTGCGGTTCTTGGCAATAGTGGAATCCTTGACTATGCCGCGGCCAACGCCTTCCTTGATGGCCTGGCCCACAAACGAACGGCCCAGGGGTACCCAACGATCTCTATCGGTTGGGATGGCTGGAAAAACATCGGCATGTCGGCGCAGCCGCAGCAAGGGCGGGATGAACGATTGCACGACACCGCACTTGATGCGGATGACGGGATTGGCGCATTTGAGCGCATCTCGGGATGTATTGGCCTGCCCCATATTCTGGTTGCCTGTGGCGATCTGGTCGCGATGCGCAACCGCATTGATCAGCAGCTTAGCGCGCACCTGGATCATCCGAACGAAAACACATCATCAGCACGACGAGCAACGCCCCATCAACGTCCGGACCTTGCGGTAGATTATATTGCCCCTTCCACCCCGCAAGAAGTCGCAACCCTTAAAATCTGGGAAGAGATTCTGGGGGTAAATGGCATTGGCGTTGCCGACAACTTCTTCGATCTGGGTGGGGATTCCCTGATCGGTAGCCGACTGATCGCGCGTATGAAAGCCGAACTGACGGCAGACCTGACCCCCGTCCAGCTTTATGAAACATCGACCATCCAGGCAATGGCTGCGACCCTTTCCGCCGGGTCCCGAACCGGCAATCAAACGCAGTCCCCCCGACAAGACGACGATCTGGATATTGAAGTGCGTAGCAGCCGACGCCGCCGCCGCGCCCGACGAAGCGAGACACCGCAGCCATGACAATCTACCGTTTTGATGAATCCTATGATGACGCGGTTGCCGTAATCGGCATGTCCCTGCGCGCAGCCGGCGCACAAACCGCCGATGATCTGTGGCAGATCATCAATGATGGAACCTGCACGATTTCGACCTTTACCAAGGAAGAGCAAAAAACATCAAACGTATCGCCTGCCACCATGGCAAATCCGGACTATGTGCCCAAGGCCGGGATTATTGACGATATCGAGATGTTTGATGCAGGTTTTTTTGGCTTCACACCACGCGAAGCCGACTGCCTGCCACCGCAAAACAGGTTGCTGTTTGAATGCGCCTGGGAAGCCATGGAAAATGGTGGGCAGAACCCGCGCGAAGGACGCGGTCGCACCGGCCTGTTCGTCGGACAAAGCACAGACACCTACTGGCCGACCTTTGTTGCACCAAATATCGATGATACCGACGCCGGATTATCGTTTTATTCCAACCCGGATTTCCTTGCGACGGGTGTTGCCTACAAGCTCAACCTGCGTGGACCTGCCATGACGGTGCAGTCATTTTGCTCGACATCTTTGCTGGCGGTTCACATTGCGCGCCAGTCATTGCTTGAAGGCGAATGCGACATGGCTCTGGCAGGAGGAACATCTGTGCGCACGCCCCAGCATCAGGGATATACTTATGTCCCCGAAAGCGTATTTTCCCCCGATGGCGTTGTCCGCGCCTTTGACGCCAGGGCCAATGGCACGTTGTTTAGCAACGGTGTCGGGGTTGTGTTGCTCAAACGTCTTCGCGACGCAATCGAAGACGGTGATCCAATCCTTTCAATCATTCGCGGATCAGCCGCAAACAATGATGGCAGCAGCAAAGCTGGATACAACGCGCCCAGCATTGACGGGCAGGCCCGTGCCGTTGCCCGCGCCATCGCAGAATCCGAAGTTTCCGCCGACAGCATTGGCTATGTCGAATGCCACGGCACCGGAACACTGGTCGGTGATCCGATTGAAATTGCCGCCCTTGGCAAGGCCTATCGACGGTTCACTCATCGTAACGGGTATTGCGCGGTTGGATCGCTGAAACCCAATATGGGACATCTTGACCGCGCATCGGGTGTCTTCGGCCTGATTAAAGCCACCCTTGCCCTGCAACACGGCAAAATCCCCAAACTCATCAATTACAACACACCAAACCCGCGTATTGATTTCGCATCCTCCCCATTCTATGTCGCCGAAAACGCATCTGATTGGCCGGAGTCAAACGAACCGCGACGGGCGGGTGTAAACTCGCTTGGCTATGGCGGCACCAATGTGCATGTCATCCTTGAAGAGGCACCGGGGATTCCCGAAAGGTCTGCAGTTTCCACACATCAGCTTCTGATACTGTCCGCCAGAACAGCCTCCTCATTAAAGGCGTCGGCCACCACCCTTGCCGATCACTTAACCAAAAATCCTGATATCCGCCTTGACGATGTCGCCCATACCCTTCAGGTCGGTCGTCACGGTTTCAACCACCGCCTTGCAATCATTGCCAACGACATTGATGATGCCATCACCAGGCTGAACGCCGCATCGGATTTCCAGGAGACCTGCTTGCGCGATCCGGTGGTGTTTGACCAAGAAGGCTTCTTTACATCGGAACTGACAAAACTCGGTCTTCATGCCGCCGATCAATGCCCGGGGGCAGACCTGCCCTGCATTATCATCGATAAAACAACCGATTCAGCCCCCCATCATACTTATATTGACCCCACCAGCGCGTCTGGGGAAAATAAACTGCTTTGGCTAACGGGTCAGTTGTGGTTGCGCGGTGTCAATTGTGACTGGTCTGCCCTGCCGGGAACCACCGATGCCAGGCGCATTGCCCTGCCCACCGTTCGGTTTGAACGCAGCCACCACTGGCTAGATGCCAAACCGGGCAGCACGGCTGAGCAAATTGTACTAACGGACAATGTCCGACAAACACACGAGGTGCCAGAAGCGAAAAGCGCCAACGGTTGCCCGCGGATTACTGCCGTTCCTGGCTGGCAACCGGTCACCGCATCTGTTACCCGTTCGACCCCGTCATGCCGGATTATCGTTCTCGATGAAAAGGGCGTTGGTGCGGCGCTCGCTGAACCTTTTGAAAAATCTGGCGAAACCGTGCTGCTTGTTCAGCACGCCCCCGGTGGAAAAGTCGCCAACCTTGCCGACGGACTTTATTGCGCAGATCTGACCGACGACATTCAAATCCAGGCACTTCTGACGCGCCTGAAAATTTGGGGACCAAGTGCAATTTTGTGCTGCCTTCCGCTTAATGACAGTCCAAATACCCCCCCGCAAGAAGGACTTAAAACAGCCTTCCTTGATCCGATCAGCTGGGTGCGCGCTGTTGAAGCTGTCTGGCCGAACCGCGCGTTTGATCTCGATTTTCTGACAACCGGCATGGCGCAGGTTTCCGGTGGAGAGCCGATCATTCCGATCCGTGCCACACTGGGCGCGGTGGTTCTGACCGCCAAACAGGAATACCCCAACATCACCTTGCGCTGCCTTGACCTTGACGCCAGGGCGATGACACCGACGGCAACATACAGGCTGGCAGACGACGTGAGAAAGGCCCCCGAAGGCCTTCTCGCCAAACGCGGCAACCGACTTTGGCGCCCCGAAACAAGACCCGTCGCGCTTTTGGAACCGGTGCTGGAAAACAAGCTGGTTTCCGGTGGTGTTTATGTCGTGATCGGCGGTCTTGGCGGCGTTGGCTGGACCATTGCAAAATACCTTGCCCGCCAAGTGAATGCGAAACTGGTGATCATCGGCCGATCAATACCTGCTCTGGATGATACGAAGCCAAACCGCGCTGCCGAACGTTTACGCAGCTTGCAGGAACTCAGCCCGGAAGTCCTGCCCATTACGGCGGACATATCCGACCAGGATCGATTGGCAATGGCAATTGCCGAGGCTCGTGCACATTTCGGCCACATCCATGGCGTTATCCATGCGACACATGACCGCAACGAACAGCTGATCCGCGACCTGGAACCAACATCAGAACAGACCGGCATGGCCGCCAAGGTTTTTGCCGTACCCGAACTGATATCTTTGCTTAGGAGCGATCCGCCTGATTTCCTTGTCCTCTGTTCCAGCCTTGCCGCCCAGAAACCAGGCCGGGGACAAGTGGTTCACGCGGCCAACTGCGCCGTTCTGGATGCCATTGCCCAGACAGAGGACGCGCCGTTCCCGATAATGTCAGTCAACTGGTGTTCCTGGCGCGATATTGGTGTCGCCCATGACATATGGATCACGCCCGTTCAGGAAACCGGGCTGAACCACCCGATACTTGAAAAGCAGCAGCATATGGCTAACGGGTCCGTGCGCTATGTTGGAACCCTTGATGCATCACGCCACTGGGTTGTCCGCGAGCATATCCTGAACGGCCTGCCCACATTGCCCGGCACTGCCGTCATTGACCTTTTGCTTACCGCACATCGCGAGTTGGTCGGGGAGGCCGACAGCATACAGGGCATTTCGATCGAACCTCTGGTATTCCTGTCCGCGCTGCAACTTGATCAGGGTGCCACCAAGCAATTTGTCATTTCACTGATGGATAGCGGTGACGGGGTTCTGGCACGCATTGAAGGCGTAAACGCAGACGGGTCATTCACACTATGCGCACGTGGTGTGATTAAAACAGCAGCGATCCCGGAAATGTCCATCCGTTCTGTTGATCTCACACCTGACACCGAAACCCCCCTGCCCACCTTGCCATCGACCAACTTCCTGAAATTGGGTGACCGCTGGAACTGCCTGACCTTGCTGAAAAATGATGATGGCAAGAAACGCGCGATGGCGCGTCTTGGAAAGAGCTATCAGGGCGATATGCAAGATGTCACCATCCATCCGGCATTGCTTGATATGGTCGCCAGCATTCATGCCTTTTCAGAACCCAAAATCCCGGTGGGATATGGCGCATTCCGCCAGTATGCACCATTTGGCGACTGCATTGTCTCGGTCTGTGAAAGCCTGCAGCAAGATGCCGACAACGTGCTGCGCCTGAATCTGCAATTGCTTGATGAGGAAGGTGCCCTTGTCGGGGTGATCACGGACCTGACCCTTGCACCTGTTGAACAGGCCAGCCAGGCAGTTGATGACCTGCTGGCAGCTCTTGGAACGGAGGACGACTATCAGGTTGCCAATCCGTTTCTCGCTGACAGCATCTCACCTGAGGAAGGGATAGAGGTGTTCCGTCATTTGCCGCTGGGCATCGTGCCGCAGATTCTTGTCGGTCAGTCGTTCAAGCCTGATTTCGGCAGTGCCACGATGCCCCGTGCTGTATCCTTAAACACGCCCGACACAGCCAAAACCCTGCCATCCGACCCGGTGGCCTTCCTTGCCCAGCTTTGGCAGCGCATCCTTGGTGCCAACGCGCCTGACAATGACACCAGCTTTTTCGATCAAGGCGGAAATTCACTTGCCGCGACCCGGTTGCTATCGCGCATCCGGCATGCTTTCGGGGTGACGGTCGCGATGAAGGATTTCTTTACAACACCAACGATCAACGGCCTGCTTGACCTGGTCACCGGCAGCCGGAAACCAGATGGCTCTACAGAATTCCCAGCACCGGCTGCAGACGCAGAAACCACCGAAACAGATAGCGAAGATTGGGAAAGCGATGTTCTGTAACCCGCTGTTTACAGATAAGATATCACGATCAAACAACATGACCGGTGCATCAATACGCCGGCAAACAGACATTTCTGGTTGAGGCCCCCAATGATCCAGTCTTTCATCGCAGAACTTGGCGAACTTTCTGTCCGGCTATGGCTCGAAGATGGACAGCTTCGCTTTTCTGCGCCCAAAGGGGTCGTTCAGGGGGAATTGCGCGACCAAATGGTTGCACAAAAGGCGGATATCATCGCCTATCTTGACAATCAGGATGCCGCACCCGAAATCGTTCCTGCGGCCCCGATGCAGGAAATGCTGTGGTCCCTATGCCAGCAGGCCAATGACTGGCCGGGTCTGTATATCGAAAGTCGTCAGGTCACGCTGAACGGCAAAATTGACGTCAATGTGCTTGAACGTGCGATCAATGCGACGATTTCCCGTCATGATGCCTTGCGCACAAGTTTCCTTGCCGAGCCCGACGGATTGAAACTTGGCATTGCGCGCCAGCTCCGTATTGAAATCGAACAACATGACCTTATCGGTGGCGATACCAGACAAATCGAAAAAACGGTTCGGCAGCTATCGTGGCACAGCTTTGATCTTGAAAACGGACCCCTTATTCGCATCGGGTTAATTATTGAATCAGAAACCCGGTCCATACTGATCCTGAGCCAGCATCACCTGATCACGGACCGCTGGTCGGCGGGCTTGCTGATCAACGAGATCTCCGAGCGCTATGACGCCATTTTGCGTAACCGCTCACCAAAGCTTCCGGTATTACGTTCAAGCTATGCCGAATATGCCAAAGCCCAACGCGCGGCACTAGATACATCACGCCATGCCGAGAACAGCGCATATTGGCGCAACCTGCTTGCAGGTATTCCGGACCAACTGGTCCTGCCCTATGACCGGCCATATCCGGCCAAACCCGACTATCGCGGCGGCAGAAGTACCCACACGGCAGCACCTTCGATCCTTCAGGCACTGGCCATCTATTGTCGTGTCCAGAACCTGACGCCCTTCATGGTGGCCTGTGCGTTGCAGTCGGCCTTTTTGCACCGCCTCACCAATCAGGAAACCATCGTTATCGGCACCCCGGTCGCGGGGCGACTGGAACCGAAATACGAAGACGTCGCAGGATATTTCGTCAACACGGTTGCACTTCGAACCGATCCCTCGTCGGATATGAGTTTTACCGCACTGTCAGAACAAATCCGGTCGCGTGCGCTTGAGGCGTTTGACCATCAGGACATGCCGTTTGGTCATCTGGTCGGTGACTTGCCAATCGACCGAAAACAACCGCAGCCTCCAGTATTCCAGACAATGATTGCGGTTCAGAATGTCGATGGTGGCACGCTGAAACTGGGGGATATCACCCTCGAAGATCGTGAAGCACCAGTTGAAACCGCCAAATACCCGTTAATGCTGACCCTGATCCCCGATCAGGCCGGTACCGGCAACCTTGTGATGCACTGGGACTATCAAACAGCATTGTTTGACCATCAGACGATAGAATGTCTGGCGGACTGTTTTACCACTTTTGCCTGCGATGCACTGGAAAACCCGCAAACACCGCTGGCTGATTTGACATTGCTGCCTGACAAGCTGTCGATGCTGATCGCGGCTGAGGCTATGCCAGAACCAGTCGCCTACCCGAAGGACCAATCCGTCTGGAGCCTGTTTGATCTGCAAGCGAAAACCACCCCTGAAAGCATCGCCCTTGATGATGGCACAACCAGCCTGATCTACCGCGAATTGCACCAGCAGGCCGAACAGCTTGCCGTCCACCTGGCAACCAGGGGCGTTCAGAAAGGGGATCGCATTGGTCTGCTTTTACCGCGTTCTATTGACCTGATTGTTTCGCAACTGGCCGTTTTGCGCCTTGGTGCCACATTCATCCCGCTGGATCCGGCTTACCCCGAAGACCGGCTGGCCGTTATGATCGACGATGCAAAGCCCGCCATCGTGATCCGTGAGACGACGATATCGGGGTCCGGGTTCTCGTCTGGTATTTGCGTGCTTTCATCTGAACTGTCAGATAACGTTAACTCTGACACCAGCGCCCTTCCCGATCACGATGCGGGCGCAGATGCGATAGCCTATATAATGTATACATCCGGTTCAACCGGACGACCAAAGGGTGTCGCTGTTCCACATCGCGGGATCACGCGTTTGGTGAGGGGCCAAAGCTTTATCCCGTTTGGGCCTGAACGGGTTTTCCTGCAACTGTCCTCCCCCTCCTTTGACGCATCAACGCTCGAGATCTGGGGCGCTTTGCTCCATGGTGCGAAGCTGGTTCTACCGCCGCCGGGCACAGACGCCTTTGATCAGCTTGGCGACATCATCGACGCTAACAAGGTAGATGTGCTTTGGCTGACATCCGGGCTGTTTTCGACCCTGATCGATAGCAACCCGGCTGCGCTCAGGAAGATTAAATATCTACTTGCCGGAGGTGACGCCCTGTCACCGGCCCATGTCGCACGAGCGCTTGCAACGCTGCCCAGCACGCAGCTCATCAATGGCTATGGCCCCACAGAAAACACGACATTCACCTGTTGCCATCGTCTTGATGCAAACGCGCTTGACAAGATAATTGTTGGCAAGCCGATATCAAACACCACCGCCCATATCCTTGATGCACGCGGACACATCACGCCTCCTGGCGTGCCTGGCACGCTCTGGACTGGCGGAGATGGTCTGGCAGATGGCTATCTTGATCAACCCGGTTTGACCGCAAAAAATTTCGTCACCAAGACAGTCATTTACGCCGCGAAATCATTTACCGAACGCCTTTATTGCACCGGTGACCTTGCCCGTTGGGTTGATGATCCAAATGGTGACGGGCTTGTGATTGAAATCCTCGGGCGTGCCGATGATCAGGTTAAAATTCGCGGCTTCCGTGTTGAACTGGCCGAAATCGAAATCGCACTGGAGAAACTGGCGGCAATTGGCCGCGCAACGGTCATTGTCAGCAATCCATCATCTGCCAGTGAAAAATCCCTGATCGCATTTTGCATCCCGGCCAACGATAAAGACGCCTTACCAACCGAGGCATCGATCAAACAGACATTGGCCAAAACACTTCCGGCCTATCTGGTGCCAGAGCGGATCGGGTTGCTTGATACTTTGCCGCTCACCCCCAATGGCAAGGTAGATCGCAAAGCGCTGCTCGATATGGTTGAAAACTTGCCTGCTTCCTTTGCTGATCGGACCATTGATTTCGAAGCCCCCGCATCGGAAACCGAACAGGAACTTGCAAAAGTCTGGACCGATCTGTTTGGTCTCGAAAATGTCTCGCGCTCTGACAGTTTCTTTTCCGTTGGCGGCAACTCGCTAAGCGCAATCCGGTTGGTCGCGTCCTATCGCGACATACGGCACACAAAAAACAAGCCTGCGAGCCTTACCATCGGGGACGTCTTTGCTGCGCCCGTCTTATCCGATCTCGCCGCCAGAATTGACCGTATGACGGGTCGCGTCCCGGTCGCCCCGCCGTCAGCGATGCCCAAACCAATCAACCTGCAGACACAGGATCAGCCGCTTTCCTTTGCACAGGAACGGGTCTGGACCTTGGAAAACATGATGGATATGGGCACGACCTATTCCGTTCCGGGTGCCTATAGCCTGACCGGTCCGCTTGATGTCACTCGGCTTGAAAAAGCACTCAACGCCGTTGTGCAAAAGCATACAGGCCTTTCAACCGTTTTTGAGGAAAAGGACGGCAATGCTGTTCAGCATCTTTTACCACCGAGCAAAATCAACCTGACTGCCGAACCGGTCGCGCACAAGGATGTTGATGCGACCCTCCGCCAGCTTGCCAATATCCGGTTCGACCTGTGCAAAGGTCCCCTCATGCGGTTTCATCTTCTTGAGACCGGGCCGAACGAACATATCCTGATGATGGTGCTTCATCATCTGATCTGTGACGGATGGTCGGTTGACATCCTGTTGCGCAACCTTGCCGATGCTTATATTGGCAAGGAACTTGATACCCCGCGCCTCAGCTATGGCGATTTCACGGTCTGGCAAAAAGAACAGCTTTCAGGCGAATACCGGGATATTTTGAATGCCTTCTGGAAGAACGAGCTGGCCGATGTTCCGATTCTGGATTTGCCGCTTGATCGACCGCGCCCGCCCGTGCCCAGCAATCAGGGCGATCATGTCCCGATCAGCATCCCGTTAGAGGGCATTAACCGGTTTTGTAAGGATTTTGAAGCAACCAGCTTTATGGTTTGCATCGCGATTTTTGCAGCCCTTCTACACCGCTATTCCAATCAGGATGATTTCGCCATCGGAACCCCGGTGTCGGGTCGCCATCATCCCGGTGTCGAGGATGTCGTTGGCTTCTTTGCTGATAACCTCGTTATCCGTACGCCGGTTGACTCTGAAAACTCTTTTGCCGAACTGCTTGCAAAGGTGCGCCAACGTATTCTGTCGGCATTTGATCATCAGGACCTGCCATTTGTCCGGTTACTCGATGCGGTCAATCCAAATCGACGTCTGGACATCACCCCGCTGTTTCAGGTCACCCTAACTGTTGATGATGGAATGGATTTCGACCTGACAGTCGAAGGATTGCAAGCCAGCCCCATCGACCTTGCCCTGCCTTGGGCGAAATATGATCTGGGCATCAATCTGCGGACCGATCCAAAAACAAAACAGCTTGCCGGATACCTTGAATATAACAGCGACATCTTCACCGAACAAAGTGCGACCAATCTTGCCCGCCATTTCGAAACCTTGGCAGGTGCTGTCGCCAGGTCGCCAGATATGCCGATTTCCAGGCTTGATCTAAGAAACGGAGATACCTCGGCGGCCTCCGAATTAACCGGACGCATGATTGACCATCCGTTTGAAGGTGGCCTGCATCAATTGATTCGAGCACAGACATTGCGCTCACCGGATGCCACCGCACTGATCACCAGTGATGAAAGCGAAAAAATCACATATTCCGGGCTGGAATACCGATCCGGTGTCGTTGCCGATCAGATACGCAAGGCCGGGATCAAACCGGGCAACTGCATTGGTGTTCACTGTCACCGGTCAATCAATCTGCCGATCATTCTTCTGGGAATTCTCAAGGCGGGTTGTGCCTATGTCCCGCTTAACCAGGCTCATCCGGTCGAACGCCTGTCATTGGTCATGCAAACGGCCAAACCTGCGGCCATCATCACGGACGGCACAATCCCGGACGCATTAAACGTCAAAATGCTGATCAAACTCGCCGATTTGATCAGCGCCTGTTTGGCAAATACGGATCAAGAAATCGTTTCCGAAAATGTTGCCCCTGATGATCCGGCTGTCATCCTGTTCACGTCGGGATCAACCGGCATTCCCAAGGGCGTCACCATCCCGCACAGAGCGATCTGCAATCATGCACACTGGTTTATCGACACCACCGGGCTTGGGCCGAATGACACGATTGCCCTGAACACAAGCTTCGACTTTGATGCCTCTCTGATCGAGCTTTTCACAACCTTTGTTGCCGGGGCGACGTTGGTCGTGCCTGTCACAAAGCGCAACGATGACATCCTTGCTGTTTGTGACGCAATTTCCAATCACAAGGTGACCGTGATGCAGGCAGTGCCATCCCTGTATCGGGTGATGCTTTCTGACGGCCTGCTTTCGAGTGCAAGTTCGCTACGGCTGGTGCTTTCTGGCGGTGAGGCTCTGCCCAAATCGCTTGCCGATGCACTAAAATCTGCACTCCCAGGCGCGCGAATTCTTAACTGCTATGGACCGACTGAAACTTGTATTGATGCGCTTTGCCACGAATATAAAGGTTCTTCCCAGAACACTCTCGTGCCGCTTGGCCAGCCAGTGGATAACACGTCAATTACGATTGTAAATGCCGCTGGCACACCGGTTCCCGATGGCATGCCCGGAGAACTGGTCATAACCGGCCTGGGGATGAGCCTTGGCTACCTCCATGATGCCGACCGCACGGCACAAAGCTTCCTGCCGCCTGACGAAGATACCAAGCCAACCGAACAATCCGTGCGACCCGGCTTTCGCTATAAAACAGGTGACAGGGCACGGTTGGGGCCAGACGGCGTTGAGTATCTTGGCCGCATGGATGCGCAACTTAAGGTCAACGGGATCAGGATCGAAGCCGACGAGATTGAGCAGGCCCTGACAGGTCATCCGGCCATTCAGGATGCTGCCGTTACCACGGTGAATGATGACCTTGTCGCTATCATTACCCATGTATCGACAAATGATCAGCCCCCTCTGACCGCCGATGCCGTCCTAAGCAAAATCCGTGAACGGCTTCCGGCATCGATTACCATCACCCATCTGGTGGCGGTCCGGTCAATTCCACGCCTGTCGAGTGGCAAGATCGACCGGCGCCGCATCCAGCAGATTGCCAACAGCCACATTGATCAGCGCACGCAAAGCCATCAGGACACACACCCGCTCGACGCGCCGGAAGGGCTGGTTGAAGAAACACTGTTTGACATCTGGAAAGAAGTTCTCGGTCAGGACGGCTTTGGCCGCACAGACAATTTCTTTGCGGTTGGCGGCCAGTCCCTTCGCGCGGTTCAGGTAGTGGCCCGCATTCGCAACCGGTTGAACGCCAATGTCTCGGTTCAGGATATCTTCGAATGCGCGACCATCTCGTTACTGGCCGAGCGCATTGGCAATACAAAAAATGCGGATACACCCGATCAAAATAGTCTGACCGCCCATCGACGCAATGACTTCACGGCTGATGGCAGTGCGATCATCCCGGTGTCCTACGCCCAACGTTCGCTTTGGTTCCTTGATCAACTCGAAGGTGGATCAGCTGCATATACCACGATCAGCGCATTTCTGATCGAAGGCGATGTTTATCCGGCTATTATTGCCGAGACATTGAACGCCATACTGGCCCGTCACGAAACACTGAGAACCCGGTTTGGTATAATTGCCATTGAACCGGTTCAGATTGTAACAAACGAGGCGACCTTCCCCTTCGTCATCCATTCCGAAACCCTGAAGGATGATCGAGATCAGTTGTGCCAGACCGCCAAAATAGCAACGGCGAAACTGTTTAACCTTGGCACAGATCTACCGGTTCGTTTTGAACTCTGGCCGCTTTCAAGCGGGCGGCATTTCGGTTTATTGTGTTGGCATCACATCGCGACAGACGGCTGGTCACAGGGCGTTTTCATCACCGAGTTTGCCACCCTCTATCAAGCCTTCCGGGAGGGCAAAAACGCCAGGGGCGCTGCCCTGCCCGAACTTCCCTTCCAATATGGCGACTATGCGCTTTGGCAACAAGAACGTTTAAGCGATACCGATTTTCAGGACAAACGCACTTATTGGCGCCATGCGCTTGAGGGCGCCCCGCAAAGCCTCTCCCTGTTTGCAGACCGCTCGCGCCCGGCACGCCAAAGTTTCAAGGGTGCAACCCACCGTTTTCAGTTAAGCGCCAAACAAACTGAGCGTGCCAGGAAACTTGGTGAAGCTTCCTCGATAACGCTTTATATGCTTGGTCTGGCGGTGTTCCTTGTCCTGCTGAACCGCTGGTCGCGCCAGCACGATATCCTTGTCGGAACCCCTGTTGCCAACCGTCCCAATGCCGATACGGAAAAGCTGATTGGCTATTTCGTAAATACCGTGGTGACCCGCGGCAAGATTGATCTTGCGCAACCATTTGGCGAACTTCTTACCGATATGCGCGATATCGTTCTGAATGCCTTTGCCAATCAGGAAGTACCGTTCGAACAATTGGTCGAGGATCTCAGCCCCGATCGTCACCTTGATCATTCCCCTCTCTTCCAGGTGATGTTCAATCTTCAAAATCACGAAACAACAAATCTCGTCGTTCCGGGGCTGCGTCTGGAAGAATTTGAATTTGATACCGGCACCGCAAAATTCGACATTAACCTTACGCTGATCGAAAAACCCGATGCGGGCCTTGACGGCCATTGGGAATACGCAACAGACCTGTTTGATCCAGCCACCGCTGTCTGCATGGCAGATCAGTATCAGATGCTGTTTGATCAGGTGCTCGCAGAACCTGACACCCCCGTCGGCAAACTTGCCTTGATGGATGAAGCCCAAACAAAAAATGTCCATCGATTGATCGACGCGGTTGCCAAGCCAGCGTTTGAACCAGCCGCAAACAATATCCTTCTGCATATGCTGGTCGAACAGCAGGTCAACAAGTCCCCCGATGTCATCGCGGTTGAGGCAGGCGATACCAGGATGAGTTATCGCGAACTTGATAACCGCGCCAACGCGCTTGCCCGTACAGTCCAAACCAGGGGTGCGCTCCCCGGTGACATGATCGGTATTGATCTCGGGCGATCTGCAGAAATGATCATAGCTCTGCTTGCCGTCCTTAAGGCCGGTTGTGCCTATGTGCCACTCGACCGGACCCTCCCGAAAAGCCGGATTACCAACATCATCGCGGATGCGAAACTGCGCATCCTGATCAGCGATCAGGATGGCGAGGCCGCCTATGCCGGCATAGGCAAGGTTGTGGTCATAAACGACGAAACAATGTCGGATGCCCCACTCCACCCATTCGTCATGGATGCGGAATATCCGGTTTATCAGCTCTATACATCGGGTTCGACCGGCAAGCCAAAGGGGGTGCAAATGCCCCACCGCGCACTGGTCAATCTGATGCAATGGCAGCTTGGCGATCCCAACTTTTACCCGTCAGCACGCACCCTGCAATTCACAACCCTTGGCTTTGACGTCGCCAGTCAGGAAATTTTCACCACGCTTTGTGGCGGCGGAACACTTGTGATGATGCCCGCCGAGTTGCGCCAGGATATGCCGCGCCTTCTAAGCTATACAGCACAGAACAAGGTCGAACGCCTGTTCATGCCTTTTACGGCGTTACAGCAAATTGCCGAAGCATGGCCACTGGCCGCGAAACAACCAAAGGCACTTCGTGAAATCATCACGGCTGGCGAGCAGTTGCGCATTACGCCGACCATTCGAATGTTGTTTAAGGCATTGCCGAAATGCACGCTAACCAACCAGTATGGCCCGACCGAAACCCATGTGGTCAGCGCCCACACATTGCAAGGCACCTGCGATACCTGGCCGGAATTCCCGCCAATCGGCAGTCCCGTTGCCAACACAGCCCTTTACGTTCTTGATGATGACGGGCAGCTTTTGCCACCCAACATGCCCGGTCAACTTTGGGTTGGCGGCAAGGCCGTCGGCAATGGTTACCCCGGTCAACCGGATCTGACAGAAAAACTGTTCCGTCCTGACCCGTTTGGCAAAACCGGGCGAATTTACGCCACAGGTGACCTTGCCCGTATGCGCATCGGGCATGATCAAACCATCTGGTATGAATATCTCGGACGCGTCGATCAGCAACTGAAAATTCGCGGGTACCGGATCGAACCTGCCGAAATCGAACTGGCCTTAACGGGGCTGGACGAGATCCGTGATGCCGCTGTCATTGCATGGTCGGATTCCACCGGCGAAAAACGCCTTGTCGCCTATTACGTTGCCAGCTCACCCACGGATGATGACAGTGAAATCTCTCGCCAGCTGCGCACAAAACTTGCAAAGGTTTTGCCGGAATACATGGTGCCTACAGTCTGGATCAAGCTTGACGCCCTGCCGCAAACGCCCAGTGGCAAAATAAGTCGGCAGGACCTGCCAACACCCGTCCGGAGTTCGGTGCCAAACAAGGCAACATCGTCCAGGCATCTGCCAATCTCGGAAACCGCACAAAAGCTTGCCTCGATCTGGTCATCGGTTCTTGAATGCAGCACCGTTGGCTTGCATGACAACTTCTTTGATCTTGGGGGATATTCCTTCCTGATGCTGCGTGTTCTGGCCGAAATTCATCAACAGTTCCCGGATGCAAACCATATCGCCATGGTCAATCTGTTCGAACACCCGACGGTTTCGTCACTTGCCACCCTGATTGATCAGGGACCTGCCGACGCACCATCGCGGCACCGTGCAGAGGAAAGAAAGAGTCGCATGCGAAAAATATCCATCCGTCGCGCGGCACGGTCGCGGACATCGGCCAAAGGTGAAAGCGACCTGTCATGACCAAACAACCCTGCAAAATCCCGCCGCGTGATACCGAGATTGCAGTTGTCGGCATGGCCTGCCGTTTCCCCGGCATTCGCACACCAAGGGACCTTTGGGCTGTTCTGGTCGAGGGCAAGGAAACCATCGCCACATTCAGCGATGATCAATTACGCGCTTCGGGTATTCCCGAAACGCTTTTCAAACATCCCGACTATGTACCCCGTGGCGCGGCACTGGGTGATATTGATCTTTTTGATGCTGGCTTCTTTGGTTTCAGTCCCCGCGAAGCCGCCCTGCTTGATCCGCAATGTCGTTTGTTTCTGGAAACCGCCTGGCATGCACTGGAAGATGGCGGCTTTGCCAATGACGATCCCGAACGCGACATCGGCGTTTTCGGTGGCGTGGCACTGAACACCTATTTTCACAACAATCTGGCAACCAATCCCAAGGTTCTTGAAGATTTCGGTTTTTTCCAAACCCTGATTTCCAACGACAAGGATTATCTGACCACACTTGTATCCTACAAACTGAACCTGACCGGACCTGCCATCACGGTACAGACCGCATGTTCGACATCCCTGGTCGCAATTCACACCGCCTGCCAATCACTGCTGACCGGCGAGTGTGATCTGGCCCTTGCCGGTGGGGTTAATTTGACCGTACCCGAAGCACAGGGGTATCTCTATCAAACCGGCATGATCAATTCGCCTGATGGCAGTTGCCGACCATTTTGCGAAGACGCCGCAGGCACGACCAACGGGGCAGGCTGCGGCATGGTTTTGCTTCAGCCGCTGGCTGATGCGATTGACGCCGGGGCGACAATCCATGCGATCATCCGGGGCAGTGCGATCAACAATGATGGCGCCAGAAAAGTCGGCTACACCGCACCAGGGCTTGAAGGCCAGGTCCGCGCCATTTCCGAAGCACAGCGTATTGCCGAAGTTGACCCGACCGAAATCGGCTTTGTTGAAACCCACGGCACGGCCACACCACTTGGCGACCCGATCGAAGTTTCAGCCTTGGTCCGCGTCTGGGCAGGAACCGCACATTCAGAACATCTGGCAGATTCAAGCTGTGTTCTTGGTGCGGTTAAAAGCAACCTTGGCCACACCGGGGCGGCTGCCGGGGTTGCCGGTTTTATGAAAGCCGTGCTTGCCGTGCGCGAGGGTGCCCTGCCAGGAACCGTTCATTTCACCAGGCCCCACCCGGAACTGGATCTGGATAAAACGCCATTCCAGATCAGCGCTCAGTTCGCACCGTGGAAAATCTCGGAAACGCAACCCGAACGTATTGCCGGTGTCAGTTCGTTTGGCATCGGCGGCACCAATGCCCATGTTATCCTTGCCGAAAACCGCTTTGCACCGCAGTCCGCGCCCGCAACGGCAAGAAAAACCAACCTGCTGACACTTTCGGCCCACAGCCCGGAAGCCCTCGAACAGGCTTGTAATAATCTGGCAGAGTTTCTAGACGAACCCGATGCGCCCTCGCCGGGAGCCGTTGCTCATACCTTGCAAACCGGGCGCAAGGCGCTGCCCTATCGCCTGACGATCAACGGGGAAGATCATGCAACTGTGGTTAAAGCATTGCGAAATGCAACAATAACCACAGCGCAGACAGCGGCATCCGAAAAACGTCGTGTGGCTTTCATGATGACCGGCCACGGCAGCCAATCAACCACCATGACCCGGGCCCTGCTTGCGCAGGAGCCGGTTTTCCGCAAACGCTTTGACGAACTTGCATCCGTTCTCAAAACCCGGACCAATATCGACCTTTATGCGGTTTTAACCAGCTCTGATCCGGGCTGGGCGCAGTCACAGCTTGATCGCATGATGGTTAGCCAGCCATTGATGTATGTTATCCAGCTGGCCCTGTGTGCACTCTGGAAATCATGGGGTGTTACACCCGAAACCGTCATCGGCCATAGCAGTGGCGAATTTGCTGCTGCTTTCGAAGCCGGCATCTTTAGCGCCGAAGACGGCTTGAAACTGGTGTTGGCACGCGGGCAACTGATGGATACCAGTATCGCGGGTGGCATGATCGCACTCAATTACGATGAACACGAAATCAAACATTTCATTGGTAGTAACCTGTCGGTTGGCGTGATCAATGCGCCTGACATGTGTGTGGTTTCAGGTGAAGAAAAATATCTGAATGATTTCATTGCCTTGCTTGAAGAACGCGACGTTGATTACAGGCGTCTGCATGTTTCGCGGGCGGCTCATTCGCCAACGATGGAAGCAATCCAGCCCGCCTTTGCCGAAATTGCAAAGACAATCCGATATCGCGCTCCCGAAACCCGGTATATTTCAAGCGTCACCGGAAAGCCTGCCGACCCGGATGAAATTGCCACCGCTGATTACTGGGTCAAACATCTGCGCACGGCAGTACGCTTTGGCGAAGCCGTGGGTCATCTGGTGAGCGACCCTGAAATCGCACTGGTCGAAATCGGACCGGGCAATGCGCTTTCAACCTTTGCCCGGATCACGGCAGGTGCCAAGGGCGCGCCCGCGCCGATATGTGTGCAATCCCTGGCCAGACCGCAGGACAAAAACGAACATGATGACGCGGTTATCGCCGCCTCGCTCGGGAGGCTTTGGGCCTGCGGCGTTGCCATTGACTGGAAAAGCTATCGTCAGGACCAACTCCATCATCTGGTGTCCTTGCCAACACTTCCGTTACAACGCCAGCGCTGCTGGATAGATCCGCCCGGCACGACCGAACACGAACAAACCCGGTCCCGCAGCCAGCCAACCCGGCAACCTGATCCGGAACGCTGGTTCCATGTGCCAGGTTGGAAATCGGCCCCCCGTCCCGTGGCATCGGTCAAAATACCGGGCAAACGAACGGTGCTGTGGCTTGATGCAGGCGACGATGCGCTGGTTGACAAACTCGCCACGCGTTTGGCGAAAAATGATGACTGCCAACTGATCCGGGTCACCACAGGTGATGCCTTTGACATTGCCGGAAACGCCGCAACCATACGACGGGACAGTGCAACCGACTACGAAGCACTGATCGAAACAACCGCCCCCGCCATCATCATTCAAACAGCATCAGAACAAACTGCCGCCGACGACACGGATAACATTCCCGGCTTCGATACATTTCATAGCCTGTGCCATTTGGGACGTGCGCTGACGTTGCGCTCAGACCTGCAGACTGACATCATCACAATTACCACGGGCGTTTTTGATGTTACCGGCACCGAGGAATTATCACCTGCAAACAATATGGCCCTGGGACCGCTCAAGGTCATCCCGCAGGAATGCCCCAATGTCAGAACGCACCTTCTTGATCTTGATCCGGCAAGCGATGTATCGGCTTATGCCGCGCACATCGAAGACGCGATCCGGCAAAAAGACCGTGAGCCAATTCGTGTTGTGCGCGGACGTCACCAATGGGTGCCCGCCTACAGCCCGGTTCAGCTTGGCGAGACATCCGCCGATTTGGGCCACATCCGCGAAGGGGGGGTGTATGTCATCTCCGGCGGGCTTGGGGGGCTGGGCCTGACCATCGCCGAACATTTCGCCCGGATATACAAGGCGAAGCTTGGGCTGATCTCGCGAAGCCCGCTGCCCAAACGCAAAGACTGGAACGATGATGCCTTACGTGCCGACAAGGCCGACATCATTGATCGCCTGCTCGCGATGGAAGAAGCCGGGGCAGAGATCCGAACCTTTGCCCTTGATTGCGCAGACCAGTCCGCCATGGCCGATACCTTTGACGAGATAGAAACATCGCTCGGTCCGATCAACGGCGTGATCCATGCCGCTGGTGATATCGGTTTCCAAATTCATGGGGCACTTGATCAATATTCCCCGCAACAGGCCCGCAGCCAGTTCAATGCCAAAGTTCGGGGCACCAATGTTCTCGAAAAGTTACTTGCCTGCCGCCGCCCTGATTTCGTGATCCTGATGTCTTCAATGGCAGCTGTTTTTGGCGGGCTTGGCTTTGCGGCCTATGGTGCAGCCTGCGCCTATATGGATGCGGTTGCCACAAAACACAGTGGTAAAACATCAACACGCTGGATTTCAATCAACTGGGACCGCTGGATACCTGCCGGGCAGGAAGAACAGGAAACCGGTTTGCAAAACCGGACACTAGCCAGTCTTGAAATGCGCCCGGACGAAGGAATGAGTGCGTTCCTGCGCGTCCTCAAACACCTGGATGGTCCGCAGGTCCTGGTCACTCCGGGCAATATTGAGGACAGGCTTTCCCAATGGATCAACCTTGGCCCCAGACAGGCAAAGCCCGTATCAAAATATGTCTCTTCTGCATCAATGATGTCAGAACCGCAAAGCCAAACCATCAAGGTTGCTTCGGAGACGATCACGGATGTGCAAGCAAAGCTTGCTGGTATCTGGCAGCACCTGCTTGGACACCCGAAAATCGGCCTGGATGACAACTTCTTTGATCTGGGGGGTCATTCGCTATTGGCGACCCGTGTGCTTGACCAGATCCGCCAGCACCTCGGCACCAATCTGCCTATGAGAACGCTGTTTGATACCCCAACCATTCGCGGTCTGGCATCCGTGATTAATAAAGATGTCGGCCGGTCGGTTTTGCCCAGGGCTTCTGATAGCGCAACACCCCGCCAATCCGCTGGCAGCCCCGCGCCGCTTACCGAAGCACAAAAGCAACTCTGGCTGGTCGACAACATCGAAACCGGAACCGGGCTTTACACCATTCCGATTGTCCTGCGCTTTAGGGGGCCGTTATCCGTGCCTGCACTGGAAAACGCCGTGTCATCGCTGATCGAACGTCATGAAGCGTTGCGGATGTTTTGTTATGTGCATGACGATGTAATGATGCAGGGGTTTGCCAAACCTTACACGATCAAGCTGCCCGTCGAGGATGTCTCGCCTCAGGAGCTTGGAGAACGCATTGCCACGGAAAGTCAGATTCATTTTGATCTGGCAAAGGCACCGCTTTTTCATGTCAAGCTTCTAAGGATATCCAGGGACGAGCATGTATTTGTGATGGTCCTCCATCACATCACCGCCGATGGCTGGTCAGTTGGCCTTTTGCTAAAGGACCTGTCCGCACTTTACAGAACTTTCGAACAAGGCAAAACCCCATCCCTGCCAGAACTCGCATGGCATTACAGCCAATATGCAAACTGGCAAGCCAATCAGCTCAATACGGGCGAAATTGACCGGCAGCTTGAATATTGGCGCAAACAACTGGCAAATATGCCAACGCGCCATGCGTTACCAACCGACCGGCCCCTTCCCAATCATCGGACGTTTTCAGCGGGCATTGTTGGCTGTGTGCTGCCCAGGGAAACGGCAACCCGGCTGCGCCATCTGACCGAGGCAGAAGGGGCCAGCTTGTTCATGGTCACGCTCGCCGCCTTTGCCGCCCTTCTGTCACGCTTGACCGGTGTTTCCGATCAACCTGTTATCACCAGCAGCGCCAACCGCACGGAAAGCTGGCAGGAAGAGATTGCAGGGCTGTTTGTTGCCATGCTGGTTTTGCGCCCTCAACCGCGTGGCGACCAGGTTTTCCGCGATCTTGTGCGTGAGGTTCGGGCAATCACGCTTGATGCCTTTGCGAATTCCGATGTGCCGCTACAGCGTATTGTTGAGGCACTTAATCCGCCCCGCCATCCCGGCCAGCATCCGCTTTCCCAAATTGGCTATGTTGTCCAAAACATGCCATTTGAACCGCAATCCCCCGAAGGTTTGGAAATCGAATATATGTCTCAGGGCAGCGGTGCGAGCCAATACGACCTGCTCTGTTCCGTCAGTGAAGTTGCCAATAATATCCACATTGATATCGAATATAGCTGCGAACTGTTCGACAAAAGAACGGTTGAAACATTCCTGGCCCGCTTTGTCGGGCTGATCTCCATTGTGGCCGAGACGCCGGATACCAGGATCTCGGACATTTCGCTCATCACCCGCGATGAAGAAGCAAAACTTCTGCGATGGGGCAATGCCCTTGATCCGAAGCCAGGAATATCGTCTGAGACGCTTTCCGACATGGTCAGAACACACGCCAGTGGATCCCCCAAAAGCCCAGCCCTGACATTTGGTTCACAGGTCTGGAGTTATGGCGAACTGATGGCCCAGGTCGAAAACCAGTCGAACACCTTGCGCAAACTTGGTGTCCGCGCGCGTGATATCGTGGCCGTTTCCCTGCCGCGCGGCCCGGAACGGGTAATTGCCTTCCTCGCCATTCTTGATTGTAATGCAGTTTATCTGCCACTCGATCCGGCTCAGCCCGCAAAGCGGCTTGCAATGATCCGCAAGGATGCCGCCCCGGTTGCAGAAATCACCCCCGACGGTATCAAACCCCTTAAATCAGGGACCCCGAGCTTTGCCAACCTGCCTGAGCACAGCGACATCGCCTATGTCATCTATACATCGGGTTCGACCGGACAGCCCAAAGGGGTCGTGATTGGTCATGAAGGTCTGGGTGCACTGACGCTGGCGCAACGTGACCTTTTTGCGACCAAACCCGGTGATCGCATACTGCAACTGGCCGCACCAAGTTTCGATGCCTGGATCTGGGAAGTTTCAATGGCGCTTGGTGCCGGTGCAACGCTTGTCACCGCAAGCGATGATGCAATTCAGGCCGGACCAAACCTGATCGGGTTCCTTTACGAACAGGCCATTACCCACCTGACAATCACCCCCCCGGCATTGTCTGTATTACCTCATCAAGCTCTGCCAGATTTACAAACCCTTATCTGTGCGGGTGCGACACTTCCGCCAAAACTTGCCAAACTCTGGGGACAGGGGCGCAAGCTTTACAACGCCTACGGCCCGACAGAGGTTACTGTTTGCGCGACAATCGGCATTTGTGACACCGCCGCAGGCAAATTTAATATCGGAAAGCCGCTTTCCCACCTTTCGGTTCATATTCTTGATCCTGAGGGCAATCCGGCGCCCCCCGGTACGGCTGGCGAACTATATGTGGGGGGCACAGGCCTTGCGCTAGGTTATCTGGGCCGTTCTGATTTGACCAAAGAAAGGTTTGTTAAAAACCCGGTTGCCCGCGGGGCTCATGATCGCCTTTATGCCACCGGTGACCGCGCACGGTTTTTGCCTGACGGTTCCGGTGAAACAGCGGATATCGTCTTTATGTCACGCCTGGATGACCAACTTGAGATTCGTGGTTTCCGTGTTGAACCGGGAGAGATTGAACATTGCCTTCTGAAACATCCAAATGTCGCTCAGGCAACTGTGGTTGGCTTCCCGTACGATAATCCTGACCGACTTCTTGCCTATGTCCTCATGACAGGGGATGCCCCCCCCGATGGATCAACCTTGCGAGGATATGTTGCCGACATTCTCCCCAAACATATGTTACCAAGCCTCATTATTGCGCTGGACGAGTTTCCATTGACCGTTGCCGGCAAGATCGATCTGCGCAGCCTGTCATCTCTTGCGACAAACTACGAAAATCCGCACAATACAGCACCTGGCAATGCACTTGAAGCACGGCTTCAGAAACTCTGGCGCGATACACTCGGTATTGACATGGTCAGCATCGAAACCGGTTTTTTTGAGGCAGGCGGGACATCCCTGCTCGCGGTGCAACTTGTCGGAAATATCCAGTCAGCGATGGATATTGATCTGTCGGTCACCGACCTGTTCGCCTATCCCACCATCCAGGAAATGGCAAAGATGATTGAAAAGAACAGTCATCGGAACACCACGGCAATGACCGCGAGTATCACGGTTGCAAGTGACGCTCCGCTTGCAGGATCGCCTGATAATGGAAACCCGCTCTTCTGGTTTGGTGGCCTTGGCGCACATAATATGAGCCTTGCACCCCTGGCATCGCGTCTTGCGGATGACGGGCCAGTCTATACGCTTTATCCACGCGGATCAGATGGAATCACACCGCCAGACAATAACGTTGACATTGCCTTGCTGCGATTTACCGAGACAATTCGCCGCATACAGCCTGAAGGTCCGTATAGGATTGGCGGACACTCATTGGGATGCAAGCTTGCCTATCTTGTGGCAAATCGATTGATCGCAGAAGGCGAAAAAGTCAAAGCACTCTGCCTGCTTGACGGCGCGGCACCGGATCAGAACCTTTATGAGGACGACACTATTCCAACCGAAGACATGCTGCGTAATTTTTTGATCCAAAAGGTGTCTGCGACAACGGGCGGCTTACTTGAAGATCAGGCCGGATTTGAAGACGGAGAGCTTGATCGCAGGGTACAGGCGCTTAGTGCCGTCATGCCGCTGGTGATGTTCCAAACCGGGCCAGAAAACAGCCCGCGCGACATTCCAACCCTTTTGATCACCGCCAGCCGCGATGACGGATTATCCGGAATCGCGGTTGAAACGTTCGGTGAAGATCTAGGCTGGAATCGCTTTGTCAAAAATCCGGAAATCAAACAGCTTGATAGCACCCACGACAGGCTTCTGACACAGCCGGACCTTCAGGAAGTCGTTAAGCTATGGAAACATTTTTCTGCAAACCTGCAGGAGTGAGCAAACGGCAATCCCTTGACAACCAAAATTGAAAATTCCTGTGAGGAGACACTTTTCCCGAGGACGCGGGACTATCCGGGATCATTAAGGACAAAGCGGGACGCTATGGTTCGCGCCAGATGCGGCGTCGAACATTTGCGATAAACGCGTCGCAGCCCCGCCTTGTCACGTGGCATGGCTCCGCAGCCGCACAACATCCTTGGATGGCGGTAAACCGAACTGCCGGGCATATTCCCGACTGAACTGGTTCGGGCTTTCGTAACCAACACCGAACGCCACCGAAGTAGCATTTCCTTCTCCAGCCAAAAGAAGCGTCCGCGCATGCAACAGCCGGACCTGCTTCTGGTACTGGATCGGGCTCAGCGCCGTCACCGCCTTGAAATGACGATGGAAGGCCGAAACGCTTAGGGACGCCATTTCGGCGAGCGCATCGACCCGCAGCGGCATTGCGAAGTTCTCACGAATCCACTGGATCGCGACACCGATCCGCGACAAGGCGGCATCTGGCGCTGCAATGCCCCGAAGCATCCAGCCCAGAGGCCCCTGCAGCACCCGGAACAGGATTTCACGCTCGTATACAGGTGCCAGCACGGCAACCTCGTCCGGCCGGTCCATCAGCCGAAGCATCCGCACCCAGGCGTCAAGAAACTCGTCATTGACCGGCGCCACCGAAAAGCCCGATCCAAACAGCTTGCTGCAGACCTGAACGGGAAGATCGCTCATCAGCGACGCGACCGTCGGAGGATGAAGCGTCAGGCTGACCGCGAGATACGGCTCCCCGGAGGCCGACGGATGCACCGATCCCACGGCCGGAAGATCGACCGACATGACGAAATAAGTGGCCGGATCGTAGGCAAAGGTCCGCTCGCCAACTGTCATCGTCTTCGAGCCCGTCAGGATCAGGTTGATCATCGGTTCATAGACGGCCGACAGCCGATGTTCCGGTATCTCGCCCTGCACCATGGCAACACGGGGAATACCCGTTTCCGTTCGGCGGTTTTCGGCCGACGAGGCCAGGCTGCGCAGTTCCTGAAGTTGGTTTTCCATGAGCGCGAAGGTGACAGACTGAGGCCGGCTCCGCAAGCGTGAAGCAGAAACAGGCAAGTTTCAGAGAGAAATGGGTGAGCGCGAGAGACGGCGCAGGCTTAGTTTCAGGTCATACCGAACACAGAAGGAAAAACCCCATGAAAATCGTCATCATCACCGGCAGCAGCCGGGGCCTCGGAGCAAGCACCGCTATCGAATGCGCCCGCAACGGCATGGGCGTTGTCGTCACCTTCCACCGCAATCCTGAAAAAGCCGAGGAGGTCGTGAAAATGATCGTGCAGAACGGCGGCAGGGCTGTCGCCCTGAAGCTCGACGTCGGAAAGGTCAGTGGCTTTCCGGCGTTCCGTGATGCTGTCGCCGATCAACTAAAAGCCATCTGGGGTCGTGATGATTTCGACTATCTCGTCAACAACGCCGGATATGGCCTGTTCAATCCGATCGCCACAGTGACGGAAGAACAGTTCGACGGACTGTTCAACGTTCATCTCAAAGGCCCATTTTTCCTGACCCAGATCCTGCTTTCGCTAATGGCGGATGGTGGCCAGATTATCAACATTACAAGCGCCACATCGCGCGTGGCGACTGCAGGCGTTGCGCCCTATGCATCCTTCAAAGGTGGCCTCGAAGTCCTGACCCGCTACATGGCCAAGGAATTCGGCGAACGGGGAATTCGGGCGAACTCGATTGCACCTGGTGCGATCCGCACCGAACTCGGCGGTGGCCTGAACGACGCGTTCGAAGCGATGCTTGCAGGCCAGACTGCGCTTGGCCGCGTCGGCGAACCCGAAGAGATCGGCGGTGTCGTGGCCAGCCTTCTGTCAAGCGAGAACCGCTGGATCAACGCCCAGAACATCGAAGTCGCGGGCGGCTACATCATCTGACCAAAGGAGAGCAACGTGCTCGATCATGTCTTCATCGCCGTCAGCAACATCACCCACTCGGTCGCTTTCTACGAGGCGGCGCTGGCACCGCTCGGAATCATCCATGCCCATGACTACGACGGAAAGGACGGGCCTCCCGGCCATCCGGACCTGAAAGGCTTTGGCGCGAACGGCAGGGTGTTCTTCTGGCTTCGCAAAGAGGGCGTCGAGGGCGGATCGGTTCATATCGGTTTCGTCGCCAAAGGCACCGCCCAAGTCGATGCCGCCTATGACGCAGCGATCACTGCGGGCGCAACCGAAATCCATCCGCCCGGCCCACAGCTTCACTATGACCCACGCTATTACGCCGCGCAGGTTCGCGACCCCGACGGCTACAGCCTCGAATTCGTTTACAAGGAATGGCAGCACTGACATGACAAAGCTAATGATCTATGGCGCGACCGGCTATACCGGCCGCATGGCAGCGAAACATGCAAAGGCGGCGGGAACGCCTCTCGTTCTCGCGGGCCGCACAGAGGAATCGCTCTCCAGGCTTGCCGCCGAACTCGGCATTGAATACCGGGTGTTCGGCCTCGACGACGCTGCGGTGATCGACAAAGGCCTTGCCGATATTTCGGTCCTGCTGAACTGCGCCGGGCCTTTCCTGCGAACCGCCAAAGCCCTGATGCAGGCGTCGCTCCGCAACGGCATACACTATCTCGACACTGCAGCCGAGCTTGACAGCTACCATCTGGCCGAAGACCTGGACGACGCGGCGAAGGCCGCCGGGATCATGCTGATGCCAGGTGGCGGGGGCAGCGTCGCAATGCTCGGCAGCCTCGCCGGACACGCTGTCGCAACGGTCCGCGACCCCCGAAAAATCAGGATCGCGCTGCATGTCGCAGGTGGTCTCTCGCGCGGGTCAGCAATTAGCGCCATGGAGAATGTCACCATCCGGACCCTGGCGCGTATCGGCGGCAAGCTCGTCAACGCTCCTGCTGACGGCATCCGGAAGTTCGACTTTGGCAAGGGCGGCGTCGACTGTTTTCCGGTGACGCTTCCCGATCTCATCACGATCTGGCGGTCGACGGGCGTCCCCGATGTCGAGACCTTTGTGTATGTGACAGGCGACGGCTTTCCGCAGGGCGATCTCTCCCTGCTTCCGGATGGACCAAGTGAAGAGGATCGTCTGGCGAACCGCTATCAGGCGGCCGTCGAAGTCACCGATGCAGAAGGCCAGGTGACCCGCTCGCATCTCGACACGGTCAACGGCTATACCTTCACCGCGATGGCTGCGGCCGAAGCTGGCCGCCGTGTGCTTGCTGGCGACGTCCGCCCCGGCTTCCAGACGCCCGCCGTTCTGTTCGGAAGCGGCTTCGCTCAGACCATCGCTGACACCACGATCATCGATATCTGAGGAACGCACCATGCAGAAACTCGTCGGCTCCTTCATCGCGACCACAAACGCCTTCGACGTCGAGGGCGCGCTATCCATGTTTGCTGCCGATGCCGTCATCAACGATATTTCGGTCGGCAACGCCTTCGTCGGCAGGGACGGCGTCCGGCTCTATTTCGAGCGGTTCTTCGTCGGTTACAACACCGCAAGCAGGCTGCTGTCCATCGAGACGCTGGACGACTTCAACGCCAACGTCCGCCTCGATTTCACCGGCGATTTCGGCCACGAGATCGGCATCCTCAAGTTCGCGACCAGTTTGGAGGGGCTGATCAAGCGCATCGACGCCAATCTCGAGTAACAGGCCCACCTCACAGTCTCATCACGACAACGAACATCCGCGCCTGAGGCGCAGATGCCGGAAAGGGCTTGCACCCGCAAGCCCTTGGCACCAGAAAAGGAATATATTCATGACAAATTCGACCTCTCCCACCCGGGAAGCCGCCGACAAGCTGGCTGTCGTCGAAGCGCTATATCGCTTCGCCGCTGGTATCGACCTTCGCGACAAGGAGCTTCTCTCGTCCTCACTCGCAGAAAATGCGGTCTCGGACTTCCGGCCGGCCGCCGCCAAGGCCGGGTTCGAATATCCGGTCATCGAAGGCCGGGATGTCATTGTTGCGGCCCTGTCGACATCGCTCAGCATACTAGACACGACCCATTCCGTCAGCAATCCGCGTGTGACCATCGACGGCGACACGGCGCGCATGGATGTGCTCGTGGAGGCTCAGCACGTTCCCCGCAGCGATCCCTCGCGTCACTACCTCATGAAGAACCGCTACGACGTTGAACTGATCCGGGCAGGCGATGACTGGATCATCACCCGCAATACCGTCGACAATGTCTGGCGCTCGGGTGATATCGGCGTACTTGGCGCCATTTAGGGTAGCTTAAAACAGATAGCAAAGCGGCGGCGGGACCCATTTCCGCCGCCGTTCATATGGCATTCAAGGATTGCGGCACCTTTGCATCATTCCCTCAGCCCTCGGCAGGAGCGCTGACGCGAGCCAGGGTCTGGGGGGACATTTTCGATGGCACGAATTGCCGACCCGCGCGCGAGACCACCTGCGACATGCCGCGCGATCCTGATTTTTCGGGGGCGCGGACCGTCGCGGCAGCGTGTCCGGCGAGGCTACCGAGCATTGCGACGCTGCCCCGCCGCCCGGCACAAGCATGATCCCAGCCTTTAAGCCGTCCAACTTTACGGGGTCAGTTCATACCCAAGCGCGGGCTTTCTTTTTGCTGGAAACTAAGATTAATCTGAATATCTGGTCAATGCATTGGGGGTATTCGGAATGAAGGAAGCCGGAGCTGTGGCTTTGTTGCGACACTGGCACCTTGTGGTAATTGTCTTGATAATTGCTGTGGTGGTGGTGATCGCCGGTATATGGGGCAGTGTGTGGTTCGCGGGGGATGCTGATCCCTTTGCCAACGCTGTTCGAACCCTTGAGTGGGAAACGTTGACTGCCGGGCTTTTGGGGCTTGCCGGTGGTCTGTGCGTTATTGTCGCAACACGGCGTCAGATGGCTCAAGCAGAGAGTATCGCCGCCCAGCATAGAAGAGATTTTCTGTTGTCGGACCTGAATAGCAAGTTTAGTGAAACGGACCTCTGTTATGCAGGGTTTCAGGAATTTATAGATGAAATTGAAAAGATTAAAGCCAAAGAGGGTGGGGATGTTGAAGCCGGTCTCGCTAAAGCGGTTGTCCATTTAATTGAACTAAGAAATGGAGAAAGACCCGTCTCTGCAATCATTGATATGGCCAAGGAGTTGATCGACCGGAATAAAGTTCCATCGGGTGCCCGCGATGCGTTTCAGAATGCCACGCATAGTTTGGTCGAATTGAACAATGTCTATGACACGGACGAAAGCATGGTTCCGGAGAAGGCCGAAACTCTGAGGGGGGATGTTGCGGAGTTCAGGGATGCGCTGAAAAAGCACAAAGAGCGAATTCTTGAAGTGCGCTTGTTGTAGTTCCGCATTTTGCGCAGCAAGAAATGGTCTGCCCGTGCCCCGAAAGGCACGGGCTTATTTATTGATCCCGACTGGGTTGCATCATTTTTTGTTTCAAAATATTCGAAATTTTTGCAAGTATCACATTGTAGTCATGATGATAGCAATCAGTGAAGATGCGGAAAATAAAATGCTCTCCTGCAATGCCAACAAGCGCATTTATAAAACCTTCAGCAGTGTCGAAATTTTCCGTTTTGATCTTTTCCCACGAATTCATCTCAAACCTCAATCGCAATAATGCAAAGCAAGCTTCCGCCCAGATCACACAACCGTAGCAACAACTCTCTCACATCGCACACAATCCAAAATGAGAAATGAAAACAGCATTTGTCCCACGCCCAGTCCAGGCGCGGAACACAATCAATATAACATATTGATATTAAATAATAATTTGGAAAAGTGGTAGGCCCGGAGGGACTTGAACCCCCAACCAGACCGTTATGAGCGGTCGGCTCTAACCAATTGAGCTACGGGCCCCCGAGGGGAAAAGAAAGGACCGCGCCAATATTTGGCGCGGTCCCGAAAACTAGCGATTTTGGCGCAAAGGTCAAGCCCCGTATCGCCGCATGGCTGGCTATTTTTCTCAATAGTCCAGGAAAGATCGCAACTTGCGCGAACGTGACGGATGTTTGAGCTTGCGCAGGGCCTTGGCTTCAATCTGACGGATACGTTCACGGGTCACCGAGAACTGCTGACCGACTTCTTCAAGCGTATGGTCGGTATTCATGCCAATACCAAAACGCATGCGCAACACACGTTCTTCACGCGGTGTCAGCGATGCCAGCACCCGCGTTGTGGTTTCACGCAGATTGGCCTGGATCGCTGCGTCAAGCGGCTGAACAGCGTTCTTGTCCTCGATGAAGTCCCCAAGGTGGCTGTCTTCCTCGTCCCCGATCGGGGTTTCAAGAGAGATCGGTTCCTTGGCGATCTTGAGAACCTTGCGCACTTTTTCAAGCGGCATCTGCAGTTTTTCGGCCAGTTCTTCCGGGGTCGGTTCGCGGCCGATTTCATGCAACATCTGACGTGAGGTCCGAACCAGTTTGTTGATGGTTTCGATCATGTGAACCGGAATACGGATGGTCCGGGCCTGGTCGGCAATAGACCGGGTAATTGCCTGACGAATCCACCAGGTGGCGTAGGTGGAGAATTTGTAACCGCGACGATATTCAAACTTGTCCACGGCCTTCATCAGGCCAATATTGCCTTCCTGAATAAGGTCGAGAAACTGCAAACCACGGTTGGTATATTTTTTGGCAATCGAGATTACGAGACGCAAATTGGCCTCGATCATTTCTTTTTTAGCCCGGCCCGCTTCGCGTTCACCCTTGTTGACGACACCGTAAACACGGCGGAACTCGCCAATGGGCAAACCAACTTCGGCCGAAACACCGCCAATATTTTCACGCAGCTGGGCAATTTCATCGGGATAACGTTCAATGAACAGCTTCCAGCCCTTGCCCGACAAAGCCCCAACCCGTTCCATCCAGTTCGGATCAAGTTCGTTGCCCTGGTAATGCTTGACGAAATCGGGGCGTTTAATTTTGCAACGATCCGCAAACCGCAACAATTTACCTTCAAGGCCGAGCAAACGGTTGTTCAGGCCGGTCAGGTGGTCAAGCAATTCTTCGATCCGGAAGTTGTTCAGATGAACATCTTCCATCAGATCAACCATTTCCTGCTTGAGCTTGCCGTAACGTTTTTCAGTGGCCGCCGGAACGGATTCACCCTTGTTCATCGCGGCCAGGCGCTGTTCTTGCGCCTTGTGCAATTTCTCATAGGTTTTGGCGATTTTTTCGAATTTTTCCAGAACCTGCTCGGTCAGTTCCTCTTCCATTTTGGAAAGCGAAACGTTGACCTGCTCGTTCTCGTCATCATCGTCATCATCGTCATCGTTCGAGCGACGAACTTCTCCGTCTTCATCTTCGTCGTCGGATTCTTTTTTGTCTTCGTCCTTGCCTTCTTCCGCGTCACCGTCGCCGTCTTCGGCATCGACACTGCGTTCACGCGCCGGGGCGGCAACAACGGGCTGAACCGGTGGTTCAACTTCTTTTTCGTCATCTTCATCATCGTCAGAAGCAACTGGCGGCGTCAAATCGCCGTCCACTTCTTCTTCCGCATTTTCATCCACCTCGACGCCAATGGCTGCCGCATCCGGGCCGCCACCATAGGTGGTTTCAAGATCGATCACATCGCGAAGCAGAAGTTTGCCTTCCTGCAACTGATCATGCCAGTTGACAATGGCCTGAATGGTCAGCGGACTTTCGCAAATCCCGCCAATCATCATTTCACGGCCAGCCTCGATACGCTTGGCAATGGCGATTTCGCCTTCGCGCGACAACAGCTCGACACTGCCCATTTCGCGAAGATACATGCGCACCGGGTCATCGGTACGTCCGACGTCATCTTCGGAAATATTGCCCTTGGGATCGGCTTCGGCATCATCATTAGACTCGTTGTCGTCCCCTTCCTCGTTCTCGACAACATTGATGCCCATCTCATTGAGATTGGTCATCACGTCCTCGATCTGCTCGGAGGAGAAATGCTCGGACGGCAAGGCCGCATTGAGCTCGTCAACGGTGATGTGACCTTGTTCCTTGCCCTTGGCAATGAGCTTCTTGATCGCTGTTTTATATGTATCGAGAAGAGGTCCGTCTGCGTTATCAGAAGAGGTCTTTTTCTCTTCAGCGCTCGAAGTCTTAGACGACATCTATTCCCCGTTTCCCGCTTTGGTACAAAAAGCACCATGTTATCACGTACGTTACACGTGGTAACGCAAATCACAAATAGCCCGAACACTGACCCTGCGAAACCGCAACGATCAGTCGTCGAGCTTGAACACATTTTCCCGGCGCCGGGCCAGATCATCGCGTCGATGCGAAAATCTTTCCCATTCTTCATCGCTGACATCTGCTGCCAACTGTCGGACGGCATATTTCGCCTCTTCGTCCGCCAGGGAGCTTACAGCCATCGAAAAAACCTGTTCCCAACCCGCAAGGGCCCGCACAAGCGGCGTTTCGGGCCTGGCGAAAGCGGCATGAGCCATAACATCGCTCTCAACCGCCCGCAAAACTGTTTCAGACAGCCCGTCGCGCTTCAAGTGGTCCTTAAGTGTTTCAGAGTCAAGTCCGGGATCACTATCAAGCAGCTTTAAGACTGCCCGCCGCAGATTGTCAAGGTCGGAGTCCATACAAACATAAACACCGAGCCTTTCACCGATATCGTCAAGCAGGGCCGGATGATTGATCAAAGTGGCAATCAGGATGCCATCCTG
The DNA here is from genome assembly GCF_963976115.1 of uncultured Thalassospira sp. Classification (GTDB taxonomy): domain Bacteria; phylum Pseudomonadota; class Alphaproteobacteria; order Rhodospirillales; family Thalassospiraceae; genus Thalassospira. The sequence continues at coordinate 97,356 of NZ_CAXBJJ010000004.1, forward strand.
AATATGACGACGGTTTCCCGTCGCTGGCCGCGCCATACCCGGCACCGCTTTACCTGCCGGTTCCCAGATATGGTTTTTATTTCCGCGTTTGCCATAGGAACCATTTTTTTTATTTCCGCCCCCTCCTTTTTGCCAATTGCTGCGCGCCGGGCGGGTTTCTTCATTCCGAGTCCCTCGAAACAGCTTCCATATCCGGTCTTTGAACATGGCCTGATATTGATGGCGCACGGCCTCGTCGCCAATCGCACCAATGCGCGCATGAATATCGGCCTCAAGGGCAGCTCGGCGCTCCGGAGTATCGATTGCCCGTCCCGCAGTATCAAGCCGCCAGACCAGCTCCGCCAAAGGCACCGCCTGATCAAGAATTTTGCGAAACCGCGTCATGCCATCCCCGGACGCGATCAGGCTGTCCGGATCGTCGCCTTCGGGCAGGATCGAAAACAGCAATGACTTTCCCGGACGCAAGATGGGCAAGGCACGTTCGGCAGCACGCACCGCCGCACGCTTGCCCGCCGCATCGCCATCAAGGCACAAAATGGGCTCGTTGGCCATTTTCCACAATTCGCCAATTTGTTCTTCGGTCACGGCCGTACCCAGCGGGGCAACCGCCCCGCGATACCCTGCGCGGTGCAGGGCAATCACGTCCATATAGCCTTCGGTCACAATGATTTCGGCCCCATGCTGCGAGGCTTCGCGCGCCTGAGGCAGGCCATATAATAACTGCCCCTTGTGAAACAGGGGGGTATCGGGACTGTTTAAATATTTGGGCTTCCCATCGCCCATCACGCGGCCGCCAAAGGCGACCACGCGCCCGCGCCGATCAAGAATGGGAAACATCACCCGGCCCCGAAACCGGTCATAACTTTGCCGGTTCTGATCTTCCGGCTCGATCAGCAAGCCTGCCTCGATCATGGTGCGTTCGTCGATATCTTCGCGCTTCAAAGCAGCTTTAAGGGCCGCACGATTGTCCGATGCATATCCCAGACGAAAATCGCCAATGGTTTTGTCATCAAGCCCGCGCGCATGAAAATAATCCAACCCCTCGCGCCCTTCGGGCATGCGCAGGTTACGCTCGAAGAACACGCACGCGGCTTCCATCACTTCATAAAGGGTCTTGGCCTTTTTTTCGCGTTCCTGGGCTTCGCGTGAGGGTTTTGGCACATCCATGCCAACCTGGTTTGCCAGCACCTCGACGGCCTCGACAAAGGTCAACCCCCGGGTATTCATCAGAAAACTGATGACGTCACCATGCGCGCCGCAGCCAAAGCAATGGTAAAAACCCTTTTGCTCGTTCACGGTAAAGGAAGGTGATTTCTCGCTATGAAAGGGGCACAGCCCGGAATATTCCCGACCGCGTTTGATCAGCTTTACCGATGATCCGACAATATCTGCCAGACCAACGCGTGCCCGCAGATCGTCCAGAAACGACTGGGGAAAGCTCATAATGTGCCCATCCGTGAAATGTGAAGTTCGAAAGCCAATCTAGACCAGGATACCAGAATATAAGATTAAGCATGACAAAAGCCGGACGCAAGGCATCCGGCTTTTAAACATGTCGGGTTCTGGAATTAACCCAATAGTTTTTTCGCGACCAGACCGGCTTTGCCAAAATCCATGCAGCCGCTGTATTTCTCGCGCAGGGTCGCCATTGTTCGGCCCATATCTTTCAGGCAGGTCGCCCCCATGTCCGAAACAGTGTCCTTAACAGCCGCTTCAATTTCGTCATCGCTCATCTGGCTGGGCAGAAACCGTTCAATCACAACGATCTCGGCGGCTTCCTGAGCGGCCAGTTCCGGGCGATTACCCTTGGAATACATCTCGATGCTTTCGCGGCGCTGCTTTACCATGGACTGAAGCAGGCCCTGAATATCATCGTCCGAAATACCATCGGTATTGCCTTCGCCGCGCGCCGCAATGTCGCGCTCCTTCAAAGCAGCAAGGATCAGGCGGGTCGTGGTGACCGAAACGGTATCTTTTGCAAGGACGGCTTTTTTCAAAGCATCTGTAAGCTGCGGTCGCAGCATGGCGGCATCTCTGATTCTGTGGAAGAAAGGAGTGAACATACCCCAAAAGTACAGTGAGCGCAAAGAAAACGTATCCGAATAACCTATTGAAAACAAAAGATAAATAAAAGTTTAGATCGGTTCTTGACAGCGACACCCCCTTCCCGTAGACATCCGCCAATTTGCCCGACGGGATATGTGCAAATCCTGCTTTCAGTATAAAATGCCGATACCAACCTGGTTCCGGACCGTTTGTGCTGGGTCTTTGCACGTGTCTGCATGGCTGCCATGATGGCGGTTTGGGCTGTTTTTGTCGGCTTGCCGATGAATTTATATATTATAAAGACTCCGTGTCTCACCGTGGATAGATCGAAAGGACATTCGCCAATGTCAGCGCCCACGCACACCCCGCCCCCTGGTGCCACTGCCGTTCTGGTTCTTGCCGATGGTTCAGTTTTCTGGGGACGCGGTATTGGCGCCCGAGGCGAGGTGGTTGGTGAAGTATGCTTCAACACCTCGATCACCGGTTATCAGGAAATCATGACTGACCCGTCCTATGCCGGTCAGATGATTACATTTACCTTTCCCCATATCGGCAATGTCGGTGTCAATGATGAAGACATCGAAAATACCACACCGGTGGCCCTTGGCTGCATCCTGCGCCAGGACATTACCGAGCCGTCGAATTACCGTTCTACCGGCCATTATGGCGATTGGCTGGCCAAACATGGCCGTGTTGGCATTGCCGGGGTCGATACACGACGCCTGACCAAACGCATCCGTGATGAAGGTGCCCCCAACGGGGTGATCTGCCATAATCCTGATGGTCATTTTGACATTGATGCCCTGATTGCCAAGGCCAATGAATGGCCCGGCCTTGAAGGCATGGACCTTGCGAAAGAACTGAGCTGCACCGAAGGCTATGAATGGGATGAAACCCTGTGGTCGATCAAGGGCGGTTACGGTAAACTGGGCAACGCCAAACACCATGTTGTCGCCATTGATTATGGTATCAAACGCAACATCCTGCGCAATCTGGCAGCGCTGGAATGCAAGGTTTCGGTTGTGCCTGCAACCACATCGGCCGAAGAAATCCTTGCGATGCAGCCCGATGGCGTTTTCCTGTCCAACGGCCCGGGCGACCCGGCAGCAACCGGCACCTATGCCGTGCCGACCATCAAAAAGCTGATCGATAGCGGCAAGCCTGTTTTTGGCATTTGCCTGGGTCATCAGATGATGGCGCTGGCCCTGGGGGCAAAAACCCGCAAAATGGAAGTCGGCCATCGCGGTGCAAACCACCCGGTCAAGGATGTCACGACAGGTATTGTTGAAATCACCAGCCAGAATCACGGCTTTGTCGTGGATAAAGACACCCTGCCCGACACTGTTGAAGCGACGCATTTCTCGTTGTTTGACGGGTCGCTGGCGGGCTTGCGCGTCAGGGACAAACCGGTATTTGCGGTGCAATACCACCCCGAAGCATCGCCCGGCCCGCATGACAGCCATTATTTGTTCAAACGTTTCGTTGCCCTGATCGAAGACGCGAAATCCTGATCATTGCTGGCAACAGCGACCCTTCATGATGCTGGCTGCACGCCCACGTGCAGCCGCCACGCCAAAAGCGGAAAAAGACATGCCGAAACGTACAGACATCAAATCAATCCTCATCATCGGCGCCGGTCCGATTGTCATTGGTCAGGCTTGCGAATTTGACTATTCCGGGGCCCAGGCCTGCAAGGCTTTGAAGGAAGAAGGCTACCGCGTCATTCTGGTCAATTCGAACCCGGCAACGATCATGACCGATCCGAACCTGGCCGACGCCACCTATATCGAACCGATCACCCCGGAAATGGTCGCCAAGATCATTGAAAAAGAACGCCCGGATGTTTTGCTGCCGACCATGGGCGGACAAACAGCCCTTAACACCGCCCTGTCCCTGTCGGATGACGGCACGCTGGAAAAATACGGCGTTGAAATGATCGGGGCCAAAAAGGACGTGATCCGCAAGGCCGAAGACCGGCTTTTGTTTCGCGATGCCATGGACAAGATCGGCCTGGAAAGTGCCCGCTCGGCCATGGTGCGGACCTATGAAGAAGCCCTTGAAGCCGTAAGCCACACCGGCCTTCCCGCCATCATTCGCCCCAGCTATACCCTGGGCGGTGAAGGCGGCGGCATTGCCTATAACCGCGAAGAATTTGAACAGATCGTCCGCAACGGCCTGGCCATTTCACCGAGCCACGAAGTGCTGATTGAAGAAAGCATTCTGGGCTGGAAAGAATATGAAATGGAAGTTGTCCGCGACCATGCCGATAACTGCATTATCATCTGCGCGATTGAAAACGTCGATCCGATGGGCATTCACACCGGCGATTCCATTACCGTCGCCCCGGCCCTGACACTGACCGACAAGGAATATCAAATCATGCGCGACGCATCGCTTGCGGTGCTGCGTGAAATTGGTGTCGATACCGGCGGGTCGAACGTGCAGTTCGCGGTGAACCCCGATGATGGTCGCCTGATTGTGATTGAAATGAACCCGCGTGTGTCGCGGTCTTCGGCTCTGGCATCAAAGGCAACCGGTTTTCCGATTGCCAAAATCGCTGCCAAGCTGGCGGTTGGCTATACCCTTGATGAACTTGATAACGACATTACCGGTGTGACCCCGGCCTCGTTCGAGCCGACCATCGATTATGTGGTTACCAAAATCCCGCGCTTTACCTTTGAAAAATTCCCCGGCGCACAGGCGCTGTTGGGCACGGCAATGAAATCGGTTGGCGAAGCCATGTCGATTGGCGGTTCCTTTGCCGAAAGCCTGCAAAAAGGCCTGCGGTCGATGGAAACCGACCTGACCGGGCTTAACGAAGTTAAAATCGATGGCGCACCGGACAAGGCTGCGATCCGGGCAAAACTGACCCAGCCGGTCCCGTTCCGCATTCTTTACGCCGCACAGGCCTTTCGCCACGGTCTGACGCTGGAAGAAATCCAGGCGGCGACCAAGTTTGACCCGTGGTATCTGCGCCAGCTCGAAATGCTGGTGAATGAAGAAGAACAAATTCGCAAAAACGGCCTGCCGCGTGACAAACACGCATTGCTGCGCCTTAAAAAGCTGGGCTTTGCCGATGCCCGCCTGGCCGAATTGACCGGGATGGAAGAAGATGAGGTTCGCGCGGTACGTCACGGCCTGAATTTGCGCCCGGTTTACAAACGGATCGACACCTGTGCGGCCGAGTTCCCGTCGCGCACGTCCTATATGTATTCGATGTATGAAGGCGACGGCTTCTTTGATGCCGAAAACGAAGCCGAAGTGACCGACCGCAAAAAAGTGATCATCCTTGGCGGTGGCCCCAACCGCATCGGCCAGGGCATTGAATTTGATTATTGCTGTGTCCACGCGGCCTATGCGCTGCGCGAAGTTGGCATCGAAGCCATCATGGTCAACTGCAACCCGGAAACGGTTTCAACCGACTATGACACATCGGACCGCCTGTATTTTGAACCGCTGACCGCCGAAGACGTGATCGAACTTTGCCAGTTGGAACAAACCAATGGCGAACTGATGGGCGTGATCGTGCAATATGGCGGGCAGACCCCGCTGAAACTGTCCGCTGCGCTTGAAAAAGCCGGCATCCCGATCTTGGGCACCAGCCCGGACAGCATCGACCTTGCCGAAGACCGTGACCGGTTCCAGGAACTGATCAACAAACTTGGCCTGAAACAACCGGCCAACGGCATTGCCCGTTCGGTTGATGAAGCCGTCAAAATTGCCGAAAGCATCGGTTATCCGATTGTGATCCGCCCGTCTTACGTGCTGGGCGGTCGTGCGATGGAAATCGTCCACACCACCGAAGACCTTCTGCGCTACATGCACGAAGCGGTTCAGGTATCGGGCAAAAGCCCGGTTCTGATCGATAGTTTCTTGCAAGATGCAATTGAAATTGATGCCGACGCGGTATCAGACGGCGAAAACGTCTTTGTTGCCGGGATCATGCAGCACATCGAAGAAGCCGGTATTCATTCGGGTGACTCGGCCTGTTCCCTGCCGCCATATTCGCTTGATGAGGCCATGATCGACCGCCTGAAAGCACAGACCGTTCAACTGGCCAAGGCGCTTGATGTTGTCGGCCTGATGAATGTTCAGTTCGCGATCAAGGATGACGAGATTTATCTGATCGAAGTCAATCCGCGTGCATCGCGTACGGTACCGTTCGTTGCTAAGGCCACCGGCAACCCCATTGCCAAAATCGGCGCACGGATCATGGCCGGTGAAAAACTCGGCGACTTTGACATTGATCCGGGTCCGTTCAAACACATCGCGGTCAAGGAAGCGGTCCTTCCGTTCAACCGCTTCCCGGGCGTTGATACCTTGCTTGGCCCGGAAATGCGTTCGACCGGCGAGGTCATGGGCCTTGATACTGATTTTGGCCGTGCCTTTGCCAAGGCACAAATGGCGGCGGGCCATACCTTGCCACTTAAAGGCAACGTTTTCATCTCAGTCAAAAACCATGACAAACCGGCTGCAGTTCAACTCGCACGCGATGCGATTGCACTTGGCTTTGGCGTGGTTGCCACCCATGGCACAGCAGAAGCTCTTGAAAAAGAAGGGCTGGACGTCACCCCGGTCAATAAGGTACAGGAAGGACGTCCTCATGTTGTCGACATGATGAAGAACGGTGATATCAACCTGGTATTCAACACCACAGAGAGCAAACAGGCCGTGGTCGACAGTTTCTCGATCCGCCGCACAGCTCTTACTGACGATATTCCGTACTACACCACAGTCGCCGGTGCACGCGCCACTTTGCGTGCCATCGACAACCTGAAACGCGGAGCACTTGATGTTCGCGCGCTTCAGGAATATCTTGGGGACAAGTACTGAGGTTCTTAACCGAATCCGACCAAAGAGTTTAGACCGCCCGGCGGTAAATGCCGGGCGGTTGATTTTGTAGTATCGACCGCAATTAAGAATAGGCTGTGAGCGCGATGGAAAAAGTACCAATGACCCCGCAAGGGCATCAGCGCCTCGAAGAAGAACTGAGACACCGTAAATCGGTTGAACGCCTTGAGATCATCAAGGCGATTGCCGAGGCGCGCGAACATGGCGATTTGTCGGAAAATGCCGAATATCATGCGGCACGTGAACGCCAGAGCTTCTCCGAAGGGCGCATTGCCGAGCTTGAAGATGTTTTAAGCCGCGCCGAAGTCATCGACGTGCCGTCACTGGCCGGGTCGATTGTAAAATTCGGGGCAACTGTCAGGCTGGTCGACGAAGACACCGATGGTGAAACGACCTACCAGATTGTTGGCCCGATTGAGGCTGACATCAATAAAGGCCGTATTTCAACCACCTCGCCGATTGGCCGTGCGCTGATTGGCAAGGCTGTCGGTGATTCCGTCGAAGTCAGCGTGCCCGGCGGCACCAAAGCCTATGAAATCCTTGCGGTCAATTTCGCCTGATACCTTTTATTGAGCCAAATCGGGCCCGGCGCTTGGATCATCAGAAACTTTTAAGTTTGAGTCCTTAGTGTCGGGCCGATACTTTGCTTTCGATTGGGAACGTCTAATGAGTAAAACGATTGCATCCTTCTTGGTGCACCTCGTACGTGGATCAACATTTTTCATGACGGCATCCCGCAAAGTCATGACCCATGGCAAGGTGATGGAATTTCTTGATCCAACCCTCACCGTCAACTGCCCCAATAGCTCGCTCCACTTTAGCTGCCCAACAGCGCGTGCGGCACACGATCCTGATCATTTATTTAATGGCGAGCCCGAAACCATACGATGGATAAATTCCATTCCTCGCGACGAGGTTTTATGGGACATAGGTGCCAATGTCGGCACTTATGCAATTTATGCCGCCGTAGAACGCAAATTGAATGTCGTGGCCTTCGAACCTAATGCCGCAACTTATGCAGTTCTGGCGCGTAACATTGAAATGAATAAATGCGGCCATCTTGTTTCGGCCTTTCCGATTGCCCTTTCAGAGCACACATGTGTTGATCATTTATATATGGCCAATAGTGCGGCAGGACACTCCATGCATGCATTTGGCACGAGTGAAAATGCTTTGGGACATATCGAAAATGCAATAAAACAATCTGTTCTCGGATATTCGATTGACGATTTCATCCGAACGTTTGATATCCTCAAACCCGATCACATCAAACTGGATGTCGACAGCATTGAAGACCTAATCATCAAAGGTGGGGAAAAAACCCTCTCTGAAAATGTTAAAAGCATCTTGATCGAGGTCATAGGCAACGATTTGTCGGCACGAGAAAAGATGCTGGCCAACCATATCGAATCCCTTGGCTTGAAACACGACCCGGAATTCTCAGCTCCCGGTGACACGCGCAATATTCTGTTCCGTCGTTTTGATTAAGATGCCGAGAAGACAAGAGGCGTTAGCAGTTCTCTTGGTTGAATGGTGCTTGTGTACCATCTTTCTATGGATACCCTCATTCGTTTAACTACGACAAGCTATATGCGTTCTGAATTGAAGGATAAATTTTGATTTTTCAATTTTTTACAAATCAAAGCTGAATGGCCCGGTGTTCCGCATCGGGCCATTTTTCTTTTACAAGGCCTGATAATGCCATGACTGAAATGTTTGATATCCGCCTGGCGGCTTTAAAGGACTGTGCCAGCGTTGCCGACATGTCGAATAATCTGCATGTCGAACTCGACTATGACAACCCGCCCCACAGCCCCCACAGCATCGAACAAATGATGTTTGGCCCCCGCCCGCTAATCGAAAGCCTGATCGCCTTTCACGGGGAACATCCGGCGGGACAAGCCATTTTTCAGCCCTTCTACAACCCTGACCATTCCGTGCCGGGTTTATGGATGACCGAACTGTATGTCGCGCCGGACTTTCGCTCGGCCAAGGTCGGAAAGCAGCTTATGGTGGCACTGGCGAAACTGGCGCTGGATCGCAACTATGTTTCGATCTGGTGGAGCGTCTTGCAAAGCAACGAAGCCGCCTGCCGGTTTTATCAGCGCCTGGGGGCGCGTAATTCCGGTGCCGTGCAATATGAAATCGACGGCAAGATCCTGACCGCACTGGCCCGTGGAAACGGACCAGAGCTACCTGTCAATGTTGCCCCCTGAAAAACAACGATAAACAACAAAAAACCCCGTCAGTTGCCCGACGGGGTTACAGCGCTTTGATTTAAATTCAGGCCGCACGTTTATTGGTCTTCGGCATCAACATCAATCGGCACACCGGGTTGGCTTTTTGCCGTGCGAATCGACAAGGCCGACTTAACGTGATTAACGTTTTGGGCCACGGTCAATTCAGTGGTCAGAAATTTCTGATATTCGTCCCAGCTGTGCGAAACGATTTTCAACAGAAAATCCATATCGCCCGCCACCATGTGGCATTCGCGTACTTCGGGCCAGTCGGTGGCGCGTTTTTCAAATGCGCGCAAATCATGTTCCGCCTGGCTGGACAAACCGACCAGAGCAAACACCGTCACGTTATAGCCCAGCGCCTGTGCATCGACATCGGCGTGGTAACCCTGGATGAACCCGGCTTCCTCAAGCGCGCGAACGCGACGTAAACAGGGAGGTGCCGAAATACCGGCACGGCGCGCCAGCTCGACATTGGTCATCCGGCCATCTTCCTGAAGATCGCGCAAAATTCTGCGGTCGATCCTGTCGAGTTTGACCCGTTGCATCTATTCCTCGATTCTGTGCGCTGATACCACCCCGAACGAAACAATATTACAGCGGGGCCAATGGCTGGCAATAATATATTCGGACCAATTTTGCAACTTTCCGCAAACGTAAAGCAACGGCTGCGCACGAAAGTAATAACGTTTTGCTCGAAAACCGCGATGGCGCACAATCAACGGCAAAGGACGCGCCCCACATGCATGTCTGCCATCCGTTCCTGCACCGAAAAAGGACGCATTATCGCGTTCCATCTGTTGCACAAGCCCGCCTTCACCCATATGTTCGTTTCCCAGTCCCGATTATCGTTTCACAACATCTGGCAATGGCGAATCTCATATGGCCCAGGAACACCACATTAACGTCCTTATCATCGGGTCCGGCCCGGCCGGTTACACCGCAGCAATCTATGCCGCACGCGCAAATCTTGCCCCTATGATGGTAATGGGCCTGCAGCCCGGTGGCCAGTTGACCATTACCACCGATGTTGAAAACTACCCCGGTTTTGCCGATGTCATTCAGGGTCCGTGGCTGATGGACCAAATGAAAGCACAGGCCGAACATGTTGGTACCACCATGGTGCATGACCTGATCACGGATGTGGATTTCTCCAAACGCCCCTTCGTGTGCAAAGGCGATTCGGGTGCCACCTATATCGCACAAAGCATCATTATCTCGACCGGCGCACAGGCGCGCTGGCTGGGCCTTCCCGGCGAAGAAAAATTCAACGGGCGTGGTGTCTCGGCCTGTGCCACCTGCGACGGTTTTTTCTATCGCAACAAACCGGTTACGGTTGTTGGCGGCGGCAATACAGCGGTGGAAGAAGCCCTGTATCTGGCGGGTATTTGCAGCAAAGTAACCCTGATCCATCGCCGCGATGAATTGCGGGCCGAAAAAATGTTGCAGGACCGCCTGTTCAAGCACGAAAAGATCGACGTGGTCTGGGACAGCGTGATTGAGGACATCATGGGCGGCGACGGCCCGATGGACGGGGTTGAAGCCGTGCGGGTCCGCAACACCAAATCAGACGAAACGATCGACATCCCCTGTGACGGCTTTTTTGTTGCTATTGGCCATGACCCGGCAACAAAGGTTTTCCAGGGCCAGATCAATATGGATGACGAAAACTATGTTCTGGTCGAACCGGGCACCACGCGCACCAATGTCGCTGGTGTGTTTGCCGCCGGCGATGTCACCGACAAAATTTATCGTCAGGCAGTAACTGCTGCCGGTATGGGCTGCATGGCCGCCCTTGAAGCAGAAAAATTTCTGGCAACGCAGGATGCCTGAAAAAACGCGATGGTGTGAACAGAATCACAATTATCTGTTTCTCATCCATCGCCCGGTTTTTCCACAAAAGGCCAAAGACCGTTATGTGTCTTTGGCCTTTTTTGCGTTGCAACGCGCTCTTGCGGTGAAAACCGATAGAAACCGCCCCTTTGCGCCAGACCCGATCGCAAATATCACGAATTTTTCATCCAGGCTTCCTGCGATAAAATGCTGGAAACGTGAATGGTTGCTTGCACTCCCTACACAAGCCCTCATATTACTTTGATGACGGCCTTATAAAAGCAACAAACAGTTTCGGTTAACCAGCTGGAAACCAAATGCTTTTAAAAACGGAATGCAATCAGGGGACCATCGTGCCGACCAAACGATGGTGACAAAGGAGCAGGTCAATGGATTGGGATAAACTGCGTGTCTTTCACGCTGTGGCCGAAGCAGGAAGTTTTACACACGCAGGTGAAAACCTGAATCTGAGCCAGTCTGCGGTTAGCAGGCAGATCAGTGCGCTTGAAGAAAGTGTGAAAGTACCGCTTTTTCACCGCCACGCACGCGGTCTTATTCTGACGGAACAGGGTGAATTGCTGTATCGCACAGCACATGATGTGTTTGCGAAACTTTCGATGGCCGAAGCCCGCATTCGCGAATCGAAAGAACGCCCGTCAGGACCACTAAAAATTACCACCACGGTTGCCTTTGGCTCGATCTGGCTGACACCGCGCATCAATGAATTTCTGGAACGTTATCCTGAAATTGAATTGTCGATGGTGCTCAATGACGAAGAACTCGACCTTGCCATGCGCGAGGCCGACGTTGCCATTCGTATGCAGCCGCCCCGCCAGGCCGACCTGGTTCAACGCCAGCTCATGACGCTGCGCTATCATATTTTTGCCTCGCCGGAATATATCAAGGCGCACGGCATGCCCAAAAAACCCGAAGACCTGAAAGATCACCGTTTGATCATTTATGGCGAAGATGCAAGGCCGCCGGTTTCCAATGTAAACTGGATGATGAATGCCGCGTTGCAATTCAAGCCTGACATGCGGCCGATCCTGAAGCTGAACAATATTTACGGCATTTACCGCGCCACCGAATCGGGTTTGGGTATTTCCGCCCTGCCAGATTATCTGGTTCCGGCGGATAGCAAACTGGTCCGTATTCTGCCTGAACTCGAAGGCCCCAGTTTCGATGCCTATTTCGTCTATCCCGAAGAATTGCGGCACAGCAAACGAATCGGTGTTTTCCGCGACTTCCTGATCGACAAAATCAGCGAAGTGAAAGCAAGACTGGCAGCTAACGCCTGAGGTTCTGCTACCTGCCCCTTTTAAGCACCGTACATTTCCTGTAACCCTCGCCAACCAGGTTTGGCGGGGGTTCTTTTATCGGCCACCAAGTGGCACCAGTTTATCGGCGAGTCCCGATTTCAAGCAATCCACAGCCCCCCCCCCGCAGCAAGCCCCGATACCCCGGATTTGTATCTGCATATTTAACTGCACCGCACAAAACCATCACCGCCCCTGTCATAATGTCTTCATTTTACGGACACTTTTTTGCCATGCGCTTTGCGCATGGTTGAATTGTATCTTTTCTATTTTTAAACAAAAGATCAGCCCCATATATCTGCATCTATGGTTGTTATTAATCACGACATCAAAGATCTTATCTATCTTTTTCGACCCCGGTTTCGGGGCGTCTGGCCAAAACGTTATTTGGCTTGGAGTCCAAGTGATTCCGCGTCTCCCAGACGTAAAAGCCTCCCTGTTGAGACTCACGGCAGACCGAAAGGACTGCCGTTTTTTTTGTTCTGGTGCAGGACACAAATGCGTGATGCCACTGGAACTTCAGGAACCCCGCGTTACAGACCAACAGAATATCTATCAGTTTTCTTTATTTTCAATGCTTTGATGCATTCCAGGAACCTATACAAGAAATATGCGTTTTACGCATGGCAGAAAGAGCAATTTGACAGTGGTATTCAGCCGCCAAATCGCTATTTTGTCACTCGAACCGCAGCGGTGAACACCGCATCGCGGTACAGAGTTTTCTCCCTGACCGTTTTTCGGTCTTAGCCGGGCGCCCTGCCCGGCTTACCCAGGGCCCCGAGAGGGGTCCTACGTCTCCCAGACGTGAAGCCTCCCTGATAAACTTGCCGGGCATTTTAATGCCCGGCTTTTTTTTGTCCTGATTTTCCCCTTGCCACTGCCTCCGCCATACAATGCCATCCCACGGCCCCGACACCAGACTGTGATCATCCGTGTTAATGTCTGACTTGGCAGGACAGGCAAGACCGATCACTATGCCCTTGCACATCGACAAGGCACATAAAGCATATTTCCTTTAATATGATCCATTTTGCCAGCTCAGTCTGCCGCCTGGTAAGGAGAAGTCCGCAGGGCGTAATGGGTTTACGGACAAGGATTTCGACGCGGCCAGGCGGCAGACTGCGCTGGCCCACAGGGTTTGATTTTGGCGGTGTTTGGCGGCGTTACACCGCTCGCCCGATGCGCCGCATCGCGCAGCGCGCTGTGCCTTGCCAAACGACACGCCAAAAACAAACAAAATGGATCATATTAAAGGAAACATACTTTAGATGAAACATAACGTCGGCGAATTCCTGTTTGGCAGGGCACCACAAACCAGCCTTCCCGAACGGGTCAGCGATGCCATTACCCGCCAGCAAAGCAACAGTGAACAGCTGATTGGCTGGGTGCAGTTATTGCTGGTCACCATATTTGGCACCCTTTATGCGATTGCCCCAAAAACAGCTATGAATGAGGGCTTTCACCCGGTCCCCTGGGCGCTGGCGTTATATTTTCTATTCACCTTCAGCCGTCTTGCCCTGTCCTATCGCATCAACTTGCCTGCCCCGGTTCTGACCCTGTCGGTCATTGCCGATATCAGCCTGTTAATGGTGCTGATCTGGAGCTTTCATATCCAGTATATGCAGCCCGCCAGCTTTTACCTGAAAGCGCCGACGATGATGTATGTCTTCATCTTCATCTCGTTACGCGCCCTGCGGTTTGATCCACGCTATATTTTGCTGGCCGGGGCCAGTGCAGCCATTGGCTGGCTGGTGCTGGTGCTCTATGTGCTCTGGAGCGAAGGCGGCCACAGCATGATCACGCGCAATTACGTCACCTATCTGACCTCCAATTCCATTCTGATCGGGGCCGAGGTCGATAAAATCATTTCAATCGTCATGGTATCGGGGGTATTGGCGATTGCCGTTTTACGGGCCCAACGTTCATTCCGGCGCGCCGTGGCCGAGGAAATAGCGGCTCAGGACCTGTCGCGCTTTGTCTCGCGTGAGGTCGCACATCGCATTACCCATGCCGACCAGCAAATTCGCCCTGGTGACGGCGAAGCGGTCAATGCCACCGTGATGTTTACCGACATCGAAGGCTTTTCAACGGTATCGGAAACCTTAAGCCCGACAGAACTGGCACAGATGCTCAATGAATATTTTTGCGCGACCAGTGCGGTAATTGAAAAATTTGGCGGCGTTATTACCCAGTTTCAGGGCGATGCCATGCTGATTACCTTTAACGCCGTCAAACCAGACCCGAATCACGGGGAAAATGCCGTTCGCACCGCCCTTGAAATTCAACATTTGTGCGAAACCACGACCTTTTGCCACGGCGGCAAACTCAAAACCCGCTGTGGCATCAATACCGGCGATATTATTGTCGGTGCCATCGGATCGGAAAACCGGCTGACATTTACGGTTCACGGCGACACGGTTAATATCGCCGCCCGGCTGGAACCCTTAAACAAGCAGTTTGGAACCTATATCCTTGTCGCCGAGACAACACGCGCCCAGTGCGATGGCCCCCTGGCCAGCACAGGCTGGACACAGCGCGGCGACGTTACAGTGCGGGGCCGCAGCCAGCCCACCCCCATTTTCAGCACCGATTACCGCAAACATGATGACGTTTTTGCCCCAAACCTGACTGGCATCACCACATCATAAACCCGATGTGCCAAAAGACCCGGGCAAACTCTGGTGCGTCATCGCCCCCTCTATAACCCCTTCGATTTTCCAATACATCCTGCGCTATGCACCGGTGCGACGTATAACCAAGGGCCTTTGTGTCAATGGCAGACTTGGCACAAGGTATAAGACCGTTCACTATGCCCTGATACTTCGGTAGGATGGGGCATATACCATGACGTACAAGATCGCCGAATTTCTGTTTGGCAAAGCATCAAATAAGAGTCTGCCCGAACGGGTCAGCACTGCGATAGCCCGCCAGCAAAGCGACAGCGAACAGTTGATTGGCTGGGTGCAGTTATTGCTGGTCACCATATTTGGCACTCTCTATGCGCTTGCTCCCAAAACAGCCATGAATGAGGGCTTCCACCCACTGCTATGGGCGCTGGCACTATATTTTCTGTTCACCTTTACCCGTCTTGTCCTGTCTTATCGCATTCGGTTGCCCGCCGCGGTTCTGACCCTGTCCGTAATCGCCGATATCAGCCTGTTAATGGTGCTGATCTGGAGTTCCCATATCCAGAATGCGCAGCCTGCCAGCTTTTATCTGAAGGCACCGACGATAATGTATGTGTTCATCTTTATCGCGTTGCGCGCCCTGCGGTTTGATCCGCGCTATATTTTGCTGGCCGGTGCAAGTGCAGCCATTGGCTGGCTGGTGCTGCTGCTCTATGCACTGCAAAATGACGGCGGCCAAAACATGATCACGCGTGATTACGTCACCTATCTGACCTCCAATTCCATTCTGATCGGGGCCGAGGTCGATAAAATCATTTCAATCGTCATGGTATCGGGGGTATTGGCGATTGCCGTTTTACGGGCCCAACGTTCATTCCGGCGCGCCGTGGCCGAGGAAATAGCGGCTCAGGACCTGTCGCGCTTTGTCTCGCGTGAGGTCGCACATCGCATTACCCATGCCGACCAGCAAATTCGCCCTGGTGACGGCGAAGCGGTCAATGCCACCGTGATGTTTACCGACATCGAAGGCTTTTCAACGGTATCGGAAACCTTAAGCCCGACAGAACTGGCACAGATGCTCAATGAATATTTTTGCGCGACCAGTGCGGTAATTGAAAAATTTGGCGGCGTTATTACCCAGTTTCAGGGCGATGCCATGCTGATTACCTTTAACGCCGTCAAACCAGACCCGAATCACGGGGAAAATGCCGTTCGCACCGCCCTTGAAATTCAACATTTGTGCGAAACCACGACCTTTTGCCACGGCGGCAAACTCAAAACCCGCTGTGGCATCAATACCGGCGATATTATTGTCGGTGCCATCGGATCGGAAAACCGGCTGACATTCACGGTTCACGGCGACACGGTTAATATCGCCGCCCGGCTGGAACCCTTAAACAAACAGTTTGGAACCTATATCCTTGTCGCCGAGGCGACACGCGCCCAGTGCGATGGCCCCCTTGCCAGCACAGGCTGGACACAGCGCGGCGACGTTACGGTGCGGGGCCGCAGCCAGCCCACCCCCATTTTCAGCACCGATTACCGCGAACATGCGGAAAGTTCAAACCCCGACCAGCCGGGCATAACGGCACCGCAAGTGCTGATCTCGGAGCACACCAACATACCGCTAAACAGCCTGCCCACACCGTCAAAAACCGTTCGCTAAAACATCCACCAGACAAAAAAACGGGGTGGGTCGGGGGAACCCACCCCGTTCGGGGACAGATGGTCTTGGGGAGACCGACCGAACACGGAATAGACCGTGGGGGGATGATTACCATCAGGGGAGAACGGCAATCCGGTCCCGGTGGTTGGTGAGGGAGGGCACCGCACCGGTACATCCTGTTCGGTAAGGATGAATATGCCGTCCGAATACGGCAAGAAAACCGGGCGCTTTAGGCCATTTCGTGCCGTTTTAAGGCAAATTTATGCCCCTTTTAACAATTCCCTGATCGCAACTATTCCTAAGGATATGATTTTAGTTTCAATCAACATTAAAAATGTCCTGGCAGGTAAAAACCGGCACATCCGTCCCCTGCGCCAGCCCCGGGTCAACACCAGAAAGATTGCCTTGTATCGGTTGCCAGATGCACAAAAAGAAAAGCGAAGCAGGTGGGGGAACCTGCTTCGCCTTTTCTTGGGGACAGATGGTCTTGGGGAGACCATGCGAACGCGGAATTTTTGACCTTGGGAAAGATGTTGCTTGGGGAAACAACAATCAGGTCGCCGGTGGTTGGTGAGGGAGGCACCGCACCGGATGTCATCGCGTCCGACAAGTAAGAATATGCCACGTGATTGCGGCAGAAAATCCGGTCTCTCAAGGCCATTTCATGTCAATTCAAGGCAAAATTGTGACCCATATCACACCCTTTATCAAACCGGCCAAATACCAAAAAACGAGACAGGTTGGGGGAACCTGGCTCGCTTTTTTTGGGGGGACAGATGGCCTTGGGGAGACCAGTCGAACGCGGAATTTTTGACCTTGGGGTGATGTTGTTGGGGGAACAACGATCAGGCCGCCGGTGGTTGGTGAGGGAGGCACCGCACCGGCTGTCATCACGTCCGACAAATAAGAATATGCCGACAGATTGCGGCAGGAAATTCGGTCTCTCAAGGCCATTTCGTGTCAATTCAAGGCAGAATTGTGGCCGACAGCAAGCCCGGATCAAACCAGCCAAACACCAAAAAACGGGCCAGATCGGGGGAACCTGGCTCGCTTTTTCTTGGGGGACAGATGGTCTTGGGGAGACCAGTCGAACACAAATGCATGGGCCTGTGGGGTGCAGAGCGCTGTTGGGGACAACGGTATCAGGCCTTGGCGATAACGAGGGAGGGGCGCATCGCCAATTGATGCTGTGTTCGACAGTTATGAATATGCCCCCAAAATACGGCATGAAAACCAGTCGCATAAGGCAATTTTGGGGCAAATCAAGGCAGTATGAACAAAATTCAGATTGTTATGAAACCCGTGCTTTGCCTCTCCCCAAAAAAAAGAGGGCGGGAAATGCCCGCCCCCATTTTGGGGTCTAATGGTCTTGGGGAGACCTGGTCAGCTTTTGGCACATAAGCTCTCGTACGGGGGGACGAAGAGAGCGAGCCGGAAGCGATTGAGGGGGATTGAATGTTCCGACCATCTGCCGCTGACAGTTCTCAACATGCCTGATGAATAAGGCTGGAAAACAGGCCTTTTATGGCAATTCAGAGGCAAATTATGTCAAAAATATGCATAACGGCATTTAAAGCTAAAAATGGAAGTTCTATCGTATTTGTATTATCATAGCATATCAAAACAGGTGATTAAAAGGCCCTTGGCCACCAACATTGTCAAACCAGCCCTGATCGCCGCTATTTTTCCGCTTTGTTGCCCGTTTTATACCCGGCAACCGATGACCAGAACATATATCAGGGCCTAGGGGCACCCGCGACGATGTCCCTAATGATCGCGGCCCTGACTACCTTTCGGCATGAAACAGAAATCACCTGATGCGCCCCCCGCAACAAGGAGAAGACCGTGCCCCCATCAGCCAATGCAAATACCCGTCCCGATATGGCGGCCAACGC
Source organism: uncultured Thalassospira sp. (assembly GCF_963976115.1). Taxonomy (GTDB): domain Bacteria; phylum Pseudomonadota; class Alphaproteobacteria; order Rhodospirillales; family Thalassospiraceae; genus Thalassospira. The sequence goes on from NZ_CAXBJJ010000004.1 coordinate 115,827, forward strand.
CCCTTCCTCAGCGGTTGATACCGCATCCCTTAAAACCACTCCCCCCCGATGTGCGGCGATTGTCGGCCCTTATGCGTCGGGCAAAAGCAGCCTGCTGGAAAGTTTGCTCGCCGCATCAGGGACCATACATCGCAAAGGCTCCGTTCGCGATGGCACCACCCTGGCCGATAGCAGCCCCGAAGCCCGTCGCCACCAAATGAGCACGGAACCCACCATCGTTAAAGCAACCTACCTGGGGGAAGAATGGCACTTTATCGATTGTCCCGGCTCGGTTGATTTCGCCCAGGATGGCCGCGATGCGGTTATGGTGTGCGATGTTGCGATTGTCGTCGTCGAGGCCGACCCGGAAAAAATGATCACAGCGGCCCCTATCCTGCAATTTCTCGATTATAACCGCATCCCGCACCTGATTTTCGTCAACAAAACAGACACCGCCAACAGTCGTATTCGCAACAGTTTAAGCGCCCTGCAAACCCTGACGACACGCCCGCTGGTCTTGCGCGAAATACCAATCCGCAAAACTGCTGGCAGCGATACGATCACCGGCTTTGTCGATCTGGTATCTCAACGTGCCTATGAATATCTGGACGATGGCAACCCGTCGCGGCTGATCGCACTGCCCGGGCCAAACAAAACCGACGAAAACGACGCCCGCGACACCTTGCTAGAACAGCTTTCCGATTTTGACGACACCTTGCTGGAACAAATTCTGGAAGACCAAAGCCCGGCAACCGACGAAATTTATGCCAATCTGGGCCGCGATTTGGCCCATGACCTGATCGTTCCTGTATTTTTTGGCTCTGCCGAACGCGACCGGGGGATAAGGCGCCTGTTAAAGGCCCTGCGCCACGAAGCCCCTGCCCCCGACATCGCCGCCTATCGCCTGGGCATTGACCCGGCTGCCGATATACCCGCCATCCAGATTTTCAAGACATTCCACCTGCCCCATGAGGGGCGTTTTTGCGTGGGCCGGGTTTTATCGGGCAGCATCAAAAATGGCGATTCGTTAGACTGTGAAAATGCCAATGGCATATGCACCCTGTTTGGTACCCGCCACGACAAAACCGATCTTGCCCCGACTGGCACCGTTATCGGCCTGCCCCGTATGAACCATGCCCGCACCGGCATGCTGCTTGGCAACCAGAACAACACCTTGCCCGATTTATGGCCTGCCCCGCTGCCGCCCTTATACCAGTTGGCCCTGCTGGTGAACAAACCGGGGGACGATGTAAAACTGACCGAAGCCCTGCGTTATTTATGCGAACAGGATCGGTCATTGTCGGTTGAGCATCATGCCCGCACCCGCCAGATCATTTTGCAAGGGCAAGGCAATATCCATTTGCAAATGGTGTTAGAGCAACTGGGCGACCGATATCATCTTGATATTGGCACCACCGCCGTTGCCACCAGCTATGAAGAAACAATCCGGTCCAGTTTCAATGCCCACGGGCGCTATCGAAAACAAAGCGGCGGACGCGGCCAGTTTGGCGATGTTCAAATTACGGCCCAACCCCTTGCACGTGGGGCCGGGTTTGAATTTACCGATGCCATTATTGGCGGTGCCATTCCGCGACACTATATCGGTGCAGTGCAAAAAGGCATTCAGGATGGATTGCATACCGGCCCGCTGGGTTTTCCCGTGACCGATATACACGTCACCCTTACCGACGGTGCCTTTCACGAGGTGGACAGTTCCGATCAGGCCTTTATCATCGCCGGGCGCATTGCGATGAGCGATGGCTTAAAACAGGCGGGCACCGTGCTGCTTGAACCGGTTGACGAGGTTACTTTTATCGTCCCAAGCGACTGCACATCAAAAACCCAGCGCCTGATCAGCACACGCCGGGGCCAGATTTTAGGCTTTAACGCCCGGGACGGCTGGCAGGGATGGGACGAAATTCAGGCCCGCATGCCCCGCAGTGAAACCCGCGACATGGTGCTGGAATTACGATCTGTCAGCCTTGGAACCGGTTTTTTCACCCGGCAGTTTTCGCATATGCAGGAACTTTCCGGCAAAGCCGCAGAAATGGCCTTAAAGAGCTGACCTGTCCGTTGCCGCAGGATTTCGGCAACCGGTTTTATTCAATGAAATTTGATCTAAACCATCACCATGCTGTCATAGATTTGATCTATGCTGAAACAATAAACTATTGATTGGCATTCTCTTTTATTCCGAAGGATAATGCCTTCATGAACAGACAACATTGTGGCGCAAGCCCGATTTTCAGTGCCAGGAGAGCATAATGCAGATTGATATTGGTATTAACAAAAAGAACCGCACAGACATCGCAACGGGTCTTGGTCGCGTTTTGGCTGATTCCTATGCGCTGTATTTGAAAACGCACAACTTCCACTGGAATGTGACCGGGCCGATGTTTCAGACCCTGCACACCATGTTTGAACAGCAATACACCGAACTGGCAGCAGCGGTTGATGAACTGGCTGAACGTATTCGTTCACTGGGTGCCTTTGCCCCGGCCAGCTTTTCGGTTTATTCCGAGCTAAGCTCCATTCCCGAGGAAAAAGGCGTTCCCGCCGCCAAGGACATGATCAAGCAACTGGTTGAAGGTCATGAAACCGTGATTAAAACCGCGCGTGCCCTTTATCCGTTATGTGATGAAGCCGATGACGACGCCACCGCCGACCTTCTGACCCAGCGTATTCAGATCCACGAAAAAACCGCATGGATGCTGCGTTCCTTGCTCGAAGGCTGATCGCAGGCTTGCCTGAACTGACCGAATAAAAAAGCCGCCCTGTTTTTGCAAGGGCGGCTTTGTCGTTTGGGCAATTAGGCAGGTGTTACCAATGCAAAAGCGCATTAATTTTCCGGGTGGCATCCAGCACGGCAAAATCATGGCCGTGCGATGCAGCCACCATCAAGGCACCTGGCGCATCCGCCCCGGCAACCGGAACCGGGATCGAAATGGCGCAGGCATCAACCAGATTCAAATAGGATGTATTGCGCAACATCATGGCATTAAGCCGATCAAAATCGGCTTCAACCTCGGCGATCTTGGGGGCCATCATCGGCAGGGTCGGTGCGATCATCACATCCACATTTGCCATTGCCGAATTAAACAGGGCTATCACATCTGTTCGTTTGGCATAGGCATCGGACAAATCCTGCGCGCTTAACGTATCGGCAAAGCGCATCCGGCTTAGAACCCGTGGGTCACCACAGGTTTCAAGCCTGGCAAAATCACCGGCATAAATTTTATGGGCCTCGGCGGCGACCAAAATCTTGTTAAGAATGGCATTTTCGGCAAAAAAACCAAGGTCGATCTCGATCAGGTCATGGCCTGCGGCGCGAAGTTTTGCGCAGACGGCATCAAAATCCGCCCGGACACGATCATCAAGGTCATTGGTAAAGGCATGTATTGGCACACCAATGCGCAAAGGTCCGCTATGCGAGGACATGCCCGGCACCATAACCCCGGCCATGACCTCAAACGCCGTGATCACGGTTTCAAGATCCCGTGCCAGCGGGCCTGCCGTATCAAAACTTTTTGCCAGCGGGTGAATGCCATCGCCCGGCATCAACATGCGGCTGGCCTTAAACCCGTAAAGCCCGTTAATCGCCGAAGGGATACGCACCGAACCGCCAGTGTCCGTTCCCAACGCAATATCAACCAGCCCCAAGGCAACGCTCAGCCCGCCACCGGATGTAGACCCGCCGGGAATGCCGTCGGGGTCAAAAACATTGCCCGGGGTACCGTAATGCGGGTTAAGCCCAACACCGGAATAGGCAAACTCGCTCATTGACGTCCGGCCAAAGGGCACGACGCCTGCCGCCTTGATCCGGGCGATGATCGTACAATCGCGCGCAGCGGGGGCACGATCCTTTAACAACAAGGATGCCGCCGAGGTTGTTTTTCCGGCTTCATCATACAGATCCTTGACCGACACCAGCATACCGGCCAGCGGTAACGGGGCGGACGCATTGGCAACCAGATCCTCGGCGTGCGCAGCATCGCGCAAAATGCGATCCCGGTCAAAATCGGTAAAGATCTTGCCCGCCAGATCACCAAGCTGGTCAACCTTTTGGATTGCCGATTGCGCTTTTTCAATAATCGCACCCATCTGGCGGCCTCCCTTATGCTTTTAAATAACCGTTCGATTCTTTACGCAATTTCAGGCAGTTCAACAATATCGTAAATATGCGCGATTGTGCGTTTCAATATCGGATCATACATGGACATTTTAAAAGACCGCGCCGGGCGAACCCCGCCTTTTGCCCCGAATGTGCCACATAACATTGCGGCTGCCTGATCCTGCGATGCCGCTGCAACCAGCCCGGCCCCGTCAATCAGATCAGCCAGTGGGCGAATGGCAGCAATCGTTCCTTGCTGATACAGCACCCAGTCGTCGCTATCGCCTTCCCTGATCCATGATGACAGTTCCATTTTTTCAATATGGTCGGCCACATCGTCATACCGCCACAAAATACCGGCAACTGGCTTGGGGCAAATCTGTTTGGAAAGGGCAACAGAATGGGCTTCAAGATCGCGATCGGTATGATCCGATGCCAAACCAAGATACAAAACGCCGTTTTGGGCAACAATCAGTGGCTCAACCTCGCCCGAGGTACCTGCGCCAACAACTTCAATACGTGCGTCGCGGGTCAGCATGGCCGATGCCGTACGATAATAAAGCGGCACCGATGACGGCGGTTTAACACCTATGGCGGCCAGTTCCTCGATATGATGCGCGATCGCACCCGCATCACGCCCGGTCCATCCGGCAACGGTGCAATGGCCAATATCAAAACTTTCAACGGCATCATCAATCGTAAAATTTATCAGCATTCTGGCGTTCCAACTTTGGTTATTCTGGCGATTTTGCGCAAGCCTCGTGATCGCGGGCCGGATAATCCGGTCCGCTGCCAGGGCGCATCAGCCTTGTTTCAGGATGAAAAAAAGACACTTAACCGGCACATACCGGGTTAAAAATTATCGGGCAGGAACAACGCAACCGACGGCACTGCCACCAGCAGAACAATCATGGCAACCATCACCAGAACAAAAGGAATGGTCCCGACCATAACTTCGGACAGGCGGCCCGATTTACGCGCACTTTGCACAACATAAAGGTTCAAGCCGACCGGCGGCGTAATCAGGGCCATTTCAATCAGTACAATCAGCAAAATGCCAAACCATACCTTGTCAAACCCCATGCCGGTCATAATCGGCACAATGATCGGAATGGTTGCCACCATCAGCGACAGGGTTTCAATAAAAAAGCCCAACACGATGTAAAGTCCGATAACGACCATCAAGGTTCCCATCGGCGACAGGTTCAACCCGACCAGCATTTCCTTAAGCTCGCGGCCAAGGCCCGCCGCAGTTAAGGTAAAATTCAGGAAATAGGCCCCAATAATCACCAGCATGATCATGGCGGTGATCCTTACTGTGCCATGCAGGCACATATGGATCATTTCCTTTGAAACACCGCGGTTAAATGCCGCAATCAAAAAGGCAATCGCCACACCCACAGCCGCCGATTCCGTTGGTGTTGCCCACCCCGCATAGATCGATCCGATCACAACAAAAAACAGCACAATGATCGGCAGCAAATGGCGCAGGCTGGCAAACCGTTCGCCCCAGCCAAAAGACCGGCTGGTACCGCCAAGTGTTGGCTTGATCTTGCACAGAATGGCGGTGACCATCATGAAAGCAATGGCCATCATCAGGCCCGGCAGCAACCCGGCCAAAAACAAACGCGGGATCGATGTTTCGGTCAGAAAGCCATAAACAATCAGATTGATCGATGGCGGGATCATGATACCAAGCGTGCCGCCCGCAGCAATGGCCCCGGAAAACAGCCTGGGATCATAGCCCAGCTTTTCAGCCTGGGGCATGGCAACCGTTGCCACCGTGGCCGCCGTGGCAACCGATGACCCCGATGTCGCTGAAAACATGGTGGCGGTACCAATATTTGCGTGGATCAACCCACCGGGCAGCCATGAAAACCATTTATCCAGGGCTTCGTAGGTTCGTTCAGCAATACCACCGCGCACCAGAATTTCGCCCAGCAGCACAAAAAACGGGATCGCAATCAGGGTTGAGGAATTCGATGACGACCAAACCACCTGCCCCAGCCCGCGAATCAGCGGAAACGGGGAAAAGAACTGATCAACACCGAACCCCAAAAGAAACAGAACAATGCCAACAGGAATGGACAGGGCGAGAAAACCCAGAAGTGAAGCTGTCACCGCGAAAATCATGATTCCAGCTCCACTTCAGACCGGGCACCGACCAGCGCATCGGCATCCTCAAACTTACCTTTCACCAGCAAGACCAATGTCAGGATCACTAAAAGACAGCTGCACACCGAAAACCATATCCAGCCGGACAACCAGATTGACTGCGGAATCCATAACGGTGTTTCAAGGGCCGTATTGGCACTTGATCCCCGTTCGATGGTTTTGGCCAGAACCGGCCAGCATTGCACTGCAATCACAACCGATGTGAGCGCCAGGGCAACAATCGCAATCAGATCCAGCATCGCCCTGCCGCGCTGTCGCAATCGCAGACGGATTAAATCAATCCGCACATGGGCAAGCTCGGTTAGGGCATAAGACATGCCCCAACTGGCAACACCGGCCATAACGTAGCCCGAAATTTCTTCGGCACCGCCAAATGAAATTCCAACCTCACGCAGGACAATGTCTAAAAGGATCAGGATCACGCAGGCAACCAGAACAAGTCCGGCGGCAATTGCAATCAGATTGTTGATACGGCGAATACGCGCAATCAATAAGGGTATCACGGCTGAAGGTTCCTGTGTCACAGCGGCAAGCTCCTGCGAACGCCTGTGTTTAGCTTACCGGTACGGTCACGCCGACGGTTTTGCCAACAGTATCATTCCAGCGTTTAACCCAGCTTGCACCCGCGCGTTCACCCCATTCAGGCAACACAACCGTGGTCAAAATTTCTTTGGCCTTGGCAAGGTCGGCATCAGACGGTTCAACCAGGGTCATGCTGGCGGCTTTCCCCAAAGAACACTCGCCGTTGCCGGTCAGGCAGGCTATGTCGGTTTCAAACGCACCTGCGGCCGCGGCCCAGGCCGGTGCTTCAAACCTGGTTTTGACTTCGGTGGTCAAAAGATTTTGCAAGTCGGGCGACAGGCTGTTCCATTTATCCATGTTCATTGCGGTGACCACCGGGTCCCATCCACCCAACGGAATGGTGAACAAATGATCCGACACTTCCCACCAGCCCGCACTGTACCCGGAACCGGCACCGGTCACAGCACAGTCAATCACACCACGTTCCAGCGCGCCGGGAACCTCGGAAAACGCCACATTGACGCCATTTGCCCCCAGGGCTTCAAGAAACTTGGTGGTCATACGGCCTGAACCGCGTACTTTTTTGCCTTTCAGGTCCGCCAATGACGTTACCGGGCCTTTGCAAAAAACCACCTGCGGCGGATAAGGTGCTATGGCAAGAACCTTGGCATTAAAGCGGTCTTTGAAAATGTCATCAACCATCGGTCGGGCGGCATCAACCATGGCTTCGGCCTCGGCGGCCGTCGTTGCCACCAGCGGCACGTCCAACCCTTCAAGTTCCGGGGCGTCGCCAACAGCATAATCGCCAACCGTCATGCCAACATCAAAAACGCCGTCATTGAGGATACGAAACACATCGCCGCCAGAAATGCCCATCTGGTCATGGGTGGTCATCTGCACGGTCAACTGGCCGTTTGACGCCTTGGGCAATTCCTGGGTCCAGAACGGCACTTCAAACTGTTTGTCCAACGGCAGGCTGCTCCAACTGCCAACAACGGACAATTCTTCGGCAAAGGCGGGCGATGCAAAGGCACCAACGCCCATCGCAGACGCAAGAAGCAGGGAAGAAACAGTCTTTTTCATAAGATTATCCTCATCTGATATATAAGTTTATTGGTGGATTCAGGCAGCTTGGGTATGCACGGAAAATTCGGCAGCTTCGGCAAGCATATCGGTCACCAGCATCAGGCCGGGTTCATGCGTGATGGCAAGGTCGGGCCGTGCATTGCGGATTGCCATTTGCGGTGTAACTCCGCAGGCCCAAAAAACCGGAATGTCGCCGTCGGCCATGATCGGGGCATCCCCGAAATCGGGTGTCATAATATCGGCAATCCCGATGGCAGACGGATCGCCCAAATGCACCGGCGCACCGTGGGCCAGACGATAGCGGTCTGAATACAAAATGGCGCGAATGGCGTCGGATGGCGTAAAAGACCGCATCGACACAACAAGCGGCCCGTGAAAAACGCCCGCCGGTGTCGTTGCAATATTGGTCACATACATCGGCACATTGCGGTTGGCCTCAATATGACGGACGGGAACCCCCGCCGATGTTATCGCCGCTTCGAACGAGAACGAACAGCCCAGCACAAACGTCACCAGATCATCACGCCAGACGGCATGAAGGTCGGTTACGGTTTGATAATTGTCACTGCCGCGAAAAACCCGATAGCCGGCCAAATCGGTGCGAATATCAAGATCCAAACCCAGTTCCGGGATATAGGGCGATCCCGGTTCGGACATGCCAATCAGCGGGCATGATTTGGGGTTTTTCAGGCAAAATGCCAGAAAGTCATGCGCGTGTTGCGCCGGGATAATCGCAAGATTTCCCTGTAAATATCCCGAAGAATACCCTGTTGTCGTCCCCCGATGCTGCCCGGAACGGATAGCGTGCCGCAATGCCAGCGGCGACATCATTGATGCAGACCCCGTTACGTGCCTCGAGGAACAGGATGCGCTTTTTGATGCATTCATTTGTTTGTCCTGTTCTCAGCCTCGGACATAACTTTGAGAAACAGAACCGATCTTGTCAAGAAATCATTTAAATGAATAATTGATCGTTTTTATAGATCATAATGATCAAACAGCCTTGCAGCTTCGATTACCGCCTCACCAATTTCACGGTTTCGTTCCGGGTAAAAACCAATGACAAAATGAAGGTCGCTTAACGCCGCCTCCGGCTGAACAGAGATAACCTTAATATGTTCTTTCCAAACGGAATTTTTGACCATCAATGTCGGCAAAACACCAATGCCGAACCCGTCCCCAACCAGATGTTTGACCGTGGAAAGCGAGGCCGATCCATGCAGGGCGGGCGGCGAAATATCCGGTGCCGAAAATATCCCTTCGATTTCGCGAAAGGGGGGCGTTCCCTTGGGAAAAGTCACAATCGCATGCCCTGCCAAATCCGCAACGGACAGCGGGTCATCTGGCAATGTCATCGACTCGGCACAAAACCAGCCCAGACGAACCGGCTTCAAGGCTGCCGCCACCGCCCCCTGGGGCAGCGATTCACGCAGCAAAATGGCCACATCAAGCGCGTCATCCGCCAATGCCGTGGCAAGTTGCCCCGATGTATCAACAGACAGTTCAAACCGCACATCGGGATAATCATTTTTCAGTTTGTTGAGCATTCCCGTCAGAATTGTATGTACGATGGTTTCAGCAACCCCAATTCTGACCGTGCCGCTAAGATGTTCGGGATGGGTAAATTCCTGCCAGATCCGGTCGCGTGCGCGCGATAATCGCTGGGCCTCTTCTAAAAAACGACGCCCCGCCGCCGTTAAACGCACCTGGCGGTTGCTGCGATCAAACAACATCATGCCCAGTTTCTTTTCCAGGGCCGAAACCCGCGATGAAATGGCCGATTGCGACAAATTGTATTTCTGGGCCGCTGCCCGAAAACCACCTGCTTTTACAATATCTTGCAAGATTTCAATATCTTTGAATTCAAACATTTCTTCGCTTTCAGAATTTACACAGCAGGTAAACAACCCAACGAGGACACAGCCATTTTACGATCAGTTTAACGGCAAACCAATCGCCTGACACGATCAATCCGTCTGGGCTTGTCACACAGATACAATTATTAAAGCCGCGATCCCCCGCTATCACCGCCACTTCACCCAGGTTTGATTTGCTCTAAACAGGTTTTTCCCGTGAAATCGCGGCATGTCATATTGGAGGGTCATATGCTGATACGCCGCCAGAAGGGATGGGAAATTCCCGAAAGAGAAACCACACCAGAGCAGATTTATCGCAACCGCCGCAATTTCATCAAAGGCATTGCGGCAGGCACCCTTGGCGCTGCTGCCGCTGCAACGCTTCCGATGTCACGCGCCTTTGCCCAGGCAACTGGCCCCAATGCCGACCTGTACCCGGCCAAACATAACGATGCCTATACGGTGGATCGGGCGATTACACCCAAGGGCAAGGTAACGACCTATAATAACTTCTACGAATTTGGCACCCACAAATTCATTTCCGATGCCGCCCAGGCGATGAAAATTTCGCCCTGGACCGTCAAGATCGACGGTATGGTTGAAAAGCCGATGGAAATGGATTTTGACGATCTGGTACGTAAAATGCCACTTGAAGAACGGGTTTACCGGTTCCGCTGTGTTGAAGCATGGGCAATGACCGTGCCCTGGACCGGTTTTCCGATGAAGGCTCTGGTCGATTTTGCCAAACCGACATCGGGGGCCAAATACATTGAAATGCAAACCGCCGAACAAAAAGACACCATGCCCGGCCTGAAACAGTTCTGGTATCCGTGGCCTTATATTGAAGGTCTGACCATGGCCGAGGCCACAAACGAACTGACCATGATTGCCACCGGCCTTTACGGCGCACCGCTACCCAAGCAGAACGGCGCCCCGTTGCGGCTGGTAACGCCTTGGAAATACGGCTTTAAAAACATCAAATCCATTGTTCGTTTCACCTTTACCGACAAACGCCCGGTGGGCTATTGGGAAAAACTGGCGGACAACGAATATGGCTTTTGGGCCAATGTAAACCCCAAGGTCCCCCACCCCCGCTGGAGCCAGGCACAGGAACGTTTGCTGTCGAACGGCGAAGAAGTTCCAACCCGGTTGTTTAACGGTTATGCCGACTATGTGGCTGACATTTACAAAGGCATGGACGGCGAAAAACTCTACATGTAATCGCCATTTGCGTTTAAAACGCATGGCTGCTTTGTCAGGGTCGGCTTTGTGCCGGCCCTTCTTTTTGGTTTATGTTGCGTGCCATTCACCCAACCGGAACGGAGGGTTTCACTTTGCCCGACGCAACACTTGCCAACCTGTTTGCCAACCTTCCCGACGCAACAAACGGCGAAGTTTTCGACGAAATTCTGCGATCCCCGTGCTTGCGGATCGAACGGATTGTCTCACACGGCCAATCGTCCCCCGAAACCGGCTGGTATGACCAGCAACCGGCAGAATGGGTGATATTGCTAACTGGCAGTGCCGAAATTCTGTTCGAAGGCGAAGACAAAGGCCGGGTTTTAAAACCGGGCGACCATTTATACATCCCCCCGCAATGCCGCCATCGCGTGGTCTGGACCGAAAAAAACGCCGAAACCGTGTGGCTGGCCGTGTTTTTTGATGGTCGTGGTGTGCATTACTCAACCACCTGAGGCACACACGACAATAACAACACGCTCTGCCCTGCCAAACTCCACCTTGCCATTCCCGCGCACCGACAAAGATCACGCCATATCCGTTAAAACGGATGGGCGCGAAATTGCTTCTGCCTGCGACGATCAGGCACCTTTGCGGCGGCGGCCTTTGTATTTCGGTTTGTTGGCCGATTTGGAACCGGGCCCGGCAGAGCCATCTTTGGGTGTAATGTCACGCGCCATGGGTCCGGCCTGCGACAGGCCCAGTTCCTGGCTTTCCAGCCGTTTAACTTCGTCGCGCAACCTTGCGGCTTCCTCAAATTCCAGATCGCCAGCCGCCTGACGCATCCGTTTTTCAAGGTCTTCGATATGGGCGCGCAGATTGTGCCCAATCATCACATCACCCGAAACGCCGGTATCGACGGTAACATAATCGTGTTCGGCAACGCTTTCGATCACATCGTGAATACGGCTGCGGATCGAGGCCGGGGTAATGCCATGGGCCTCGTTATAGGCGACCTGCTTTTCGCGACGGCGATTGGTTTCGCCAATCGCATAATCCAGGCTATCGGTCATTTTATCGGCATATAAAATCACCCGGCCATCAAGGTTACGCGCAGCACGGCCAATTGTTTGCACCAGTGACGTTTTGGATCGTAAAAAGCCTTCCTTGTCGGCATCCAGAATCGCCACCAGCGCACATTCGGGGATATCAAGCCCTTCGCGCAGCAGGTTAATACCGACCAAAACGTCAAACACACCCAGGCGCAAGTCACGAATGATCTCGATCCGCTCTAACGTATCAATATCGGAATGCAAATAGCGCACCCGCACACCGTTTTCGTGCAAATATTCGGTCAGATCCTCGGCCATGCGCTTGGTCAGGGTTGTGACCAGCACGCGCTGGCTTTTCTGGGCGCAATCCTTGGCCTCGGCCAGCAGATCATCAACCTGGGTTTCCACCGGGCGAATAATACATACCGGGTCGATCAGGCCGGTCGGGCGGATCACCTGTTCGACAAATGTGCCACCTGTTTTGTTAATTTCCCACGGACCGGGGGTGGCCGACACAAACACGCTTTGCGGACGCATGGCTTCCCATTCGTCAAACTTCAAAGGGCGGTTATCGACACAACTGGGCAGGCGAAAACCATGTTCGGCCAGGGTAAATTTGCGATTATAGTCACCCTTGAACATGCCACCAATTTGCGGCACGGCAACGTGGCTTTCATCGACAAATAACAGGGCATTTTCAGGCAGATATTCAAACAATGTCGGGGGCGGTTCGCCGGGATTGCGGCCCGACAGCCAGCGGGAATAGTTTTCAATCCCCTTGCAGTGGCCTACCGTTTCCATCATCTCAAGATCAAAAGTTGTACGCTGTTCAATCCGTTCAGCCGCCAGCAATTTACCTTCATTTTGAAACTGTGCCAGCCGGTCTTTCAGTTCCTGCTTAATCCCGTACATCGCCTGCACCAGGGTCGGGCGCGGGGTGACGTGGTGAGAATTGGCATAAACGGTAACTGAATCCATATTGGCATATTTATGCCCGGTCAATGGGTCAAACTCGGTCAGTTCCTCGACCTCGTCACCAAACATCGACACCCGCCAGCCCCGGTCTTCGGAGTGGGCCGGGAAAATTTCAAGTACGTCGCCGCGCACCCGAAACGTCCCACGGGTAAAGGCGGCATCATTGCGGGTATATTGCAGTTCGACCAGGCGTTTCATAATGTCGTTGCGGTCAACTTCATCGCCCACCGAAATGCGCTGCGTCATTTCCAGATAGGTTTCCACCGCACCAATACCGTAAATGCACGACACAGACGCCACGATAATACAATCATTACGCTCCAGAATGGCGCGGGTGGCGGCATGGCGCATCCGGTCGATCTGTTCATTGATCGAACTGTCTTTTTCAATATAGGTGTCGGTCCGCGCGACATAGGCTTCGGGCTGGTAATAGTCGTAATAGGAAACGAAATATTCCACCGCATTTTCCGGGAAGAAACTTTTCATCTCGGAATAAAGCTGGGCGGCCAGGGTTTTATTGGGTGCCAGCACAAGTGCCGGGCGCTGGGTTTTGGCTATCAGGTTGGCAATGGTAAATGTCTTGCCCGAACCGGTAACGCCCAGCAAAACCTGGTCGCGTTCGCCCTGTTCGATCCCGTCATAAAGCTCGGCAATCGCATGGGGCTGGTCGCCAGAGGGTTCGTACTCCGTCACCAGCTTGAACTTGCGCGATCCTTCGACCGGCGGGCGGCGTTTTAACAACATTTCCGGTAGCGCATTCATCGGGCAGACCCCTGTTATATCCTCCCCTAGTTATAAGGTAGATATGCCCAATCGCAAGCCCTGCTCCTGACAGTTCCTGACAGGTTTTGTCATTATGTTGAAGAATCAGGCATCCCCGAAAGTGGCACAGGTCACTTTCGGGGATATAAAGTGTTCAACCCGCCTTATATCGTTTGGCGATAACAGAACTGCCCACTGTCGTAAGAATGACCGTGACCATCAGCAAGATAAAGGCCAGTGCCGCACCAAAAGGCCAGTTTGATGCCTTTGCAAACTGTTCATAAACGGCAGGTGCCATCATTTGGAATTGCGGCCCCCCAAGCAACAAAGGCGTTGCATAGGCGTTCATACACAGGATGAACACCAATGAAGCCCCGGCCAAAACACCCGGCAATGAAAGCGGAACAAGCACCCGAAAGAACGCCGTTGCCGGACGTGCCCCCAGATTGGCAGCAGCATCTTCGACCTGGCGGGGAATACTTTCGATCACCGATGCAAGCGTTAAGATCATATAGGGCAGCACGATGCCAACTGTCGCAAAGATCACCGCGCCGGGCGTATAAAGCAACGTTAAAGGCGCGGAGATAATGCCAAGCCCCAAAAGCGTTGCATTGATCAGCCCGGTTGTACTTAAAAGCGCAAGATACCCTGCCGAACGCACCACCCCGCCCACAAGCAAAGGAAACATTGTTAGAATAGTCAGCTTGCTCTTCCAGCGGCTTTCCATTCTTGCCAGCCAATAGGCAGGGCCATAGGCAAGAAGTGTCGTTAACACCGTACATGTCAGGGCTACCGTGATCGTCGTCATCAGGATTTTTTGATAGTACGGATCGACAACAGCTTTGGCGTAATTCTCGAATGTGAAGGCCTGCTGCATGATATAAAGCGGATCATATTCGTTAAACGAATACCGCAACATCAAAAGCATGGGGCCACCCAAAAGAAGAAGAACGAGAAGTCCCGCCGGAAGAACAAGTTTTGCCATTTTATTAGCCTTTGAGCACACGGTTCCAGGTATCGAGAAGCTTGGCCTGATTTTCCAGAATAAAGTCGAAATCCGGTTGCCAAAGGCGATTTTGTTCTGCTTTGGAAAAGCCGATTTTCTCTTCAAGTTCCGGGCTGATATGGCCGTTCTTTACGGTGGGCAAATAGCCCATCTTTTCGGCAAAGGCCTTTTGGACTGAAGGCTCAAGCAGCGCATTCATATAGGCCATTCCGCCCTCCGGGTTGCGGGCATTCTTCGGCACAGCAGCCTCGTAAACGGCAGGGAAAGCGCCTTCTTCGGGCACAACCCATCCCAGATCAATTCCGGATTTGGACCAGCTGTAACCGCGTGCGGCAGAAATAATTGTTATCCAGATGTCACCAGATGCCAACGCCTGACCGACGGCCTCTGTCGACGGCAAAAGTTTCGCATCAAGCTCTTTCCAGGCGGCAACACCCTTTTCACTGCCGTCAAAGTCCGACAGCGTGCCGCCATTGTGGATCGCCGCATACGCCATATTGGAGGTATAGAGAAAATCGCTCAGCCCGATCTTTCCCTTATATTTCGGATTCCAAAGTTCCGCGATGGACTGAGGCGGGGTCGTAATCAGATCCTTGCGATAAACAATCGTATGTGCGGAATAAATCAAAGGTACCGAGTGTGCCTTTTTTAGAAACGGAAGAATGTTGTCGTAATTGGGAACATTCGCAGCATCAAGCTTCTCAACTGCGCCAACTTTGGCCGCAGCATACATGTCAAAATCGGCCAACAAGGCGGCATCCATGCTGCCACGACGCTGCATCCGTTCGGAAATCAGCTTGGTGCGGCGCGGTACCGGACCAGATATTTCCTGAAGGATATTATAGCCCGCAGGCTGCATAACGGCTTCGTCGACATTTACCTTAAGCAAATCACCAAAGGTCCCGCCCCATGTACCGACAACAACATCGTTTGTTTGCGCCATCAGGTTCTTGGGAAAAACTGAAACAGCCGACAGTGCAACTGCCGTAGCAAGAAAAGAACGACGGGTTAAATTAGGCATAAGTCTCTCCTGATATATGTATTTGATATTTTGGTGTTTTTTATTGTTAGTTATTAAGAAGCCGTACAGACGCGACATCCCACGCAAGCCGAACCGCATCCCCGACACGCAGACCAGCACGCATGTCGTCAGGTCCGGGAGTTGCTGTGACGACAGAGACAGAAGTTTCACCGACCCTAACCGTGTATTCGGTCTGCGCACCGAGATAGAGGCACTCAAGCAGGGTGCCTTCGACCCCCTCGCCTTCGCGCGACAAGCTGATCTTTTCGGGCCGCAACGTGTAATATTGCGCATCCTCCACCGCCCCTGGCAGTGTCGGCATAAAGGTGCCATCTGTGGTTCGGAACTTTCCGTCCTCGATACGGCCCTTGATCACATTCGAACGCCCGACAAAATCTGCGACAAAGGCATCGGCTGGCTGCTCGTAAAGGTCTTGTGCCGTGCCTGATTGCCGCACGCTGCCTGCGTCCATCAACACCAGTTTGTCAGACATGGTCAGCGCTTCTTCTTGGTCATGGGTAACCATCAGGGTGGTGAGTTCCAAAGATTGCTGAAGTCCGCGAATTTCGCTGCGCACTTCTCCGCGCAACTTGGCATCAAGGTTGGAAAGGGGTTCATCTAGCAAGAATATATCCGGGTTCAAAACCAGCCCGCGCGCCAAAGCTGCCCGCTGTTGCTGCCCCCCTGAAAGCTGACGCGGGTAACGATCCGATAAATGATCGAGCCTGACACGCTTAAGTGCTTCGATACTTTTCTCTTCGCGCTCCGCCTTGCCAACCTTTCGCATTTCCAGGCCAAAACCAACATTCTGCGCAACTGTCATGTGCGGAAAAAGCGCATAGGATTGGAAAACCAATGCGGTATTGCGCTCATAGGGGGCCAGTTTTGTAACGTCTCGACCGTTGATCCGTATGGAGCCCGAGGTGGGCTCAACAAATCCCGCAACCATGCGTAAGGTCGTTGTCTTGCCACATCCAGATGGCCCAAGAAGCGATACAAGCTCGCCCGTCAGGATATGCATGCTCATGTCGGTTACTGCCACCGCTTCGCCAAATTTCTTGCAGACGTTTTCAAGTTCTAGAGATTTCATAGGTTCTGTCTCCAATGTCAGACGATGCGCGAGAGTTTTACGTAACGGTCCGTGATCAACATCATCGCGGCAATAGCAACGACCTGAATCGTCGCAACCGCAGCAAGCGTCGGGTCGATCTGAAACTCAAGATAGTTCAGCATCGCGATTGGCAGAGTGCTCATTCCCGGACCAACCAGAAGCAGGGTCAGCTCAAGGTTTTCAAAACTCTGGATAAAGGAAAACATCGAGGCGGCGACAATCGCCGGGCGCATCATGGGCAGGGTCACCCGTATAAATACAGTCCAGGGACGTGCACCAAGATTGGCGGCTGCCTCCTCAACACTTTTGTCCAAGCCCTGTAAGCCTGCGGTTGCAACACGCACTGTCCAGGGTATCGTCAACAAAATATGCGCCGCAACCAGGCCCGGCAAAGTGCCAACAATATCCATATCCAACTGGTTTTGAGCCACAAGGAAAGTAAGATAAAGGGCCGTGCCCGCCACAATCCCCGGCACAATGATCGGCCCCAAAAGAAAGGTCGTGATTGCCTGCTTACCCCGGATCGCACTGCGTGTAAGTGCGAGCGCTGCCGCCATCCCCAACGGCACACCGATAAGGGTTGCCAATGCCGCCACTTTGAAACTGACGATGAATCCGCTCAGGAATTCTTCGCGATCAATCGCATTCGCATACCATTCAAGTGATAATCCCGAAGGTGGAAACGTAATGATGGTATCTTTAAAAAAGGATGTCACAACCAGCAACAACACCGGAAGCAGCATGACAAGATAGGCGAGAAAAATCACGCCCCGGTAGGTCAGGCGTGTCAACCGCATCAGAGTATCTCCTTTGAAGTCTGATCCAAAAAACATGAAGCATTTTGATCTGCGATGACTTGCAAGCGGGCAAGGCTTTCCGTGGGGAAACGTCCTGCCCGCGCCATCAAATTGAGTTGTCCCAGCACTTCACCAGACGGCCCCCGTACCGGGATATTGACGATAGCGTCACAACCGCCATCAAGAATTCTCTGCCAGTCCGGAAAGCCTGCACGAAGCGCCTCGGCCCCATTGGTCAACACTGCGGCATTGGCGTCACGCACACGCGCCATCGTCGGTGCATCTTCAAATCGCTTGAAACCGGCATCGGGAAAACGATCCGGGTGGGTCGAATAAATCCGTTCGCCGCCATCCGGGTGATAGCGCAGGGCAGTTGCTGCGATGATCTCTGTTACATCCCGCATCTTGCCAAGTATGATATCGATCCCCTTTGCCGTGGCACTCATATCGCGGATCTCTCCTGGTCCAGTGGCAACACAAGACGGGTTTCCGACAATTCAAGCGTGATGTTGGCCATTTTGCCATGGGGCACTTTTTTAAAGTGATCCTTGTCCGCGCCCGAAATCGAAAGGCGCAGCTTACTGCCTTTCGCCAATGTCCAGGCCGTTGGTAACAGGGGAATACGAATGCGCTGTACTTCGTTGAGCGGCAAGGGGCGCGCACTCTCACGACGATAGCTTCGGAACGGCCAGTTGATGCGGATATTCGCCGGTGCGGATTCTTCATCCCGGAAAAGCGCTCGCAAAATACCTTCGGTGATGTAACGCTCCGTCCCGTCGGCTTCAATTTCGGTCAAATAAATGAAAAGCCCGGCATCCGGTGCATCGAAACGGGCTGCCATATCAAGCAAGGCATGCCCTGAGATCGTCGTATCTTCTGTCATCGGCGCACTGTCAAACGAAAGCATAAGATCGGTTCGGCCTTGCCAATCACAGTAATAATTTCGCGAATCCATCCCGGCGATCCGCTCATAACGTGTTTCAAACCCGGTGCCAGTTTCGGGCACACATTGATAGTCTATCGTCCCCGTTACGCTTTGTGTGCCTAACCCGCCAGCCTGATCGGGGTGCAAAACAAGCTGGGCTGGTTTGGGCGGCCAGGTTTCCGCCTCGCCCCATGCTTCTTCGTGCATTTTAAAATAGGCAACGGGCGGTTCGGTGCGCAATCCGGTATTCATGTCCATCAAATAGGTATCAAAAAACCGCAAAACGGCGCCCAGCATCGAAAACGTTGGGGTTTCAAAAGCACGCCAGGGCGAAACATCAATGCGCGCACCATGGTCCCACGGGCCAAGCAAAAGGTAGTGCGGGTTTTTATCAAGCGTCAGAAACCGCGAAATTGCACCGTTGGCATAGCCTGCACCATCCATCCAGCCAGACATGGACAGAATTGCCACGTCCTCTTTGACGCCATCACAATATGAATAAGGGCTGATCGAGGCGCTGGAATAGTCCGGATCATAAGGAAGCCCCTGCTCGCGATAGCACAAGTCAGCCATAAAATCAGTCTGGCGGAAATTAGCCTGATGCTCTGCCACCGCAGCCGCGACCAGCGCACCGGACGGATCTTCGTCTACCGGCTGCGGACCAAGATAGTCCGGGCTTGCATAGTATTTATAATCCTTGAGATAGGCCCGCTGATCCAGATCGAGACCTTTCATCAGGTTATCATAAATCCGGGTCAGCGAGGCGCACTGCATGCCACCTGGAAAATAGTTGTCCGAGTACGTATCCCAGACAGAAAACAACGGTGCGATGGCCTTTACCGCCCGATGGCCCGTGGATGCCAGAAAGTCCGAAGCCGCGCCAAGATAGGAAATACCCGTCGCACCGATAACACCATTGGACCATTTTTGACCGATCACCCAATCGGCAACCTCGGCGCTATCAAGGCGCTCAGAGGGGGAGCGAAACCCGTCTCTTGTTCCAAAACTGGCACCGGTACCGCGCACATCGATCACGATGACGGCATATCCGCGTGGCACAAAATAATCGCTGAATTTGCCAGTGTTCGGGTTCGGGATCGTGGTGGAACCAGGGGTAAGTTTAAAACGGCGAAAATACGGTGTGAACAACATCAATGCCGGAAATTGCACCTCTGGATCCGCCCCTTGCGGCAGATAGACATCGACGGCAAGTCGGCATCCATCGCGCATCGTCACATACCTGGAAACAGGCACGTCGGGCAAAGTGTAGGGCACAGGGCGCTCGGCCTCATAGGCGGCGACGCGGCTTTGCAAGTCAGGTAAAGAGGTCATCAAAATGCGTCCGTGTTTGTTATTCTTATAATTAGACAAGCGAATAAATTTACTTGCGTAAAGTGAATTATTCTTCACTTTAGTTGCGTTTTACGCAACCATTGGGCGTTTCGACAGATGGAAGGATGCTGATGCCGGTCAATCACAAATCCCTGGAGGCCCTGCGCGCCTTTGTCGAAACCGGCTCTGTCAGCGGGGCGTCGGACCGCCTTTTCAGAACCGCCCCACAGGTAAGCCGTCTGCTTTCCGCACTTGAGGAGGAGGTTGGTTTCCCCGTGTTGTCACGGCGCGGACGGCGGTTGCGGCTCACCAAAGAGGGAAAAGAATTTTATCAAGAAGTAGAAAGACTTATGCTTTGCCATGATGATCTGAACTTGCGCGCAGATCAAATCCGGCGGGGCAAAACCGAGCATATTCGTATCCTTGCGGCACCGTTTATTTCACATGCGGTCATTAACCAGACACTGGCGCAGATCATGATGCGCCGCCCCGATATGACAGCACAGATCGACTCTCGTGTGCGCCTTGATATTGACGTCTGGGTGACAGAGGAAACCTTTGATCTCGGCATTGCCCCCCTGCCGATTAAAGAAGGCGTTTTTAACATCGAACCCTTTCTGGAACTGCCAATGGTCGCGGTTATGAACCCGTCTCACCCTCTTGCAGCCCAAAAAGTCGTCACCTTCGATGATTTTTCCAGTCATCAAATCATTGCGACTCATGCCCGCTCTCTCCTCGGACAGCACCTCCAGTCACTGGTTAAAAGAACGGGAAAACGTCTCAATGTCCGCGTGGAGGCGCGCAACGGGGTTATCGCCTGTCAAATGGCGGGTCTAAATCTTGGCTGCTGTCTTGCGGACCCTTTCGTCGCCTTATCCAGCGGCGTTGAGGATTTGGTGATCCGCCGCTTCGAACCTGGCGGCATTTTGAAATATGGCTTTCTCTATCCTGCCGGGCGAAGTCGAACCGCAATCGTCGACGAAGTCGCCGGCGAAATACGGCGCAGAACAACCGAACTCTCCCGACATATTTTCGATGATGATGTCAGACTATCTTTGCGTCTTTAGCCGTAACTGCCGCCCTGATTAACGCGCGGCGGGAACTTTTCCTTCTCAATGATCAAGAAGAATCGAGATATGGATGAACGACACATCGTCCATCAAAATATATCCATGCTAAAGGCCATTTAAACTTTTACGGAACAGGGAACACTGGGCGGCGTTAAACACGCGATATCATCACAAAACCAAATGATTGATGTCGGAAAACATCCCAAAGAACCCGCAAAGGCCCCTAAACCACCTTGAATTGCGTTAAAACCGGGCGTAGGGTCCGAACCGAAAGAATGCGATTCTTTTCACTCCTTTTTCATTCCAGGGAAACAGACCAATGGCGTTTATTGCCGATCGTTTGAGCCGTATCAAACCTTCTCCTACCATTGCTGTCACCACCAAGGCCGCAGAACTTAAAGCTGCCGGCGTTGATGTGATCGGCCTTGGTGCAGGCGAACCGGATTTCGATACCCCCGACAACATTAAAGAAGCTGCGAAAGCTGCCATTGATGCTGGCCAGACCAAATACACCCCGGTCGCTGGCACACCGGCGCTGCGCAAAGCCATTGTCGCCAAGTTCAAACGCGAAAATGACCTGGAATACACCATCGACGAAATCACCGTCGGCTGTGGTGGCAAGCAGACTTTGTTTAACGCCCTGTTTGCAACGCTCAACCCGGGCGACGAAGTTGTCATTCCCGCTCCTTATTGGGTTTCCTACCCCGATATGACGCTGATGGCCGAAGGCACCCCGGTTATTGTCGAATGCCAGGAAGAAAACGACTTCAAAATCACGGCCGCAGAACTTGAAGCCGCGATTACGCCGAAAACCAAATGGGTGGTGATCAACTCGCCGTCGAACCCGACCGGTGCGGCCTATTCACGTGCCGAACTGCGCGCCCTGGCTGATGTTTTGCTGAAACACGACCATGTTTATATCATGACTGACGACATGTATGAGCACCTGGTCTATGACGGGTTTGAATTCACCACCATCGCCCAGATCGAACCGAAATTAAAGGCCCGCACCCTGACCTGTAACGGTGTTTCCAAATCCTATGCCATGACCGGCTGGCGTTTGGGCTATGCCGCTGGCCCGGTTGAACTGATCAAGGCCATCAACAAGGTGCAGTCGCAAAGCAGCACCCATACATCGTCGATCAGTCAGGCGGCCTCGGTCGAAGCCCTGAACGGCCCGCAGGATTTCCTCAAAGAACGCGCCGAAGTCTTTAAGACCCGTCGCGATCTTGTCGTCAAGGCTATCAACGAATGTGAAGGCCTGTCCTGCAAAACCCCGGAAGGCGCATTTTACGTCTATCCGTCTTGCGCTGGCGCCATCGGCAAAACCACGCCGGATGGCAAAAAGATCGAAACCGATACCGATTTCGTGACCTACCTTCTTGAAGCTGAAGGTGTTGCTGCGGTTCAGGGTACAGCCTTTGGTCTGGCACCGTATTTCCGCATCTCCTATGCCACATCGACCGAAGCCCTTGAAGAAGCCTGCAAGCGCATCAAACGCGCCTGTGCCGCCTTGAAATAGGCTTCACACCTTTACGAATGACAGATCAAAGCCCGGCAGTCTTGCCGGGCTTTGTTTTTTGGCGCATGCTAAACCCCATAAATCAGTACGAAATAACCGATAAATCAGGAAAACCATGCCGGTTCAGGATTTTAGTGTCTCTATCAACGGGGTTCGCCTTGCCTGCCAATCCGTCACACCACAATCACCCACGCCAGCCACCCGGCGGCCTGTAATCTGGCCGACTGGTGACGCCCCCACCATTGTCATGCTCCATGAAGCCCTAGGCACCATTCGCATGTGGCGCGATTTTCCACAAAAGCTGGCCAATGAAACCGGGTGTTCCTGCCTGATTTATGAACGGCGCGGGCATGGCACATCGGACCCGCACCCCATTGTGCCCCGCCCGGTCGATTTTCATAACGAGGAAACCGACCGTTTTTTACAGGGCCTGATCACGCATCTGAACCTTAAAAACCCGATCCTGTTTGGCCATAGCGACGGGGCGACCATTGCCCTTAAATATGCCGCCCGTTTTCCCGCTATTCCGCGCGCCGTGATCAGCCTGGCCGCCCATGTATTTGTCGAGGATGTGACCATCGATGGCATTGAAACTGCGGCGCAAACCTATGCCAGCACCGACTGGAAAAGCAGGCTGGAACGCCACCATTTTGATCAGACCGACACCGTCTTTCGGGCCTGGGTCGATACATGGCGCCAACCCGCCTTCCGCGACTGGCACATGATTGACGAACTGCCCGCCATCATCTGCCCCGCCCTGATCTTGCAAGGGGACGATGACCCGTTTGGCAGCGAGGCACAGGTCATAACGATTGGCGACCATGTCAGCGGGCCGGTAAAAGCCTGCATTATCAAGGGCTGCGGCCATATCCCCCATCTTGAGGTACCCGATAAAGTTCTCGAGTCGGTTCGTCACTTTCTGGACACTTTTTTAGCGCCAGAGCATCCGTCCAGCGCATGAAATACCCCCCTTGAAAACACCCTGAAAATACAAAAAACCCGATGACCGGGGAGAGATCATCGGGTTTGAGGTTAAAGGATAATGGTCGTCGTCAACCATCATCCTGTCGGTCTTGTTAAGGGAAAAGACAGGCGCGTTACGTGTTAGTCTGCAAGTGCGTCTTCAGCATCAAGCACGGCGGCAACGGCATGGATCACCGATGCAATACGCACGGCATTTTGAACAACTTCCTTGTTCAGACCTGCCTGCTTGAGAATTTTTTCGTGGCTGTCGATGCACATGCCGCAGCCATTAATGGCGGAAACGGCCAGCGAGAACAGTTCAAAATCGGCCTTGTCGATGCCCGGCTTGCCAATGATGTTCATGCGCAAACGGGCAGGCATGGTGGCATATTCTTTTTCCGACACCAGATGGGTGAAGCGGTAATAGATATTGTTCATGCCCATGATCGCGGCTGCCCCCTTGGAGGCTTCGATCGCCTCGGCGGACAATTTTCCGTCGGCTTCGGCGGCCACAGCACGCAGCAATTTTGCATTGCGCGACGCATAGGCACAGGCCAGAGCCGTGCCATATACCTGCTGGTCGGTCATGCCGGGGTTACTGAAAAGGGTACCGAGATTCAGCTTCAAGTCCTTGGCATAGGCCGGCAAGCTATCTTTAATTTCAGCGATAGACATCGAAAACATCCTGAATTTTGTGAGAAATTAACGCTACTTTCCGGCACGCTTTGGGCGAACCGGCGCAACCTGCGAACAGGCAGCGCATTGACCCGGCCCTCAAGCAGGCTGGCACGATCAATTCGTGCGGATCAGGGATGGACCGGGCGATTTGCCCGGTCCAGGTTTCAAGCCAGGTCCAAACCAAAAGGCTTAGAGGGTGGCTTCACCCTTGTTCCAGTTGCACGGGCAAAGCTCGTCTGTCTGCAGTGCATCAAGAATACGCAGGGTTTCCTGCGGGTTACGACCCACCGAAAGATCGTTCACCTGAACGTGGCGAATGATGCCTTCCGGATCGACGATGAAGGTCGCGCGCAGGGCAACGCCTTCGCCTTTGGCGATCACGCCAAGTGCATTAGCCAGTTCTTTCTTTTCGTCGGCCAGCCACACGAACGGGCTTTCGCCCAGGTCTTCGTGGTGGGTGCGCCATGCAGCGTGAACGAAATCGGTATCGGTCGAGCAGCCGAGCAGAACGGCATCACGATCTTCAAAATCGCCGTTCAGTTCGCCATAACCAACGATTTCGGTCGGGCAAATGAAGGTAAAGTCTTTCGGCCAGAAAAACAGGATCTTCCATTTTCCTTCATAGGATTTATCGCTAACCGGCGCAAAGCTGGCTTCGGTTTTGCCCGAAACACCGGTAAGATTGAACTCAGGAAGGGTATCACCAACGGTAAGCATGTCTGTACTCCTGACGATTGTTTTCTAAAATCCCGTAAGGCCCCCGATGGGCCTCCTTAATTTAGTTCGCATGTGCAAAAAGCAACATCGCTGGTGGCGATTTGTAGATAATTGCATTACCTATGACCAATAAAATAAATCTGGTTTTTCGATAGGAAAAATTTATGGCCGCCCAACCCAGCATCAAACAACTAAAATACCTGGTCGCGCTGGCGGAAACCGGCCATTTCGGTCGCGCAGCCGAAGCCTGCTTTATCACCCAGCCCAGCCTGTCTGCCGCAATCAGCGAGCTGGAAAACCTGCTGGGTGCACAACTTGTGGAACGCAACAAGCGCCAGGTACTGATTACGGCACTGGGCCAGGAAGTTGTTTCGCGGGCGCGGCATATTTTGCGCGAGGTCGATGAACTGGCCATTGTCGCCCATGCCGCCAACCAGCCGCTGGTCGGCCCGATCAATATCGGCGTTATTCCCACCATCGGCCCCTATCTGTTGCCCGATGTCATGGCGCGCCTGCGCAGCGGTTTTCCCAAAATGCAGCCTTTCCTGCGTGAAGACCAGACCGCCAAGCTTGTGGATCTGCTATTGGCGGGCAAGCTGGACCTGGCCCTGATTGCCCTGCCGATCGAGGAAAACGGCCTTGAGGAAATGGACCTGTTTGAAGACCGGTTTGTGTTTGCCTGCAGCCCGGATAATCCGTTAACGACAAAAAAGAAAATCAATATCGACGATATCAAGAACGAAAAGCTGCTGTTGCTGGAAGACGGGCATTGCCTGCGCGATCAGGCGCTGGAAATTTGCCAGCGCGCCGGATGGAGCAAATCGGCCGATTTTCAGGCCAACAGCCTGTCAACACTGGTGCAAATGGTGGTGGCGGGCATTGGTTCAACCCTGCTGCCGGAAATGGCGCTGGAGGTCGAAGCACGCCGTCGCGACTCGATTGCCATTCTGCCGTTTGAAAACCCGGTTCCGGTCCGGCGGATTGGTCTGGTGTGGCGGCGCAGTTCGGCACGCAAGGCCGAATATCGCAAACTGGGGGCGTATTTGCGCGGCACGTTAAACCCGTGCCGGGCTGCTGACGTGGCATAAAAGCCCCCGGGCCGCGATAAACACCGATAATCGCAGATAAAAACAGCTTTCCCCAACTGACAGTGTCATAATTTCACCGCCAAACCGCACCGATAACAGGAACCACAACGGAATCAGACGCCGATGCTGCCAATCAAGGATAACAACCCCACCACCCTGACACCCTGGGTCACATGGGGGTTGATTGCAGTTAATATTGTGGTTTTTGTGATGACCCTGTCGCTGGGGCATCGCGGCTTCATACGCGCCAATATTGAATTTGGTGCCATTCCCGCCGTGCTGTTTGGCAATGTCCAGCTGCCTCCCGAACTTTCGGTTTTCCCACCCGGATACGAATTTCTGTCCATCTTTAGCGCCATGTTCATGCATGGAAGCTGGATGCATATTGCCGGTAACATGTTGTATTTGTGGGTTTTTGGTAATAATGTCGAAGATGCGATGGGGCATTGGCGGTTTTTGGCCTTTTACCTGCTATGTGGGGTGGCGGCCGCCCTTGGTCATGCCGTGGCCGATACCACATCGCAAATCCCCATGATCGGGGCTTCGGGCGCACTGGCCGGGGTTTTAGGCGCCTATTTCCTGCTTTATCCCAAGGCACGGGTACTGGTGTGGTTTTTCTGGGTGCTTATCTTTTATGTTCCCGCCGTTGTCGTGCTGGGTTTCTGGATCGGTATGCAGGTGGTCAACCTGACAACCGGGGTCAATGACGGGGTGGCATGGGCGGCCCATGTCGCCGGTTTTGCCGCCGGCCTGGTATTGATCCCGTTTTTCAAATATCGCCATGTGCCGTTATGGCAGGGCGGCCCAAAACAACAGCCGGTATTTGGCGTCTATCGCCCCGGTCGCCCGCGCCGGAATGCAGATGGATCAACACCGGAATTCAGTTTTAATGCCCCGCCCTGGGCCGCCGCCTATGAACGTGAAAAAGCAGCAAAGCGAAATGCCCGGCGCGGCTTCAATACCGATGCATCACAAAGCACCCAAAACAGCCAAACCGAAACCTGGACCTGGCAACCTGGCAGCACCATCTATGGACAGGATTATAGCCAGCCTGACAATGCAACAAACAATGACCCGCAATCAGACGACCGGCATGATGCCCCCCCATCACCGCGCCGCCCGGCCCAGCCGTGGGGGGTGCCACCATCGCAAAACACCCCCGGTTCGAAAGGCGACACCCCCGCACACGATGCCAAAACCAGACGGCCAGGTATTGGCGTGCCCGGTGTAGCGCGCGACCACCCGAAAAACGGTGACAGGTAAACAGGCACCAGAACGCCCCTGGCAAGGGCCATCGCCATTTCGCGCAAAACCACGGGGTGAAAAAGTTGCCAATCGGTGGTTTGCGTGATGAAAAATTCGCATTACGATATTGAAATCGCGTGATTTGCCCGGATAAAAATGTTCCGGTTTGTATCTGTCCTTGTGGAGACGCCCGATGCTTGCAGCCTGTTTTGAAGAATTTCAGGGCCCAATCGAGATCCTGAAGCTGCCCGATCCCGAACCGGGTGACAACGGCGTTGTCATCGAAGTTGGCGCAACCGGGCTGTGCCGCAGTGACTGGCACGGCTGGATGGGCCACGATTCGGATGTTCATTTGCCCCACGTACCGGGCCACGAATTTGCGGGCAAAATTGTTGCAACGGGCAAACACATTCAGCGCTTTAAAATTGGCGACCGGGTCACGGTGCCGTTTGTATCGGGCTGCGGTCACTGCCCACAATGCCATAGCGGCAACCAGCAAATTTGCGACCAGCAATTCCAGCCCGGCTTTACCGCCTGGGGCAGCTTTGCCCAATATGTCGCCATTGATTATGCCGATGGCAACCTGGTAACCCTGCCCGATACTATGGACTATGTTACAGCGGCCAGCCTTGGTTGCCGTTTTGCCACCAGTTTTCGCGGGGTGATTGACCAGGGCCAGGTCCGTGCCGGGCAATGGGTGGCGGTTCATGGCTGTGGCGGGGTTGGTTTGTCGGCCATCATGATTGCGCAGGCGGCCGGGGCCAATGTCATTGCCATTGATATTGACGATGAAAAACTGGCTTTTGCTCAAACCATTGGGGCCAGCCATATGATTAATGCCACCAAGGTCGGCGATGTGCCTGCCGCCATTCGCGATCTGTCGCACGGGGGCGCGCATGTTTCGGTCGACGGGCTGGGCAGTGCGCTCACCTGCTTTAATTCGGTTTCCTGCCTGCGCAAGCGCGGCAAACATATTCAGATCGGCCTGATGACCGGTGATCACGCCCATGCCAAAATCCCGATGGATCGGGTTGTCGCCCATGAACTGGAAGTTCTGGGAAGCCACGGGATGCAGGCATTTCGCTATGACGCTATGCTTGACATGGTGGCGACGGGTAAAATCGCCCCGCAAAAACTGATTGGCGATCGCATCACCCTGGCCGAAGGGGCGACCGCCCTTATGAATATGGACAGCTTTGTTGGCACCGGCGTTACGGTTATTGACCGGTTTTAATCGCATATACGGGCGGTTTTAAACGCAGAATGCCGAATACCGCACAATAACGGTATTCGGCATTCCCCTTGCCCGGATTAACGCTTGGGGGCCAAATCGTCCCCGGCGGGTTTTAAACCCTAGCTGGGTTTGATCGAACCAAGAGCGGCGGTAAAGCCGGTCAACGATGCCTTGATCACCTGGGTCTGTTCATTGCCCCAGGCGCGGAAGCCAACAAGCAATTCCGCCCCGGCCTTCATCGACGCTAACAGCTCATCGGACATCACCAACGCCGCATCACAGCCTGCATTGGTGCATTTGCCGTAAATGACCTTCATTTCCGGGCCTTGATCGACCTTGATCACGATACCGGGGCGCAAATCAACGCCAAGCGGCAATTGCATGGTCAGGATCGCCACTTCTGCCTTGGTTTTCGGGTTAACCGCCTTTTGCACGGTTACAGCCAAAATGCGACCAACCGTTTGCTTTTTGCCTTCAACATCCTTTTGCAGAAAAACCTGCTGACCAATCTGGCAACGGCCCGGGTTTTTATCGTCGCATTCTTTTTTCCACAAAGGTCCATTATTTGCATCCTGTGCCATTGCCGGGGCTGTCCCCGCCGCAACGGCCATAAACGCGCCAACAGCCGCAAACGCACAACGCACCATTGTCGCCTTGCCAAACAGCATTCCTATTCTCCCGCTATCATGAAAACGGCGCATTGAGATGAAAGGTATGGAGACCCCACGCCTTGCGCCCTTGAGACTATCCCATGGTCTAACCAACTAACGATCCTGTGTCGAGAGGCTTGATACCACACCACAAGGTGAAAGAACCTTGCGGGCAAAACCGGCAAACCATTCCCCAAACGCCGCATCAAACGCCTGTCGTCCGGCGCGCTGCTGATCCGGGTTCTGGGCGTTGGGCCGGTTGGTTTTCTCCGCTGCGCGCTCCAGCCAGCTTTCATGAATATCGTCGTCAACTTCGGGGTGAAACTGAATCCCCCAAATCCGACGATCAACATGATAGGCCTGATTGGGAAACACATCGCCCGTCATCAGCAATTCACCGCCAGGTGGCACATCAAATCCTTCATTGTGCCAATGGTAGACCATCATATTGGCAGGAAAAAGATCACGTCCGGCATCGGTGGCATAGGCCGGGTAATATCCAATCTCGGTTTTTTCACCCTCATGGGGCCGAACAACGGCGCCGAGATGACGCGCCATCATTTGCGCCCCCAGGCAAATCCCCAGATACCAGGTATTCGCTTGCACCACATTTGCCAGCCACGCCATAATGCGCGCCACATTGGGTTCATGATCGTCATTGGCACTCATCGGGCCACCAAACACGATCACCCCCTGATAAGGTGACAGGTCCGTTGGCAGGGCGTCGCCCTCGCCCGGGCGGCGAATATCAAACTCGTATCCAAGTTCGCCCAAAACCCGACCGACCCGGCCCGGCCTGCCATGGGCAGAATTAAAAACCAGAAGAACCTTTGCCAGCCCCGAAATACAATTCACCGCTAAGTCCTTATCCTCGTCCGTCCTGTGGATGTGTGATACAGACCGGGCAAAGCAAAAACATTACCCAGGAAGCGAACATTAGGGTCTGATCCTTGCCGGTTCGTGCGCCGTAACCGGCTTTGCGCCAGCTTACAGGTTTGCATCATTCCAGATAGGCTCAGGGTGACGGGTGGATCGCACAAACGCAAGCAAGGAATGGGAAAAAATAGCCGTTTGAAGCCGTTTTTGTGTGCAAACGACAAAAAAGGCCGCCTCACATAAACGAGGCGGCCCGTACTATTTTCACCCGCAACAGGGCTCAGACATTGAATTTAAAGTGAAAAATATCGCCATCCTTAACGATATAGCCTTTGCCTTCCTGACGCAGCTTGCCCGCGTCACGCGCACCCGATTCACCATTGCAGGCGATGAAATCATCATAGGCCATGGTTTCGGCCTTGATAAAGCCGCGTTCAAAATCGGTATGAATCACACCTGCGGCATTGGGCGCCGTTGCCCCGTTAAACACGGTCCATGCGCGGGCTTCTTTCGGACCAACGGTAAAAAAGGTCAAAAGGTCGAGCAATTTATAACCCTCGCGAATAACGCGGGTCAGGCCGGTTTCTTCAAGACCCAGGCTTTCGAGAAATTCCTGCTTTTCTTCGGCACTTTCCAGCAGGGCAACTTCGGCTTCAATCGCGGCCGAAACCACAACCGACCGTGCGCCCTGCGATGCCGCCATTTCCGCAACCTTGGCCGACAATTCATTGCCTTGTGCTGCACTGTCTTCGTCAACATTGCAGGCATACAGAACCGGCTTGCTGGTCAAAAGCTGCAACATACGAAACGACTTGGCTTCGTCTTCGTTGTTAATCTCAACAATGCGGGCCGGTTTGCCTTCGCGCAAAACTGCCAGGGTGCGTTCCACCATTTCAAGGCTCAGCTTGGCGTCCTTGTCATTGCCTTTGGCGCGCTTTTGCAAACCCGTCACGCGCTTTTCCAGGCTTTCCATATCAGCCAGCATCAGTTCGGTTTCAATGGTTTCCGCATCGCGAACCGGGTCAACCGAGCCTTCAACATGGGTGATGTCGCCATCTTCAAAGCAACGCAAAACATGCACGATGGCATCGGTTTCACGAATATTGGCCAAAAACTGGTTGCCCAGCCCTTCGCCCTTTGACGCACCGCGCACCAGACCGGCAATATCAACAAATTCCAACTGGGTCGGAATAATGGTTGCCGATTTGGAAATGGCGACGATCTTGTCAAGGCGATCATCAGGCACGCTGACACGGCCCGTATTGGGTTCAATCGTGCAGAACGGAAAATTGGCCGCTTCGGCGGCTGCCGTCTGTGTCAGGGCGTTAAACAGGGTCGATTTGCCAACATTGGGCAAACCAACGATACCACATTTGAATCCCATCTTTCCGGGCTCCGTCACATCTGAATTTCACATATCACCAGGGGTGCCACATTGCGACCAATCCCGGGCACTTATAATCTTATCGTCTAATTCTTATTTCTTCAGGCCAAAAGCCTTGGCAAGGGCCTGGGCCATCGTCGAGGATGCACCGTTTTGTTTATCGTCCGGGGCCACCATTTCGGCACGCCCGACACCACCACCAGTGCCAATATCATCTATTGCCGCGCTGGCATCCGCACCCGCCGCCCCAGGCAATGTTGCATCGCCCTTGTTCTTTCCGGCGCTGGTCGCTTTGCCTGCCTTTTCGGCCTTGGGCGTTTTAGGGACCCTTGGCTTGGGCGGGGTTACCAGATTGGCAACTTTGCTCATAAACGCGCTGTCATCGCCCACAATCAGGCGCGGCAATTCCTGCGCAATCCCGTCAATCAGGACCGATAACCAGCCGGTCTGTTCGGATTTCGAAAAATCCCCCAGCACATGCCCATGGACCCGTGCCTTGTCGCCCGGATGGCCGATCCCCAACCTTATCCGGCGGTATTCCTTGCCGCAATGGGCATCGATGGATCGCAGGCCATTATGGCCGCCATGCCCGCCTGCCCGTTTGACCCGCAATTTGCCCGGTGGCAAATCAAGCTCGTCATGCAGAACGATCACGTCTTCAATCGGAATTTTATAAAATCGCAGCACCTCGCCGACCGATTGCCCGGACAGGTTCATAAAGGTTTCGGGCTTAAGCACCAATACCTTGCTACCCGCAATCTCGCCTTCGGCCACCTGCCCCTGAAACTTGCGCCGCCACGGACCAAAAGAATGGCGGCGGACGATTTCGTCCGCCGCCATAAAGCCGATATTGTGACGATTGCCGGCATATCCCGAACCCGGGTTTCCCAGTCCAACCACCAAAAACATCGCAAGTCCCCGATTTTATTCTTCGGTTGCTTCTTCATCGCCAGCGGCATTATCTTCGGATTTCAAAGATGACGGCGCAGCAATGGTCGCAACGGTGAAGTCACGGTCGGTAATGGTCGGCTCAGCACCAGCAGGCAAGGTCGTTGCCGAAATGTGGACCGAGTCGCCAACTTCGAAACCGGTCAAATCGAAGACCAGCTCTTCCGGAATTGCCTTCGGATCGCAGTTGAGTTCAACATCGTGACGAACGATGTTCAAAACGCCACCGCGTTTCAGGCCCGGAGATTTTTCTTCATTGATAAAGCGAACCGGAACTTCAACCGTCAGCTTGTGATCTTTTGCGAAACGCAGAAGGTCAACATGCAACGGTTCGTCGGTCACTTTGTCAAACTGAACATCGCGCGGCAGAACGTCGTAAGACGTGCCAGCAACATCAATGGTCAACACGTGCGAGAAGAAACCCGGCTTGTGCAGCAGTTTCACGAGCGGACGCGGGTCAATCTGGAACATAACAGGATCCTGTTTTGCACCATAGATGACACCAGGGACCATACCGGCACGACGCACGGCACGGGCGGCCCCCTTTCCAGCCCGTTCACGGATTTCCGCAGTAAGAGTGGCATTTGCCATCGGAAAAGCTCCTTGAACTAAGACAGTATCGTTTCCGCAGGTCGGTGTGATTCACCACTGAAAGCCCACGAAAACAAGCGCGCTGGCCTCCAGGGGTGCCAGCGCTGCGAGGGCGTTATACCCTCAATCGAAAAGAACGGAAACAGATTTTTCTTCAGAAATCCGGCGAATCGCCTCTGCCATCAACGGGGCCACCGGCAACTGGCGAATTTTACTGCATCCGCGCACCGCATCCGATGCCTTGATCGAGTCGGTGGTGACAACTTCGCTCATCGGTGAATTGGCAATACGCTCCACCGCCGGACCAGACAAAACACCATGGCTGACATAAGCCGCAACCGATGACGCGCCGCGTTCTTTCAAGGCCGTGGCGGCGTTGCACAGGGTGCCAGCCGAATCGACAATATCGTCAACCAGAATACAGACCGCATCCTTGACATCGCCAATCACGTGCATGACTTCGGAAATACCGGCTTTGGGGCGACGTTTGTCGATAATCGCCAGTTCGGCATCAAGGCGTTTTGCCACCGAACGCGCACGGGCCACACCGCCAACGTCAGGGCTGACGACAACCAGTTTCTGGCCTTCAAACTTGGCGCGAATGTCGCTGGTCAAAACCGGCGATGCAAACAGGTTATCAAGCGGAATATCAAAAAAGCCCTGGATCTGACCGGCATGCAAATCCATGGTCAGAACCCGGTCAGCACCGGCAACCGTAATCAGGTTGGCAACCAGCTTGGCCGAAATCGGCGTGCGGGGGCCGGATTTACGATCCTGGCGGGCATACCCGAAATAAGGCATGACCGCAGTGATGCGACGTGCCGAACCACGGCGCAGCGCATCAAGCATCACCAACAGTTCCATCAGGTTGTCGTTGGCGGGGAAAGATGTGCTCTGAATCACAAAAACGTCCTCACCGCGGACGTTTTCCTGAATTTCACACCAGATTTCCTGATCGGAGAACCGTTTCACATCTGCACGGGTCAATGGCAGGTTTAAATGGTCCGCAATCGATTCGGCCAGGGGCAGATTACTGTTACAGGCGAGGATTTTCATTGTGGGGCCTCGGTTTATGGGTGCCGGGAAAGCGAAAAAATGCCTACGCAGCCCCCCATAGGGACCGCGGCGGCTTTATACCGAGCCCTTAACAGTCTGTAAATGGTCGCTATGGCTAACAGGCCGGTCTTTTCACGCATGAAAGATATGCGTCGCCGCCGCGATGTGCTGATCCCGCTATTTATCGGCGCGCAGCAAAAGCCCCTTGTCGCGGGCAATCTGGCCCAAAGCCCCTTCCAGCGCATCAACAGCGGCCTGTGCGGCAAGGGATGCAATGCTGCCCCAGCGTTTATCAAGCTTGCCATGCGGCACCGCGTTATTTTGCGTCATCTGCCCCAGTTCGTGGCCGCTGGCGTCAAGCAGTACCCAGTCAATCGATACACGGTCTTGCTCGGGGGTACCGGTTCCTTTTTTTATCGGCTGAACCATGATCGAGGCAGACAGAACGATGCTATCGGGGTCGATGTCTTTACTTATCGCAATCCCCTTGGACTGCAAAAAAGCCTTGGCCGAGCGTTGCAGGGCCTCATTACCATCGCCCGGTGCGCCGGCAAAATCGACAAGGGCCACCTTTAACGGTTTTGCCATCACCATTGTTTGGCGGTCGCCGGTAATTTTCGAAACAACCCAGTTGGCAGGCCCGCTAACCAGTTGATCAAATTCTTTTTCGGCCGGGCTTTGGCGCAGTCCGTCGGGTGACAGAATTTGGAGTTTACGGGCCACATCGGGCGGCACATTCATCGCACCGTCTTCCGGCGATTTCGGGGCATCGGCAAACCAGCTTTGGGCTGTGATCTGCCCGGTATGTGCCGTCGAATCAATTGCCAGTCCCTGTTTGTTATAAAGCACCCAGGTTACATCCACATGCGCCTGATGCGCATCATCAAGCCGTGCAATAACGTTGGGATGCAAAACATAGGTGCCAGGCGACGGGTCTTCGGAATAGGCGGCAAGATCATCGGCCCGAAGCGCACGAACCATGGCACGGGCCAAATGGCGCGCCGCCCCTTCGGGCAGGTCCCTGGCGATGTCAACCTTGATGGTTTCGGCATCGGGCACGACCAGCAATTGCGGGTCCCCCTCGCGCCCGGCCCCCTCAAACGGGCGCGGCAATTTGCCACAGGCACCAATCGCAAGCACCAGCACCAGTGCGGTTAACAAACGCACAGTCATTATTTTATGCCGGGTCATATCATCGCCACACAGCCCACCATCGTCGCAAGGATGATGAAGGCAAACAACATGATCATATGGGGCACGCGTAAAAACCTCCTGCCATCGGGGATCAAATCACGTTAACATAATCGCCGAAAGCTGGCGTCCATAGTCCGGTTCGCCGCGCAATGTGGTACGACGATAACTGTAAAACAGGTTTTCTTCGGCCAAGGTATCGCGCGCGAGCAATTCAACAATACCAATGCCGGTATCGCAGGTCCGCCGGTAAACATATTGCGGCAAATCGAACATATAATGCCCATCACGTATCGAGAGATCAAACAGATCGTCATCGCCGCGCGGGCCGGTTAGAATTTTATCGCGAAACCCGCTATCAACTTCGTAGGACGCCCGGCCAATGCAGGGGCCAATCGCGGCAACAATGTTGGCGCGTGTCGCCCCTAATTTCTCCATTGCACAAACAGTGCTTTCGGAAATACCGGCAAACGACCCACGCCAGCCCGAATGAGCCGCCCCGATAACACGCTTGACCGGGTCATAAAACAAAACCGGGGTGCAATCGGCGGTCAAAATGCCCAGCATCACATTTTCACGGTCCGTCACCATGGCATCGGCACGCGGGGTTTCTTTGCGCGTCAAGGGCCGTTCAAGATGGGCGACATCAATGCCATGCACCTGGTAAACCGTGGTCAACCGGTCATCACTGGTGCCAAATGCCGCAGCCGCCCGTTTGCGGTTTTCCGCCACAACATCATGATCGTCATCAGATCCAAAACCCACATTCAACCCGGCATGAATACCGTTACTGCATCCCCCCTTTCGGGTGAAAAAACCGTGTTTCAGGCCCTCAATCCCACCAAGGCTTTTGGATTCCAGAAACAGAACGTTTTCGTCATCGGGTTGGGTCACACTCACATGATCAGACATCAGCATCCTCCGCCCGGCAGCACCCGGTTATAAACAGACCATAACAACGCACAATCGAACCAACCAACCTAACCTTCGACCCCGCTTACGCACGGGGGCGGTGCGGTTTCCCGACCATAGGCGATCAACACTTTAAAAAGTGTTCCCATCTGATCGGCATCGACCAAACGTTTCAACGCGGCATCAATGGCCGTTGCCTGATCCGGGGTGGCGGATTGTTTTAAAAGATCGGCACGCGCCTCAATGCCCAGCATTTTTAAAAATGTGCCCTGCCCCAAAACAGCCCCGGTGCGGGCATCGGCCTGGTCAAAAGTGCGCGACAACGCCCCAAAATCGACATGGGTGGTCAAATCGGCATCGCCGGGGTTGGACAATACCGGGTGAAATTTATGCTGGCGCAAGGCCTGTAAAGTATCGCCAAAGCCGCTATGGGCGTGGCCATAGTCGATCACCAACGCCGCCCCGCCATCGCGGTTAATACGGCGTGCAATCTGATCGGCAATTGAAATGGCCTGCATTGATGTTTCAAAAACATCATTTACCTTGGCCGTACCGCGCAAGGTTACCGGCACCAGCGCATCGGTCATCGGGGCCACCCCTCCGGCAACAAAACACAAATCATCGGTGTCACTGGCAATGGCAACCAGCCGTTCGCGCCAGCCATCCTTGGTAAATTGAAACTGGCGCACCGGCAGGGCATCAAAAAATTCGTTGGCAATCACAATAACCGGCGCGTTTTGCGTATCGGGAATTTGATCAAAACTGTCATGCCAAACGGCAGGAATACCATATTCCATAATCGCGGCTTGCTGGCGGGTCCGCAACACCGGGCTGGTTTCCACAAACCGTACTGTTACCGCATCGGCAAAGCCCGGCACATTACGCACCGCACGCAAGGCATCGGCCATCAGGGTGCCGCGTCCCGGCCCCATTTCCACCAGATGCAACCGCGACGGGCTGCCCATTTGCTGCCAGGTCACAGCGGCCCACAGGCCAATCAGTTCGCCAAACATCTGGCTGATTTCAGGGGCGGTGACAAAATCGCCCGCCGAACCAAACGGGTCCTGCTTGCGGTAATATCCCCATTGCGGATGGGCCAGGGCATCGGCCATGTAATCGGCCACGGTTATCGGCCCGGCAATCGCAATGCGGCGTTTCAAATGGTCCAGAAGCGGGCTGACGGCTTTGTCTTGGTCGGTCATAATATCAGGATTTTGCCGTTTTGGTTTTGCTATCATCTACGGGTTTGGTGCCGACAAGCGGCGGGCGGCGCAGGCCATAAAGGGCAACCCCGGCCCCCACCAGAACCATCGGCACCGACAAAAGCTGCCCCATTGTTGCACCAAACATCAGATAGCCAAGTTGCTGGTCTGGTTGGCGGAAAAATTCGACAATGATCCGGCAAATGCCATAGCCCGCCAGGAATGTGCCGCCCACAACACCGGGGTGCGCGCGCATTTTTTCACTGCGCGCCAGGGCAAACAAAATACAAAACAGGGCAATGCCTTCCAGCCCGGCTTCGTAAAGCTGGCTGGGGTGGCGCGGTTCAGGCCCGCCGCGCGGAAACACCATGCCCCAGGGCACATCGGTGGTGCGGCCAAACAGTTCGCCATTGATGAAATTGGCAATCCGGCCAAAAAACAGGCCAATCGGGGCGGCTGCCGCCACCGCATCGACAACCCCCAAAAACGAAATGCCGCGGTGCCGGGCAAAAAAGAAAACCGCAAGAATAACCCCCAGCATCCCGCCATGAAATGACATGCCGCCTTCCCATACCTTAAGGATATGCGACGGGTTCGCCAGATAAAAATCCAGATTGTAAAACAGGACATAGCCTGTCCGCCCGCCCAGAATAACCCCAAGGGTTGCCCAGAACAGCAAATCATCAACCTGGTTGCGGGTCATGACATAGGGCGGTTTGTTGATATAGGCCAGGGTATAGCGCCACCCGATAATCAGCCCGGCAATATAGGCCAGGGCGTACCAGCGGATCGCAATCGGGCCAATGGCAATGGC
The DNA here is from genome assembly GCF_963976115.1 of uncultured Thalassospira sp. GTDB lineage: Bacteria > Pseudomonadota > Alphaproteobacteria > Rhodospirillales > Thalassospiraceae > Thalassospira. The sequence goes on from NZ_CAXBJJ010000004.1 coordinate 153,857, forward strand.
GATAGGATCGATTGCCGGAAAGGCAAGACTGAGCATCGGGGCGAACTCCGTTCGGATGGCAAATTTGCGTTAGCGCCCTGATCAATCAGCACAAGGCGGCAGGAACATGGCACTGTCACGCCACCATGCCAGAAAATGTCCTGACCAGACGTGACATTATTTAAATTTAATCCTATCAGGATTTAGCGAAACGGATCTTCCGTCGCAAGGAAGCCCTGCACATATTGGCGAACCCCTTCTTCCAGCGGCGTCATCGGCGCGTCATAGCCACGGGCACGCAGCTTGGACATATCTGCCTCGGTGAAATACTGATATTTATCGCGAATGGCTTCGGGTGTGGGCACAAATTTAATGTCCGGTTCCTTGCCCATCGCGGCAAATACCGCCAGTGCCAAATCCTTGAAACTGCGCGCCTTGCCCGTGCCGACATTAAACAGGTCGGAAACATCGGGGTGGTCATACAGCCACAAAATAATGTTAACAACATCGCCCACCCAGACAAAATCGCGCAACTGCCCGCCATCTTCATAGTCGGGATGGTGCGATTCAAACAGCGTTGCCTGTTCACCTGCCGCCAGTTTGTCATGCATTTGCGACACAACAGATCGCATACCACCCTTGTGATATTCATTGGGGCCATAAACATTGAAAAACTTCAACCCGGCCCATTGTTTGGGACGAAATCCGTTTTGATCCAGAATGCGGCGAAACCGCCGGTCCGTTGCATGTTTGGACCAGCCATAGGCGTTTAGCGGCTGCAATTTTGCCAGTTCATCCTGTTCGAACATATCGGCAAAGCCCTGCTTGCCATCGCCATAAGTGGCGGCAGAGGACGCATAAATCAGTCGTGCACTGTGGCGCGAGCACCATTCCCACAAAAAAGTCGTCAGTTTGAAATTATTGGCAACAATCTTGTCGGCATCGCGTTCGGTGGTCGCCGAAATGGCGCCCATATGAAAAACCGTGTCGATATCGTTGGGATGGACTTCCAGAAAGGCGGGAAGTTCATCGGGGTGGATAATGTCGCGCAATTCGCGTTTGGCAATATTGCGCCATTTAATGCCGTCGCGCAGACGATCCACAATAACAATATCGGTTTCACCGCGTTCCTGCAGGGCAGCAACAATGTTGGACCCGATAAACCCGGCTCCGCCCGTAACGATAAGCATCGTGTTCTCCTGCTTTTGCGGCACCCGTCAGGCCATCAGCCTTGCGCATGCGATCAACTGTTTTGCTGGTCGCATTTATAGGCATACCAACGCCACAGGGCAAGGTAACTGCATATCACAAAACAGCTATATGTGTTCGCCGCTTGCCCCGAGCGGCCATAGCGCCATATTATAAGACACAGGATTTAAAACCGATTTACCAGCCGGAGCATAAAATGCAGATCAACAACCGCCTTCTTGATGACCTTACCCGCGTAACCAACAGTGCCTTGGGCACCATGACCGGGATCAAAGGCGAGGTTGACGCCCTTGTGCGCCAGCAATTTGAAAAGATCCTGATCAATATGGATCTGGTCACGCGCGAGGAATTTGACGTGGTACGCGATATTGCGACCAAAGCAACCCAGCGCGCAGAAACCCTGGAAACACAGGTTTCCAGCCTTGAAGACCGCCTTGCCAAACTTGAAGCGGCAGCAACACCGGCCCCAAAAGCCGCCAGTAAAGCGCCTAAAACCACCAAGGATACATCAGCCCCCGAAAGTTAAGCCCCAAATAGCGACAGATGGCAGGTGGCAGGTGGCAGGTGGCAACAAAAATTTTATGTCCCGCCGTAAAAAAGGTCCTGTCGCCATCGGGTGTTAGCTGAAGCACCCCACAATTCAACCGGCGGGCTTGGTCATGCGTAATGACAAATGCCGTTTGCCCCTGTATCCACAGTGGTTGCAAGCGAACGGCGAGCGCCCTATAGTGCGCGCCCTTTGGCGCTACAAACTGATTGAATTTATATGAACGACCTGATGCAGGATAACGGCGAAATAGACGACGACAATCCGCTGTTGCTTGTCGAGGATATCGCCCAGACCAACCAATGGAATCTGGAACGACGCAGCGCTGACGAAATCGTTGTCGAAATCCCGGGTCACTGGTGCACCTATCTTGTTTATTTTACGTGGCGCGATGATGCCGAAGCGTTGCACATTGCCTGCTGCTTTGACCTGTTTGTGCCCGATCCCATCCGCCCGCGTGTGTATGAATTGCTCGCCAAGTGCAATGAGCAATTGTGGATTGGCCATTTCGGCTTGTGGCTGGATGAAAACATGCCGCTGTTTCGCCACACCTTGCTGTTTGGCGGCGATGTACCGCCTGCGACCGAACAATTTGAAGAACTGATTGAAATCGCCATTTCCGAATGCGAACGATTTTTCCCCGCCTTCAACTTTGTTCTTGCCGAAGGCAAAAGCCCGGACGAGGCCCTTGCCAGTTCCATGCTGGAGCCCGTCGGACAGGCCTGAACCCACTGTTTTTAGCCGCAATACCGATAAAATACCTCGCGGTCGCGGGGTGTTTTGCGTTGGCTGATGCGCGCCCTGGCGGTAAATCATGGGCCGTGCAGACCGGTTTTAATCCAAAAAACATGTGCCGATTGTCGAGACCTTGCGATCAACTTGTGATCCGGGCGACTTGACCCACCTTCATAACAACGCTACGGCTTTTGGAACGTAATACCAAAACGCGTTGATTGAAACCGATCAACGCGCCCCTCAATCGGCGGGCGGGCTTCGCAAAAGCCCTTGCCTTTCGCGGCACTCGTCGCGGCGGCGCCGTCGCGCCTAACCAGACCTCCATGAGGCCTTCTCATAGAGGTCTGGTATAATATAATCGGGAATTCTTCAAATTTGCGCCAGACAGGCGGCATTGTAACGGAGCAAGACAAGACATGAAGACACGGTTGTTGCTGGTAGGCTGCGGGAAAATGGGCAGCGCCATGCTGGAAGGCTGGCTGGCACGTGGCCTGAATGCCGACAATGTATATGTCATCGAGCAGGCCAGCGCCGCAGAGGCTCTGGAAAAACGGCTCGGCGTGCATGGCATCACCGACCTTGCCGACATGCCCGACAGCTTTGTCCCGCAGGTGGTTCTTTTCGCCGTAAAGCCGCAGATATTACCCGACATTATTGATCTGTACAAACCGCTGGTCCGGGCAGAAACGGTTTTCCTGTCGGTCGCGGCCGGGCGAACCACCGGGTTTTTCAGTTCTCATCTGGGCGACACCGCCCGCATTGTTCGCGCCATGCCCAACACGCCCGCATCGGTATCGCGCGGTATGACGGTGATGTTCCCGACCGATTATGTCAGTGTTGCCCAGCGCAACATGTGTGAAACCTTGTTAGAGGCCGTTGGCAAAGTCTCCTGGATTACCGATGAAAACCTGATGGACGCGGTAACCGCCGTTTCCGGCAGCGGCCCTGCCTATGTTTTTCACATGGTCGAAGCCCTGGCGCAGGCAGGCGTTGCCGCAGGCCTGCCTGACGAACAGGCAATGCTTCTGGCACGTCAAACAGTTGTCGGCGCAGGCTTCCTGCTAGATAGCAGCCCGGAAAGCGCAGAAACTTTGCGCAAAAACGTGACCAGCCCCGGCGGCACCACCGCTGCCGCCCTTGATGTTCTGATGAACCCGCAAGACGGAATGCCCGCCCTGTTCGCAAAGGCGGTTGAAGCCGCACGGAAACGGTCTGTCGAACTGGCCGGTTAAAGCATCCGCCGGGCATGTCGCCATCAAGCCCAATCAGGTGTCTATAGGTTGCCCTTAAGGGCACCGGTTATTACCTGTTATACTAAAGCTCGTTGATCGAAACGGATCAACGAGCCCCTCAATCGGCGGGCGGGCTTCGCTAAAGCCCTTGCCTTTCGCGGCACTGGCCGCGCGGCGCCGTCGCGCCGAACCAGACCTCCATGAGTCATTCTCATAGAAGTCTGGTATTATATATTCGCGCAATCAGGTTATCGCATCAAAGGAGGCCCCGATGCCCGCCAAAAAAGATCCGAAAACGACCGTGATCACGGCAGCACTGGACCTTGCCGCCGAAAAAAGCTGGCATCAGGTTACCCTGATCGACATTGCCGGGCGGGCGGGCCTGTCGCTGCATGATCTTTATCTGCATTTCAAAAACCGCAGCGATATTCTGCGCAGCTTTACCCGCCAGATTGACCAACAGGTTTTGGCCGACCTTGACAGTAGCGATTTTGACCAACCCCGGCACGACCGGCTGATCGATGTGATCATGGCACGGTTTGATGCCCTGGCACCGCACCGTGCCGCCCTGCGATCAATTTTGCGCACCGGCGGGGATATGGGCCCGGTCGATAGCGCACGTGCAGCAAAAAGCATTTTTGCATCAATGCGCTGGATGCTGGAAGCCGCCGGTTTTGAAACCGGTGGTCTTCGCGGCAGTTTGCGGGTCGCAGGTATGACCGCGATTTACGCCCGCTGTTTTCGCCAATGGCTAAATGACGATACCCCCGACTATGGGCCAACAATGGCAACCCTTGATCGCAGCCTTGTGCGGGCTGGCGGCTGGGACCAGCAATTGGGCCAAGGCTTTGATCGTCTGGCACGGATGGGAAACCCGATACGGCAATGTTGCCCCAAAACGGCCACAGATCATACCGATGATACACCCGATGCCAGCACACCTGCTGCCACCCCCGCCTCCCGGACCGATTCCGGAACCGGGGCATCATCGTCACCCGCCTGAATTCATCCCCGGCCGGTATCCCGGAAAAGCCGATTTCAACAAAATGCTTTCGCATCCTGTGGTTACGGCCTGACACAAAAACATAACCCAAGATTTTTTGTGCAGTGCAAAATAATCCTTGACCCAAGCGCAGCATTCAGGCAAATTGTAGTTGAAATTGTGCGGCGCACAATAGCGCCTCATTAGATACCTGCCGCATTGAAAATGGAGTGCCACTCAATGACCGCCGCAAAAAAAGCTACCAACCCGTTCTTCGACGTTGACTTCACCAAATTCACAACCGACTTCAAAATGCCGGGCGTTGATATCAACGAAATGATGGCCTTTCAGCGCAAGAACATGGAAGTCCTGACCAAAGCAAACAAAATTGCTTTTGATGGCTTTCAGGCTGTTGCACAGCGCCAGGGCGAAATCTTCAAGACCATGATGGAAAAAGCAACCACTCAGGGTAAAGATTTCTCAGCCACTTCGGGCGAAACCCCGATGGCCGCTGCTGCCAAACAGACCGCTGCTGCGAAAACCGCCTATGAAGAAGCGCTGGCAAATGCCAAAGAACTTTCCGGGATCATTAGCAAATCCCAGGAAGAAGCCCTTGGCCTGTTGCAGACGCGCTTCACCGAATCGCTCGACGAATTGAAAGTTGCGATCGAAAAGACCGAAACCGCAGCGAAGTAAGTTTCTGATAACTTCCCGTTATCAAACTTCCGGCAGGGCCTTCTTGGCCCTGCCGTTTTTCTTTGTACATACACCTGTCTTACCGTCATGCACCCGCGCCGAACTTCTTTGCCCAAACTCCTGTTTAAAGCATATTTCCTTTAATATGACCCATTTTGTTTGATTTTGGCGTGTCGTTTGGCAAGGTACAGCGCGCGGCGCGATGCGGCGCATCGGGCAAGCGATGTAACGCTGCCAAACACCGCCAAAAACAAACAAAATGGGTCATATTAAAGGAAACATGCTTTAACGGACATCCCGCTTTGTGAACTTTGCACAAACCCGGCGATCACGTTATTTTGCCCGCAGAGCAACAGGAGGTTCCCATGAGCGAAATCAGTTTTGATGATTTCCTGAAAGTCGATATTCGGGTTGGTACAGTGATTGATGCCCAACCGTTCCCCGAAGCACGCCGCCCGGCCATCAAAATGTGGGTCGATTTCGGTGAAGAGGTCGGGGTGAAAAAAACATCGGCCCAAATCAGCAAATATTACACACCAGAAAAACTGATCGGTGCCCAGGTGGTTGGTGTCGTCAATTTTCCACCACGCCAAATCGGCCCGTTCATGTCTGAATTTCTATGTCTGGGCTTGCCGGATGGCACCAGGGACAAGGGCATTGTTCTGGTCCGGCCCGATCAGGGCGTCCCCAATGGTGAACGCCTTTGCTAAAGTATGTTTCCTTTAAAACAAAACAGGCCGGAATTGAGTGCGTGCACTCATACCAGCCTGTTTTATTAAATTTTAGCGCGCCAGAACCATCGCGGCTTCGCGTGTGCGCCCGACGGTGCCAGAAACCATCGTCGAGGCGGTCCTGATTTGATCAATCGTGCCCGAGAAACACTCAACAGATGTCGCCATCGACTGCATATTGACCGATACTTCGCTGGTAACCGCACTTTGCTCTTCAACAGCCGAAGAAATGCTTGTGACGTTGTTTCGAACACCCTCCATATCACTGCGGATTGATCCCAAAACCCCGGCAACCTCGCTCGCAATAGACTGAACACCGCCAATCTCGGCGGAAATCTGTTCTGTGGCCCGCGCCGCCTGTTTGGCAAGGTTTTTCACCTCGTTGGCCACCACGGCAAACCCTTTACCCGCCTCACCGGCCCGTGCCGACTCGATTGTCGCATTCAATGCTAACAGGTTAATCTGACTGGCAATGTTCTGGATCACCTCAATGATATTACCCATCGATGAAACCACATCATTCATCTTTTCGGTCGAGGCCCCTGCACTGACGGCCTTTTCAAAAACCTGATCGGTCGAACTGCGTGCCGCCGACATGCTGCGCGAAATCTCGTTAATAGAAGCCACCAGCTGTTCGGCACCGGCAGCAACGGCTTGAACATTAAGAGACGTTTCTTCCGAGGTCGAAAATGCAAATCCCGAGCGCTCGTCAAGCTGATACAGGCTTTTGTCAATTTCGGCAAAATTGGTATCAATCATCGCTTTTAGATCTATCAGCAAACTGATCTGCGCGGTGATATCGGTTGCGTATTTCACAACCTTGTACGGATTGCCGTCAGGATCAAAAATCGGGTTATAAGATGCCTCGATCCAGACCTCGCGACCGCCCTTTGCAATTCGTTTGAATTGGCGGGCAATAAAGTTACCCTGCGCCAGTTCACGCCAGAATTGCTGATATTCAGCACTTTTCGCATATTCGGGATCAACCAGCATACTGTGATGGCGTCCTTTAAGTTCGTTCAGCGAATACCCCAAAACGGACAGAAAGTTTTCATTGGCGTCAAGAATCTTGCCCTTAAGGTCAAATTCAATCACGGCCTGACTGCGGCCAATGGCGTTGACCTTGCCATCCTGCTCAAACAAATGTTCCTGACGGGCGGTAATGTCAGTGGCAAATTTAACAATTTTTACCACCTTGCCCGATCGATCCAGAACAGGGTTGTAGGTAGCCTCAATCCAAATCCGCTGACCGCTTTTGGCAATACGCGCAAAGGCTTCCCGTTTAAATTCACCAGCACGCAAATCCGACCAGAATTTCTGATACACAGGTGACCTGGCCATTTCGCTCGCAACAAAAATGGAATGATGTTTGCCCTGAATTTCATCAAGACGGTACCCCAACAAATCCAGAAAATTGTCATTGGCCCGCAGAATTTTACCATCAATGTCAAACTCGATCACAGCCTGCGATTTTTCAAGGGCCGTCAGGGTACCTTCGGCCAGGTTGCGTTTTTTGTGCGAAAAGAAATTAAACAAAGACATGACAGACCCCATCCGTTGCCGTGCCAGATATCCGAACCCGTTTCGCATCTGGCTGATTTTCCAAGGGTCAAACTAATACCATTGTATAGATCACCATACCCCCATATAGGGATAATGAATCATTCACCCCCTAAAAAATCCCACCGACCAAGAATATGTATTAATTTCAAATTCCTAACGAAAACGCGAAAATGAAAATTGCCCAATAAAAAAGGGCATCGTCGCAAAACGATGCCCTTCAGGATCTTTAAACGACGCCGGATCAGGTTTGTCGCCCTATTTTTCGACAAAGGCCTTTTCGATCACGAAGTGCCCGGGTTCATTCATATTGCCTTCGATGCCCCCCCATTCGGTCAGCATCTTGCGGGTATCGGCAATCATTTCCGGATTACCACACAGCATAAAGCGGTCATTTTCCAGGCTCGGTTTTTCCAGACCCAGATCTTCATAAATCTTGCCGGACGCCATCAGTTCGGTAATCCGGCCCTGATGGGTAAATTCTTCGCGGGTCACGGTCGGGTAATACAGCAGTTTTTGCTGCACTTCCTCGCCGAAAAACTCGTTATGCGGCAATTCATTATGAATGAATTCCTGATAGGCCAGTTCGCGCACTTCGCGGCACCCATGAACCAGAATGACTTTTTCATAGCGTTCATAGGTTTCATAATCGCGAATCACGCTCATGAACGGGGCCAAACCGGTCCCTGTCGATAACAGCCACAGGTTTTTGCCCGGCAACAGATTATCATGGATCAGGGTTCCGGTTGGTTTGCGCCCAACCAGAATTTTGTCGCCAATCTTGATGTGCTGCAACCGCGAGGTCAAAGGCCCGTTGGGGACCTTGATCGAGAAAAATTCCAGTTCTTCATCATAATTGGCACTGACCATCGAATAGGCGCGCAACAGTGGCTTGCCTTCGACTTCCAGTCCAATCATCGCGAACTGACCATTTAGAAACCGAAAACCCGGATCCCGCGTGGTTTTAAATGTGAACAGGGTGTCCGTCCAATGGTGGACATATGTGACGGTTTCTTCGTTAAAGTTGCTAGCCATAGCGCTGAATCAATCCGTTTCGACAGAAGCTTTCAATCAGACCGTGGCGGGAAAGAAATTCACGGTTCCCGACACAGTATGGATGCCAAGTTGGCGCGATTTAACATCAATCTACCGTATATCGCAAGAAAACATTCAACAAAGGTGTATTTTTATCGATCCACACCTTGATCTATATCAAATTTGTGTAAAATACTGACAGACGATATTGTTATGATTATCCGCCAACCCGCTGCGCAATATGTGGCCCACATCCCCCAAAGGCAAGCCAAACCGGGCATGTTTAGCCCTGTTGATTGGAAAAACACCAGTGCCCGCACAGAACAACGGCACTGTGGTTCATTACATTTTCCAGACCATGACCCGCCACGTTGCACGACAGGCGGCGGTTTCATGCCCGATGACACGGCGCGAGGAAAAGGCCGCTGCCAAATGCACGACTTTTTACAAGGCCCCAATGCCAAAAAAAATGGCACGATCCGCCGCAACGGATCATGCCTGAAATTTAACCTTGCAGCTTCATGCAAAACAGCCCTGAGCGTTAAGTCGAAGGATGGCCGATCGGCAAAACCAGTCTTACCCGCAGACCGCCACTCGGCGCATCTTCCAGCAGCACTTCGCCGCCATGACCACGGGCGGAATCGCGCGCAATGGTCATGCCCAGCCCAACGCCGCCGGTGGCCTGATTGCGCGATTCCTCCAACCGGAAAAACGGCTTGAAAACGTCTTCACGCTTTTCTACGGGGATACCCGGGCCATCGTCATCAAAAATGACTTCGAAATCGTTACCGCGCCGCCCCGCCCGGATCGACAGATTGGCAGCATAACGCCCGGCATTGCCAATAATATTGGCGACACAACGGCGAACCGATTGACGGCGCAGTTCCATCATCTGGTTGTCTTCAATATGCAGATCAATCTGCTGTCCATCACGCAATGCCTCGCCCACCAGATCGGTTAGCAATTTGCCAATGTCGGTTTCAACGGCCTGCTCGCCTTCTTCCCCGCGGGCAAATGCCAGATAGGCATCCACCATCCGTTCCATATCAAGCACATCCTGCTTTAACGCTTCTACGCCAGGCGACATGCCCTGCATGGCCAATTCCAGCTTCATGCGCGTCAACGGTGTGCGCAAATCATGCGACACCCCGGCAAGCAGGGCGGTGCGTTGCGACAGATGGCGCTGGATACGATCGCGCATAGCAATAAAGGACGCCGCCGCAAGGCGCACCTCGGATGCACCTTCGGGTTTGAAATCATCCACACTCACCCCGCGCCCGAACTGATCTGACGCCTTGGCAAGACGGCGGATCGGGCGCACCTGGTTGCGCATGAACAGCACAGCAACACCGTAAAGAATAAGGGTCGTGCCCGCGATCCACATAAAGAAGATATAGGTGGTCGATGTGTAAAGACGCTTGCGCGGGGCAACAATTGACAACACCCCGTCGCGCAACTGCACGCGAATTTCCAGCAAGCGGTCATCAATTTCCATATCAAAATAAAATGGCCGGTCGAGGCGTTCCTTAAGGGCGACATACAATTCCTCGGACACCAGCCCATATGGTGGCGCGGTGATTTGTTTTTCCAGAATGGCATCTGGTTCAAAAACAACATCAAGCTGCATCCGCCGACGCACATTATCAACCATCTGATTAAAATGTTCGGGATCGGGATATTGACCGATATAATCCACCACATAAGCCACATCGCCAGCTAGGCCCCGGCTCAGCTGGCGGGCAATGGTATCCCAGTGCCGCTCGAAAAAAATCAGAACCGTGACGATCTGCAACAAAACCATTGGCGTCATCAGGATCAGCAAGGAACGTCCAAGCAGGCCCTTTGGCAGCAAAGATTTGATCCATCCGGAATAAACGTTGCCCAAAACCATCACCCTTTATCGATTTGATCGACCATTAATCGCGTCCACTGCATTGCAGCAGTTCAATCTGTATAAAGGACATATCCCCGACCGCGTACTGTCTGCAAGTATCTTGGCTGTTTGGGATCATCTTCGAGTTTGCGACGCAACCGTGTGACCTGCACATCAATGCTGCGAGATGCCGCAGGATCGCCGCTGCCAGTGCCCCCGATCAAATCAAAAAGCTGTTCGCGCGAGGTTGTCTGCCCGGTACGGCGCGCCAGGGCAATCAGCAGGTCCTGCTCGGCCGTGGTCAGATAAATATGTTCGCCGTTACGCTGTAAAACCATGCGCTCCATGTCAAACCGGAAATCGCCAAAGGCAACCTCCGGGATTTCTTTTTCCCGGGAGTCTTCTGTTTCAGGCCGAACACTGTATCGTCGCAAGATTGCCTCGATGCGCAAAACAAGCTCGCGCGGTTCGAACGGTTTGGCGAGATAATCATCGGCCCCGGCTTCCAGCCCGGAAATGCGGTCCTCGGTTTCCGACAGTGCCGTCAACATCATGATCGGCACGGTCATGCCGCCCTCACGCAATGATCTTGCAAGGTCAACGCCGCGTTCGCCCGGCATCAACACATCGATCACCAGCAAATCAAATTCCAGCCCCTCAAGGCGGGCGCGGGCCTCGGCAGCATCACGGGCAACGGTAACCATAAACCCGTTTTCGCCCAGATAGCGCTTTAGCAAATCGCGCAATCTGTCATCGTCATCCACCACCAGAATATGCGGCGACCCGATTTCGACCATTCAATCCACCTTATATATACTCATTCAGTCATCGCATCAAAATGCTGTGCCGATTACTGCCGCACCGGCCACAATATAATCTGGCACCCCGGCCACGCAAAGGGGCATGGCATGGCTTAACACATACCGTCATTCCGGGTTACTGTCGCACCTGTTTAACCCTGGCGCCGCCGCAACCCGTTGGGCAACAGCTCGTCTTCAAACCGGGCACGATCACCCGCGCCCAGCATCCCCAGCATCACCTTGCGAAACCCTTCAACAGCTTCTGCCCCGGCTTCGCGATAGGCATTGGCAATCAGGGTACGCTGGTTTTCCGACAATTTACGCTCAAGTTCCTCGCCTTTTTCCGTCACCGTCAAAAGACGCTGGCGACGGTCCTGAATCCCGGTTTTCTGCTCGATAAAACCTTCGCGCACCAACTGGCCCAGCACGCGTGATAGCGACTGTTTGGTGATTTGCAGGATCGCCAAAAGATCGCTGACATTGATGCCAGGATTACGGCTGACGAAATGAATGACCCGATGATGCGCCCTGCCGAAATTATATTGCTCCAATAACAAGTCGGCTTCGGCCGTGAAATCACGATAGGCATAAAACAACAGTTCCATGCCCTGACGAAGCTCTTCCTCGCGCAGGAAAAGCGGATTGACCTTGCGTGTCGAGATATCTGCCATGCTGTTCCGTTATGTCAGTTATATTGACATATTAATCTATGAATGTTACTTCGGCTACATGTTTAGGGACATAAAGTTACGTTCTTGCGACCCTTTTAAATGGAATTTGGCAAATGACGACTCCTACCTTTGATGACCGCGACGGTTTTATATGGTTTAATGGCGCACTCAAACCCTGGCGCGAAAGCACAACACATGTGCTGAGCCATGCATTGCATTATGCCAGTGCTGTGTTTGAAGGGGAACGTGCTTATAACGGTAAAGTTTTCAAACTGGCCGAGCACGGCGAACGCCTGATCAATTCGGGCAAAATCCTCGACATGACCATTCCCTATAGCTCGACCGAGCTTGACGACGCGGTGATGGAAACGCTGAAAGCCAACAACATTGTTGATGGCTATGTGCGCCGCATCGCCTGGCGCGGAAGCGAAATGATGGGTGTTGCCGCCCAGACCACCAAAATCAATGTCGCCATCGCCACATGGCAGTGGCCCAGCTATTTCAAACCCGAAGAACGCCTGAAAGGCATTCGTCTGGACCTGTCGAAATGGGCCCGCCCGGCACCGAACACCGCACCGATCCATGCCAAGGCTGCCGGCCTTTACATGATTTGCACCCTGTCCAAACATGAAGCCGAGCGCAAGGGCTATGCCGATGCCATGCTGCTTGATTATCGCGGCCATGTTGCCGAAGCCACCGGGGCCAATGTGTTCTTTGTCAAAGACGGCAAACTGCACACACCAACCCCGGATTGTTTCCTGAACGGTATTACCCGCCGTACTGTTGTCGCTCTTGCCAAGGCCCGCGGTATTGAAGTCATCGAACGTACCATTCTGCCAGAAGAAATGGCCGAATTTGAAGAATGCTTCCTGACCGGTACCGCTGCCGAAGTCACTCCCGTTTCCGAAATCGGTCCGTATAAGTTCACACCTGGCCAGATTTCCAAAACCCTGATGGAAGACTATATGGCATTGGTGACCGGCGAAAAAGAAGCCGTCGCCGCCGAATAAATCAGCCCTTATTGCCAGCCAAATTCCACGCAACCAGGTCCGGCGCACTTCACTTGTGCCGGACTTTTGTTTATTGGTCGTTATCATCTTTCCCGCTATTATCTTGCAAATATCAATCCCCCGGACAGCAAAGCCGGACCACGATGGAATTGATCTAAAGCATATTAAAGGAAACGTGTTTTAAAGCCGCAAACAGCATCTTACCACGCGTCAAACCAACACAAAGTTCAAACATATCCTCCGCTACCCGGGGTCACGGCCAACATACACCGCACGCGGGCGGATTAACTGACCCTGGCGTCGCTGTTCAAGGGCATGGGCGATCCAGCCCACCGCCCGGCCCAGCGCAAAAACACAAAATGCCGCCCCTTCCGGCAAGCCGAGATAGCGCCGCATCGCCACCAGGGCAAAATCGATCCCGGGGGCTTTGCCGGTCAGTAATGTCATGGTTTCGGCAATGTCATCGGCCACATGAAATTCAGGCAGAATCAATGTCAGCAGGGCCTTGGCCCGCACATCCCCCGCCGGATAAAGCGGATGCCCAAAACCGGGAAATTCCGCCCCGGCTGCCAGTTGGCGACGCATATATTGCGTCATGTCACGCCAATCAACGGCCTGCCAGGCCGTTTCAATCCGTTCGGTCATGCCGCCATGCAACCCTCCGCTTAAGGCCGCCAGACCGCCAATAATCGCCATGCGCAGGCTGGCCTCGGTCGAGGCGACACATCTGGCGGTAAAGCTCGACGCATTCAGTTCATGATCCGCACACAGCACAAGTGCGCGGCGCACCAGATCGGCCCCGACCGCATCAAGCCCCCACGCCCGTGCCAATTGCATATGCAACGGATGATGATCCGCATCCTGCCCGGTAACACAGGCAAACAAGGCCGCCAGTAACCGGGCCGCACCGGCGGCAAGGCGCGTTTCATCCTGCTGCCAAATCCCGGTTTCACCATCTTCCGAGACAATCGCAAACAGGGGCAGCAGCGCCTCGATCACCGGGACCTTTGCATAATGGTTTTTTAATTGCGACCAGCCGTCAGGCAGAACCGGCCCTGAAATATCGAAACGGCCAAAGTCCGGCAAATCCCAAAGCAGGCTTGCGACCTCCTCCAGACTGGCCCGTTCCGAAAGCTCAACAGCCCTTTTGCCACGATAATAGAGCTGCCCGTCACAGATCAGCGTGATCCCCGATTCGAGCACCGGCATCCCCCAATCCAGTGTTGATTTGGCAATATCAACCGGTTTACGACCCCGTCGCCGTTTCCCCGCCAGTTCGGCCACATCGTCACGGGCATAACAATGACGTCGGCTGTCCCCCTCTGCCGGATGCGCACGCAAAAGCCCGCGGCTGACATAGGCATAGAGCGTCGCCCGCGACACCCCCAACTGTTCGGCGGCCTGTTCGGCGCTGATAAAACGGGACTTGTCGAAATGTTGTTTTGTCATGACCAATATATGTTGATTTATATAATCAATATTGACGATATATTGCAACTGGCGTGCTGTATAGACCTGTTCATCAGGCAACACCGACCGCCAAGGAAGCCACCATGACACGCGCCAACACCCCGTCTCCCACCAGCCTATCCCAATCCGACCCCTCATCCGCATCCGGGGGCGCATCGAATAATCTGTCGCCCTTCGACGGTTTTGTTCGCGAAATATGGACGGCGGTTGGCGGTGATCCGGGCTTTATTCCAGCCATTTCGCAAACCGGTACCGGTGCCCTGCCATCGGTCTTTGCTGTGACAGATCTGGCCGCGTCCTCGGTTGCCTGTGCCGGTTTGGCGATTGTCGAACTTGCGGGCCTGATTCGCAATCAGGGCCCGAATGCCGCCCCTATCCCGCCCATAAATGTTGACCGGTGGTTGGCCTCGGCCTGGTTTGCATCAAGCTATCGGCCTGTCGGCTGGGCACCCGCGCCCAAGTGGGATGCCATTGCCGGGGACTATCAGGGGCAGGATGGCTGGGTCCGCCTGCATACCAATGCCCCGCATCATCGCCGCGCCGCCCTTGCTGTGCTGGGCATCGCACCGGACGATGCCACCCGGCAAACCGTTGCCGAAACGGTGGCAAACTGGCCGATCAATGCCCTGGAAACTGCCATTGTCGAAAAGAAGGGCTGTGCCGCGGCCATGCGTTCCATCACGGCATGGCAACAGCATCCCCAGGGCCAGGCTGTTGCCACCGAACCGCTGGTTCACGTTGGCACCAGCCCCGTGCCCGCCCCGGAAAGCCACGCAAAATCGCATTTCCACCTTACCGGTTCGATTGAACGTCCGCTTGCCGGGGTGCGGGTGCTTGATTTAACGCGCATTCTGGCCGGACCGGTCGGCACCCGGTTTCTCGCAGGTTTTGGTGCCGATGTGTTGCGCATTGATCCGCACGGCTGGGATGAACCCTCGATTTTACCCGACATTACCCTGGGCAAACGCTGTGCCCGGCTTGATTTGCGCAGGGATCATGACCGTGACACGTTTCGTGCACTTCTGGCAGAAGCCGACATTCTGGTGCATGGCTATCGCGCCGATGCCCTTGAACGCCTGGGCCTGGGGGCCGAGGCCCGCCGCGCCCTTAACCCCGGTTTAATTGATGTGGCTCTCAATGCCTATGGCTGGTCCGGCCCGTGGCAGTTTCGACGTGGTTTTGACAGTCTGGTTCAAATGAGCAGCGGCATCGCCGATCACGAGATGAAAAGTTACCAATCCGAAAAACCCAAACCCTTGCCGGTACAGGCACTGGATCATGCCGCTGGTTATATTCTTGCCACCAGCGCCATTCGTGGCCTGGTCGAACGCCATCAAACCGGACACGGCAAATGCTATCGTACTTCACTGGCACGGGTGGCGGCATTGTTATGCCAATATCGCCCTGCTTCCACGGACGGTTCATCGCCCCCGTCATTCGCCGACCTTGCAGAATGCGACTATATGCCAGCCATCGAACCATCAGGCAGCGGAGATGTGCAGCGATTACGCCCGCCGCTTGAAATTGTTGGCATCCCCATGCGCTGGTCCATCCCGGCGGGGCATTTGGGCACAAGCCCGCCAAAATGGTAAAATACCGCCCCACATCACACGTACAAAAGACCTGCATCACACAGGCCTTTTGTCATCATTTTAAACCGATCAAAATGCCCACAGCCTAGGGCCAGTTTGCCATCGGCGGCAGCGACATCAGGATGGCCTCAGTATTGCCCCCGGTCATCAGGCCAAAGCGCGTTCCGCGATCATGGAGCAGATTAAATTCAACATAGCGCCCGCGCTTGATCAATTGGGCCTCGCGCTGATCCATCGTCCAGTCGCAGTTATAGTGCCGTTCGACAAGGCGAGGATAAACATCCAGAAAAGCCTTTCCCACATCCTGGGTAAAGGCGAAATCAGCCTCCCAGTCCTCTTCCAGATAATCGTAAAAAATGCCGCCAACCCCGCGCGATTCGTTGCGGTGCGGCAGCCAGAAATATTCGTCGCACCATTTTTTGAAACGGTCGTAATAATCGTCTCCATGCGCATCACAGGCAGCCTTGAACGCCCCATGGAAATCACCGGTATCGGCATCGTCGGGAAAAACCGGTGTCAGGTCCGCCCCACCGCCAAACCACGCCTTTGACGTCACAATATGGCGGGTATTCATATGAACAGCAGGTACCAGCGGCGAACAGGGATGCGCCACCAGCGAAATCCCGGCGGCCCAAAAGTTGGGATTTACATCCGCCCCCGGAATTTCCTTGCGGAATTTTTCCGAAAATTCACCATGCACCGTCGAAATATTAACGCCAACCTTTTCAAATACCCGCCCGCGCATCACCGACATTTCACCGCCACCTTCGTGCTCGCCCCGGTCCCAGCGGGTCCGCTCGAATCGCCCGGCCGGCCGGTCAGACAACGGGCCGGTATAATTGTCTTCAAGCTGTTCAAACCGGGCGCAAATCTGATTGCGCAGGGATGTAAACCAGTCGGCGGCCCGAGTTTTACGAATTTCGGTCTGGCGTGCGGTATCGTCGGTCATTCAGGGGTTCCCGGAAAACTGTTGGTTTGGCGCATGGCTTCGCCCAAGGTCATAGCTGCCGCCATGGCGACATTCAAGGATCGCATCCCCGGGCGTAACGGAATAACAACCCTGGCATCGGCCGTATCATGCACCTGATCGGGCACACCCCGGCTTTCCGCGCCCAGCATCAAAATATCGTCGGCGCGAAAATCAAAATCACAATAAGGAACAGCGCCCTTTGTTGTCATCAAAACCAGACGTCCCGGCAATGCCCCGGTTTTACGGGCATCATCAAAGGCACGCCAATCGGCATGTCGCTGATAATCAGCAGCATCAAGGTAATCCATCCCCGCCCGTTTCAGGCTGGCCGATGTCAGCAGAAATCCGCAGGGTTCGATAATGTCAACGCCGACCCCCAGACAGGCTGTCATCCGAAGAATGGTGCCGGTATTTTGGGGAATATCAGGCTCAAACAGGCAAATTCTCATGATTGATCAACAGACTCGCGCAATTTTGTGTGAATTCGACCGAAAAAATGTTACCAAAAGTTTCATAGCACGACAGGAGTTTCCCGCTTTCGGGAGTGGTCTTTAACGTAAGTAGCTTGTTATAGCGGGTATCTGAAACCGGTACCAGCGCTAGGAAAAGCCTTGTTCACAGTAGGGTTTTTAGAGTGTTTCCAGAACCACAGCGTTTATTAATACGTACCTTTCCCGCCAAGTTATCCTTAACAAAGGCCATTATTGTTAGTATACGAAATTCGATTCAGGCCTGAAGGCCATGGGGACAAAAACTTTTTTCCAATTTGAAATAAGTCAATGATCCCCACGGTAATTTCAGGCATTCCGCATGCCTGTTTTGGGGGCAGAAAGAGGAATACATCATGTCGCAAACGGTGCAATCATCCGGGGATACCCCGGACGAGAACCGCAGGGATTTCCTGACCCTTGCGACCACAGCTGTCGGTGTCGTTGGCACCGGCATGGCGCTGTGGCCGTTCGTGGACAGCATGAACCCGTCCAAGGACGTTCTGGCGCTGGCCTCGGTCGAAGTTAACCTGTCCAATATACCTGTCGGTCAGGCCATCAAGGTCATGTGGCGCGGTAAACCCGTGTTCATCCGTCACCGTACCGAGCGGGAAATCAAAGAAGCTGAAGACGTGGCATTGAACCAGTTGGTCGATCCCGAGACCGACGATGCCCGTGTGAAGAAAAAAGAATGGCTGATTGTCGTCGGCGTTTGCACCCATTTGGGCTGCATCCCGATGGGGACCGCAACCGGGGAACCACGCGGGGACTTCGACGGCTGGTATTGCCCGTGTCACGGGTCGCACTATGACAGTTCAGGTCGTATCCGCAAGGGTCCGGCACCACTGAATCTGGTTGTGCCGACCTATACCTTCCTCACCGACACGTCGGTCAAGATCGGCTAAGGGAGTGTAAGATGAGCGCGCCTGTATGGAATAACAAAGTGGTAAAATGGGTCGATGATCGTCTTCCGATCATATCGATGGTGCATCATGCCGCTTATGAATATCCGACACCGAAAAACCTGTCCTATATGTGGAACTTCGGTTCTCTGGCCGGGTTTGTTCTGGTGACCATGATCCTTTCGGGGATCTTTCTGGCGATGAACTATACGCCACATGCCGATATGGCATTTGATTCCGTTGAGCGCATCATGCGTGACGTGAATTACGGCTGGCTGATCCGCTATCTGCACGTCAATGGCGCATCAATGTTCTTCATCGCCGTCTATATCCATATTTTCCGTGGTCTTTATTACGGGTCATACAAAGCCCCGCGTGAAGTTCTGTGGTGGATTGGCATCCTGATCTTGCTGGCCATGATGGCAACAGCCTTTATGGGCTATGTGCTGCCGTGGGGCCAGATGTCGTTCTGGGGTGCAACGGTTATTACCAACCTGTTTTCAGCCTTCCCGATTGTTGGTGACCCGCTGGTAACCTGGCTTTGGGGTGGCTTCTCGGTTGGCAATCCGACGCTGAACCGCTTCTTCTCGCTGCATTACCTGCTGCCGTTTGTCATTCTGGGCCTTGTGGTTCTGCATGTCTGGGCACTGCATGCGGTGCGGTCCAACAACCCGACCGGTGTTGAAATCAAAACCCCGCAGGACAGCATTCCTTTCCATCCCTATTACACGATCAAGGATCTGTTCGGGATGGGCGTGTTTTTGATCATCTATCTGTATTTCGTGTTCTTCGCGCCAAACTTCTTTGGCGAGCCGGACAACTACATCATGGCAAACCCGTTATCGACGCCCGCACATATCGTGCCGGAATGGTACTTCCTGCCATTCTATGCGATCCTGCGTTCGATCGATTTCAGTTTCCTTGGCATGCCGGCAAAGCTGCTGGGTGTGCTGGCAATGTTTGCCGCGATCATTGTTCTGTTTGTCATTCCCTGGCTGGATACATCAAAGGTTCGCAGCTCGCGTTTCCGCCCGGTTTACAAATGGTTTTTTGTCATCCTGATAATTGACTGCTTCGTTCTGGGCTATTGCGGTGCCAAGGCGCCGTCCGATCCATTCATGGGGCTGGCCGGGCTTCCGGTTATTGTTGTTGGCCAATTGGCGACATTGTATTACTTCCTGCATTTCCTGGTTGTGATGCCCGTGGTTGGCAAGCTTGAACGTCCTAAACCGCTTCCGGCAAGTATCAGCGAATCTGTCCTCAAGGGAGGTGCAAATGCGTAAATTTGCTCTCACCACAATTGCTGCAGCATTCGCGCTGACCGCTTTTGCCAACGCATCGAAAGCTGCAGAAGGCACGGTTCCGCCTGATATGAACTGGAGCTGGGAGGGCCTTTTTGGCACCTATGACCGCGCACAAGTGCAACGTGGTTTTCAGGTATTCAAAAATGTCTGTGCAAGCTGCCACAGCATGCATTATCTGGCATTTCGCAATCTTGAAGGTATTGGTTTTAACGACGACCAGATCAAGGCGATTGCTGCGGAATATGACGTACAGGACGGCCCCAATGAAGAGGGTGAAATGTTCACCCGTTCGGGCAAACCGGCCGATCGTTTTCCGTCACCGTTCCCCAATGACAAGGCTGCGGCGGCAGCCAATGGCGGGGCAACACCGCCTGATCTGTCGCTGATGGCCAAGGCCCGTCCGCATGGCCCGGATTATGTCCATGCCCTGCTGACCGGTTATGAAGAAGAGGCACCAGCCGGTGTCGAAATGGCCGAAGGCAAGTATTACAACCATTACTTCCCCGGCCATCAGATTTCGATGCCGCCGCCCCTTTATGGTGACGATGTTGAATATACTGATGGCACGAAAGCGACCATTGAACAGGAATCTCAGGACGTTACGGCGTTTCTGAACTGGATTGCCGAACCGGAACTTGAAACCCGCAAGGCAATGGGCATGAAAGTGCTGTTGTTCCTGATCGTGTTAACTGCGATGCTCTATGCTGTAAAACGTAAAATCTGGGCCAAAATCGAACATTAATCTGTTTGGTACCAACCCGTTACCAAAGGCCGCCGAATGCTTTCGGCGGCCTTTTTATATGCGGCAAATTCATCGGTTGCGTGGTAGAAAATATCAAATACCCGCACAAGAGTGCCGCAAACGCCGTATCGACCACGGCATCGCCGCTCTTTGCCCCGGTCAGATACACCACGTGCCGAAGGATACCGTTTATGTCGCTGGACCAATATGGCCTGTATCTTGTTGCCGTTCTGATCGCTGTTCTTACACCTGGCCCGGCTGTGATGCTGGGCATCACCAACAGCATTCGCCATAACACAACGACATCCTTTATTGGCGCCCTGGGCTGTGTAAGCGCAACCGGGCTGATGGGGGCTTTATCGGCAATGGGGTTGGGGGCCATGATCATGGCATCGGCGATCCTGTTTGATCTTATCCGCTTTGCCGGGGCGGCCTATTTGATCTGGCTGGGCATCAAGATGTGGCGGGCCAGTGGCAAACCCCCGGTGGATGTGATGTCTGAACAATCCATGCCGCATCCCGGTTATGGACGTTGTTATCTGCGGGGTTTTCTCATTTCGGCCAGCAATCCTAAATCAATTGCGTTTTTTACCGCACTGTTCCCGATGTTCCTTGATCCCGAAGCCCCGTTGATGACCCAGTTTGCCGTGCTCGACTCGACCTTTGTTCTACTGTCTTTTGCCTCTATCATGGGCTACTCATTCCTGGCGGCACGCAGCAAAAACGTCCTTCTCGGATCAGCCCGCAGATGGTTTGACCGGGTGGCAGGCGGCATTTTTATCAGCTTTGGCCTGGCATTGGCCGCCAGCCATCGCTAGCGCCAACCACCTTTGGCATACCGACCCAGATCCAGGTAACCGGTCAAAACATCATGTAACGGTGCAATATCTGCTCAATTTCGCCGTCTTCATACATTTGCCTTAATACCGCGTCCAATGCCGTGGCAAACTCATCGCGATAAGGCCATTTTCCTGGATCGTCCGGGGCATAGGCAATCGCCCCCTGATGACTGCCTAAAACAGCAGTTTCCATTATTTTACGTGCACTTGCGGCGCGATCAACGCCAAGCTCGGCCAGTGCCGTTTCCACCGCCAGCCGATCATTGACATAACAATCAATGCGACCGGCCAGCAGCCGGCGTAAATTGATCTCGGTGCTGTGGGCTTCCTCGAGCGTCACTTCATGCTGGCGCGCCATCTCGAACAGTTTTTCGCCGACCAGCCGGTACCCCGCTGTATTGCCAAATCGCGCCCCTATATAATCAACCGGGTAGTTCACCAAAACACGATCGCGGGCAAATTTTTGCGTGCACATCACCATAACGGTCTGTTCGATGAGCGGCACCGAATACCGGCTAACCCAGTTCCGTTCGGGATCAAGATAGGGCGGATAAAAGGCCATGATCTCGCCACGCTGCAACAGTTCAATTCCGCGTTTAAACGGCACACCGGAAAATTCGATATCATATTGCGGCAAGCGCGCCGCGGCATGTTTCAGAATATCGGTATAGGCCCCTGCCATAACCGCCCCGTTAAAATACGCATAAGGCGGGCTATTGTCCTCGCCATATAAAACAATATGCTGGCGCGGCCCGCCATTCGCGTTCTGAGTCTGGGCAGATACCGGCCCAATTTGGGCAAAAAGGATGACGGCAAGCAGGAAAGAAACAAGCGCAAAGCGCATCGACATGACAATAACCGGAAAAATGAGCAACACTGAAAGTGGGGGAAACAGGACCTGAAATAACAGCATCTCCGCGCAATGACCATTGCGATAGATGAAACCAAGACATGCACAACCATAGGGATAAAGCATATTTCCTTTAAGAAACATCGGCCCCGGTTCGGCTTGCCTGCGCAACGCTGTCAGCCGATAAAGTCGTGCTTTCCTGCCGATCTTTCGGATCTTCGTGTGTATCGTTATTGTTCCCAATCTGATTACCGTCAACCGGTCGCATCGGCGGAACGGCGACTGGAATATGCACCAGCCGTCTTTTATGCTGCGGGGTTCCGGTGCTGGCATAAAGCTGCTTGCCTGCTTCAACAATACTCACCCCGGCAAAGGCCTTAAACAGACGAGAACCGACATTTTCAATGCCCTGTGCCGAACGCAGCAAAAAGCGGTTATTGGTCGGCGGTAAAAACAGGGCGCGGCTATGTTGCACCGGCAAAAACATGTTTTCCCGCATCAGGTTTTGCAACTGACTTACCGTGTAAGGATGACCAAAGCCAAACGGGGTATTTTCCGACCAGCTCCATAACGAACTGCGGTTGGGGGTTAGCACCACAATACGACCGTTTGGTGTTAACACCCGCCAGCATTCACGCATCAAACGACGCTGCGAGTCGGAATGTTCCACCAGATGCACCAGCAAAATCCGATCTACCGAACTGTCTGGCAGCGGCAGCATGGTTTCTTCGATCAGGGCAACCCGGTTGGCTTCGCCTGCGGGCCAATGAACGCATCCCTGCGGGGCAGGCATAAAGGCCATAACCCGTTCGGCTTCCCCCAGAAAAGGCCGCAAATAGGGTGTGGCATAGCCAAAGCCAAGCACGCGCATCCCGCGCACGTCTGACCACATCAGGCGCAAGCGACGGCGAATAAGCCGCCGGGCGGCCTGACCCAGGCTGGTGGCATAAAACCGGTGTAAATCGACAACATCCTGACGCATGTGCAAACCCTATCATTGTCCGGGCGGTGCGCGAAACAAATTGCAGCGCAATTGTTTCCCCGTCGTCACCCTGTTAGGCTCAGGGTGTAGACTGATTAATATATTTTCAAACAAATGAGGCCAAAAATGTCGGCAGGTGACATCATCCTGATCCCGAACCGGTCAGACAATTACATCTATCTGCTTCATTGTACCCAAAGTGGCGTGACCGCCGTGGTCGACCCCGGCGATGCCGCCCCGGTGATTGAAGAACTGGCCAAACGCGGCTGGCAGGTGGATGTTATTTTAAACACCCACCATCATAATGATCATGTCGGTGGCAATGCCGAACTTAAGGAAAAGTTCGGCGCGAAGCTGATCGGCCCTGCGGCCGAAGCCGATAAAATCGACGGGCTGGATGAAACCGTGGCCGAGGGCGACACAGTAAAAGTTGGCGCACTTATCGCCAGCGTTTACGATGTCCCGGGCCATACCGCCGGGCATATTGCCTTTTATTTCCCCGCCGTTTCAGCCCTGTTTTCGGGCGACAGCCTGTTTGCTCTTGGCTGTGGACGCCTGTTTGAAGGCACCGCAGAACAAATGTGGCATTCGCTGATCAAGTTCCGCACCTTGCCGGTCGAAACCCGGCTTTATTGCGGCCATGAATACACCCTTGCCAATGCCCGCTTTGCCCTGACGATTGAGCCAGACAACACAGCCCTTCAGTCTCGCGCGCGCGCAATTGAAACCCTGCGCAAGGCCAACCGCCCCACCATCCCCTCCACCCTGGGCGAGGAAATAGAGACCAACCCGTTTTTACGCGCCGATGTGCCGCGCGTCGGCGCGGCGATGGGCATGTCAGGGGCCCCCGCCGAAATCGTCTTTACCGAAATTCGCCACCGCAAGGATAACTTCTGACGACACGTGCAGAGATCACCCTTCAACCTGCATGAACAACACATTCTGATCAAGCAGGTAGCGTGAAAACAGCGGCAAGCTGGCCGCGCCGATGGCACGCGCGCCATTGCCAACCACCCCGGGTTCAACCCGGGGCATGGCAATGCCTTGCAGGTCCAGTTCGGTAATGGCATCGCGAATGGCCCCCACCACGCAGTCACGCACAAAGGGCGGGAAGCCGCCATCGACAATCACGGTTTCAAAATCAATCACAGAACAAACCGACGTGATTGCCAAAGCCAGGCTGCGCGCCGCCTGCGCAATCCAGCAATCCAGCGGCCGCCCTATATCGCCCCAGCTTTCCGGGTCGCGCCATAGTCGATCGGGATCGATACCCTCATGTTTCAGCATTTCTTCCAAAACAAACAAAGACGCCTGATCGATCAACTGCGACGGTTTCCCTGCCCGGTCCACCACCGGCATCGACCCGAACGCCCCGGCATTGCCGGTCCGCCCGGCATAAACAGCCTGGTTTAAAACCACACCACCGCCAATGAAGGACCCAATAAAGAAATAGGCAAAATCGGTGTAATTGGCACCCTGGCCAAACACCAGTTCAGCACCACAGGCCGCCGTGGCATCGTTTTGTAAAAACACCGGAAAAGAAACAATTTCACCAATATCCTCGACCAGATCAATATCACGCCAGGCGTTCATATCCTGTTCTGGCGCCCCCATTTCATCGACCCAGTTCCACAATTCAAACGGCGCGGCAATACCCAGCCCGGCAATGCGGGTGCGCTGGGCCGGGGTCAGATTGGCAATCAAACTGTCAATCGCGGTGCATACGAACTGACGAATGTTTTCGGGCGTCGGATATTTGTAGGTTTCAATACGGCGTTCGCGCACCGTGCCAACAAAATCCATCAACACCAGATCCGCGCTGCGCCGACCAATTTTCAGGCCGAGCGAATATGCGCCGTCCGGATTAAGGGCCATCGGGATTGACGGCTTGCCAACCTTGCCCCGCACTGGTTCGCCGCGCATCAAAAGTCCGTCGCGTTCCAGCGCACGAATAATGACAGATGCAGTTTGCGCCGATAACCCCGACAACCGGGCGATGTCGGCCTTTGACAGGCCCGCCGTACGCCGCACAAGTGACAAAAGCAAACGTTCGTTATAGGCGCGCACCCGGATCTGGTTGGCGCCACCGCCGCCATTTGATCCGGAATGAAGCGGTGAAACGCCCGGAAAATCTCCGCTTGTGGTTTGACTTGCGGGCATATTCCTAGTCCTCCCATACGGCATCGCCGTTTTTTGTTATCATCACAAGATGACTAATTCTAATTAATAAATCAAACGGATTTATTAATTGACAGATCTTCAAATTTAGTGTGGTTTATATGCCAGATCGTCCCCATATCAAGGTTGCAAAGAACAACTGTCGCGGACGTTTTCTAGGTAAATAACTGGCAAAATGCCTTTGAAATCAGGGAAATCCCTGGGAGGAAACAGATGAAAAAAACACTTCTTGGCGCAACTCTTGGTGCGCTTGCTCTTTCGATTGCCGCCCTGCCGGTTCACCAGGCCAAAGCCGATGAAATGGGGGCCTGTCTCATCACAAAAACCGATATCAATCCGTTTTTTGTCAAAATGAAAGAAGGCGCAACAGCAGCTTCATTCGCACACAATGTCGATCTTTCAACCTATGCCGGCAAGATTGATGGTGACAATGAAACACAGGTACAGGCTGTTGAATCATGCATTGCCGCTGGCGCAAAAGGCATTCTGATTGCCGCGTCCGATACAAAAGCCATCGTCCCGGCACTCAAAAAAGCCCGTGATGCCGGGTTACTTGTCATCGCCCTTGATACCCCCCTTGAACCGATTGACTCCGCCGACGCCACCTTCGCCACAGACAATTTCAAAGCAGGCGAAATGATTGGCAAATGGGCCGCAAGCCAACTCGGTGACAAGGCGGATGATGCCAAAATTGCGTTTCTTGACCTGTCGGCCTCGGCACCGTCTGTTGATGTTCTGCGCGATCAGGGCTTCATGAAAGGCTTTGGCATCGACATCAAAGACCCAAACAAGATCGGCGATGAAGATGACAGCCGCATTGTCGGCCACGACATTACCAGCGGCAACGAAGAAGGCGGCCGCAAAGCAATGGAAAACCTGTTGCAGCGCGATTCAGGCATCAATGTTGTTTATACCATTAACGAACCTGCGGCGGCCGGGGCCTATGAGGCCCTTAAATCGTTTGGTCTGGAAAAGAATGTGCTGATCGTATCGGTTGATGGCGGCTGCCCTGGTATTTTGAACGTCAAGGACGGGGTTATTGGGGCGACATCACAGCAATATCCGCTTGATATGGCCTATAAAGGAATCGAGGCGATTGCCAATTGGGCAAAAACTGGCGAAAAACCCAAAAATTCGGCAGGGCTGAATTTTTACGATACCGGCGTTAACCTCGTCACCGACAAACCGGTCGACGGCGTTCCCTCTATCAGTGTCGAAGAGGGCATGAACCGCTGCTGGGGGTAATCCTCCCCAACCATCTGTGCCAAAGAGCGCGATTGCGCGCTCTTTGGCCACGATGACGCATAAAATCTGCCCCTTAATTCCATAAATCAGAAAAAGGCGTGCTGGTTTTACCACCAGAAAACAAAGCGTCCTGATAAAACCGGGAGGAAGTGATGAGCGATCCTGTTCGCACGTCTCACAAAAAACAGGACTTTGAGCAGGCACTGGATGCCAGTGACAAAAGCGTCGCCCAGTTTAACACCGCAAAGCACACGCCTTTTGCCCGCATTCAGCATTTTTTGCACGGCAACCCGACGATGGTGCCGGTTATTGTCCTGCTAACGTCTATCACTATTTTTGGCTTGATTGCCGGGCCCAAATTTTTTTCGCCCTTTAATCTGTCGCTGATTATTCAGCAGGTTTCCATTATTGGCATTCTTGCGGCGGCACAAAGCCTGGTTATTCTCACCGCCGGGATTGACCTGTCGGTCGGGGCGATCATGGTGCTGATGTCCGTGATCATGGGGCAGCTTGCGGTCACCCTTGGCGTCCCCGCCCCGATTGCCATTCTGATTGGCTGTATCGGCGGGATTGGTGCCGGGATGATGAACGGGTTTCTGGTGACCCGCATCAAACTGCCGCCCTTTATCGTTACACTGGGAACCTGGAATATCTTTTTCGCCCTGAATTTGTGGTTATCAGGTGCGCAGTCGATCCGCAGCCAGACGCTTGACGAAATTGCCCCGCTGTTAAAGTTCTTTGGTGAAACCATTTCGTTTAACGGGGCGCGGATCACCTATGGTTCGGTTCTGATGCTGCTGATTTTCGCAGTACTGTGGTTTGTGCTGAACCATACCGCATGGGGCCGCCATGTTTATGCCATTGGCGATGACAAGGACGCTGCCGAACTTTCCGGTATCCGCACCAACCGCACCCTGATCACGGTTTACGGGCTGGCCGGGTTGGTATGTGCCATCGGGGCATGGGCCTCTATCGGTCGTGTTGGCTCGGTGTCGCCGCAAAGTTTTCAGGAAGCCAACCTTCAATCCATTACCGCTGTCGTCATTGGGGGCATTTCGCTGTTTGGCGGGCGCGGGTCCATTATCGGCCCCCTGATTGGCGCCCTGATTGTCGGCGTGTTCAATTCCGGTTTGCGCATGATTGGCGTTGATGTGCTGTGGCAACTGTTTGCCATTGGCTGGCTGACCATCATTGCCGTTGCGATTGACCAGTGGATCAGAAAGGTATCGTCATGAATGCCACATCATCCCCCCTTCAACCTGTTCTTTCCGGGCGTGGCCTGGTCAAACGCTATGGCCGTGTCACCGCCCTTGATCATGCCGATTTCGACCTTTATCCCGGCGAAATCCTTGCGATTATCGGCGATAACGGGGCCGGAAAATCCTCGCTGGTCAAGGCATTGTCCGGGGCTGTTTCCCTGGATGAAGGTGAAATACGGCTTGATGGCAAACCGGTTTCGTTTTCATCGCCGATGGACGCCCGCGAAGTTGGCATTGAAACGGTATACCAAAACCTGGCCCTGTCCCCGGCCCTGTCTATTGCCGATAACATGTTTATGGGCCGCGAAATTCGCCGGTCCGGTTTTGCCGGCACGTTTTTCAAAATGCTGGATCACCCGGAAATGCAGCGTGTCGCGCGCGCCAAACTCAATGAACTGGGCCTGATGACCATTCAAAACATCAATCAGGCGGTTGAAACCCTGTCTGGCGGGCAACGTCAGGGGGTGGCGGTGGCCCGTGCGGCTGCATTTGGTTCCAAGGTCGTGATTATGGATGAACCAACCGCCGCCCTTGGGGTTAAAGAAAGCCGACGGGTGCTGGAATTGATACAGGATGTACGATCGCGCGGAATGCCAATTGTGCTTATATCGCACAATATGCCCCATGTGTTCGAGGTCGCCGACCGCATCCACATCCATCGGCTGGGCAAACGGCTTTGCACCATCAAACCCTCTGACTATACCATGTCTGATGCCGTCGCCTTTATGACCGGTGCCCTTGAGGCCCCTGAAATTGCCGCCACCGCCTAAAACAGGATCAGGGCCGCCTTAAATGCAAAAATATCCTGATCTTGATCCTATCGCTTCCCTCATTGCCAGCCGTCAGTCCGGTCATACCCGGCTAATGGTGGCAATCGCTGGCGCCCCCGCTTCGGGCAAATCAACCCTGTCCGAACGGCTTCATCACCATCTGGGGGGTGATGAAGCCGGGGTGGCCATCGTGCCGATGGACGGCTTTCATTTCGATGATACCATCCTTGCCGCCCGCAACCATCTGGCCCGCAAAGGCGCACCGCACACCTTTGATGTTGGCGGCTTCGCCCGCTGTCTTGCTGCCCTTCGGCGCGATGACGACGACATATATGTACCGGTCTTTGACCGCAATCTGGAGCTGTCTCGGGGATCGGCGCGCTGTATTTCACAAAACCAGCGCATCATCCTGATCGAGGGAAACTATCTGTTGCTTGATCAGGCCCCCTGGAACGGGCTGTCATCGCTGTTTGATCTTACCCTTTTTCTTGATGTACCAATAAAGGTATTGGAAAAACGATTAATCAAACGCTGGCGCACATACGGGTTCGATACCGAAACCGCCACCCGCCGCGCATTGGACAACGACATTCCCAATGCCCGCACCGTGCAAAGCCACAGCCGACTGGCCGACCATACCATCAAGACGGATACTTTAAAGGGCACGGAGGGGTGAAAAACACCCTGTTGATGCCGATTATACCGCCCGCATCACCGCACTGACCCAATCTATCACTGCGCGCACACGCGGCACATGGGCCATATCCTGATGCACCAGCAACCAGACCTCGCGCCCCGCACTTACCTGATATTGATCCTGCCGGTAAAGGTCCTTAACCCGGTCGCCCACACAACGGGGCAACAAACAGCACCCCCGACATTGCAATGCCAGCCGCGCCATAAATGCCGCATTATTGGCACGCGCCAATACCCGGCGTTTAGGAAAGGTGTGCTGTAACCATAGCTGCTCGGGCTTATCGGCAAAATCATCAACCAGATCAATCCAGTCGGCCTGTTGCAGGTCCATGTCCCTGTGGGGGCCATACACGGCAAATTGCATGTCGCCAAGACGCCGCGCCCGAAAAGCCCCGCTCTCCGGCATCGCCATCCGCAATGCCAAATCCGTCTCGCGCCGGGCAATATTAAGGTTGCGGTTGCCGCCGATCAAATCAAGCTGCACGCCGGGATAGCGATGATGAAAATCACCAAAGGCGGGCAGCAGCACCCCATCAAGAATGGCATCTACCGCCGTGACACGCACGGTTCCGGTCAAATCCGGTGCGCCATCCCCGGCCTTGGGCGTTGCCGCCAAAACAGCGGCAATATTCGCCTCCATTTCCTGCGCCGTCGCCAATAACGGTTTGGCCTGGCTGGTGGGCACCAGTTCGCCATCGCCGCGCCGCAAAACCGGATAGCCCAATATGGTTTCCAACCGGGCAATACGGCGGCTGACCGTGGTCTGGTTCACGCCCAACTCGCGCGCAGCCGCACTCATATTGCCCGCCCGGCAAAGCACCACAAATGTCTTTAGGCCTTCCCAGTCTGGTATCTGCATTGTCGCTCCGGCATATTCTGCGTAAATGCAGATTATAACCGCAAAAATGCCTGTATGAATGGCAAATTTGCAGAGCCATAATTGCCAGATCATATTTGTAAAGGAAACAAGCCATGACGGCCCAAACACTATTATCGCTTTCTGGCGTTACCCCAGCCATTGGCAATGTCGATAATGCCGCCCTGATTATCATTGATGCCCAGGAAGAATATCGCAGCGGGGCGCTGAAATTACACGGGCTTGACGCGGCCCTAAAAAACGTCGCCCACTTGCTGGCCCACTGGCGCCGTCATAAAGGCCCTGTCATTCATATTGTGCATCATAGCCCGGCGGGCGCTGCCATTTTCAACCCCGACGACCGCTATGTCGAGATCATGCCCGAAGTTGCGCCGATGGCAAACGAAGCCACCATCGTCAAACATGTGCCAAATGCATTTGGCAACACCAACCTGCACGAAACCCTGCAAAGCAACAGCCTTAAAAACGTGGTTCTGGCGGGTTTCATGACGCATCTTTGCATTTCAACAACCGCCCGTATGGCCCATCAGGCCGGATACGGCGTAACTGTTGCCAGCGATGCCTGCGCCACGCGCGACCTTCCGGTTCCCGCCGCGATTGGCCCCGATACCCCAACAGATACATCCGGCGTTATTCCCACCAATATCCTGCATCGGGCCGAACTTGCCATGCTGGCCGATATTTTTGCCACAATCGCCAGCACCGCTCAAATTACCGATGCCGGTTGAAAAACCGTCCTTCACCCATAATCACCTCGTTATCGCAGCTCAAATCGACAAAAACGCCTGAAATTCAGCTTTGCGCCAGCACCAGATCATCGGAATGGATAATCGCATTGCCACGGCTATAGCCCAAAATCGGCTCGATATCATGGCTGTTATGGCCGATGAGCTGACGGGTTTCTTCTGCCGAATAGGCCGAAAGCCCGCGCGCCACTTCGCTGCCGTCACTGGCTAACACCCGCACCGCATCGCCTTGCTTGAAACTGCCCTGCAAGGTGGTAATGCCCGGTGCCAACAGGTTTTTGCCCGCGCGCAGCGCCTTGACGGCCCCGGCATCAATCACAATCGCACCGCGTGCGGAAAGCGATGTCGCAATCCAGTGACGGCGCGCGGCCAGCGGTGTTTCCGAGGGCTGAAACAAGGTATGCAAGCCACCCTCAAGCTGTGCCTTTAACGGATGATAGATGGTACCGCGCGCAATCATCATCCGGCAGCCCGATTTCATGGCAATTTCGGCCGCCATCAATTTGGTGACCATCCCGCCAGAGCTATACATGGTCGGTGCCGCCCCGGCCATATTCATGATTTCCGGGGTCAGTTCACACACTTCGGGGATCAGCACGGCATCTGGGTTTTTGCGCGGATCAGCGCTATAAAGCCCGTCAATATCAGACAGCAATACCAGCATATCCGCCGAAATCATATGTGCGACCTTGGCCGCCAGCCGGTCATTATCGCCAAAGCGAATTTCAGCCGTGGCGACGGTATCGTTTTCATTGATCAGCGGCACGGCACCATGGCCCAGCAACGCATTAAGCGTGCCGCGCGCATTTAAATAACGCTGGCGCGATTCCATATCTTCCAGCGTGACCAGCACCTGCGCCATGATCAGCCCGTTGCGGTGCAGGGCCTCCTGCCAGACCTGAGACAGCGAAATCTGCCCGGTTGCGGCGGCGGCCTGTTTATCGGCCAGGCTGATGGTGCGATGATCCAGCCCCAACAGGCGGCGGCCCATGGCAATGGCCCCGCTTGAGACAATAATCACTTCCGTGCCGCGTTCACGCAGGGCGGCAATATCGTCGGCCAGGGCTTCCAGCCAGGCACGGCGCAGCTTGCCGGTGGTTTCATCCACCAGCAAAGCCGAGCCAACCTTGACAATCAGCCGTTTTGCATCGCCAAGGCTCAAGGCTGGAACCCTCTATCCTCGTTGCTTTCAAGCGCCCGGCGTTCGCGTTCTTCAACAATGTGGCGGCGCAACTGACGATGCACTTCCTTTACCCCCTGCTGGGTGGCACCGGAAACGATATAAACCTTCTTGCCGATCCCTTTTTCCAAAATCTCGCGTTGTTCTTCCACCATTTCAGGCAGCAGCGTATCGGCCTTGGACAGGGCAACGACTTCTGGTTTATCAACCAGAATATCGGCGTAGTTATCAAGTTCCTCGCGCACGGTGCGATAGATCGCAACCGGGTCTTCCTCGGCACAATCAATCAGGTGCAACAACACTTCGCAACGTTCGATATGGCCCAAAAAGCGCGTACCAATGCCCTTGCCTTCCGATGCGCCTTCGATCAGGCCGGGAATATCAGCCAGCACAAATTCATTGTCATCAACCTCGACCACACCTAACTGCGGATGCAGGGTGGTAAAGGGATAATCGGCAATTTTGGGCCGTGCCGCGGATGATGCCGCCAGAAAAGTCGACTTCCCGGCATTGGGCAAACCGACCAGCCCGGCATCGGCAATCAGCTTCAGGCGCAGCCAAACCGACATTTCTTCGTTCGGCCAGCCTTCTTCGGCGCGCCTTGGGGCCTGGTTGGTCGATGATTTAAAATGGGTATTGCCCCGGCCCCCGTCACCGCCCCGGCACAGCACAATGCTTTGCCCGGGTTTGATCATGTCAAGGATAACGGTTTCGCGGTCTTCTGCCAAAATCTGAGTGCCCACCGGCACCTTGATGGTCACCGACTTGCCCGCCGGGCCGGTTCGGTTGCGGCCCATGCCATGCATGCCGATCTGGGCCTTGAAATGCTGCTGATAGCGAAAATCGATCAGGGTGTTCAGGTTTTCAACGGCCTCAACAATAATGTCGCCGCCCCGTCCGCCATCGCCGCCA
Source organism: uncultured Thalassospira sp. (assembly GCF_963976115.1). Taxonomy (GTDB): domain Bacteria; phylum Pseudomonadota; class Alphaproteobacteria; order Rhodospirillales; family Thalassospiraceae; genus Thalassospira. The sequence goes on from NZ_CAXBJJ010000004.1 coordinate 186,919, forward strand.
TCGGGACCGCCATATTCAATGAATTTCTCCCGCCGGAAACTCACCGACCCGGCGCCACCGCGACCGCTTTGCACATGAATTTTTGCCTCGTCGAGAAACTTCATAACCAGTCCTTTGGGATCAATTCGTCCGGGGGTATTTCCCCAATGCCGCGCAATCTGCCGCGCCCTGCATTATCTTGCCTGAAACATATAAAACAGGGGAGGAATGATTGCTCATTCCTCCCCTGCAAATTCTTGACACATCGTGTCCGGAACGGGAGGCTTACGCCTCTGCCGGAATGATGTTCACATAGGTACGACCTTTGAAACCTGACTTGAACTGAACGCTACCGCCCGCAGTTGCAAACAAGGTATGGTCTTTGGCGAGGCCAACATTTTCGCCCGCATGGAATTTTGTGCCACGCTGACGTACGAGAATGTTACCTGCAACAACCGCTTGGCCGCCGAATTTCTTAACGCCGAGGCGCCGACCTTCGGAGTCGCGACCGTTACGGGAGCTACCACCAGCTTTTTTATGAGCCATGAAACCCTCCTAAAACCTGCATCCGTCTGAAAATCAGACGTTGATGCCCGTGATGCGCAGAACGGTCAGGTTCTGGCGATGACCATTTTTGCGACGGTAATTGTGCCGGCGCTTTTTCTTGAAAACGATCACTTTGTCGCCCTTGGCCTGTTCCAGAACTTCTGCAACAACAGAAGCACCAGCGACCAACGGAGCACCAACCTGCGGTGCACCGTCGCCAGCCACCATGAGAACCTGATCCAGGGTCACGGTTTCACCAGCTTGGGCAGCGATCTTTTCGACCTTGATAACGTCGTTGGCGGCAACCTTATATTGCTTGCCACCAGTTTTGATGATTGCATACATCGAATAAGTTCCTGAATAAAAGACTTCGGAAACGCAAACGCGCAGACCGGTGTCGCTGCAAACTGAGACCGGACCGCTGCGAGAGACGGGTGAATTACCGTTTCCCCCCTTAAATGTCAACTCCAAAGCGGGCAATCCGCGCCATACGGCCCTGTTTGGCACGCATGGCAAGCCTGCATTGTTCAACATCGGCGCGACACCGCATCAAAACCTGCTTCCACCATTGTCATGCCTGGCACCCGACACGCCGACTCCTGCTTTCCCGGCAAACGAACGCACATTCACTCTCAAAATGCCCAAACGGCCCAATCCGTCCCGGGCCCCGACACCGTAACCTGCCATTCCGGCCCTGTCTGAGCGTTACCTTAATAATAGGGTGATACCAAACAGCTGACACAACACCCCCCATCCCGCCCCTGCCAAATCCGCGACGAACCGCTCCCAAACAACAATTTCAGCATCGAAACCAAACGTTTTGTTTTTTCCCTCTTGCAATCTGGCGCACAGACCGTTAAACAGCGCCTCGAACGCCAGACCACACATGCGGAGAGGTGCCGGAGTGGTCGAACGGGGCGGTCTCGAAAACCGTTGTACTAGCAATAGTACCGTGGGTTCGAATCCCACCCTCTCCGCCATTTTCTTAGTCAATATTTTTAAAATAAACTTTGACGTTTTAGAAGTATTTCCCCTGCGGCAATACTTGGCGAGTTATGTATCCCACCTATCGAAAAAACGGCGTCCGCTTCCAGATATCGGTCCCCGGCGATCTTCACCCTCGACTCAGACGAACACCGAGCAGAATCCCGCAGAAGTGATCTCGACCACATCTGCAAGACAGATCGCTCGTTTACGATCCGGTCACGCCGAGCACTTAGTGATCGCGTAAAATCACATAAGACTCTTGCCCACCGGGGGCGCAAGAATCCTTGTCATTAAAGATCAAGGAATGACAGCGAAAGCGTCGTCGCCCCTCCTGGTGCCCCTGCATGTATGATGCCATCATCAGTAGCTCATATCCAAACCGAGCGTCGTGACAAGGACGAAGCTGACAAGTCCCACGACGAGTGCCGCCAGCACTAGGACTGCGGCCATCTTGGCAGCCGAACGCAGCACCGCCCGCTTGTCCATCCCCTTCTTCTTGCCCTGATCGTAATGCCATTTGATGGCGAAGAACATGGCCACGACAAGCGCAACAACCTTAAACGTACCGAAGACGATAGGGAACCAATCCATATTAAAGACTTTCATGCGTATCAGCTACGCGCGTTATGATCTGATCTCAAAAAAATGCATAATTTTTATTCTGCAACGCAGATATGTATCAGCAGATCGCAGCTGGTAAGCCTGTATGTATTGTTGGGTACTAGAATAGCCACTTAGCGCCAGTTTCGAAAAGACGACACACAGGATAACCGTCGTCCCGGCATCGGTTTAATACCTGACCCCGGCCCCAGAAACGTCCCTGTTCTCGGGCCGCCCCTTTCAGGGCCTAAAAGCCCAAGGCGGAAATAGGGTGTATTTTTATTCCTGCGCCTTTAGCCACTTGCGGATACGAATGCGCGCATTGGCGTAGGGAGAGGATGTATTGAACTGGATCATCCGGCCTTTGGTCCATTTGCCATACCATGGCTTACCATAAAGTTCGTCATCCGACCGGGCCTTAACCGTTGCGATCAACTGCGCCTTGGCTGCCGCAAAGCGGTGAAGTAATTCGGGCCATTCCTGTGCATTTAGATCAGCGTAGAATTTCTGCGCCAGGAGACCAAGCTGGTTCCATTTGAAACCCGTCGCAGGAAAATCAACAGGCTCACCCCGGTCATCGCGGTCCAACCATTTCAGAACCAGCTCATTCCATCCGATCAAATAGGCCACCAGATCCGACGGACTCATCAGCGTCCCCGCGGCATGTCCTTTAAGCGTGGCTTCGCGCGCACGGCTGGGTGGGACCTTTGCCAAATCCGCCATCAATCTGTCAAACGTTGTCGTGATGGCAAATAGCAATTCTTCACGAGAGGCTGGAATGGCCATTATGCAGGTCTCTTTCGTAATCATCTGTCGCGTCTTTGCTTTAGCATTCCCAAAGCCGCCAAGGGCTTAAACATCCCTTGGTCGGTCTAACCACGCCAAATCCGCCGTTTGATTTTAAACAATCCTGGATCGAAAGTATCTGGATTTCCCCACAAAGCTGGCATTTATCCCTTTTTGGATTAACTTGTTAAAAAGAAATCCAAAATCAAGGAAACTCCAGGACAGGCAGGTGAGAAATCATGTCAAAAAAACTAATCAACAATCCCAAAAATGTTGTTCGCGAGATGCTCGAAGGGGTGGTGGATGGTTCGGACGAACTGGCATTGCTTGAACACGACAATGTTGTTTTGCAAGCTGGCCTGCCCGCCCCGGACGAACGCCCGGTTGCGATAATTTCGGGGGGCGGCAGCGGCCACGAACCGGCCCATGCCGGATATGTCGGCAAAGGCATGTTAACCGGGGCTGTGGCGGGTGATGTTTTTACATCCCCCTCGACCGATGCGGTTTTACATGCCATTCGCGCCTGTGCCGGGCCTGCCGGGGCGGTTTTGGTGGTCAAAAACTATACCGGCGACCGACTGAATTTCGGTTTGGCAGCCGAACTGGTGCAAACCGAGGGAATACCGGTTGAAATTGTCGTGGTTGCCGATGATGTATCGCTGCATCAAACCGTCAGCGAAGATCGCAGGCGCGGCATTGCCGGAACGGTTTTGATCCATAAAATTGCCGGTGCTGCCGCCGCAGCCGGAAAATCGCTGGCCGAAATTGCCGATATTGCCCGGAATGCAGCGCGCGATCTTGGCTCGATGGGGGTTGCGCTGGGTGCCTGCACCCTGCCGGGTGCCAACAAGCCCGGCTTTACCCTGAAAGATGACGAGATTGAGCTGGGCCTTGGCATTCACGGTGAAAAAGGGGTAGAGCGGCGAAAGATCAGCACGGCGGATGAACTGGCCGAAATTATCCTGAAAACCATCATTGATGACCGCAAAATTGGCAAAGGCGACAAGGTTGCCTTGCTGGTCAATGGCCTTGGCGGCACATCAAGCATGGAACTGGCGATTATGACCCGCCATGCCATCGCCTATCTGCGCGCGCAGAGCATTGATGTCGCGCGCGTATGGCCCGGCACCTTGTTAAGTGCGATTGACATGCCGGGTTGTTCGTTATCACTGTTAAAACTGGACGACACCCGAACCCACCTGCTTGATGCCACCACCACCGCCCGGGCATGGCCGGGCAGCGGCACAATTGCCGCCAAACGCCAGGAAATCAAAGACCCGGCAGGTAGCAGCGATGACATTACCTATCCCGAGCGCGGGCCGCTGGCGGATAAGATCGAGGGTATTGGCCAGGCCGTTGCCAAAAAACTGAAAGCCGAAGAACCGCACCTGACCGATCTGGACACCAAAGCTGGCGACGGCGATTTGGGGGCCAGCCTGGAACGCGGGGCGGACGCCATTTTAGCATTACCGCACAAGGCATGGGCCACACCGGCAACCGCGCTTATTGCCACGGGCAATGCGCTGCGCAAGGCAATTGCAGGCAGTTCCGGCCCGTTTTACGCCAACGCCCTGATCCGGGCGGGCCGCCATTTGCAAGATGCCGCATCGCCTTCGCCATCCCCCGCGCAATGGGCCGAAGCCTTTGAAATTGCGGCCAACGCCATTGCTGAACTGGGCGGGGCCAAACAGGGCGACCGCACCATGCTTGATGCCTTGTTGCCCGCCGCCAAGGCCTTTCGCGATGCCGTTGCCAAAGACAAAACCGGCAAAGACGCATGGCAGGCCGCCTGCGACGCCGCACGCAACGGGGCCGATAAAACCGCCGAAATGACGCCGGAACTGGGCCGCGCCAGTTATCTGGGTGACCGGGCCGTGGGGGTCCCCGATGGCGGCGCGGTTGCCGTTGCCATCTGGATGCAGGAAATTGCCGATAGCTTGTAAAAACCCCGGCAACTGAAAACCACACACTAAACCGGCCCGCGCTATCTTGCGCGGTTAACGCATCGAATTTTCGTGACAAATCTTTCTTTTCGTCGGTTCATAGAATCAGGAACGCCCAACAAAAACGGACCCTTCATGAAAATCGCAATTCTTGATGACTATCAAAATCTGGCCCGCACCTCGGCAGACTGGTCGCCGGTTGAAACCCGCGCCGAGATCACAGTCTTTCACGACACACTGAGCGATCTTGACGCTCTTGTTGCCCGGTTAAGCCCGTTTGACGTTTTATGCATCATGCGCGAACGCACCCCGATTGGCAGCGATCTTATGGCGCGTCTGCCCAACCTGAAACTGATTGTCACCACCGGCAAGCGCAACGACGCCATTGATATGCAGGCCGCCAGGCAGCACGGCATTGTCGTTTGCGGCACCGAATCCCCGTCCACAGCCACGCCAGAGCTGACTTTTGCCCTGATATTGGGCCTGGCACGCGGCATCGTGCCGGAAAATGCATCGATGCGCCAGGGCGGCTGGCAAGTCGGGCTGGGGCAGGATTTGGCAGGGTCCACACTTGGCATCATCGGCCTGGGCCGATTGGGCGGCAAGATCGCGCAAATTGCCAAAGCGTTTGATATGAATGTGATGGCATGGTCGGAAAACCTGACAGCACAACGGTGCGCCGAACTGGGCGTGCAATTGGCCCGCAAGGACGAGCTTCTCGCCAACAGCGATTTCATCACCATCCATCAGCGCCTGTCCGAGCGCACCATAAACCTGATCAGCCGGGTCGATTTCGAAAAAATGAAACCATCCGCCTTTTTGATCAACACATCGCGCGGGCCGATTGTAAATGTCGATGACCTGCTAGATGCGGTCAATAAGGGCATCATCGCCGGAGCCGGGATTGATGTTTATGACACCGAACCCCTACCGTCAGATCATCCGCTGCGCCACAGCAATCGCCTGTTGCTGACCCCGCATCTGGGTTATGTCACGCGTGAAACCTGGAAAGTGTTTTACGGCCAGACGGTTAAGGCTGTTCTGGCCTGGATGGACAACGCCCCCATCCGAATTATAAGCTGACACAAAGTACAAATAACACTTTTATTCCATAGACTTGGCGATGCGTTCTCCAATCAAGAACAGGGGGAACGCCAAACACGCATAGCCGACATATTAGGACCTTGCTATGTTCCGCCGCGTCAAACGGCAACCGGCCTGTGTTCACATACGGGGTTTCGGCATTCTGTTTATGCCCGTTACGCCTGACCTTCGCCCGGTTAGGTGCCAACGCCGAACATCGAAACCTGCCCCGTCAACGATGACACCCGGCCTGCCGATTGACATTTGATATGCTGCCTTTACTGGCGCAAACCAGGAGCAGGCAGAAGGTCGATCCCACCCCGACCTTCTGCCTTTTCTTTTTTTTCCGGTAAATCTCCCCACCTTCCAGATACCCGGCCTTGTTGATGTTTTTCCTCAAAAGCAATCCACACAATGGGCGTAACATGGTCCTGTTACCTGCCAGGACCGGTTCTGGCCGTCGGTTTTCCTGCCTTGATACGCCGCCGAAGCCACCGCAAAATCACAACACACTTAGAATTTTCTTATACTGTTCATCATACATTCTATTAGCAGTTTGGTACCAAATCGGGCAAACCGGAGACACAAACAAACGAAAAAATGGCAGTAAACAAGCTGCAATACAGAAGGTATCGCCTGGTTGAAACAGGTGCTGCAATTTGACCTTCGCCATTGCAATTAAAAACAGCTGCCCGATGGAAACGAAAAACTTATGCCTGAATGCCCCTTGTGGTCACTGGCATAGGTTCCCAATCAGGAACAAGGTAATGACCGAATTCGCCGTTACAGGCATGATTTTTTCAGCACCTGCGGTCACACGCCGATTTTTACCCCCCGCACCGTTTTTACCAGCCCGCCTTCCCGCCTGCCGGGCAAACCTGAAAAGCCGGAGCCATTCATGAGCAGCATTATGGATGCCTTTGCCGTTATTTTCAGTTTTTCCGGGCTGGCCTGCCTTGTGATCGGTACAGCCGTTGGCGTGGTGGTCGGTGCGTTGCCCGGGCTGGGGCCGTCCATCGGCATTACCCTGCTTATTCCCTTTACCTATAACATGCCGCCAGAACTCAGCATGTTGTTGCTGATTGCCCTTTATATGGCGGCGGAATATGGCGGGTCGGTCAGTGCGATTTTGCTATCAACGCCTGGCACCGCCGCCGCCGCGGCAACCACGATTGACGGCTATGCCATGACCCGCAACGGTCGCGCCAACGAAGCCCTTGCCGTGTCGCTCAACGCGTCCTGTGTCGGTGGCCTGATCGGCGCGTTTGCCTTGCTGTTGCTGGCAAAACCCTTGGCATCGGTCGCACTGGAATTTGGCCCGGCGGCCTATTTTTCGGTGGGTCTTTTTGGCCTGACATCCGTGGCATCACTGTCGAGCGGATCGCTGGTCAAGGGGTTATTGGCAGGTGCATTTGGCTTGGCCATTGCCACCATTGGCATTGACCCGATTTCAGGCGTGCCGCGCTTTACCTTTGGTGTGCCCGAACTGTTTGAAGGCATTCCCTTTTTAACAGCGCTGATCGGCCTGTTTGCCCTGTCCGAAGCCTTCAGTCTGGCCGAAGGACGCAAAACCGAAACCCACAGTATGGCGCCAAAAGTACAGTTTGCCCTGCTATCGCTGGGGCAATGGCGCAAGCTGGGCAGCACCATTGTTTCGGGGTCCGTAATTGGCACATTGCTGGGTATTCTGCCCGGGGTTGGCGGCAATATTGCCTGCTGGGTTTCCTATGACTTTTCACGTCGCCGGTCGAAAAACCCCGAAGACTTTGGCAAAGGCGAACCGGCCGGTGTCGCCGCACCGGAATCGGCCAACAACGCAACCGTTGGCGGCGCAATGATCCCGCTTATGGCGCTTGGCGTTCCGGGGTCGCCGACCACGGCGGTTCTGGTCGGCGCACTTATCTTGCACGGCTTGCGCCCCGGCCCCGAACTGTTTGCCAGCGAACCTGTTCTGGTCAATACCGTCCTGTGGGGCCTGGCCATGACATCGATTGTGCTGTTTTTTGTCGGCTCCCTGCTGTTGCCGGTATGGGGCTGGGTTTTGCGCCTGTCAAATTCCGTCATTGCGGTTGGCATTGGCTGCATGGCGATGCTGGGCGCGTTTGCCCTGCGCAACCTGATGTTCGATGTCTATATGACGCTGGCCTTCGGTATTCTCGGCTACATTCTGAAAAAACTTAACATCCCGATGGCACCGATCATTCTGTCGATGGTGCTGGGATACCTGATCGAAACCAACTACCGCACCGCCCTTGTCACCTCGCACGGCGATTACGCCATCTTCGTAACATCCCCGCTTAGCCTGCTGTTCCTTGTGCTGAGCGTGCTGAGCTTGCTGTTGCCGATCTGGAGCAAGCTGAAATCGCGTCGCTAAAACGCGACCAACCAAACCACTTAAAACAAAAATCCCGGGAGGAAGAGACTATGTCTTCGAAACTGTCAAAATTCATCTCCACCGCCGTCTTTGGCGCATTGCTGGGTACCGCAGGCATTGCTCATGCCGCCGATTTCCCACAACACCGGGTAAACCTGGTGGTTTGGGCGGGTGCTGGCGGTGCGCTCGATACCTATGGCCGCGAATTGTCCAAATTGCTCGACGAACAGGCGGGCTGGCAAACCAAGGTTGTCAACCGTCCGGGTGGCAGCGGGTCAGTCGGGATGTCCTATGTGTTAAACCAGCCCGCCGATGGTTATAACATTCTGGTTCATACCAGCACCCTGACCTTTAGCATCGCGCGCAACCTGATGCCCTATAAGCTTGATGATCTGCGTTTTGTCCGCGCCATGCAGGGTGAACCCTCGGCCCTGGCCGTGCGCAAGAATGCCGATCTGCATTCGGCCAGGGATTTTGTCGATGCGATGAAAAAAGACCCCGAAGGCCTGCGCGTGGGCGGCTATGGCACCGGTGGGTTCCACCAGTATATGCTGTATCAGTTCATGAATGCCGAAGACTTCAAAGCAGGCTGGATTCCCTATGATGCCTCGGGCAAAGTCGCCCTCGCCCTGATGGGCGATCATTTGGACGCCGCCATGATGACGCCATCAAGCGGCCTGTCACAGGTTGAAAGCGGCGATATTCGCCTGCTGGGTATTTCCACCGACGAACGCTCGCGTTATTTCCCCGATGTTCCGACCTTTAAGGAACAGGGCATTGACCTGGAAGGCATGGTCTGGCGCGGTGTTTCGGTTAAGGCAGGCACACCCGATGATGTGGTTGCCAGCATTCAGGCCGCCCTGGACAAGGTTCAGGCCAGCGACGAATGGAAAACCTTTATGACGCAGCAAAAACAGGACGATATCGCCATCAAGGATGGTGATTTCACTGCAATGGCTGAAAAGCAGCTTAAAACCCAGTCCGCCTTCCTCAAAGAAGCCGGCTTTCAATAATATCTGTTTTGTCCGTGTGCTGCGGCCTTATGGCCGCAGCCAACCCCTGGTACTGTCATGACCCGATTTTATGAAATCCTCGTCGCAGCCGGTTTTCTTGTTTTTAACGCCGTCTATCTGTATCTGGCGCTGGCCCTGCCCAAAAGCCCGCTGGCAGACGATGTTGGACCGGCACAATTGCCCGTGGCCATTGCCTTGTTCGGGCTGGTTCTGGCCGTTCTTTACCTGATCCAGTCCTGGCGAAAACAGGGCGAAACGAAAGACGGCATCTCGCCAAAACTTCTGGTTTTTGTCGGGTTAACGGTGCTGGCATCGGTTTTGTCGCCCTTCATTGGCATGGCGCTGACCCTGGCGCTGTTTGCCGCCATTGGTGTTGTGTTGCTTGACGGCATGACCGCATGGCGCGGCGCGCTGATTACCGGCGCATGCATGTTTATCATCGGGTTTGTCGGGTTTAGCTGGCTTTTGGATTTACCCCTGCCCTGATATGCCAAATCCTTTTAAACACACAATAATTACCTTGCCCCAAAGAAAAACACCACGATTTGACGGGGATCGCCCCCGCCCCGCAAGAAGGACACACGAATATGACGATTGACCAACAGGCTGTTGCCTTTTTGGGTTTTGGCGAAGCCGCGATGGCCTTTATCAAAGGCTGGGGTGCAAACCGCCCCGCCAGCATTAAGGCGTTTGACATCAAAACAAACGACCCCGACGTTGCCATTCGCGATGCCAAAAATGCCGATTACCAGAAACTGACTGTTTTAGGGGCGGTAAGTGCCGCTGTTGCCATGGCCGATACCCGTGCCGTGTTTTCGCTTGTCACCGCCGATCAGGCGGCTTTGGTAGCCCAAAATGCCGCCACTTCGTTCCCCAAAGGCGCTTTTTTCTTTGATTGCAATTCCTGTGCGCCGGGCACCAAACGCCGCAATGCCGACATCATCGAGGCTGCAGGCGGGCGTTATGTTGATGTTGCCGTCATGGCGCCGGTTTACCCGAAACTGCACAAAACCCCGCTTTTGCTGTCAGGTCCCCATGCCGAAGCGGGCCTTGCCTATCTTGCGGCCCTTGATATGGCCCCGGCCATTGTCGAAGGTGACATCGGTGCAGGTTCATCGATCAAAATGATCCGCTCGATCATGATGAAGGGCATGGAAGCCCTGTTTGCCGAATGTGTTTTGGCCGGTCGCAAGGCAGGCGTCGAAGAGGCCGTTCTGGCATCGCTCGATAAAACCTATCCCGGTTTCGATTTCCCTGCCAAGGCTGGTTACATGCTGGAACGTTCCATGACCCACGGCATTCGTCGGGCTGCCGAAATGGAAGAAGTGGCCTTGACCGTGCACGAACTGGGCCTTGCCAATGACATGGCCAGTGCCACCGTTCAATGGCAGCGCCGCATTGGCACCTTGAAACTTGATGCGGGCGAGCTGGAATATCAGGACCGCGCCGACATGATCCTCAAGGCACTCGAAGACTGATTTAACACCGGGCAACGAGAACCAATCAAAGGGTAGCGATCTTATACGCTGCCCTTTTTTCATTATCTGCTCCGCCATCGCCCTACCAGATCTCGTTCGCACGGCGACCAATATCGGTTAAACGGGCAAGAAAATCGCTTTGAATCGCGGTTGGCGACCATCCTTTGCGCGTGGTAATGCCGATTGGGCGTTCGGTGTCTGATAAGGCAAATGGCAGGCGGCGCAACTCGCCATATTTTTCTTCCTGGGCAATTTGGTGGCGCGAAATAATGGTCAGCTGGTTGCTGGTTGATAACAACCGGCGAATCAAAATCAGCGATCCGGTTACAATCACGCTTTGCGGGCGCAGCCCGCCCTCGGGGAACATGGTTTCAAAATATTCACGGGTTGGCGCGCCCAGGCGCGGCACCACCCAGGCACAGGCCGCCAGGTCATCAATGGTAATGGTTTCCTTGCGCATCAAAGGATGATTAACCCGCGCTACAATTGCCAGCGGATCGTTAAACAGTGGGGTCTGCACCACATCCTCGACCGGTACCGGGTCGCGCAATGCGCCGATCAGAATATCAATATCGCCATGCCGCAGGGCAAACAGCAATTCACGGTACGGCCCGTCAATAATGCTGATCCGGGTATCGGGGAACTGCCCCAACAAATCGTTGACGGCAGCCGGTAAAATCGCACTGCGGGCCAACGGCATACTGCCAATGGCAACGCGTCCGCCACGCCCGCCTTTCCAGGCTTCAATTTCATCATAGGCCTGGTCCAGTTCCATCAGCGCCAGTTTGGTATTCATCACCAGAATTTCGGCCAGCTTGGTCAGCAAAATGCCACTGCTGGCTTTTTCAAACAAAGGCACCCCGCACAGATGTTCCAGATCGCGGGCCGCACGGTGCAGCGAGGGCTGCGACACCCCGATCGACCGTGCCGCCAAACTGAAATTTCCCGCTTCGGCGATGGCAACAAGGGCGCGCAATTGCACACTGGTCACCAGATGATGTAATTTTGCCGTTTGCCCGTGCTGGCGGCGCGCACTGCGCATAATCTCTGCCATGCCCGTTGCCAGATAATACTGCATCCGCACCACGCGGTTCACAAACATATGACCAATATCGGTGGGAAACACGCCTTCGGGCCGTCGGTCGAACAAAACACTGCTCAAAACGGCCTCCAGCTTTGCCACTGCCTGTGTCACCGCTGGTTGCGACATGAATACTTCATTGGCCGCAGCACTAAAACTGCCCGTCCGCAAAACCGCCTCACAGGCGCGTAAATGCTTAAGATTGGGAATAACCACGGCCATCTATTCACTTTCGTGTTTAACGCATCGCAAACAAACTATAGAAAAAAATTATAGCCATTGTCACGGGTTCTATTTCCTCAAACCAACGATCCCGCATAGGTTCAGACCCACAAAATCAAAGATCCGAAAGGGAGTTTAGAAACGTGAGCGATACCAAGCCGACAGCACTCGTGATCAGTGCCCATTCAGCCGACTTTGTCTGGCGTTGCGGCGGTGCCATCGCCCTGCATGCGGCCAAGGGGTATAATGTCAGCGTTGTTTGCCTGTCCTACGGGGAACGCGGCGAGTCTGCCAAGCTGTGGAAGAAAGAAGGCTGCACGCTTGAGCATGTCAAAACTGAACGCAAGCGTGAAGCCGAAAACGCCGCCCGCGCCTTGGATGTGCATGATATCGAATTTATGGATCTGGGCGATTACCCGCTGGAAGTGGGCCGCGATGCCAAACTTAAACTGGTCGACATCATCCGCAAGGTTCAACCCAAATTCATGCTCAGCCACAGCTTTGTCGATAATTACAATACCGACCATTCCCTGGCGACCCGGGTTGCCATTGAATGTCGCATGATCGCACAAGCCTGGGGTCATAATCCCGGCGAAAAGGTTTTGGGCGCGCCACAGCTTTACCTGTTTGAACCCCACCAGACCGAACAGATGGAATGGAAACCCGACCTGTTTTTAGACATCACCGATGTTTGGCATAAAAAATGGGCGGCTATCGCGTGCATGGAGGGGCAGGAACATCTTTGGCATTATTATGAAAATGTTGCCGAAAACCGCGCCAACCATTTCCGGCGCAATTCTGGCGGACAGGCCGGTGGCCGGGCGGCAAAATACGCCGAAGGCTTCCAGTCGGTCTATCCGCGCACAGTGGATGAACTCTGATGGGTAAAGTTGTCCAAAACATTTCAAGAACCGATCTGGCAATTGTCGACGGTTTGGGAAAATGCGGTGTTGCCACCGTACACGAGGCACAGGGCCGCACCGGTCTTTTACAATCGCATATGCGCCCGATTTACCCGGGTGCGCGCGTGGCTGGCAACGCGGTAACGGTTTCCATCGCCCCCGCCGATAACTGGATGTTGCATGTCGCAGTCGAGCAATGCCAGGAAGGCGACATTCTGGTAGTTGCGCCGACATCGCCTTGCGACACCGGCTATTTCGGCGAATTGCTGGCGCGATCGTTAATGTTTCGCAAAGTCCGCGGCCTGATTATCGAAGCGGGTGTGCGCGACGTGCGCGATTTAACCGAAATTGACTTTCCGGTGTGGTCAAAGGCCGTTTCGGCACAGGGCACGGTCAAGGAAACCATCGGGTCGGTCAATGTACCGATCAGCATCGCCGGGGCCATCGTCAATCCGGGCGACGTCATTGTTGCCGATGACGATGGTGTCTGTGTTGTGACGCACAAAAATGCCGCCGAAACACTGGAAAAATCATTGGCCCGCGAAGACAAGGAAGCCCGCACCCGCGCCCGCCTGATGAAGGGTGAACTCGGCCTGGATATTTACGACATGCGCGAAAAACTGGCTGCCAAGGGGCTGAAATATGTCTAACGGCATTCGCTGCATGTGGATGCGCGGCGGCACGTCAAAGGGCGGATATTTTCTGGCCGATGACCTGCCCGCCGACGCAAACAGGCGTGACGAAATTTTGCTGCGCGTCATGGGCTCGCCCGACCTGCGCCAGATTGACGGCATGGGCGGGGCCGACCCGCTGACATCGAAGGTTGCAATTGTCAAAAAATCCACCCGGCCCGGTGTCGATGTTGATTACCTGTTTTTGCAGGTCTTCGTGGATCAGGCCGTTGTCACCGACAAGCAAAACTGCGGCAACATGCTGGCCGGGGTTGGCCCCTTTGCCATCGAGCGGGGCCTTGTGACCGGGCAAAATGGCGAAACCGAGGTCAGCATTTACATGGAAAATACCGGTCAAACCGCCATTGCCACCGTTCAAACCCCCAATGGCCAGCCCGATTATCGCGGCCCGGCCCGCATTGACGGGGTGCCGGGCACGGCGGCGGGCATCCCGCTGCTATTTACCAAAACGGCAGGGTCCACCTGCGGCGCTTTGCTGCCCACCGGCAACGCGGTCGATATTATCGACGGTATCGCCGTTACCCTGATTGATAATGGTATGCCCTGCGTGGTTTTGGCGGCGTCCGATCTGGGCATTACCGGCCAGGAAACCCGCGCAGACCTTGAAGCCAACGAAACCCTGCGCACCCGGCTGGAAAAAATCCGTCTGGTGGCTGGCCCGATGATGAATTTGGGCGATGTCACCACGGCATCGGTTCCCAAAATGTCGATGGTATCCCCGGCCGTCAACGGCGGCACCATTTCCACCCGCACCTTCATTCCCCATCGTTGCCATGCCTCGATCGGGGTTTTGGGCGCGGTCAGTGTCGCCACCGCCTGCCTGTTGCCAAACAGCCCGGCCAACAAGGTTGCCACCTTTGAAAAGGGGCAACATCTGTCGCTGTCGGTGGAACATCCAACCGGACAGATGGATGTGATCCTGAACCTGGATGAGACCGGCACCGTCACCCAGGCCGGAACATTGCGCACGGCACGCAAGCTGTTCGATGGGCAGGTCTTTATCGATTAACGTATATTTCCTTTAAAACGACATTTCCCGGATGACGGCGGCGGCCACCGCCTGATACATCCGCACCGCCAGACTGCGGGCCGGGGCATCAATTTCAAGCGTACCACGCAAAATGGTTTCCAGCTTGCGGCCTTTGCTATCTCGCGGCGGCGTAGCGGCGGAGCTTGGGGTGCCTGGTCGGATATCTGGTTGGGCCACCACATATCCCGATACCCGATAAACCGCATCAACCGGAACAAAACCACCATTATTATTAGGCCGCGCGGCCAACGGCCCGCCATTGGTCGAACTTAATGCCGGGGCTTCCAGTATGGGGGAATTAAACCGGTCAACCCGGTCGATTTGCACTGCCAGAACCGGGCGGGTGATCTGGTCGGGGTAAAAACGCGCAGTTGCCGTTGGCGGCAAGCGCATGACATCCCCTTGCGACACATAACCGATCAAACGCTGCGTGCCATACTGGTCCACAATCCGCATCAGGTTCTTACGGCTGCCAATCCAGCTTTGCCGATGGACAATGTCGGTAACATCACGCACCACGCCATCCATGGGGGCGCGTACCATAAGCTGCACCTGGCGGGCATCCAGCCCGGCCAAACTGGCACGAAACCGCAAAACCTCCTGCATCTGGCTTGCCACATCGTCCCGAAACTGGTTGCTGCTGCGGGACTGGGCGAGCGTTATTTCGGCTTCGCGCAATTGCAAGGCCATACTGCGACGCTGACTGGTCAGCTCTGGCGATTGCATACGCAGCAAAACATCGCCCGCCTTTACCTCGCTGCCTTCCTCGACCAGCACATCTTCAATTACACCCGCCGCCGGGCTGATAATTTCGGCATCCCCTGCCGCCTGCAATTGCGCACTGGCCGAAATGGTGGTGCGCCATGGCACGATCAGAATGGCAATTCCGGCCAGAAAAAGAACCAGCACGGTAATATTGGCAATTGTCCAATGGGCGTGGTTCCGCATTTTCCACCACATCCTTATTTCATTGATAATCGGCAGCAAGATGAACCACAGAATTTCCACCCCGAACAGGACAATGCCCAACACCTTGAAAAACAGGTGATACACAACCAGCGCAATGCCCAAAAACAAAAAGAACCGGTAAACCCACACGGCCACCGAATAGGCAATCAGAACGCGCTTTCGGTGCGCACTGGCCGGTTCGGGCGGCGGCACATTCAAGGCAAACAAAAACTGCCGCAAAGACCATTTGGTCATGGCAAAGGCGCGGTTTTGCAAATTCGGTATCCGCCAATAATCCGACAGCAAATAATAGCCATCAAAACGCATCAGCGGGCTTAGATTGATCAAAAGCGTGGTAATCCAGGTTGCCGATGCCATTAAAAAAACCGCACTGCGCGCCGGGCCGTTCGGCACCACATGCCATAAAAAAGTCGCCACCAGCGCCAACATCAGCTCCACCCGGATGCCTGCCGCCGCAACACGGAGCTTTTCATGGCGTTTGGTCAGCCGCCAGGCATCGGATGTATCGGTATAAAGCACCGGATACATCACTAAAAACGCCACCCCCATGGTCGGCACCCGGCAGCCATAGCGCCGTGCGGTATAGGCATGGCCCAGTTCATGCAGGATTTTAACCGCCGTTAGTGTTATCGCCATCCAGACGATGCCCTGAAAATTGGCAAAACCCATAAAGGTTGCCAAAAATGCATCCCATTGGCGCAGCGTCATAACGATGCCAATCGCACCGATGGCTATGACCAGCCATTTGATAAAAGCGGACGCGAAAAAATCGGCCAGCCATTGGGTTTGCGCCAAAAAACGATCCGGCCGGAACAAGGGCACGCGAATGAACAGGTAATTATGGATCAGCCATTTCCACAAAGGGGGCTTGCCTGCATTGGCAATGCGCGAAAATTCCGCTACGGCATCCTGGCCGACGCGCATTAACAGGCCACTTCCGTGCAAAAACGTTATCAGGTTGCGAATATCGGTCGGGGTCGGGGTTAAAACGGTTTCGTGCGCTATACGATCTAACAAAAGCGATGCCTTGCCCAACGACCAGCGATGCAGCATTTCAAAGGCGGCATAGCCAATGCGGAAATACCGGTTTCGCACCGGGTCGTGAATAGTCCAGCAAGGTGCGCCATATTCGTCATTCTCGGCAGGCAGCAGGCGCAAATCCTGGCGCAGCGGGGGCAAGGGAATGTCCTCGCTCTGCCCCGCCATGTTTGCCACCGTTACCATTGCCGTTACATCCCGATTTTCTGGCGCAGGGCCACAATCGGCCGACGCAATAAAAACAGCACCAATGGCACTTCATCACCCAGCAGTTTGGCCGATCCTTTAAGGCCAATACGCGGCGGCGGGGTGTCGGCACCAAAACGGGCAACGGCGCGATAGGCCAGCACCCCTTCAGGTGTTCTCACCGGCTGATAGGATGAAAGTTCCAATGTTGCCGAAACCGAATGCAACGGGTCCACATCTAAAAACAACCGCACATCGGCACCGGGCTCCAGGTTAATCGCATCCGAGACCGGAATGTAAATTGCCAGTTCCGCCTGATCGGCCCGGGCCAGCGACATCACCTGTTCGCCCGTCGCAACCGGGCGCCCGCGCCAGCGATTGGGGTCGCCAAACACGGCAATGCCGTCCACCGGCGCAATCACATTGACCTGCGATAATTGATAGCTGGCATATTGTGCCTGTTCCTGGCGCAAGGCCAACCGCGCCTTGCGAAGTGCCACCTCGGCCCGGCCCTTGGCATCGCCAAAGGCCTGTTGGGCCGCACGGCGCAGCTCGGCATCGGCCTCGTCAACCGATCGCAACGCCACTTCATAATTGGCGCGCAGTTCGGCATCCTCGAACGAAAACAACACATCCCCGGCCTTTACCTCGGCATTGGGGCGGACATTGATGTCGCGAATAACACCGTTAATCGGGGCGGCCACGGGCACCGGGTCATGGGCAATCACATCGGCCGGGGCAATCACACTTTGATGCACGGGCAACGCCAAAGCCGCCAGCAGGGCAACCGCAACACCAATGCCAACAAATTTTTTTGCGCCCGGCCGTGATTTGCGCAACCGGGCGGACGGCTTTAAAAGCGAATTCCAGGCATGACCGATTGAATCGGCAAGCTGGTCTAGCAATACCCGTTCAGCATCTTGCCACGGTGCCGTACGGATTAAAATCAAGCCGCCAATTTCGCCGCCATCCGGGGCGTTCAGGGGTTGCCAAAACACATGGGCGGGCAAAAACTCCTGCCATTCCGCCTGCAATTTTTCCGGTACTGCTTCTCGTGCCAACAGGCCGGGTTTGCCTAACCCGCCTGTCGCGCCAAGTGTTTTCAGCAAGCGTTCGATAAACCGGATATAGGGGGCATTGCGATCCAGTGTCGGCACATTTGACACCGAAAGGGCACGGTATTTTGCCGCCCCGGTTTTGGCAACCAGCACCGCTTGCTGATAGGCTATCAACCGCCTTGGTTCGCTGACCACGGCAAACCGGAATGCCGTTAAATCAGCGGCATGACGGATCGATCGCTCGATCCCCATCAGCAGCGCCCAGGGGGTGTCACCTATCGAGTTTTCTTGCGCCATAAAGGGATCGTCGCCTGTTGTAAGGGGGGATAAAAACGGGGTGCCGGGTTAGAAAAACGACCGAAAAAATAGCAATCAGAAACGCAACGACCCTTAATCTGGCAGCAAATTAAAGGCCGCTATCGGGGTTAAGGCTCTACTATGCCAACCTCGGTTATGGGGAAACATGACCATCAACAACAGCACGTCCGCTCATGCCGGGCAGCAAGGTTTTTGTATCATTGCCAAGTGCTGCATAGATTTTCACCGTCTGGCTCACCGGGTCAATCCGCGCCCCAATGCGCGCCACCTTGGCCCGAACATCGCCGTCGGTTTCATCAATATGGACTATAATCGCCTGTCCCACCTTTAACCAGACAAGCCATTGCGACGGCACAATCAATTCCAGTTCAAGGTCGCCAGACCCGACAATTTCAATCAACTGATCGCCAGGATTGGCGGTTTGATAAGGCTGACTGTGCCATTCCACGACCGCACCGGCATAAGGGGCGGTTATTTTGCAGCGGCTTAAATAAACATCCTGAAGCTGCAATTGCGCCTTGGCACGCTCAACGGCGGCCTGTGCCATGACCACGTCAAGTTCGCCCACCGTACGCAATTCAGCCAAACGTTGCTGGGCTTTATATTGGGCGTCGGCCTGGCGTAAATCGGCGGCAACGGCGGCCCGCTGTGCCCGATAGGCCGCACAATCAAACACCACCAAAACATCCCCTTTGGCAAACCGTGTGCCGGGTCGTTTGGGCATATCGGCAATACGCGCAGGAATTTCGGCCGATAACAACGCCCGGCTGCGCGTTGTCACCAGGGCGCGGGCTTCGCTCATCGTCTCCGCCGCCGGTGTTAGGTCCACATTGCCATAAACAGGGCGACGCCCAATATCGGCACGATCGTCAGGCATCGGCGTCGTCATGCCCGGTGCGTTATTATAAGCACCCGACGGGCGCGTTGCGACAGGCCCGGTTGCAGGAGCAACCGATTGTGCAAATACAGTGATGGGCAGCATAAAGCCGCCCACCAGTATCAACAAACCCAAACACACCGCATGGGCATGTGCAAATCGACACACCTGACCATCCTTCAGGGCACCTGCTGTCATTGCTGTGCCTGCGCGTGGTTTTCGATCATCGCGGTATCATGTCCGTCCGTCACGGCTTTCCCGTCGGGGTCTGTGACAACATCATCCGTGGCAACAACACCACGGGCATCAAACTGGCCATTTTGCCACTGGGTCATCACGGTCTGAATCCCGTCGGCAATAGTGTCAAGCGAGTCATCGGCAACATCGCCCGGCAGCGGATCAACACCAATGGAGGAAAAAACCTGACCATAGGCCGCCTGCAAATCAGCATAGGCCATGTCGCGTTGCAGCCCGGAAAGCAAGGAACGCACCTGCGCGCGAATTTCATCACTTTCCCCCACCGTATTGGCCGATCTTTGCGCCTGCATGCTGTTGACAATACGGCCCTGCACGTTTGAAATCCGGTCTGCCAGCTTGAAATCGTCCAGTGCATGGTTAAAGCGCAATTGCGCGATATTCACCTGGCTGATCACGGCCATGCTCAGCGCAAGACTACGTACTTTTGACAGTTCAATTTGCGTATCGGCCAGCTTCATGTTTGCAGGTGCTTTAACAATCTGCATCAGATTCCACGACAGGTTTAACGCCCCGTCATACCAGCGCGAATTCACCTTATAGCTATCGGTCGTATGATTGATCCCGGCTGAAAAATTCAGGCCCGGCACCATCTGGATCAGGGCAATTTTTGAATCCCGCTGATTGATCCGCAACTGATACGCCTCGGAGCGCAATTCAGAACGGTTATGCAGCGCTTCGAGTTCAAGCTGATCCGACGTCATGGCGATGAACGGCAAAGGATGGCTATCGGTGCTGCTATCAAGCAGGGTAAATTTGCTGTCAGGATGAATATTCATCAAAACAGCCAGTTCGGTGCGCGCTTCCACCAGTTGACGTCGGCGGGTTTCCAGCTCGCGCAGGGTGACAAGCAGGTCTTCCTGATAGCTTAACGCATCCAACTGCCCGCCAAGGCCTTCGTCGACCTGCTTTTGCGACCGGCCAAGGGCCCCGCGAACCCGGTCCAGAACCGGGTCAAAATCCTTGAGCGCACGATCGGCCGCGACGGCCCGCCAATAGGCACCACGGGTTTCATTGACCACACTATGGATCACCTGACGGCGACGTTCGCTCACAATCAGGGCCATATCGGCCTGCTGATGGGCACGCATATAACCAATGGCAAAATCCAGCACATTCCAGCTTACCGAAAGGTCGGATTTGCGAATGCTGCGGTCCGAACTGACAGAGGTTGATGTCTGTTGCTCGTTAAACGTACTGTCGCGATTATTTCGCGTGGTCCAGCCGGTTTTCGCGACCACATCGGGCAGAAGGTTTACATTGGCAACATCAAGCTGACCCATCGAAACCGCTTCTTCCATCAGCTTCAAGCGATGGTCAAGATTATATTTCAATGCCCGGGCAATCGCGTCATCCAGTGATAACGGACCGTCTATCTTTTCCTGATTAGCAAACAACCGGCTTAAATCAGCCTGCACACGACTGTCGTTTTCAGCCTGCGTCAAGGGCTCCGGCGTTACCGCACAGCCCGCCAAAAGAAGTGTCCCCAAAACGGCGGCAGGAACAAAACCCTTCCGCAAACGTAACCCGCTTAAACGCGCAGAATTGTTAAACAATTCCGATCTCCCCTTATTTCTGCCCGCTCCTGGTGCAACGGACAGCCCCAAAACCAATCGTCATAATGTCGTTATCGTATCTGCCGCTCAGGCCGCAGCCCCATCAAAATATGCCAATGCCCTTGCCAACACGCTGGCCTGGCGGTCAACCGCACCGCCAGCCCCAACCAGTTGGTCGCCAAAATCAACGTTGGCCAGATCAACAGGTACGTCACCAAAGGGCGATACATCCGGCGACATCAGGTTGCCCTGTATATCGGCCGGAGCAGACGCAGGCACATCGCCTGTCCCCTCTTCACCCGCATTATCCGGCGTAGCATTCTGGCCCGATGCCCCCAACGGCACATCTGCCGGATTACCTCCTGCCTCCGAACCGGTTGGCCCGCCTTCTGCCGGTGGTAATCCGGGGGCAGCAGCGGAACCAACATTCCCGCTGTCATTCAAGTTTTCATTGCCGCCGCCATTATTCACATTCGGGCCGGCGCCGACGCCGACGCCACCTCCAACATCAAAGCCACCGCCCGACGTCCCGACGAAACCAGCACCGGCTGCGCCAAAGCCACCGGCACCGCCAGGACCACCAATGGATGCGCCCCCGCCAAAACCACCCGTGAACCCGGTACCGCCACCAAGACCACTGCCCGCGCCACCTCCGATGCCCCCGCCGGCAAGCAAGATGCCTCCCGTACCAGAAAGACTACCCGTCACAGATCTGCCGCCAAGGTTTGAGACCTCCAGACCGGCCAGAACCGGTGTCTGTGAATCAATCGGACTTAAACTGCCCTTTTGGCCGGTGACCACCTGCTTAATCTCACCGCCATTGCTGCCACTAAAATTATTAGCATTGCGAACAGGCGTTCCGTTATCTTCCTCGTCACCTGTTTCCGTTTGCGTCGGCGTGTCTGGCTCCTCGGGGGCCGTTTCTGGCACCGGAGGTGTCACAACAATCGGCCTCTGCTCAACGCGAATATTAAAATCGCTGCTAGCCGTCAAATGCGCCGAAGCATCTTCGGTCGCAACAATCCGCACCGCAAGATCACCGATAAAGCTTCCGGGAACCTCTCCGCTAAAGGTAACATTTGTGCCCGTGACACTATAACGAAGCCACGATGGCAGCGGTGATCCATCGGCCAATGTGGCAGTGAAGGCAAGGTTATCCCCGTCAACATCGCCAAAACCAGCCACCGATACCGTATGGGTCAACGGACCACCATTTTCCACACTCACACCGGGCAAGCTCCCGGGTGCCGTCGGCGCGTCATTGAGATCACTCACAACAATGCTGGCCGATGCCGAGCCGCTGGAAAACGCCGAAGTTCCCCCGGAGGTTGAGGTGTCAGCGGTATTTATAACCGAATTTGTCGAGGCCGTGCCACTGGTGGCATCCCATGCCTTAAACGACAATGTTGCCGTTTCGCCATTATCCCCATCGGGCACATAGCGTATCTGGCTCGATGAACTGAGCAAAACAGCCGCCGTACCCGACGCGGCACCCACATTGCTCCAATTCGTACCATCGGCTGAATATTGCCAGGTTCCGTTGCCCGTCAGGCCGGTAATGGCAATACCCGAAGAAGCCCCGCTATCGGCATCGGCATATCCGGCAGAGGTCAGAATGTCGCTGACCGCCTTGCCTGTCGATGTTGTATCTTCGTTCGTGCCGGTCAGGGTTACCGTGGCAGCATCGGTAATCGTCGGCGCATCATTGATCCCGCTGACCACAATACTGGCCGAGGCCGCATCGCTGGAAAAGGCAGAAGTGCCGCCCGAGGTCGATGTATCGGCGGTATTGACCGTTGTATTCGTTGATGCCGTGCCACTGGTGGTATCCCACGCCTTGAACGACAATGTTGCCGTTTCGCCATTATCACCATCAGGCACATAACGCACCTGACTGGACGCGCCGAGCAAAACAGCCGCGCCAGATGATGCCGAACTGATCGCCTTCCAGGTCGTGCCGTCGGTTGAATATTGCCATGTGCCATTGCCCGTCAGGCCGGTAATCGCAATACCAGACGATGCCCCGCTATCGACATCACCATAACCCGCAGAGGTCAACATCGCTGAAACAACGGTCCCCGACGAGGTTGTTACTTCATCCGTCCCGGTTAACGTAACCGTCGATCCACTGGTCACCGTCGGCGCGTCATTGAGATCACTCACAACAATGCTGGCCGATGCCGAGCCGCTGGAAAACGCCGAAGTTCCCCCGGAGGTTGAGGTGTCAGCGGTATTTATAACCGAATTTGTCGAGGCCGTGCCACTGGTGGCATCCCATGCCTTAAACGACAATGTTGCCGTTTCGCCATTATCCCCATCGGGCACATAGCGTATCTGGCTCGATGAACTGAGCAAAACAGCCGCCGTACCCGACGCGGCACCCACATTGCTCCAATTCGTACCATCGGCTGAATATTGCCAGGTTCCGTTGCCCGTCAGGCCGGTAATGGCAATACCCGAAGAAGCCCCGCTATCGGCATCGGCATATCCGGCAGAGGTCAGAATGTCGCTGACCGCCTTGCCTGTCGATGTTGTATCTTCGTTCGTGCCGGTCAGGGTTACCGTGGCAGCATCGGTAATCGTCGGCGCATCATTGATCCCGCTGACCACAATACTGGCCGAGGCCGCATCGCTGGAAAAGGCAGAAGTGCCGCCCGAGGTCGATGTATCGGCGGTATTGACCGTTGTATTCGTTGATGCCGTGCCACTGGTGGTATCCCACGCCTTGAACGACAATGTTGCCGTTTCGCCATTATCACCATCAGGCACATAACGCACCTGACTGGACGCGCCGAGCAAAACAGCCGCGCCAGATGATGCCGAACTGATCGCCTTCCAGGTCGTGCCGTCGGTTGAATATTGCCATGTGCCATTGCCCGTCAGGCCGGTAATCGCAATACCAGACGATGCCCCGCTATCGACATCACCATAACCCGCAGAGGTCAACATCGCTGAAACAACGGTCCCCGACGAGGTTGTTACTTCATCCGTCCCGGTTAACGTAACCGTCGATCCACTGGTCACCGTCGGCGCGTCATTGAGATCACTCACAACAATGCTGGCCGATGCCGAGCCGCTGGAAAACGCCGAAGTTCCCCCGGAGGTTGAGGTGTCAGCGGTATTTATAACCGAATTTGTCGAGGCCGTGCCACTGGTGGCATCCCATGCCTTAAACGACAATGTTGCCGTTTCGCCATTATCCCCATCGGGCACATAGCGTATCTGGCTCGATGAACTGAGCAAAACAGCCGCCGTACCCGACGCGGCACCCACATTGCTCCAATTCGTACCATCGGCTGAATATTGCCAGGTTCCGTTGCCCGTCAGGCCGGTAATGGCAATACCCGAAGAAGCCCCGCTATCGGCATCGGCATATCCGGCAGAGGTCAGAATGTCGCTGACCGCCTTGCCTGTCGATGTTGTATCTTCGTTCGTGCCGGTCAGGGTTACCGTGGCAGCATCGGTAATCGTCGGCGCATCATTGATCCCGCTGACCACAATACTGGCCGAGGCCGCATCGCTGGAAAAGGCAGAAGTGCCGCCCGAGGTCGATGTATCGGCGGTATTGACCGTTGTATTCGTTGATGCCGTGCCACTGGTGGTATCCCACGCCTTGAACGACAATGTTGCCGTTTCGCCATTATCACCATCAGGCACATAACGCACCTGACTGGACGCGCCGAGCAAAACAGCCGCGCCAGATGATGCCGAACTGATCGCCTTCCAGGTCGTGCCGTCGGTTGAATATTGCCATGTGCCATTGCCCGTCAGGCCGGTAATCGCAATACCAGACGATGCCCCGCTATCGACATCACCATAACCCGCAGAGGTCAACATCGCTGAAACAACGGTCCCCGACGAGGTTGTTACTTCATCCGTCCCGGTTAACGTAACCGTCGATCCACTGGTCACCGTCGGCGCGTCATTGACAGCGGTTACGGTAATGGATGCCGTATCCGTTGCGGTTGAAAAAGCGGTATCGGCACCTGTCGATGCAACCGAAACCTTGCTGCCAGCAGAACCGGAACCGGTCTGATCCCAGGCATGGTAGCTAATAGAGGCTGTGGTCGCGTTTTCACCATTGGGCACAAACCGGACCTTATCGGTTGATTTTAACAACAGCGCGCTGCTTGCCGACACCGTGCCGACATCAACCCAGTTCGAGCCGGAATCAACCGAATATTGCCATGTCCCGTTGCCACTGGCTAACCCGGAAATCGCAATGCCCGATACCGGGCTTGCATCGGCATCGGTGACACCGGTCAGAAAACTGCCCACCGTCTGACCGCTATTTGTCGTTGCATCTTCGGTAATGCCCGTCAAGGTCGGCGATGCCGGGGTTAGAACGGGTGCATCATTCACCCCGGTCACATTGACAGACATGCTGCCAAGGCTGACATCCCCCGATCCGGCACCATCATTCGCCGTAACACCAATGCTCGTAACACCCGTGCCTGTTGCGTTGGCAGCAGAGGTGTATTTGATCGCACCAGAGGTATCAAGATAGGTATTGATCGCCGATACCGTGCCCGTCAGCGTCAATGTGGCAGTCCCCGTACCACCAACCGTAACACCGGTTCCATCTGTTGCGGCCAGTGTTCCGGCCCCGGCCGTAAAGGTCACAGTAAGGGTCGCGCCATTATCAAGATCGGTAAATGTAATTGCCGAAAGGTCAAGGCCGCTGGCGCTGTCCTCGGTTACCGTCACTGTGGCGGGCACACCTGCAACCGTCGGCGCATCATTTACAGCGGTTACCGTTATAGACGCCGTATCCGTTGCGGTTGAAAAAGCGGTATCGGCACCCGTCGATGCAACAGAAACCTTGCTGCCAGCAGAACCGGAACCGGTCTGATCCCAGGCATGGTAGCTAATAGAGGCTGTGGTCGCGTTTTCACCATTGGGCACAAACCGGACCTTATCGGTTGATTTTAACAACAGCGCGCTGCTTGCCGACACCGTGCCGACATCAACCCAGTTCGAGCCGGAATCAACCGAATATTGCCATGTCCCGTTGCCACTGGCTAACCCGGAAATCGCAATGCCCGATACCGGGCTTGCATCGGCATCGGTGACACCGGTCAGAAAACTGCCCACCGTCTGACCGCTATTTGTCGTTGCATCTTCGGTAATGCCCGTCAAGGTCGGCGATGCCGGGGTTAGAACGGGTGCATCATTCACCCCGGTCACATTGACAGACATGCTGCCAAGGCTGACATCCCCCGATCCGGCACCATCATTCGCCGTAACACCAATGCTCGTAACACCCGTGCCTGTTGCGTTGGCAGCAGAGGTGTATTTGATCGCACCAGAGGTATCAAGATAGGTATTGATCGCCGATACCGTGCCCGTCAGCGTCAATGTGGCAGTCCCCGTACCACCAACCGTAACACCGGTTCCATCTGTTGCGGCCAGTGTTCCGGCCCCGGCCGTAAAGGTCACAGTAAGGGTCGCGCCATTATCAAGATCGGTAAATGTAATTGCCGAAAGGTCAAGGCCGCTGGCGCTGTCCTCGGTTACCGTCACTGTGGCGGGCACACCTGCAACCGTCGGCGCATCATTTACAGCGGTTACCGTTATAGACGCCGTATCCGTTGCGGTTGAAAAAGCGGTATCGGCACCCGTCGATGCAACAGAAACCTTGCTGCCAGCAGAACCGGAACCGGTCTGATCCCAGGCATGGTAGCTAATAGAGGCTGTGGTCGCGTTTTCACCATTGGGCACAAACCGGACCTTATCGGTTGATTTTAACAACAGCGCGCTGCTTGCCGACACCGTGCCGACATCAACCCAGTTCGAGCCGGAATCAACCGAATATTGCCATGTCCCGTTGCCACTGGCTAACCCGGAAATCGCAATGCCCGATACCGGGCTTGCATCGGCATCGGTGACACCGGTCAGAAAACTGCCCACCGTCTGACCGCTATTTGTCGTTGCATCTTCGGTAATGCCCGTCAAGGTCGGCGATGCCGGGGTTAGAACGGGTGCATCATTCACCCCGGTCACATTGACAGACATGCTGCCAAGGCTGACATCCCCCGATCCGGCACCATCATTCGCCGTAACACCAATGCTCGTAACACCCGTGCCTGTTGCGTTGGCAGCAGAGGTGTATTTGATCGCACCAGAGGTATCAAGATAGGTATTGATCGCCGATACCGTGCCCGTCAGCGTCAATGTGGCAGTCCCCGTACCACCAACCGTAACACCGGTTCCATCTGTTGCGGCCAGTGTTCCGGCCCCTGCACTAAAGGTCACGGTGATATTACCGCTGCTGTCAACATCGGTAAAGGTAATCGCCGACAGGTCAAGGCCGCTGGCACTGTCCTCGGTTACCGTCACTGTGGCGGGCACACCCGAAACCGTCGGCGCATCATTCACACCGGTGACATCAACCGACATATTGCCAAAATCGACATCACCTGATCCGGCACTGTCATTTGCTTTCACACCAATGGTGGTAACACCCGTTCCTGTCGCATCCGCAGCAGAGGTGTATTTAATGGCACCGACCGTATCTAGATAAGTATTGATGGCCGCAACCGTGCCCGTCAGGGTCAGCGCCGTACTGGTCCCGCCAACTGTAACACCGGTTCCATCCGTTGCAGCAAGCGTTCCGGCCCCGGCCGTGAAGGTCACGGTGAGGGTCGCGCCATTATCAAGATCGGTAAAGGTAATCGCCGAAAGGTCAAGGCCGCTGGCGCTGTCCTCGGTTACCGTCACTGTGGCGGGCACACCTGCAACCGTCGGCGCATCATTTACAGCGGTTACCGTTATAGACGCCGTATCCGTTGCGGTTGAAAAAGCGGTATCGGCACCCGTGGACGCAACCGAAACCTTGTCGCCCGCGCTATCCCCACCGGTCTGATCCCAGGCGTGATAGCTGATCGAGGCCGTGGTGCCATTTTCGCCATTGGGCACAAAGCGCACCTTGTCACTTGCTCGCAACAACAGGGCCTGATCTTGCGAAACATCGCCCACATCCGTCCAGCTTGTGCCGTCATTGAGCGAATATTGCCAGGTGCCAGTGCCACTGGTCAGGCCGTAAAGCGCGATCCCTTCCAGTGCCCCGGTATCAACATCCGCCACGGATGTGCCCAGAATGCTGGCAACCGTCTGGCCGCCATTCGTTGTCGCATCTTCGGTAATGCCGGTGAATGTCGGCGAGGCGGCGCTTAACACAGGCGCATCATTGACATCAGATGTGGCTGTAGTTATCTGCCCCGTAGCAGTAGAAAACGCCGATGTCCCACCCGATGGTACTGTATTTGCTGTATTTACCTTCTCATTTGTCGACGCACTTCCCGTCGTCTGGTCCCATCCTTTAACGAATAATGTTGGCACGCCACTATTATCACCATCTTCACCATTTTTACCATCCCCCACATACCGTACATAACTGGTGGATCCAAGCAAGACCGCAGCGTTACCCGAAGCAGATCCGATTGCTTTCCAGGTTTCGCCATCGGTTGAATATTGCCATTCCCCCATGCCGGTCGTGCCGGTAATGGCAATACCCGAAAGCGCACCGGAATCAGCGTCGCTGTAATTCAGTCCAGATGACCCCAAAAAACTTGAAACAGACCTCGCACCCGTTGCAGAATCTTCGTTGGCCCCAAATAGAGATACTGTTGTAGAACCGTCGATCACGGGTGCATCATTGGGGTCCTCGGCATCAATATTAATCGTGCCGACATCGGCATCTGTTGTGCCGTCGTTGGCTTTCACCGTTATTGTCGCAACATTGTCGCCCTGTGCACCTGATGCCGTGGTATATTTAATATTGCTGGCGGTATCGAGGTAACTGTTAATATCGGCGATGCTGCCCGTAAGGGTGATTACGGTCCCGCTCACCAAAGTGGCGGTCACGCCGCTACCAACCCCTGTACCACTGGCCGGGCTGGAAAATGTTCCGGCAGACAGGGTCAGGGTCACGGTCAGCGATGTGCTGTCAATATCGGCAAAAGTAATCGCCGACAGGTCAAGGTTGCTTTCGATATTGGTATAAACTGTTATATCGCTCGGAACACCCGACGCGGTTGAGGCGTCATCTACCGCAGTAATAGTCAGGTTAATGTCCCCAAGGGTAACAGTCGTACCGCCGCCCGTGCCACTATTGCCCCCGTCATTGAGGGTAACGGTAATCTTTTCGCCGGTGCCGTTGGTATTCGCGGCCCCCGTATAATAGATATTGGTCGGCTGGTTGATATATGCCTCGAGTTGAGCCAGCGTGCCAACAAGGGTAATCGTGCCTGTGCCATTCCCTGAAATACTGCTGGGCGTACCGCCAGCCAACGAGAACCTTCCCGAACTGGCCGTTAAAACCAGGGTGAGGTTACCCGACCCACTATCGACATCAACAAGGTTGATGGATCTCAGATCAAGCGGTGCCGACGTATCTTCGGTAAATGTCAAATTAATCGGGAAGCCGGTTTCATTTGAGTCGGTCGCACTTACCGATGTCGGGTCGTCATTCACAGCCGTTACCGAAACGTCTTTGGTTACCGTGTTGCTATCGTCCGTACCATCATTGACCGTAATGGAAATAGTGCGGGTCGCTTCGCCAGGGGCATCAGAGCTGTTGGCATAGGTTACAGAGCGGACGGCTGACTGCCATTCGGCGCTGGTTGCCGTACTTCCGGCAGAAGTCAGCGTCAGAACACCGGTGGAACTATCGTAGCTGCCGCTAATATTTCCGAACGATCCGCCGTTTGTGAAAGCAAGGACATCCTGTCCGCTTTCAAAATTACCGGTGATGGAAATGGTTGCACTGGCAAATGTCGAATTGTCGGAATCGGTAACCGTAAAATCACCATCAATGACCATTCCGGTACCGTTTTCGGTATAGGATGTTGTCCCGCCAGACGCGGTCGCGACGGGGGCCGCATTTGACGAGCCTGCCTGAACATTGCTGATCACAATGTCATCCAAGCTTATAGAAAATGTTCCGTCGCCTGCAGAAGACGTAATGGTGAGTTTGTTTATTCCGGTAAAATCCGAAAAATCAATAGTATCATAACTACCATCACCGTCCACATTCACCGTAATTTCTTTTCCCGTATCGGATGTGAACGTAAATGACTGAGCCCCGTCACCAAGCAAGTTAAAAGCTGTAAGTGACGTAATATCAAATGCCTGATTCTCTGACAGGCTGATTGTGATTTCGGTATCAGAACCAGTACTGCCATCATGCGGCATATACGTATAACCGTACACCGTTTGTTCGAAGGTAGTCAAACTTACATCCACGGTCTTGCCAGCGACAACAAGCGTAGTACCGTCAATTGTTTGTTTAACGGCTCCATCATCGGTCCCTTCCCCCGAAACAGAATCGGGAGAGAAATCAAAAGTAATCCCGGTCGCAAGAATCCCTGAAAAATCGTTCATCGCGCGGGAGGATAATGGCACCTGGGCCTCGATATCGCCGGTGGCAATTTCAAGATCCCAGTCGCCGCCCTGGTCACTGGCGCCGGTCAAATCATCCGATGCGGCAATATCGGCA
This sequence comes from uncultured Thalassospira sp., assembly GCF_963976115.1. Taxonomy (GTDB): domain Bacteria; phylum Pseudomonadota; class Alphaproteobacteria; order Rhodospirillales; family Thalassospiraceae; genus Thalassospira. Next base: position 217,391 of record NZ_CAXBJJ010000004.1, read on the forward strand.
CCGGTTACGGTGGCCAGGGCATCAATAAAGGCCTGGCCATCGCCGCCCTCGCCCACCTGGCAGCCATATAACAGAATATCACCCTGATCAGACAGGGCCTGGCCGATTGATGCCAGCGCATCGTTATAGGTCGCCAGCGTATCGGCATTTAACACATCGGTGCCAAGCAGGATGGTACCCTTATCCCCATGCGAGAGAATATGAAGGGCATCAATTCCGGTTTTGCCATCCAGTGCAGCAACAAGCTGGGCGATCCCGCTCTGTGAACCATCGATCAGGATTGTTTCCGTGCCCGGCGCCAGATCGCTGATCAGGTCCTGCCAGCCGGAAACCGAGGTATCGACAACCATCACTTCCTTGCGCCCGGCGGGTTCTGTGCTGCCTGCGGCAGGGGCATCGGCAGGGCTGGTGTCTGTCTGGCTGGAATCGCTATGATTTTCGGTGCTGTCTTGCGCATGCGCGGCTTCGGCCTGGGCTTGCGCGTCACTGGCGGCATCGGCACCGGTTGCGGCACCGGCGGCATCAAACATAAAGCGGGGTTCAAGCGCGATCGGCGTGATGGAAGAAAAACCTTCCCCCGCATGGCTTTTTTTTGCCGGCTGCGTCGTGACATTCATGGCAAAAACCCCTTTGCTACAGCAGCGTCTATATACTTCCCGATAGTATACCTATAACGACATTAACAAAAAATAACACCAAAATAACAAACAATTCAAACACAAGTTGCACCTTTGCGCACAATGGATTTCGCAAAGAATAAATAACAACAATGACTTAGATAGAAACAACCACAGGAAATGTCTGAATTTGTCAGAATTATGATTTCAGGTGCGCCAATTTGTTTGCCAGCGCCGCGGTATCCAGCTTTGTCGCTTTGGCAACAATCACATGTGCCGCACTGCCGCTGCTGTCGCGCCAAAAGTCCATATCCTCGAACTTTTTAAAAAGATCCGGCGGCAAAATTGTTTTTCGGGTCTCGAACGACACCTTGGGGCGCACCTTGTGCAGCCCGGCAACCCCAAGTGCGTCGTCAAACTTTGGCGCATCATATTCGACATTGTCAAAATCATGCCCGTCATACCAGGGCTCGTCGATGAACTGATAAATCAGCCGCAGGGCTTTTTCCGGTGATTTGGCCAGAATTTCATAATCCACAACCAGAAGATTTCCCGCTTGCTCGCCATAAAATGCTTCTTTCAGCGCCGTCCAGGGATAGCCGACCAGCCGGTTATGACGGGCAAGACTATCGGTTCGGCTGTAAACCGATCCTCGCTCGTCATCACCACCAAAAAGCCGGGTATTTTCATAGGGATTGCGGCGAAACAGCCGTTCAAGACTGTCGAGTATCCACGGCAGGTCCCGCACGCAGGCAATGGTTTTGGCGCTTGGGAAAAGATCGGCAATCAGGGGCATTTTTGCGCACCACGACCGGTTGGTATCAAAAAACACCTCGCGATCGGTGGTGGTGCGGCAAAAAGCATCGGCAACGGCGCGCAAAATTTCCGGGCGCTGGCGGGGTTCCATTAACAGGGATGCTTCGTTCCCCGCGCTCATGACATTCAGATTGGCGGCCACTAACGGCGCCAGGGCACTTGACATTGCCGCGTGGAAACGCGGGTTCTGGCGCAGCAGGGCCGCAAGCAGCGTGGAACCGGAGCGGGGCAAACCCGAAATAAAATGCAATTTCTGGGGCAATATAAAACACCTGGATTTACGACATCAGACGAACAGCACAATCATTCGGAAAACTTTCCTCAAGGCTATTTATAAAACATGAACAACTTTAAAATCCCAATGGTCATTTTAAATCCTACAAATCTTAACCATAAAAATAAACATAAAATATTGCATTGGAATTTTAAATTCAGGATGTCAAGAACAAACTGAAATGACCGGTTTATGAAACAAGCGAATTGACCGCTTCTGTTGTTGTCCCTTGTGGACAAGGTGGAGGGCGCGTAGCGCCCGGAGGCTTGTCCACAAGGGTTGGCGCGCGTCGAGGCGGGTCACGCGGCCATTTTCTTTGCCTTGTCGGCATCGATCAGGCTTCCGTCACTGGTGTAAAGGGCCAGTCGGCGGGGGCCGTGAAAGATCGCAAGATGTCCGTTGGGATATTCATACACCCGGACGCTGGCCTTGACGTAATGATAGCGGTGCCGGTTTTGGGGGATCTGCAGGATGCGCTTCTTGTAACGCACTGTGTTGTCGCCCGCGACCACACGCTCTTCCTGAACGCAAAGTGTGTCTTCCAGCGCTTGTTAGTGACATTCAGGATTGACTAAATTAAAAAAATACACACCATCATGCAAATATTATGTCCGAAATTTTTCGCAGCCATATTTCGTATGGAAGCAATAGCATCGCACCGGGGGGGGAACAAATGCGATTTACCATTTTTGGTGGCATCATTGCAGGGACAGCGGCGATAACCACCCTGACATATCAGCCAGGTCCGGCCAGGGCCTGCAACCCGAACGGCTATGTTGGCAGCATTTGCTGGACCGCCATCCCCTATTGTCCCGAGGGATATCTGCCCGCTGATGGCAGTTGGCTTTTCGATCACAGGAAGCCGACTAATGACAATATTCGCAAACTGGAACTTCTGATCGGCCACGCATATGGTACGAAAATCGGAACATATGAGACACGAAAGTACAAAGATGTTCCCAAAGATTGGGAACGAATAGAACATGAGTGGAACATCAAGTGGTATAAAGATAAATACGGCAATGAGCACAATGAACTAGAGCTTATCATTTCGACAATTCATGAATATGAAATTTATTCCATACCCGATTTACGAGGACACGAACCCGTTGGCACCGGAACCGGATGGGGACTTACACCAATATCCGCCGGTCCGATAAACAGTAATTCAGGCAAGGGATTTACGTTAAGAACAACAACGCTTCCCGAGCACGATCATGGCGTCAAATTTGAATCTCCGGTTGATATCGCAGTGAGCGAAAACCAAGCTACGGAAAGAGTCCCGACGGGCAACGTATTTGCCAAGCTGGAAAATCCAGATTACGAGATTTATACCTACCCGGCAAATGGGCACATGGCTTCAGATTTTATAATCGCAAATATTATCGGGGAAGAAACAACAACTTATTCCTCGGGAAGTGATGAAGCCACTTCCTCAAAGCGTTACCTACCCAGCTCAGAGCCCGTTCACATCGTTCCTCCGCAACTTGGGATGCTTGCCTGCATTAATGTTGGGGGTAACTTCCCGCCCATACCCGCGACTGAAGACAAAAAGCCGACCCCTCAGGGGGGAACCACACCGTGAAACATTTCACCAAAATTGTCTTTTTAGGTCTTATGCAGGATGAATTCAATGATCCATTTCAAGAAAATGATTTTTGCAGCCGCAGTTACAGCCTGCCCGTTTCTGCTTGCCATGCCATATCAGGCACGTGCTTCTTGCTCCCCTGATCCCTATCTTGGCGGCATATGCTGGATGGCGGCGGATTATTGCCCGACAGAATATATGATCGCAGATGGAAGAACATTACCATCCGATGAATTTGAGCTTCTTTCTATTCTTCTTGGAAATACCTATGGCAGCGCACCAGAAGGGCAATTCAGGATTCCCGATCTTCGGGGGCGCAGTGTCACAGGATCTTCAGATCACTCCCCCCTTTCCGTAAGACAGGGAGAAGCAAGAGGGAGCAATACAATCACCCTATCGCAAGATCAAATACCCCGACACGGCCATGAGATTGACCCAAAAAAATTTCATTTATCCGGCACCGTGGCTGCCAGTACGTATGGTTCTGCATACAGCGACAGCCCGATAAATCATTATCCTGGCATCGCGTCAAAACCTGCGCTCCAGGCATACTCTGATCAATCCCCAAATACGAGGATGAAGGAGGATATGGTCACCGGCGATTTAACCGGATTTGAAGGTGTAACAGAAAAAACAGGCTCTGGAACCCCCATAAACATCCTCTCCCCCCGCATTGCCCTGACCACCTGTATTGCCTTTAAGGGGATATTCCCAGAACGTTAACAAGCACATTTGCTTCATGTTGCAAATAGACGCTGACTGACAGGAAAATTAAAAATGATAGTGCCTCTCAAACGGACGGGCGGGGCAGGATGCCTATCTGCTCTTGTAATATTCATGTTGGCCTTTGCAAGCCTTCAGAATGGCGCAAAGGCTTCGGATTGCAGCGAAGACGGATATCTCGGCACTGTCTGCTGGACTGCGGCGACCTTTTGTCCAAGAGATTATTATCCCGCAAATGGTACTTTGCTGTTCCTTAATAATAACCAAAGATTATATACCTTAATTGGCAATCGCTTTGGTGGCGACGGGATTACGACTTTTGCCTTACCTGACTTGCGGGGGCGTAGCATTGTTGGAACTGGCGAAAGACCGGGCGACACCAACCCGAATTACATAGGCCAAACATACGGCAAAGAAAGTGTAATGCTGAAGACGGAGAACCTACCCTCCCATTCCCATAAGTTCTCGCTCGAAACGGCCAAAATCACAGGAACATTACTGGCAACAACGAAAGAGGGCAATTCTGTCTCGCCAGAGAACCGCATTCCCGCAGCAAGGCCATTAAATGGTCTTAATGTAAAAAAAACGCCCATTTACAGCAAATCACCAAATGGCAGTTTCGCGGCACACATTGGTACCGTTCGCAGCGACCCTGAAATAAACCGTACAGAGAAAGCCGGTCAACAGTCCCAGGCTCCTATGCCCCTGCGTGTCGATCAGGTCGGCCTTATGGCTTGCATCAACATAAATGGGCTGAACTATCCGCGCCGCGAGTAATTTGTAAAACCGGCTTACCCCCCATCTAAAAGAATACATATTTGGCAGGTCCTTTTCTGTTGGGGACCTGCCCGGCAGATCAAGGCTGCATTGGTTTGTACATTCGCCCGGATTGACATTCGCTCTTCTGTTGCCTGACAAATTTGCGGAGAACCCTCTGGCTTTAGGCACGATCACGATACCTGGCCGTTCCGAGCACAGGTCCGGCAACCCGGGCATCCAGACCTTTCAAGATCAGAAAATCGGAAACGATTTTGCCACATTCATAACATTTACCGGCCAGTACCCGACCCGCTTGGTCAGGAAACACAATCGTCCCCTGTCAGTCTTGTGATGATCTTAATCACCGTCGCCAAGGTCACATAAAACACGCGGCCAGCGGCATCATATGCCCCGACCTGACCGATCAAATCGGCAATTATTTCCATATAATTTTCGGGGCCCCAACGCGCACGAGCACCGTTCTGCCTGGCACAGGTTTCTGCATAACCATTCCTGCTGGCTGCATCGCGGCCTTTAGCACGGCCACTTTGCCATGAGCACCCGCAGCTTCCCGCTCACAGAACAATACCGCAAAAAATTTCACACCTCCCCCTTTTAACACGTCAATAGAACAAGCCCCCGGCAAAAGCACAATGCCTTTTGGCACGAACGAGAAAAGCAACCTTAAGCAGATAAGTTGTCCAAGTTTAAAATTCTGCTTTGCGTCAAAATTCTAGCGTGAAAATCAATATGACACAGGAGAAGGGAACAAATGCGACTTAACATTTTTGGCTGTATCGTTGCGGGGACAGCGGCGATAACAGCCCTGACATTGCGATCTGCCCCGGCCATGGCATGTAATGCCGATGGCTATATTGGCAGCATTTGCTGGACCGCCATCTCTTATTGTCCCTACGGATATTTTCTTGCCGATGGAACAAGTGTTTCCATAAACCAATATCCGGCCCTGCACGCTGTGATCTTAAATACATATGGCGCTGATTATCGCCGTGGTACGTTTAATCTGCCCGACATGAGAGGGCGCGAACCCGTCGGCACCGGGACAGAACCGGGTCTGACGCAGATGATGGCCGGACACCCTGTTGGTGCGTCAGAAACATACATATATCCAGATCAGCTTCCTGCGCATGACCACGGCGTCGCCATTACGGTCGCCTCAGGTGTTGATGTTAAAGTTCAGGCAGGTGCAGGCAGCGAAAGAACCCCGGCAGGAAATGTTCTTGCGGCACCGCAAGCATCCACTACCTCACTGTATTCCAACACGGCAGATGGTGAAATGGCACCAGGCGTTGTAACCGCAAACATTGCCGGACAAACGGTTACAAGCAGCGCAACCCCAACTGGTGCTAAGACAGAGATTTCGATCGTTGGTCCGCAACTTGGGATGCTTGCCTGCATTAATTACGCTGGCCTATATCCAACCAAAGATTAACCGGCATCCCAGACCCGATCCTGTTTTGATGTTTCGTCCAGGAAAAAACCAATGACCCATTTCAAGAAAATTGTTCTGGCTGCTGTTGTTGCAGCCTCGTCGTCGCTGCTTGTCGCGCCAAAGCAGGCAAGTGCCAGTTGCTCAACCGAGCCCATGATCGGCGGGATATGCTGGATGGCCACCGACTATTGCCCCGAAAATTATGCGAAGGCAGACGGGCAAGCGTTACCAAGAGCAAACAACCAGGCGCTTTATGCTCTTCTTCAAACGACATATGGCGGTACAGATGAGTTCTTTAAGCTTCCCGACCTTCGGGGGCGAAGTGTCGTCGCCATAAATTATTACTGGGGAGGCCAGATAAACCGAGGTAACAAGCGTGGTGCCGCCACCACGACCATGACGATGCAAAATATGCTCCCCCACACACATTCGATTGACCCATCCAAATTCGAATTATCGGGCACGCTTAAGGCCAACATATCGGGTGCCACGTCCAACAGCCCGGCTGACGGCTACCCTGGTGTCGCTTCGGTCGGTGCGACACAGGCCTACTCTGACAACAGCCCAACTGTGAATATGAAGAACAGTATTGTAACCGGCAATTTAACAGGGAAATCGGGTGTGACAACAGCAACAGGCGCGGCCACCCCGATCAATATTACGGCTCCCCGTCTTGGCCTGACCGCCTGTATCGCGATCAAGGGCAACTTTCCTCCAAGAGGATAGTTGGTGCGAGGATTTGTTCAATGCTGCACAGAAAAGCTGGCTGGCAAGGAAATCAAAAATGAAAATATCCCTTAAACAAATTGGTCGGGCAGGATGCTTATCTGCTCTTACGGTATTTACGCTGGCTGTTGCGAGCGTTCCCAATGACGCCAAGGCATCAGAATGTTCACAAGATGGCTATATCGGCTCTGTCTGCTGGACCGCGGCGACTTATTGCCCGCCAAATTTTGCGCGTGCAAACGGCCTTGTGCTTGAGATTATTTCAAATCAAGCTTTGTACTCCTTAATTGGTACCCGATTTGGCGGCAACGGGGTATCAACTTTTGCCCTGCCTAATGTGCAAGGACGCACGATTGCCGGAGCGGGACAGGGAGAAAACATTCCTCCGGTTGCCTCAGGCCAATCCTACGGCAAAGAAACAGTAACTCTTACAGCCGCCAATCTACCCGCCCATACCCATAACTGGACCCTTGGTCCGGGCCAAATCACCGGCACCTTAAAAGGGACCGCCACAGAAGGCAATTCGACGTCCCCCGATAATCGTGTCCCCGCAGCAAGACCGTCAACCGGCCCAAATCCGAAAAAAATGCCCCTTTACGGCACATCGACGAATGCGAGCCTGAACAGTGGTGCCGCCACCGTTTCCACCAATCCTGCGACAAGCAGAACAGAGAAAACCGGACAAACAAGCCCGAAAGCAATCCCTATACGCCCTCCTCAGCAGCCCCTTCTGGCTTGCATTATGACAATAGGTGTGTTTCCGGTTCCTCCAAAATAACCCGTAAAATCGGCGAAATGTAAACAACCCCAAAAAGGAATGCCCATATGGCGGGTTCCTTTTTGGGGATCTGCATCGCAGGATCAGGGATGTATATGTTTGTATAGCATCCTGTATCAGCTCTTGTGCTTCCATTCCCGGGTAAATTTGCGAAAAACGTCCAGGGTTTCAGCACTCACATGATGTTCGATGCCTTCGGCATCAAATTCGGCGATCTGAACATCCAGGCCCAGGGCGATCAGGAAGTCATACACAATTTTATGCCGTTCCCGGCATTTGTCGGCCAGAGTCTGCCCTGCATCGGTCAGAAAGATCGAGCGGTAAGGACGGCTTGAGACAAAACCGTCCCGCTCAAGCCGTTTGATTGTATTATTGACCGTGGCTGGTGTCACACCAAAGCGCGCCGCAAGCGAAACCGCCCGCGCCTCGCCCTCTTCGACAATCAGGTCGGCAATCATTTCCACGTAATCTTCCGTCACCTCGCGCGCATGGGCGTCGCGAAGGCGGGCAAAGGTTTCCGCGTGATTTTCCTTGGGGGGAAGCGCCGACCCGCCGGCCATTCCTGTCTCCTGCTTTTGCGTAATTATTTGTCATACCAATTTCAAACGCAAAAATCAATTTAGCATCGGCTAACTTTCAGCCATCCCCAAAACCGTCGCCCTTAATGCCGATCAGCCCGCCAGAACGTCATCACAAGGCATTGCTCGCGCGCGAGCTTCAACTCCTTGCGAAAATGCGTATGCAACTGGCGATAAACTTTCTGTTCGGTCGCGGTCCAGCAAAAAACACGTTTCTGGTCCGTGGGGACTTCAATGTCACAAATTGCGGCGGTGAATGGCGATATATCGCTGTCATGCTGCGCTTTGCGCGCATGCCCGGCTTTTATCGCACCAGGGTTAGCCCCCTGCGATAATCTTTGGTCACTCGCATCGGATACCGCCAATCCGGTTGCCAATTCGGGCCGACTGCCATCGCGAAACACCCAGTTCAGATCAAACCCCGGATGATGCGGGACATCAAGTTTGGCGATCGGGCTGGAAACCTCGAAAATAACATGGCCGGTTTTGTTTGCGGGCAATTCTTCCAGATACCGGGAAATTGCCGGAATACCGGTTTCATCGGCAGCAAACAAATACCAGTCTGCCGGTGGCAAATCGCTGCCAATTGGCCCGGTCACACCCACAAGCTGGCCTGGCATTGCATGATTGGCAAAGCGCGATCCCGGTCCGTTATCTCCGTGGACCACAAAATCAATATCCATCCAGCCTTCATCGGCATTGATCCGACGAATCGTATAAACACGGGGTTCAACTTTATCCGCGCCCTGGGGCCATACCGGCAGGCTGTTTTCCCCCATCGTCGGCCATTCAGGGTTCGCCACACCGTGCGGCGCAATGATCAGGCGCACATGTATTGCCGCCCCCAGATAGGGGGTTAAATCATCGCCATGTAACCGAAGACGGCGCATGTCTGGCCCCAAATCGCGAATAGCCCCCACCGTTAATTCACGAAAATTGGGCAGTTTCCCGCCTTTTGCACCGGGTTGCCCTGCCCCGTGCCAGCGGCAATCAAGGTCGGCCCCGGGCACAAGTTGGTCCACCATTGTGATGACGCCGGTTTTAAGCTGGGTAATTGCCGTGTCATTCGCCGCCGTAACCTCGATGCCAAGGGTGTGATCACGGGCACCAACCCGCACCGTCCCGATTGATATTGAAATAACGTGGTCATCCCCCGCCATCGCAACACTGCAATCATTGTCGCGGTAAAAAGTCGCCAAAGCCTGCACTGCCGCCTTTGGGTCTGGCACGGTTACCTGTGTATGCGCCCGAACGATTTTAGAAGTCATAATGTCAAAGCCCGTAATGCGTGCAAAACAGAAACAAATTACCAGATCTGATATTACAAATGAAAATCATTCTCAATTTTTTATTACAGATAACCGTGATATTCTTTTTTTTGAATGCAAAAATGCGCTAAAACATAGAGCTACACACGATTTCCTTACGGAAGAATAATGGCCAATCCTGAAAAAATCCGACGCTTGCGCGAAAACGACCTTTCGACAATGCTGCAATGGGCAGCCAATGAAGGATGGAACCCCGGCCAGGATGACCTGTTGGCATTCTGGAACAGCGACCCGGAGGGCTTTTGGGGCGCGTTCGACAAAAAGGGGCTGGCCTGCGTTATGTCCTGTGTCACCTATAGTGCCGATTTTGCCTTTGTCGGCTTTTACATGTGCCGCCCCGACCGCCGGGGTCAGGGATTAGGCCTGCGGCTTTGGAATAGCGTGCTTGGCGGGCCTGTCTCGCACACCATCGGCCTGGATGGCGTGGTGGCACAGCAAGACAATTATGCGAAATCCGGCTTTTGCTTTGCCCATCGCAACATCCGCATGGCCGGAACCGTTGAAACGCCGGCATCCTTTAAGGCACCCGCCGATTTGTACGAACTGAAAACAGACGACATCGCGATTGTGGATGCGTTTGAGCAAAGCCTGCATCTTTTTGCCGAGTCGCGGTTATCGTTTCTCAAAGGCTGGATCGGCAGCGAAAAACATACCGCCCTGGCCCTTTATGGCCCGATGGGCGTGCGTGGATATGGTGTGATCCGCCCCTGCCAGGATGGCTATAAAATTGGCCCGCTATTTGCGCAAACCCCTGATGACGCCGATTGCCTGTTTGGGGCCTTGCTGGCACGGCGCGAAGGCGATCAGGATCGCCCGGTATTCCTCGATATTCCCGAACCCAACCAGGCCGCCGCAAGCCTGGCGCGCAAATACGGCATGGAACCGGTATTTGAAACCGCGCGCATGTATCGTGGATCGACACCAGACCTTGACCTTGCAAAAACCTTTGGTATTTCCAGTTTCGAATTGGGGTAGGTTGCCACCGGCGACACACTAAAGCAGGCTCTTTGCACAAACAATCGGCATTGTTGATTGCTCCCCATTTGAGGATGCACAAGCATTCAAACTGCGCGCAAAATGCAATCAAGGAATAAAATCCGTTTCGCTATGGAAATCGGATGGTTAGCCCCAATCTGTTTATATTGGCACTGTGTGCCGTCACCTTGAACCCGCCCGAAACCACAACAGGTAGCAGTCAAATACAATGGATATCGCAACACTCATTGGAATTATTGCCGGGATGGGCGTTATTGTTGGCGCCATCGTTATGGGCGGCAACCTTGGTGCGTTTGTTGATGTGCCGTCGATCATGGTTGTGTTTGGCGGTACAACGGCGGCAACGCTGATCAAATTTCCAATGCGCGATGTGATGAAATCACTGAAAACCGGCATCAGCATTGCCTTTAAAAACCCCAAGGAAGACCCGCAATCGATTTACGACAAAGCAATGGAGCTATCGGCGCTGGTACGTAAAAACGGGTTATTGGGCCTCGAAAGTGTTGAAATTGAAAACGAGGTCATGAAACGCGGCATCCGCATGTGTGTGGATGGACATAATAGTGACGTCATCCGCAGTTCAATTTCCAGCGAAGTGGCAAAATCGATCCAGCGCGACGAACTGGGCGAAGTGATGTTTCGTGGCATCGGCGACACCGCCCCTGCCTTTGGCATGATCGGCACCCTGGTCGGTCTGGTGCAAATGCTTGCCAACCTGTCAGACCCCGATGCCATCGGCCCGGCAATGGCCATTGCCATGCTGACAACCTTCTATGGTGCGGTTCTGGCCAACCTGATCGCTTTGCCCATTGCCGATAAACTGGCCCTGAAGGTGGAACAGCTGCGCAATACCAAGGAACTGATTGTTGAATCCGTTGTGCAAATTCAGGCCAGCCAAAGCCCGCTGGTGATGAAAGAAATCCTTGGCCCCTATCTTCCGGGCGGCATCCCGGCAGATACGGATGATGAAGGCAGTGCATGACGCGCGCCCCTACTCGCGATACCCTTGTTTTTCCTCAATCCGGATAATCTCGCTCTATGGCAAAAAAACCCGCAGCAGGCGCGCCCGCATGGATAGCAACATTTGCCGACTTGATGTCGCTGTTGCTGGTTCTGTTTGTGCTATTGCTGACCTTTGCCGAAATGGATGTGGTGAAATACAAGGCGATTGCCGGGTCGGTCAAATCGGCATTCGGCTTTGCCAAGGATGACAAGCTTTCCGGCGTGATCGAAATGGACGGGTCCCTTCTGGGCAAAGCCCTGAAAAACCCGTCGCCCGATACACCGCGCGTTGTCTCCGAACTTCCACCGGTGGAAGTGCCAAAGGTCGAAATCGAGAAAAACGATAGCGGGCAAAAACAGGCCGAAAAACTTCAAAACACCCTTGAAACGGTGTTGCACCGCATGGGGCTGAGCGATCAGATCGGCATTGAACGCAAAGGCGACGAAGTTGTTGTGCGCTTCCCCGATGACATTGCCTTTCCGTCTGGCTCCTCGCAAATCAACGAAGAGTTTGGCGCCATCCTCAATCGCGTTTTACCGGTGATCAAACAAACCGACGGCACCGTCATTGTTGCCGGTCACACCGATAACATTCCGGTTTCACAAAGTTCGCTGTTTCAATCGAACTGGGATCTGTCCGCCTCGCGCGCCACTTCGGTGCTGCACTGGATGATCAATGAAAACGACATGAACCCGAACCGGATGATCCTGCAGGGCTATGGCGACAGCCGCCCGATTGCCAGCAACGACACGCCCGATGGCCGGTCCAAAAACCGGCGCGTGGAACTCACCATCATTTTAGAAGACCCGCAAGGTGGGATAAAACCCGGCAACGGCAACGACAGCGGCAGCAGCAGCAACACCAACGGCCCCGCTACTGCCCCCAATGGCAGCAACACAGGCCCGGCAGCCGATACACCAGCAGAAACCGACCGCACCGGCACCGGATTTATCCGTCAATCCCGTCCGTAACCGCAAAAATCTGTCGGTCTTTTCCCCGTCACTCGCCGCTAAAGCATCTTTCTGGAGAGCATGGCCGTCATGCCGCGCCCTCTGAAGATGGCATAAACAGCCAACCAAATTTTGTTTGCATTAAATAATCCTTGCCACTGCAAAAACCTCACCTATACACCATATGCATTCGTATAGATTTTTAATCAGGATGAACTGTTTCGCAATGGCTTCGATGTCTGGTCTGTCCGTTTTATATGCCGATTACAGCACCAAGGCCGCCAGCCTTGTGCATGACGCATTGCGACCGCTTAATATTGTTTCTTTCTATTCCTGCGACACCGAGGAAGAAACCCTTGCGCTGGCAAATCAGTACCGGCCGGCTCTGGTGATGGTCAGCCATCAGCTTGAGGGATATCAAGGCATCAAAACCATCGGTCATTTGCGCGACATGGCGCAACACGATGATCTCTATTTTCAACAGGTGCCGGTATTGCTTGGCGCCAAATCCCTTACCCGCGATGCCATGCGCCATGCGGTTAAGGTTGGCATTAACGGTGTTTTTCGCCAGCCCCTGAACCCGGACCGGTTGCACCGCATTATTCATACCGTGATCAAATCTCCGCGCCGGTTTGTCCTGGAAGGCGATTATTTCGGCCCGTCGCGCGACAAGGATACCCCGTCCGATCCGGCAAACGCATCTCAACAAGATGCTGAAAATTCCGCCGCTCTGGCCGATGAAAACGGGCACAGCGACCCGCAGATTCTGCGCGAAAAATCACGCACCTCCAATGCCGGGGTTATTTTGCGTCCGGCCCGGATAACGGCCAGCACAAGCCGGCCGATGGTGGGGCGTCCGCGCACGATGGCAGCAGCCCCCCTGCCCCGTCCAGCAGCCAAAACCACAAAATCCGACCGTCTGGCCGTGCCCGATGACGATCTGCCGGTCACACCCACAGGCACGCAGGCCGGGCCCAAAACCCTCGATCCAACAGATCTTTTGCCCACCAACCGTGGCGCAGAAAAATTAATTGGCCTCCGTGCCCCAGCCGCAAACACCCCGCCCGTCGCAACGGCAAAACCGGGTCAGCCAGCCCCGTGTCGTGCGGATGCCACCAATGATGACACCAACGACGACGATCAAACAAAGGCAGAAGATGAAGACCTGATCGACATTGATATTCGCGCAGCCTTGCGGGTTCATAAAATGTGGGTCGATACCGGCGGCAAGGAAGGCAAAATGATTTCGTTTGCCCATGCCGATCTGCGTAACGAAGACCTCGAAGGCATTGATCTGACCCGCTGTGTTTTGCCACAAGCCTCGTTGCACAACGCCAATTGCGAGGATGCTATTTTACGGCGTTGCGATCTTACCACCGCCAATTTCAGCGGGGCCAATTTGAAAAACACCATATTGGCCGCCAGCCGCCTGACCGGGGCCGATTTCAAGGATGCCCGCTTGTCGGGAACTGTTTTTCTCGGGGCGGATCTGAGCCATGCCAATTTGCGCGGCGCAAAGCTGCTTGGGTGCGATCTCAGCGGTTGCAACCTCGCCAAAACCGACCTGCGCGATGCCGATTTATCCTCGGCCAAAGGATTGTTTTCCGAACAAATTCAACGGGCGCGCCTGAATATCAATACGCGCCTGCCCGTTGATTTAAAGCTGAAAACGGTGTGACCTTCAATTCGCTAACGTCGGCCAAACATCTTCTCAATGTCGTGTAATTTCAGCTCGACATAGGTCGGGCGCCCATGGTTGCACTGCCCGGAATGCGGGGTTGCCTCCATCTGGCGCAACAAGGCATTCATTTCATCGGCATTCAGCTTGCGGCCAGAACGCACCGACCCATGGCAGGCCATGGTCGCGCACACATACATCAGCCGGTCTTTCAGCGCCATGCCCTGCCCCAATTCGGCCAGTTCGTCGGCGAGGTCGCGCACAAGGGCCGCAACATCGACTTTACCCAGCATGGCGGGCACTTCGCGCACCACAATCGCCCCGGGGCCAAAGGGTTCAATCACCAGCCCCAGTTCGGCAAATTCTTCGGCCCGTTCAGCCACCCGGTCAGCACCCGATTCGTCAAGCTCAACCACCTCGGGCAAGAGCAATCCCTGCCGCTTCACCCCGGTTTGCGCCAGGTCGGCCTTCATCCGTTCATAAACAATGCGTTCATGGGCCGCGTGCTGGTCCACGATCACCAGCCCGTCGCGGGTTTGCGCAATGATGTAATTGGCATGAACCTGCCCGCGTGCCGCCCCCAGGGGGTGATCGACAAAGCGGGTATCATCGGTGGCATCAATCCGGGCCGAGGGCGATGCACTGGCATAGCCGCCCGCAAGGGCCGCCGCCGCCGCCCCGGCAAAACCACCGTCGTGCCCGGCCGATGGATGGCCGCCAAAATCGCGTGGCCGGTCGAACAACCCGCCAATGGCTGGGCCACCAGCACCATTATCAAACGGGGCCTGCGCGGCATAATTGCGTTCAATCGCCTGATGACCGGGATAAGCATTGGGATTGCGATTATACCCGCCAAAACCGGCCATTCGGCCCGATGCACTGCCAAGTGCGCCATAGGGCACGCCCTCGCCATCTTCGCCTTCGCGGCGCACCGCCCCCATCGCCATATTGGCAACCGTGGTCGATGTCCGGTGCCCGGCCCCGGCCAGCGCATGTTTTAACGCCCCCACAATCAGCCCGCGCACCAGCCCCGGGTCGCGAAAGCGCACTTCGGTTTTGCCAGGATGCACGTTTACGTCCACGTCGCGCGGTTCAACTTCTAAAAACAAGGCGAGTAACGGATGCCGATCACGGGCAAGAAAATCCTGATAGGCCCCGCGCACCGCCCCTTGTAACAACCGGTCCTTTACCGGACGGCCATTGACAAACAGAAACTGCATCTGGGCATTGCCCCGGTTCAGGGTTGGCACCCCGGCATAACCGGTCAGGCGAATGCCTTCGCGTTCGGCCTCGATTTGCAACGCGTTATCCTGAAATTCGCGGCCCATCACTGCGCCCAGGCGTTTCAGGCGCGCATTAAACAAATCGCCGCTACAGGCCGGGTAATTCAGGATCGATTTATTGTTATCCCCGCTTAAGCTAAAGCCGACATCGGGCCGCGCCATCGCCAGGCGTTCCATAATTTCGCGGGCATACATCTGTTCGGTGCGGGCGGTTTTTAAAAATTTCAACCGCGCCGGGGTCGCATAAAACAAATCGCGCACTTCAACCCGGGTACCAAACGGATGGGCGGCGGGTTCGGGTTCGCTTTTGCTGCCCCCTTCAACACTCAGGCTCCAGGCGTTTGGGGCATCCTTGGTCCGGCTGGTCAATCGCATTCGCGATACCGACCCGATGGACGGCAGCGCTTCACCGCGAAACCCCATAAAAGCAATATTGAACAAATCATCATCGGGCAATTTCGATGTCGCATGGCGTTCAACCGCCAGGGCGAGTTCCTCGGGCAACATGCCGCGCCCGTCATCGGTAACCGATAATAAGGTGCGCCCGCCTTCGCGCAGGGCCACATCCACCTTTTGCGCCCCGGCATCCAGGGCATTTTCCACCAGTTCCTTTAACGCCGCAGCCGGGCGTTCAACCACCTCACCGGCGGCAATCTGGTTGATCAGGTTCTGGGGCAAGATGCGCAGCGACATAAACAAAAGCCTGTGTTGTTCGATACCCTATATAGAAGGGCACACACCCCAAAAGCAACAGGAGCGGCGAAATCCCTTTCGCCGCTCCTGTCTGGCGTTGGTTTCAAACCGGGAAGGTTGAGCTATCCCGATTTAAAATCAATGCGGCGTTACGTCAAAACCAAACCATTTGTCCGACAGCTTCTTGATCGTGCCATCGGCCTTGGCTTCTGCAATCGCTTTGCTAAACATGTCACGCAGATCGGTATCTTCCTTGCGCAACCCGATCGAGCTGCCCCGGCCCAGAATACCGCGCTGGAAACGCGGACCGGCCACAACCATGTCGCCATTGCCTTCCTTGGCAGCAGCGGTCGACAGATAAGCCATCGATGCCATGATCAGATCAACACGCCCCGCCAGCAGGTCAAGATCATGCTGTTCGGTTGCTTTGTATTCGCGGATTTCAACGGTGTCTTTCAGGTATTTATCAAGAAATACCGACGCGATGGACGCGGTCTGTACACCAACGATTTTGCCTTTAAGGAACGGCTTGATGTCTTCAACGGCCTTTTCAGCCTGCGGCAATTCAGTTTCAAGCGAGAAAACTTCACCAAAATGCGGCATTTTTTCAAGGTCGCTGCCGCGCGCTACGGCAAAGGTCTGGCCGGTGGTGCCATAGGATTCCGAAAAGCTGATGACCTTTTCGCGTTTTGCCGTCGCCGACATGCCCGACATAATGGCATCAAACTTGCCCGCCAGCAGGGCCGGGATAATACCATCCCATGCCTGGGTCACCATGGTGCATTCCACATTCATGCGGCGGCACAAATCCTTGTACAAATCAATTTCATACCCTTCAAGCGTGCCATCGGGTTTGGTAGAGTTCCACGGGGGAAATGCACCTTCGGTGGCCAGTGTAACTTGCGTCCATTCCTTGGCTTCTGCCTGGCCCAGCATTGCAAGCCCCATGCAAACGGCCAGTACCAACTTTCCAATTTTCATTTAGACCTCCGTGATGATTGATTTTGGCGTTTTTGCGCCATATCTGTTAATGCGGCTGGGCCGCGATAAATTGCCGGAACCGGGCCGAGCGGCTGGCTCCAAACACTGTTTGCGGTGTGCCGTCTTCCTCGATCCACCCCTGTTCAAGAAAAATCACCCGGTTGGAAACCTCCCGGGCGAACCCCATTTCATGTGTCACCACCAGCATGGTCCGGCCTTCGTCGGCCAAGGCACGCATCACGCGCAACACCTCGCCCACCAGTTCGGGGTCCAGGGCCGATGTAGGTTCATCAAACAACATGACTTTGGGATGCATGGCCAAAGACCGGGCAATGGCCGCCCGTTGCTGCTGCCCCCCCGACAGGCGTGACGGGTAGGAAAACCGCTTGTCATAAATGCCCACTTTTTCAAGATAGGCGCAGGCTTCGTCATGACATTCGGCCTGCGGGCGCTTTTGCACAAACACCGGCGCTTCCATGACATTTTCCAAAACGGTTTTGTGCGACCACAGATTAAAACTTTGAAACACCATGCCAACATTGGTGCGCAACCGGTTCAATTGCCCGATATCGGCGGCTTCAAGGTCGCCATTACGCCCCTGACGGGTCCGCACGGTTTCACCGGCGATGGTGATTTCACCCTGGGTCGGGGCTTCCAGAAAATTAACACAGCGCAGCAAGGTCGATTTACCCGACCCCGATAACCCCAAAATCGACACCACCTGCCCTTCGGGCACATCAAGATCAAGGCCCTTTAAAACTTCGACCTCGCCAAAGTTTTTATGCAGGTTTCGAATGCTGATCGCAGTGTTTTGACCGGCGATCCGGGCATCAACGGGTGCTGGCGAAAAGCCGCTATTTAGCGTGCTTTGCGCCGCTGGCATCATGCGTGACGGTGACATGTTATGCCGCCCCCCGCGCGGCAACTCGTGACGACGGGCGTTCGGCAGCGGTATGGCGCATCAGCCGTTTTTCCAACACCGCCACCCCGCGTGACAAAATGAAATTGATCAGCAAATAAAGGCTGCCTGCGACCAAAAACACCTCGACCACGCGATATGTTTCCGAAATCATCTTGGCCGCCAAACCGGTAATTTCCATCAGAGTAATGATCGATGCCAGCGAGGTTGCCTTTAAAAGCAGGATGACTTCATTGCCGTAAGCTGGCAGGGCCTGACGAATGGCAAGCGGCAAAATAATACGGCGATAAATCATCACCCGCGACATGCCACAGCTGCGCGCAGCTTCAATTTGCCCTTGTGGCACCGATAACAGGCCCCCGCGCACAATCTGGCTGCCATAGGCACCGGTATTCACCATCAGGGCAAAAATCGCACACCAATAGGGTTCGCGCAGGATCGGCCACATAAAGCTGTGGCGGATAAAATCAAACTGACCGATGCCATAATAGATCAGAAACAACTGAATCAAAAGCGGGGTGCCGCGAATGCAAAACACATAAAAATCGGCCATCGAGCGCAAAACAACATTGCCCGAAAGCTGCATAAGGGCCGCGGCAAGGGCAAAAAATACCCCAAAGACCGAGGCAATAAATGCCAGTTGCAAGGTCATGGGAATGCCGGGCAAAAGGCGCATCAGCGCCTCATACATAAATGGAAAATCGATCATCTTGCCCCTCGTATACCGCGTGAGAAATGCGCCTCGGAGAAACGAAAAACCCGGTTAGAGACAAACGTGATTGCTAAAAACAAGATAGCCGCAGCCATAAAGAAATAGAAAGGCTGGCGGGTGGACCCGGCCCCGATCTGCGCTTGACGGGCCAGTTCGATCATACCGGTAACCGATACAAGAGCCGATTCTTTGAGCACCACCTGCCAGACATTTCCCAGGCCCGGCAAGGCATGGCGCAACAATAACGGCATCGTGATCCGGCGCAGCATCAGCATTCGGGTCATGCCCGCCGCCTTTGCCGCCTCAAGTTCACCATCATGAATGGCGTAATAGGCCCCCCGGAGGACTTCGGTATGTTGCGCGCCCGATGTCAAACCGATCGCCATGGCCCCGGCGGCAAAACCGGGAAAATCCACAAACCCCTCGCCGCCAAAGGCACGATAAACCGCTGACAGCGCAAGACTGCCGCCGAAGTAAAACAGGAAAATCACCAAAAGGTCGGGGAGGCCGCGCAAAATAGTCGTATAGGCATCTGCCGCAATCCGCACCGGGCGATTTCCGGCAATTTTGGCCCACGCGCCAAAACTGCCGATAACCCCGCCCAGCATAAAACCAGCCAGCGCGACCATCACGGTCATGCCCGCGGCACGCACCATCGACCAGCCCCAGCCATCGGGGCCAAAATTCATCAATTCCCAGAAACTGGCATGCGACATCAGCGCATCCTTTCATGGTGTTGGGCAGGCTCAACCAGCCGGTATGACATGGCAAAACAGACTGGTCGGGTCATTATTCCGCTGCCTTGCCATAACCGGGGATCGGCGGGTTCACATCTTCGGGGATCGGGTTGATGAACGGTCGCCCTTCGCGGCGTTCGGCAAAATCGGCCTTGGCTGCGACAACCAGTGACGGATCGGCAAACAGTTCCGATGCCGTTGCCGCCATAACCTTGGCAGCATGAACCATGCCCTTGTGGGCGGCAGGCGTTTTGCCCTGTGCCACCAACTGCCAGCTATGGCCCGGCGTACCAATGGCATAGGTCGCACCACGCATCTGCACGGTGGGAACCACCCAGCTAACCGTGCCCACATCTGTCGATCCGACATGGCGGCCATCGCCACTTTCAGGCGGAAAAATCGTGTCGCATAGCGGCACATCCAGGCGCGGCTTCAGGCCAAAGCGGGCATAAGCCGCACGAATATCCTTCTCGCTCAAGGTTGCCTGAATTTTGCGGGCAAAATCGCGATCAGCATCATCAAATTCAGGTGGGCCCAAAGCTTCGAGCTTGCGATACATCAGTTGTTCAAGCGGCGTATTGCCAATCAGATTGGCATCCCCGCTAACCACCACATGTTCGACACTGGTTTCGGTCATCAATGCAGCACCCTGGGCAATTTTCTTCACCCGTTCAACCAGTTCGATCAGTTCATCAAGTTCACGCGCACGGATCAGATAGCGCACGGTGGCATTGGCCTGTACCACGTTGGGGGCAACGCCACCGGCATCGATCAGGGCATAATGCAGGCGCGCCGTGCTGGGCATGTGTTCGCGCATGTAATTCGCCCCCACATTCATCAGCTCGACCGCGTCAAGCGCACTGCGCCCCAGTTCCGGCGAGGCTGACGCATGCGACGCCCGACCCTTGAAATGAAATTCCAGTTCGTTGCACGCCAGCGAAATCGGGTTGTTCACCCCGGCAAACGGGGCCGGATGCCAGGAAATGGCAACGTCAACATCGTCAAACGCGCCCGCGCGCACCATAAAGCCCTTGGCCGATCCGCCTTCTTCGGCAGGGCAGCCATAATAGCGCACCCGGCCAGGCAGGTTGTTACGTTCTAAAAAATCACGTACCGCAATCGCGGCCAACATCGCACCAGAACCAAGCAGGTTGTGCCCGCAGCCATGCCCGTTGCCACTGTCATTACGCGGTTTTTGCTCGGCAATACCGGCTTCCTGGCTTAAGCCCGGCAGCGCGTCATATTCGCCCAGAATGGCAATCACCGGGCCGCCGTCGCCCGCTTCTCCCATCACAGCAGTGGGAATACCCCCCACATTCTCGCTTATCCGAAATCCTTTTTGCGCCAGCATGTCTTTATGCCGTGCAACGCTTTTGACTTCCTGATAATTCAGCTCCGGCGTTTCCCAAATCTCGTCACTCATAGCGCACAAATCGGGGCTGTGCCCCTCAACCATTGTCCAGATCGCGTCCGCATTCGACGTGGCAGCCATGTGATTTTCCTTGTATTCGTATTCATCATTCATAAATTGGTGCCAATTTTGGCGAATATTTCTTTTTTGTAAAGAACAATCCCTTTTTATGGACGAAAAATATGCACTACGTAAAAATGCGTATTGTTTATACAATTCAATGTATCTGGTATGTTTTTGCCAGTTGGCTATAAAGACATATTCAACCCAAAAGCACCAAACTCATTAAAAGAGCAACCTGTGGAAACGTTAACACCAGCACACACCAACACAGAAACCGATCTGATGGACCAGATTGCCACCGATATTCAGGCGGGGGCCTATGCGCCGGGATCGTGGCTAAAACAGATCGAGTTGCAACAACGTTACAAAACATCACGCCCCATGATCCGGCTGGCACTGGACCGGCTGGCACAAAAACAGCTGATCCGCCACGAGCTCAACCGTGGTTATTATGTCTATGAAGCCGATAACGACGAGGTTCGCAACCTGCTCGAAGTGCGCGCCATGATCGAATGTGCCGCCGCCGCCCGCATCGTGCGCCACAGCACCCGGCCCGAATGCGACCAGTTGGAAAATATGGCGCAAACCTTTGCAGACCTGATCGATACCGGCAGCATTGTTCAGCAACACGAAGCCAATCAGATCTTTCACCGCCAATTGTTAAGCATGTCTGGCAACCCGGAAATCGTGGCGACCATCGACGATTTACGTCGTCGCATTCCGTCTGCCCCCGCCGGACAATGGAAAACCCGTCAACGCGCCAAACAATCAAGCATCGAGCATTTTGAAATGGTCACCGCTGTGCGCAACCGCGATGCAAAAGCCCTGGAAGATGCCATCCGGCGTCACATCCAGCAAAGCCTGTAATCCTACAATCCCGCGACATATCGGGGTGCCCAAAGCAGCCCCTTCAAAACATCAGTCGATACTTTTACCGGGCCGCCACAGCCCGGACAAAGCCTTTGCAAACCACAAACCCGCCGGGCCCAGCACCTTGTCGCGGCAATAGGCAACGACAATCTTGAGTTCCGGCAGCTGATCAAGGCCATCCCATTCCACCGGCGACAATTCCACAAGGCGGCCTGCGTCAATGTCGGCGCGCACCATATATTCGGGCAATGCCCCCCATCCGGCCCCGCGCAGGATCATGCGTTTTTTCATGTCCATGTCGTCGGTTTTCCAGAAATCAGGTGCCTGCAAGGCATAATTGCGCTTATCGCGCCCCTCGACCCGCCCGGAAATCATGATTTGCAAATGTTGCTGCATTTCCGTCGGATGTAATGCCGTTTTCTGGCTGGCAAGCGGATGGCGGGGGGCCGCTACCGCAACCATACGTTCGGTTCCGCAGGAATACCGCATATAGCTGCTGCCGAGCGGTACAAATTCCGGCATGATGGCAATGTCCGCACTGCCATTATCAAGCACTTCTGCACGCTGGATCGTCTGCGTGATCAACTCCACCCGGACGGTTGGAAACTGGCCCTGAAATGCAACCAGCGTTTCAATGATCGGGTCTGGTGACACAAACTGGCTAATCGCAATCGTAATCGAGGCTTCCAGGCCGCGCGAAATTCCCGCCGCCTTGCGCCAATATTCCGATACATCCCCCAGTACCTTTTGCGCATAAGGCAACAAAAGATGCCCGGCCCGAGTCAGGGTTGGTCGATACATGTCGCGATCAAACAGCAGAAGGCCGGTTTGCTGCTCCAGTTTTTGAACGGCATAAGTGATCGCCGACTGCGCCCGATTTAAATGACGCGCCGCCGCCGCAAAACTTCCCAGTTCTGCAATGCACACAAAAACCTTAAGTTGATCAAGGGTAATTTCTGCCATTCATTCAATTTATTCGAACATGATAAGCAGAACAATAGAATTTTTATTGAACAAGACTGTCGTTACCATTTTTGCAATAGCGAACAAAATTTTATCAAGGTTGCAGTAAATGACAGTTGTTACCCCCGGCTTTCTTCAGGCCCTTGTTTATCAGGCGGTGCTGATCGCCCATCTGTTTTCCTTCGCCTTTGCCATTGTTCTTGTCGCCAAGGCGGACCTGGCAATGTTAAGCGGCGCGTATCACACAGGGCGGCGAAACCTGGCCAGAGATGCCCGAAACACCGCCTTCTGGCTGGCTTTGTTATGGATTTCGGGTTTGGCCCTGATTGGCATGGGAATTGGGTTTAACGCCAGCGCGATCATGGCCAATGGCAAAGTTTTTGCCAAAGTCACCGTCGTTGCCATCCTGACACTGAACGGCCTGTTCCTGCATTTTTACGCCTTCCCGTTTTTTGCCGGATCTCGCGGTAAAATCACCGGTTTTCAAATCCTTGTTTGCAGTGCGTCTGGTGCCATCAGTTCGGTTTCGTGGCTCTTTGCGTCACTTTTTGGCGTGGCGCGCAAAGTTGCCCCCTTTATGTCCTATCAAAATTTCATGCTGGTTTATCTGCTTTGCCTGGCAGGTGGCCTTGCCATCGCGCTGACATTCGCCCGACCTTTCATCCGCCGGAACTTTACCGCCACGGCCTGACACGCATAAACAGCTATAAAAAAACCAGGGCCGCATATGATGCAGGCCCTGGCGCAGCTGTTTTAAACGCGATAGCGCTGATTACGGCTTGCTAAAAGCTCAGCTTGCCTTCCGGCTTGCCGACCACAATTGCGCTCACGTGATCAGGGTCCAGCAATTTGCCTGCCACCCTGTTCACGTCATCAAGTGTCACGGCATTAACGTAATCATTTCGCTTATCAAGGAAATCAATTCCCAAATCCTCGCTTTGCATCCCCACCAGCATTCCCGACAAATTGCCAAGGCTGGTAAAACGCAACGGAAATGCGCCGGTCAGATAGGATTTGGCATTGTCCAGTTCGGCCTGGCTAATGCCTTTTTCCTTCATTTTTTGCCATTCATCACGAATAACCGACAGGCTTTTGCCAATCGCATCATTGCGCGTTGCAACCCCGCCCATCATGATATTGGCGTGATCCAGATTGGCAAGGTAGCTATAAACGCCATAGGCAAGGCCGCGTTTTTCACGCACTTCCTCGGTCAGGCGTGACGAAAAGCCACCGCCGCCAAGAACATAGTTCATGATATAGGCGGCGTAAAAATCCTTGTCCTTGCGCGCCATGCCCTGTTGGCCCCATATCGCCTGGCTTTGCGGGTTGTCTTGTGAAATAACCTGCACATCGCCGCCAAATCTGGGCGTCACAGAAGAAATTTCGGGCAGTTTGCTATGTTGGGGCAACCCGCCAAAGGCCGCATCCAGCAACGGGCCCAGTTCCTTGGCGGTAATGTCGCCTGCAACACCGATAACCAGGTTATCGCGCGCCAGCGACTGTTTTACAAAGTCGCGCAGATCGGCAACCTTAAGGCCATTCACCGTCTCAAAGGTTCCTTCAACCGGGCGGGCATAGGGATGATCGCCAAATACACCCTTGAAAAAAGCCCGCTGCGCCATCGAACCGGGGTCGGTTTCTTGCTGTTTCAACCCGGCGACAATCTGCGAGCGAATGCGTTCAACCGCTTCATCATCGAACCGGGGCTTGGTCAACGACAATTCAAGCAGCTTTACCGCCGTTTCGCGTTCCCGCGTCAATGTCACCAGTGATCCGGTAAAATCATCGCGCCCCGCATCATAGGACAGGCTGATCGATTTGTTTTCCATCAACCCGCGAAAGGTCTGGCTGTCCATATCGCCAGCGCCTTCGTCAATCAGGCCTGAAACCATATTGGCCCGGCCCAGCTTGCCATCAGGATCGGTTGCGGCACCCGCCCCCTTAAAGGAAAAATCAACGGTCAAAAGCGGGTTTAAATGATCTTCGATCAGCCAGGCCTTGATGCCGCCCTTGCTGACCACTTCTTGCACTTCAACCGCCTGTGCCGATCCCAGGCCAAAACTGGCAACGCCCACCAGCGCCATCAAACCGGCGGCAAAGTGGCGCGATTTTGTTTTCAATGAAAATGCCATGATCAATGCGTCTCCGTTTCGCCGGTTACCGGGGCGGTGGGCATGCCCGGGCCCTTGGCCCCTTTGGGCCGCAACAACCACCCGGTCACCGAGCGTTTATCGTCCAGCACCGCACGGGCAGCATCATTAACCTGCTCAACGGTCACAGCCTTGATCCGGTCGGGCCAGCTTTCAACCTGGTCTACGGTCAAACCAACGGCCAGTGCTTCACCCAGGGTGCGCGCGCCCGCCGACAGCGAATCACGGGCAAAAACCGCACTGTCGAGCAAGCGTTGCCGGGCTTCATCAAGTTCCTTTTGCGTAATCCCGTCTTTCAGGGTTTTGGCAATTTCACCATCAAGGGCGGCTTCGAGATCGGCCATTTCCACCCCGTCACGCGGGACGGCATAAAAACCAAAAGTCGATAAATCCATCGCCACCGGGTCGTAAAAACTGCCCGCCGACGTTGCCAGCTTCTGGTCAACCACCAGCGACTTGTACAGGCGGCTGGTGGTGCCAGACCCCAGAATTTCGCTAAACACTTCCAGCGGGGCGGCTTCATCGGCATGTTCGGTATTATAGGACGGTGCCAGATAATAGCGCGACATTGACGGTTGCCCGACACGGGCATCGGTTAACGTCACCTTGCGCGGCGCATGTTGGACGGGTTCTTTAACCCGCACGCGTTTGGGCACGTCATGGCCCTTGATGCTGCCGTAATATTTTTCGGCCATCGGTTTTAAGTCGGCCATGGTGATATCGCCGGCAACAACCAGAATAGCGTTATTGGGCGTGTACCATTTTTTGTACCAGTCCATCGCATCCCTGGTGGTCAGTTGCTGCATTTCATGCAACCAGCCAATAATGGGCCGCCCATAGGGATGCTGCATGAACAGGGCATTGCGCATCTGCTCGCCCAGCAGGGCACTGGGGTTATTGTCGATACGCATCCGGCGTTCTTCGACAATGACGTCGCGTTCAGGCAAAACCACCTTGTCGGTCAGTTGCAGGTTTTGCATCCGGTCCGCTTCCATTTCCATCACCATCCCCAGACGGTCGCGGGCAATGTTCTGGAAATAGGCGGTATAATCCCACGAGGTAAAGGCATTGTCCTGCCCGCCATTGCGCGCAACAATTTTGGAAAATTCGCCAGGCGCAATTGTTTTGGTCCCCTTGAACATCAGATGTTCCAGAAAATGGGCAATACCCGAAGTTCCAGGCACTTCATCGGCGGCCCCTGCCTTGTACCACACCATATGGGTGACAACCGGCGCCCGGTGGTTTTCCACCAGCACCACCTGCATCCCGTTGGAAAGGGTCGTTGTTTCAGGATTAAACACACTTGCCCGTGCAACCGGGGCAAGCAAAACCAACACCATCATCAAAACCGGAAGCACGACCGGGACGCGGTGCCAAATACGTTGGGACAAAAATTTCATGCTGTCTTCCTTGGGAGTCTGTCCGGGAATTTAGCGAATTGTTTTTTTATGACCCGCCCATTTTTTGTAAATGGTGCGGGGTGTTCTAAAGCATATTTCCTTTAATATGACACATTTTGCCAGCTCAGTCTGCCGCCTGGCAAGGAGAAATCCGCAGGGCGTAATGGGTTTACGGACAAGGATTTCGACGCAGCCAGGCGGCAGACTGCGCTGGCCCACAGGGTTTGATTTTGGCGGTGTTTGGCGGCGTTACACCGCTCGCCCGATGCGCCGCATCGCGCAGCGCGCTGTGCCTTGCCAAACGACACGCCAAAATCAAACAAAATGGGTCATATTAAAGGAAACATGCTTTAATTAAGAACCGATTATGACAGAACAAGGGCGCGGAAGATCCGCGCCCTTGGAAATGTGATCACAATTTGGCGATCCGGCATTTTTGCCACTGCCCGATTGGAAAATTCTAGAAAATGTCTTCGAGAATGCCTTTTTTACGGCGTTCAATCGTCGGCGTGTCGCCTTCGGTAACCGGGTTGCCAAGTGCTTGCTGGTCACGAATACGCTTTGCTTCTTTTTCGGCATCAACTTCGCTGCCAAAGGCAGGTTTTTCCTGCCAGAAGACCAGCCTGTCGATAACGCTCGCGTTTTCCTTGACCAGGATCGAGGTTTCACGGTCCACTTCGGTCCGGATATTCGGATCGGCATATTGTGCCCCGCTCTTTTCGAGCAACACAACTTCACCGCTGCTGCGATCCGCAGTGTTAAGGTCACGCGCCACCGGGTTCGGTGTTTCGCCGGTCAGAATACGGCGGGCCTGTTCGGTCGTTGTACCAGTTTGCGGCCGCGCAATACCAGGTTCCGGTGCACGCAGATTATATTCCGGCGGCAGGCTAAGCGGAGCCCGCGAAACCACCTGAAATTCATCAGGGGACTGTTTATTCAGACCAAAGGTTTCTTTTGTCGATTCACAACCGGTAACGGCAAACGCCAACCCGGTTAGCGCCACAATCCTGATCAGATGAGATTTCCGGGTCATTCACGCCTCTTGCAAGTCTGTCATCAGGCCACCTGCGGCCCGACCAAAATTATCGCGAAGTTTTTTTACCGCCAAACAGGGAATCGATCAACAGTAACGCGGCTCCCATTGTGATTCCGGTATCGGCAATATTAAATACCGGCCAATGATAGCCTGCAACGTGCAAATCGATAAAGTCCGTAACTGCCCCGTGACGTAACCGGTCTACCAGATTACCGACCGCACCGCCAACAACCATTGCCAGTGCGATTCCCAAAACCCGGTCCCGTGTCCGCCACATCCAGATCAGAAACCCGATGGTGATCGCGGTCGTACCCGCAATCATCACCCACGGGGCCTGCCCCTGAAACAGGCCAAACGACACACCGGGGTTCCAGGCCAGCACAAAATTCATGAACGGAGTCACGGTGATATAGCGTGTCGGGTAGGACAGCGCATCAATCGCAATCTGTTTGGTCCACTGGTCAATGATAAAAACAATTACCAGCACCGGCAGGCCAAAAGCAAAGGCGCGATGTTTCATCAATTTTCTTTCCGTCTGCCCATATAATACCAAACTGCATTGATCGAAACCGGTCAATGCCGCCCTCCGTCGGTGGGCGGGCATCTCGCCCGACCCAGTTTCTCGTTTAAATCGGCCTACGCGGTGGCAACGCCCATTTCATCAACGGCGTCGGCACAACGATGGCAAATCGTCTTGTGTTCGGGGTGTGATCCAACTTCGGGCAAAATCTGCCAGCAACGCTCGCATTTCTCCCCTTTGGCCAAGCCTGGCACCACACCAACACCCGCCACGTCGTCCAGGCAATAGGCCCCTTCGGGCGCATCACCGGCAATCAGTTCGATGTCCGATGTAATGGCAATTTCCGCCAGATCAAGGCCGTTCAGGGCCTCGACATAATCGGCACTGGCGTAAACTTTGGGGGCGGCATCCAGGCTGCCGCCAATACGTTTTTCGGCCCGTTCCACTTCCAGCGCCCCGGTCACGACCCGGCGCAATTTGCGAATTTTTTCCCATTTCGCGGCCAGTTCGTCGTTTTTCCGGCCATCGGAAACAGCGTTATAGGTCTGGGCGTGAACCGAACTGTCATTGCCATAACGTGCCCGCCAGGCTTCGTCGGCGGTAAAACAAAGAACCGGTGCCAACCAGCGCACCAGGCTGTCAAAAACCCGATCCATCACCGTCCGGGCAGCCCGGCGGCGCAAGCTGCTCGGCGCGTCGCAATAAAGCGCGTCCTTGCGAATATCAAGAAAGAACGCCGACAGATCCTGCGAACAGAAATTATGCAGTTCAATGAACAACTGATGAAAATCAAACGCGTCGGTTGTTTCGCGCACCAGATCGTCAAGTTTGCTTAACCGGTGCAAAACCCAGCGTTCAAGTTCCGGCAATTCACTATCAGCAACCTTTTCGGCCGCGTCAAAGCCCGCCAGATTACCCAAAAGGAACCGCAGGGTATTGCGCAAACGACGATAAATGTCGGAATGGCGCTGGATGATTTCGTCCGAAATGCGCAAATCATCATGATAATCGGAACTGACAACCCACAAACGCAAAATGTCCGCGCCGAACTTTTTAATCATGTCTTGCGGGGCAACCACATTGTTCAGCGACTTGGACATTTTATAGCCCTTGCCATCAAGAACAAAGCCGTGCGTCAAAACGGCATCATAAGGGGCACGCCCCCGCGTTCCGCACGATTCCAGCAGCGATGAATGGAACCAGCCACGATGCTGGTCCGACCCTTCAAGATACAGATCGGCCGGCCATTTCAAATCCGGGCGTTCTTCCAGAACAAAGCTGTGCGTCGATCCCGAATCGAACCACACATCAAGAACGTCCATCACCTGTTCGTAATCATCGGCATTATAGTCATTGCCAAGAAAACGCTGCGCATCCCAGGTAAACCACACATCGGCACCTTCTTCGCGGAAGGCCTGATAAACACGATCCAGCACCGCCTGATCCCGCAGCGGTTCGCGGGTTTTCTTGTTGACAAACACCGTAATCGGCACACCCCAGGCACGCTGGCGCGAAACGCACCAGTCCGGCCGGTTGGCAATCATCGAATGCAAACGGTTGCGCCCGGTTTCGGGGACAAAGCGGGTATCGTCAATTGCCTTAAGCGCGGTTTCCCGCAGGCCATTTTCCGACATGGAAATAAACCATTGCGGCGTGGTCCGATAAATGATCGGCGCTTTGGACCGCCAGGAATGCGGATAGCTATGCTTCATCCGCCCGCGCGACAACAGCGCCCCATCCTCGATCAGTTTGGCGATAACGGTTTCGTTGGCATCGCCTTCCTTGCCGTTGGCATCATAAACAAACCGACCCGCAAACAGCGGCACATGGTCGTAATATTTGCCTTCGGCATCGATCATTTCGGGTACTTCCAACCCGTGTTTCAGGCCGGTGACATAGTCGTCGGGGCCATGGGTCGGGGCGGTATGAACAAAGCCGGTACCGGTATCGGTCGTGACATAATCAGCCGCTAACAACGGCACATCAAAATCATAGCCCTGCCCGCGGAACGGATGGGCGGCAATGCCGCCTTCAAGATCACGTCCTTTGAAAGTGCCAACAACCTTGTGCCCCAGGATACGGCCATTTTTGCACATGTCTTCAACCAGATCGGCACAAACCGCCAGCTTTTCACCAACCTTGGCCCAGCATTCCTCGGCGGTTTCGGTCACTTCGATCACGACATAATCAATATCCTCGCCATACGAAATGGCGCGGTTGCCCGGAATGGTCCAGGGCGTGGTCGTCCAGATCACGATACTGGCATCGTCAAGTGCGGTCACCGGTGATGTCACCACCGGGAAACGCACATGAATGGTCTTGCTGGTATGGTCGTGATATTCAATTTCGGCTTCGGCCAGGGCGGTTTTTTCAACAACCGACCACATCACGGGCTTGGACCCGCGATAAAGCGACCCGTTCATCAAAAACTTGCCCAACTCGCGGGCAATGGCGGCCTCGGCGCGGTAATCCATGGTGATATAGGGATTATCCCAATCGCCCATCACGCCCAGACGTTTGAATTCCTCGCGCTGGATATCCACCCATTTCTGGGCAAATTCACGGCATTCCTTGCGAAATTCGGCAATAGGAACTTCGTCCTTGTTTTTGCCCTTCGCACGGTACTGTTCCTCGATCTTCCATTCGATCGGCAAACCGTGGCAATCCCAACCGGGAACATAGACGGCGTCCTTGCCCATCATCTGTTGCGACCGGGTGATCACGTCTTTTAAAATCTTGTTGAGCGCATGGCCAATGTGAAGATGGCCGTTGGCATAGGGCGGGCCATCATGCAGAACGAATTTTTCACGGCCTTTGGAAATCCCGCGAATGGTGTCGTAAAGATCGTCATTCTGCCATTGCTCCAGCAATGTCGGTTCCATCTTCGGCAAACCCGCCCGCATCGGAAAATCGGTTTGGGGCAGGATAACGGTCTTTTTATATTCGACGCTCATCGTGACAGTCCTGTCGTCTTGCACTTTATTTCACAGGCAAACCCCGATCCGGGCTGCCCCTCCAAAGGGGGCTGCGGATCATAGCGGGTTCGCAACCAATTTCAAATCCCGGGATTGACCGGCGGGTTTGCCACCAGAATTTCACGGGCCGTATTCACATCACGGCCAATCTGGGCCTTTAGGGCATCAAGCCCATCGAACTTCTGTTCGCCACGAATAAAGCCGATCAGGCGAACCCGAACGGTGCGACCATATATGTCACGGTCAAAATCAAAAAGATGGGCCTCAAGCCCGGCTTGTGCATCGCCGCCAAAGCTGGGGCGGATGCCAATATTGGCGACTCCGTCGATCCAGCCTTCGACATGATGCGAGCCGTCTTGCGCCACAAGCCCCAGCCGAACCGCATATACCCCGAATTTAGGCCGCAAATGCAGCCCCAGCGCCACATTGGCGGTCGGAAAGCCGATGGTCCGCCCGCGGGCATCGCCATGAATGACAATTCCGCCAATTTCCCACGGCCGTCCCAGCAAGGTGCGCGCATCTTCGGGCCGCCCCTCGCGCAGGGCCTGACGAATGGCGGTCGATGAATAAACAACACCATTATCATGAGTTACCGCATCAACCGCACTCACACCAAAACCGTCTTTCTCGCCATTTTTGCGCAGGGTATCAACATTGCCGGACCGCCCCTTGCCAAAGCAAAAATCCCATCCGACAACCACATGGCGCACCCCCAGCCCATCGACCAGAACCTTTTTGATAAATTCTTCGGCAGTCAGGGCTGAAAATGCACGGTCAAATTCAATTTCATAAAACAGATCAACATCAAGTTCGGCGGCGGCCGCAACGCGATCCTGTGCCGATGTCAGACGAAACGGCGGTTCTCCCGCGCGAAAAATCATGCGCGGATGCGGCTCAAACGTCAGGATCGCCAGAGGGGCATTTAGCGTGGCAGCCATTTTGCGGGCGTGGCTCAAAATCGTTTGATGCCCCAGATGCAGCCCGTCGAAATTGCCAATGGCAACAACCGCGCCACGCGCATCGATGGGCAAATTTTCAAAGGATCGAAAAACGCGCATCAATGCCAGTCTCTCTGTGTTGCTCGCCAAATGAAATACCATTCCGGGCTGCTGTGTGCAAAACCCGGCAGGCAGCTATAAATCGCCCAAGGCCAAAGCGTAAAGCCTTTTCCTGATTATAACGCTGCAAAACAGCCATGCTGTTGCATTATTTCCGCAACACGGCCTATGATGCCCCATCCAAACAGCCCAATATGTATGCAGGCACCAAGCCATGAAGCCCGGCAACCTTGCACACATTTAACTTATTGGCTTAACCGGGCAAACCAGCCTGGCCGCGCGATGGCACCATCACAATTGCCTCGCCCGAAATAACCACCCGATCGCCAACCGTGCAGACAGTATCAAGCACAACGCGCTTTTTCGCGGCAATAATTTCGCGCACCTTAACCGTGGCAGTCACGGTATCGCCAATGCGGACCGGGGCGCGAAACTGCAAATTCTGCGACAGATAAATGGTACCAGGTCCCGGCAAACGGGTTCCCAGAGCGGTTGAAATAAACCCGGCAGACAACATACCATGGGCAATACGCCCTTCAAACATGGTGGTTTTGGCAAATTCATCGTTTAAATGCACCGGGTTGCAATCGCCCGACACACCCGCAAACAGGATAATATCGGTTTCGGTCACGGTTTTGGCATAGCTGCCTTCCATGCCAACTTCCAGATCTTCCAAAAAGTAGCCTTCAAGACCATCACGTTTTGTCATCGTATCCATTCCCTGCCTGTTATGTTTGTGCGGTGCAATATGCGTAAACTATCATCATCAAACTGTGGTTTAGCAATGGCAATTTAAAAATTTCGACGAACTGTCACAGGAATCCCCCCGAAATTTTACCGATTTTTAGGTGCTTTGCACAATGGCCGTGGCCCGTGCCCCTTCCCCGGCAAATCCCGATCCCCGCCATCGCCGCGATCGAATGTCCATTGCTTTGGCAGGCGGCGCAATCAATATTAGCACTTGAAACAACACCACAATACCGGTCCCCGGCCCGGTATTGCCCTTAAAAATACGCCCTGCGGGCAGGGTGCCTTATCACTTGCGGAACACAACCATGACCACATCAGCCGCCGACATCTATGAAATCGCCATGGGACGATGGAGCCGCCGCCTGGCGCGCACCTTTCTGGCCTTCGTCGATGCGCCCGCCTGCGGTACATTGCTTGATGTGGGCTGTGGTACAGGCAGTCTAACCTTGGCCGCCGCCACCCGTTACCCGTCAGCCCATATTACCGGCATCGACCTTTTGCCCGATTATCTGGGCGAGGCCCTGTTGAATGCCGCCCCCAACGTTAAATTTCAGCCCGGCGATGCCAGTGCCCTGCCTTATGAAAATGCCAGCTTTGACGCGGCCTTTTCGCAACTGGTCTTAAACGACCTGGCCGAACCGGAAAAAGCTTTGTCCGAAATGCAGCGCGTCACACGGCCCGGCGGCGTTATTGCCGCAATGGTATGGGACCGCGCCGGGGGCTTGGCGGTTTTGCGGCTGTTTCTTGATGCCGCAGCCATCCTGTTTGATGGCGAGGGCGAAGCCCTGCGCGCCCGTATTTTCAACGTCGCCTTTAAAGACGAAGATGCCCTGCTTGATTTATGGGCCGATGCCGGACTGACCGAAATTGGCACCGCCACCCTGTCGATCCGTATGGATTTTCTCGATTTCAACGATTACTGGCAACCGCTTTTGGGCAGCCACAGCCTGATCCGCGATTTTTTCACATCCCTGGATGCAAAGGCCGCCCACAGCCTGCAAGACGCCGTTCGCCGGTCTTATATCGGCAGTGGCAATGATGGGCGGCGCTCGCTGGTGGCATCGGCCCTGGCGGTTCGGGGCATTGCGAGGTAACCCGGAAACATTCTTTCCACGCAAACCAGACCAGCAACCGGCACGGATCACCCTTGCCGGTTGTTATTTTTTTGACGGGTACTGACCGGATCATGGCGAAAGGGCAGCCATAAACTGCCGACCAGCGACTGGCTTTGCGGATCGCGAAATTCGTTCAGGCCAATCCGCATGGCGCGGTCATCTTGTTGGGCCTGATCAATATAACTGGCAAATATCCGGTCCCAGACCGACAGGATATTTCCATAATTGCTGTTGGTTTCCACCATCACGGCCGAATGATGAATACGGTGCATGTCAGGCGTGACAAACAGCCCGCGCAAGATGTGATCCATCCAGCGGGGCAAATGCACATTACCATGATTAAACAGGGCAAAACTGCTTAACAAGGTTTCGTAAATTACCACCGCCCAGGCATCAGCCCCCAAAACAACGACAAAACCCGCCTTATAGGCCGCCGATACCGCAATTTCGAGGGGGTGGAACCGCACCGCAGTTGAAACATCAAACCCCGGATCGATATGATGCACCCGGTGAAAGCGCCATAGCACATGAAACATGTGGGTAAAACGATGTTGCCAGTAAACGGCACAATCAAGGCCGATAACCGCCAGTAAAACCGCCACAGGTGCCGGCAAACCCAGCATCGGCAACAGCCCCCAGCCGCGCCCCTGCGCATAGGATGCGGCAATGATCATGCCCGCCCCGATGGTAAAACGGCTCAGTGCGGCCCCGCATATCATCAGGGAAAAACTGGTCACCCAGCGCCCGCCCCGGCTTTGCCCGGCCCCCTTGCGATAGGGCTGTAAAAACTCCCACCCGGCCATCACCAGCAACAGCACGGCAAAAACCGTCAAACGAAAAAGCACAGTTTGATCCATGACCCTGATGAAATTCCTGTGTAAAATGGGTTTGAACTGTCATAACGGCCCGTATACATATGACAGATCAGGCTATAATGGGTGACACCGTATTTTTACCTGTTTTGCACAGGTTTTAAAAACGATGCCGTCAGGCTGCTCATTGGGGTGTTGCAGCCACAATATTGTTTCCCCGTGACAAGGCAATCAGCAAGGAGACCTTTATGGGTCACAAAATAGTGTGTTCCGCAATGTGTGCCATCGGCATTCTGGCGGGGGCGCTGTATGCGGTACCGGCGCGCGCAGACGGGCCGCCTTTCGACTTGCCGGTTGATTGCCCTTACGGCGAATGCGACATCGTCCATTATGTTGACCACGATGCCGGGCCGGGTATTCGCGATTTTGCGTGTGGCACCAGCACCTATGACGGCCACCGCGGCACCGATTTTGCCATTCCCGACGAAGAAGCCATGATAAATGGTGTTGCGGCACTTTCTGTTGCCGATGGTGTCGTTAGCGCCACCCGCGACGGTGTCGAGGATATTGACGCCGGACGCCTGAACAAAGATGCCCTTTCCGGCATTGAATGCGGCAACGGCATCCTGATTGATCATGATGATGGCTGGCAAAGCCAGTATTGCCACCTGCGGCGCGGCTCCATTGCCGTACGCAAGGGCGATCGCGTCAGCCGGGGGCAAACCATTGGCCTGATCGGCATGTCGGGCCAGGCGACGTTCCCGCATTTGCATTTCAACCTGCGCCAGAACGACAAATTGATCGACCCGTTTAGCGGCACCGACATGGCCGATCCCGGGACCGATAATTGTGCTGCCAACCAGTCGGTTTTATGGACACCGCAAGCCAGTGCGCAAATGACCTATCGCCCCGTGCATCTTTATGCGCTGGGCTTTTCATCGGGTCGCCCCAATGCCACCGACATCAAACGCGGCTATGATCGCGGCGATACCCTGCCGGCCACCAGCCCGGCTCTGTATTTCTGGGGCTATCTGATCGGGGTGAATGATGGCGATATCATCACGCTGAATGTCGCGGGGCCACGGGGTTTTAACGGCAGCCGCGATTTCACCATCAAACTGCCTAACGACAATGGCCCGCGCGCCAAATGGTTTTATGTCAATGCCGACCGCCCCGGCGACCAATGGCGCAGCGGCACCTATCAGGGCCGCATCCTGTTTTCACGGGATGGCAAATCACCTGTCGAAATTGGCTCTACCGAACTGCACGTCCCTTAATCACATCTCTGCCTGAGGGTTTGTGGATCAAAACCGGTCAACGACACCCTCAGGCAGCACGAGCGTGAAAAAGCGCCGGCCTTTCGCAGACCGGGAATCGCCCGCAAACAAGGTTTCGCGCGTCATTAATCTGACCCAAAGTTGCAAAATCCGCTGCGAATCCCCATTTGAAATCTTAACAAAATAGTCCCAAATGTGTTTCACCGGGTTTGGGGTCAATAAATTTCGCCCGGCAAACCCGCAGAAAACCTTATCTATTCCACCCAGTTGAAGGTTTTTTGACGTTTTTAACCGCACAGCACTTGTAACCAGTACCGATGCCTGCCTATATTTCTGTTGTGCGCTAAACAGTGCATACGACCTGTCACGAAGACGGAGAAAAATGATGAATAAACGCAAAGCCGCTGCTGTTGCCATTGCGCGCGACCAGCAAATCGCCCGTTCAATGGAAATCCTGTTTGCCGGAACCATTGTCGCCTTGATCGCTTCGCTCCTCATCCTTTGACGGATTGATCGCTTCATCATGACCGGGGAATTTTCCCCAGCTTCTCTGCCTTCGGCACTGCCGATTGCAGTGCATTTTTGAACAAGCATGACCAGACACCACATTTCTTTCATTCAGATTACGCGAATTATTCGCCCGGCGGTCTAAGGACCCCGGGACGTTAGTCGTTTTTTCTGGATCAAAGTGAATGTGTGTGAATCGTCATGACCAATCATGCCCTTCTGGTGCAAGATGCGCCTGCTCAGGCCTTTAAATCTGTTTACTGTTTTGCCGTTCATGCGGTTGCTGAACCCGATGTTATGCCCCGCGTGCTGGAACTGTTTGCCAAACGCAACCTGATCCCCACCAGTTGGCATTCCATTGTTGCCAGCGACCGCGACGGCCATGAAGAGCTTCAAATCGACATCCAGATCCAGCAGTTGGAAACCCGCGTTGCCGAACATATCGCCCGTTGTCTGCGCCAGATCGCAAATGTGCAAACAGTGCTGACATCGGAAAAGGGCTATTCCAATTCGGCAATTCGGGCCTGACCATAAAGCACTTTTCCTTTAATCCGTATCATTTCTTCCCTGCATTTCAGACACCCGCCTGCCACAAACCTGCCCGCCCGCCGGACCCGGCCCATGGCATAGCTATGGGCCGGATGTTTGGGACGGGCAGATGCGCCGGTTAAGCATTGCACCACCAAAACAATCTGCGCTAACACTGACATTGTACCCCGATGGTGCATGAACAATGCCGGTTTGCCTTTTACGCGGAGCAGCCCTGATGGCTTTTATCGACCATATTCACGCCTGTAACAGTGCAAAACCGCAAGACTATATTCCCTTTTGCATAGATGGCCGCGTCATCGGCGGCACCCGCCCGGCTTTTGCCAACGCCCTGATCGATCACCCTTCAAAGCATGTCGTGCGCAAGGGGGCTGATGGCAGCCTTCACCTTGCGCGCGTCGTTGCCACACCGGATGCCCGCAGCCAGGCGTTTGCCGCCCTGATTGCCGATTTGCACCGCGACGGCATCATCAAGAGCCTGCACGGCGAAAAATTCGATGTGCGCCCCACCCTGAACGATGCACCTCTATGCGTGATGGACCGGTCCGCCATGTCCTATTTCGGGTTTCGATCCTGGGGGGTTCATTTGAACGGTTACGTTCGCAAGAACGGGGGCATTTACATGTGGATCGCCCACCGGTCAAAATCCAAACCCACCTATCCCGGCCAGCTTGACAACATGGTCGCAGGCGGCCAGCCCACCGGCTACAGCTTTCGTCAGAACATGGTCAAGGAATGCGCCGAAGAAGCCAACATTCCCGAAAGTCTGACCACCACCATGAAGGCCGTGGGCACGGTTTCCTATGTCCATGAAACGGAAAAGGGCATCAAACCCGATGTCATGGTCAATTATGATCTGGAATTACCGGCCGATTTTGTGCCCCGCCCCGTTGACGGCGAAGTCAGTCATTTTGAACTGCTGCCCCTGGCCGATGTCGCCGAAAGGGTCCGCACCGGGTTTGACTTTAAATTCAATTGCGCACTGGTGATCATTGATTTTCTGATCCGCCACGGGGCTATCACCCCCGATAACGAACCCGATTACGCCGAACTGACCATGGGCCTGCATCGCGATATAGCCCGGTAAACACCCCGAAATTAAAGCATCTTTCCTTTAAATTTAAAGGAAAAGTGCTTTAATGCCCGGCCTTGTCGTTGCCCATGCCAAAGGCACTCAGCGCCATCAGGGTAAGTTTCATGCGCGCATCAGGGTCCAGGGCATCAAGATCGGCCTGCTTGCTGCGCATGGTATTGAGGGCATCCAAAATCAGCTTTTCACGCCCGGGCGCCTGTCCGGCCTTGGCATAACGGCCTTTTTCCTGGCCCAGTTTGTTATCTGCCGCACTTAATGCTGCCAAAACCTCGGTCGATGGATTTTGCGATTCCAGCAATGTTTCGGCCAGGGCCTGGGCGCGGGCCTCGTCAACATCCATGCCTTCGGCTTCGTGGGCCAGGGCGCGATCGGCAATGCGCCTTGCCTGCCGGGCTTGCTGGGCCTGTGCAACGGGGGTCTGCGCCCGCGCACCTTGCGGGGCAGCACCGCCCCCATAGGCGGCACTGGCAGCATTCCGGTTGGCCATGCCATCTGCACCATGAACCGCCCCCTTTGCCGGGGCTGATCCGGGCGGAACCGACAATGGATCAACCGGCAGTGCCTGCGCATCCTGATAGGCACGCAGCGCTTCACGCCCGCTTTTGCCAACAAAAACGCGCAACAGCGT
This sequence comes from uncultured Thalassospira sp., assembly GCF_963976115.1. Lineage (GTDB taxonomy): Bacteria > Pseudomonadota > Alphaproteobacteria > Rhodospirillales > Thalassospiraceae > Thalassospira. Next base: position 256,160 of record NZ_CAXBJJ010000004.1, read on the forward strand.
TTCCTTAAGCATTCCCATTGCAATTCCCTTCGCACATCTACCTGACGCCAACCGGGGCTGATCCATACTGGTTCTGTAAAAAGCGCACACAATGTGCATCCCGGATCACCATAATGCCGCAATACCGGCAAAAAATCATCGGCGTTTATACATCAATCAACAGAAAGCAGCTTATCACCCCTTGGTCAGCCCTGCGGGGGTGCCGCTGCCCCCATCCGGCTTTCTTCAAGCAGCAACAAAAACCGCATCAATCCGCCGATGTCGCCGGTGGCAAAATGGGCTGCATCAAACACAAAATCCACTGTATCGCGGGCCGGATCTTCGGGATTGCCGATAATGCCAAATTGCACATGTTGCGCACCTTGCGCATCAATCGACGAAATAAGGTCGGCCACACGCACCCGGTCTTCCCCTTCGGCTTTCAGGCGAATAAGGGCCAAAATATCGGCGTCGCAATCAATCACCTGCCGGGCAATTGATGTTTCGTCCGAGACCGGCGGCGAAATATCAACATCAAATCCGCCATCGGCAAACAGGCTCGCCACCGATTTTAACAGCCGTTCTTCATCGTGCGATGCCGCCGCAATCAAAATGCGGGGATGGCGCCCTTCAATTTCGGCAAACCGCGATAACATGGATGCAAGTTCGATAGAGGTCATGGCACCTCGCAAAATAATCTGACCGGCAAACGGCCGGCAAAATCTGAAACAAACAGCAACGGGTACCGTTCTGTTCGCAGGGCATAGCCTATCACATCCCGCCCGGGTCAGGGCAAGGACGGTGCAGATAATTTAAGCAACCTGCCTGGTTAAAAGGCCAACGGATCACGACCAAGGACAATAGGATGCAACCATATGATCATGCCATACAATATGATGCCGCCTGTTACATCGCGCCAGTCCAGCGCGCCATTTAACAACCCACGCCAGTTAAACCGCCGAGTCCCGGTACAAAGCCGGTTAAATTCGCTGGCACCAAGCTGGCGAAGGCGCATTTTCTCCATCCGGCCCATCCCCAACAGGGCAAAAAGCGCGCTGCCGCCAAAAAATATTACTGCCGCCAAATGACCATTGGGCGCCATATGGGCCAGCCCCCAAATCACAACACCGAGCAACAGCGGATGCCGGGTCAAAAGGTTGATCCCGGGATGATCCGGGTTATAGCCGCGCGCGTGACCAATCGATAACGGGCACGGCTGGCGCACTGCGGCCACCCAAAGAATGCAAACCGGCAGCATCGCAATGATTGGAACCCAGTGTGCGCGCGGGTCATAAGGCCAAAGGAGAATATAGTCCGCCTGCAATTCCGCCGCCACGACCCATACCAGAAGACCCGTTGAAACCAGCGAAAAAAACAATACATAAAGGGGCGTTCCCAAACGTGCGACCAACGCACGACGAAACAATCCCGGCACCATATGGCCCGCCAGAAACGCAAAAATGGAAATGAAAAACCACGTCAAAATACGATCACCTCTTTACTTTGACGGCGCAACATGCAAATTGCCCACCACGTTTCGCGCGCCCCGGACTGGCAGCCTGTTGGCTTCGCCCCTTGCGCCGCGCGACTTTAGCGGATACCTCTTTATCCCTAATTGACTTTACGCAATAAAGCTGGGTTCATCCCAAACATCGGAACACGGAATATACTCGAAATGAGCTGGACACCGGAAAAGATTGAATTGCTGACTTCGCTCTGGAATCAGGGTTGGACCACGGCACGCATCGGTGAAGAGCTGGGTGTGGGCAAGAACGCCGTTGTTGGCAAGGCACACCGCCTGGGCCTGCCCAAACGTCCGTCCCCGATCCAGCGTCGCGCTGACGATTCCTCAGAACCCAAAAAGGCCCCCGCGCCCAAGGTTCTGTCCAAAGGCATCAGCATCTATGACCTGGGACCGGGCATGTGCCGCTGGCCCTTTGGCGACCCGGGCGATGACGACTTCCATTTCTGTGGCAAGAAAAACATCCACGGCAAGCCCTATTGCGACGAACATTGCGCCGCGGCCTATCTCAATGGCAAAAGCCCGCGCGAAGACAACCCGCGCAACCACAGCCACGGCGGCCCAAACAACAAACGCTAATCCCGTTTGGTAAAGCACCGCTTTGCCAATAGGCCAAAGCCGCCCCATGGGCGGCTTTTGTCGTTTCATAATCTGATGCCAGATCTTGTTGATCCAAACCGATCAACAAGATCGTCAATCGGCGGGCGGGCTCGACGACGTGGCCCTTGCAGCAACAATACAATACAACATACCCCCGCCAGATCCAAAATGGCGGGGGTATCTCGTTCACGTCGTCCCGTCGTACCGGCGGGTATGCATTGTTCTCGCGGCTTATTTAATCGATGTCAGAACATAGCGGGCAAAACCATCGGTGGTTTCGCCGACAAAGCTGATATTGGACGGAGCATTAATCGCACTTGATGCCTTGGGGCTGGTGACAAAGGTCACCTTGCTGGCATTACCCACCGGGGCCAGGTGCCAGTTGCCATCGGCTTTGGGGTCGATGGTTTTTTCATCCATGATGTAATTTGCCAGCACAGTGCGGTTTTCATCCGGGGCATCAACAATAATCGTTGATCCATCCAGGCCGGGGAAATTCCCGCCGCCACTGGCACGGTAATTGTTGGTGGCAACAACAAATTTCTGATCGCCATCAATCGGTTTTCCACCAAATTGCAGATTGGCAATACGATGGGCATCCTTGTTCACAACCTCGCCTTCCTTGTTATAGCGCGCAGGTTTTGTCACATCGATTTCATAGGTCACGCCGTCAATCACGTCGAAATTATAAGTCGGAAAATCCGTGTTGATCAGCATCTGTTCATCGCGGCTGTTCGGATCAATCTGGTTAAATTGCCCGGCCGACATTTCCAGCCATTCGCGCACCTGATCCCCGGTCAGCAAAACTGCGCGCACCGTATTGGGATAAACATACAGATCCGCGACGTTTTTCAGGGCAATCTTGCCCGCCGGAATATCGGTGTAATAATCCGGCCCGCCACGACCGCCAGCCTTGAACGGCGCCCCGGCCGACAGGATAGGCAAACCGTCATATTCCGTACCCGCCAGAATCTTTTTCAAATACCAGGTCTGGGCATTGGTCACGATCTGGATCGAAGGATCATCGGCCACCAGGGCAAAGAAACTGTTGATCGCAGATTCCGTCGTCCCCACGCCTTCGCGCATATAGGCGATGGTTGCTTCGTGCTCGGTTTCGACCGCTTTTAAAATTTCCGGGTCGGCATCAACCAGCGGCACAACATCGCGGCCCTCGCGGTGATAAATCGGCTCGGCCTCGGAAAAAGAGTCGGTAACATCCCAGGTGCCATCCTCCTTAACCGACAGGCTCAGATCGATCACGCCCACATGGCTGCCCCAAAAACCGGGCATCACAGCAGCAACGCCATTGATCGTGCCCTTGGTCAGGTCAACACCCTCAATATCGGCAAAAGTTTCAGACGGAAATACGCTGTGGGCATGACCAAACAAAATGGCATCGATCCCCTTTACCTTGGACAGGTAATAGGTGGCGTTTTCGTCCATCCCGTGGCGGGTTTGCGTGCTCATGCCGGAATGGGCAACAGCGACCACAATATCGGCCCCCTTTTCGCGCATTTCCGGCACGTATTTTTCAGCCATATCAACAATATCTTTGGTAATGACATGTCCTTCAAGATTGGCCTTGTCCCACTGCATGATCTGGGGCGGGGCAAAACCGATCACGCCAATGGTGATGGGGTGCTTTTTGCCGTCCTTGTCCAGCAATTCGCGTTTCAGCAACTGATAGGGCTCAAAATAGGGCTTGTCGTTATCGGGGTTGTTATCCCCATCATCGACAAAGATATTGGCATTCACATAGGGGAAATTCGCCCCGGCAACCGCATTGCCCAGAAACGCCAGCCCATAATTGAATTCGTGATTCCCAACATTGCCGACATCGTAATCCATCAGGTTCATTGCCTTGTAAACCGGATGAATTTCGCCTTTCTTCAGGCCGTGGCGCTTGGCCATATAATCGCCCAGCGGGTTGCCCTGAATAAGGTCGCCATTGTCGATCAGAATGGCATTGTCGGCTTCTTCGCGGGCTTTTTTGATCAGGGTGGCATCTTTTGCCAGGCCAACGGTCTGCGATGCAGCATCGCGGTAATAATCATAATTGACCAGATGCGCGTGAATATCGGTGGTTTCAAGTATCCGTAGCGATACCGAACTGTCGGCAAATGCTGTGCCTGCCATCAGGCTAACCGACAGGCCGATAACAGCGCGCGTCAGTGGACGAAAGAAAGTCATGTAATGCACCCCTGAAAATGAATGGTCAGTATGACGACTATATTCCTGTTCGGATGGTCAGGTTTTGAAGATTTTGCGAAAATAGTGCGGCACACGCAAACAAAAACGCCTGCTTTTGCCAACAGGCGTTTTTGTTGTTTGAATGTTTGCGACAAAAAATCGAGCGACACGAACGGGTTGGGCGCAACCGCGCCGCGCGGCCTGTGAGCGATTGGCAAGGGCTTTGTCGAGCCCGCCTGCCGACCAAGCGCCGTGTTGATCGGTTTCGATCAACACAATTTGATATTACGAAAAATTACCGGGCCGCCTGGCCCACGGCCCCCACGTCACGGGTGCTGCCAAAAACAACTTCGTTGCCCGGTCGCGGGTCGTTTGGCACATTCAAAGACAAAATCAGCGACCCCAGTGCCAACACAGCACCGGTCAGGAAAACGGCACTGGGCGAGACCAGCCATAACAACCCGAAGGCAGCAGGCAAAAATACAGCCGCGATATGGTTAATGGTAAAACTGACACCGGCAGTTGATGAAATATCGCGCGGATCGGCAATTTTTTGAAAATAGGTTTTCATCGCAATCGCCATGGCAAAAAACAGATGGTCAATCACATACAACCCGGCAGCCAGGTGCGCATTCTGTACAAAGGCATAGGACGTAAACACGATAAACAGCCCGCAATATTCAAAAATCAGTGCCTTGCGTTCCCCCCATTTGCCAATCAGCCGACCAATTTGCGGGGCAAGCACCATGTTAACAGCATGGTTTAGCAAATATAAAATGGTAATGGTCCCAACATCATAGCCAAACTTTTCCACCATCAAAAACCCGGCAAACACGGTAAAAATCTGGCGGCGCGCCCCGGCCATAAAGGTCAGGGCGTAATAAAGCCAGTATCGGCGACGCAAAATCAGTTTGCGGGTTTGCGGATGGGCATCGGTAAATTTTGGAAACACCATCCAGGCAATGATCGCCACAATAATGGTCAGTGCCCCGCCCGCCACATAAACCCCGCGATAAGGCATGTTGAATATTTCCATCATCACCCAAACGCCGCCAAACATCAGCAACGAGGCAATCGATTTGGCCGATAATTGCCGCCCCATCACCATGGCGGTGCGGTTCTTGGCCACCCATTGCAAAGACAACGCCTGCTGCATGGTTTCAAAATAATGAAACCCGATCGACATCAGAACCGTGGTGCAATAAAGCCCGACAATGGTGGGGAAATAGCCGCTTATCGCCACGCCAACACCCAGAATCAAAAGCGAAATCAGGGCAAATGTTTGCTCGCGAAAAATCAGCAGGGCAAAAATGGCGCTAAAGGCCAAAAACCCGGGAATTTCGCGCAGCGACTGCAAAATACCAATTTCGCGGCCGGTAAAATCGGCCATCTCGATTGAAAAATTGTTCAAAAGCGCCATCCATGTTGAAAAGGATAGCGGCATCGCTGCGGCCATCAATATCAACAGCACTTCCGGGTTGCCCCGCCATCCGCTCTGGCCATTTGCCGTTAACGGCACAAAGGCCGTCTTGTCGGGTGCTGACGCCGCCAGATTGTCCGGTGCATGGGCATCGGGCTCGGTCGGATTATGGGCGGACGGCATCTCGGTTGATTTGGGTGTTGGGTACGGCGTTGGCATTTAAAACAGTTCCTGATCAGACAAAGGCCCGGTGGGTGCGGGCCGGGGCGTCGCCCCGTGTTACCTGGATTTCCTCCAAACTAACCTTGTCAGGATCGTCTGTCTCACGGTAATCTGCCATTGAATATGGCAAACAGGACATTCTCAATGCTTCATCCTGAAAAATCGCCCCCACCCCGCCCCCGGCCCGATATTTTGCCGCGTCCCATTTATGTGCGGATCAGCGATGTGGCGGCCGGGCACTGTGTGGGCACGCATCACCATGACTGGTATCAGTTGATCTATTCCAGCGAAGGAACGATGACCGTCACAACACAAGCAGGCATATGGGTTGTTCCGCCGCAGCGCGCCGTATGGGTGCCGCCGGGCATTGATCATGCGGTTGCCCATTCAACATTCTGTCGCGCCCGCCACATCTATATTGATCGCAATGCCCCGGCGGACCTGCCTGAAAGCTGCATGGTGATCGAAGTAAGCCCGCTTTTGCGCGAACTTGTCCGCGCAGCCACCCAAATACCGGTCGAATATGACGAAGATGGCAAAGAAGGCCGCTTGATCCGCGTTTTGCTCGACCAGCTGGCCGCATCGGCGCATACCACCAACCTGCATCTTCCCGCCCCCAAGGATGCCCGCCTGTCGCGAATATGCGAACATTTGCAAGCAGACCCCGCCGACAACCGCACACTTGAAGCATGGTCACATGATTGCGGGGCGTCGTCGCGCACGCTAGCACGGTTGTTTCTGCGTGAAACCGGCATGCCGTTCCGCGAATGGCGCCAGAAACTTCGCCTGTTATATGCGCTGGAAAAACTGGCCCATCACCGGCCTGTCACCCAAATCGCTCTTGATCTTGGCTATGAAAATACATCGGCCTTTATCGCCATGTTCCGCAAGGCAACCGGCAAAACACCGGGAACTTATTTCAACGCGCCGCACTAAAGATACCCGCCTCTAATCGTTGCCGGGCCTGAACGGATATGTCGGCGGCAGGATGTTGTTATCGTCCGGTTTCAGGCCGTTCTGATAGCGCGAAGTTGCCTGCGGCCCGTTGCGCCCCGTGCGGCGTGTTTCTGAACACAAATTGTGGATTTCAACGGCATCGTCGATGGTCCAGCTTCGCACCCTGTCCCCTTTGCGCCGACCGGGATGATCGGCACCAAAACCACTGCCGCCGTTTTCTTCCGCCAAAAGGCTTAAAAGACGTGCCAGATCCGGCAGCGCCTCAATCACGGAATGAAGGGTGGCAAGGCTATTGGAAAGTGCGCCCGGCGTCACACGCGCATTTTCAGACAAAGGTTGCGGGCTTTGGTCATTACGGGCACTGGCACAACAATCCTGGTCTGTCACATCCGCAGTATCGGCAACAAGGTTCAAAACCTTGAACTTGGTCCATACCTGATGGTTCGGCTCACCGCGTCTGCGGCCCGGATTAATGACAAAGCGTGTGGCATTGGGTCCACGATAATTCGCCTCGCCCTTTCTACGGGTGGGATTCTGATCACCGACCGTATGCATTTTCTCCTCCTGAGAAGCCGCAATACCTTATGTTTCAGGCACGTCCCGAAACAGGATTGTTCTTACTACCTATAAGATCACCAAGAATAACAAGTTTTACGCATAATTGATACACAGAGATTCACGATACCACCCCACGTCACTTGCAGGCATATAGCCAAGACTTACGAACTGATAAAGCACTCTCAAACCGACAAACGGTTGATTGAGACAGGGAACAGACAAGGATGCAGGGTGACAATATTTTGTCGAACCGGTGTTTTTTTTGCGCGCATTTTCATCATTTCCAGATCGCAAACTTTCACCTTCTGCAAACGGAACCATGACAGAATTTAAAGCGTGGATCGGGCAGTGCCATTTGCAAGAAATAGCAAATGGCACTGAATATCGTTGTCTGGCTGCCATCCATCCCGGTCATCTGGTTGAATTTGGCCGCAAAACAGATATGGGTTCCCCCGACGCCCCCGACGCCCCCCTGATTGCGGCACAATATTCGTTTTGTCCCTTGCTTAACAAAAAGCCGGAGACCACCGCATGGCCTCCGGCTTTGTGACTGGCACAAAATGCAGCTCTACCTCCCCCGAGTGTGCCACTATTCCTGCCAGTCGAGCGCAGACGTTTCACCGCTCAAGCATGAAACATCGCGCTATGACCCTCAGGACCGACGACGCCCGTCAGACCGGCGGTCGATACCAGAACGCCGGTCAATGTTCGACATAGCAGATGAATATCGCTCCGCACTGTCATCATCGTCGTCAATTGTGATCGAATGCGAACGCATGCCTTGCTGCCGGTCCTTGCCAACATTAACCAGCGCACCGGTAAAGGCCTCAAGCGACGCACTTAGCACCCGGTCAAAGGCAGGATCGGTCACCGCACAGCCGTGAAAAAAGAAAAATGCGTCATTGGCCAGTCCGCGCCGCCAATTGCGGAATCTTTGCGGATGGCGACGCAAGCAGGCGGTATCAAGCATCGCCATGCCCAGCATCAGGCCATCGTTACAGGCACGGCCAAAGACATGCACCGTTTGAACATTCTGACGTTGCGATAACACATTTCCGATCACCAAAAGGCCATCCTGGCCAGCACCGATCAGGAAAATTTCAGCAATCCCGGCATAGCGCCAGACAATGGTTTCGATATCCCCCAGAGACTGATCAATGAAAACAAGGCAACCTGCCCGCCCCTGACGTGCCCCGAAACCCGCTTTGCGAACCGTTTCTGACAATTTCCCGAGCGGGAAAGACGCCAGCTGATTAAGGGAATAATTCCCGTTATTCATAGATGCCCCCTACCTGCGGTCATCCTGCGTTGTGAATAATGTCCCATGTCGTCGCACATTTCATTAGGCGACTGTTATTTTACCTATACGTGTATCTGTACCGCAAACTATACGACTCGTCCAGTTCTAATAAGTTAGGGCGAAAATGCCCCCTGCTTTTCAACCCGGAAGTGACTTTGTGAACGATTTGGCACAGCCGCAAAATCACGCGTCGATTTGCTGGTTTGCCCGCATTTCGAGCAATTTTACCATGGTATATAAAACCTGGTTGGCTGGCGTTGGCAGCCCCAGCTCACCGCCTTTGCGCACGATATAGCCATTCAGATAATCAATTTCACTGGGCTTGCCGCGCATCAAATCCTGCGCGGTAGAGGAATATTGTGCTGGCATGGTTTTAATAATACCCGCAACGGCCTCGCCAACATTGCCGGGCACCGCAACGCCCTGCGCGCCTGCGATGGACAGGCATTCGGCCACCACATTTTCAATCACCGTCATCACACCATCGCCCTTTGCCAGCGTGCCGTAAGGCAGGCGCGAAACAGCCGACAACGCGTTATAGGCGCAGTTTAAAATCATTTTAGCCCACAGGGCCCCTTGCACATTTTCCGACACATCCACCGGGATGCCAGCCGGGCGCATGGTTTGGGCGATCATGTCGCTGGCATCGTCGGGGCCAATAACCAGATCGCCGCGGCCAAAATGGGCAACATGCCCGTCGCCCGCCATGCCCGCCCCCACATAAACCACCGTGGGCACCACAGGCCGTTCAATAATCGCGCTCAGCCGTTCGGCGTTATCCACCCCGTTTTGCAAACTCATTACCACGGTATTTTCCCCCAGATGCGGGGCAATCGCCGCACCGGCACTGGCGGTATCGGTTGATTTCACACAAAACAGCACAATATCGGCCCCTGCCACGGCAGAGGGATCAATGCTGGCAGCCAGGGCGACCATGGTGCCAAGACCCCCACTTTCAAAATGAAGACCGTTTTTGTTGATGGCGCGCACATGCTGTGGCCGCCCGATCAAAACAACGTCATGGCCATGCTGTGCCAGTTTGGCCCCATAATAACAGCCAACCGCACCGGCCCCCATCACCGCAATTTTCATCTTGAACTCCTGTCTTATCTGCAACTCTATGGATCAGACCATAGCGCGCAGAGGCCATTGTGCAAAGCAGATCAGAAGTCCTTAAACCCGTTGCCTGGGAAACCATATCTGGCATCGCCAAAAGGACGGCACCCTAAGGTTTGCTCCCCCAGATGCACCAACAGTCCACTAACGCAACAAACGCCACGGCCCACCCGACATAAAACCACCCCCCAGACACAATAAAGGCCGGATTACCCCCGGCCTTTACGATAAAATACAGGATATTTTCCTAACGAAACCGTTTTAACAAGGCCGCATTTTTGTCATCAAACCCGACACGCCCCACAGGCACGGCCCCGGCAACGGCATCTTGCAGGCGGGCGAAATCTTCGTCGGAAAATCCGCCCCCCAGTTCGATCAATTGTATGCCTTCAGCCACCAGCGCCAAGGCTTCGGCCACCAGTGCATCAATATCGCCACTGGCAAAAATTGTGCTGCTAAAACCATCGCCCGGAAGTGTTGTTCGCAAACCGCCGGGCGGATACCCCTTTGCCTTGATCAGAAATGCGTATTTTCGCAATACCATACGGGGTCCTTTCTTGATCGGGCCTGTCGTATTTCCCACACTGACAGGCGACGCTGCAACGCACAACCCCGAACACCATTTTCCATCGGTTATTTTAATTAAATATTTGAAATTAAACGAAAAACACTCCGTGAACGATCAAGATTCCGCCAAACAAAATTTCATCTGGCGATCATAAAACCCTGCAAACTGCGCACTGCCTCGCCGCAAACACTGCTGACACACAGCTGTCACCACGCATGGCGTAAAGTCTGGTTTCATTAAAAACCGGGGAAACAATGCCTTTATCACCAAAACGGCCAAGCAATCACCATATGACAAGCGGCTTCCAGTTGGTCTGTTTCTCGGCCGTGCTGTTTAGCACGGCGGGTGTTTTCACCAAGGGCGTTGCCGTTGATGCCTGGAGCATCATTTTCTGGCGCGGCTTGGTTGCCGCCCTGTTTGCCCTGGTTTTATTGCTGCTCCGCGGAGAACTGGCGCGCGAAATCCGTCAATTTCGCGGACCGGCCATTTGGGCAACTTTGTTAATGGCCAGTGGCACAGCGGCCTTTGTCCCTGCCTTCAAACTGACAACCATGGCCAATGTCGCGCTGATTTATGCCGCAGCCCCGTTTTTGGCGGCCTTGCTGGGCTGGATATTTCTGCGCGAGCGTCCATCCATCACAATATTTTCCGGCAGCCTTGCCGCCCTGGCCGGTGTGATGCTTATTTTTGGCGGCACATCAACACAGGGGGATTTACTGGGCAATATCCTGGCGGGGTGGATGACCGTGGTCATGGCTGGCATCACCCTTATTTACCGGCGCTGGCCCGAAACACCAACCACCCTGCCCGGCGCGGCATCGGCTATTTTGTTAAGCCCGATTGTGGCCGGTTTTGGCACGCCCGGTACAATTGCATTATCGGAATTTTTAATCCTGATCGGCTTTGGCATCAGCTTTGCCATTGCCTTCATTTTGCTATCGGCCGGGGCCAAACAGTTACCCCCGGCCGAAACGGCCCTGATCAGTGCGCTTGAAACCCCCTTGGCCGTGATTTGGGGCATCCTGTTTTTTAGCGAACGCCCAACCGCCCACACCCTCATCGGCGGGGTGCTGATCATGATTGCCGTTTTTGGCTCCTACGGTCGCCAATGGCAAATCCGGCGCAGGTTGGCCCGGCCAACATAGCAGCGAAACGCGCTTGTCCGCACCTTGCCCGATATCGGAAAAGACACAGGTTAAATAACACCTGCCGCACGCAACCGCGCAATCTGGTCATCACTTAAGCCGCCAATGCTGCGCAGCAATTCTTCGCTATGCTGACCCAATGTTGGCGGTGCAGTTTCATCGACAATCGGTGTTTGCGACATTTTTAGCGGATTGCGAACCGTGGGCACCTTTCCGACCAATGGATGATCCAGATATTTCACCATCCCGCGATGCTTAACCTGCGGGTTCTCAAACACCCGGTCCAGTGTGTTAATCGGCCCGCACGGCACATTCGCCGTCTCTAAAATATCAATCCATTCATCGGTGGTTTTCATCACCATGGCCCGTCGCACCAGCGGCACCAGGTCGGTTCGGTTGGCAACCCGGGCCCGGTTGGTGGTAAAGCGCGCATCGTCTGCCACGCCAGCCAACCCGGCAACCGTGCAAAAACTGGCAAACTGGCTGTCATTGCCAACCGCAAGAATGATATAGCCATCCGCCGTAGGGAAGGCTTCGTAAGGTACAATATTGGGGTGCGCATTGCCCAAACGGCCCGGTGCGGTGCCGGTTGTGAGATAATTCATCGCCTGATTGGCAAGGATGGCGGTTTGCACATCCAACAACGCCAGATCAATATATTGCCCGACGCCGCTTTGATCTCGATGGCGCAAGGCGGCCAAAATGCCAATGGAGGCATAAAGGCCGGTAAAAATATCGGCCACGGCCACACCGACCTTTATCGGCTGACCGCCCGGTTCATGGTCGGGCGCGCCGGTCAGGCTCATCAGCCCGCCCATCGCCTGTATCATAAAATCATATCCGGCCCGCCTGGCATAAGGGCCATCCTGCCCGAAACCGGTAATCGAACAATAAACCAGCCGGTCATTGACCGCCCTTAACGACGCATAGTCCAACCCGTATTTGGCAAGCCCGCCGACCTTGAAATTTTCAATCACCACGTCGGATTTTGCCGCCAGATCCCGAATAATCTGCTGCCCCTCAGCGGTTGTCATATCCACCGTCAGCGATTTTTTACCGCGATTGGCCGACAGAAAATAAGCCGCCTCGCTGCTATCCTCGCCCTGGGCATTTTTGGCATAGGGCGGGCCCCAGCCCCGCGTATCATCGCCGTTACCGGGGCGTTCGATCTTGATCACTTCGGCCCCAAGGTCGGCCAGGGTCTGGCTGGCCCATGGCCCGGCCAGAACACGCGAAAGATCCAGAACACGAATACCACTCAGGGCGCCGGTCATGCTGATATTATCCTTTGACGGAGAATTTTAAGGCGAAAAGAAACGAAAAAACCCGGCCTTTATGAAAACGGGCCGCCCGCCTCACCGGCAAGGCAACCCGTTTTGCAATACAGTTAAATCAGGCCGTAAAAGCCTGAATACCGGTTTGCGCGCGGCCCAGAATAAGGGCATGCACATCATGCGTCCCTTCATAGGTATTGACCGCTTCAAGGTTCATCACATGGCGAATGACATGATATTCATCGGCAATGCCGTTGCCGCCATGCATGTCGCGCGAGACGCGGGCAATATCCAGCGACTTGCCGCAGTTATTGCGTTTCATCAGCGAAATTGATTCCGGTGCCGCGGTGCCCGCGTCAAGCATCCGGCCCAATTGCAAAGCCCCTTGCAAACCAAGGGCAATTTCGGTTTGCATATTGGCCAGCTTTAACTGGATCAACTGGTTTGCCGCCAGCGGACGCCCAAACTGCTTGCGATCTAACGTATATTGGCGTGCGGCATGCCAGCAAAATTCAGCCGCCCCGATCGACCCCCAGGCAATGCCATACCGTGCCTTGTTCAGGCAACCAAACGGCCCGCCCAAACCTTTGGCATCGGGCAGCATGTTTTCGGCCGGCACAAACACGTTATCCATCACAATTTCACCGGTGATCGACGCACGCAGCGAAAACTTGCCTTCAATCTTGGGCGCGCTCAGGCCTTTCATGCCTTTTTCAAGGATGAAACCGCGAATAACACCGTCGTCATCCTTACCCCAAACGATAAACACATCGGCAATCGGGCTGTTGGTGATCCACATTTTGGCCCCGGTCAGGCTAAAGCCGCCATCGACCTTGCGGGCACGGGTGATCATGCTGCCGGGGTCGGACCCGTGATCGGGTTCGGTCAACCCAAAACAGCCAACCCATTCGCCAGTTGCCAGTTTCGGCAGGTATTTTTTACGCTGATCTTCGCTGCCATAGGCAAAAATCGGGTGCATCACCAGCGAGCTTTGCACCGACATCGCCGAACGATAGCCACTATCGACCCGCTCCACTTCCCGCGCCACCAGGCCATAGGCCACATGGTTCACACCCGGTCCGCCATATTCCTCGGGAATGGTCGGGCCAAGCAGGCCAAGTTCGCCCATTTCGCTCATGATTTCGCGGTGGAAAATCTCGTGACGGTTGGCTTCCAACACACGCGGCATCAGGCGTTCCTGGCAATAATCATGCGCCGCATCACGGATCATGCGTTCTTCTTCGCTTAGCTGGGCATCAAGCCCCAGCGGATCTTCCCAGTGAAAATGTGCGCGGCCAGCCATGTGTTTCATCCCTTGATAAATGCAAAATCGGAAAGGCCGCTACGGGCCACAAGGCCCCGTGGGCGAGACGGCGGCATTTCCGAAAGTTTGAAGGTCGGTTTCTGATATCAAGCTAGGCATTGGCAGATGATTTCGCAAATGATAAATCTGTTCAACTTCATGCAAAAAAATCATAAACTTTGGCAACAAAGGCAGATCACATGGCACGGCGTATTCCGGGGTTAAAGGCCCTGTCCTGCTTTGAACAAATCGCCAGACATAGCAGTGTCTCACGCGCGGCAGAGGAACTATACCTGACCCAAAGTGCGGTTAGCCGCCAGTTACAAGGGCTTGAAAGCTGGCTGGGCTGCAAATTGTTTATGCGAAAAAAGCAACGGTTGATCCTGACATCCCAGGGCGAGGACTATTTACAGGCCATTCGCCCTGCCCTGGACCAGCTTGAAACCGCCACCTTAAAACTGTTATCAGGCGGCAGTGACGGCGGGGTTCTGACCATTGCCGCCCCGCCCACCTTTGGCAGCCGCCGCCTGATCCCGTTTTTGCCCGATTTTCGCGCCCGCCACCCCGATATCGTGATCAATTTTATTTCGCGCATCGGCATGCCCGATTTTGACCGCGAACAAATTGATATCGCCGTTGTCTTTGGTAATGGCGACTGGAACGGGCTGGAAGCCCGGCGCCTGGAAGGCGAAGACATGGTGCCCATTTGCAGCCCCGGCCTGATCGCCAATATGGATCACCCCCCACAACCCGATGATTTACGCCAGTTTTCCCTGCTGCACATTGCCACCCGCCCGCATGGATGGCGTGACTGGCTGACAGCGGCCCATTTAACCGGTATTGACGGCGAAAACGGCCCGAAATTCGAGCATTTCACCATGGCGATGCAGGCCGCAATTGCCGGGCTGGGGGTGGCGTTGCTGCCCACCTTTGCCATTGGCGATGAAATGGCAAACGGCAAAATCATTGCGCCCTTTGGCCCGCCACGTGCCAGCCCGCTGCATTATTTTGCCACCTGCCCGCAAAGCCGGGTGCGTACACCCAAAATACGCGCCTTCATGAAATGGCTGGCCGAACGCGAACAAACCCAAGGTCGCAAAACCAGTTTTAAAACGGAATAAAAGAACACCTTAAGCCAGAAGCACAGGACACAGAAAAACAAACCACCGCATGGCGGCCTTACCCGCGCTCTTCAAGGGCGCGCAGGGCCGACATACCCCGGCGACGCAACAAATCAGCATCTTCGGGCCCGTCAATAATTTCCAGCAACCGCACAACCGCCATCAAATGACGCTGAGCCGTCGCGTGATCCGCCATTGTCAGGCGTGATATACCATCAACCCCGGCCCGGCCTGCAAGGTTCAGCCTCTTTTTTATCTCGACCACCGCCTTGGTGGCGGAACTTTGCGCTGCCAGAATATGCGAAATTCGGGCCGTTTCGGCAATTGCCTCGGCCGAAAGTTCGGCTGCCAGCAGTTTTTCAGCATCAAACGGCAGGGCAAATAACGGTGTCACCACGCCCCCGCGCGGCAGCGGGCCCCGGGGGGACTGCGGCAGGGCTTCGGTCACACGCTCGGGGCTGGCACCAAACAGGGTGTTGGCAATGGCCTGACTCACGCGTCGGCGCGTTCCCAACAGCCGTTCGCCCCACGGGCCATCCTTGCGAATGCCAAGTTCGCGGGTAATGCGCACAAACTCAGACGCATACCAGCGCGCAAGCTGTAAAATCTGATGTTCGTTCTTGCCAGATCCAACCCCCTGTTCGATCTCAACAACGATTTCCGTCAGCATATCAATAACCATGTCGCCCGCACTGGCAAGGTTGGTACTGCCCAGCGACCGGTCGTCGGCCTTGGTCGACAGCACCCGGATCACCTTGAACAACTCACTGGGGCGCAACAACCGCATCAGAATGGACGACATAAACTGGGTTTCGTACCCGGTTTTTTCCTGCGATACCTCGATGAATTTTTCGCGCAACCACACCAGATCGGAATTGCTTAAACTGCGGATCGGGGCCGATGGAAACCGGTTGCGCATATCAACAATCGGTTCGGCAACCCGTAACATCCGGGCAATGGCGGCAAAGGGCTTTAAATGCACCCGCGCGCCCAGTCGCGTTGCCAGGGCACGTTCATGCTTGACCCCCTGTTCGGATATCGCAACCTGCTGTTCAATGCAGATTGCAGCCTCCTTCCACAGCCGCCTTTCTGAACTATGGATGCGGGACTTGTCATTGGCTTCCGCCGCTTCTTCCAGGTCCTTGCATGCCTTGTGAAATTCGGCAGATGCACTTTCGCAGACCACATTCCAGATCGGCACCAATGACGGGCGACCGATACGTATGCTGGTTTCCCCGGGCAGCCCCGACGTCAACAGATCCTCGAACGGGGTACAAAACTGCCGCATCGGGGTGGGATAACGCTCCGGCTTTAGCGATGCCAGCCGGGGACGCAAAATTTGTAAAATCTGATCGTGGGGCAGTGGCAAACGCGGCGCATTGCGGTCGCTTTCGATCGCACGGGTAAATTTGGTAATTTCAGCAGTACTTAACGAGTCAAACAATTGCTCAAGCTGCGAAATGGATGGGCCTGCGCCCCCGGTTGCCTTCATACAGATGCCTCCCGAAAACGATCCAGCCGCGTGACCATATCGGCATCCACTTCGTCAGATCCCAGTTTGCGCAATTCCGCCGCCCACATCATCTGATTAACCCGAATATCGGTCCAGAATTGATATTCTTCGGGTTCCAGTTCGGCAATCGGGATCACCGGCAAAAAACTGGCCAGTTCCTCAAGGGCATCGCGCTGTTCTGTCCGGTTAAGCTGCATGGCCATCCGCCACCGCCCAATCAGTTCTTCCCAGCCGTCTAACAACCACCATAGCCGGTCAATGCTGCGGTCAATTTCACGCTGCGCCTTGGGCCAGTCGACCAAAACGGCCCCCATATCGTTGCTCCAGCGATCAATAATACGCAGCCAGCGTACCGCATGGTCATAGGTGGCCCCGGCACCGTTTATTACATGGGTCGCCATGAACCGGATATTGGACATTTCCGACATTGACCATTCCTCAAGCTCGCTCGACAACCGGCGAAGCCCATTGACCAGATCACGCAACGGGCCAGAACACCCATCGGTTGCCAGCCCGACCGGGCTGGTCAGAATGCTCCACTGCTCAAGACTGTCGATCACGGACTGATTGGCCGCACCGGCATCGCGGGCAAACCGGTCCAGCGCCGTGCGGGCACGCTTTTGTCCCTCAAGCGTTGCCAGATCGGTTATTTTCATATCCTGCACGCCGTCGCCGCCAAGCTTGCGCAAGGCCTGGTAAACCAGGGTCAACTGGCCGGTATCGCGATGGACTTTTTCCTGTTGGTCAAGCAAGTCGGCCTCGCGGGCCAGGCGAATACCACCAACGCCGGTGCGGGCAATCTTGCGAGAAATACGGCGTAAAATTGCAGGATTGGGCTTCGAAACCACGGCCAGTTCTTCAAACAGCATACGATCATGCACTGACAGATCAAAAATCTGGCGCATGGTCTCCAACGGCATTTCATAGGTCCCCAAGCCCCCTGAAAGACCCGGCAGATTGATCACCAGCTTGTTATAGGGATCACGAACAACGCGGGCAAACCGCAACGGGCGCGTTGTAAACGGTGTTCTGACCCCACGCCCCTCAAACGTTTTGGGTAACGCAGACAGCGGATTTGGCTTCCCCGAAAGACTGCCATCCCGGCCCTGTGGACCCTGTTGCAGATGTTGTTGTCTGGTCATCCTGCCTATCGATCAGCCTTTCTTTAAACGGGAAACCCCACCCACAAGTATAATCCATCCTTCTCAAGAAGATTACACTCTATCCCGGAGACCATATTTCATAAAAGAACCCGTCCCGACAACCCCATTGCCGCGGAAAACCTATGGTCGCCGTCATATTTTGCAAATTTGACATCATAAATGTCATGTTTTTGCAAATAACGCCTCAATTCTGAAGACCCCCCAACGCAAAGCTGATTTTTCGAGCCGAAAAGTTAGTTAAAATCTCGAAGCCGAACACAGCAATTATCAACCACAGGTGTTTTTATTTTCCTTTACGTGGTGATAGCGATCAAACAAAAAAAGACCCGGATGCAACATATCCGGGTCTTTTTAAAAACTGGTGCGCACCCCGATAGACAGACTTCACTCGACGTTACGCACTGCTTCAGACACCACCAGCTGCGCAATTCGCTCGGACAACCCGGGATCATTCACGGCGCGCGCAAGCGTGACGCCTCCCGTGAGCAAGGCAAGCAACAAAAGTGCCCGGTCTTCTGGCGAAGTGCCCTTTGCATAGCGCGGCGCATCTTCCGGCAAGCCAGCGGCAATTTCGCTGACCAGACGTTCCAGCTCCCTGGTATATGCAAGCCGGGTATCCTCATCTGACCGCATGACGTCGGCAGAGAGTGTCGGCAAGGTGCAGCTATCTCCAAGGTCGCAGGTTCGCTTATAGCCGAGATAGAAACTAACAAAGACCTTCAGCCACCCCCCAGCCTGTTCGGTTTTCAACGCTGCGATTCCTTGGCGCAGTTCTTCCATACCTGCCAGAATGGAGGTGCGAAAGGCCTCACTCTTGGTCTTGAAATGACCATAGAACGCCCCATTGGTAACGCCCGCCGCCTTCGTCAGCGCATCGATACCTGCACCACCATAGCCTTCTTTACGAAATACCTGTCCGGCAGCAATGACGACCTTCGCCCGCGTTTGCTTCTTGTGCTCGGCGCTATAGCGCATATCAACCTCCTTTAAGAGCATTCACTCTTTATTATTTACATAGAGAGTGAATGGTGTTTATTAATAGAGAGTGTTCGATATATATGCCTTACAGCACCTTTTCAAACAAGGAGAAGACCATGCCCATAACACTCACGATCCCGGAAGGGCTCTTGTCGCCTGCCGTTCAGACCGAAACCTTTGCCAAATTGACCGACGTGCTCCTGGAGGTTTGCGATCTCAGTGGAAATGCCTTCATGATGGCCAATATCGTGGGCTCGATCCATACACTGTCGGCAGGCCGTATCCTTGCCGGTGGCAAGCCGGTTAATGCCGCATTCATCGAATTGAAACTGCCTGAAATCGCCGTGGCGACACCGGAAGCAAAACGCGCTTTCATCGAAAGAGCAACAGATGTGGTGGAAAAAGCGGCCAACGGCAAGATCAAACGCGAGCATATCTGGTCGAACATTGTGTACGCACCCGAAGGAGCGTGGGGTATTGCGGGGCGGAGCTATGCGAATGCCGATCTGGGCGACGCCATCGCCAGATCCGCTGAGATAAATAACGCCTGAACGAGATCCACCCCGGGCCGGACCTGAAAAGTCTGGCCCGGATTGAACAGGAAGAGGACATTATGCAGCTTGCCAATTATTTGTTTTTCACAACCCAATGCGAAGAAGCTCTTTCCTTTTACACCGCTTGCGGGCTGGGACAGGTGAGCGTCCTGCTGCGCCATGGCGATCTGGATATCCCGGTTGAGGACGCTGCGATGGCAGGCAAAGTGATGCACGCCCGCTTCGAGGGGCCAGGTATCCTGTTTTTTGCGTCCGACAACCATGATGCAGAGCCAATGCGCGGCTCCTCCCACATCCTCCTTATGAAAGACCGCAGCAAGACGCTAAACTTGTTTGACAGGCTGGCAAAAGGAGGACGTGTGACCACACCTCTGGCGATGCAGCCCTGGGGAAGTTATTACGGCAAGCTGACCGACAAATTCGGAGTCCAGTGGATGCTGGACTGCATTGTTTAGGTACTCTGCCGTCAACAGCTCAGGCACCGTGAACCCCTTCTTCGAACTTTGAAAATGGAACGAGACCACCGGCTGCATATATGGCAATAGCGCGAAATCTGCAGTTCCCTATTACGCATGGCATGATGCCGAAATCCCCGGAGCTATCGGCCATCGCGAAAAAATCATGAAATTTGGTGCACCGCGCCGAGTGAAGATGAGAACTATGTCTACGCTATAGCCCTCCTTTAGCTCGATCTGGAATCCGGCCCCCATCTCCTCAATTCTCTTAGCAAGCCGTCACCACGGGGGATGATCACGGGGCCAACGCCACGTCGCGATGAGGTGAGGCGACGAGCGCGCGACCGAGTTGTTCGGCCTCCGGCATGGAGCCAGCCATCTTGACCGGAACACCGAAAGCCTTTTCGAGCATGGCGGATTTGGTCACCTGAAATGCGCGCTTGAGGCTACTTTCTTCGATGCTAATCAGCCCTTTGCAAACCGCTGCCAAGGCTCGGCGATTTTCTTTCAGCCATCGCGCCCGAAGTCTTCTCCCTTCCTGGGCTCGTCTTCTCGGTTCGCCAGTCTGCGGGGCGTCGCCCTCGTTGAAATCCGACGGGAAAATGATAACGAAAGCCTCGCCGCGGGCGATTAAAAATGCCGGGACCAAACATTTAGCGTCTCCATTTCCCACTGCCACTGGTCAGCCGTTCCCGGCATTTTTTCCAGATCACTGGCTTGGACGATCGGAAACTGCGCTATGTTGTGCAATTCAAAGTTTCTATCGCAATCTGACATCAACGACTCCCCGCGGCCAATTCAGCTGCTTCAATCAATAGCTTTCCAAGATGATAATGATCCGGGCAGCTAACTTATTTCAGGCGCTGTACCGGAAACTCCGAAGAGCTTCGCGGCTCCCCGGTTGGATATGGTCACAGCCTTCGATGCCCAATCGCGCATGACGCGCTCGTACCCGGCAACAATCTGGACGAGATTGTGTTGCGGCATTTCAGCGTTGCTCAAGGCGTCGGCAAGCGCCAGGGCATCTCTCAGAGCTGTATTGGCTCCAACACCACCTGCGGGGCTCATCGCGTGAACGGCATCGCCGAGCAAGGTCACGGGACCCGATCGCCATTCGACCTCGGGTCGGCCGCTTCTCACCGGTAGCATCGCCACCGCCGAAAGATCGGTTCGGTCCATGATTTGCTGAAGCGCGGGATGCCAGTCTTTGGTCAATGACGAAAGGATGTCACCGAGAGCCGACCCGGCGGCGGGAGCATCCGTCATGGCTAGTCCGAGACGGTCGCGGGAGCCGATAACAGCCCAATAGCGGTAGTCGTCGACATCCGTAAGCTTGCAGCCAGGAGCAATCGACCGGGCGATGGCTGACAAATCGTCCTCAAAGCGCATCTCGTCGATGATGGCGCTGTAACCATCTGCAAATACAACGCTCGTTCCGGCATAGGCATCCGTCGTCTCGCCCAGCCGGTTCAGCGCGGATTTACCGTAAATGCAAACGGCGCCCGTATCGCTCGGTGTGGCATGGGGCACCAGTTGCGTCCTGACTCGGGAATTCACGCCGTCGGCACCGACCGCCAGACTGGATACGACCGGATCGGCAGCATCGAAAACAAGTTCGACCCGGCCATCCTCCAATATGCGGAAATTTTCGAAGTCGTGCCCAAAATGAATGTTCTCCTTGATCCCGCACATCAGGATTTCACGCAACGTCTGACGGTTGACGCTCAGGTCGGGGCTTTCGTTTGGGCCATGCCCCGATGATCCGGTGCGCCAGCTTTCAGGCACTCGTCCCGTCGCTTCTTCCATCTGGGGCGTGATGAAGCGACCCTCCGTGGCGGCGGTCGAAGCCGTCTGCCGGAACAGCGCGTAAAGGTCGGAGGGCAACACCGCCGCCAAAGCGTGCTGCCCATCGGCATCGATCCTGATCCGGTACCCCTGTATGCGGCTGTCGGGTGCAGGGTCACGCTCGTAGACATCGAAGGCTATCCCCGCGCGGTTGAGGCCTTGCGCCAAGACCAGCCCCCCAAGCCCTGCACCGATAATGGCAACGCGAAACTCACTCATGCTGCTCTCCTGTCGTCGTTATTTCTCGGCTTTGCCGATCTCTTCATCAGAGTTGCACGAAAATGGACCGGGATGATAATGGTATATGGACAGAAAATAGTGATTTTAGGCCAAAATGAATGCGACGGTGAAAAGCCCTTCGGATGGGTATAGCGATTGGAGCGAGGGACCCTCGCTCATCGCGATCCGGGGAGACGACCTTCCGGGAAATGAGTATCGTCTCGGGACACGCGAGTATGATTGGCATCATCATCTGCGCGGTCAGGTCTTCTGTGTCGAAGCGGGCCTGATTCATGTGACGACGATGAACGGCACATGGCTGCTTCCGCCGCATCGCGCTGGATGGATTCCGCCCGGTGTGCCGCACAAAGTTCGCGTCAGCGGAGCCTTAAGTGGCTGGACGCTTTTTCTCGCGCCGCAGGTGTGCAACGATTTTAAGAAACAGCCCTGCGTCATCGGCATCAGCGAAGTGCTTCGTGTCCTCGCGTCCAGGGCCGTTGAATGGAACAAGGATGTCTTACTCGCCCCGGAACAAGAGCGCATTGCCGCAGTGATCCGCGATGAAATCCGCCAGGCGCGACATGAGGCGCTGTACCTGCCGATGCCATCGGACGCGCGCCTGAAAAAGATTGCGCACGCGCTTCTCGAAACCCCCGGCAGCACCCGCACGCTTGAAGACTGGGCTTCGTTCGCAGCGATGTCGCCCCGGACCTTGCGCCGCCTGATCGTGGCAGAAACAAGCCTGAACTTTAGGCAATGGCGTCAACAGGCCCAGCTGACACATGGTCTGGATATGCTCGCGCGAGGAATCTCTGTGGCAGAGGTGTCCGACGAATTGGGCTATGCGTCGCCTAGCAATTTCATTGCGATGTTCAAGAAAGCTTTTGGTGCCTCGCCCGCGCGTTATTTCGGCCGCACGCCTCATCGGCCGCTAGCGACTCGGCTCGGTAATGTGCGGTGACCACGTGCAATGTCGAACGGAGGAAGGGCAGCCCGCAGGGCTAAAAAAGCTGCCTTATTCAATTGCGCTGATGTTGGCGGCGATTGCGGCTTTGTATGAAGCGGTCATATTTCTGTCCTTTGCTGGGTTGGGCTAAGGACAGTACAGCCCTCTTGGCGAGGGACTGCCAGTCGAAAAAGAGCAACAATTTTGCGAAGTGCCGTTATGCAGAATATGTTGCCAAACTGTGCAAAAAATCGCGCGCCGCTATATCACGTCAGTATCGTTTCGGCAGGGATCGCCTGCCAAAGAGGAGAATCGGCGGAAAATGGTGCGCCCGACAGGATTCGAACCTGTGGCCCCCAGATTAGGAATCTGGTGCTCTATCCTGCTGAGCTACGGGCGCATACTCCGATAAAGGGTGATCTGACTTAGCAGGTTCATCCCCACGGATCAATTATTCGATACCGTGCCAACCAACTTTTCAAAACACAAACCCATGAAAGTGCATTCGGCAGGGCCGATACGCCAATCATGTAGCAAAACCGCATGTGTCAGTTAAAAATTGCCGAAACCGGCACCGTATATGTCAACGAAATCACTTCGGCACCAGGATTGATATCGCCAATATCAGCATTGGAAATATGAGCGAACCCCAGCCCGACGCGCGCTTTGTTATCAAAACGATAGGCCACTTCAATACCGGATCGAAACTCGATCCAATATCCAAGGTCCTCGCCATCGCCCTCGTGATAGGCCCCGACGGAACTGTAAAACGATGTGGCAAAATGTTCGCCCCATAAAACATCGGCCATCAGACCACCATATCCATGAACCGCATGATCTGACGTCACCATCACACCACCAATCGGCCTTAAAACACCGAAAAAGGCGTGATCATCGCGATAATCAAGCCGCATCTCGGCAGCATTATCGCCGTCACCAACGTTAAATATCCCGGTAGAAAACCCAATTTGCGCAACATCGTTGCTGCTGCTTGAAAATTCCTGCGCCTGACATGCATCAGCCACACAAAAAGCTGCCAATCCTGCCAGTACACCCCAAAAATTTACGCGCATTTAGTGTTCCCCGCACATCTATCTAACTTAATCTTATCAAAGCAAGCCACCAAGGCAATATTTCAAATGCGAAGACCGGCCGCTATTTCGGATATTTGGCGGCAAACAAATCTGTCGCCCGGACAAGTTCGCGGATCGTACCCGGCTCGCTGGCGGCATGTCCGGCATCGTCAACAATCACCATGTTGGCTTCCGGCCAGGCTGCGGCCAGATCAAACGCATTTATCGGCGGACACACCAGGTCATAGCGCCCCTGAATGATGGTAGCGGGCAAATGGCGTATCCGATCAACATTCGCCAGCAACTGATTTTCCGAAAAGAACCCCAGATTAACAAAATAATGATGTTCCAGCCGCGCCAGCGCCAGGGCAATTTCATCGCCTTCAAAACTGTCAACCAGGCCTTCATCGGGCAACAGGGTGCAACATCTTGCTTCATATCCGCTCCAGGCGCGTGCCGCCTGATTTGCGGCGTCTTGCCCGTGTTTGCCCGCAAAATACGCCCCATACAAATCCAGCAAGGCCTGCGCGCCGGGGTTTTTGGTTTCCCCCACCGCGGCAAGAAACTGCTGTTGCGCATCAGGCAGAAAATTGCCCATGCCCGTCATGAACCAGTCAATTTCCGATGGCCGACATAAAAAGATCCCGCGCAACACAAAACCCAACGCCCTTTCCGGATAGGCCTGCCCATAGGCCAGCGCCAGCGTCGACCCCCACGAGCCGCCAAAAACCAGCCATTTTTCAACATTGCGCGCGGCGCGCAGGGCTTCAATGTCGCCAATCAGGCCCTGGGTCGTATTGTTTTCAAGCGACCCAAATGGCCGCGATTTACCCGCCCCCCGTTGATCAAACAAAATCACCCGGTATTTCTCGGGATTGAAATAACGTCGATGGCTCGGTGAAATTCCGGCACCGGGGCCACCATGCAGGAAAATAACTGAAATTCCGTCCGGATTCCCGGTTTCTTCCCAGTAAATTTCATGCCCATCAGGGCGCGTCAGCCAGCCGGAATCTCGCGGGTCTATTTCTGGATACAACAAGGCTTACCCCTAAATTCATTCAAACATTACAAAGCTGGCACGGCACAAACAGGCACCGCGTCAGTTCCTATCAGATCGGGCCAAGCCGATACACAACGACGATAAATCGGTGAGGGCAATATAAGGCCCGCCGCGATTTTCAATCATTCCCCGGACCAAAACAGAACGACCGATCCAGTCTTCCAGCGCAATGCCCGCCCCGGCCAAGACTGCAACCTGTTTGCTGTCCAGGGCAATGGTAAAATCACGCCGCCAGTCCAAACCAAAATTCAGATAACTGCGATATTGCTGCACCTCAACCGACGCCAACCGCCCCTGCACCACCGCAAACTGGCCAATACCGGCCTCGACAAACGGCATGGCCCAGGCCGTTTCAGCCTCCTGGTTTGCCGCAAAAGAATAAAGCGGTCCTTTTTCGCGGCCACTCTGGCTTGTCTGTCCCCACATCCCGCGTTTGGCGTGGCGCGCTGCTTCCTCCAGACCGGTCAGCCGCGAAAGGAATTCTCCCCGCTGCATTTTCACCGTTTTTACCGGCATGGCAGCACTGGCATTGCCCGCTATGACCCCACGCCGCTCATCCTGCTCCGATCCTGTCCCTAATGACGAAGGCGAAGGCGAAGGCGAAGATGAAGGCAACGGCATAAGCCACGATATTTCGGCATTTTTATTGTCGGTTTGGCGGGGCAAAACCATTGCCAACCCGGCCAACACCAGTTTTTCCTGCCACAAAGCCCCATCAGATGTGGCAAAATACACGGGGCGCCTTGGGTCCTTCCCGGCGGGCGGCACCCGGTCTGGTGCCAGTTCTTCGCGTCCATCAAGGGGCACGACAGCAACAACATCGCGGTAATTTTGTTGCATATAAGCCAATACAGCATCGCGCATCGTTGGAACAATCGCAATATCAGCCAACCGCAACGGGCCACTTTGCCGCAAATCGACCAGGCCGGTGGCAAAAATATCGTCAATATGACCTGGCTGTAAAAGTCTCACAGATTGATAAGGGGAAAGGCTGGTTGCCTGCAGGTTTGTCGCAACACCGCATTGATACCCCGTCGCATCGTTTGCCCCATCGCCCCGCTGCAACGAACTGTTTTTTATCGATATGCCAGGCATAACTGAACTTTTGCCAAAATCCGTCTTGGCATTGGCCCGCATCGCCCATCCGATGCCCACAATCAAAACAAGGGCGCAACAGCGTCGCATCGACAATTGCGATAAATTTCCAGCATTTTTGCCAGCACGGGCCATATAATGCAGTCTCTCCTTTTGGAAGATTGATCCCCGTCGCGACACGCGCTAGGAAACTAAAGATTGCCTGCACATGGCACAAGCATGCAGGCAAAATGATGCACAACAAAAACCACAACAGGGCCCCTATCTTTTCCCTGTTGAAGACAGCAGCACCAATAGCGGGCAAAAAGCGGAGGCTAAGATAGTGACAGGTTGGCAAAACAAGCGCAAAGCACGAACAGCATCCCTATGGATTGCCCTTGGATTGATGAGCGGACTGGCGGGCTGTTCAACAAACCCCGCCACTGGCCACGATACCTTTACCGCCTTTATGCCCCCGGCACAGGAAGCCGAGGTTGGCGCAAAAGAACATCCGAAAATCCTCAAGGAATTTGGCGGCAGTTACGATGCTAAAGACCTGCCGACCTATGTTTCCGAAATTGGCAACAAACTGGGGGCTGTAACCGAAACCCCCGATCAGAAATTTACCTTCACGGTTCTCGATTCGCCCATCGTCAATGCCTTTGCCCTGCCCGGCGGGTATGTTTATGTCACCCGCGGCCTGTTGGCACTGGCATCAAACGAAGCTGAACTGGCCGGGGTGCTGGCCCATGAAATCGGCCATGTTGTCGCCCGCCATTCGGCCCAGCGATACAGCCGGGGGGTGTTAACCCAGGTTTTGGCCGGTGGGCTATCGGCAGCCATTGGCAACGGGGCGGGCGAGGTGATTGGCATGGGGGCGAATGCCTATATGCAGTCCTTTTCGCGCGAACATGAATTTGAGGCTGACAAGCTCGGTGTGCGCTACCTCTCGCGCGCCGGATATGACCCGGCGGCAATGGCCAGCTTCCTTAAAAAACTGCGCGCCCATTCGCGATTGCAGGCCGAACTTGCCGGACGCTCGCCCGATGATGTTGACCAGTTCGACATTATGGCAACCCACCCGCGCACGGTGGACCGTATCGAACAGGCTCGGGCGGCCGCCAATACGCCGGTATCTGGCACCCCGCGCCTGGAAACGGTGAAATACATGACCGAAATTGACGGCATCATGTATGGCGACGGCCCGGAAAACGGCTTTGTCCGGGGACGCAAATTTGTGCATGTGCCGCTGGATTTCTATTTTGAAGTCCCCGACGGTTTTTCCATGATCAATCAGCCCGATGCAGTGGTTGCCAAGGATAATCAGGGCGCAACCATCATTTTTGAAGGCGCGCCTGCGGCTGTGGTCCAAAGCGGCCCCCGTGCGTATCTGCAACGCGGATTTTCCAAATCGGTGCAACTGCGCGATATTCAGGCGATTGATGTCAACGGCCAAAAGGCCGCAACAGGCTCGGCCGATATATCGCTTAAATCCGGGACAAAGGCCCGCTTACGCGTGGTCGCCATCGTCCATGGCACATCGGCCTTCCAGTTTCTGTTCCTGTCCCCGCTCGACCGGGCAGACAGCTATAATCTCGACCTGCGCCGCACCACATACAGCTTCCGGTCCTTAACCAAGGCCGAGAAAAAGCAATATCACGCCCTTTCCATCCGGGTTCGCGCGGTTAATCCCGGCTATACCGTTGATACCTTTGTAAAATCAATGGCGGTTGACCGCCGCCCCGAAGAAACATTTGATGTGCTAAACGGTATTGAAAACGGTCAGCTTCCCCCGGAAGGGTCGCTGGTGAAAGTGATCGACGAATAATATTCCGTCGCGCGACCACAGAAGCGATTGGCAAGGGCTTCGTTGAGCCCGCCCGCCGATTGAGGGGCTCCTTGACCGGTTCCGATCTATAACCGTTGGGCAAACGCTGTGTAAATCGCTTTTGGTCAACCAAACCGGCAACAATACATCGCCCCAAACAAACGAAACCCCGTCAGCTTATAGTGAACTGACGGGGTTTTCATTTTGATATCGAAAAATGACAGGCCCGGTTATGACCCCAGCCCGCCCTCAAACAAGCCGTGCTGGCTTAACTTTCAATACGATCAACAATCTGGCCATTGCTGCCAATGGCGGCCGCCACCAGCTTGCCGCCGCGCCCCGCACCCCCATCAAGGGACAAGGTATATTCGCGTTCGGAAATGCCCGGCTTATTGTTCGATGCGCCGCGAATAATGCGGGTGCAGTCATAATAACGTTCGGTAATCGCCTCGAACATCGACGCCCCCCACCAGAAAGTATCGGTTTGCGCGGTTAAGGCGCGCGAGGAATCCAGCCCGGCATGAACAAAAATCAGCGAGCCGTCATTGACGTAAGCGGCATGTTTAAGGTCCGCCATCAATGCCCCGTGGCCGTCATGACGGCGTAAAGCATCGCTAAGATGCCCGGTCCATTGCGCAATCAAATGTGCGCCCTGGCGCATGGTTGCCTGCACCGTGGCCGGGTTAAAGCCATAAGCCCGGACAATGCCCGCCGCCCCGCGTGACAACATCCATTCAAAAACTTCGCCAGGATTGGGGGCAAACTGCAATTGCTGCAATTTGGTCAGCATTTCTTCGGCGGCACCGCGCAGAAAAACGATATCGGCCAGATCAACGCCATCCTGGGCGATGAAAAACCGGCGGAACAGCAAAACTTCATTAACGGCGGCAACCACATTTTCACCCGGGCCATCGCCCCAGTAATTGCCGGTATAAACCAGCCGGTCACCCGCACGAATTTTGCGTGCCAGCTTGGCGTGCACTGCCTGCAATGCCCCGATATCGCCATTAATGGCCCCGACGACCCAAATATGATCGGCAGGCTTTAACGACGCCAGAACGGCTGCTGCTTGCGCCATGACATGCTCCTGATGAAAAAACCGGCCCAAGAATAATACCCGGACCGGCTTTAAGAAAGTGTATCTGATGATATAACCGCAATTGCGGATCAGGCAGCTTTTTGCAACAGCTTTTCCAGCCGCCCCGATGCCTTGTCCTTGTCGATTTTTTCGATCGCGGCCAGTTCATCTACCAGGCGCTCGAAGGCGGCTTCGTAAATCTGGCGTTCGGAAAAAGATTGTTCGGGCTGGGTCGCAGAACGGTGCAAATCGCGCACGACTTCGGCAATTGAAACAGGGTCACCCGAATTGATTTTTGCTTCGTATTCCTGGGCGCGACGCGACCACATGGTGCGTTTAACGCGCGCGCGGCCCTTAAGCGTGATCAGGGCTGAATCCATCTGCTTTTTAGAGGACAGCTTGCGCAGACCAGAGTTACCCACCTTGTTGACCGGCACGCGAAGTGTCATACGGCTGGAGTCAAAAGAAATCACATAAAGGCGCAGTTCCTGACCTGCAATTGCCTGGGTTTCAAGGCCATCAACACAGCCAACACCATGCGCAGGGTAGACAACAAAATCGCCAACAGTAAAGGGCAACTTATCCGACATCAAAGCTTCCTTCCGGCCCACAAGAGCCTGGTCATTTAAAACACCTTGGTCCCAACGACGCGAAGGGCACCGTACGACCATGCTTTTGGCGTAGTCGCGGTAACAGACAGGTAATAAAACGGAAATCCGACAGTGCGGAATAGAGCCTGCCGAGCCCTCAACGCGAAGACCAACCATAACACAACTGACCGGCCGATCACAGAACTTTTCTGTGCGGCCGGTTCAATGCTGCCATGCGCAGAAATAATTTCTGCGCTGTTTTAAAGGTTTGTCGCACCGCGAAGGTCAACAATATCAATCAATCACCGGAGCCAGGGGCCTCGGACAACAGATCGGCCTTGCCAGGTTTGCCATCCCATTCGGCGGCATCTGCCGGTGCATCACCCTTACGGGTAATATTCGGCCAGACTTCAGCAAACTTGCGGTTAATTTCCAGCCAGTTATCCAAATTCGGTTCAGTATCTGGAATAATCGCTTCAGCAGGACATTCGGGTTCGCAGACACCGCAATCAATGCATTCATCAGGATGAATAACCAAAAAGTTTTCACCTTCATAGAAGCAATCGACGGGGCAAACCTCGACGCAGTCCTGATACTTACACTTGATGCAGTTTTCTGTCACCACATAGGTCATGGTGTAACTCCGTACAGGTTGCGGGGCCTGTGGCGGCTGCGCCCACCGTCGGCCTACTTTCTCTCTCGGCCATTGGTTATCACGCAGGGGTGCTGTGTGCAACTGCATTAAAACACTACTTTTTGCAGTAGTATTTGACGGTGTTGCAACGCACCAAATATCAATCAATTTCCGACATCATTTTGTAATTATTGTCAAAATCCAACACGCCCTTATAAAATATATTTCCCGAACCGGTGGCGATAGAGCCTTGCAACAATTGCAATTCTGCTGCCCTTAACATACTGTTTGCATCATTGAATGGCCGCAGAACCATCTTTTAGGGCGTGGATAGCGGAGGCTGGCCTGATAAACGCGGGGCTTCGGTGGCAGAATCGCCTGTCTTTCAAACAGGCGCGAGCCGCTGTTATCATAACTTTGCTGATTGGCGTTGGTTTCAGTGCACTCCAGATTCTCTGGGACCTGCACGGAGAACGCCACCAGATTGATCGGACCGTAAATCAGGTTCTCGCGACAGTGCGGGAATCTGCGACCCAGGCGGCCTATGGTCTTGACGAAACCCTGGCCGAACGGGTGGTATCAGGCCTGTTTGAATACGAACCGATATATCGGGCCCGCCTGCGCGACGATTTTGGCAATATCCTTGCCAGACAGCATCGCCAGCAATCAAGCTCCAACCTGCGCTGGCTGACCACCTGGATGTTTGGCGACAATCAGCATTATGAAATTCCCCTGACGATCGGGGACTCTGCCGATCTGGTTGGATATCTGGAAATTGATGTTGATACCGGCCTGATCGCGGCGGGTTTCATCAACCGTTCCGCCTTGATCCTGGCATCAGGGCTGGTTCGCAATTTCCTGCTTGGTATTGCCCTTACGGTATTTTTCTATATCGCCCTGACCAAACCGCTCTTGCGACTGGTACATTCAATGCGGCAGGTGGACCCGGCCAGCCCGGCAACCACCAAAATCGATGTTCCCGACAATCATGCCGCCGATGAACTGGGTTTGCTGGCCCAGTCGGCCAACGGCCTGCTGATGGAAATAGATGAAAATCTGTGGCGCCTGCGCGAAGCAGAACAGGGACTGCGTGAACGCGAAAGCCGCCTGCGCAGTATCATGCAAAATGTGGCCGACGGCATTTTAAGCGTGGATAAAGACTGTTGTATCTTGCAATGCAATCCGGCCTGCCTGCAATTGCTGCGTCTGCCCGAAAACACCGAACTGGTCGGACGAAACCTGTATGACTATATCGTCGATGCATCCCGCCTCAACCTCTCGCAGGTCCTAAAACAAACCGTCGTAGACGACGATACATTCCGCCCGGTTCTGGACCGGTCCATCGAACTGGTTCTGCGGTGCGCCGATGGCAACAAAATCAGGGTCGCGGCGGTTTTCCGCCCGATGCAATATGAAGACAGCCTGCTTTATACCGTGGTCTTTCACGATGTAACGGCCCAGCGGCGATATGAAGAACGCCTGGTCTATATGGCCAATCACGACTCGCTGACCGACCTTCCCAACCGGTCGATGCTGGAACTGAACCTGCGCGATGCCCTGACCGATTTTGACAAGCAAGGTGAGATCATCACCGCCCCCGAAGACGTTGCCCGCCTCACGGCAACCGCCCTGCTGTTTATAGATCTGGATCGTTTCAAGCTGGTCAATGACAGCCTTGGCCACGATTTTGGCGACCTGTTGCTAAAAGAAGTGGCGAACCGCCTGCGCGGCATCATTCGTCGCAGCGACACGCTGGGGCGGCTGGGCGGCGACGAATTCCTGATCATTATTCCACACCTGAACGAAACCCAGGAAGCCGCCGATCTCGGCCAGACGGTGCTGAACGCCTTTTCGCCTGCCTTTGAAATCCGGGGACGGCAATTATTTGTCTCGCCGTCGATCGGCATTGCCTTAAGCCCGGCCGATGGCAACGACTTTGCCACCCTGATGCGCAATGCCGATGCCGCCATGTATAGCGCCAAGGCGCGCGGCGGCGGCACCTATCACTTCTTCACCAAAATGATGAATGAAAGTGCTGTTGCCCGGCTTTCGATGGAAAACGATCTGCGCGATGCCATAAAACGTGAACAGTTCGAAGTCTATTATCAGCCCAAAATTCATCTTGCGACCGGGCGTCTGTCCGGGATGGAAGCATTGCTGCGCTGGAACCGGCCCGGACGCGGATTTGTTTCGCCGATGCAGTTCATTCCCATTGCCGAGGAAACCGGCCTGATCGGCAAGATCGGCGAATGGGTTCTGCGCGAGGTTTGCGCGCAAATTATTAAATGGGATGCCCAAGGACTCCCGCCTGTGGTGATTGCAGTCAATTTGTCGCCCCGCCAGCTCATCGAAGGACGTATCACCGACACGATTGCAAATATCCTTCAGGAAACCGGCGTTCCCGCATCGCGGCTGGAGCTGGAAATTACCGAAACCGTGATGATGCAAGGCATGAACAGGGCGGTTGCCATCCTGAGTGAAATCCGCCGTTTGGGCGTTCAGATCGCGATTGACGATTTTGGCACCGGGTATTCTTCGCTAACCTATCTCAAACGCCTGCCGATCAATTCGATCAAGATCGACCGGTCATTTATCCGCGATATCACAACCGACCCCGACGATGCCGCCATCACCAACACCATTATTCTCATGGGCCGCAATCTTGGCTTGCGCGTGATTGCCGAAGGCGTTGAAACCAAAGAACAGCTTGAATTCCTGCGGGCCCATGATTGTGACGAGATCCAGGGTTTCCTGATTTCAGAGCCGCGCCCGCCTGCCGAAATCGTGTTATTGATGGAACAACTGGAACAGGCATGACGATCTGCCCTATAATCGCAAAACCGTTTTCACTGGCAGCAGTCTGACAAAGCTTCTGACCAACCAGCATTATGCTGAACCAATTTGAGGATTTTATGTCGCATCCCCGTTCCGTCCTTCTGGTTGATGACAGCAAGTTTGCCCGGCTGCTGGTCAAGGCTTTTATCGAAAGCAGCTTTCCCGACTGGACAGTTGACGAAGCTGTTGACGCTATCGATGCCCAAACCAGGGCCGATGCCCGGTCCTTTGACTATTTTATCATCGATTTTAACATGCCGGGCAAAAACGGGCTGGAACTTGGCGCAGATATTCGCCAGCAACACCCGCAATCGACCGTTGCGTTGCTGACGGCAAATATTCAGCAAGATATCCAGAATAAAACCGAAGCACTGGGCATGGACTTTATCGCCAAGCCGCCAACACAGGAAAAAATCACCGCCTATTTTTCAGCCAAAGAATCATCACATGATTGATTTATCCGACCTTGAACGCGATACCATCACCGAACTGATCAATATCGGTGTCGGGCGCGCGGCGGCCTCACTTTCTGAAATGGTCGATCAGTCGGTGGAATTAACCGTTCCTTCCATCAGCTTTGTCCAACGCTTTTCAGACGCCAACCTGATCGCCGCCCCAACCGAAGTGGTTTCGGCCGTCACCCAAAGTTTCAATGGCCCGTTTAACGGCGACGCCCTGCTGGTGTTTCCTGAAAAACGCAGCCTCGAACTGGTGCGCCGGTTGCTTAAGGTTGATGTCCCGCTCGACAGTCTCAGCGACCTGGAACAGGAAGCACTGATGGAGGTTGGCAACATCATCCTCAATGCCTGCCTGGGCAGCATTTCGAACGTCCTGGGGCACCCCATCAACTGTTCAATGCCCGTCTTTCGCAAATGCCAAAGCCGGGACCTGATGCCCGACATTTACCCGGTCAGCAGGCAAGATGCCGAAACAACAGCGCCCTTCTTGTTGATCCTTCATGTTCAGTTCATGCTGCGTGAAGATGATATCGACGGATATGTTCTGTTTGTCATGGATCTTGACTCGATCCAGACCCTTAAACAAATGGTCCAGCGTTATCTGGCACATACCTTAAGCTGATTAAACGCCCCCGCGCCACCGGCACATCCGGCCGCAAGGAGCACCAAACCATGCAACATGGTGACAAGACCCCACCCGAAGACACCAATGCCCCTGCCACCGGGGCCGGTTTTCCTGCGGGCTCAGCACGGACAAAAAATAAAACAATGGAAGCCTCTGGCAAAACAGCCGACCCGGTTCCTTCACATGCAAACTGGGGGGCGGAGCTGTATCTGACCCTGCTTGATACCGCTGATATTGGCGTCATCACCATCGCCCAGGACAAAACCATCATGTTCTGGAACAAATGGATGGAAAAGGCATCGGGGCACAAGGCCGCAAATGTGATCGGGCAAACCCTGGATGATGTTTTTGGCCATGCCATTCCCACGCGGTTACAAAATGGCATTCGGGACTGTCTGACGCTGGGCATGCCGGCAATGATCTCGCCGTCATTGAACAAAGCGGTTTTACCATTGCGTCCGTTGCCGCAATTTACCGAAAAATTCCCGCAAATGCAGCAATCCATCCGCATTCAGCCGGTCCGCACGACCAGCAACACGCTGCTATGTTCCATTACAGTGCGCGATGTCACCCTGTCGGTTCAGCGCGACCTGCTTTTGCGTCGTCAGGCTGCTGAACTGGCCGAACTGGTCACAAAAACCCGCCGCAGCGAAGACCGCACAAGGGCGATTTTACAAAACACCATCGATGCCATTCTGGTGGCCTCCGAAGACGGCACCCTCGAACCCCTTAATGCGCGCGCACAAGAACTGTGTGGCCCGCAGGGCGACCCGGAAATTAAAAACATCATCCGGTTTTTGTTACCCGACAGCGGCAGCAACCCGCCCCCCAAACCGCCAAGCGACCGCCTGCTGACCGATCTTGGCACCGGTGTTATCGAAATCCTTGCCTGCCCGGCCAGCGGTTATAACATTCCCCTCGAAGTGGCGATCAGCCATTTCACCGCCTATGGCCGTTATCATTACATCATCACGCTGCGCGATATTTCACAGCGCAAACGCCATGAACTTGAAATTCAAAATACCATGCAGGAGCTTGAAAACTCCAATGCCGAGCTTGAACAGTTTGCCTATGCCGCCTCGCACGACTTGCAGGAACCTTTGCGCATGGTCTCAAGCTATACCCAGCTTTTGGCACGGCGTTACAAGGGCAAACTTGACGATACCGCCGATGAATTTATCCACTATGCCGTCGATGGCACCCGGCGTATGCAACGCATGATCGACGACCTGCTGACCCTGTCGCGGGTGGGACGACACGGCAAGCCCTTTCAGCCCGTATCGCTGGCGGGGTTATTTGATGCGATCGAAGCCAACCTGCAAAGGGCCGACGCCGCCCCGGCGGGCAACATCATGCGCGCGCCCGACCTGCCCGAAGTTATCGGCGACCCCAGCCAACTGTTGCAACTGTTTCAAAACCTGGTGTCAAACGGGTTAAAATACAGCGATCCCGAACATGCCGAAGTGCGTATATCCGCCCGTGAATTTGACAATTTCTGGCGCATTTCGGTGTCGGACAATGGCATCGGCATCGACCCGCAATATCACGCCAGCATCTTTGAAATTTTTAAACGCCTGCACGGATATGGCGAATATGCCGGTACCGGCATTGGTCTGGCGCTTAGTAAAAAAATTGTCGAACGCCACGGCGGCAATATCCATGTTGAAAGCGCACCAAATGAAGGCAGCACCTTCCATGTCGATCTGCCAAAAGACCACAGTGTATTGTGATTATGGGAAAAACCATGTAGCTTTCGTTTACGTAAGCGTAAACTTTAAAGAATTACATGACAGACAGTTTTTCTATTACCGAACTTGCCCGCGAATTTGATGTGACAACCCGGACCATTCGTTTTTACGAAGACCAGGGATTGATTGCACCACAGCGTGTGGGGCAAACCCGCATCTATGGCCAGCGCGACCGGGTACGATTGCGCCTGATCATGCGCGGCAAACGCCTGGGTTTTGCGCTTAAGGAAATTCGCGACCTGTTGGACCTTTATGAAACAGACCGCAGCGAAATCACCCAGCTTACGATCCTGATCAACAAGATCGAGGAACGCCGCGATACGCTGGTCAAACAGCGCGACGATATTGATGCCACACTTGATGAACTGGACCTGCTTGAAAACACCTGCCGCGATGAACTGGGCCGCAAGGAAGCATAATCGCCTGTCATCTTGTGGCCAAAAACGTCAAAAGTCGTTTAAGCGCGATAAAAACCGGGATCTGTCATGGTTGCGGACTTTCAGGCTGTTTGGCAACAACCTGCGACGGACGGGAAAAAATAAACAGGCACACAGGGATGGCCACCATCACCTGCACCATGATCACCCAGGGCGTTTTTACAAAAAGGATCGAGGCCCCAATCATCAGGACAAATGCACTTGCCGCCATCATCTTGGCCCGACGGCTGATCACGCCATGTTCATTCCAATGCCGCAACGACGGCCCCAGATGCGGATGATTATAAAGCCAGGCATGGGCGCGCGGTGACCCTTTGCCAAACAGCCACGCGGCCAGCAAAATGAACGGGGTCGTCGGCAACAAAGGCAAAAAGATGCCGATCACGCCAAGACCCACTGCCAACCAACCGAAAACAAGATAGATATGACCAGGATGCACGTTTTTATTCCCATCAGGCGCGTCGCAGCATTGACGAATGCAATTTCATACAATGTAGTCAGCCAATAGGGAAACTTCAATTGCCCATTTGCAATCGATAATTATTTTCAACAAAAAAAGCCAATCACCGCCGGAACGAGAACAATGATTGATATTGGTAGCGGCCTGTATTTTGACGAACGCCATCTGGAGTTTCAGTTTATCCGGTCATCGGGTCCGGGCGGGCAGAATGTCAACAAGGTTGCCAGTGCAGTTCAGATGCGACTGCGGATTGATGATCTGCACGAACTGCCAATGCGCGTGCGCGACCGGCTAAAGGAAATTGGCGGCAGCCGGGTGACCACCCACAACGAACTGATCATTGAAGCCCAGCGTTTCCGAACCCAGGAACGCAACAAACAAGATGCCATCGAACGCCTTGTCGCCATGTTGCGCAAGGCCGCCGAACGCCCGAAATTCCGCGTCAAAACCCGCCCGACCCTGGCCTCGAAACGCCGCCGCATCGACACCAAAAAGAAACGCGGAGATACCAAAAAAATGCGAAAAAGCCCTATCGACTAACAAAAGCATCTCTCAAGCTTGCAGTCCAGGTGCCTAATGTTCAGCTTGTTTACGTTAACCGGCTTCCCTTTCAAAATAGCACACGATATTGCAGACCCTGCCGCTCCCCCCTTGGGCACCCGGCAGATATCAAATACGCGCTAAATCCAGCCTTAAAGACGAAACCAAAACCGGCTCGTACAAAGCAACACACGCGGCAACGCGCTTTTTAACTTCAGCGTCAGAAAGATCATATGGCATTTCAAGACCAAGGGCTGCCCGTCGCAGAGGCTCTCCGACCAACCATGCCAGCATCGCACGCGAAATAGCTTCAACATCCGGTTTCGCTGCCATTTCAACAGATACATACGACATCAGAAGTTTTGACAGCGTCAAGACGGCCTTCTCTACGCCGTTGCGGTTATAGGTCGCGGCCAATTGCGCACGTGTATCACGATCGGACGTGATCATGCGAAACAGTGAAATTGCCTCTTTCGACAAGGCAGTTCGGTAAATGCGAAACAAAAGTGCTTTGAGGGGCAAATTCCACTGTTCGGACGTCGCAGGCCAAAGCGTTTCGTATCCCTCTTCTGACAGACGCGATGTCCAAGACGAAACAATCTCACCAACGAGTTCGTCCCGGTTCGCGACGAAACTGTAGATCGTCTTCTTCGCAATGCCACCCGATTTCGCCACCGCATCAATACTGAACCTGGAGAAGTCTCCCTCGATAAGAATCTCGGTAGCAACCGTTAGTACTCTCTCCTTTAGAGCGGTTCTGTCCTGTGCCGGACGCCCGCGCTGGCGCTTTTCCACTCTTATTCACTCCTTGACCGGAAACAGGTTCGGGTATAACAGCCTTAATAAAGAAACGATAACCGTTTCTTAAATAGGTGACATAATGAAAACTGAAATCAACTCGGCAATTCCCCACGATCTCATCGCCCCCGCCCCCCTTCGCCTGGAAATGGGGATCGAGCGCACAGCGTCCGGCGCGATTATTGTCGCTTGCAGAACCTTCATGGCTGGCTGCAAGGGAACAATGCTGGACTGGTGGTTCAAGTATTTCGAAACCGAGGAGCACCTGCTATGGTGGCATCCACTTGACCACAAGCGCCATTTTGGCTGGGATCAAAATTGGGTAAAGGGACAGCGCTACATCGGGGCAACGGTACGCGCAGCAGAAGCTCTGGGAGATATCCCGCCAGTCTCGGCAACCATCAAATTTCTTGATCCCTACCAATATTTTGGCGAAAAACTGCTCGGCACGGCAGTGAACGAGGGGCACGTCTCTGCCGCGATCTTCGCGGCCATCGGTTTCGGAGATAACGTCGTTCTCGATAATCAGGGAGCCCCGATCAGTGGCCGCATGATGCATGTAGCGAGAGACACTTCGGACGGTCTCATCCTCCGAAGCCGGTTCATTCTCGGTTTGGATACATCAACAAGCGGACACCATATTGCCGACGAAATAGGGCTCGGCCTTATGAGGCATTGCCATTCAGAATTCACCTATCTGGCAAAGGCATTACCCTCGCTTTTTTATGGCGACCTCACCAATCCACGCCCCCTGGATAATTGGTAAGGGGTAAAAATTCCAGACCGGACGATATCAACACTTACCCAGTTTCACCGTCCTGAAAATATACCAACACCGGAACCCGCAGCCTTGTGGTTCCGGTTAAAGAACCTCATCCCTAATCAGCTTTGGGAAAAACGTTCAACATCTGTGACAAACGACAATTGCACCATCTGTTTTACCGGCCTATCGTCAGCATAATGTTACGGTTCCCATCCTGCTTGCATGCTTCATAAAACAGGAAAGACCCATGTTCGATCCTGACTGGACCAAAATTGCCACCGCCCCCCTGCCCGATAATTGTGGCTGGCGCGGGCAATATCGTGTGCGCTATTCTGAAATCGGCCAAAACGGTTTGGCGACCCTGCCAGCCCTGGCCGACTATATGCAGGATGCGGCAGGTTGGGGGGCCAAACGACTGGCCCTGGCCTATGACGATACCGTAGATCGGGGTGTCGCGTGGGTATTGGCGCGCATGGCCATTATCGTGCGGCATTATCCGGCCAACGGCGAAACCATTACCCTTGAAACATGGCCGTCGGGTTTTGCCCATCGCATGGCCAGCCGCGATTTTCGCCTGATCGACGACAGCGGCACCGTCTGCGCTGTCGCGCAAAATTTCTGGTCCCTGTTTGATTTGCAGGCCCGCCGTGCCGTGCACTGGCCCGACTGGCTTATCGCCCGCCTGCCCGACCCGCCCGGCCCGAAATTAATCGATCTTGCCCCGCGCACGCCCCCACCCCCGGCCAATATGACGGTGGCAGACCACATTACCGCCCGGGCATCGGACCTTGATGTCTATGGTCACGTCAATAATGTACGCCTGATGCAATGGGTTTTGGCCGCCAGTGGCCCCAATCGCACTGCCGATTTTCAACCCGCCAGCCTCGACATTCAGTTTCGCGCCGAATGCCGCTTGCGAGACAAGGTTGAAATCCGCCAGGCCGATGGCTATGCCACAATTTCACGCCGCGATCTGTCGGACGGTAAAACCGGCGATACCGATCTGGTCCGGGCGCAATTTACGCACCAGCCATAATATCGCCCCTGACATGCAGCCGCAAATTTTCAGTATTTGCACAGCACCGGTTTTAACCAAATCTGCGGAACCCCAAATGCACGCTTGACCCTAATCATGGGCGCGCATGGATTGCCTTTGCCTCCAGATGCGTTTCCAAACCAAACACACCAAATTCGCGCCCCAGACCGGACTGCTTAAACCCGCCAAACGGCGCCTGGGGTTCATGAAACAACCCGTTAATCAACACCCGCCCGGCATCAATACGATCTGCAACCGTGCGTGCCCGTGCGTCATTTCCCGAAAACACACAGGCCTGCAGACCGTAATCGGTATCGTTGGCAATGGCGATGGCATCTTCGTCACTGTCATAGGCAATCAGGCACAAAACCGGGCCAAAAATTTCCTCGCGCGCAATGGTCATATCATTGGTCACATCGCCAAACAGGGTTGGCCGCACAAAATAGCCCCCCAACCCGGCAGGATGCCCCAAGCCACCGGTCAAAAGGGTCGCACCTTCCGCGATTCCCTTGGCGATATAGCCCTGAACCCGGTCATACTGGGTTTGGCTGACCAACGGGCCAAGCTGGCTTTTCGGGTTGCCCGGCTGGTCCACCACCACAGTGTTTATCGCGTCAATAGCGGCGGCTTCGGCCTGCTTCATCATGTGGGCGGGTACCAAAATACGTGTTCCGGCAATACAGGCTTGGCCGCTATTCATAAAACCTGCCGCAATCGCGATTGGCATCGTCTCGGCAAGATTGGCATCATCGAGAATAACCGTGGGCGATTTCCCCCCCAGTTCCAGTGTCACGCGTTTCATGCTCTCGGCACTGTTGCGCAAAATACGTTTGCCCACGACGGTAGACCCGGTGAACGAAATTTTGGCGATGTCACGATGGCGGCTCATATGCTCCCCCACCACATCGCCGCGCCCGTTAACAATGTTTAACACCCCGTCAGGCAAACCGGCCTTGTGCAGGGCACGGGCTAAAATATCGGTTTGAAGCGCACTCATTTCGCTGGGTTTGATCACTGTGGTACAGCCCGCCGCAATCGCCGTTGCCAGCTTGTTGGTGATAAAGCCCGAATTGCTGTTCCACGGAATAATCGCCCCCACGACCCCGATCGGGGTCATGACCACCGTGGCCGATTTCACCGGTCGGACAAACTGGTAATCTTCCAGGGCTTCGGCCATGGCGGTAAAATTATTTGCTGCCATCGCCATCCACTGGCTCATCACGCCCACCGGCCCGCCATATTCCTCTACCACAGCGGCAAGTAATTCTTCCTCGCAATCAACAACAACATCATGAAGCTGACGCAACATTTCCTGACGTTGCTTTTTCGATGTTTGTGAAAATGCCGGAAACGCCGCTTTGGCGGCGGCAATGGCGGCGTCGGCATCGCTTTCATTGCCCAGCCGCACCTGCCCGATTACCTCGCCCGATGCCGGGTTGTGCAAGTCAAACATGTCGTGCCCTTGCGGGGTTACAAAGCGGCCATTGATATAAATTTTATCGATCAGATGCATGTCACTATCCTGTATAAAAACCATCGGCGATTGATGATTGGCGTTTCGCACTATGACAAAGATAGTCGACAGGTTATGTTTAGATAAGCGGGACAAACCTCAATAAAATATCACGGAAACCGAAACAATGCATAAATCCGGGCTGACCGAACTTGAAGCCGTGCTGGCCGTTGCGCGCCGGGCAAACTTCCGGGCGGCCGCGCATGAACTGGGAATGTCCCCCTCCGCACTGAGCAACGCCATCGCCGGGCTGGAACAAAGACTGGATGTGCGCCTGTTTAACCGCACCACGCGCAGTGTTTCACTGACCGAAGCCGGTGCCCAGTTTGTCGAACAGATATCCCCGGCCGTTTCACGCATTCATCATGCGGTTGAAAATATCAACAGCCACCGCAACACACCAGCAGGCACATTGCGCATCAATGCCTATGCCGGTGCCGCCCGGCAGGTTTTTAACCCGATTATCCTCGAATATTTAAAACGCTATCCCGACATGACGGTCGATATCGTCACCGAAGGCAAATTTATTGACATCGTTAATGACGGATTTGATGGCGGCCTGCG
The DNA here is from genome assembly GCF_963976115.1 of uncultured Thalassospira sp. GTDB lineage: Bacteria > Pseudomonadota > Alphaproteobacteria > Rhodospirillales > Thalassospiraceae > Thalassospira. The sequence goes on from NZ_CAXBJJ010000004.1 coordinate 298,222, forward strand.
CCATGCCGATGATGTCCCGCGCGATATGATCGCCGTGCCCGCAGGCCCGCCGCTGGAATTTGCTGTGGTATCGGCCCCGTCCTATTTTGCCGATCATGCGCTGCCGCGAACCCCGGACGACCTGCTCCATCATCACTGCATCAAATCACGCCTTGCCAGTGGTGCCATCTATCGCTGGGAATTTGACCATAACGGCACCGCCAGCAGCATCGACGTGCCGGGCAATTTAATTCTCGACGAGGTCAATTTGCTGCTTGATGCCTGCCGCGCCGGTATCGGCATTGCCAATTTGCCCCTGTGGGCCGTGCGCGACGACCTTGCCAACGGCACCCTGATAAGGGTGCTAACCGACTGGGCACCAACATTTTCCCGGCTGACATTTTATTATCCCAGCCGTAAACATGTATCGGCAGGCTTGCGGGCCTTTGTCGCCTTGCTGCGCGAATTTGAAACCCGCCGCCTGCATGAAACCCCGCCTGCCTCAGCCTCTGCGTCATCAAAATGACGAAACCTATCCCTGATCATCCCTGCTCAAGGGCGGCAAACAACAGCGCAACCGGTTTGAAACTGCGGCGATGATGCACCGTCGGCCCGGCCAAATTCAGCCCCGCCATATGCTTTTTCACCCCATAGCCCGCATTGCCTTCCCAGCCAAAATGCGGATAACGCACCGCAAGGCGCGCCATGGCGCGGTCGCGCACCACTTTGGCAACAATCGATGCCGCCGCAATCGACAGCGATTTGCTATCGCCCTTGACCACGGTTTGCACAGGGCACAAAAGGCCGGGGTCCCGATTGCCGTCTACCAGCGCCTGATCGGGGCAGTTTGGCAAATGTGCCACCGCCCGGCGCATGGCGACATAGGTCGCCTGCAAAATGTTGATCTGGTCAATCTCGCGTACCGATGCCGCCCCGATGCCAACACTGGCGCACTCAAAGATCATTGCCGCCAGCATCTCGCGTTTTTTGGCCGACAGCTTTTTCGAATCATTTAACTGGTCATAAAGCACGTCTAACGTCACGTCAGAACGCGGTAACACGACCGCAGCCGCAACCACCGGCCCGGCCAGCGGGCCTCGCCCCACCTCGTCTATACCCGCTACAATGCCCTTATACTGGTCTTCTATCGTAAAATCGGGCATGTCCCGTAACTACCTGCCTTGCCTGTCCGCGCCAACCTGATCACTGCTCGCACGCCTCATCTGCATTGTCGTATCATTTTAAATACCGCATCAAAACGGGTTCATTACATCCCGTTTAAATCCCAGGTCCGGATAAAAAGCCCCGGTTCCCTATCGATCAACCTGACGCATAGCAAACTGCCTGCAATTTGTTGCCATCCGGATCGCGAACATAGGCCGCATAATAATCCGGACCATAATGGGGCCGTGGCCCCGGCTCGCCTTCCGTCTTGCCGCCAAACTTCAGCGCCAGTTCGTGAAACAGACGAACCTGAGCCTGCGTATCTGCAACAAAGGCAACATGTGTTCCATTGCCCCATGTCGCCGGGCGGCCATCTTCCGGGGTGTAAATGTAAATTGTCGGCATCATGCCATCGCGTTCATAGGCCAAAGGTTTCCCGGCGGGTTTGGGCAACCTCGAAAAACCAATCGCGCCCAAGACGGCATCATAAAATTGTGCCGAGCGATCCTTATCATTCGTCCCCAAAGTGATGTGGCTGATAATAGACACTGAAAGCTCCCCCTTTTTTTGCTGATGGTGCATTTTACCATTTTCAGGGTCGGAAACGGTTCAAATTCTGGCAAACCCCAAATCGCATATCAACCCGTTCCCCCGTATAATCAACAAAAACACCGGCCCCGCTGCCGGAACCGGTGTTGATCATACCCATCGTGCGCGCAAATATCTGGTATCGCTCAGTCTGATTTGCGGGCTTCGTCCTGCGGCAATTTGCCGGGGTCTTTGGGGTGTTCTTCGGGATTGCGCGAGTCAAATGTCGCCCAGCCTTCGATTTCGCCGGTATGGGGCAATTCGTCGTGCGGGTCGACATGGCGCAACAAATAAGCCTTGCCGATCAGATTGGCGGTAATCGGTGCTGTTAGAAACAAAAAGATCGTGATCAGCAATTCATGAATGGTGAAGGTACCCCGTTCGATCCAGAAAAACAGCATCGATGCAATCAGGATCGCCCCAACCCCCACTGTGGTGGCCTTGGTTGGCGCATGAAGCCGCATCAGCAAATGGGGCAATTTCACCAGCCCGAACGACCCGACCAGGGTAAACAGCCCGCCAATCACAATCAGAACAGAAATGACAAGTTCAGCAATAAATTCCATCACATCCATTCCTATTCGATGATGTCGCCGCGCAGGACGAACTTGCAATAGGCCACGGTCGACACAAAACCAACCATCGCAAACAGCAAGGCGGCTTCAAAATACATCGATGTGGCCCGGCCAATGCCATAAAGCACCAACAGGGCAATGCCGTTAATCGCCATGGTGTCGACCGCCAAAATCCGGTCGGCAATGGTCGGCCCGAATGACAAACGCCACAAATTGATCAGCAACGACAAACCGGCGCAGACAAACGCAAAATTCAGGGCATATTCAATCATTCGAAAATCTCCTTCAAGCGGCGTTCGTAGCGCGATTTGATATCGTCAACCACAGCTTGCGGGTCTGGCGCATGCAGGCAATGCACCAAAAGCGACCGCGCATCGCGCGACAGATCGATCGTCACCGTGCCTGGCGTCATGGTAATCGTTCCGGCCAGCGCGGTAATCGCCTCGGGCGAGGTTAAATCCAGCGGCACGGTGACACTGGCGGGTTCCAGGCTGTCGGCCTTGCGAAACAAAACCAGGCCCGCCACCACCACATTGGCAACCAGAATATCCCACAGCACGATCAGGCCATATTCGAAAATCGCCCACAAATTGCCAACCTTGGGGCGCCCTGGCCAAAAGCTCTGGCTGATCAGCGGAATGATCACGGCCAGAATAACGGCAAACACCACCGTACCGACCGAAATCTGGTTGGCCAACATCACCCAGATCACAATCAGGGCCACGCTGAGCAGCGGGTGGGGAAGATAACGTTTCAACATCATCACTGTCCTTTCTGCTGCTTATTGCGCAAACGGCGCAACGGTGGTCATTTCGGCAACGGGGGTATTCGCCCCCATTACCGCACGGATATAGTCGGTGGTATCAAACAGTTCGACGCTGGTGTCGTGCAAATACCCCGTAATCGGCCCGGCAAACACGGTCAATGCCACCAGCATCGACAGCATCATGCCCGCTGCGACAAGGGTCTGTTTGGGAAATGCCTGGTCCGATGCCGTTTGAATTTCACCTTCAATCGCTGAACTTTTCCAGAACAGCACACTGCCTGCCCGACCAAAACCAACGATATTAAGAAACGATGTGCCAAGGATAACCGTCCAGATCCACACCGCATATTGCGACTCACGCGCGGCTGACAGGATTTGCAGTTTTCCCAGAAAACCGGACAAAGGCGGCATACTTGCCATGGCAATCGCGGCCATAAAAAACATCACCGCGATCAAGCCGCTTTGGCGAATATCGGGGGCGGCATTGAGCGCACCACCATACTGACCACGACGCGAAATAATCAGATCGGCGACCAGAAACATCGCCGCACCGGCAAAGGTGGAATGCAGCATGTAATACAGACCCGCAGCCACGGAATCAGGGGTAAACAGGGAAACCGAAATCATCATGGTCCCCATCGATCCCACCACGGCAAAGGCCACCATGCGGTTAAGCTGCTTTGCCGCAAGCACGCCGACCATGCCAACCACCAGCGTCACAATCGCAGCAGGCAGCAAATAGGGGGCCACCAACCACGATAAATCGCCCGCCGACCCGCCAAATGCCAACGAATAAAGCCGCAAAATCGAATAGGCGCCAACCTTGGTCATAATCGCAAACAAGGCGGCAACCGGGGCCGGTGCATTGGCATAGGTGCCAGGCAGCCAAAAATGCATCGGCACCATGGCGGCCTTGATGCAAAATACCAAAAACAGGATCAATGCGCCCGCCTTGAGCAAGGCCAGGTCGCTATCGGGGACCAACGGCACTTTCAGGGCCAGATCGGCCATGTTGAGCGTGCCGGTCACCGCGTAAATCAGGCCAACGCCAATCAGGAACAGGCTGGAACCGGTCAGGTTGACAACAATATATTGCAGCCCGGCTTTCAACCGGTTTTCGCCCGCGCCATGCAACATCAGGCCATAGGATGCGATCAGCAGAACTTCAAAAAACACAAACAGGTTAAAGAAGTCGCCGGTCAGAAACGCACCATTAATGCCCATCAGCTGAAACTGGAACAGGGCATGAAAATGCTTGCCGCGTTTATCCCATTCGCGCGAAGAATAAAACCACACGATGGCAGCCAGAATGGATGTCAGCAACACCATCATCGCCGACAGACGGTCTAAAACCAGCACAATGCCAAACGGTGTTGGCCAATTGCCCAGCGAATACATTTCCGGGCCGGTATGGGCGGCATGAAACACCAAAGCCACCGACACGGCCAGCAAAGCCAGCACGGTTGCTGCCGAAAACACCCGCTGCAAAACCAGATCATGGCGGACCGCCAGAACAGTCAATGCCGCCATAATCGCAGGCAGCAAGACGGGAACGATCATCCAGTTACCCATTATTTCGTTTCTCCGGAATCAGAGGGGCCACCGGAAAGTCCATCAACATGGTCATTGCCGATCTCAAGATAGGTTCGCAGGGCCAGCACCACGATCAGGGCTGTCATGCCAAACGAAATCACAATTGCCGTTAAAACCAGCGCCTGCGGGATAGGGTCGGTATAGCCTGTGGCGGTGTCGCGAATGATCGGCGGTAAATCAACCTGCAACCGCCCCATGGCGAACAAAAACACGTTCACCGCATAGGACAATAACGATAATCCGATCACGACGGGAAAAGTCCTTCCGCGCAACAGCATGTAAACACCACATGCCGTCAAAAGGCCGATACTGCTTGCAACCAGAAACTCCATAATATCAGACCTCGTTTCGCTGTGGCGACGTCAGGGGACGCCCCGATGAAGGATCGTGATCCATCGGTTCGATATTAATATCGCTATGTTCGGCCATGCGTTCCACCTGCGAGAGTTTCGCCAGTGCCAGCATCACCGCCCCAACCACCGTCAGGAACACACCCAGGTCAAAGCCCATGGCACTGGCCAGTTCGATGTCGCCAATAAACGGAATATGGAAATGACCAAAGGTACTGGTCAGGAACGGATAGCCCGCGACCCATGCCCCCATGCCGGTAATTGCTGCGGCAATCACCCCCATGGCGATCATGGCATGGTAATTGGCCCGCATCCGGTTCTGGGTCCAGCCAAAGCCCGACGCCATATATTGCATGATCAGGGCAATCGACACGACCAGCCCGGCAATAAAACCACCGCCCGGTTCGTTATGCCCGCGCAGGAAGATATAAACCCCCACCATCAACGACAATGGCAGCATCACACGGGTGGCAATCACCATCATCAACGGGTGGCGTTCAGCCGATTCACGATGATCCTTGACCCAGCTTGCCAGTCTTGCCGCAGCCTTGCCGGTGGCAACACTTTCAACCAGGGCAAAAATCGTCAGGGCTGCAATGCCTAGCACCGTGATTTCACCAAACGTATCATAGCCACGGAAGTCGACCAGAATAACGTTCACAACGTTATGCCCGCCGCCTTTAAGCAACGAATTTTGCAGGTAATAATCGGCAATAGTCACACCATCGCGGGTCATGACCGCCCACACGGCACCGCCCATACCCAAACCGGCCACCACCGCAATCAGAATATCGCGAAAACGGCGCCCCGACGTGCTTTCACGCGGGGTTTCCCTGGGCAGGATATTCAACGCCAGCAACATCAAAATCACGGTCACAACTTCAACCGAAATCTGGGTCAAGGCCAAATCAGGTGCGGAAAGGTAAATAAAGCCCAGCGACACAATCAGGCCGATCACACCGACAAACAGCAACACCAGCAAACGGTTGTAATGCAGGATCACGGATGCCGCACAGGTCAGCATCAACAACGCCCAGCCAATCACCACCGGCACACTGACCGGCAACAAGTCGCGCGTTCCGGCAACATAGCCGTCATGGGTATAAAAACCGGCAAAACCAATGGCAATTGCCGCCACAACCATCATCGCCAGATAAAACTGCAACGATCCGCTGTGAAACAGGTCGGTGACAAAGCGCGCCAGTGCGACCAGTTTTTGAATAAAGCAGTCAAACATCGCCTTGGCTTCGGGCCGCGACAGGTTTTTGGTGGCATTCATCAAGCCCGGATGACGCCACAGCACCAGCAACCCGCCAATGATGGCAATCGCACTCAGCATCAGCGGCGTATTAAAGCCATGCCACAGGGTCAAATGAAATTCCGGCAAGGCCCCGCCAATAACGGCCCGCGATGTGACTTCCACCAGCGGCCCCGCCATTGCCGCCGGGAACAGACCAATCAACACCACCAGCACGGTTAAAAATGCGGGCGGCCCCCACAGGCCAATCCCCGGGTCATGCGGGTGATGCGGATATTCAGGCTGTTTGGGGCCGAAAAACACATGCACAATAAAACGAAACGAATAGGCCACGGAAAACAGCGCCCCGACTGTTACCAGAACCGGGAACACCCAGTCCTGCCCCAACCACGCCATATGCAACGATTGATCCAGCATCATTTCCTTGGACAGGAACCCGTTAAAGGGCGGGGTTCCCCCCATCGAGGCTGCGGCAATCACGCCAATGGTTGCAGCAATCGGCATTAAGGATGCAAGACCGCCAAGGCGGCGAATGCTGCGGGTGCCCGCTTCATGGTCGATAATGCCCGCTATCATAAACAGGGCCGCCTTGAAGGTGGCATGGTTGATAATGTGAAACACACCGGCCACCGCCGCAAGCGGGGTACCAAAACCAAACAGCATGGTGACAAGGCCAAGGTGACTGACGGTTGAATAGGCCAAAAGCCCTTTCAGATCATCCTTGAACATTGCAATCCATGCCCCCATCACCATCGTGATCAGGCCCGATGTGGCAACGATATAAAACCATTCATTCGTGCCCGACAGCACCGGCCACAAACGCGCCATCAAAAACAGGCCCGCCTTCACCATGGTTGCCGAATGCAGATAGGCCGAAACCGGGGTGGGGGCCGCCATGGCGTGGGGCAACCAGAAATGAAACGGAAACTGTGCCGATTTGGTCAGGCAGCCCAGCAAGATCAGAACCGTTGCCAGCGCATAAAGCGGCGATGATTTGATCATGTCGCCATGCTGCAAAATCACGCTGATGTCATAGGACCCAACGATATTGCCCAAAATCAGCATCCCGGCAATCATCGAAAGGCCACCGGCCCCGGTCACGGTCAGCGCCATACGCGCGCCCTGACGACCTTCGGGCAGATGTTTCCAATAGCCGATCAGCAGGAACGAGCTTAACGACGTTAATTCCCAGAAAATCAGCAACAGCAAAATGTTATCGGATGTGACGATGCCGACCATCGCGCCCTGAAACAACAGCAGGAACACATAAAACCGGCCCATCGGATCATTCTTCGACAGATAGAAGCGGGCATAGATAATGATTAAAAACCCGATCCCCAAAATCAGCGTTGCAAACAGCAACCCCAACCCGTCGAGGAAGAAATTCACATTCAGGCCCAAGGCTGGCAGCCATTCATAACGGACATGAATAACCTCTCCGGCCATCACCGCAGGTGCCAGCGATGCCAAAAGAATCAGTGCCAGCAGCGTGACCGAACCGGTCGCCACTGTGCAGGTATTTCGTCCGGCCCTGATCAAAATGGCAGGCAGCAGCGCGCCAAGAAAGGGAAGCAAAACAATGAGGGTAAGACTCATGAAAGACCCTTATTTTTGGAAGATGACGCAACGCCCCCGCGCGCGCAGCAAGAAAATTCTGGCAGAACCTAATGTTTGTCCTGTTTATGGTCAAGAAAACCCCGCCCGGGCATTTTTATTGCGCATCGGGTCAAGTGATCCTGATCACCCACGAAAAAGCGCCGATTTTGGTTTTCTGGCAATATTTTTTTGCATTTTTCCCATGCAAAATAATGGTTAACGTCGTCCTTGTGCCAGTTTAACCGCCTCTGGCATACCACGTAACCGCGCCATGGCTATAACCCCCATCACAGGTCCGATGGCCAGCATGGCAAAAGCGGCCCACCAGCCAAACGCATCAACCACCACAGGCACCAGATGGATCGACACCAGGGCGATTAAAAACCCCACCGCATTTTGCAATGTCAGGGCCGTTCCGATATGGGCAGGTTCGGCAAGTTCGATCACGCTAGATGAAAACTGCGCGGAATCCGCCACAACCGAAATCCCCCAAATCAAACAGACAATCACCAAAACCGCCATCGGTGCCCCGGCCAATGCGCCGGTCAAAAGAGCACAGATCCCGCTCATGCTCAAGGCACCCATGGCAATGGTCGTCCGCCCCCAGCGATCAGCCAAAATCCCGCCCAGCAAACTGCCCAGCGCCCCGATGCCCACAATGGCAAAGGTCGTTAACGCCGCCCAGTCCTGTGCATCGGCAATGCCGCGCTCCTGATAGGTGCGAAACAAAAACAGCCCCGTCCACCCCCACATAGCATATAATTCCCACATATGACCGAAATAGCCATAACCGGCATAGCGCAGCGGTTTATTGGCAATGATATGCCCCACCATACGCGGATCAAACCGGGGGGATCGGCCCGGTATGCCGCCCAGCTTGACAAACATCACGCCAAACGCGGCCAGCCACGCCGAACAGCTTGCCGCCACAATCACCCAGCGCCAGTCCAGCGGCAAGGCGACCGAAAACAAATGCGGCAATGCCGACCCCAATGTCAGCGCACCAACCAGCAGCCCCACCAGAAACCCGGTATCCCCCCGCGCCCAGGTCGCCACCATTTTCATGCCAATCGGATAAATCCCGGCCATGCACATGCCGGTTAGCAGGCGCAGCAAAATAACCACCACCCCGTCCACCGGCACTTTTAAAATCAGAATATTGGCAATACCCGCCACCAGCGCACACAGGGCAAAAAAGCGGCGCGGGTCCAGCCGGTCGGCCAGCCCTAAAAACGCGCTGATCAGGGTGCCCACAATAAACCCCGTCACCACCGAACTGGTAAACAACGACGATTGCAGCGCGCCTAAATGAAACTCGCTACGTAATTGCGGCAATACCGCCGTCGCCGAAAACCACAATGACAATGCCAAAAGCTGGCAAAGCGTGATCAGACTGACTTCAATGGTTTTTGTGCCCCGCACCCTGCTCCCCTTTTTAAAATGATTTTATAATCATACACATATCGCCCGCCCTGCCTATGGCGAACCATTGGCAGGGCGGTGGTGCTGGCGGTGCGGGTTCAGGTTGGATCAGGCCGGTTGATGCTGCGCAATGGCATCCATGATCGGGGCGAGATCGGCCCACAAATCATCCGGGTCTTCCATGCCGATCGACAGGCGCAGGACAAGGCCGCTCGGTGCATTGCCATCAAACTGGCGCATTGGGCCAATTGCCATCGGCACCATCAGGCTGTGCGTGCCGCCCCACGATGCACCGATGGAAAAGGTTTTCGCCTGATCAATCAGGCCATCAAGCGCGCCCGCCATTTCCGACGGGATCATGATGCTAAACAACGCACTGGCCCCGGCAAAATCGCGTTTCCACATCTCGTGTTGCGGATGGGTCGGCAAGGCCGGGTGCAATACCAGGCGCGGATCAATGATTTCGGCCATCCGCTTTGCAAAATCCAGCGCAAGGTCGCTGCCATGTTTCAGGCGCACCGCCATGGTTTCCATACCACGTAACACCAGCGAACAATCATCGGGCGACACGCCAATGCCCAGCATGCTCATGGTCGATTTCAACCGGTCATAAAGCGCATCGTCATTCACCGAGACCGACCCCATCAGCAAATCGGAATGGCCGCCAAAATATTTGGTCAGGGCTTCCACCACAATGTCCGCCCCATAGGCCAGCGGTTTGAAATGCAGCGGGCTGGCCCAGGTGTTATCGATGCCCACCAGCACACCCCGCTCGTGGGCAGCCGTGGCAATGGCGGGTAAATCCTGCACTTCCATTGTCGCCGAACCGGGGCTTTCAACCCACACCATTTTGACACTGTCATCGATCAAACCGGCAATGTCGGCACCAATCAGCGGGTCATATACCCGGTGCGCAATACCGCGTTCTGCCAAATAACCATTACACAGCGAACTGACCGGCGGATAGGCGCAATCAGGGATCAAAACCGTATCGCCCGGCTTTAGCACCGCTAAAAAAACCAGCGAAATCGCCGCCTGACCCGAGGGTTGCAGCATGGTATGCGCCGCCCCTTCAAGGGCAGAAATCGCCGCCTCAAGCGTGCGGCTGGTCGGTGTGCCATGCAGCCCGTAAACATAGCCGTTCGGCCCGCGATCCGCCCGGTTGGCAAAAGCCGCCGCATTGGGAAAGGCAATGGTTGATGCGCGGTAAACCGGCGTTGCCAGGCTGGCAAAACCTTCATGCGAAACATCGGGCGGGCAGACACAAACGGTTTTGTCTTTCATGCGGGGCGCTCCTTGGCTCGGGAAATCGTGTGAGGTGGCGTGATATGATTGTATGACGGTGTGGTGGCGAAAGGCGATGGCAGGTATTCCCACAAGGTCGCCATGGGCTTGCCTGTGGCACCATATAACAAGATATTACATGCTGTATTTTCTTAACAAATCGCATTTTCTCACACGGCGCAAGGCCGTTATGCCCAATTTGACACTGCGAAAAAAAGGCTGCGCGAGGTAAATCGCACAGCCAGTTTATTCCCGAGCGGGAATGAAAGTCCGGTCACCACAAAATGCCGTTACCGAACTTGTTCACATAAAGCAGTTATATTTCAATTATAGTCGCGTTGATCGTCGATCACCTTACCGTCATTGGGCAGGCTGCCCAAGGTTGCCGGTTCAACCACCCCCCGCAATTTGCACACGTCTTGAAGGGTGCCGCCCACCGCATCGGCGTTAAAGTCGGCGGCATCGGTTTCACAGGCCAGCGTCATCACATCGTTATCGTTGACCCGCGAAACAACCAGCCGCGCCTTGGCAATTTCGGGGTGGCGGCGCACCACTTCGGCCACTTGCTGCGGGTGAACAAACATGCCTTTAACCTTGGTGGTCTGATCGGCACGGCCCATCCAGCCCTTGATGCGCTGATTGGTGCGGCCACACGGGCTTTGTCCGGGCAAAATTGCCGAAAGGTCGCCAGTGGCAAACCGTATCAGCGGATAATCCAAGTTCAGGCTGGTGACCAGAACCTCGCCCACGTCGCCGTCGGCAACGGGGGTGCCCGTACCGGGGCGCACAATTTCAACAATAATGTCTTCGGCCACAATCATGCCGTCGCAGGCGTCACTTTCATAGGCAATCAGGCCCAGATCGGCACTGGCATAACATTGCAACATGGCAATGCCGCGTTCGCCAAACCAGGCGCGCAGTTTTTCGGGCAAAGCCTCGCCCGATACCAGCGCGCGGCTGATCGATGAAACATCGGCCCCGGTTTCATCGGCTTTTTCAAGCAGGATTTTCAAAAACGATGGCGTTCCGGCATAGCCCGTCGGGCGAATATCGGCAATCGCCTTAACCTGAATTTCGGTTTGGCCGACACCAGCGGGCACCACCGCACAGCCGCACGCCCGCGCCCCGCTGTCAAAAATGAAACCACCCGGCGTTAAATGATACGACATGCAGTTATGAATAACGTCACCGGGGCGAAACCCGGCGGCAAAAAAGGCACGGCCCATACGCCACCAGTCATCGCCCTTGCCTTCGGGGTCGTAAATCGGCCCCGGACTTTGAAAAATGCGGCCCAGTGCGCCAAGCGGGGTTGCGTTTAAACCGGCAAAGGGCCGTTTTTCCGCCTGCATCGCAATCAGGTCCGATTTGCGCGTGACGGGTAACTTCGCCAGTTCCTGCCGGTTGGTCACACTGCCACTGGCGACCCCCTGCAAAATGGCGCCAAACCCGGTGGTTTTGTCGCGGGCATGGGCAATCAAACCCGGCAAGGATGCCAGCAAACGGCCTTCGCGGGCATCGGGGGCCTGGGTTTCCTTGTCGTCAAAATAGGTCTGTAATGTCATGACCGGTCCCGTTTGATAGAATTTCGCATAAAAGATGGCCTGGTATTCGCAAGCAAACCCGTGGGCACCGCGCCGCCGACAAGATGCCTCTTAAAGCCAGCGTTTGCGCCGTTTATAGGATTTGATGTTTTTAAAACTCTTGCGGTCTTCCGACCCGCCGCCAAGGTAAAATTCCTTAACGTCCTCGTTGTTCAAAAGTTCATCGCGCGTGCCATCGAGCACCACCTTGCCACTTTCCATGATGTACCCGTAATCGGCTACTTTTAAGGCAAAGTTGGCATTCTGTTCAACGATCAGCATCGTAATGCCCTGATCGCGATTGATTTTCTCGATGATGCCAAAAACTTCCTTCACCAGCAAGGGCGACAGACCCATCGACGGTTCATCAAGCAAAATCATTTTCGGGCGCGCCATCAAAGACCGGCCAATCGCCAGCATTTGCTGTTCCCCGCCCGACAAATACCCGGCCAGCCCGTTGCGTTCACGCAAACGCGGGAAATAATCGAACACCATTTCAATATCGTCTTTAACGCCTTTGTCCTTGCGGGTATAGGCCCCCAGACGCAGGTTCTCAAGGCAGGTCATATCCTCGATAATGCGCCGACCTTCCATCACCTGAAAAATACCGGATCGCACAATATCTTCGGGGTACTTGTTGGAAATCGGCTTGCCATCAAAGGTAATTTCACCGCGCGTAACTTCACCGTCCTCGGTTTTCAACAACCCCGAAATGGCTTTCAGCGTGGTGGATTTACCGGCACCATTAGGGCCAAGCAAGGTCACAATACTGCCCTGCGGCACATCAAGCGACACGCCCCGCAAAACAAGGATCACCTCGTCATAAACGACTTCGATGTTATTAACCGACAAAAGCGGCGGCGCGGTTTCGGTCTTGCGGGCAGGTTCGGACATAAATCACCTTCGCAATGGCAGCGATAAAAACAAAACACATCGAAAAACAAATCATAAGGCCAGGCTTAACCTTGTCCCTGCCACCATGGTGCCGAAACCGTTTTGGGGAAAACAGCGGGTTCCGGCACCAGGCGGGAGACATCCTTTCAAAGCGAAAGGAGGCTGATCTTAATAACCAAGCCAGTCGTCACGGCGCGGCAGGGTCACGGTTTCAAGTTTGGTCACCTTGACACTGCCGTCATGGGCTTCACCGCTATAGATATTGACGGTGTTGATGCCACGATGATCTTCGGCCGTCCAGGTGGCGGGCATACAAACGCCTTCCAGACCTTTGGGCACCCAGTCGGTGCGGGCATACATGCCTTGTTTAATATTCGCACCAGTAATGCCGCCATTTTCCTTGGCCCATTCCATGGCTTCTTTCATGTAATAGACCGAGCAAATGCCGCGAATATAATGATGGGTGCGAAATTCCTTGCCCGATTTGTCAGATTCCTTGGAAATCTCGCGCACAAGATCCATGCCCGGAACCCCTTCGTCGGTCCAAAAGCTGGTCATCACCGGGAAGATGTAATTATCGACATCGCCAATGGTTTTCAGGGTTTCGTAATCCCCCGCCCAGATATTGGCAAGCCAGGTCGGATCAACGCCGACCGTCCCGCAGGACTTCACCAGCGACACAACCGACGGGCCAAGGTTGCCCAGATACCCGTAATCGGTTCCGGCTTCCTTCATGGTCAGGCATTGCGCCTTGAAATCGCCCGGCTTCATCGACACCACAACCGGGCTGGTCACCTCAAAACCCAGTTCGGTCGCATATTCGGCACAGGCTTCTTTCGGGGCATTCGGGTAAGGGTGGTTATCGCCAATATGGCTAAATACCGGTTTGCCCTCGCCGCCTTTATCTTTCCAGTCTTTTGCCGCCCATTGCACCATCGCCCGGCAGGCGTCGGAATAGGATGCACCGTAAAAGAAGTTATACGGGGCGGGTTTGGCGGTTTTGGGGTTTTTGCCCGTCGGGTCGGTCAGATGGCCGGAATAGGATGCCGAATAAACCGGTACTTCGTCCTTGGCAACAAACGAAATCAGGGCTTCGGTATCGCCCGTTCCCCAGCCCTGCATCGCAACCATGTTGTTGCGCGAGCGCCATTTTTTATAATTGGCAATTGCCTGGGGCACCTTATAGGCGTAATCGACCGATTCAAATTCCAGCGGGGTGCCTTCAATCCCGCCATTTTCTTTAATATAAGACAGCGCATCGCGCACCCCGTCGGCATAAAACTTGCCGATAAAACCGGTGGCACCGGTAATATCCATCAAATGGCCGACAAACACGCTGTCTTCAGCCTTTGCCGCGCCAACCGACAAGCCGGTTGCGATCATCGCGGTAGCAGCAATCAGTTTCTTCATCTCGACGTCTCCCTTGGACGTTTCATTGAACATAAAAGCCTCCCGGTCTCCCCCGTATTTTTATGGTCCTGCCAATATTATTGTCGCGCGGCAGGTGGGGGGTTTGATCAGTACGAGAAGGGGTAAAGCTTCCAGTACGCCCTGATCTGTTGCCAACGGTGTGCTAACCCGTCGGGTTCAAAAATCAGGAACAGGATAATGGCCAGACCGATCGCCATCTCCTTGATATAGGCCAGGCCATCGGTCACAGCGGTGCTGTTGGCCCAGTCAAAAATGCTTAGGGCACTGACCCCGGTTTCCATCACTTCGGGCAACAGCACCATGAAAACAGTTCCCATCAAGGCCCCCTTGACCGATCCCAGGCCGCCAATAATGATCATGCCCAGAAACTGGATCGAGAGCAAAATGGTGAAACCCTCGGCCGAAACAAAGCCCAGATAATGGCCATACAACGCCCCGCCAATCCCGGCATAAAACGATGAAACAGCAAAGCTGAGCAGGCGGTATTTGGTTAAGTTAATGCCCATGATTTCAGCCGACAAATAATGATCGCGCACGGCAACAAAGGCCCGCCCGTCGCGAGACCGCATCAGATTGCTGCCCAGCACATACATGATGACCAGAAAAAACAGGCAGACATAAAAGAAGCTGAAATCATCGACCACTTCATAGCCAAACACATTGACCGGGTTGGCCGCCGCCCCCGAAGACCCACCGGTAAACCAGTCGGCACGGGCAAAAAAGTCTTCCAGAATAAACTGGGCGGCCAGTGTAGCAATTGCCAGATACAGCCCTTTGATACGCGCCGCTGGTAAGCCAAACAACAACCCCACCGCTGCGGTTAACAAGCCCGCCAGCGGAATGGACAGCAAAACCGGAATACCGGTGTGATTGTTGATCCACGCCGAAGCAAAAGCGCCAAAGCCGAAAAACGCCGCATGTCCCAGCGAAATTTGTCCGGTAAAGCCGACCAGAATATTCAGGCCCAGGGCTGCAATGGCAAAATAGGAAATCTGAATGAACAGATTAACATAATAGCCATCAAGCACAAAGGGCATCAATGCCGTTGCCACCACGCCAAACACGGCGGCGTAACGCACGAAAGTGGTATCGAAAATGCGGGTATCCTGGCGATAAGTGGTGCGAAAATCGCCGCAGGGACGCATTGAAAAGCCGGCCATAATGGTTCGTCCCCCTGATCAGATACGTTCGATGTCTTTGGTGCCAAACAGGCCATAAGGCTTGATGCACAAAATAACGATCAGCACATAAAACGGTGCGATGGAAAAAAGATTGCCCCAGTGCAGATATTGCCCGTCGACAAATTCGGCCCCGTTTTCAAGCAGGCCAATAATCACCCCGCCGACAATGGCACCGATAATCGAATCAAGTCCGCCCAGAATAACCGCCGGAAACACCTTGATTCCAATCACAGACAGGCCCGATGATACGCCGTTCACCATGCCAATGACGATCCCCGCCACCCCAGAGACCATCGCTGAAATGGCCCAGGACATGGCAAACACGGTTTTCACCGAAATACCCAGGCTTTGCGCCACTTGCTGGTCAAACGCGGTGGCGCGCATGGCAAGGCCCAGTTTGGAATATTTGAAAAACCAGTAAAATGCCGCCATGATCACCAGCGAGATACAGAAACTCATGATATAGGCAGTTTCAATTTGCATCCCGCCAATCGAAATGGCACGGGTTTCAAAGACTTGCGGGTAGGTTGCCGTGGTGGCACCAAAAATCCATTTGGTGGCGGCCTGAAAGAAAATCGACAGACCAATGGTCACCATGATCACGGAAATGATCGGCTCGCCAATCATGGGGCGCAGGACCATCAGCTGCAAAATCACGCCAAATGCCAGCATGAACAGCAAGGTAAAGATGAAGCCCAGCCAGAACGGCATTTGAAATTCGACCAGAAACGCATAACAAACCCATGCGCCGATCAGCAAAAATTCGCCCTGGGCAAAGTTGACCACTTGCGTTGATTTATAAATCAGCACGAAACACATGGCGACCACACCATAAAGCGTGCCGACGATCAGCCCGTTTAGCAATAGCTGGAACAAAAGTTCAAAATTCATGGTGCCATCCCTGTCATGGCGAGGATGTTGCCACCCCCGGTTTTGGTTTTTGGCCGCGTCTTTTATTCGGCGGCTTTCGAGGTGCTGTTTTCGCGCCCCCGCCCTTCCAGATCGACGACCTGCACGCTGGTTTGAATCCGCGTTTTTGATCCGTCCTGAAAGGTAATCATGGTGTCGATGTCAACCTTGGGCGTGCCCGAATAAACCGCATCGATAATGTCGGCATATTTTTCGGCAACAACGCCACGCCGCACCTTGCGCGTGCGGGTCAATTCGCCGTCATCGGCGTCGAGTTCCTTATAAAGCAACAGGAAACGGCGAATGCGCTGGGCTTCGGGCAAGGTTGCGTTTACCTGGCGCACTTCCTCGGCGATCATGTCGTAAACCTGCGATTGCGCCGACAAGTTGGTATAGTTGGTAAAGGAAATACCGCGCTGTTCGGCCCATTTCGCCATGATCGAAAACCGGATGCAAATCATGGCCGATAAAAACGGCAGGCCCTTGCCCAAAATCACCGCCTCGGCAATGAAGGGTGAAAATTTCAGTTTGTTTTCAATAAACTGGGGCGAATAGCGCACCCCGTTTGATGTTTCGGCCAAATCCTTCATTCGGTCAATCACGACCAGATGTTTGTTGCTATCCTTGAAATAACCGGCATCCCCGGTATGCATCCAGCCATCGACAACGTCTTCGTCATAAGCCGACGGGTTTTTATAATAGCTGGTGAACATGCCCGAGGTGCGCGCAACAATTTCGCCCACCCCGTTTTCATCGCTATTGATGACCCTGATTTCGGAATTATCAAACGCAATTCCAACGGTATCAAAATCAATATCGCCTGGCTGATGAATGGTATAGGCCCCACATAGTTCCGTCTGACCATAAAGCTGGCGCAACGGCACCCCCATGGCATGGAAAAACTTGAAGGTTTCCGGCCCCATTGCCGCCCCGCCGGTGGCGGCAGAGCGCAAATTGCTAAATCCCAGCCGGTCTTTTAACGCATTCATCAGCAAAATATCGGCTGCTTTGGAATGGCCACCGGCATCCATGGCCCCCCGGGCCAGCTTCATGCCCCAGTCATACATTTTCTGTTTGAACGGCGTTGAATCCATCATCCGTGCCCGCACATCGGCGGCAATTGTTTCCCACACCCGCGGAGCCAGCAGCACGAAATTCGGTCCGATCTCGCGCAGATCGGCCATCATGGTTTCCTGCTCTTCGACAAAATTCACGATCTGGCGGCTGACCAGCGACTGGCCGACCACATAGACCTGCTCCATGATCCAGGGCAGCGGCAGCACCGACACGTAATTATCACCCGGCAGCTTAGGGTCAGCCCGCAAATAGGCGGCACAATGATCGAGAAAATCGCCGGCATTCAGCATGGCAATTTTCGGCTTCGACGTGGTGCCCGATGTGGTGCAGAAAATGGCACATTCATCGCCGCGCGTATCCCCCACCATGCGGTCATAAGCCGTGGCATCGGCGGCATCGGCCTTGCGACCCAATTCATACAGGTCTTCAACCGCCATCAGGCGCGGATCATCATATTTGCGCATCCCGCGCGGGTCACAATAAATGATCCGGTCCACGGTCGGAATCTGATCGCCCAGTTCCAGTAACTTGTCACATTGTTCTTCATCTTCGGCGACAATCACGCGGGCTTCGCCAAAGGTAATCAGAAACGCCACTTCGTCATGCAGACTGTCTTGATACAGCCCTAACGACCGGGCGCGCAACGCATGGGCGGAAATTTCGGCCCATACCCATTCCGGGCGATTTTCGCCAATGATGCCAACCACATCGCCCGCCCCAATACCCAATTCACGCAGGCCAAGGCTCATCCATTTGACGCGGTCGTTATAGTCTTTCCAGCCAAATTCCTGCCAAACGCCAAATTCCTTTTCGCGCAGGGCGGTCTCGGTCGGCCAGTTTTTGGCATTATAGGCCAGCAGCTTGGGAAAGGTATCAAGCTTGGCAATGTCGGCATATTCAGGCGTCGTGTATGTCTTCATTGTTATGCGACCTTCCCGGAAACACTATCATCTTCGTCGCCTTCTTCGCCGAGATAGGCTTTCTTGACATGGGCATTGGCCATCACTTCAGCGGGCAGACCCGATGCAATTTTCCGCCCGAAATCAAGCACCATGACGCGGCTGGAAATATCCATCACCACCCCCATGTCATGCTCGATCATCACAACGGTCATGCCCCATTCTTCATTCAGATCAATGATGAAGCGGGCCATGTCTTCCTTTTCTTCCAAATTCATCCCGGCCATCGGCTCGTCGAGCAAAATCAGGTCCGGACGCAGTGCCACCGCGCGCGCCAGCTCCACCCGTTTGCGCAACCCATAGGAAAGGGTTCCGGCGGTTGCCTTGCGAATATGGGAAATCTCCAGAAAATCGATAACGTCTTCACAGAATTTCCGGTGTTCGAGTTCTTCTTTCTGTGCCCCGGAAAACCAGTAAAGCGACCCGGTGAAAAAATTGTTTTTCAACAGGTGATGACGCCCGACCATAATGTTATCCAGCACCGACATATGCCCAAACAGCGCCAGGTTTTGAAAGGTCCGTCCAACCCCCATTTCAGCCCGGGCATTGGGTTTCAACCCCGTCACGTCCTGGCCCTTGAAATGGACAGAGCCACTGGTGGGGTGATACCGCCCGGAAATGCAGTTCAACATCGACGTTTTACCCGCCCCGTTCGGACCGATAATCGAAAACAACTCGCCTTTCTGCACCGAAAAATTAACGTCACTCAACGCCCGTACGCCGCCAAAAACCAGCGACACATCGTTGATGCTTAAAATTGGGTCCGATGACGTCATCGTCCTGGTATCCTCCCTGACCTGGGCCGCTTTCATCTGCTGTGGTGCCCGTATCGAGCATGGCAAAATGAACCGTCCAAATTTCAGCGTTTCCCTGATTTGCGTCTGTTATTTTTACCCTGCCGGTCGATACCGAAAAGGCCGCAACGCAATTAATACGTATTTGAGTACCAAATTCACACAATAGCGTCAACGCGTTGCAAGCGCTTCGCTTTGCAGCAAAATCACTTATCGCACCGCACAATCGAACCGGTCATGCAGAACGCCGTTATTCGCACCAACATTCCGTAAGAGTAATGCTGCAAACGCGCCAAAGCGATCATTGCAAAATTATCGCATTGCGGCATTGAGAAAAACGTCTCTCAACTTAACATTTCATCGTTTCAAAGGGGATTTTTGAAATATCGTTTCGTCAAATTCGTGCCGATTCGCTCTAAGCACTAAACAAACCGTAATGAGCCGACCATATGAACATAGCCTTATTAACTTACCACAGTCACAAACTTTACGGTCCGTTAAAGGCCTCAAACGTGCAAAATTAACACTATTTCTTGCGCAGGATTTATCTTGCCCCAAAGCACAAAAAGCTATTCATTTACGTTTGATCTCGAAATAACAAACTGACCCTTCAAATATGGCAGTTCCCGCAAGACCGAAAATTTATCACATAGTACATGTAGACAGATTGCTATCAATTGTCGCTGACGGCTATCTTCTGAGCGATGGAGATATTGTTCAGCGCCAAGGTCTCGGTACTACCATTGGGATGGGCAAGATCAAAGAGCGACGCCTTAACGAGCTAAGGTTAAGCAGTCATTCTGACTTATACGTCGGGCAATGCGTTCCATTTTATTTCTGCCCTCGCTCAATTATGCTGTATTTGCTTCATATGGCGAACCATCCTGAGTTGAAATATCAAGGCGGCCAAGAGCCAATAATCCACCTTGAAGCAGACCTCTTCGAAGTTGTTCATTGGGCCAATGAGCAAAATCGGCGCTGGGCATTCACCCTGTCGAATGCGGGTTCCTACTTTTTTGAGGACCGTTGCGACCTGAATAATCTGGGAGAATTAGACTGGAACGCAATAGGCACCAATACCTGGTCTCAGTGTAAAGATAGCAAACAAGCAGAGTTCTTGATCGAACGATGCTTTCCGTGGCACTTGGTTCGCAGAATTGGGGTCAGAAACACTTTGGTAGTGGATCGTGTTGTAGAAGCACTTGATGGTGCTCGCCACAGACCTGACGTGCTCACGCTTCCTCAGTGGTACTATTAAAAACAGGTAAAACTCTGATGATCGAATACAAAAGCGGAAACCTTTTTTCAGAGAGCGCTGAAGCGATTGTGAACACCGTCAACTGTGTCGGAGTGATGGGCCGTGGAATCGCGTTACAATTCAAAAACGCTTATCCAGATAATTTTAAAGCGTACGCGACGGCATGTAAGCGAGAAGAAGTTCAACCCGGTCAGATGTTTATTTTTGAAACCGGGCAATTGACTTATCCACGATATATCATCAACTTCCCAACGAAGCGCCATTGGAAAGGGAAAAGTCGGATTGAAGACATTCAATCTGGCCTGAATGCACTGAAGGAAGACATCCAACGATTAAAAATACGCTCTATCGCGATACCGCCACTTGGCAGTGGGCTGGGCGGATTGAAATGGGATGATGTTAAATCGTTGATTGAATCCAGCCTTTCCGAAATTCAAGGTGTTAACATTTTAGTATTTGAGCCGAACGGTGCGCCCTCATCTAATGATATGGCCCGAAATATAGATGTTCCGAAGATGACACCAGGACGCGCAGCTCTGGTAGGACTCGTTCATAAGTATCTGAGTGGCATGCTTGATCCATATGTAACACTCATCGAAATACATAAACTTATGTATTTCCTTCAAGCATCTGGAGAGCCACTAAAACTTAATTATAACAAAGCAGCGTATGGGCCTTATGCTGTAAATCTGCGTCACGTTCTCCGCACAATTGAAGGGCATTTAATCTCAGGTTATGCCGACGGAGGAGACGACCCAAGTAAAGCAATTGAACTGGTTCCTGGCGCATCGAAAGACGCTATTGAGTTCTTGGCAGACAAAGAAGAAACCCAGGAACGTTTCGATAAAGTTGCCAATTTAGTTGACGGCTTTGAAACCCCCTACGGATTGGAGCTCCTATCCACTGTCCATTGGGTCATCCAACAAGAAAATTCGCGGACATTAGATGATGTGATCTCTAGAATTTATCAATGGAATGACATGAAACGCAAATTCACCACTCGTCAGATCGAGTTGGCTCACCATGTTCTTCATAAAAAGGGCTGGTTAAACGGAAGAATACCCACTTAAGTGGTCAGAGCAAAATTCAAGACTCGCCGTATATAGAGACAGATATGGAATGAAAAACACAGTATTTCCAGAACCAATAATGAAAACACGCTGCTATCGGAGCGCACAAACCTTTGTTATCAGGATGATTTGACGAAAGACCCTTTTCGGGGTCTGGACTTTCGCCCGAATTTGTGGTGTAACGCCCTCGCACTTCTTATGTGTATCGTGACCCGCGTCACGGTTAACAGATAGCCCACCGCTCGGCGCTCCGACGGTCGGGGTGTCTTGTCACGACAAGCCCTTTAACCACCTTGAGGAGGGTCTGATGTCCATTTGTGGCAAAGACAACCTGCAAACGCGCCGCACTTTGAAGGTCGGGGATGAATCCTTCGATTATTTCAGCCTTAAAGCTGCATCCGAAAAAATCGGCGACGTTTCCAAACTGCCTTTCACGCTAAAGGTCGTTCTCGAAAACCTTTTGCGTTACGAAGACGATTTCACCGTTAAGGCTGACGACGTCAAAGCCGTCGTTGAGTGGCTGAAATCTCGTAAAAGCACCCACGAAATCAACTATCGCCCGGCCCGTGTGCTGATGCAGGACTTCACCGGCGTTCCTGCCGTTGTTGACCTTGCTGCCATGCGCGATGCTGTGGTCAATATGGGGGGCGATGCCCAGAAGGTGAACCCGCTTTCACCGGTTGATCTCGTCATTGACCACTCGGTCATGATTGACTTTTTCGGCACCGATGACTCTCTCGACAAAAACATGGAAGTCGAGTTTGAACGTAACGGCGAACGTTACGAATTTCTGCGTTGGGGCCAGAATGCTTTCAACAATTTCCGCATCGTCCCGCCGGGAGCTGGCATTTGCCACCAGGTAAACGTTGAATATCTTGCCAAGGTCGTCTGGACCGGCAAAGACGACAACGGCAAAACCGTGGCTTATCCC
Organism: uncultured Thalassospira sp.; assembly: GCF_963976115.1. Classification (GTDB taxonomy): domain Bacteria; phylum Pseudomonadota; class Alphaproteobacteria; order Rhodospirillales; family Thalassospiraceae; genus Thalassospira. The sequence continues at coordinate 320,881 of NZ_CAXBJJ010000004.1, forward strand.
GATACCCTGGTCGGTACCGATTCCCACACCACCATGGTTAACGGCCTTGCCGTTCTGGGCTGGGGTGTTGGTGGTCTGGAAGCCGAAGCTGCGATGCTGGGCCAGCCGATTTCGATGCTGATCCCGGAAGTCGTTGGCTTCAAGCTGACCGGCTCGATGAAAGAAGGCATCACCGCAACCGACCTGGTTCTGCGTGTGGTTCAGATGCTGCGTGAAAAAGGCGTGGTTGGCAAATTCGTCGAATTTTATGGCGATGCCCTTGCCCACATGACCCTGCCGGACCGCGCAACCATCGGCAATATGGCGCCGGAATATGGTGCAACCTGTGGCTTCTTCCCGATCGATGAGGAAACCCTGAACTATATGCGTTCAACCGGTCGTTCCGAAGAACAGATCGCCCTTGTCGAAGCATATGCCAAAGAACAGGGCATGTGGGGCTATGCCGACCACGACGCCGCTTACACCGATACTCTGGAACTCGACATTTCCACAGTTGAACCGGCACTGTCCGGGCCGAAACGCCCGCAGGATCGCGTTTTGCTCAAAGATGCCGTTTCGAGCTTCACCAAAACCTTTGCCGATATGGCACCAGGTGTTGATGCCGAGCGCAGTGTCGACGTCAAAGGCGAAGATTTCGCCATGAAAGACGGTAACGTTGTTATCGCCGCCATCACCTCTTGCACCAACACCTCGAACCCGAGCGTGCTGATTGCGGCGGGTTTGCTGGCGAAAAAGGCTGTTGATCTTGGCCTGCACAGCAAGCCGTGGGTTAAAACCTCGCTTGCACCGGGGTCGCTTGTGGTTGCCGACTATCTTGAAAAGGCCGGCCTGCAGGATTACCTCGACAAGCTCGGCTTTAACGTTGCCGGTTTTGGCTGCACCACCTGCATTGGTAACTCTGGTCCGTTGGCCGCCCCGATTGCAGGTGCCATCGAAGATCAGGACATGCTGGTTACGGCCGTTCTGTCGGGTAACCGTAACTTTGAAGGCCGCATCAGCCCGCATGTGAAGGCAAACTATCTTGCCTCGCCGCCGCTGGTTGTTGCCTATGCCCTTGCTGGTAACCTGAAGGTCGATCTGAATAACGACCCGCTGGGCCAGGACAAAGACGGCAATGATGTCTATCTCAAAGACATCTGGCCGACCAACAAGGAAATCGCTGACACCATCGCGACCTCGATCTCGGCCAAGATGTACAAAGACCGTTACGATAACATCTTTGCCGGTTCAAAACCGTGGCAGGAAATCCAGGTCACAGAAGGGCAAACCTATCAGTGGAACAACAAATCAACCTATGTTCAGAACCCGCCCTATTTTGTTAATATGGCTGCTGAACCGGGTGATTTCTCGGATGTTCATGGCGCACGTCCGCTGCTGATCCTGGGTGATTCGGTGACGACCGACCACATTTCACCGGCCGGCTCGATCAAGGAAGAAAGCCCGGCAGGCGAATACCTGAAGGAAAACGGCGTTGCCGTTCGTGACTTCAACTCCTATGGTGCACGCCGTGGCAACCATGAAGTCATGATGCGTGGCACCTTTGCCAACATCCGTATCCGCAACGAAATGGCACCTGGCACCGAAGGCGGTGTTTCGGTTCATTACCCGTCTGGCGAACAGGGCTGGGTTTATGATGTTGCCATGCGCTACCAGGAAGAAGGCACGCCGCTGGTGATCGTTGCCGGTCAGGAATACGGCACGGGCTCGTCGCGCGACTGGGCCGCCAAAGGCACCAACCTTTTGGGTGTCAAGGCTGTTATCGCCGAAAGCTTTGAACGTATTCACCGCACCAACCTGGTCTGCATGGGCGTTCTGCCGTTGCAGTTCAAAAACGGTGAAGGCCGCAAGTCCCTGAAACTGGACGGTACGGAAACCTTTGATATTGTGGGCGTTGCCGATGGCATTACCCCGCAGCAGGACGTTACGGTTCGCATCACCCGCAAGGATGGTTCGACCGAGGAAACAACTGTTGTCTGCCGCATCGATACCGAAAACGAAGTTCTGTATTTCCAGAATGGTGGTATCTTGCAGTTCGTTCTGCGCAACATGATCAAGAATGCAGCCTGATTTCAAGACCCTTCGGGGTTAATCGGCAAAGTTCGAATTCACCTCGCCAGTTCCGCTGGCGAGGTGTTTTTTTTAGTTTTGAATTGATTTATCTCCTTACGCCTGTCGTCATAATTGCTTAGGTGCTAAAGAATACGATGCAGGCCCCCGACACAGGAGAAAATCCGTTGTTTCTAAACAATTATAGCAATAGATAATGACGAGTTACGCCAAAATACCCGCTCCGCTGTTATCAGTGCGTGTTGGAACTTTGACACATGGCCAGGTTCTGACCTGCAACCCTGACCTGCCCCTTGGTGACGCCATTGCCCTGATGCATCGCCATCTGCGCAGTTCAATCGTGATTACACAGGACAACAAACCCGTCGGTGTCTGGACAGAACATGACTGTCTGACCATCAGCGCCGATGACCCGACAGCCTTTCTCCGTCCGATTTCTGACTGGATGTCGTCGCCTGTGCGCACGATGTTGGCCCATGCCTCGGTCGAGGCGGCAACATTTCGGATGCGACGCGATAAATTACGCCATCTGATCATTATTGATGACCAGGAATGTCTGGTTGGCATTGTCAGCCAAAGCGACCTGATCCGTGTGCCAAGTGCCATCCACCCCTTGCGCGAACGCGATGTGTCATCGATCGTTCGCCGCAACACGGTCAGCGTTCCCGGCGAAACACCGATCAGCCAGTTGCAGGCGGCAATGAAGGAAGGTGAATGCGACAGCGCCATTGTTTTTCAACCTGTTGCCAAAACATCACCTGAAAGCACACTAGTGCCGCTCGATGCCGCCCGGTCGGAAATGCGTCCTGCCCATGAAGATGCTGGTTCTGTGATCTCAACAGTCGGCATTGTCACCGAACGCGATATTGTTGGCTATTTGGTTCATCGCAGTGCGTCGGGCTCGGCCTGGGAAATTGCCAGCCGCCCGGTTCGCCGGGTTAGCGACCATACCAGCCTGCAAGATGCCCGGCAGATCATGATCGATCATCAGATCCGCCACCTTGTTGTCACCGATTCTCATCAGAACGTCCTGGGGATTTTGTCGTTCAACGATCTTCTTGCCTCGATCGAGCAGGATTACCTGCAACATATGCACGATGCGATGGAAGACCGTGACACAGCACTTGCACGGGCGCAAAAGTCATTGCACCTGACCCGCAAGATCATTGAAAGCTCGCCCGACGGCATCATCATTGTCGATGACCAGGGCAAGATCGAAGACGTAAACCCGTCCTTTACCCGTGTCACCGGCTATAGTGCCGCCGAAGCCATCGGCAAAAGCCCCAATCTTTTGCAATCGGGCCGTCATGACCGCGCCTTTTATCAAGATATGTGGCAAAGCATTACCCGGGCGGGCCGCTGGCAGGGGGAAATATGGAACCGGCGCAAATCGGGCGAGATCTATCCCGAATGGCTGTCGATCATTGCCATTCGCGACGAACAAGGGAACGTTCTGCAATATGCCGGTATTTTTTCCGACATTACCGATCGCAAGCAGACCAGAGACGATATCCGTCGCCTGTCACATTTTGACGAACTGACCGGTTTTCCCAATCGGCGCCGGTTTCTTGATGTTCTGGGTCGCACCCTGAACGACTGTCGCGGAAACAACGATAGCGTCGCTGTTTTGCTGGTCGATATCGATAACTTTCAACGCATCAATAATACGCTGGGCCATGCAACGGGCGATGATGTGCTGGTCGATTTTGCCGGACGCCTGAACAGGGCCTTGCCCGCCGATGCCATGCTGGCACGGATGGGAGCCGATGATTTCGCCATTCTGTTACCGCAAAAAAACAATAGCGACACCCTGGAGACCATGGCCCAGGATTTGATGGAGGTGTTTGATCACCCCCATTTCTCTGCATCGGGCGGCGAACTGTTTATTACCGCCAGCATGGGCATCACCCTGTATCCGCGCGATGGCAGCGACACCACCATGCTGTTGCGCAATGCCGAAATTGCCATGTTGCGCGCCAAAAACCATGGTCGCAACCGGTTCAATCACTATAACCGGTCGATGAACACGGCCAGCAGCGAAACCCTGGCCCTTGAAACCGATTTGCGCCACGCATTGGAACGGCGCGAACTTTATCTGGCCTATCAGCCGCAATTCTTTGCCAATAATGGCGCGCTTTCGGGGTTTGAAGCCCTGATCCGCTGGCGCCATCCAAAGCACGGCGAACTGGCCCCCGATAAATTCATACCGCTGGCCGAAGAAATCGGCATGATCGATGAAATCGGCCTGTGGGTGTTACGCACGGCCTGTACCCAAATGGTGAAATGGCGACAACAGGGCCTGCATAACATCACCATGGCGGTGAACGCCTCCTTGCAGCAATTTAGCAACCCGATTGAATTTGGCGATCAGGTGTCGGCCGCCTTAAATGAAACCGGCCTGGCGGGCGACCGGCTGGAAATTGAAATCACCGAAAGCCTGTTCATGCAGGATATCGAAGATACCTGCCGCAAATTGCAGCGGATCAGCGATCTTGGGGTTAAAATTGCCCTGGATGATTTTGGCACCGGCTTTTCCAGCCTGAGCTATCTGCGCCATGTGCCGTTTGATGTGCTGAAAATTGACCGCAGCTTTGTCAACGATATTGGCAAGGGTATTGGCGGCAGCGAACTGGTGCGCACCATTATTAATATGGCGCATAATCTGGGTAAAACCTGCATTGCCGAAGGTGTTGAAACCCTGCAGCAAGAACAGTTCCTGCGCGAAAATGGCTGCAATTTCCTGCAAGGATTTCTGCGGGGCCGCCCGGTCCGGGCCGCCGAGATTGAAAAAACCTTTGCCCCCCTGTTTGCCGGTTCCGCTCTGTAACCGCAAAGCAATCTTGAAAACACAAAAGGGCGGAAACGAATCATCGTTTCCGCCCCCGATCTGTCAAACAGAACGCGCTGGTATTAGCCGATCAAACCCTGAATCAGGATAAAGGCAATTGCCAACGGCGCGATGAACTTTACAACAACACCCCAGGCATTGATCCATACCGGAACAACACCGTTATGGGTCGCAATGTCAGCCTTGGCGGCCCCCCAGACAACCCAGCCCACAAACAGCGAAATAAACAGCCCGCCAATCGGCAGCAGCAATTTCGATGAAATGAAGTCCATCAGGTCAAAGAAGGTCATACCGAAAAACCTGGTATCGGCCATCAGCCCCATCGACAGCGATGACGGAATCCCCAAAACGAAGATGATTGCACCAACAACAATGGATGCCACCTTGCGGTTGACCGCCCGGTCATCAACGAAATAGGCCACCACAACTTCGAGAATCGACACCGAAGATGTCAATGCGGCAATCGCCAGCAACAAGAAGAACAGGAAGGCAAAAAATTCACCAAACGGCATTTGGGCAAAAACAGCCGGCAAGGTGATGAATGTCAGGCCCGGGCCTGCTGCCGGGTCAAAGCCAAAGGCAAACACAGCAGGCAGCACCAGCAAACCGGCCAGAACCGCAACAGCGGTATCAAGAAGCGTAACCCAGCCTGCGGCACCCGCAATGTTTTCCTTTTTCGACAGATAAGACCCATAGGTAATCATGGCCCCCATCCCCAGCGAGAGCGAGAAAAACGCCTGCGACAGCGCATCCGAGACCGTATTCCACGTCACCTTCGAAAAGTCCGGCTCCAGCAAAAAGGACAAACCGGCCCCGGCACCAGGCAACGTCACGGCCCGCGCAATCAGGATCAGCAACAAAATGAACAAGGCGGGCATTAAAATTTTGGATGCCCGTTCAATGCCACTGCCAATGCCCGACAGCACCACAAATACCGTCAGCGCCATAAACAGGGCGTGATACACCAGCGGTGAAATGTTACTGCCAATAAAACCTGCAAAATCCGCCCCCAAAACAGCAGGGTCGCTGCTGGAAAGGGCGCCGGTAACCGCTTTGACCATATAGGCGATCGTCCAGCCGGCAACGACGCTGTAAAAGGACAGGATCATAAAGGCGGCACCAACACCGCACAAACCAACCAGCGGCCATGCGCCGCCTTTCAGCTTTTTAAACGCCCCGATGGCGTTCTTTTCGGCCATGCGGCCAATCACCATTTCGGCCAGCATCACCGACAGACCAATCGTAAAGACCAGTGCCAGATAAATCAGCAGAAACGCACCGCCCCCGTTGACCCCCGCCATATAGGGAAATTTCCAGATATTACCCAGACCGACAGCAGACCCGGCAGCTGCCAGAATAAAGCCGAGGCGTGACCCCCAATGCTCACGTTTTATCATTTCCTGTAAAACCTCTTGTGTTGCCGATCTCGTTTCTTTCCCGATAACGGATTGATGGACCAGCTTTTATTTTGAATTTAAAGGATGGGCAGAGGCCCTGGTCCCTGCCATTTTCCCCTCGGATAACGCAAGGCCAATATCACCCTTTAGCAGAAAATACGTAAAAGTACCGCAGCCAATTACGCAAAAACCATGTGTTTTTATGATCAATGGTTGCTTCAACCGCTTGTGATTGGCAGGTGAAGAAGCAATCGGCAATGATAGGGGGATGAAAACAAATTCACTCAAATTTGTGTGGGGCTTCGCACTGGCAGTTTCGCTCGCGCTTGCTGTTCCCGGTCCGGCCCACGCCGCTGCGCCGCAAACCACCAGCCAGACCCCGCAGGCGGTTGTCGAACTTTTTACATCCGAAGGATGTAGTTCGTGCCCGCCAGCTGATGCGGTTCTGCGCGATATTGCCCAGGAAACACACAATCTGCTTTTGCTGTCATTCCATGTGGATTACTGGAATTATCTGGGCTGGAAAGACCGTTTTTCCGAACCGGCTTATACCGAACGCCAGCGAAAATACGCCGCCTTCCAGCATAAAAGCTATGTCTATACCCCGCAAATCATCATCAACGGCGCCGGGTCGGTGCGCGCCACCCACAAGGACGCCATCCTGAAGGCCGCCCTGAAAAAACCATCACCCCTGGCATCCTGGGTGACCATAAAGACCGACGCCACAGCCGGGCAAAAGCCGGGCGGTATTGTTCAACTGGCCGCCACACCCGGTAACGCCCCGACAAAACCTTTAAAAATCTGGCTGGTCGGATTTGACCGTCATGCCAGCACCGAGGTCGAAACAGGCGAAAATGCCGGTCTTAGCCTCGCCCATGTCAATATCGTGCGCGAACTTGATGATCTGGGCACGTGGGATGGCACCCCGCGCGAAATACCCGTGCGGCTGGAATATAACTGCAATGGCGGCATCGCCGTTCTGTTACAGGAAGAAAAAGGCGGCCCCATTCTAAGCGCGGGAATGGCGCGTTTTTATTGAATACCGGGGGGCATGTTTTTATTAAAATAATGTGCAAAAAGACACCTGCCGCGTCACAGATTGACCTGAAACAAAGTCATCTGGTCAAATGTCGGATAAAGCATGATTCCCATGATACTTCACGGTATAGAAGTGCATGACATATGAATGGTTTGTGTGGCCTGGATGATTGTTTTTACCGGTTCTGATCTAACCTGCCGTCGCGGCGAAAGACTGGTTTTCGCCGATCTGGCGTTTGATGCGCGTCCGGGCGATGCCCTGATGCTGCGCGGGCGCAATGGTGCGGGAAAGTCCAGCCTGCTGCGCCTGATGGCCGGTTTATCCGAACCGCTCAGCGGGGCCATTTGCTGGCAAAACCAAAATATCCACCATGATTTACCTGCCCATCGGGCTCGCTTGCAATATCTTGGCCATCAAGATGCCGTCAAACCCGTTCTCACAGTTCGCGACAATCTGCGTCTATGGGCAAGCCTGCGTGATGTCGATAACAGCGATGGCGCCATTGATTATGCCTTAAATGCGCTTGGTATATTGCATCTGGCAAAAACCAGCGGTCGTTTTTTATCTAGCGGGCAAAAACGCCGCACCGCCCTTGCCCGCATTCTGATTGGCGAAAGCGACCTTTGGCTGCTTGATGAACCGACCGTCGGGCTGGACCGCGAATCCTGTGCCGATCTCGCCCGGATCATTGATGCCTTTCGTGCAAACGGCGGCATTGTGGTCTATTCGACCCATATTGATCTTGATATTGCCAAGCCGCGCAGTGTCGATCTCGATGAATTTGCCATGCCGATGTTTGACTGGCTGGCAGAAGAAGATAATGATGCCGACGATACCGGCAGCACCGCAACAGAGCACGCCCCGAGCTCGAATTTTACGGGGATCGCATGAAAATACTGATCGCCATATTGACCCGCGACCTGCGCCTTGCGCTTCGTCAAGGAGCAGACTCGATCATGGTGGTAGCTTTCTTCATCGTCACCACCACATTGTTTCCTTTCGGGGTGGGACCGGAAGCCAATATTCTGGCGCGCATTGCCTCTGGCGTGATCTGGGTTTCGGCCCTTTTAGCGGCGATGTTGTCACTGGAACGGGTTTTCCAGACCGATTTTGAAGATGGCACGCTTGAACTTCTGTCGCTGTCGCCTGTGCCGCTGGAACTGGTTGTTCTGGGCAAGGTATTGGCGCACTGGCTGACAACAGGCCTGCCGCTGATCATTGCTGCCCCCTTAATGGCGGTGATGCTTAATATGAACAGTGCCGGTTTTGGCACCTTGATGCTGGCAATGCTGGTCGGCACACCGGCCCTTAGCCTGATCGGGGCCATTGGCGCCGCCCTTATTCTGGGTGCGCGACGGGGCGGGGTTCTGGTCTCGCTGCTGGTGTTGCCACTTTATATTCCGGTGCTTATTTTTGGCGCCGGGGCCGTGGAGGCCGCCCTTTTGGGCTTGCCCGCTGGCGAACATATACAAATTATGGGGGCGATCCTGCTTCTGACACTCGCCCTCGCCCCGCTGGCTGCGGCCCGTGCCCTGCGATTGGCGGTGGAATAAACGCCCAAAGATGCCCGCCCCTGTTGGCAATGCCTGCAAAGGGGCGGACAAGGACATTGAAAGACCGACAAAACCGGCCCGGATAACATTTCCCGGGATGCGAATGGACAAGGAAAAATGCATCGTTTCGCCAAACCAAGTGTGTTTCTAAGACTGGCCAGTGCCGTCATGCCCTGGGCCATCGGCATAACGGTGCTGACCCTTGCTGTGGGGTTGTATCTGGCGCTGGTGGCATCCCCTGCCGATTATCAGCAGGGCGATACCGTGCGCATCATGTATATTCATGTGCCCGCCGCATGGATGGGCCTGTTTTGTTATGTCAGCATGGCCATTTGTGGCGCCATGAGCCTGATCTGGAAACATCCGCTGGCCGATATTGCCGCACGGGCCACCGCCCCGATCGGGGCCACCTTTACCGCCCTTTGCCTGATTACGGGGTCGCTTTGGGGCGAACCGATGTGGGGGACGTGGTGGGTATGGGATGCGCGCCTGACCTCGATGCTGATTTTGCTGTTTCTGTATCTGGGCTATATGGCGCTGGTAAATGCCTTTGACGACCCCGAACGCGGGTCCAAAGCCGGGTCGGCACTGGCGCTGGTGGGCGTGATTAATGTGCCGATTGTCAAATTTTCGGTCGACTGGTGGAACACCCTGCATCAACCGGCATCGGTTGCGCGCATGGGCGGGCCGAGCATCGACCCCAGCATGTTATGGCCGCTTCTCCTGATCGCCATCGGGTTTACCGGCTATTATGTCATTGTGCTGATTTTGCGCATTCGTCTTGAACTTAACGAACGTCGCATACGCGCCCTGCAACTTGGCGGCATTGGCGAAGACGCCCATAACACAGCCCCGCCAGCCTATAATCCCGAACAGGCAGGAGCAGGGAAATGACCGATTTTTTTGAAATGGGCGGCTATGCCGGTTATGTCTGGTCCAGCTATGGCTTAACCGCCATTGCCCTGCTGGTTTTGCTGATGGTCAGCCTGCGCGGCCTGAAAAAAAGCCGTGTCGACCTTGCCCATCTTGAAACCCTGTTGAAATCCCGACGGCCCCGGCGCAAAAAAGCGCCCGCTCGCCAGTCCTAAGCGGAGATCACCAAAGTGTCCCTGTCCCGTGCCAAATCGCGCAAACGTCAACGCCTGTATCTGATTGGCGCGGCCCTGCTGGCTGTCAGCGCTGCGACGGCCCTTGGCCTGACGGCCTTTCGCGATTCCGTTGTGTTTTTCTTCAGCCCGACCGAACTTGCCGAGCAATCGCCGATGGACCCGGACCGCCGCCTGCGCATTGGCGGACTGGTCGAGGAAGGATCGCTGCAAAAACTGGAAAATGGCAGCACGGTCACCTTTACCGTGACCGACATGCAGCATGATGTGCAGGTTTCCTATACCGGCATCCTGCCCGACCTGTTTCGCGAAGGGCAAGGCGTTGTTGCCGAAGGCCACATGAACCCGAAAGGCCAGTTCGTCGCCCAGGAAGTTCTTGCCAAACACGATGAAAACTACATGCCCCGCGAAGTGGCGGATGCGCTGAAAAAAAGCGGTCACTGGGAGGAAATCGAAAAGCAAAATGCCAAAAATATGCGTAATTAAGCCATATTTTTGAACCATTAGGAATATCAGGGATATTTCTTGTTGGGGCGGTTTCGTTTTTGACCCAATTTCGTTTAGCATCACCGACCATCGCAAGATGGCAGGGGGAACCCTGTTTTTCGCATGACAGGATAAAGCACCGCACGGCATGATCGCAGAAATCGGACATTTCGCCCTTATTCTTCTCCTGATGCTGGGATGCTGCCAGGCTGTTTTGTTTTCTCCGCCAGGGGCACTGTTTCGCCGCCCCTCCGGGGTGGCTGCAAACGCTGCTTCTTTGCACATCGCCGGGTCTGGCACTGTTACGGTTGAAAAAAGCGGATTTTGGCGCGGCCTCTCGTTTGCACTTTTAAATCCGTTTCCAGCCGACAATGCTGTATCGACCCCAACCGCACCGATCTGGCCGTTGCCCTTGATGATTTGCCTGCTGGCGATTGGGGCGCAGGGAAGCCTGATTTACAGTTTTATCATCAGCGATTTCACCCTGCAGCTGGTCACGCAATACAGCCATTCATCAACACCGGTTTTATACCGCATTGCCGCCGCCATCAGCCCGGATCGCGGCGCGACCCTGCTGTGGATCACGCTGACCTCGCTTGCCACCATTCTGTTTTTGCTGCAAAACGCCGTCTTTAAAAAATCCGAAAATCCCCACACCGTCATAGCGGTCATGGGGGTGATTATTGCGTTTTTAGCGGCCAGTGTCCTGTTCGATGGCGACCCGTTTACCCGCATGACCGACCCGCCGCTGGACGGGCAAGGGTTTGATCCGCAATCGCAAGATATTCTGGATATTTTCTATTCGCCAATCCTGCATGCCGGGTTGGCGGGGCTTTCCGTCATTTTTGCCGCCACTGTTGCGGCCCTGCCGCGCGCGCGCCTGAACCGGTCGTGGGCCGAAATGCAGCGCCCATGGGCGTTATTGTCATGGACCCTGCTGGGTGCCGCCATGATGATCAGCGCCTATCGCGCCTATGCCGAACAAAGCTGGGGCAACTGGTGGTATTGGGATGCATCGGAAAATGCCGTACTGCTGCCGTGGTTGCTGGCAACGGCGTTTTTGCATTGCCTGGCGGTGCTGGAAAAAACCGAAGCCTTAAAACCCTGGACCGCGCTTTTGGCCCTGTCGGCGTTTGGCGCGGGCTGGTTTGGCACATATCTGGCCCGATCCGACCTGCTGGGGCCGCTTCCGGCATCCTTGCGGGCCAGTGGCGATAATGCAGTTCTTCTGATTGGTTTTTGCCTGTTATTTGCCGGGGCCTATTATATGTTTTCGCGCGCCGCCGGGCATTTGCGCGAAAACGCCGATTTCACCCTGGTGTCGCGCGAAAGCGGCATGTTCATCAATAGCGTACTTTTGGCGGTGGCAGCCGCCATTGTCATGGTGGGCACGGTTTATCCGCTGTTTTTACGCTGGCTGGGCGGCACCATCATTACCGTCGGTCCGCCGTTTTTCGTTCAGGCCCTGATGCCCGTCACCCTGGCCCTGCTGTTATTGATGGGGTTATCGCCCACCCTGCGCTGGCGCGTGGACGGGGCGGCAGCGGTGGGGCGGCGCATGAAACTGGCCCTGATCTTGTCGATCATCGTGACCCTGTTTGTCTGGATGCGCCATATTGACGCGCCGGCTCTGCCCTTGCTGGGCATTGGTCTGGCCGCGTGGGTGGTAACTGCCGCCTTGGGTGATTTGTGGGAAAAACTGTGGCGGCACCGCGATCACGGTGAAAGCAAACACCGCAATGTCAAAATGCTGGGCCCGCGTTATATTGGCATGTCTCTGGCCCATATTGGCATGGCGTTGCTTATCGCCGGGGGGTCGGCCAGCAGCCTGTGGGAAGAACAAACCGTGCTGTCGGCGCGCACCGGGCAAAGCATCGAAATCGGTCCCTATAATTTGCAATATGAAGGCGTTTCCTTGTTGCCGGGCGAAAATTTTGCGACCCGCAAGGCTAAATTCATTATCTATCGCAATTCACAGCCGGTCAGCGAACTTTACCCCGAGGTCCGCTATTACCCGATCCGCGGGGTTGAAACCACGGAATCGGCAATATGGCATGGCCGCGATGGCGATTTGCACGTGTCGATTGGCGACCGTGCCGAAGATAGCGGTCGCATTGTTGATGTTCGCTTTTTACCCATGATGCCATGGGTGTGGGCGGGCATGCTGCTTATCCTGCTTGGCGGGGTCATAAACATGCTTACCCGCATGATCCTGCTTTTTAAGAAGAACGGAGTATCCGCCCCATGAGGTTCTGGATCGCTGTCATCCCGCTGGTGCTTTTTGCGGCCCTGGCCGGAATATTTCTAACCAATATCGGCAAGGATCAATCCGTGATTCCCTCCGCCCTGATTGGCAAACCGGCACCCGAATTTTCCCTGCCGCCCCTTCCGGGCCGCGAGAAGGGTATTTCACGCGCCGACCTGACCCGGGGACATGTTTCTGTGGTTAATGTTTTTGCGTCCTGGTGCGTACCCTGCCGGGCTGAACACCCCCTGATCAAGCGCCTGGCTGCCGAAGCAGACGTTCCGGTTTATGGCCTGAACTACAAGGAAAAAGACCCGCAGGATGGCGTAAACTGGCTTGACGAACTTGGCGATCCCTATAAAGCCGTCGGCATGGATATTTCTGGCCGAACCGGGATTGATTTCGGGGTTTATGGTGTTCCCGAAACCTTCATCATCGATGGCGAAGGCAAAATTGCCTATAAACAGGTAGGTCCTATCGATGCCAAAACACTGGAAAACGTGCTTCTGCCGAAAATCAGGGAGTTGAAAAAAGGATGACGCCCCCCTTTCGCCCAAACAGGTCAATCTGGCTGGCAATGCTGGCTGTTGTGGTGACCCTGTCCTTTTACGCCCGTCCGACCTACGCATTTAGTTTCAATGACCTGCTCAACGGGGAAGAAGCAAAACCAGACCCCAACGATACTATCGAGAAAAATCCTATTGGAAAACCCGTACCCGCTTTTGCGTTATCGCCTCTTCCTGGCCGAGACAAAGGGCTTTCTAATACGGACCTAACAGCTGGAGATATTTCGGTCGTAAGCATTTATGCATCTTGGAGTCCCCCCTGTCGCTTTGACATTGAGACATTTAAGCGCCTCTCTGCCGATGGAGGAGTTCCCATCTACGGAATTGCCTATAAGGAAAGAACACCTCAAGAAGCATTAAACTGGCTTAGCGAACTTGGCGATCCCTATACTTCGGTCGGTATGGATACTGACGGAATGGTAGGTAAATCCTTTGGAATTTACGGTGTTCCCGTAACCTTCATCATCGATGGCGAAGGCAAAATTGCCTATAAACAGGTGGGCCCTATCGATGCCAAAACACTGGAAAACGTAATTCTGCCTAAAATCAGGGAGTTGAAAAAAGGATGACGCACCCCTTTCGCCCAAACAGGTCAATCTGGCTGGCAATGCTGGCTGTTGTGGTGACCCTGTCCTTTTACGCCCGTCCGGCTTTTGCGGTGAATCCCGACGAAATGCTGTCCGACCCGGTATTGGAACAACGGGCGCGCACGATCAGCGAAGAATTGCGCTGCCTTGTTTGCCAGAACCAGTCGATTGATGATTCGGATGCCGACCTGGCCCATGATTTGCGGGTTCTGGTACGCGAACGCCTACTGGCTGGTGACAACAACCAGCAAGTAATTGAGTACATTGTCGCGCGCTATGGCGATTATGTGTTGCTAAACCCGCCCTTTAAACCCGACACCTACATCCTGTGGGCCAGCCCGTTTATTTTGCTTATTCTGGCAGCCCTTGCCGTGGTTGGGTTTTATCGCCGCAAAAAGCGCGATGGCCGCACCGCACCAGCAAACCTGAGCGATCAGGAACGCAAACGCCTTGACGAAATTCTAAGTCATTCGGGAGATTAGGCCACCCATGACCGGCATGAAAGACAGCCGTGCTCCCGCCGCCCCCTTGCGGAATGCACCATGATCTGGTGGGGCATTGCAGGACTTTCCTTACTGTCATTCGCAACCGTGTTTTTCACGGCCTTTTGGCGTGGCAAAACCGGCGATGCCGGGTCTGTCCCCGCCAACAGCGGCGCACCGGCATCTGCGGCGGCCCACATGGCACAAACAACGGCCACCGCCAAACCCAAATACCAGATCGGCGATGTCGTTGATGATGACGATGATGACGACGATCTCGATGATGATGACTATATCGCATATCGCACCGCACAGGCGCGAAACGATGCGGTGTTAAACCCGCCGGTTGCCAGCGCCGCGCAACAACCTGTCATCAGCGCCAATAATGCCGATAGTGCCAATTCCGGCCTGCCACAAAACGGCATAAACACCCAAAAAACCAAAAACATGATTTTGGCGATTATGTTTGCTGCCGTTCCGGTCATGGTGGCCATTGGCATTTATATGTGGCAGGGCAACCCCGAAATGCCTGCCCGCCCCTATGCCGAGCGGGCCAGCGAACGCAATATCGCCGCTGCCGCAGCGGCCGCGGCCGACCCCGACGACCCCGACGCCCAAACCGACAAGCAGATCCGCCGGTTGCTGGGGCAGATCGTCATATCGCTGGAAGCCAATCCGCGTAATCTGCAAGGCTGGCTGGTGCTGGCGCGCGGCTCCTTGCGGCTGGGCGATATTGACCGTGCGGTTGCCGCCTATCGCCGGGCCTATGCCCTGTCGGGGCAAAACCCGTTACTGGCGATTGAATATGCCGATACCCGCATCACGGCCAAAGGCGGCCAGATCGACGAAATATCGCGCAATCTGGTGCTTCATGCCCTTGGTCAAATGCCCAATCACCGGCTTAGCCGCTATTATTACGGGGTGATGCTTGAACAGCAGGGCCACCTCACGCAATCGCTGCATGTGCTGCGCGACCTGATCAATGACCTGCCCGCCGATGCACCACTCAGTGCGTCTACAGCCGCTGAAATTTCATCGCTGGAAGCCAGGATTGAAGCCAGTGAAAACAGCAAAAACAGTGCCACCAAGCCCGACAATTGATCGGCTGATCGGGCGATCAAAGGGCGCACCGGCGAGAGCATGCTTTAAAGGCCGTTAAGCCAGCCCACAATAAACAACGACGTCAAAACAATGCCGACCACCAAGGCCCCCGTCACCACAACAGCCACGATCCGCCACAGAACCGGCAATTCCGCCAATGCAAGCAGATCATCGCGGTCATCCCACCCCCCTTCATATGGGGGCAACGGTTGTGCCCGTGCGGATGGTTCATCGTCACCGGGGGGTGTATTGGGGGTGTTTTGCACAGCACCTGCATCCTGAGCGTCAGAAGCGCTGTTGCCCTTGCCAGATGCGGTCGTCGGTTGTGCCGAACGGATTTGATCCTGGCGCAAGGTACTGCCAAACCGCCGCAGGGCTTCTTCCCCGCTCATGGCGGGCATGACAATGCGATCCAGAAACGTGCCACCTGACGAAGACTGTGCGGCGGGTTCTGACTCTGGTTTTGCTTGTGGCTTTTGCGGCACTTGATGCGGTTTTGGTTCTTTCACGTTATCGAACCCTGATACCCGTTAAATTTTGCCCGGTTCAACCTGGCTTTTGGCCCTGTATCGGTCTTTGGCCCTGATACACCAAAACCGTCATCGGCAATCTTGTTGCCAATGACGGTTTCAAGGGACATCCCTTTTTGGCGAAAAAAGCGTCGCTGTAACATCAGCTGTGCTTCAAATCTGCCCCTGAAAACGACGGCTCAAAACGCTTTAGCGCGACGCAGCAAGGCCATCGGCATCCTGGGACTGATAAACAGGCCACTTGCCCGCAGCCAAACGGTCCAGCGACGGGCGATCCTGCCCCAGACGGGACCGGTACATCCACAAATTTGCCATCACCCGTTCGATAAACAGGCGGGTTTCGCGCGACGGAATACTTTCAATAAAATACAACGGATCTTCGTTGTCTTTCAGCGCCTTTTGCCACCGGCCCAAATTACCAATGCCGCCATTATAAGCTGCCATCAGCTGCAAAAATCCGTTATCCACGCCGTTCTGATCAAGCAAATGACCAACATATTTCTGGCCCAGCCCGATATTGACTTCCGGTTCGTACAGTTCTTCGCGCTTTGTCCCGCGATAGCGGGTATTGCCAATATAGCTGGCGGTGGCGGGCATCAATTGCATCAAACCGCGCGCGCCAACATGGCTGCGCGCCTCGGCATTAAAACCCGATTCCTGACGCATCAACGCATAAATCAGGGCGCGATCCACGTTATAACCACCCTCGGGCACCCATGAGGGTACCGGATACAGCGCATTTACAATCACTTCACCCGTTTTCTGGGCAATATAATTGCCCAGACGCATGGTCAGGGCGGCAAAGGATTCGGTATCGGCCAGAGACAACACCGCACGGCGCAGGCTGGGGTCGCTGGAAATGGCAGCTTTGCGCATTTCACGTTCGGCATCATGACGCCGACCAATTTGCAGCAATGCCAGCGACCGGCGCCCATGCGGGTCAAGCCGCAACTTGTTGGCACGGTCCTGGGTCAGGCTCAGGCTGTCCCAGTCAAAAACATCATCGCGGCCAAGGGCGCGCAATGCCAGCAAACCATAAAACGAGCGCGGATATTCGGCGGCACGGTTCAACAGTTTATCGGCACGGTCAAACTTGCCTTCGGCCAGATCAATCCGGGCGGCCCAAAACGCCCCGGCAGACCGGGTCCAGCTTGAGGCATACTGGTTGGTCGAAACATCGTCAAACTGCTGGTGGGCTTCGTCAAACCTGTTTAGGCGCCACGCGGTCAAACCCGCCACCCACAGGGCTTCGGGCAAATATTTACCCGAGCGTTTTGCGGCCCTGGCGGCATGTTTCAACGCCAGATCAGGCTTGCCGAAATAATAATATCCCGCCGCAATCGAGGCGCGCGCCTGGTCCTGCTCATAGGCATCAAACAGGTGCTGTGCTTCGGCGCTATCAAGAACTTCCAGCGCCCCGGTGGGCCAGCCAGAGCGGATACGCGAATGAATGCGGCGCTTTAAAACCGACACCCGGCTGCGCTGGGCAGCCGACAGATTTTTGGTTGATTTGTGATAATAAGGGCGGATGTCTTCGTAATCATATCCGGCCCCCTTCAGGTATGACCCGACCGGGCGCTTGGGCTTTGCGGCCGCGCCGCGACGCGACATCGCCAAATCATAAATACGGTCTGCTTCGGGAAGATCGGCATATTTCGCCAGCCAGTCACGCAGTTCGGAAAACCGCGAACGATATGCTGTCGGATGCAGATAACGCTGGGCCATCACATGGCCCATCAGCACATCATCAGACAGGCGTGAAATCAGGTTGTCCGCATCTTTCCAGCGACCATCCTTTTGCACCTTGAAAATCTGGCGATAAAGCTCTGCATCCCGGTGTGAAAGGACACTGGGAATTTTAACCGCATCGGAATCAGTTGCGTCATCAAGGCCAGGGGTGCTGAGTGCTGCCTGTTCCTGTGCCGCATGAACCACTTTTGGCCCTGTCACACACACGGTGGCAAGGGCAAAAACAGTAATAGTGCGCCTGATTCGCGTGGTTAAACGCGAGATAAACATTGTACGTGCTTCGATCAAAACCTGTCTTTTCCCCAAACAGACCCCGGTGTAAACGCGGTTTTTCTAACCCGAAGCAGTTTGTCGTCGCAACCTGTGTAAGCGGTTTCCCCGTCTTTAAGCGGAGATATATACCAGTAAAATGCCCTCCAACGAAGCATTTTTATCCTGTATTCAGCACCTTGCCCGCCCATCATCGCCAAACGCATATCAGACCTGCCCCAAAAAAAAGCGGCAGAAATTCTGGTTATTTTACAAAAACAGTTCCTGGAAAGGCCGCAAAACTGCATAGCAGCACGATAAAAGAATCGTTTGGGCACCTGTTGGAGCACACAAACGACATGCCCAAACCGCCACATCCCCCGATGCGCCTAGCTGCGCAATTTTTTGACAATGCCGCGCAAATCCTGCCAGGCGACCCTTTTTTGTTCGGGCGTTTTAAGCAAATAAGACGGATGAAACATGGCTGTTACGTCTGACTGGACCGAGTCGGAAAACGCAATTTCGTGCCAGGTGCCGCGCAACCGGGTAATACCTTTATCCTGTTCCATCAACGTCTTGGCCGCACTGCCGCCCAGGCACACCACAATCCGGGGGCCAATCATTTCAATGTGACGGCGCACAAAAGGTTCGCAGACCATCAATTCATCGGCGGTGGGTTGGCGGTTTCCCGGCGGCCGCCAGGGCAAAATATTGGTCAGATAAACCGTTTCGCGCGACAGACCGATAGAGCGCAACATCGCATCAAGCAGCTTTCCCGCCGCCCCGGTAAAAGGGGCGCCCTGCCGATCCTCGTCGGCGTCGGGGGCCTCGCCCACCAGCACAATATCTGCCGCCGGGTTGCCACTGCCAAAAACGGTATTGCTGGCCGATTTTTTAAGCGCACATCCCTCAAATGCCCGCAATGCTGCGTGCAATTCTTCCAGCGTTCCGGCATCCGATGCCGCCTTTTGCGCAGAAATACGGGCTTCCGAAGGCGTATCAGATAGAACAAATCCGCCGATCGCGGCAGGCGGCATCGCCGCGCCAGCCCCCGCACCGACACCCGCAGGCCCCGATGAACGCCCCGCAGCCGCCCCGCCATAGGTCCCGCGCCCGCCCGGCGCTGTTAGCGGCCCCGTTGCCGACATCGTCCCTCGCGGCGCCCCTGGGGGCATTGCCCCTGGCATTGTTCCCTGCCGTGACAGGCTCTCGGAGGCCCGAAAACGGTCCAGTGGCTCGTCGGCAATAGCCTCGTCCGCGCCCATTTCATATTGCCAGATCAGGGCTTGCAGGGCATCCAGGCTATTTACATCAAAATTTGTTATGGGTTTGCTCATCTACACAAATAAGGCGTATGTTGCAGTGCGGTTTGCACAACAAACCGCTTCACTCGGAACGACTTTAACGATTTTAGGCTACTTGTGCCATATACAAACCGGCATTAAATCGGTATAGCATTACCGATTAACCGCAGGACGAAGCACGGGGCTTGGGCGAGACCCCGATCATGACGAAAAGGCCGCAGCAAAAAAGGCATTAAAGCCAGCGTTGCGACAAAGGAGAGAGACGAGATGGAACGGGAATCCATGGAATTTGACGTGGTGGTCGTTGGTGCAGGCGTATCTGGCCTTGCCGCTGCCATCCGCCTGATGCAACTCGCCCGGGAGCAGGAAAAGGAAATCACGGTTTGCGTGGTGGAAAAAGGCTCTGAGGTTGGGGCGCATACCCTGTCTGGTGCGGTGATTGAACCCCGCGCCCTTAACGAACTTTTCCCCGACTGGCAGGAACGCGGCGCGCCGTTAAATGTGCCCGCCACCAAAGACCAGTTCATGATCCTGAGCGAAACCGGCGCCAAACAGCTGCCAACCCCGCCGCAAATGCACAATAAGGGCAACTATATTGTCAGCCTCGGCAATGTGTGCCGCTGGCTGGGTGAACAGGCCGAAGCCCTGGGGATTGAAGTTTACCCCGGCTTTGCCGCCGCCGAAGTGCTGTTTGACGATGCCGGTTCTGTGCGCGGCATTGCCACAGGCGATATGGGCATTTTACGCGATGGCAGCCAGGGCCCCAATTACGAACCGGGCATGGAACTGCACGCCAAATACACCTTCTTCGCCGAAGGTTGCCGGGGGTCCCTTTCTGAACAGCTGATCAAAAAGTTCAATTTACGCGAAAAATCCGACCCGCAAACCTATGGTATTGGCATCAAGGAATTGTGGGAAGTTGACCCGGCGGTCCATGAAGAAGGCAAAATCCAGCATACGGTGGGCTGGCCGCTGGATTCAAAAACCTATGGCGGGTCATTCCTGTATCATCTTGATAACAATCAGGTCTCTGTCGGGTTCGTGATCGGTCTGGATTACGAAAACCCCCATCTGAGCCCGTTTGAAGAATTTCAGCGGTTCAAGACGCACCCGCAAATTCGCAAGATTTTTGAAAACGGCCGCCGCATTTCGTATGGTGCACGTGCGCTTAACGAAGGCGGGTTTCAATCCCTGCCCGATCTGGTGTTTCCCGGAGGCTGCATCATTGGCTGTTCGGCCGGCTTTATGAATGTGCCGAAAATCAAAGGGTCGCATACGGCAATGAAAACCGGCATGCTGGCCGCAAAAGCCGCCTTTGACCAACTGATCAGCGAAACGCCCGCCCCGGTGCTTGATGCCTATCCGAAGGCCGTTGAAAACAGCTGGATCTACCCGGAACTTTACAAGGTGCGCAACATTCGACCCAGCTTTGCCAAATGGGGCTTTTGGGGCGGCATGGCCTATAGCGCGGTGGACACCTATATTTTCGGGGGCAAAGCGCCCTGGACCTTTAAAAACCATGCCGATCATTCCTGCCTGAAACCGGCAGCCGACATGCCCGAAATCACCTATCCCAAACCCGATGGCAAAATCAGCTTTGACAGGCTTTCTTCGGTGTTTTTATCCAACACCAACCACGAAGAAGACCAGCCGGTGCATCTGACCCTGAAAGATGCCAGTGTGCCGGTGGATGTAAACCTGGCCAAATATGCCGGGCCGGAAGCCCGCTATTGCCCGGCAGGTGTGTATGAATTTGTGGCCGATGCGGAAAATGGCGGCCAGCGCCTGCAAATCAACGCGCAAAACTGTGTGCATTGTAAAACCTGCGACATCAAAGACCCGACACAAAACATTGTCTGGGTGGTGCCACAGGGCGGCGGCGGGCCGAATTACCCCAATATGTAAGCACCTGTCAAAAAGGGCCGCGTCATGCCACGCGGCCCTTCTTTTTCGGGCAAGGTCGCTGGATCAGCAGCCTTCCTATTCGGGCGCATATCCAAATGCGGCAGGCGGATTGGCCGCCGTTTCAGTCCAGATGCTTTTGGGTTGCATATATTCCATCAAACCTTCCTTGCCGCTGGAACGGCCATAGCCGCTTGCGCCAAATCCGCCAAAGGGGGACATGACATTGATCGTCTTGTAACTGTTAATCCAGAATGTGCCCGCCCGTACATTGGCGGCAACCCGGTGGGCACGATCAACCGACTGTGTCCATACCGCCCCGGCCAGGCCAAACTTGCTGTCATTGGCGATTGCCACCGCCTCGGCCTCATCCTCAAACGGGATCACGGCAACCACCGGGCCAAAAATTTCCTCACGGGCAATTTTCATATCATTGCGCACATTGCTCAAAATGGTCGGCCGCAGAAAATACCCGGTTTCGCAAGCGGCCCCTTCCGGGCGCGCGCCCCCGGCCAGCAATTGCGCCCCTTCATTTTTGCCATCCGCCACCAGGCGGCACACGGTCTGATATTGGGCCTCATTATTGATCGGGCCGATCTGGGTGGCGCTATCCATCGGATCACCGACCGGAATGCGGTTGGCGCCATCCACCAGCATATCCAGGAATTGCTCCATCACATGTCGCTGCACCAAAAGACGCGATCCCGCGACACAGCTTTGCCCTGCCCCGCTAAAAATTGCCGCCTGCGCGCCCAGCACGGCCCGTTTCAAATCGGCATCGCCAAACACGATATTGGCCGATTTTCCGCCCAGTTCCAGCACACAGGGCACAATGTTCTGTGCGGCCTGACCGGCGATAATCGCCCCGGTGCGCGGGGAGCCGACAAACACCACCTTGCGCGTTGCCACATGCGTGGTGGCCGCAACCCCGGTTGTGGTGCCAAGGCCGGTCAGAACCGTTATCACGCCATCGGGCAGCCCGGCCTTTTTGGACAAAACCCCCAATGCCAGCGACGTTAGCGGCGTCATTTCAGACGGCTTTAAAACCGCCGCATTACCGGTACAAAGGGCCGGGGCCAGTTGCCAGCCCGCCGTAAAGATTGGGGCGTTCCAGGGCGTAATCTGGGTCACCACACCATAGGGTTCATGGCGGGTATAGTTCAAATGGCTGGTGGGCACCGGGATCACATCGCCATGCAGCTTATCGGCCCAACCAGCGTAATATTCAAACATCTCGGCAACTTTAAGCACCTCGACCCTGGTATCGCGGATCGGCTTGCCCGCCGTCATGGTTTCGAGCAATGCCAAATCATCAAGATGGTCGCGCACCTGCTGGCCGATCCGCCACAGGATGCGGCCACGTTCCGCCGCCGTCATCCCCCACCAGACCTTCTGCCCGGCAACAGCCGCCGTCATCGCCGCATCCACCACCTCGGCCCCGGCATCGCGAATGCTTAAAAACGCCTTGCCGGTAGCAGGGTCAATCAGCTCGAACGCATCGCCATGACCGGGCATCATCGCCCCATTCACCCAGCTGCCAATCTCATCGGCCGCGAAAAACGCGCGCATTGCCCTGGCATAGTCACGCGGCATCAATTTGGTTTCCTGGCTCATGCTTTTTCTCCTTCCCGGGTGGGGTCACATTCGGTAATCCGGTTAAAATCGGCATCATCGGCAAGAAGCCCGGCGCTGGCTGCCCAAATTTTTCCGGCCAGTTCCGATACCGGCAGCGTCACGTCCTTTTGCTGTGCCAGGGTCATGGCCAGGCGCACATCCTTGCGCATCAGCCCCATTGTAAAGCCGCTGTCAAAGGCGCCATTCATCACCCATTTTGGATAATTCACCTCGCTGATTGCGCTGCGTCCCGACCCGGCATTCAGCGCCGCAATCAGGTTTTCGGTGCTGACCCCGGCGGCATTGCCAAGGCGCATCGCCTCGCGCATGGTCAAAAGATGGCTTGCCACCAACAGGTTATTAACGATCTTGACCGCATGGCCCGCCCCGACCGGGCCGACATGGGTAATCCTGCCCCCCAGCGAATTCAAAACCGGCATGGCGCGTGCCACATCGGCCTCGCCCCCGCCCACCATCATGGTCAGGGTGCCGCTATTGGCCCCCGCCGGGCCACCACTGACCGGCGCATCGATCAGGATATGCCCCTGCAGGCGCAATACCGCGTCAATTTCGCGGGTCACATCGGGCTCGGATGTCGTGGTGTCGATCACCAGGCGCGGGTCAAGGTCGCACGCACCAAGGCCGCCATCACCGGTCAATACCGTGCGCACATGATTTGCGGTGGGCAAGGACAGAATAATGGTCTGGCAGGCGGCAAACAGGTCGTTCAGACCAGCCACAATCGTCACCCCCGCGGCGGCTGCCCTGGCCTGGCTCTCCGCCGCCACATCAAACCCGACCACGGAAAAACCGTCCCGCAACAGGGTGCGGGCCATGCCCAGCCCCATATTGCCAAGACCAACAACCCCGATGGGGCCTGTTTCTGAATTGCTCACGATATTTGCCTCTTTGCTCCTGGATGGCAGGGTTCGTTCGGTAAAGGCACACGCCTTGCCGTCACGGCCCGACCGGGTCCGATGTGATTTTTTGATTTTGCCCGCAAACTTTCCGGTGGTTGTCATGCGAACTCAAGATCAATTGCCGGAACATATTGTTGCCGAAACAGCAACAGATATGGTCTGATTACGGGATCAGCCCGGCCCCTCGTTCCTCGCCACCGCAACCCGTTCAGTCAGGCCCCCGCCATGAAGATCGACGATAAACCGCTACGCTATTTTCTGGCCGTATTCGAAGCCGGATCGATCCGTTCCGCAGCCGAAAACCTGCGCATTGCCCCATCGGCCATCAGCCGCCAGGTGGCATCCCTTGAGACCCATCTTGAAACGCTGCTGATGGAACGCACCAAACGCGGCATCATTTTTACGGAATCGGGCCATATGGTTGCCGCCCATGCCCGGCGGCGCTTTGAAATGGACGAGGCCTTTGCCGTGGATCTGGCCGCCGCGCGCGGCGCAATTACCGGCACCGTGCGCATTGCCACCGGCGAAGGGTTTGTCGTTGATCTGGTCAATCACGTTGTGCGCCCCCTGCGCGACGAATTTCCCGATATTCGCCTGGAAATCGATGTCGCCGGGACCGAAAAAATGACCCACGGCATCCTGCGCGATGATTATGACATGGGGCTTGTGTTCAACCCGCCGCGCAACCCCGACCTGGAACTTTTGGCCGAAGACCACGCCCCGTTATGCGCGCTTGTGCCGCCGGGCTTTGAACTGGCCCAAAAACAAAGCTGTGTGCTGGCCGATACCCTGAACCAGCCGCTTGCCCTGCTCAACCCGCATTTCGGGGTTGCCAAACTGCTGGCCAATGTCGATCAGGGCAACCGCCTGGCGCGCGATGCCTTTATGACAGTCGATTCGATCAATGTTGCCATTCATTTTGTGCTGTCGGGGGGTGGCATAACCTTTCTTCCCGCCTTTGCCGTATCGCGACAATTACGCAGGGGCGAAGTGGTGGCCGTGCCCCTGACCAACCCCTGTCTGGCGCGGGTGCCATCGCACCTTCTGGTGCGCAAGGGACGGCCAAAAACCGCAGCAGTGCGGGCGGTTACCCATATGATCTGCGACCGGATGGAGGCATTTGGTGCAGCGAGCTATCCCGACGAACAGTCATAATCCCGAAAGGTGTTGCCGTTTTGGCAACAAAGCCATCCCAAAATGGCACTTGCCCCGCCCCGGTCGAGTTTTCATTCTCGGTCAAAATCTCCGGTGCAGAAAATGGCAAAAATATGAAATCTGCCGCTGCCCGGGGATCTGCGATCAGGGCCCTAACAAGGGATAATGCAAAATATACGGCCCCTTAAAACGCCGATTGATTTTGCATCAAACATACCACGTCAAGGAGACCGGGAAATGAACGCGCTTCGGGGACAGTTGGCGCTTTGGCGGCTTCATCTTGCCGTTATCGTGATCGGCGCCATCGCCGAAATGATCGGCATTCGGAAAATTCCGTTGGGGGTAGGGGCAATTTTGCTGCTGCCGCTGCTCTACGCCTTTATCATGGCGGCGGTGATGAACCCCAATCTTGTGCCGAAATTCGGCAAAATCATCCGCCAGAAAGAAGTCCAGGCCGCCTCACCGCTGATCGTGATTGCGATCATGCCGTTTATCGCCAAATTCGGCACCACCATCGGCCCGGCAATCAATACCATTATCGCGGCAGGCCCGGCCCTGATATTGCAGGAACTGGGCAATCTGGGCACCATCGTTCTGGCGTTTCCGCTGGCGGTTTGGGGCCTGAAAATGGGCCGCGAGGCCATTGGCGCAACCTTTTCAATCGCACGTGAACCCAACCTTGCCATCATCGCCGACCGTTACACCTTAAAAAGCCCCGAGGGCACCGGTGTGATGGGCGTTTATGTGATCGGCACCCTGTTTGGCACCTTTATTTTTGCCATTCTGGCATCGCTGTTTGCCAGTGCCAACCTGTTCGATCCGCGCGCACTTGCCATGGCGTGCGGCATTGGCAGCGGGTCGATGATGGCGGCCTGCACCGGGGCGCTAACCGAAGTCATCCCGTCGATGAAAGATGAAATCCTGGCGCTGGCCGGGGCCAGCAACCTTTTGACCTATGCCACCGGGCTTTATGCCGGTTTGTTCCTTGCCTTACCGATTGTTGAAAAACTCTATGACGCGACGGCAGGCAAAAAAGACCTCGCCGCTGCCAGCAAGAAGGAGGGCTGATCATGTCCGAGAGTGCCGTTGCAACCAAGTCGACCCGCTCGAAAATCAATCTGGTTGATCATGCCGTAACCCTGATCATTGTCTGCCTTGTCGGGCTGGTAATGAATACGGTGGGGCCGAAAATTCCGCTGGCGGATGGCTTTATGGGCATGGTGGTGATTTATCTGATCACGCTGGTCGGCCTCGCACTCACCCGCTTTGCGCCTTTCTACCTGCCCAGTGTCGCCTGGATTTCGCTGGTCGGTATTGTCGCAACCCTGCCCTGGACTCCGGGGTCGGAATGGGTTGTCGCACAGGCCAAATCGGTCAATTTTCTGGCCCTTGCCACACCCGCGCTGGCCTATGCCGGTTTTGCAATTGCCAAAAAGGAAATTGAAGTTGCCAAACATTCCGGCTGGAAACTGGTCCTGGTGGCCTGCTTTGTGTTTCTGGGCACCTATGCCGGTTCGGTTCTGGTGGCCGAACTGATCTTGCGCCTGCAAGGCGTCTGATCGGGCATCGCTGCTTGCAAACTTTATGAACGGGGGCGATCATGCCCCCGTTTAACCATCCGTATTGCCGCATCCCCGTTTAATCCCGCAAAGAGTAAGCAGATGACAGTTTCCAAACCCGCCCTTCATCCGCGTGCCACCGACCTTGCTGATGAATTCACCGCCTGGCGCCATCATTTGCATGCACACCCTGAAACCGCCTTTGACGAAAAACAAACCAGCGCCTTTGTCGCGCAAAAGCTTAAATCCTTCGGGCTGGATGTGAAAACCGGCATTGCCAGAACCGGCGTTGTTGCCACCCTGCAGGGCACAGGCGGGGCTGGCAAACGCATTGGCCTGCGGGCGGATATGGATGCGCTGGACATTCACGAAACCACCAATCTGCCCTATGCCTCGAAACATCCGGGCAAAATGCACGCCTGTGGCCATGACGGCCATATGACCATGTTGTTAGGTGCCGCCAAAATCCTGGCCGAAAACCCCGATTTTACCGGCACGGTCGATTTCATTTTCCAGCCTGCCGAAGAAAATGAAGGCGGCGGACGGGAAATGGTGGAAGAAGGCCTGTTTGACAGCCACCCGGTCGATGCCATCTATGGGATGCACAACTGGCCCGGTCGCGATGTCGGCACAATGGCAATGCAGGCAGGCCCGATGATGGCAAGCTACGATGTTTTTGAAATCAATATTGATGGCCGGGGCTGCCATGCCGCCATGCCGCATCTCGGCCGCGACCCGATCACGGCGGCGGGCCAGGTGCTTTTGGCCCTGCAAACCATTCCGGCGCGCAATGTCAACCCGCTGCAAAGTGCGGTGATTTCACCAACCCAGATATTTGCGGGCGACACCTGGAATGTCATCCCCGATACGGCCACCATTCGCGGCACAGTTCGCACCTTTGCCGCAGCGGTGCAAGATATGATCGAAGAACGGTTAAAAACCGTGGCCGATGCCACCGCACGCGCCTTTGATTGCAGCGCCCGGGTCATGTATCAGCGCCGTTATCCCGCCACCATCAACAGCGAAGCCGAAACCGCCATCGCCTTTGATGCCGCCGCACGGGTGGTTGGCACCGATCATATCGACGCCAGCCCCGAACCGTCGATGGCCAGCGAGGATTTCGCCTTTATGCTCAATGTCAAACCGGGCAGTTATGTCTGGCTGGGCAACGGGCCGACCGATGGCAACTGCCTTTTGCATAATGCCGCCTATGATTTCAACGATGCCGCCATCCCCTATGGGGTCAGCTATTGGGTGTCGCTGGTCAAACAGTCCCTTGTGGCGTGATTTTGCGTATTTTTCTTGTCTAGGTCGCCATCTGCGCGTTCAATAGCCGCCCTTTTTAATTAGTCTGGCGGAATGTGTGATGAAAATTGCGATTGTGACACTGGATGGATTTAACGAAATCGACAGCTTTGTCGCCCTGTCCATTCTGAGCCGGGTCAAGGTTGATGGCTGGTCGGTGCAGATTACCGCACCGGAAAAATCTGTCACATCGATGAATGGTGTTGAAATCAAAGCCCGGCAAAAGCTGTCATTTGCCAACGAGGCCGATGTTGTGCTGTTTGGCAGCGGCACACATACCCGCGACCATATTGATAACGCCGACCTGATCGCTCAGTTCGCGCTGGACCCCGCCCGTCAGTTGATCGGCGCGCAATGTTCGGGGGCCTTGTTTTTACATAGGCTGGGCTTTTTGCCCGCCACGGCTGCCACCGATGCCAAAACCCGCCCGCTTTTGGCCGCCACCGGCTGCCTGATCGAAGATAAACCACTGATCGCGCAGGGAAATATTGTCACCGCTGGCGGCTGCCTTTCATCGCAATATCTGGCTGGCTGGGTGATTGCCCGCGCCCTTGGCCTTGACCATGCGCTGGCTATTCTTGAACATGTCGCGCCAAGCGGGCAAAAATCATCTTTTGTCAAAACCGCTGCCGATATTATAAAACCGCAACTCAACGTGCCCAGCCAACCGGCCCTGTATTGCTAAATTGCCAAGCCCGCGTATCACCCAACTCGCGCCCTGTTGTCGCCCGCCATCGCCCCCTGTCGGGCCTGTGGCACAGCATGATCGCGGTGATGTGATGAAATGGCACGCCCGAACCGGGCAAATGCTTTGCCTTATATTGGCCGAATAGGTAGGGTATCGAAATGCTCTCGAACGGATTGCACATGCCGTTTGACCAATACGGTTTTACACCGCGACCAAAAACGAAACGCAGGGAAAATTCTTGAAGCGCAATCTGTTACATCTTCTGGTCCCGGTAACGGCCCTTGCCCTTTCTGCCTGTGGCACAGTCGGTCAAAATACCCTTAACCAGCCCTTCGATTATCCGCAAAGCGACGGTTTCGCTGGCAATTATCTGGCGGGTAAAGTTGCGCAAAGCAACAATGCCACATCGCAGGCCGCGCAATATTTGCTGCGCGCCCAGCAACTGGACCCCAAAAACGACGATCTGCGCCGCCGGGCCTTTTTGGCCCTGATTTCCGATGGCCGCATTTCCGATACCCAAACCATCGCCCGGCAACTGTTGCTTGACCATCCACAGGACCTGTTTGCCGTGCTGGCCGTGGCGGATGCCGATATTCGCAACAAAGATTACGAAGCCGCCCTTAAAACGGTAAACACCCTGCCTGATCGCGGCTTGAATTCGCTGATCCGCCCGCTGGCGCGCGCATGGCTGTTTACCGCCCTGGACCGCAAGGCCGATGCGCTGGCTGCCCTTGATCATTTGCAGGGCAATGGCACGCTGGCCCCGCTGTCAGAATATCATCGCGGGTTGATCCTGGATTATTTCGGCGATCTGAACGGGGCCGAACGCGCCCTTGCCAGCGCCTATGGCGACCCCGCCGATGCGCCCCTGCGCGCCGCCGAGGCACTGGGTGCAATTTACGAACGCAAGGGCCAAACCCAAAAGGCCGAACTGCTGTATCAAAGCTATATTGATCGCCATCCGCAATCCCTTGCCATGCCCTATCATCTTGAACGGCTGAAAAAGGGCGAACCGCCGATCAGCACTGCCCTGACCCCGGCATCGGGGCTGGCCGAGGGATATCTTGATATCGCGACCCTGCTCAGTCAGGAAAACGCTGTTGAACCGGCCCTGTTAATGGCGCGTTATTCGTTATCCTTGCGCCCCGGCGATGCCGTGACCAAATTGCTGGTCGGCGAAGTTATGGAAATTCAAAAACGCTGGCCCGCAGCGATTGCGATTTATCAGTCCATCCCCGAAAATTCTCCGCACAGCTGGAATGCCCGCCTGCGCGAGGCCTCCAGCCTGACCGAAATTGACAAAAACGACGACGCCATCGCCATTTTGCGCAAAATGGTCAATGAACGCAGCGATCGCGCCGATGCGCTGATCCAGTTAGGTGATGTTTTACGCACGACCAAAAAATTCGGCCCCTCGGCCCAGGCCTATAGCGACGCGATTGACCGTTTGGGCGGCGCGCAAAATGTCGGCTGGCGGTTGCTGTATCGGCGCGGCATCGCCTATGAACAGGATGGCCAGTGGCCCAAGGCCGAAAAGGACTTCCTTCTTGCCCTCGAAATGGAACCCGACCAGCCCTATATCATGAATTATCTTGGTTATAGCTGGGTCGATATGGGCATGAATTTCGACAAGGCGCAGGCCATGCTCAAACGCGCCGTCGAACTCAAACCCGATGACGGTTTTATCGTCGATAGTCTGGGCTGGGTTTATTACAAGCTGGGCCATTACGACGCTGCGGTTAAGGAACTTGAACATGCGGTATCGCTGATCCCCGATGATCCGACGGTGAACGATCATCTCGGCGATGCCTATTACCAGATCGGCCGCCACCACGAGGCCGAATTTCAATGGCGACGGGCGCTGTCGTTTGAGCCCAAACCGGCATTGCGCAAAGACGTGATGGAAAAGCTGAACGGTAAAAAACCGGCCACCGGCACGGTTGCTACCCACTAATTAACCCGTAAAAATGGGCAGGGGTCATGGAAACCCAGTTGATCGAACCGGCACAGGCCAAGATTAACCTTTTCCTGCATGTGACGGGCAAGCGCGAGGATGGCTATCATACCCTTGATAGCCTGGTGTGTTTTGCCGATATCGGCGACACCCTGCGCGCGCGCCTGCGCGATGACGCCATATTAACACTGGCAATCACCGGGCCCATGGCCGATGCCCTTGATGAGGGCCCCCCCCGGGACAACCTTGTAATGCGGGCCGCCACCCTGTTGCAGGAAAAATACCACGTCACCCGGGGTGCCGAACTGATTTTGGAAAAAAACCTGCCCGTGGCATCGGGCATTGGCGGGGGTTCTGCCGATGCGGCGGCGGCCTTGCGGGTTTTATGCAAATTATGGCGGCTTGATGTGCCCGCCACCGACCTTGCCGACATCGCCCTGATGCTAGGTGCGGATGTGCCGGTCTGCCTAACCGGCGGCACGGTATTAATGCAGGGCATTGGCGAACAGCTTACCCCGCTGGCCCCGCTGCCCGGTTTTTCGCTGGTGCTGGCCAACCCGGGCAAGGCCGTATCAACCCCGGCCATCTTCAATGCCCGCGACGGCGACTTTACCGAAGCCAACCTGTGGCCCACCACCAGTGGCTTTGGCGATGTTACCTCCCTTGCCGATGCCCTGCGCGATTGCCGCAATGATTTAACCCTGCCCGCCATCACCCTGCTGCCCGAAATTTGCGATGTGCTTGATGCCCTGGCCCGCGCCGATGGCTGCTTGCTAGCCCGCATGTCGGGCAGCGGGGCCACCTGCTTTGGCCTCTATCCCGATGCCGACCTGGCCGATACGGCCGCCGCCGCCATTGCCGAGGCCAACCCCGACTGGTGGGTGCAATCTTGCAAATTTGCCGGCAGCCCCGTCTTGCAACCATAATCCGCTGCGCGCAACTGCCTGAAAGCGCACAAAAAACAAAAAAATGTTGCTGTGACAAAAAAGGATCAAAATAGAGGGTTGCACTTGGCGAAATAGGGCGCTATTTTCCGCGCCACACACGCTGATGGGGCGTGGCCAAGTGGTAAGGCATCGGTTTTTGGTATCGTGTACCGTAGGTTCGAATCCTACCGCCCCAGCCAAGACAAACCCCTTTGAGGTTCGCCCTTGAAGGGGTTTTCTTTTGCCCGAAATACGGCGCGCCCCGCCTTTGCCCCAACCACACTCCGGCGATAAAAACGGCGTTTTCACCGCCATATGCCCCTACAGGCTGTATTATGCTGGCAACACCATGCCGGGTTTGGCACTATCACATCGGGCCTGTTGGCACCCGTCAACGCGCCTTGCAGCATCCAATCAACAAACCATAAAAAGACTGTCGCCTTCATGTTTGAACAAACCTTTAAACGCCTTGATGATGTCCTGTGGAAAGAAGCAGGCTGCACCACCGAACTGGACTATACCGAGCAATCATCCTGGATGCTGTTTTTAAAATATCTTGACGACCATGAACGCGACCGCCAGCAAATTGCCGAACTGGAAGGGCGGCATTACAGCTTTTTAATTGATCGCAAATATCGCTGGAACACATGGGCCGCCCCCAAGGATGAAAATGGCGCGTTTGACCATAACCATGCCCTGACCGGCGATGATTTGATTGAATTTGTCGATAAAAAGCTGTTCCCCTATCTGGCCGGGTTCAAACAGCGCGCCGACAGCCCCGATACCATCGAATATAAAATCGGCGAGATTTTTGGCGAGATCAGAAACCGTTTTCGCAGCGGCTATAGCCTGCGCGACGCGCTGGAACTGGTCGATGAACTGCAATTCCGCTCCCAGCGCGAAAAACACGAAATGTCCGCGCTGTATGAAGAAAAAATCCAGCGCATGGGCAATGCCGGGCGCAATGGTGGCGAATATTACACCCCGCGCCCGCTGATCCGCGCCATGATCCGCGTGGTAGCCCCCAAAATTGGCGAACGCATTTATGACGGGGCGGCAGGCTCCGCAGGCTTTTTGTGCGAAGCCCACGATTATTTACGCACAGATAATCTTAGCACCAGCGACCTGAATACCCTGCAACGCCATACCTTTGTCGGCAAAGAAAAAAAGTCGCTGGCCTATGTGATTGCCATCATGAATATGATCCTGCATGGCATTGATGCGCCCAACATCATTCATACCAATACCCTGACCGAAAAAATCAGCGATATTCAAAACAAGGACCGTTACGAGGTCATCCTCGCCAATCCGCCCTTTGGCGGCAAGGAACGCCCGGAAATCCAGCAGAACTTCCCGATTAAAACCGGCGAAACCGCCTTTTTGTTCCTGCAACATTTCATCCGCTCGCTGAAACCCGGCGGGCGCGCGGCGATTGTGATTAAAAACACCTTTCTCAGCAACTCCGACAATGCGGCAAAATCCCTGCGCAAGGAACTGCTGGAAAAATGTGATTTGCATACGGTGCTGGATTGCCCGGCAGGCACCTTTCAGGGGGCCGGGGTTAAAACCGTGGTGCTGTTTTTCACCCGGGGCACGCCAACGCAAAAAATCTGGTATTATCACCTCGACCCGGGCCGCAGCCTGGGTAAAACCACGGCCCTTAAAGACGATGATTTTGCCGAATTTGTCACCCTTCAGGAAGCCAAGGCCGACAGTGCCAAATCCTGGAGCGTGAATATCAGCGACCTTGCCCCGGAAAGCTGTGACCTCTCGGTCAAAAACCCCACCAAAACCGACGACGCCCCCTTGCGCGATCCCGAAGAAATACTGGCCGAAATCGCGGCACTCGATGCGGAGAGTGCGGACATTCTCGCCACTATTCGGGGGATATTGTGATGTGGGGAAAACTAGCTTTAAACGAGGTAACAACAATCATCAATGGCGGTACTCCAAAGAGCGGAGTAGCCAACTATTGGAACGGCTCTGTTCCCTGGATAACCCCTAAAGACATGGGCTCGACAAATTCCGTAGAAGTCACAAAAACATCCAGAACCATTAGCGAACAAGGATTACAAAAATCTTCCGCAAAACTTGTTCCTGAAAATTCAGTGATATTATCAACGCGTGCCCCAATCGGACACCTAGTCATAAATAAAGTACCAATGGCCTTTAACCAAGGGTGCCGCGGCCTGTGTCCTCACCCCAAACTCGATACAAAGTTCTTGTTTTATTTCCTCAAAGCAAATGTAAAATTACTAGATAACCTTGGAACTGGCACGACTTTCAAAGAATTGTCCAAATCCGCTTTGGCTGCCATAGAAATTCCCCTCCCCCCTCTCTCCGAACAAAAACGCATTGTCGCCATTCTGGACGAAGCGTTTGAGGGGATCGACGCGGCCATTGCCAACACCCAGGCCAACCTCGCCGCTGCCCGTGAATTATTTGAGGGATATCTCAGTCGAGTTTTTAATGATCTAAATGAAACATCTGAAGAAACAATCATTGGTGATCAATTAGTCCTTCAGCGTGGGTTTGACATCACAAAAAAACAACAACGCCCTGGGACCATTCCAGTTGTATCGAGTGGTGGCATTAAGAGCTACCATGATACAGCAATGGTAAACGGCCCCGGAGTAGTAATAGGAAGAAAAGGGTCTTTAGGTACCGTACACTTTGTTGAAGGTCCTTATTGGCCCCATGACACCACTCTATGGGTTAAAGATTTTAAAGGAAATATCCCCAAAATAATATATTACTTCTTTAGATCATTAGATGTTTCGGGACTTGACAGTGGAGCCGCAAACCCTGCCCTGAATAGAAACGCGGTCCACCCAATAAGAACGCGCTGGCCTAAGCTTGCACACCAACACACTTTATTAAATAACATTGAGCGGATAGACAAAGATACTGAGCGCCTCGAAACCCTCTACCAACAAAAACTCACCGCCCTGCATGAACTCAAACAATCGATCCTTGCCAAAGCCTTTCGGGGTGAACTGACACAAAACGAGGTTGCCGCATGAATGAAGCCGAAACCCGCGCGGAACTGATTGACCCGGCCCTGAAAGCAGCAGGCTGGGGGCAGGTGGAACATAGCCGCGTGGGGCGGGAATTTCAGATCAGCATTGGCCGCCTGATGGCGGGCGGGCAGCGATCACGCCGCGATATTGCCGATTATGTGCTGTTTTATCGTGGCAGGATGCTGGCCGTGATCGAGGCCAAGCGCCGCGACCTGCCCGATACCGAAGGGCTGGCCCAGGCCAAGGCTTATGGCGCGAAATTGCAGGTGCGTTTTGCCTATGCCACCAACGGGCGGCGCATTTACCAGATAGACCGGGAAACCGGGGCGGAAACCTATATTGAGGCCTATCCCACCCCCGATCAGTTATGGGATATGTGCTTTGCCACCACCAACGAATGGCACAGCCGGTTTGGTGCCATTCCGTTCGAGGATAAAAGCGGATCGTGGCAGGCGCGCTATTATCAGGAACTGGCGATCAGCCGCACGCTGGACGCCATTGCCGAGGGGCGCGAGCGCATTTTGCTGACCCTGGCAACGGGGACGGGCAAAACCTGCATTGCCTTTCAAATTGCCTGGAAACTGTTTCACAGCCGCTGGAACCTGTCGCGCACGCCGGTGCGCCGCCCGCGCATTCTGTTTTTGGCGGACCGCAATATTTTGGCCAATCAGGCCTTTAACGATTTTTCCGCCTTTGCCGACGATGCCCTGGTGCGGATTTCGCCCAACGCCATTCAAAAAAATGGCCGGGTGCCCAAAAATGGCAGCGTGTTTTTTACCATTTTCCAAACCTTTATGAGTGGCACGGATGAGGCGGGCAATCCCGCCCCCAATTATGGCGATTACCCGCCGGACTTTTTTGATTTGATCATTATCGACGAATGCCACCGGGGCGGGGCCAATGACGAAAGCACATGGCGGCAAATTCTGGAATATTTTGCCCCTGCCGTGCAACTGGGCTTAACCGCAACGCCCAAACGCACCGTCAATGCCGATACCTATGCCTATTTTGGCGACCCGGTTTACACCTACAGCCTGGTTGAGGGCATTAATGATGGCTATTTAACCCCGTTTCGTGTGCGGCAAATTACCACCACGCTGGATGAATATGTTTATACCCCCGACGATGATGTGATTGAAGGGGGTGAAAACCTGAAGGAAAACCATCGCTACCGCGAGGGGGATTTTAACCGCATCATCGAGATCGAGGCGCGCGAAGCCTACCGCGTTAAGGTGTTTATGCACGCCATTGACCAGCGGCAAAAAACCATTGTGTTTTGCGCCAATCAGGACCACGCGCTGGCGGTGCGCAACCTGGTCAACCGCATGAAACACAGCACCCACCCCGATTATTGCGTGCGCGTGACCGCCAATGATGGCGAACGGGGCGAGCAATATCTGGAAACATTCCAGATGAATGACGAGGATATTCCCACCATTCTGACCACCTCGAAAAAGCTTTCGACCGGGGTGGATGCGCGCAATGTGCGCAATATCGTTTTGATGCGCCCGATCAAATCCATGATCGAGTTCAAACAGATCATTGGCCGGGGCACGCGGCTTTATGAAGATAAAAACTATTTCACGATTTACGATTTCGTGAAGGCTTATGAACATTTTAACGACCCGGACTGGGACGGCGAACCAATGGACCCGCCCGAACCCATTCCGCTGCCGCCCGAAGACGAAGGTGACGGCGAAGGCGGCCCGACACCGGAACCGGACGAACCGGAAGGACCAGAGGGAACAGATGGACCAGACGGGCCTGAAAACCCCGAAAATCCCGGCGGAACGGTGGGCGGCGGCGAAGGGCCGTTGCCCGAACCGCCCCCGCAACCAAGCAGCAAAATCCGCATTCGTTTGGCCGATGGCAAGGAACGCAAGATCCAGCATATTGCGGGTACCCTGTTTTATGGCCCCGATGGCAAGGTGATGTCGCCAACACAGTTTATCGAAAGCCTGTTTGGCACCTTTCCCGAGCTGTTCCACGACGAAGACCAACTGCGCACATTATGGAGCCAGCCCGATACCCGTGCCGCCCTGTTAAACGGGCTGACCGAGCGCGGCTTTGGCCCGGCAGAGCTGGCCGAAATCAAAAAACTGATTGATGCCGAAAACAGCGACCTGTTTGATGTGCTGTCCTATGTTGCCTATACCAAGGCCCCACTATCGCGCCACGAACGGGTGGAAAGCCACAAGGCCACGATTTTAAGCGACCATGACGAAAAGTTGCAGGCGTTTCTGGATTTTGTCCTGGCGCAATATGTGCGCGACGGCGAACAGGAGCTTGATAACGACAAGCTGCCGACCCTGTTAAAGGCCAAATATTACAGTATTTCCGACGGGGCAGAGGCTTTGGGGGGCATTGCCCGCATTCGCGCGGCATTTTTGGAATCCCAGCGCCGCCTTTATGAATAAATCAGCCGATACATCGAAAAACACGGGGGATGAAGATCACCATGAGCCAGACACTCTGGGGCATCCATATGGCCAGCGAACACGGCACGGCACCTGTTGATAAAGCCTATATCACCATTGGCTGGCCCAATATGGGGGATCTGGCAAAACTGCCCGGCACGCGCGAGGCCTTTAAGGAAAAGTTCCGTCAGGAAGATAAAACGGCAAAAACCGGGGCCGTTCCGGTGCAGGCCGGGGTTCTTTTTCGTTTTGCCAATGATATGCAGGTCGGCGATCTGGTGGCGTATCCATCCAAAACCGACCGCATGATCCATATTGGCAAAGTCGCCAGTGGCTATGACTATCGGCCCGATGTCTCAGCTGATTTTCCGCACCGGCGTTATGTGCAATGGCTCAAACATGTGTCGCGATCCGAATTTTCGCAATCTGCCCTGCACGAGATTGGTTCGGCCATTACCCTGTTTACCATCACCAATAACGCAGACGAATTTTTGGCCGCCCTTGCGGGCGAAGCCACCGGCGCGGATGATGTTGACGATGAAAGCGTCGAGGAAGTTTCAAGCCAGGTGGAGGAATCGACCGAGGATTTCATCATCAAACGCCTGAAATCAAAACTGAGCCCCTACGAGTTCGAGAAATTTGTTGCCCATTTGCTGACCCGCATGGGGTTTTATGCCCGTGTAACCTCGCGCTCCGGCGACGGCGGCATTGACATTATCGCCCATAAGGACGAGTTGGGGTTCGAGCCGCCGATCATCAAGGTGCAATGCAAACAAACCCTTGAAACCGTGGGGCGGCCCAAGGTGCAAGAACTGCACGGCGCAATCGAGCACGGTGAACACGGCCTGTTTGTCACCCTCGGGGCCTATTCCAGCGAGGCAAGAACCTTTGAGCGCGCAAAGCCAAACCTGCGCCTGATCGACGGGTCCGCTCTGGTGGATATGATCTTTAACCATTATGACCGCTTTGAGCCGCGCTATCAGATGCTGTTGCCGCTTAAACGCACCTATATCCCCGGCCCCGCCATCAGCACCGCAGACTGAAAGCCGTTAAAGCCACATCACCAATGCGCCACAACACCAACAGCCCATGCCTTTGCAAAGGCATGGGCTGTTGGTGTTGCGTGTGATGTAAACCTTACCTGCGGGTTTTATCCATCCGGATTTTTAAAACAGGGAAAGCAACACAGAATCCGGAATATCAAACAGGTGCCTGGACAGGAGCGGGCGCAGGCGCGGGCGCTTTTTCAAGTTTATTAACAATCTCGTTCACCACCTGTCCGCCGCCCATCGGACCAGAGGTAAAGCCGGTGACGATATTGGGCGGGTCATATTCGCGGTGTTGTTTTTTAAGGGTGCTGTTTTTGGCGCCAAAGCTGAAGCGCAGGCCAACCGTGGCAAAACCACCGTTTTCATTGCCCGCCCCCACATCGCCAAACAGCGACAGGGAACTGTCATCCATCGGCCGCCATTCCGCACCAACATACATGGCACGGTAATCGCTATAACCTGATGCCCCGCCAGTTAAAAACAGGTCGTCATTCAGGTAATAGCCCAGTTCCAGGCTGCCATAGCCCGTGGACCGCGAGAACCCGTTCTGAACCCCCAGCGAGGAGGAAACGGTATAATCATTGAGATAAAGTTCGGTTTCCGCACCATTGCGCCACAGATCGCGGCCATCAATGCGGATCCACATGCTGGCAAGACCGGCAAAATAGGCGTCCGGGTCACGGGTAAAGAAATGCCCGGCAACGCCGCCGCTATGGGCAGACGGGGTTTTGCTAAGTGCTGTGTCAAGCTGCACGCCAAAGGAATGCGCCACAGGAATGCTGACCGTGCCACCAATCGCCGCCGCACTTTCCCGCCCGACAGAACCGCCCTGAATGTCCATTTTGCCATTCACACCGGCAATGGCGGGCTTGCTTTCCTGCGCAAACGCCTGAGACGAAACCGCCAGTGAACTCATCACAAGAACAGAAGGCAGTATTAATTTTCGCAATCCGCGTGACCCCATTTCAACCCCTAATACTATACCAATATCATAAAAACTATACTTATCTCGGGCATGCGCATCTGTTTGTCAACGGTTCGTCCAAAATATCTCATCTTTGTATCTGCGCTGCATTGCCGAAACGGGCCACGGTTCCTGAAACACAAAGGGTCGATGTCAAAGCACGAACAGATTCTGCCTGTTTAATGATCCATCGCCCGGCGCAGGGCGCGCACGGCCCTGGCATCGGTGGCAACGCGGCCTTCCTCGCCCGGTTTTGCCTTATGTTTGCATGAGGCATGTAATTGCGCGGCACCGGTTTTGGCGCGCAGGGTGCGGGCATTGGCGGCACTAACACCGCTGCCCGGTAAAATGATAATCCGGCCAGCGGCACGCGCAATCAAATCGGCAATCAGCGCGCAGCCTTCCTCGGCGGTGTTTTGCTGGCCCGATGTCAGAATGCGGTCAAAGCCCAGATCCACTGCTGTTTCCAACGCCACAAATGCATCGGGGGTAACATCAAAGGCGCGATGCAGCGTTTTTGCCATCCCTGCTGCCGCGTCACACAACAAATGCAGGGCATCGGTATCAAGGCTGCCATCTTCGCGGCTGGCACCAAAAACAACGCCCTGGGCCCCGGCATCGCGGGCCAGAGCGATTTCGCGGGTCATGGTTTCAATTTCGCTGGTACAATAGACAAAATTGCCCGGTCGTGGCCGGATCATGACAAAACACGGCACCGCAATATCGGCAATGCGCGCCAGCGCACCCGGTGTGGGCGTTAAGCCGCCCACCGCCAGAGCCGAACAATATTCAATGCGATCCGCGCCATGGTCGGCGGCGATTTTCGCATCTTCAAAACTTTCAACGCATATTTCCAATGTCATATGGCTGATACGGGTCACAGGCGGCCTCCTTTCGGGTCAGACACGGCAAATCAAAGATCATGTAACAAGGCAGCGCCCCGCAGGCCGCCATCGGCAAAAAAATGCCCCGGCACCACCAGGGCATGGTCATAGCGGCCCAAAACGCTGGCGCGCACGGCCGCATCAAGGCGGGCGATTAATCCCTGTTCAGCAGCAAGGCCGCCCCCCACCGGGATAATATCGGGGTCCAGCACATTCACCATCAGGCGCAATTGCCCGGCAACCAGATCGACAAAAACATCAATGGTTTTAAGGGCGTCGCTGTTGCCTGCCCGCCAGGCGCGGGTAATATCCTGGCTGGAAAGATCGCGGTCATGCAAGGCGGTATGAAGGCGTTCAAGCCCGCGTGCCGCCCCCCACGGATCAAGGCAGGACGCCCCGCCACAGCCACACTGGCGCGCCTTTATGCCATGGCGCATCAGGGGCCCGGAAATATCGTTGCCATGCCCCCACTCGCCGCGAATGCCGCTGCGTCCGCCAATAAAATGGCCATCGACAACAATGCCACCGCCCACCCCGGTGCCCAGAATAATGGCAAACACTGTGCGGTGATTTTCCCCCGCCCCTTGTCGGGCTTCGGCCAGGGCAAAACAATCGGCGTCGTTTTCGACCCGAACCGGGCGGTGCAAAACAGCACTTAACCCCGCCCCGATCGGCCAGCCCTTGATCGGCGGCACATTGGCCGAAATCACCGCCCCGCTTTCCGGGTCCAGCCCCCCGGCAAAACTGATGCCGACCGGGGGCAGGGAAGCAATGCCATCCCCGGCAAACGTCTGATCAGCCTTTAGAACCAGATCCCGGATTGCGTTGATAAAACTGTCGCGATCTTCAAGCGGGGTGGCAACCTTGTGCCGGTGCAAAATGGTGCCGTGATCATCAAAAACACCAAACTCTATTTTCGTGCCACCAATATCAAATGCGTATTTCATTGAACCTTGCCTTGCGATCCCATAATTTCGCCCTTCACAATTTATCTGCCGTCACCCGCCATCACCCGGGAGCCAGCCCCTGCCTGACCAGGATACGGCCCGCCATCGCAAAAACCGCCTGCCCACCTTGCGCGATGTTGCCAACCGTGCCGATATGTCGCGGTTAAAACCGCGCCATCGGCGGGCACAAAATACCCCCCCCTCCCGGGAAGCCAGGCTGGCCCGTGTTGTTATCCCTCATATCGGTGACCTTGGGGTCTGAACCTGAATGTGTTTGATATCCTGACGGACCGATTACCCAATATCGGCAAGCAGGCATCACGAAGGGGTTGAGACGGGTGAGCAGGACGCAGAATTTTGCGGGGCAGTATCAACGGTTTTGTCGACACCAACCTTATCTTTTCCGATTTTATGGGCCGAAGGCAAGCCCGCGATGTTATTGACACGAATTATCATGCCCCCCAAAACAAAATCAAACCACCCTTCCCGCTTACCCGTTTTTAGATGGCGTCGGCAACCTTGCCTTGTATAGTTACCACAGGCGGCAAAATATGGGGGAACACAGGTGCCAGATACGCAAACGGAAGAAAGCCCGACCAGCCCGCTAAATGCCGACGATATCGTCGAAAAACTGGCGCAGGCCGATTTTCTGTCAGGCTTGCTGGCTGATCCCGACGTAAAAGCCGCATTGCTGGGCGAAATACGCGAACTGGGGTTTCGCCCGCCTTTGCACTATGTCGTTTTGCGCCTGATCACCGCCCTTGTTGCAAAATCCGAATCCTTTATCGGCAAGGCAATCTCATCGCGGCTGCAAGCCTTTATTGCCAAAGTCCCGGCACTGGCAGGACTGCTAGAACGGCTAATCACTATCCAGCATGGCAAGGAAACCAACGACGCCCTTAAAACCAGCATCCTTGGTGCCATAACAGAAGGCAGGCCGTTTGATATTAATGCCATCGAAATTGACAACACCACCCCCATCGAAACCATGCTGGCGCTGCATAATGTTCAGGGTTTCGAGAGAGTTCTGGGCGGGCTTGACGGGCAAACAGACACCCTGATCCGGACCTTCCGCGAAGACATCAGCAACCTTTTTCAAAATATGGTCGCCCCCGCCCTGTCGTGGCCCCCAGAAGTCCTTTCACCTAAAGGCGCGTTTGACCGCGTTAAATATACGTCCGGCCTTGATCAACTTTATGGGCGCGACAAAGAAATCACCCTTTTGCATCAATTTGCCGGTGACCTCTCTCTATGTGGGCGGCTGTTTAATTTCCGCTGGATGCTGCTGACCGGCGATGGCGGCACGGGTAAAACCCGGCTGGCCTACGATTTCACCCGTAAGCACTTAAACCAACACATCTGGGATGCCGGTCGCCTGTCTATCGACGATTTGCCAGGTTTTAATGATCTGGAAAAATGGCGACCCCGCCAACCCACCTTTATCGTCATTGACTATGTCAGCGGCCACCCGGAAAAAACCGGCAAATTGTTGCGTATTCTTGCCCGCAAGGCCGCACATTATGATTTTCCAGTCCGGGTTTTGTTGCTTGAACGCAAAGCCGATGAAAACTGGCTGGGCAAAATGCTGCCCGAAGACGGCGATAAACCGATGGTGATGAACCATATCTTCGGGCATGAGGATGAAAAAGGGCGGATTATCCCGCCCGTAGACGCAACAGCTATCAAGAAGATGATGAAGGAGCGCTTTGCCAAAGCCGGGCAAACACCCCCAGATGATGCCCTTCTTTTGGCGGCGGCGCAAAGGGTGGATACCAGACCACATGATGCCAACCTTCCCCGCCCGCTTTTTGCCCTTGCCACGGCAGAAGCGATGATGGCCGAAGCCGAAAAAGAACCCGAAGCACAACCCGATTTTGCAAAAATCGCTGCCCTGCTTAATCAGGAAGACGTCCTTGCCGGAATGCTGCGGCGCGAAGAACACACCCGCTGGCAACCCGCCGCGCCAAATGATGGCGGCGGCACCCTAACGCGCTATAAACTCGCCTTGGCACTGGCAACACTTACAAAAGGGCTAGACCTTAATGACCTCGACACAAAACAAGAGGATTACGGCCCCTTTGCGCGCCACCTGCCCGATCCGCCCCCCGATCACCATCAAGGAATGATCAGCGCCCTTGGCGGCAGCCACACATTCCTGCCACCGCTGGAGCCCGACATTATGGGCGAGTTTTTTCTGGCCGAAACCCTGCTGAACGATATTTCCAGGCATAGGCACAGTTTTCTGAGCGCCACCTTGGAAAAAGGACATATAGAACCGCTGATCACCCTTTTGCGTCTGCAACAAGACTTCCCGCAAAAAATCGC
Source organism: uncultured Thalassospira sp. (assembly GCF_963976115.1). GTDB lineage: Bacteria > Pseudomonadota > Alphaproteobacteria > Rhodospirillales > Thalassospiraceae > Thalassospira. The sequence continues at coordinate 363,819 of NZ_CAXBJJ010000004.1, forward strand.
CGCCATTGATATTCCGGCAGCAATGCTTGCCTGCCAAACCGAAACAGCCGCCTTCTCCTACGCATCGATGGCACCGGATTGGGTCAACCAATGCTATCGATCACATGACCCGGACGCGGCTGACAGTTTCATGAAGTCAGTTAAACACCTCGTCACGCAATTCGACAAAAACGCCAAAATCGCACTGTCGGAGGCCAAGGCCACATTCAATATCTGCCACCATACTGGCAAAAAAGGCGAATGGGAACGGGTCGACGCGATGATGGCGCGACTGGACGCCCTCCGCAGCCAATTCCGCAGTAATCACGAAATCGCACTAGAGGAGGCCAAGGCCGCATTCAATATCTGCATTGATGCCGATCAAAGCGGCGATGAGGAACGGATCAAGGCGATGCTGCACCGCTTTGATAAACTGCGATCCAAATTCAGCGAGAATGAAGAAATCGCGCAGGAAGAAGCCAAAGCCGCAGTCAATATTTGCCTTTATGCCTTAGAAAGCGGCGATTGGGAGCGGGTTGATACGACGCTGAGCCGCATCCATACCCTGCGATCCAAATTCAATGAGAATGAACAAATCGCGCGGTGTGAGGCGAGGGCTGCTTACAATATCAGCATTGGTGCCGCTCAAAACAGAGGCTGGGAACGGGTTGAGGCGATGTTGCGCCGCTTCGATGCCTTGCGATCCAAATTCAGCGAGAATGAAGAAATCGTGCAGGAAGAAGCCCAGGCCGCTACCAATATCTGCATTTATGCTGCTACAAGTGGCGATTGGAAACAGGTTGAAGCGATGCTGCGCCGCTTCGATACCCTTCGATCCCAATTCGGTCAAAATGAAAAAATCGCAATAGAAGAAGCTAAGACGGCTTTCCATATCTGCTTTCATGCTGGCGAAAGCGGCGATTGGAAACAGGTTGAAGCGATGCTGCGTCGCTTCGATACCCTGCGATCCAAATTCGGCCAGAATGAAGAAATCGCGTGCCTGGAGACGAACGCTGCTTACAATCTCAGTGTTATTGCCACTCAAAGCGGCAATTGGGAACAGATTGAGGCAACGCTGAGCCGTATCGATACCCTGCGATCCAAATTCAATGAGAATGAAGAAATCGTGCGGTGGGAGACAAAGGCCGCTTTCAATATCAGTCTTATTGCTACTCAAAGAGGCAATACAGAACGCGTTAAGGCAATGATAGCGCGGCTGATCACAATTACCAATACGTTCGGAGTCAAGTTTGTAGTTGATGAAAGTAACGGGCAACCCTCCACACTGGCCGACGCCATCAATTATGTAACAGAGATACAAGGCAACAAACCCTGACCATACCACGCAATAAAAAACGGCGCCTGCCGTAAGACAGACGCCGTTTGAAATCATGGTATCAGACCGCCAGCCAGTGCCATCAAGCCCGCAGCCGATCCACCAGCGTGTCATATTCCGGCATTTTGCCGACCGGGCCAAGGGCGGTGACGGTGGGTTTGCCTTTGAGCAGGGCTTCGCCCGCCGCACGAACCTTGTTCAAATCAACCGCTTCGATCTTTTCGATGATTTCGGCGATGGTTTGCGGGCCGCCATGGACCTGAATTTGCCGGGCGAGCGTCTCGCAGCGCGCCGAATTGCTTTCCATGCCCATCACGACCATGGCTTTCAGCTGGGCACGGGCGCGGTTGACTTCTTCTTCGGTGAGGTCAAGGGTGGCGCGTTTTAGTTCGTCGCACATCACCGGCATGAGTTCGGGCAGGTCATCGGGTCCGGTGCCAGCATAGATCGAGAACAGGCCGCCATCGACATAGTGCGACGAGAAGCTGTAAACCGAATAGACCAGCCCGCGTTTTTCGCGGATTTCCTGAAACAGGCGCGACGACATGCCGCCACCCAAAAGGGTGTTAAACACCTGCACGTCATAGAAACTGTCATCGGCATAAGGCACCGTGGGCAGGCCAAAAATGACATGGGCCTGTTCAAGGTCGCGCTGTTCGATGCGCTGGCCACCTTCATAGCGCAGCACTTCCATATCGTGGTCTTCGTGGGTCGGCAGATTGGTGAATTTTGATGAAACCAGATCGACGATTTCAGTGTGGTTCACATTGCCCGAAGCCGAAAACACCATGCGTTTGGCACTATAGCGCCGCGACATGAAATCAAACAAATCATCGCGCGACAGGCTGGAAACATTTTCAGGGGTGCCGAGAATAGAGCGGCCCAATGCCTGGTTTGGCAGAGCGGTTTCCTGAAAATAATCAAACACAATGTCGTCCGGCGTATCGTTGGCCTGGCCGATTTCCTGCAAAATCACCTGGCGTTCGCGTTCCAGCTCTTTTTCATCAAGGGTGGAATTTTGCAAAATATCGGCGATCACATCAATCGCCAGGGCCTGGTCTTCGTGCAGCACCTTGCAATAATAGGCGGTATTCTCGCGCGAGGTATAGGCATTCATCTGCCCGCCCACCGCTTCGATTTCTTCGGAAATTTGCAGCGCACTGCGTTTGCGCGTGCCTTTAAATGCCATGTGTTCAAGCATATGGGAAATGCCGTTAATTTCGGGCGTCTCATTGCGCGCCCCGACATCGACCCATGCACCCAAAGCCACCGACTGCACATGTTCCAGGCGGTCGGTGGCGACAATCATGCCATTGTCAAGCTCGGTCAGCTCGACTGTCATTCAGATATTCTCCTGTTTCATATCAAGGTCCAACGATCCAATTACTGCCTTTCTTCAGGCCGCACGCCGGTTTTTACGGACATGCGCCATCAGGGCATCGGCATCGTTGGTCATGGGTTCAAGTTTCTCTGGTCGCTCATATAGGTCGGACAGGCGTTCGGGCAAGTCCGGGTATATGCCGGATGCCTGTTTAACCGCATCGGGGAACTTGGCCGGGTGTGCCGTTGCCAGGGCAATCATCGGCACCGAGCGGTCGCGGTTGCACGCCCGCCCGGCGGCAATGCCAATCACGGAATGCGGGTCCACCAGTTCACCGGTTTTTTGATACACATCGAGAATGGCGGCCCGGGTCTGGTCATCATCCATCCGATAGCCATCAAAAAGGTCGCGGGCTTTGGCAAAGCGGCCCTGCGACATTTCCATGATGCCGGTTTTGCGAAATTCGGTCATCAGTTCGGCAATCGCCGCCCCGTCGCGGTCATACAAATCAAACAGCAAACGTTCAAAATTGCTGCTGACCTGAATATCCATCGACGGGCTGATGGTGGGGTGAACCCCGTCCATTTTCATCACGCCATTGTCAAAAAACCGCGCCAGAATGTCGTTGGAATTAGACCCGACCACAAACTGTTTGATCGGCAGGCCCATTTGCAGGGCCGCATACCCGGCATAAACATTGCCAAAATTGCCCGACGGCACCGAAAACGATATTTCACGGTCGGGGGCGCCCAACTGCACCCCGGCCCAGAAATAATAGGCGATCTGGCACATGATGCGCGCCCAGTTGATGGAATTGACGGCCGAAAGGCCAATTTCATCGCGGAAAGCATGATCGTTAAACAGCGCCTTGACCAGATCCTGGCAATCATCGAACGAGCCATCCACCGCAAGGTTATGGACGTTATCGGCGATCACGGTGGTCATCTGGCGGCGTTGCACTTCGGACACGCGCCCGGCAGGATGCAAAATGAAAATATCAACATTATCGCGGTCGCGGCAGGCTTCAATCGCGGCGGACCCGGTATCGCCCGAGGTTGCCCCGACAATGGTAATGCGCTGGCCGCGCTGTGCCAGAACATGGTCAAACAAACGCCCCACCACCTGAAGCGCATAATCCTTAAACGCCAAAGTCGGGCCGTGAAACAGTTCCATCACCCAGTCATTGGCACCTAACTGTTTAAGCGGGGCAACGGCGGTGTGGTTAAACCCGGCATAGGTTTCATCAAGAATGGTTTTCAGGGCGGCATCATCGACGCTACCGGCAACAAAAGGCTGTATGACGGAAAAGGCCACTTCGGCATAGGTCATATTGCGAAAGGAACGGATGTCTTCAGGGGTGAATTGCGGCCATTTTTCAGGAACATACAAGCCGCCGTCCCGGGCAAGACCATCGAGAAAAACGTCATCAAACTGCAAACCGGAGACGCCACCCCGGGTGCTACAATATTTGATCATATTTGCTCCTGAATTGGACAGTTCCATGCCAGCAACCACCTTTGCCCTGTTAATGCCAGACGATTTAACGCCCGTGTTAGTGAGGCGTTGCCCGACCTTAGTCAAGGGCAATTATACCCGAATTTTCCAAACAATAATGACCGCGTAATCTTCGCAACATGATCGGCCTGGCCAAACCCGGTATTCATTGCCTCCCCGGCCACCTGTTATCGCGCACCATAAACTGCGGCACAAAAATATCCCCAACAAGCTGGCCCTGTGTTCCACCCAAACAGGGAAAATGGTTTCAAAGCAACCACACGGTCAAAAAAACAATCACAGGATATAGGAGTTTCACGATGAGTTCGATTTTTCCAAGCGTCAAAAAACTGCTTTTTGCCACCGCCGCCCTGCTGAGCGCACAAACGGCATCTGCCGAAACCATCAAGCTGGCCACACTTGAATGGCCGCCTTATACCGGTGCCAAATTACCCGAAGGCGGCCAGTCCACCATCGAGGTCAAAAAGCTGTTTGCCGGTGCAGGTTTTGATCTGGATTACGTGGTGTTGCCGTGGAACCGTGCCATTGACACAGGAACCACAGACCCGGCCTTTGCCGGCTATTACCCGGAATATTATGATGCCAGCCGCGATGCCGAAAAAAATGCCAGCGGCAATTGCCTGTTTTCGAACAGTTTTGGCAAATCACCGGTCGGATTTATTCAGAATGTTGCCACGCCCATTACATGGTCCAGCCACGAGGATCTTGAGAAATACACAATTGGCGTGGTGAGCGGTTATGTCAATGAAACCACATTCGACGCCATGGTCGCGGCCGGAAAAATAAAGGTCGATGCCGTTGTCAGTGATGTGCAGAACATCAAAAAAGTCGCTGCGGGCCGGGTGAATGCGGCCGTCATTGACAAAAATGTCCTCACCTATTCGCTGTCATCCGACCCCGCACTTAAAAACATCGCCGATAAAATCAGCTTTAACGAAAAACTGCTGGCCGATAATGATCTGTATGTTTGTTTTCAAAACAATGACAAAGGCAAAGCCATGCGCGCGGCCTTTAACGCACAGATAAAATAGATCATTCCCTGCTTGATGTTATTTGCAACAGGTAACGGGCTGGTTCGCGCCTTTGCGCGCAGGACCGGCCCGGTGGACCAAATTCCTTTGCGTAAGGGATCCTTATAATGCTCAGTAAAATGTCAATGCAAAGCCGCGCAACACTGACCCTCGCATCGGCCATTTGTATTGTTCTTGTCATTGCTTTTGGCTTTATTTTCAATCGGTTTGTAACTTTAACAACCGATTCTCTTACGGCACGCGCCCAGATTACAGCGTCCCTTCAGGCCGGAACCGTGGCAGGCGCATTATGGGACATGAATGACGATCGTATCACAAATGTTCTCGACGCCATGAGCCGCGACCCCGATTTTGTCTCGGTTCAAATTGTCGATAAAACAGGCACCATTACCTATAAACACGGTACTCCGCGCGAAACCGATGTCATCAGCTCGACAGCGGATGTTTTTTATCAGGAAAACGGCAGCAACGAAAATCTGGGATCGCTGGTTTTACAATTGTCGACAAAAGGGGCAGAGCAGGAGGCACGATCCATTACCGTGATCGGTTTGGGCACCATTATCGTCATGGTGATCGTTATGATCGGCGTCATTTATATGAATATCCGCAGCATTACCCGACCGATAAAAAGCATTATTTTTGACATCGACGAAATTCAGAAGAAAAATTACGACCTTAAAATTGCCGGACTGGAGCGCCACGACGAGATTGGCACGCTGGCAAAGGCGGTAAATGATTTCCGTAAAAACCTGGCAAGTGCTGAACAATTGCGCGCAGAACATGACCGGGAAAAAGAACAAAACGAAATGACGCGCAAAAATGCGCTCAGGCGCGTTGCCGACGAACTTGAATCCTCAACCGGCAAGGTTGTTTCGTCTCTGACACAGGCCACCATAAGCCTCGATACAACCGGTGATGCCCTCAAATCATCCAGCACTACCTGTTATAAACTGGTGCAGAATGCCAATGGCGGCGCGCAGACCGCCGCCGAGAATGTGAATACCGTTGCCTCTGCATCCGAACAGCTTTCAATGTCGATTACAGAAATCAATCAGCAGGTAGCGCAATCGGTTCGTATTGCCCAGGAGGCCGTCAACGAAGCCCAGAATACAGCCGGTCTTATGGATGAACTTAACAAGGCATCCAGCCAGATTGGCGATGTGGTTAATCTGATTAACGAAATTGCCGGGCAAACCAACCTTCTGGCCTTGAATGCCACAATCGAAGCCGCCCGTGCCGGGGATGCAGGCAAAGGATTTGCCGTCGTGGCCCAGGAAGTAAAAAACCTTGCCAGCCAAACCAGCAAGGCGACCGAAGACATTTCAGACAGCGTCAATGCAATGCAGAGCCGTACCGAAAATGCCGTGGCGGCTATTGAGAAAATTCGTAAGATTATTGGTCAAATCGATGGTGTGTCTTCTGCCATTGCCGCCGCCATCGAACAGCAAGGGGCTGCAGCCAACGAAATTACGCGCTCGATCAGCCAGGCAGCACAGGGCACGGGCATTGTCAGCACATCTGTCACATCGGTTTTATCCGAGGTGGAAAAAGGCAACAATGCCGCTGTCGATGTTTTACAGGTGGGTATCTCGATCACCGATCTTGTGGCGCGGCTGGGCACATCGCTTGACAGTTTTCTGCAACGGGTTCGCATCGAAGCTCGTTAAAACACCCGGATAAAAACACACCAAAACAAAGGGACCGGTCAGATTGCGCCGGTCCCGTCATTCCTCGAACGGAATGCCATGTTTGCGCAACAGGCCTTCAAGTTTGACCGAACGCCGGGTGATTTGCCGATAGTTCGCCAATAAAATACGCAAGATGGCGCGAATGAAGCGATCCGATTCGTTAAGTTTATATTCAAACTGGCGCCGCGAAATGGCGATCACGACGGTTCGGTCGCGCGCCCGGGCCGAGGCCATACGCGGGGCATCATCGATCAGCGAAAGCTCGCCAAACAGGCCGCCCGGTTCGATATGCCCCAGCACAACATCTTCACCGCCGGTGATGCTTTTATAAATCTCGACCGACCCTTCCTGCACCACATAGGCGGCACCACCGGGTTTTCCTTCACGGAAAATAATTTGTCCCGCTGCAAAGACCTGACGGTCCATTACCTTTGATGCCATTTGCCTGTCTGATCCTGTTCGATTTAGCGTCTGTAAATTTCTGATCTGATAATCTGATGATCTGATCCGGACCGCTCGCAAACTCTATAGCCTATCGGGGCAAAGGGCGAGCAAGCAGTACCGAAATTACCATAATTTAACCGCCATAACGCGTTTGCAAATGGCTGATGAAAGCCGTGGTTTGCAACGGCGCGCCGGTGGCAGCCATCAGGATATCATCAGTGGTGGCACTGGACCCCTTGCCATGCACATGGGCGCGAAGCCAGGTCATAAGCGGGGCAAAATTGCCATTGGCAAGGTTTTCCATCACATCGGGCACAGCCTGGCGAATGGTCGCAAACAGCTGGGCGGCGGCCATGGCCCCCATGGTATAAGTCGGGAAATACCCCCACGCACCAGACGGCCAGTGAATATCTTGCAGGCACCCATTGCCATCATTAGGCGGGGTAATCCCCAACAGCGACTGCATCATATCGTTCCAGGCACCGGGCAAATCGGCCAGTTTCATGTTGCCTTCGATCAATGCGCGCTCCAGGCGATAGCGCAAAATCACATGCGACGGATAGGTGACTTCATCAGCATCCACCCGGATCAGGCCCGGTTCAACCCGTGTGTAAAGCCGATACAGGTTTTCAGCCTCCCATGCCGGGCCATCGCCGTTAAAAGCCGATTTAAACAGCGGGGCGGCATAGGTTAAAAATTCCTGCGACCGGCTGGCCTGCATTTCAATCAACAAGGACTGGCTTTCATGCAGGCTCATGCCGCGCGCCTTGCCAACCGGTTGCATCCGCCATGCTTTGGGCAGGCCGCGTTCATACATGGCATGCCCGGTTTCGTGCATCACGCCCATGATGGCGCTGGTAAAGTCGGCTTCGTTATAACGGGTGGTAAGGCGCACATCATCGGCCGTGCCGCCACAAAACGGATGATGGGAAATATCCAGTCGGCCATGGTCAAAATCAAACCCGACGGCTTTCATCAGATCCAGGCCAATGGCATTTTGCGTTGCAATTGGAAACGGCCCTTGCGGCTGCAACGCCGCCGGTTCGGCTTTTTGCCGTTCAATCACGCTGGCGGTAAAGTCCGGCAAAAAGGCTTCCAGATCGGCAAAAAGCCCATCAATGCGCGCGCAACGCATGGACGGATCATATTGATCGAGCAGTGCATCATACACCGAACAGCCCAGCGCCTCGGCCTTGGCGGTGCCAGCTTCGATTGACAGGTCCAGCACGGTTTGCAGTTTGGGCAACAGGGCAGCGAAATCGTTTTCGGCGCGCGCGCTGCGCCATGCCACCTCGCACGCGGTGGACGCCCGCGAAATCGCCTCGACCAAATCACCGGGCACGGCATTGCCATGCACCCATTCGCGTTTCATTTCATGCAGGTTGGCGCGCTGCCAATCGGTCAGGGTTTCGCCTTCGGCCTCGGCCAGAAGGTCCGCCAAGGCAGCATCCTTGATCAATTCGTTAGACATAACATCAAGGGTGGCAAGCTGTTCTGATCGCGATTCTGCCGCGCCATCGGGCATCATGGTCGCCATATCCCAATGCAGCATCCCGCCAATATCTGCCAGAATGTTCAGACGACGAAAACGGTTTTCAAGCGCAAGATAGGCTTTGGTCATGGGGGCTCCGCAGCAGTGAGGACTAAACAACCAAGGACAGAAATGTCATCAGAAACAGGCGCGATCACACAAATGCCCACCCCTTGCCCTTTGCGGGCAGAGGGAGCAGGTGCAAATCACAATCACACTGAAAACTAGTCTGTCAGGGGCCTTGACCGCAAGGTCAATCCGCCTTGGGAAGTGCCGGGCGGCGATGATAGATGATAAAAATCACCACCAGTGCAACTGCAAGGGAAAACCATGTGATCGCATACTGCAAATGGTTGTTGGGCAGCGTCACATGTGCCTGCCCGCCCTTGGGCCATCCGCCGGGGTTGGATGTGGCGTCGGCTTCCAGGTAATAGGGACTGGCAAGGTCACCACCGGCTTCTTCGGCCATGTGTTGCGGGTCAACAAAGAACCACTGGTTTTTCACCGGGTCGTTTTCGGGCTGGGCCCAATGGCGCGGCCGGGCGACCTGCAAAACGCCGGTTACGTCAACCTGGCCCGCCACCTGGCCTTGTGCACGGGTGGCGGGGTCGCGTTTGTCGTCGGGCACCCAGCCGCGGTTCACCAGAATGATGCGGCCATCGGCCTGTTCAAGCGGGGTAATTACTTGATACCCAACGCTGCCCTGCATGGTGCGCGCCATTAAATACATTTCCTGATCATGCAGGAAACGGCCATGGGCGCGAACGGCGCGAAACGACAGGTCGGGGTCGATTTTGGCCACATCAACAGGAAAATCAATCGGGGCCATGCTGGCCTGGGCTTCGCGCTGGGCGATCAGGTTTTCTTTCCAAAACAGGCGTTCCACCTGCCAGGCCCCCAAAACCAGCAAAATCAGCAATGCCAAACCGGCAGAAATCGAAATTGCGACGGTTGGCCGCGTTTTAAAAAGCACCATAAAGGGCCTATTCCTGTTCCGTGGTCGAACGGTGACGATATTGCAGGGCAACCATCACCCCTTTAAGCGGCCGCAACAGCAAAAGGGTAACCCCGATCACGGTTGGAAACCACATAACCACATGCAGCCACAAAGGCGGTTGGTACGTCAATTCCACCCATAAGGCAAGGGGGACCACCAAAAAACCAAGGATGAAAATGATAAAGATGGCAGGCCCATCGCCAGCATCGTGGCCCCGCAGATCGAGGCCGCAAACATCGCACTGTTCGCGCACCACCAGAAAACCTGAAAACAGCTTTCCCCCGCCGCAGCGCGGGCATTTGCACGCAAGGCCGGTACGAATGGGCGAAAGCAGTGGATAATAATCCAGGGTCATCAGGTCATTAAAACCTTTGAAGCAAAACAGCTTGTTTGCAAGAACACCTCATGGCGAACCTCGCCAAGAACGACAGTACCGTAAGCTATATGGCGCAACGGGCAACGAGCGACGGGCGCCGGATAACAGCCACCAACAACCCGCCCGCCGATTGAGGGTCTCGTTGATCAAACCCGATCAACGAGACGGAACCTCAAAAGGGCTAAAGCACTTTTCCTTTAATATGACCCATTTTGTTTGTTTTTGGCGTGTCGTTT
>NZ_CAXBJJ010000005.1:0-360063 GCF_963976115.1 uncultured Thalassospira sp.
CCCGAACTGTCGCCATTCGTGGCCGTGCCGGTACCATCACCGGTCGATCCGTCGCCCGTTTGGCTGTTGCCCGTTGTATCCCCGGACGTCTCCCCTGATCCATCCGATCCATCCGTTGATCCGGTTTCATTCCCGGCCCCGCTCGTCGTATCGGTGCCGGTTTCCGTGCTGGTGTCGCCGCTGCCGGTGTTACCCGTTGCGCCACCACTACCCGTCGTATCATCCCCCGATGACCCGCTGGTATTGTCAGAACCTGCACTGCCCGAACTGTCGCCATTCGTGGCAGTGCCGGTACCATCACCGGTCGATCCGTCGCCCGCCTGGCTGTCGCCAGATGTATCCCCGGACGTCCCCCCTGATCCATCCGATCCATCCGTCGATCCGGTTTCATTCCCGGACCCGCTCGTCGTATCGGTGCCGGTTTCCGTGTTGGTGCCGCCGCTGCCCGTATCACTCTGGCCGCTGCCGGTGTTACCCGTTGCGCCACCACTACCCGTCGTGTCATCCCCCGATGACCCGCTGGTATTGTCAGAACCTGCACTGCCCGAACTGTCGCCATTCGTGGCAGTGCCGGTACCATCACCGGTCGATCCGTCGCCCGCCTGGCTGTCGCCAGATGTATCCCCGGACGTCCCCCCTGATCCATCCGATCCATCCGTCGATCCGGTTTCATTCCCGGACCCGCTCGTCGTATCGGTGCCGGTTTCCGTGTTGGTGCCGCCGCTGCCGGTGTTACCCGTTGCGCCACCGCTACCCGTCGTATCATCCCCTGATGACCCGCTGGTATTGTCAGAACCTGCACCGCCCGAACTGTCGCCATTCGTGGCAGTGCCGGTGCCATTGCTGGTCGATCCGTCGCCCGTTTGGCTGTCGCCAGTTGTATCCCCGGACGCCCCCCCTGATCCATCCGATCCATCCGTCGATCCGGTTTCATTTCCGGACCCGCTCGTCGTATCGGTGCCGGTTTCCGTGCTGGTGTCGCCGCTGCCCGTATCACTCTGGCCGCTGCCGCTGTTACCCGTTGCGCCACCGCTACCCGTCGTATCATCCCCCGATGACCCGCTGGTATTGTCAGAACCGTTATTGGTTAAAGCATCGCCGTTCGTCGCGCCGCTGGTACCACCACTGGTCGTTTCACCCGGCGTGGTGCCGCTGCTATTCGGGATGTTTTCACCCTGGCCGGAACGCATATCGACCTTCACACCGCCTGTCGCATCGCTGTAATCAAGGGTGTTATTGCCCGCGCCACCGCCAATCTGATCATTGCCGCCGCCGGGCGAAAATGTATCGTCGCCGCCTGCGCCAGCAAGGATGTTGTCGTTGGCATCGCCGCGCAAATTGTCGTTGCCATTTGACCCGGTGACATTGTCAATATTGGAAAATGAAGTGGTGTCTCTGCCGTTGCCGCTGCTGGCTGTTCCGGCCCCCATGTCAACATTGGCACCGTCAAGCTCGCCCCAATAGGACAGGGTGTCGTTGCCATCGCCACCGTTTATGACATCATTGCCACCACCGCCGCTGATCGCATCATCGCCCGATGTCCCGGCGATCACGTCATCACCAGCCGTGCCCTGAATGTCGTTAAGCGATGAAAGATCGGTCAAATTGACCGTCCTGCCATCGGCAAGCCCGACAATTTCACCGGCATCGACGATCGAAACCGCTTGCAGATCTTTGATGGTAAGGTTTTGCAGAACCAGCACATCGCCATTATCGAACGTGATAACGACATTTCCGGCATCTTCATGGGCAAGACTGATCAGATCCTGAACCGTTTCGGCCCCCGTGCCGCGGAGCGACAGGGAATCCTGCGTCGGATCAAAATCTGTAATCGTGGTCTGACCGAACCCTTGCTGCAAAACAAACAGATCCCGGCCATGCCCGCCGGTTAAATGATCGCTGCCTTCACCAGAAACCAGCGTGTCATCGCCCGCCCCGCCATCAAGGCTAAGGGTTGACCCATCGGCAATCAGCACGTCGTTATACGCACTGCCGATGACGTTTTGAATATTTGTGAAAACCTGGGTCGAAATTGATTGCGGAAGCTGCCCGGCAGGTGCCCCGGCATTTTTGGAAGCAGAAGAATCCGCATCGCCAATGCCCGCTGCGGAACCATTTTCCGCGCGCGTATCAAGCACATCTTCCAGACTGGGGTCGGTAAAACCCGTGCCATCATCCTGATTGGCTGCCGCTGTCAATTTTTTAACTCCCTACATGGGATCGACTGGCACCCCTGCCAGCATCACTCTACAACTTCCCATATACGGCAGTATATTCAAGCCGACCACATGCGGCAACAGCAGAAACGCTGGAAAACCTTATGTTTCGGCCTTTTTCCCCCGATGTCGCGATGATACGGCATCAAAGCAAAATAATTGTCAGATTGTGTCAGAATTGGAAGTCAAAACAGCCATTTCAAACGTCTGAATTTTGCGACTCGGGCTATTCTTCGCGGAAGGCGCGCTGGAAACTATCTGTGATTGGTGCAAACAAATACGCCAGAATGGTCCGCGCCCCGGTTACAATCTCAAGTTGAGCCGCCATACCGGGCAACAGGATCATGCCTTCATGTTCGGCCAGGCTATCGGCGTCTATTTGGACCAGCGCCCGAAAATAGGGCCGCCCGTCGCTATCGCTAAGCCGGTCGGGGGACACATCAACGATTTCGCCCTTCACCGGCGCAAACCACCGCTGGCTAAAGGCTGTTACCCGGATATTCACCAAAAGCCCCGGTGAAACCACATCAATATCGTTGGGCGAAATGCGCCCTTCAATCACCAGCCGGTCATTATGCGGGACAATTTCCAAAATGGCCGCCCCAGGGGGAATAACGCCCCCAACGGTGGTAAATTTCAGGCTGGTCACAGTCCCTTCGGTCGGGGCAACAATTTTGGAACGTGCGAGAATATCCTCGGCCGAGCGCAAACGTTCGGTCAGATCCGACAAATCGGCCTGCACATCGCGCAGTTCGGTATTCACCGTTTCCAAATGATCGCGGCTCAGCTGGGCCTGACTGGCGCGCACCTGCTGAATTTGTTGTTCAATACGGGCAATGTCGGCGGAAAAGCGGCCAATATTGCCCAGATTATCGACCAGTCGGCTTTCCAGCTGCAACAACCGGGTGCGCCGGGCATAGCCCTTTTCCACCATCGGCTTTACCATCGCCAGTTCTTCTTTAACGATACCAACCTGCTGCCGGGACGCTATTTTTTGCTCGTTGGTGGCCGAAATTTCACGGCGCAATTCCTTGATCCGCTCGTCATAAAGCGATTTCTCGCCGCGAAAGGCACTGGTGCGGCTGTCAAACAGGTCTTTTTGCGCCAAAACAAGCTCTTTATGCGCCGCCGGGCTCAAATCAGATGGCCATACCACATGGTCAAGCCCCTGACGTTCGGCATTCAGCCGCGCCTGGGTCGCCAGCGCACTTAGATGCCGTTTATAAAGCAAATCATAACTGGCCCGGGCACGGGTATCGTCAAGTTCGATCAGGGTTTGGCCTGCCACCACCCGCGCACCATCGCGCACCAGAATGTTACGAATAATCCCGCCTTCAAGATGCTGTATGGTTTGCCGCCCGGAAAAAGGGGCAACAACCCCGCTGGCAATGGCCGCAGAATTAATCCGCGCTGTCGCCGCCCATAAAAAAACCGAACCAAACCCCAATATCAAAATCAGCAACCCCAGACGCACCAACGGTTTAACATCGGTATCAAGGGTTCGAACCGAAGGCAGTTCAACGCCGTTCATCGACGACCCCCTTGCCTGCGCCCGGCAGATCCTTCAACCACCCGCAATTGCGGACGGCCATCGGCCCCGGTTTTTACGCGTGGTTTGCGCCCTTGGGCTGGCACTTCGGGGGCACGCGCAGCATCACTGCCAGCATTATTTTGCGCCTTATTTTGTGCAGCATTTTCGCCCTTCTTGCGCACAACCTCGCGCGCGGTTTTCTCGCGACTCAGCTCGGCATCGGTGGGCCGTTGCGGCCGGGCTGGCTTGGCGGCAGCCTGCTTGCGCCGCACCACATCCTTTGGCCCCTCGCCACGATCCAGCCCATCATCCTTGCGCACGGACGGGGGCAACGGGGTCAAGGGACGCATGACTTTAACAGTGCCACTAGCGGTGCTGCGCATCGCCTGCTGTTCGCTGTTTGCAGCATTGTCTGCGGCGGGCGGTAGTGCATCACGGCGACGCACGCCATCATCGGTCATCCCGGCATCGGGGTTGCGGCGTTGCGGAGCTTCGGGGTTGGGCACCGCCCGTTTTTGCGGTGTAATGCGCATTTGCCCGTCTGGTGCCGGGCGGGGGGTACCGGTCGCCGCCGCGACATGATCGGGCGGGAGTTGCGGCGCGGGTGCCTCAACCGATGCCGGAACGGGTGGCTGGGGCATTTGCATGCGCGAAACATTCACCGGCACCACCCGTATCTGCCCGCCCGACATGGCAATAATGGCATCTGCCCGCTTTAACACTTCGCGTTCGTGACTAACGATAAACGTGGTAATCCCGGCGCGGCGCACAATGTCGATAAGGTTGATGACATATTCCATCCGCCCTTCATCCAGGGCGGTCGTCGGTTCATCAAGCAATAACAGGCGCGGCTTGCCATAAAGGGCCGCTGCCAGTGCCACAAGTTGCCGTTGCCCCCCCGACAGGTTGGTACCGCCACGATCCAGCCGGGTGTCATAGCCATCGGGTAAATCAAGAATGAATTTATGCGCCCCGGCCAGTTCGGCGGCCTGGACAATATCGCGCGGGTAGGCTGTTCCCAGCCGGGCGATGTTTTCGGCAATAGTGCCGGGAAACAAAAACGGATTTTGTGCCAGATAGCCAATTTGCGGCCCGATCTGCGCGCGGTCCAGCCTTGAAGCCTCGATATCGTCAAGTTTGACCGAGCCCGATGCTGGCGACCAGATGCCCATCAACAATTTCAACAAGGCGGTTTTCCCCACCCCGTTAAACCCGGCAATGCTGACAACCTGCCCGGCCCCGACCCGAAATGAAAACCCCTTGAACAGCACATTGCGGCTGCCCGGCGGGGCAAAAACCAGCCGGTCAACCGAAACCGCCATGCCCTTGGCCTTGGGCGCTGGCGCATGCAAACGCGGTTTGCGTTCCAGCAAAATGCGGTTAAGCCGTTCAAACGAACTGCGCGCCGATGTCCAGGACCGCCACGCCGCCACCGCACCATCAAACGGGGCCAATCCGCGCATGCCCAAAATCATCGACGCCACCATTATGCCAATGGTGATGCTTTCGCTCAGCACCAGATAAGCCCCGGTGCCGATAAACATCACCTGCATCGACAAGCGGACAAAATGCGACAATGTGGTCGATGTGCCCACCCGGCGGCTGGTCTGGCTTTCCCAATACAGCGCATCGGACTGGTCGGCCTGCCAGCGTGCCTGGGCCGCGGGCGTCATGCCCATGGCCTCCATCGCCTCGGCATTGCGGATATAGGTTTCTTCCTGGGCAATGCCACGATTTTGCGATTGTTCGGACCGATCCACCGAAATTTTCGCCGCCGTCTCGTTGGCCACCGCAATCAGGATCAAAATCACCGCCCCGCACAGGGCGACCATGCCCAGGCGGATATCAAAAACAAAAACCACGCCGATATAAACCGGTGCCCACATGAAGTCGATCAGGGCAAACGGGCCCGACCCGGTTAAAAACCCGCGCAAACCATAAAGATCGCGCAAGGGTCGTTGCCGGTTGGGTGCCCCGCGCGATGCCTGTTCCACCACATGGGAAAACAGATCGCCCCCCAGGCCCAGATCAAGCCCCGTCCCCACCCGGATCAGCACACGAGAGCGCAATTGCTCCATCGCGGCGATAAAGACCAGCACAATGGCAATGCCAAGGGTCAGCAAAAACAGTGTATCGAAACTGCGCGAAGAAAGAACCCGGTCAAAGACCTGCATCGAATAAATCGGGATCACCATATTCAGCAAATTGATCACCATGCTGAATCCGCCCACAATACCGATCGACCGCCAGAACATCCGTTCTAGCGCGGTGCGGTCACCTTCGCGGTTACGTCCGGACAAAATGCCGGTGTGGGCTGTTTTCGGCAGGGCCATCCTGATCCCGTTAATATCATTGCCGCATACCTGCGGCCTGTCCCCCAAAAGCAATCATTCTGTCGCCTCACACAACAGAACGCACTATCGCGCCGGATTAATCCTCTACGACTATTCTAGTCAAACTTATAAAGATGCGTTAACAAAATCATTGCTTTTGCGCCAATGCTTCATCATCTGCATGAATTTACAGCTGTTATACAGCCGTTATGTTGTGACCTCGCACACCATTTTGGGCAATCAGGGCATTAAAACCCTTGCAACGCCTCCTTATCTGGCCAATTTTCATTGCTTCAATTCCAGAAACAATTGCGAGTCCCTTATGGTCGCCCCCAATCATGCCTCCGCCTCGAAAGACAAATCCAATCCGTTCAAAATCGTCCTGTTAACCATTATGCTTGTCATGGCGCTGGGTTATGTCGGCTACTGGTTCAGCCAGATGGTGTTTTAACCCTTCCCCCAAGACCCCGGTCCCGCAACAAACCTGACACGGTTGTTCGGTCCGGGGGCCGACCTGGCACTTTTGCTGCCCGCCCCTCCTCGGCTACAGGATGCGGGCAGGCACAGGGGCAAGACCGCATTTCGCCCCTGTCGCGCCCACACCATTATTCACGCAATCTCTTTACGCATCATTTTCCCGGTTTTATTTGCCCGGTATTGATCAAGCCCCATGCAACGTCGCCGATAGAAGCGTATCCTTCAGCCATTGCGAACAGGCCTCCGCGAAAAAGGGTTAATAATATGCTGGACCTCTCCAATTCTGTGCAACGGTTTCTGGCCCTGCGTCCTGGCGGGGTTACCCACACCGTCGGGCTTATGGCCAGCATGGCCGGGGTACTGGTGGTGTGCGCCTGGATTTTTGGCGGCCCGATGATGACGGTTTCGGCCTTTTTCGCCATTGCCCTGATGGTGGTTCTGGGGCCGATGGTGTCGTCCGATACGATCATGAAGTTGCTGCGCGCCAAACCGCTGGCCGCACAAAGCTATCCGGCCTTGCATGAAATGGCGGTTCTTTTGGCCCAGCGGGCCGGTCTGACATTTGTGCCGCGCCTGTATTTATTGCCCGGCAAAGGGGTTAATGCCATTACAACCGGCAAGGATGACAGCACCATCATTGCCTTGTCGCAAGATGCCGTTGACAGCCTGTCCCCCCGGCAATTGCGCGCGGTGCTGGCCCACGAAATTGCCCATGCCTGGCATAACGACACCCAAATCCTGATGATGACCGACATCCTGTATCGCACCACCTGGACACTGGCGATGTTTGCGATGTTTATGTTCATTTTCAACGATGGCACCCCGCCCCTGTGGCTGGTGATTGTCCTGGCCGCCGCCCCCAGCATCAGCTTTTTGCTGCAACGTGCGGTCATCCGCGACCGCGAATTTGCCGCCGACCACGGGGCCAGCGACCTTTTGGGCGGCGCTGATGATTTGATTGATGCACTGACCCATATCGACCAAATCAACCGCCGCACCCTGCGCCTGATCCCCTATCGCAGCACCCAGCCCCCGGCGCTGCTCGATACCCATCCGTCCGTCACCACCCGGATCGAGGCCCTGCGTAATCTGCCGCCGCCCTTTGCCGGTGGATTTTTCAACCAGCCCCGCCCGTAACATCAAACCACATTGCGCCCTTGCCAAGGCTTCACACGCCTGCGTCGGT
Source organism: uncultured Thalassospira sp. (assembly GCF_963976115.1). GTDB lineage: Bacteria > Pseudomonadota > Alphaproteobacteria > Rhodospirillales > Thalassospiraceae > Thalassospira. The sequence continues at coordinate 7,744 of NZ_CAXBJJ010000005.1, forward strand.
GCCATCGCGCCTAAATGTTTGGTCCCGGCATTTGATGGATCGGATCAAGATTGAAGCGTTCCGGTTCTTTTGTCCAGATATTGCAGATGTATTCGTAAGGTGTCATGCCCTTGAGCGTCTTTAACCGCTTGCCAAAATTGTAAGCGGCAATGAAGTCATTGAGGTGGTTTCTCAGCTGATCATGATCGTCATAATGGAACCGCTTTACTGTCGCGTCCTTGATGGTTCGGTTCATGCGTTCGACCTGTCCGTTTGTCCAGGGATGTTTCGGTTTGGTTGTTCGATGATCGATGTCGGCTTTAGCACAGGCATATTCAAACGCATGAGCACGGAATGCCTCACCGTTTTTCATGGCTTGCCTGATGAGTGCAACAGCCGATCCACCTGCCCCCGGTGTCGTGAACTGGATCCCGTTATCAGTGAGGATCGTGTGGATTTTGTATGGAACAGCTTCAATCAGGCGGTTCAGGAACTCTGCAGCCACCCGTGTTGATGCTTTGGCATGCAACTCAACAAAAGCAAACTTCGAGGTCCGGTCAATCGCAACGAACAAGTGGAGTTTTCCTTCAACCGTTCGAACCTCAGCAATATCAATGTGGAAATAGCCAATGGGGTAAGATTTGAATTTCTTCCTTGCCGTTTTGGTGCCTTCAACATCGGGCAGTCGGCTGATACCATGACGTTGCAGGCAACGGTGAAGAGAAGACCTTGTCAAATGTGGCACGGTTGGCTGCAACGCATAGAGACAATCATCAAGAGGCAACAGCGTGTGGCGGCGGAAAGCCACGATGATTGCCTCGTCTTCTATTGACAAAATCGAAGACCTTGGTTCTTGCGGGCCTGTCTTCAGATCCGATGTCGATGTTCTCTTTTTCCACTTTGCGACAGTCTTTTTGTTGATGCCATACCGTTTCGAGAGAGTTCTCAGGCTCTCTTGACTACTTTGTATCGCTCGACGGGTTGCCTTTGTCGTTGTGGCGCTGCCGTGTAAAATTTGTCCCATAATGCATCCTTCCATTGATGGCTAAATAACGTACCATCAAATGCCGGGACTAAACATTTAACCGGCTCTCCATAAATCATCCTCATGGGGTGCGGGTATAACGCCGGCCCGAAAATTCACCGCCTGAAACCGAAAAACCATAACCTGGCATTTACCTTTTTCGCGCAACCGCGTAAATCAGGGCTGGCTTTCCCGGCCAGATCGGGCAGGCTGGTTTCATAAACCGGGATTCAGGCGGGGCAAAGCGGCATACAGCCACAGCAACACGGCCCCAAACAATTCGTGCTGCCCCGTTTCTGGCGTCAATCCCGGCGTGAGCGCGTAAAAGCTGCGGCCTCACATCGACAGATCATCGCGCAAAAAGGAAATTTCATGCCCGATATCAGTATGGCAAGCGAACTGATCGCCGCCTTTGTCACCCTGTTTGTGATTGTCGACCCGGTGGGGCTGGTGCCGGTTTTTCTTGTGCTGACGCAAGATACCAGCACCGCACACCGCCGCCGCATGGCCATTCGCGCCTGCATCACATCTTTTGTCATCCTGACCGCCTTTGCTCTGCTGGGCGAAAGCCTGCTGGGTATTTTCGGCATCCATATGCCCGCCTTTCGCATTTCGGGCGGCACCTTGCTGTTTTTAATCGCCCTTGAAATGCTGTTTGAACGGCGCGGCAAAAAACGCAACGAACGCGCCGAACAGGTCCATCAGGAACTCGAACATGAAGAAAATGAGGATCGTGCAGGCAGCAAACCCCACACCAACGCCGCCACGGCCACAGGCACATCCGCACCCAATACCATGACCAGTAGCACAGCCAGCCCGGCTGCAAAGGACGGTGCCCATACCAGCACCAGCCCCACGCCAACCGCCGCGCATGACGACGATTACGAAGATGTTTCCATCTTCCCGATGTCAATCCCGTTTCTGGCCGGTCCCGGCTCGATTGCGACGATCATGCTGCTGATGGGCAAGTATAAAGATAATATCGTGATGCAAACCGGCGTGATTGGCGTTGTCGCCCTCGTCATGGTCTGCGCGCTCACCATGTTCCTGCTCTCGGGTCTGGTCGCCAAACGTCTCAGCCCTACGGTCGCCACCGTCATCTCGCGTCTGCTCGGCATGATTTTGGCCGCCCTTGCCATCCAGTTCATTATTGATGGCATTAAACAGGCGTTTTTCTAGCACACAAAATCGAACCTGCTACAATAGCGGCAGGTTAAAAGTGGCGGTTTGTCCCGTTGTAGCTACCATCCAAAATCGAACCTGCTACAATGACAACAGTTCCGCTATTGGTGCCGAAATAGTTGTAGCTACCATCCAAAATCGAACCTGCTACAATCACGGTCACGCACCGGCAAAACGATGTTGTGTTGTAGCTACCATCCAAAATCGAACCTGCTACAATGTTGAGGTTGCCCGCTGCACGGCGGACGCCGTTGTAGCTACCATCCAAAATCGAACCTGCTACAATATCACAAGAAAAGCCCTGCACCACTCCACGGTTGTAGCTACCATCCAAAATCGAACCTGCTACAATATGGCGGAAACCACGCACGGTCTTTGTTTGGTTGTAGCTACCATCCAAAATCGAACCTGCTACAATACGGTGGGTTGTTTAAGGGCGGTTGGCGTCGTTGTAGCTACCATCCAAAATCGAACCTGCTACAATATCGGTTTGGGGGTTGTCCAGGTTACGATCGTTGTAGCTACCATCCAAAATCGAACCTGCTACAATTCGCATTTGTGCGTTTATATCCCGCACCCGGTTGTAGCTACCATCCAAAATCGAACCTGCTACAATATGTCGCGTGCCGGTTGGCCTTGCAAAACGGTTGTAGCTACCATCCAAAATCGAACCTGCTACAATCGGTCAAGCTTCAATTGTTCGCGCACGTCCGTTGTAGCTACCATCCAAAATCGAACCTGCTACAATATGGTAAATTCGGACACGCTGCAAGAAATCGTTGTAGCTACCATCCAAAATCGAACCTGCTACAATATAACGGCAGCGCTATCGTTCGTGAGCGGCGTTGTAGCTACCATCCAAAATCGAACCTGCTACAATTACCATCGGTCTCCGCAGCAATCGCAATCAGTTGTAGCTACCATCCAAAATCGAACCTGCTACAATCTGCCCTTGAATGCGTCGAACACGTGCTAAGTTGTAGCTACCATCCAAAATCGAACCTGCTACAATGTTATTGTGACGCCGGACGTTACAATTCCTGTTGTAGCTACCATCCAAAATCGAACCTGCTACAATATTGTCAGGTTTTTGATTGAAGGCGAAGCCGTTGTAGCTACCATCCAAAATCGAACCTGCTACAATATCAGCGCATCAATTGATTATACCATTGCAGTTGTAGCTACCATCCAAAATCGAACCTGCTACAATTGACTGTTCACAAAGGCGCGGTCCTGAACCGTTGTAGCTACCATCCAAAATCGAACCTGCTACAATACATTGAGAACGGCGAACCGTCCACAGGGGTTGTAGCTACCATCCAAAATCGAACCTGCTACAATAGCCTGATATCTTTGCCGCGACCTATGAGCGTTGTAGCTACCATCCAAAATCGAACCTGCTACAATAGGAACACCGAATCCCGCAGCATATTCAAAGTGTTGCGGGATTTTTTTGAGTCAAAAACTGTCATTTTCACCTTAAAAAAGAGCCAGTTGGTCCGGTTTTTGATCGTTTTTTGTCGGCACCTTGCCCATGAAATTGACCATCTGGCCGAACTGTTTGTCGGTCACCGACAGGATCGAGACCATGCCGCGTTCGGGGATTTTAGCCGAGATGCGTTTGCTGGCGGCATCGGCCTTGGCCCGGCTTTCGTAAAAGCGGTAATAGACCGAAAACTGTTTCATATCGAAACCTTCATCAAGCAAATAATCGTGAAATTTGCGCGCCCGGCGCTTTTCTGCCTTGGTCACCACGGGCAGGTCAAACATCACAAAAGCCCACATGATCCGATACCCCGATAATGCCATTTTGCCCTGGCTCCCCGGCTGGTCCGTCTGATCGGTCTGATCCGGGTTACAGCCCCTCCATCTCCATCTGCTTTTCAATTCTGATTTGAGGTGGGAGATCCAGTTCCTTGCGCTGGCCCGCATAGACAGCAGCGAGCGAAAACGCCATTTGCCCCATCACCCGGTAAACCGGCAATAATCCTTCGCTGGTGGGAATGGCCCCGGTCACAATAGCCGCCAGCGCCTTTTTGGCATCGGGTGTAACGGCGTCGCCCCACATATCGCGATTGGCATAGACCACCCGGTCCACCAGCGGGCGAAACGGTTCCATCAAATCATCGACCAGACGAAACGGATTGCGTTTGGAGGTATGAAAAATGCCCAAAGCCGGGGCCAATCCGGCGGCGGCCACCGCGCGCGCCATGGCAGATCGCACAACGATATAGCCATAATTCAACACCCCGTTAGGCCCGCCGCCATCGGGGTTGCGGACAAAATCACCGCCCAGAAGGCGCGACCAGTAAAACCGGGCGGCCCGGGCCTCGATATTATCGGGGTCGCCGGGTTTGACCAGGGCAATCAGCTTGACCAGGGCATCAGCCCCTGCCGGGTCCGCCCCGCGCAGGGTGTTGGCTTGCTCGCGGATTTTGGCGCGAATGATCTGGCGCCATAACCGGCGGATCAGGGCCGGTTTTGCCATGGCCTGGGTCGCAATGCGGTCGGCCTGTTCAAAATGGCCGGTAAAGGGCCAGACGATGGAGGACGGCATATGTTTGTCATCGCACAAAACCAGCGGAATATTTTCACGCGCCAGCGCCGCAGCAAGATCGGTGGACAGGGTGGCGCGATAGGCGTGAACAATCACGGCATTAATATCACCCAGCGGCAAACGGCCCAGCTTTGCCTCCCCATCCATAACTTCCAGAGCATTTCGCGCCAGTCGCAGATGCCGGTTTTCGCCCGAAATATCCACCACTCGCCACATCTGCCTGCTCCGTTACAAGGGTTTTACCAATTCCGTTTCGGGCTGCGCCACACCACTTGCCCGGCGGCATCCACCACAATCAATCGTGGGTCTGCCTGCAATAAACGGTTAAAGCTGAATCGCAACCGTGATCGCAGCGGCGTATCACGCACATTCAATGCCAGATTAACCGGCTGAAACGACCAGTCCCCGTCTGAGTTTTCCCTAAACACGCAAATCCGGCGCTGACCTTCCTTGTCGGTCAGTTCCACCGTATCGCCCTGATACAGGCGCAACAGGGCAGTATTTTCCGGGTCTTCCTGCCATTGCGGGGTAAATCCCGGTTTCATCGCGTCAATGTTGCGGACAATTTCATAGACCGTTTTGCCATCCGCCCCGCGATATACATCCAGCCACGCATTATTGCCCGCGCGATAGCTGCGGCTTGGCACTCCGTTGTCATTTTCCGCAACGATCACCGCCTGCGACATACCATAAACCCGCACGGTCCGCCGCCCGGTTTGGTCAACATAGCGGGCAATCGCCCGTCCCAGCCTTTCTTCGGGTTTGATGACCCGGGTCTGGGTTGAGGCATCGGGCTCGCCCGCATCACGCACCACGGTTTCGGCTTCCGGCTGCTGGTCATACAGGGCCATGATGGCCTGATGAACATCTTTCAAATCCGTTGCAATGCGTTTCAAATCACCGACCGGATCACGCGATGGCCAAAACACATGGGCGGAGCCGTCTTTAAGCCCCTTTGCCAGCGCGTTGATATAACGTTCGGGCAGGCAAATGGCATCTTCCAGCTTTTTCGGGTCCACCACCATCCCCGGCACAAGGCGCTTGCGATTGCGCACCAGATAACTGCCATCGCCCAGCCGCGCCACCACGCCAAGGCAGGTGGCTTCGTGCAGCCCGGCATTAATATTACGATCCGGTTTGTGGTTGGCCCGGCTTTCGGCCAGAAACAGCCGAATGTCCTGTGCAAAATGTTCCCACGGGTGCGGCGGGGTTAATTGCCCAATACGGCCATTATTGGCCTCAGCCTGCCGTTTGGCTTCGATTTTTAAAATCTGCACCAGCCTGGGCGGGGTCAAAGCCGCAACAATCGCATCTAGCAAATGGTGGCGATGGTCATCCCGGTTTTTCTTGCCCGTTCCCTGTTTGGCATCGGCTTTATACCCGTCGGGCTCCTGATCCAGCGCAATTTGCTCGACCATATCCTTCAGGCCCCAGCCATAACGCAAATCGCCAACCACGCGGCCATTGAGCGCCACCACCGGCTTTGTTTTTCCACTGGAATCAGGCCGGATAATACATTGCAGATATTGCGCCACCCATTTGGCGATATAACGGGTATCGTTTAAAAACCGCTCGGTAAAATCGTTATCATCGGCATAGCGTTCCATCGCATCAGGGCCAAATCGCCATGCCTTGTGCGCCATACCCTTGGTGTTGCGAATGTTTTCAATCATTTGCTCGTGGCTGATCAAAACGCCATCATCGCGTTTGTAATCTTTCCCGTCGCCAAAAGCTTTATGCGGATGTTGCTGCCCTTTTACCCGGTTGGCATCACGCCACGCCACCACCAGATTGCCCAAACTGTCATCCAGCGTTTGCGAGCGCGGTAAAATATGGTCGAGGTCAAAATCCTGGAACAACCGGTTCACCTCGATCTGCTTTAACGAATAGGGACATTTCCAGCCCTGTTCACGGGCGAGGCGCAACATGCGGCGGGCCTTGCGCCCGGCAATGCCGCCATTTCTAACAATCTCGCGGTCATCTTCACTGTTCTGTTTGTGCTGTTTTGTCGTCTGGCGGGCATAGGCTTCGCGTTCTTCCTCGCTCATGCTCATTTCACGCGCCAGTTCCACATGTACCCGCAATGGCAAGCCGTGGGTTTTCTCGTGGCGGGCCAGCAGCGCATTCACCACTTTGCGTATCCGGTTCAGCGCCACATGCACCACCGGGTTGGGAATACGGCCAAATTTTTCCTCGTTGGTGGCGGCAGGATACCCCCGATCCTCCGGTTTCATCCGCCCGCGCACCAGATGAGGGAACACCTTGCCGTAATAAGGCAGGCGCGATGCCGCAACAACCTGCGCCCCGGCTTTTTGAAAGCCCTGTTTCTGATCCAGCCATTGTTCCGCATCATAGGGAAACATCACCCGCCCGGCATTCGGCCCGTCTTCCATGACTTCGTCACGCAATGTTTCAAACAACAACCGCGTTGCGGTTGGCCCGGTGGCGGCATACCCGGCAGGCAAGATAACCTCTTCTACCGCATCGCCTGCTGCCACAGGCGACAGCCCAAAATCATCGCACAGTGACCGCACAACAATTTCACGATCCCGCTCCTTGCGCAAAAGCTCAACAAGGGATTCGCGCCGCTCCGGTGTTAAATCTGCATAAACCGCCTGTAATTCTGGCACCTTGGCAAACTCGTGTGCCAATCGATGCCCCTTGATTTTTACGGCGTCCTTGCGCTTGCCATATCCGGCATCCAGCGAAAGTTTACGGCCTTTATCCAGTTCGAGAATTTTCTTGATTTCAGACCCGCCAAGGTCTTTGCCCGTCATCAGTTCGGCAATCAAACGGTCCCGCTGATCCGGGGTCAGACGTTCTTTTGACTCATTGCTGAATTTTACCAGTAACGAGTTCACCTGCTCATAAATGCGCTTGCGCTGAAACAGGTCCGATGCTTCGGGCAATCGCCTTTCACGATCCGGAAAATACAAACACGGGCCAATTTCGGGTTCCGGAGCATCCTTTTCCCAAAATACCCGCACGCGCAGGGTTTCCATCACATCGGCGGTCAGAATGTCGGGGTAAAATTCGGCCTGTTTTGCCAGCAGTGTGTCAAACTCCGCCTCAATCTGCTGGCGGGTAAATAAAAACCCGCCATCGCGCCCCTTGCGATTGCGCAGGGCCGGGCGTTGGTTGCCTTTGGTTGCGTCCTGTTCGCGCTGCCATAAAAAGCTGCCCGGTGTTGTTGCCTTGCTCTCTACCATCAAGGACCGGGTTTGTTCGGCTTCCTGTGCCATGCCGCTGGCTTCGGCACGAGCCTGCTTTTCGCCCTTGTCATCCTTGCCACTTTCCAGAACGCGGGTCAGGCGCATTCCCCGGTTTTTGGCCACATGCAAAATGGTACGGGCCAGATCCCCCGGTGTCAGTTTCTGTTCCAGCGCAAGGGCACGCAAGCGAAACCGGCTGTTGGCCGATAAAATTGCCGGTTCGCCCGCAGCCTTGCAAGCCGCGATATAAGCCTGCCCGGCATCGGGCAAAACATCGTCAAAACCCGGTGGAACAGCAAAAAGGTTACTTAAATAACCGCGCAAATCTTTCAAACGATGTGTCTGGCGCTGATAGCGTTTGCGAATAGACCGTTGCAGCCGCCGTTCTGCCGCCCCGTCCGCCGCAGGAAAGATATGGCTGACACCATCAATAATGCCGCGATAATGCAACACGCCATTAACGACATCGACCTCAATCAAGGCAGCCCCAACCGATGCCACCCCGACATCAATGCCCAGCACACAGCCCTTCATCTTCCTTCGCCTTTCATATCATTTTTATCTTATTTTATTTTTGAACTATGCCTGCCCGCAAAAAGCTATTGCAAGAATTAATTTTCTCGCATAAAGTTTAATTGGTTCGATTTTGGATGGTAGCTGCAACAAAGCTATCATGCTGAAAGATAAGGGAGGCTCCGGCCTCCCTTTTTTCGTTTTATGCCATGCGCCAAAACCGGTTTCTCAGCTAAAATTCACCTTCAAAAATGACTCATTTTTCAAAAAATCCGGCTAAAATCAGCACCGAAATTCGATTTCTTGAACCAAAAAAATCCCGTAACATATTGACTATGCTACGGGATTCGACGTTCCTATTGTAGCAGGTTCGATTTTGGATGGTAGCTACAACAGCATGTCTGGGGTGGCGGATATGAGTTAAATTGTAGCAGGTTCGATTTTGGATGGTAGCTACAACCGTTTTGATGTACGGCTTTGCAAAAACCGAATTGTAGCAGGTTCGATTTTGGATGGTAGCTACAACGGTTACGCGGCTGGCGATGCGAACATCGGCATTGTAGCAGGTTCGATTTTGGATGGTAGCTACAACCGGTGTCGCGTCCGAACAAGCTGCGCTATGATTGTAGCAGGTTCGATTTTGGATGGTAGCTACAACATCGCCATCTTCCACCACCAGAATAAAATTATTGTAGCAGGTTCGATTTTGGATGGTAGCTACAACGGGATGCGGTGGGTATTTGCAGATGAGCTAATTGTAGCAGGTTCGATTTTGGATGGTAGCTACAACCGCAAGGACATATTGGAGCCGATTATCAGCATTGTAGCAGGTTCGATTTTGGATGGTAGCTACAACCTGATTACATTCCTCAACAATCGCAATCGGATTGTAGCAGGTTCGATTTTGGATGGTAGCTACAACACCTTAACGAGGCGATCCTCTGCGATGCTAATTGTAGCAGGTTCGATTTTGGATGGTAGCTACAACTGAATCCGCTGTAATGTCTTTGATCGGTGTATTGTAGCAGGTTCGATTTTGGATGGTAGCTACAACACAATGTCGATGATGATGTTTTCGACACCAATTGTAGCAGGTTCGATTTTGGATGGTAGCTACAACAGAAAATCTGCAAAAACTGGGTCCGGTTCAGATTGTAGCAGGTTCGATTTTGGATGGTAGCTACAACGGTTGTCATCGGATCTGGGCTGGAAAACCATTGTAGCAGGTTCGATTTTGGATGGTAGCTACAACTGCACGACATGCGCCAGATGGGCAGGAAAGATTGTAGCAGGTTCGATTTTCGCATTGGCACTTAAGTTGAGATGAAAAAGCCCTGGCATATAACCTCCCGAACGCCAGGAGTAATTGGCACAAAGTTTATCAAACTCTAACAACCGATTCGATATCGTTGCTCGGTGATTAGATTCTCGTCTGTACAATAGACAAATCAGGCACAACCAGATTGTCATCAAATTCAAAATTGATGTTAATATTAACATCAACATAAAATACCAACGACACTTCTATCAGCAGTCGAACGAACCGAATTTTTTTCACCGAACCATCCTTTCTGGCGTGCATATTCCATAAGCATTAAAGGCTCAATGAGATTTTTTGTCAACAAGCACGTTCAGAGAGACAAATCCCTGAACGTGCGAATCAACACGTTGAGACGGGTTCGATTTTGGAATGACAGCTACAACGCATATTCCATATGCATCTCAAAGCAAGATCATTGTAGCAGGTTCGATCTTACTTACCAAGCAACTGCAAACCCAAACAAAAAGGGAGAGCCAAAGCCCTCCCTTTTGTCGTTCCCGTTTTACCGGGTGATCAGTCCCACCGCTGGGCCGCGCGCAGGATGGCTGCGGTGTCGATCTGGTAATGGTTATACAGATCAATGCTGTCGCCGCATTGACCAAACGCATTTATTCCCAAAGGAGCCACTGCATGGCCGCGCACCGCGCCTAACCACGCCAAAGCCGCCGGGTGGCCGTCAATCACGGTGACCATGCGGGCATCTTTTGCCAGGGGTTTCAGCAGGTTTTCGATATGGGCCATCTCGCCGTTATTGCTGGTATTTTTGCTAGCGTTTTTGTCGGCCTTGCCTTCCAGGCGGGCGCGTTCCAGATCCTGCCATTCGTTATATAAACGGTCGGTCGAGGTCACGGCCAACAGACCCAGGTCGGGATGGTCATCCTTAAGTTGTTCCCACGCCGCAATCGCCTCGGGCGCCATCGCCCCGCAATAGGCCAGTACCATTTTGCAATTTTCACCCGGTTCGCGCAGCCAGTAGCCCCCGCGCACAATGCTGGCTTTGGTGGCATCATCAAGCACACGGTCCGGCTGTGCCATGGGTTTGGTTGACAGGCGCAAATAAACCGATCCGCCGTCTTTATCCTGCATATGGTTAAACGACCAGCCCATGACGGCGGCCACTTCATCGCCAAAGCTGGGTTCAAAGCTGGTCAGGCCCGGCTGGCCCATGCCGATCATGGGGGTGCCAATCGATTGATGCGCCCCACCTTCCGGTGCCAGTGAAATACCGCTGGGTGTTGCCACCACCATAAAGCGGGCATCCTGATAACAGGCATAATTCAGCGCATCGAGCCCGCGGGCGATGAACGGATCATACAGTGTGCCAATGGGAAACAACCGCTGGCCAAACAGGCTGTGCGACAGGCCAAGGGCGGCAAGGTTCAAAAACAGGTTGTTTTCGGCAATGCCCAGTTCCACATGCTGGCCTTTGGGCGTTCTGATCCATTTTTGGGCCGAGGGCACCTTGCGGTCGCGAAATTCATCAGCCAGATTTTCCCGGGCAAACAGGCCGCGCTGGTTTACAAAGCCGCCCAGATTGGTCGATACCGTGACATCGGGCGAGGTGGTGACAATGCGGTCGGCAAAGTCGCTGTTTTTCGATTTCGCCAGTTCATTCAGGATCTTGCCAAAAACCTCCTGCGTGCTGCCGGTATCGGCCCGCTGATAGGGCATTTCCGGCACGGTAATGATTTCGGCAAATTTCTGGCGCGGCTGGCGGTTATTAAACGGCGCGGCGTCAACAAAGGCGCGCACATCATCGGCCGCGCAGTCCAGCCCGGCGGCCCTGTCCCATTCCGCGCCCTCGGCAATATTGTTGGCTTTGCGGAACCCTTCCATTTGCGCCACATTCATCAGCCCGGCATGGTTGTCCTTGTGGCCCTGAAGCGGCAGACCATAGCCCTTAACCGTATAAGCAATAAACACGGTGGGTTTGTCGTTGGGCACATTTTCAAAGGCGTTTAAAATCGCTTCCATGCAATGCCCGCCCAGATTGGTCATCAGATCATGCAAGGCATCGTCATCATAATCACCCAGCAGGCTGGCAAGGGCGTTATCACCCGGCATATCGGCCAAAATCTGTTTGCGCCAGGCCGCCCCGCCCTGAAAGGTCAGGGCGGAATACACATCATTAGGCGATTCATTGAGCCATTTTTTAAGCGATTTTCCGCCAGGCCGCGCAAAGGCATCGTGCAGCTTGCGGCCATATTTAATCGTGATCACGTTCCAGCCGACCGCACGGAAAAAACGGCCAATCACGCGAAACAAATGGGCATCAATCATGCCATCCAGGCTTTGGCGGTTATAATCGATCACCCACCAGACATTGCGAATGTCGTGTTTCCAGGTATCAAGCAGGGCTTCGTAAATATTGCCTTCATCCAGTTCGGCATCGCCGACCAGCGCCACCATCCGGCCCGGTTTTTCGCCCTTGGGCAGCATGTTTTTATAGCGCAGATAATCCTGGGTTAAGGCAGCAAAATTGGTCACCGCCGCGCCCAGCCCGACCGATCCGGTTGAAAAATCCACCACGTCGCCATCCTTGGTACGCGACGGATAAGACTGCGCCCCGCCAAAGGCCCGGAAATTTTCCAGCTTTTCGCGCGATTGCCGACCAAACATATAGTTAATCGCATGAAATACCGGCGATGCGTGCGGCTTTACCGCCACCCGGTCCTGCGGGCGCAACACATTGAAATAAAGGGCGGTCATAAGGGTGCTGAGTGATGCGCAACTGGCCTGATGCCCGCCCACCTTGATGCCATCGCGTTTTGGCCGAATGTGGTTGGCATTGTGAATGGTCCAGCTTGACAGCCAGCGCACCTTTTTTTCCACCTCGGCCAGCATTTTCAAATCATGGGCCGAAACGCGCGTGCCGGCTGTGGCATCAATAATCTCGCCGGTCATGATGGTATCGCTGTGTGCTGCCAATGTCTGTCTCCCGCTTGCATCACGGCGGCCCTTTCCGGTACGGAGGCCGCTTATATTTTGGTACTTGAATACGTATTTCTAAAAACCTGCCCGCACAGGCAAGCGATTTTGGCAAAATTCGCAGAACCAGCGACAGTTTCGAAAATTCTTCGCGCATCTCGCGCAATATTTGCCAATTTTATCGAACGGCAATTTTGCAAAAAGGCTGCGGCCAGTTCCTTGCAACAGCGATTCGCGCCATGGGTCCGTAAGGTCAGATCAGCCTGCACCCCTCACAGAAAACCCCGCCATTTTCACAGATTTTAGCGCCGCTCCCCCCGCCCAGAAACGAAAGATGATCATTTTCTCTGGCCCCGAATTTGTCCCTGCCAGCCTGCCGCCACACCCAGCATCCACCGCATGTCGCTAGTCGCCCTCTCACCGGGAAGGCGACACGACAGGTTATTTATTCAGCCGCCATCTTCATCGTATCGCCATCCAGCGCATGTTCCAGATCTGCCAGAATGTCATCGACGCATTCAAGTCCGGCGGAAATACGGATCAAGCCATCGGTGATCTGATATTGGGCGCGTTCTTCGGCACTATAGGTCGAATGGGTCATCGAGGCCGGATGCTGGATCAGGGTTTCGGCATCGCCAAGGCTCACGGCCCGGGCAATCATTTGCAGGCTGTTCATCATTTTACGACCGGCCTCGATCCCGCCTTTAAGTTCGAACGCAATCATGCCGCCAAAACGGGCCATTTGTTTTTTGGCAAGATCGTGCTGGGGGAAACTGGCAAGTCCGGGGTAATAAACCGTTTCGACCTGCGGATGTGCTTCCAGAAACGCCGCGATTTTTTCGGCATTGTCGCAATGGCGTTCCATGCGCAATTCCAGCGTTTTTAACCCGCGCAACACCAGATTGGCATCCTGGGGCGATAAAACCGCCCCGGTCATATCCTTTAGCCCGATCAGGCGAATGTCGGTCAAATCCTCGGCTGTGCCGATAATGGCACCGGCCATTAAATCGCCGTGGCCGCCCAGATATTTGGTTGCCGAATGCACCACAATATCAGCCCCCCTTTCCAGCGGGCGCTGCAAATACGGGGTGCAATAGGTGTTATCGACCACCACCCTGGCCCCGTGTTTATGGGCAATATCGGCAATTGCCTGCACATCAACCAAACGCATATTGGGGTTGGCGGGGGTTTCAAAGTAAACCACCTTGGTATTGTCGGAAATCGCTGCTTCCAGATTTTTCGGGTCCGACAAATCGACATGGGTATGTTTAATCCCGAACCGTTCCAGCCCATGGCGGAAAAAGGCAAAGGTGCAGCCATATAACGTGCGGTCCACAATCACTTCGTCGCCCGGCGCAATCAGCGTCCAGAACACCGAGGTAATCGCCCCCATACCCGATGCCGTGGCAATCGCGGCTTCGCCGCCTTCCAGTGTCGCCAGGCGATCTTCCAGCAGGCTGAGTGTCGGGTTGCCAATGCGCGAATAAATATAGCCCCCTTCATCCCCGGCAAAGCGACGCCCGCCCTGCTCGGCGGTATCAAAGGCAAAGGTCGAACTCATATAAACCGGCTGATTCAACGCCCCGTTATGGCTGGCAGGATTATAGCCATGATGAATGGCGCGGGTGGCAAAACCGGCTTTGGCATTCCGATGGGCATGGTTTGACGAAGACATGAAGGCACTCCCGTTTTTTAAACTGTTCTGCCCTCATTAACGCAACCGCCATGCCAGTTCCGGCTTTTTGTTTAAATTCAATACCTTGGAAATATCGCGTGCATTCCATCTGTATCATAAAGTTTACACACCCATAGAAGCCAGCCGCAGAAACACTTGTATTTCGCAAAAACAGTGCCTTATATATGTATATAATAGTTTACACTGTAAATTAAGATATACACATGCGTTTTGAAATCACCGGTGAAAATCGCCTTGGCATTACCCGCGATGTTGTAAATACCTTAACATTGCGCGGGCTGGATATTCGGGCGTTTGAAGTCACCCCGCATCATATCTATGCCGATATTCCCGCCATTGGCCCCGATGATTTTGCGGAACTGGCGCGCTGCCTGATGCGGGTACCGGGCATTCGCAATGCCCAACCGATTGACCATTTACCGACCGAACGCCGCCGTGCCCAGCTTCACGCCACCCTGGCCGCCATGGGCGACCCGGTAATTGCGGTAAACGCCAACGGCCTGATTGCGCAGGTCAACCCGGCGGCACAAAAAATTGCCGGTACATCCAAACAACCACTGCGCGATCAGCCCCTTACCAGCATTTTAACCGAACCCGATATAACAACCCTGCGCCGGGCCGGGTTTTCGCAAAGCGAACGCGAGGTGACGCTGGGCGGGCAAACCTACCTGTTGCAGGTCGAACCCATTGGCCGGGTCGAGGATGGCAGCCCGGTGCACGATACCGGCCCCCGCGAGGATGACGCCCCATGGGGCGGGGTCTTGATTTTTCATCGTGCAGCGCGACTGGGCCGGGTCATCACCGCCCTTCAGGATCGCAACCATACCGAATTTGCCGACATTATTGGCGACAGCCGTGCGCTGGCGCGGGTTAAAACCCAGGCACAACGTTTGGCGATTGTTGACGCACCCTTGCTTATTCTGGGTGAAACCGGCACCGGCAAGGAACTGTTTGCCCGTGCCTGCCACCGCGCCGGCAAACGCAATGACCAACCTTTTTTGGCCCTGAACTGTGCCGCCCTGCCCGAGGGTTTGGCCGAAAGCGAATTGTTTGGCTATGCCGCCGGAGCCTTTACCAGCGCACGGCGCGGCGGCAAACCGGGGCTTTTAGAACTGGCCGATGGCGGCAGCCTGTTTTTAGATGAAATCGGCGAGCTATCGCCCTATTTACAGGCAAAATTACTGCGCGTTTTGCAAGATGGCCGATTTCGCCGGGTGGGTGGGACCGAGGAAATTGCGGTTGATGTGCGCATCATCAGTGCGACCAACCGCGACCTTGAAGCCATGTCGCATGACGGAACGTTTCGCGAAGATCTTTATTTCCGCCTCAATGTCCTTGGCATCACCTTGCCGCCCCTGCGCGAGCGGCGCGAGGATATTGATGCGCTGGCACACTATTTTGTCGCCCGCGCGGCCCGCCAAACCGAACGCCCTTGCCCCAAAATCGCGCGCGATACCCTGCAATGGCTTGTCACCCGCGACTGGAAAGGCAATGTCCGCGAACTGGAAAACACGCTGTTTCGTGCCGTCGCCCTGCTTGATGGCGATATCCTGGCTGCCTCCGACCTGCAATCTGCCTATGGCCCGCATTCAGCGTCACGCCGCGACGCTGAAACCGCTTCAACACCGCAAAATGCGCCCTTTCAGCCCGAAGATGCCGTGCCAATTGTCGGGTCTTCGCAAAACACCCTCGAAAGCTCGCTTATCGATCAGGCGCTGTTTTGTGAAAATCATGGTGCGGCGATGGATCTGCTGGAAAAAAGCCTGCTGGAACGGCTTTATCCTGATTATCCCAGTTCACGCAAACTTGCCGCCCGGCTGGGGCTGTCGCACACAGCGGTTGCCAATAAACTGCGTAAATACGGCATTGGCACCTGACCCTGCTCGCTCGTGCTGCGGTGCCACATCCCTGAAAAAGTTGAAACACCCATCAAGCGCAAACAACCCCGACGTCATTCCTTGCTTCAACGATTGCGCTGCGGCATGATCGGATTATCTCACAAGGGCAAACTCGCCGAACGCCCCCTCATCGGACAATGGAGAACCACCATGCTAAAAGGCAAACACGCGCTTGTAACCGGCTCGACCAGCGGTATCGGCCTTGCGATGGCAAAGGCCCTTGCCGGGCAGGGTGCCAATGTCATGCTGAACGGTTTTGGCGATGCCAGCGAAATTGAACAGATCCGCTTGGGCATCGAAAGCGAATTTGGCGTCAAGGCGCTTTATAGCGGCGCCGACCTTTCCAAACCCGATGAAATTGCAGACATGATGAAAATGGCCGCCAGCGATTTTGGCGGCGTGGATGTTCTGATCAACAATGCCGGTATTCAATACACCGCCCTTGTCGAGGATTTCCCGATTGAAAAATGGGATGCGATCATCGCGATTAACCTGTCATCGGCCTATCACACCACCCGGCTGGCCCTGCCGCACATGAAAAAGCAAAACTGGGGCCGGGTGATCAACACGGCATCGGCGCACGGCCTTGTCGCATCGCCGCAAAAGGCCGCCTATGTTGCCGCCAAACACGGCATTGTCGGCTTTACCAAGGTTGTCGCCCTTGAAACCGCCGAAACCGGCATTACCGCCAATGCGATCTGCCCGGGCTGGGTTCGCACCGAACTGGTGGAAAAACAGATCAAGGCCCGTGCCGAGGAAAACAACATTTCAGTCGAGGAAGCCGCCAAAGACCTGGTATCGGACAAACATCCGTCCAAAACCTTCGTCACCCCCGAACAAATCGGCCAGACCGCGGTTTTCCTGTGCTCGCCTGCCGCCGACCAAATGACCGGCACCAGCATTTCGGTGGATGGTGGCTGGACGGCGCAGTAAAGCCAAAAAATGACACCATATGGTATCATGACAGACAAATCCCTTGAATGAAACCGATCAGTTACATATACTCATTTTCCGCATTATGGAACTGATCGGTGTCATTATGATTATCCGAAGCCCCGCCGACCTGCAAAAAGCCGTCCGCATTCTGCGCAAGCAACGCGGCCTGACACAGACCGAGGCCGCACAGCTTATCGGCCATAGTCGCAAATGGCTGTCATCGCTTGAAACCGGCGCGACCCAGCCGCCGGTCGATATGGTGATCAATCTTCTGGTGCTGCTGGGCGCGCCGATCCATCTGGACATGCCCGGCGACCCCCGCCGCCCCGCGCGTGACAATCTGCCGCCGTCCGATATGCTTGATATTGACGAGGGGCTGTAACATGGAACGGGTTGCCGCAGTCTGTTTATACGACACCCCGATTGCTGACCTTGCAGCAGAAACCGGCGGGCGCCTGAAATTTCGTTATCACGCCGATTTTATTGCCCGCCATCATGCAGGGGATGCCCATTGCCACCCCTTGTCGCTGTCACTGCCAGTACCCGCCCGTTATGATGAAAATTTCTGGTTTGATGACGGGCAATGTGGGCCATTTTTTGCCGGATTGCTGCCCGACAACAAACAAACACGCCGCCGCCTGGCACAAATCCTGGGCACCCGGCAGTCGATGAACGCCAATGACGAATTCGACATGCTTTTTGCTCTCGGACGCGACTGCCCCGGTGCGGTTTCCCTGATCGCACCCGATGCCGACCCCGATGATTACGATCCCTGTCATCCGCAATATCGCCTCCTTAGCGAGGCCGAACTGGCCCGACATATCCGCGAATTGCCAACCCGCCCGCTTTTTGCCGACGACGCAGGCGAAATCCGCATTTCCCTGGCCGGTGTTCACGACAAGGCCGTGGTGATCCGGGTGGGCGGCGAAATCGCCCTGCCGCTGGGGCGCACCCCCAGTTCACACATCCTCAAACCCGACA
This sequence comes from uncultured Thalassospira sp., assembly GCF_963976115.1. Lineage (GTDB taxonomy): Bacteria > Pseudomonadota > Alphaproteobacteria > Rhodospirillales > Thalassospiraceae > Thalassospira. Next base: position 25,971 of record NZ_CAXBJJ010000005.1, read on the forward strand.
TTCGCGGCCTGCCGGAATCCATCCGGGTGGAACATTTCTGCCTTGAAGTCGCCCGCGCCATCGGCCTTGCCACCCCGCGCTCGCGCATTATGCAGGCCGAAGACCAAACCTTCATGCTGCTGGCCCGCTATGACCGCGCCCTGCACGAAAAATCCGGCACGCGCTATTTAACCCGCCTGCACCAGGAAGATTTCTGCCAGGCCACCGGGTGCTTTCCCGACCAGAAATATGAACGCGATGGCGGCCCGGGCTGGCTCAGCCTGTTTGCCATGCTGCGCTACAGCCACGACCCGGCGCGTGACCGTCTCGAACTTTTACGGCGCGCCATTTTTCAGTATCTCATCGGCAACCCCGATGCCCATGCCAAAAATTACAGCCTGCTCTGGCAAAATGGTGCGTTACGCCTCGCCCCGCTTTACGACATCAACAATGCCAGGGCCTTTGCCGGATTTTACAAGCAACAGCGCATCAAACTGGCAATGGCGATTGGCGGCGAGCGCGACCCACACGTGCTGACACAGGATCACTGGACCCAATTTGGCAAAGAAATCGGCCTCAGCCCCAAACTTGTTCTGGCCGAACTTGAAACCCTGCGCGACCAGATCGGCCCCATCGCCCAGACGGTCCGTACCCGCCTGACCAACAGCCTCGCCGATACCCCGCTGCTCGACCTTGCCCTTAACGACATTCTCAGTCGCTGCCCATGAACTGACCACGGCAAAAGTTACCTCAGCTTTAAACGAAGCCCTGCATCATAAATATCCGTACAAATTACAGATGCTTGATACTGAGAATCCCGCCCCATTTATCATTGAGATAATCGCAAACAATTTTGCGGTGACAGTTGTGGGGTTTTGCTTCCGAGCACAATAAACAAGCTCCATCAAGCATAGCGGGATCCAGCTTCTTTTCGATTTGCCTCTGCGCCATCAAATCCCGGAATTTACCTTCATAAACACTCCAGTCACCTTTTTCTTTTTTATATTGATCCAGCATTATTTTTGTCGGCGCCAAGTCCGGATAGTGAACATAGTCAACATTGCAAATCGTTTTTAAAAAGAACTTCAAATCTCCCGCCTTTGCAAATCCGGCCAGTTGCGAGGTATTATTCAGGCGCACATCAACCACTTTTTTTACATGTGATGACTTGATGCGCTGAAAGAATGATTCCGCAGAAGTCTGCGTAAAACCAATGGTATTAACCTTAGACACTCACCCAACCTCCCTTGCGGAAACTTCCTGTTCTTGCTCTACATAAGCAACTTTTTTCCCACGCTCCCGATATGCACGAGAAATTCGCTCATCTAACGGCGTAAAAAGATCTTCATGATTAAGACCCGACAATTCAAGCAACTGACGCTCAATATCGTCATGACTTGACACACTGCCATTACCCAAAATATGGGACAGCCGTATCCCCTGATCAGCGAGCGATCTTCCAACCAGCAAACAACGATGGCAGTCCAGAGGATTATGCTCTGCGCACATTAATGCGATTGTATATCCCTTGCTGATTCCATCCTTGACACGCTCAAGACCAGCTTGAAATTCAACCGAAGATGCCATCAACTCATAATTTGCAACGCCGTCTGTATAGCATTCCAAACGGCGCGGACGTCCGCCAAGCTCGTTTCCTAAAAAAACGTAGGATATCCCATCCCTTTTTAACTGTTTTTGCAAAACATCCTGATTGAATTGCGGCGTGAATTTTGAGAACGGCGTTGATCGGACGTCGGCTATGACATTGACCGCAAAGGAATTCAGCTTGCTCAAAAACATGTCATAACTCGTTGTAGAATGACCTACCGTAAATGTTATGGACATAGACACATTTCCTTACCAAAGAACTCCGTTTAGCATGACTGTACACTCATTGAGCCTTTGTTTCCACGGCCTGGCCAAACCCACTCGCAAATGCAGATAGCCATCCGGTAACATACGATTTAATGCCGGAAGTCCATTTTCAAGCCATCCCAAATGCAGACGAGTACCAGAGACCGGCAGACGATACGAATGAGAAACATCGCAGATCTCTGCGCGCAACTTTGGTTTCTTTGGATCATAATGATCCTCAACGAATCGCAATTGACTCCTGTGAACCATCAACCCTGCCAATGATTTTGTCTTAGCTCCAACAGGCACATAGTTTCCATTTGAATAGTTTTCCAAATCGAATGGTAAGCAACCTGATCTAAAAATGCTTCCTGCAAACTATCGCAACAATGCCCGATACGACGTCTGAGCCAGTCCTTATACGCAGCCATCGTATTGATTAATATTATTTGCCCAAATGCGGGTATCTTCAGAGGCATGAGGGTACGAACTATTATGAGACTCATGTTGCGGCTCAACATCAAGAACGACCCCTTTGTAAACACCAACTTGGTTTATCAATTGCGTTGTCCAATTTCTCCCGTTTGGCAACAAGCGAACCATACTATTTCTCGCAACATCAAAGCCCGCAACGCAATGCTGTCCAGGACTCATATTCGTCACATCGGTTATGATAACTTCCATTGCCCCCTCTATTCATCAACCTTGATTGAAGTTATTGAGAGAAATCTTAAATCTTAAACAAAACAACTATTACGCGCACAGATACGTAAGAATAGTTACCCCAAATACCGCGCCAAATGTTCCACCAGCATTCTGACCTTGGAGGATAAATGCCGGTTGGCGGGGTAAAGCGCCCAAATGCCTTCGTCAGACGGCTGATAGCGGGTTAAAATCGGCACCAGTTCACCGCTGGCGATATAGGGATCAACGTAAAAATCGGGCAATTGCACAATGCCGATCCCCTTGCGTGCAGCATCGAGCAGGGCCTGCCCGCTATTGGCGGTGATGCTGCCGTGAATGCGAATGGTACGTTCGCGCCTCTCTTCCTCGAACCGCCAGTAATCCAGCGTGCCGGGCAGGCAGTTATGGCGTGAAAGCTCCGACAGGCTATGCGGCTCACCGCGCTTTGCCAGATAGGCCGGGGCAGCACAGACATAAAGCCTGCGCGAGGATAGCCGCTGGCTCATGATTGCGCTTGATGTGCCCTCCAGCCGCCCCAGCCGGACCGACAGATCAAACCCTTCCAAAATCAGATCCAGTTTCTGGTTGGTAAAGCGGCATTGCACCTCAAGGTCGGGATAGCGGGCGACGAAATCATTGATCAGCGGGGCAATTACGGTTTCGCCGTAGGTGGTTGGCGCGGTCAGTTTCAATTTCCCGCGCGGGGTATCTTGCAAACTGCTGATCGCCCGTTCGGCATCGTCCAGCCCGTCGCGCAACTGGCGGCAATGCTGGTAATAAATCAGTCCGGCTTCGGTCAGGGTTACCTTGCGCGTGGTGCGGTAAAACAGCTTGCTGCCCAGGCGCATTTCAAGCGCGGTTATCTGACGGCTGACATGGGCAATCGAAACGCCAAGCTGCGTTGCCGCCCCGGTAAAGCTTTGGCATTCTGCCACCGCAATACATTCGCTAATGCCGTCCCACGCATTCATTATTACCACACTGTAAAAGTTATTTGCATAATTACCGGATTATCAAATTATCAGAAACAAATAAACTTTCCTTCATATCTTTGCATCCACCTATGCGTTCCCGCTGGTCTGAAAAGGATTTACCATGACTGCACAAACCATCACCTGCAAAGCCGCCATTGCCTGGGAAGCCGGGAAACCGCTGTCGGTCGAGGACGTTCAGGTCGCGCCGCCCAAAGCAGGCGAAGTGCGCCTTAAACTGACCGCAACCGGCGTGTGCCACACCGATGCCTTCACTCTGTCGGGCGATGACCCCGAAGGCATTTTCCCCGCCATTTTGGGCCATGAAGGCGGCGGCGTTGTTGAATCGATTGGCGAAGGTGTCACCAGCGTTGCCGTGGGCGACCATGTTATTCCGCTTTACACACCGGAATGTGGTGAATGCAAATTTTGCAAATCGGGCAAAACCAACCTGTGCAGCAAAATCCGTGAAACTCAGGGCAAAGGCCTGATGCCCGACGGCACCACGCGCTTTTCACAAAACGGCACGCCGATTTTCCATTATATGGGCTGCTCGACCTTTTCTGAATATACCGTTTTGCCGGAAATTTCGGTCGCCAAAGTCAATAAATCCGCTCCGTTAGAAGAAGTCTGCCTGCTGGGTTGTGGTGTAACCACCGGCATGGGGGCTGCCACCAATGCCGCCAAAGTAAAAAAGGGCGATACCGTTGCCATCTTCGGCCTCGGCGGTATTGGCCTGTCGGCGATTATCGGCTGCCAGATGGCGGGGGCAGAACGCATTCTGGCTATCGACATTAACGAAAAGAAGTTTGATCTGGCAAAGCAGTTGGGTGCCACCGATTGCATCAACCCGAAAAACTTCGACAAACCGATCCAGCAGGTGATTGTCGATATGACCGATGGCGGGGTTGATTACAGCTTTGAATGTATTGGCAATGTCAACATCATGCGCTCCGCCCTGGAATGCTGCCACAAGGGCTGGGGGGAATCCGTCATCATCGGGGTTGCCGGGGCCGGACAGGAAATTTCCACCCGCCCGTTCCAGCTGGTTACCGGGCGCGTCTGGCGGGGTACGGCCTTTGGCGGGGTTAAGGGCCGGTCTGAATTGCCAAATTATGTCGAACGTTATCTGGCGGGCGAGTTTAAACTGTCCGATTTCATCACCCATACCATGCCGCTTGAAGACATCAACCATGCCTTCCATCTGATGCATGAAGGCGAAAGCATCCGCAGCGTCATCCATTATGCACCGGCGGCGAAATAAATTGCCAAACGAGCGGGCCGGATGCGTTCTTCCGGCCCGATTGCATAACCGGAGGATCAAATGAGCATCGAAAATATATCAAGCGCCAAAAGCTTCGGCGGCTGGCACAAACAATACAGCCACCGCTCAACCGTTCTGGGCTGCGACATGCGCTTTGCCATTTACCTGCCGCCCCAGGCGGGCAATGGCACCACGGTGCCGGTGATGTATTGGCTTTCGGGCCTGACCTGCACCGATGAAAACTTTATGCAAAAAGCCGGTGCACACCGCATTGCTGCCGAACTGGGCATTGCCATTGTCGCCCCCGACACCAGCCCGCGCGGCGACCATGTGCCCGATGATGAAAACGAAGCCTATGATTTCGGCAAGGGGGCGGGTTTTTATGTCAATGCGACACAGGAACCCTGGCGGCAGAATTACCGGATGTATGATTATATCTTAAGCGAGCTTCCGGCCCTGATCGCCGAACATTTCCCGGTCAATGACAATGCGGTTATTTCCGGCCATTCAATGGGCGGGCATGGCGCGCTGATGATGGCGCTACGCAATCCCGGCAAATTCCGTTCTGTCACCGCCTTTTCGCCCATTTGCAACCCGGTCAATGTGCCCTGGGGGCAAAAGGCGTTTGAAAACTATCTTGGCGCCAAACAGGCCGACTGGGCCGCTTATGACAGCTCCATGCTGATGAGCACCGCCCAGCCCACCGGCTTCACTCCCGCCCTTGTCGATCAGGGCGATGCCGATGGCTTCCTCAAAGACCAGCTTAAACCCGAAACGCTGGAACAGGCGGCCAAAAACAGCGGCTACCCGCTGACGCTACGGATGCAGGAAGGCTATGATCACAGCTATTATTTCATCGCCAGCTTCATTGAAGACCATATGCGGTTTCATGCGAAGCATTTGGGGCTGTAAACCCTAGATATTCCTCTGCCATCCGGCGCTTTCAATACCGCCGGATGGCGGGTTCTTTTAAGCCAGCTTTTGCCAAAACGCATTTTTACGCGGATGCTCCGCCCTTAGGCGCTGCATATAGGCATCATGCGGTTCAAATGGCCCAAAATCATATATCCGTTTGGCAAGGCTTTCACATTCTGCCAAATGATTGGCCGCATAGCGATAACGGCTTGAGCGGGTGTGCTCCAAGGTAAAATCAATCATCGCACGCAAAACAAGGGTAGCAGCCAGGGGGTATTTCTCGCTCAGGGCATCGGCGACCGGCCCCAAAAGTTCATATTCGTTTCCGTCCAATTCATGCTGATGCGCCACAACCATGCCTGCCGCTCTGTCATAGGCCGGCCATTCTATCAAAAACCACAGCGCAGCCTCCCAATCATCCCCCTGAACGGCATGATCAAGAGCCTTTTCCTCAGCCTCGAAATCCTCAAAATCGGGAAGTTTGCGTATATAGTCTCTTAAATGGCGGGTGGAAAACCAGGCTTTGAAACATTCCCATCGCATGGTTTGAGCATCATCAACACGCCCCAACGCCTCCAGTGCCGCAATCCGTGTATCAAGCCAGGCAAAATCATCATAATATGGCAGATAATTATCACCACGATGATCGGCATTATCAAGAAATGTCAGTGCCTCGCCCGCGCGCCCGGCAGCCACAAGGCGCGCGGCAATATCGGTCGCAATCTTGGCAAAACGGTGTTGTTCCTTTGTGTATCGGGCAATATAGCCGTCAACATCCCCCAACAAATCCGCGATATTTTTTAATGCGTACGAAATCGCACTTTTCATGCTCAAACTGCGGATATATTCGTCGTATATCGGCCCGCTTGAAGACCAAGCAATAACCGTTCTATCTTCTTCTTTCGGAATGCTCGGCTCTTTTTGCGACAATGCGATCAAATTGTGTTTCAAATGTTGCAACCCGCTCTGCCCCAGCGGCTCGGCCATGGTGGCAAGTAAATCATCGAACTGCGCAAAGCTGTTCGATAAAATATACCCGCAAACGCGGTCCGCCAAGTCCTCGGGTTTAACAGAGGCATGGCTGGCGAAATCTGCCCCATCCTGATGCACTTGCCGAAAAAAAACGATCAACTCCCGCGGGTCCTCGACACAGCGATACAGCACGCCCTCGGACAGATCCAGCAATTGCCATATCAGCGACAAAGCCGTATCGGCCGTGCGCGGCCCAATCTGATCAACAATCAGACGCCGCTGATTTTCAAGATCTTTCACCAACTTGCGCTGCTGGCTCAAACTCAGTTCCGATTTTGACCGGGCAACCGTTGTCAAACGCTTCGCAACCTCTTTTTCAAGAAGTTCCGGGCTTTGCGCCGCCATTAATTCCATCCTTAGCCGACGGCGCATTTCTGCGTCACCCTCGGTTACTTCCAGCAATAAATTTGCTAGGCGCGGCGCGCCCAAGTCTTCCAGATTTTTAGCGTTTACTGTCTTGGGGGATGCCACCTGATCCTCGCCTGTTCCTCAATTCAAACTGAAATCAGTTCACCACAACATCATCACGCAATCAATCCGGGTCATAGCTGCGCGCTTCAATGGCGTCGGCCACATCATCGGCCATTTTCAAGGTATGAATAATCAAAGGGACTGAAAGTGCGATCATGTTGCGGTCCAGCCCGCGCGCCTTTTGGGCTTCACGCACCTCGCTGGCAACCGATGCAATTACCGGAATAAACCGCAAGACCAGAGAAAAAGCCAAGCCAACCTTTTCCGGGTTCACCCCTAAGGGGCGCAGCGGCATCATGGCGCGCTCAAGCGCGGCCAACATCAGCGAAACACGGGTCGTTAACGTCACCAACCCGGCAAACAGCACCACCGATGCCAGCCGTGTTACCACCACCAGCCCTGCCTGCCAGTCATTCAGCCACAATTGCACCGCAAAAAACACCACCAGCAACCAGATCAACGGTTTGATTTGCGCCCATAAAATACGCAAAGAAAAGCGCGCAATGCCGTAAAGCGCGGTCACCCCGGCCAGAACCGCCAGCAATATCGGCCAGTCATTAATCAGAAACACCACCGTCCCGACAATCACCAGTGCCAGCACCTTCACCCCGGCAGGCAGGCGATGAAGTGGCGAGGCGCGATTCTGATACAGGCCATTGGCAAGGTTCATGACATCAGATCCACATAAAAGGGCAGCGCCTTTTGTGGCAGGTCATCACACACCACCTGGCCCTGATCAATCACCAGAATACGGTCATAATCGGCCAGAAGATCCAGATCATGTGACACCGTAATCACCTGCTGGTCCAGCGCGGCAATCGCCTGTGCCACCCGGTTACGGTTGCGCAAATCCAGCAAGGTTGTCGGCTCGTCAAACACCACGCAGCGCGGCTCCATGATCAACACACCCGAAATCGCCAGAAGCTGCTTTTGCCCGCCGCTCAGTTGATGGCTGGGATGGGTGCGAAATTCACCCATGTCATAACGGGCTAAAACGGCATCAATGCGGGCATCAATCTCGGTTTTAGGCAGTTTCAAAGGTTTCAAGCCAAAGGCAAGGTCTTCCTCGACCACAGGAAAAACGATCTGGTTATCGGGGTTTTGAAAAACAAACCCGATGCGCGCGCGCACTTTGCGCCCCTCTTTGGCAGTATCAAATCCATCGACACTCACCCGGCCCGCTGTTGGCGTCAAAAGCCCGTTTAACAGGCGCACCAAGGTGCTTTTACCCGAGCCATTGGCCCCGACAATGCCGATCCGACGCTCGCTCAGCGACAGGGAAATATCGTCCAACACGCAGCGCGCGCCATAGCGCACGCTGACATTTTGCAATTCAATCATCGATCACGACCGTCATATCCCGCTCAGCAAAAAGCCGCCTGCAGTCATCCCGCAGGCGGCGAAATTAAAGCACGCAAATCAGGCGGGCGAAACCAGCGGATAGGCGCGACGCACCGCAAGGGCGGCACCGGTTGCGACAAACACCTTCAACGCATCGCCAATGAGAAACGGTGCCGATCCGACAGTCGCTTTCCAGTAGGAAATATCAACCGCAACCGCCACCCAGGCATTGCCCAATCCATAGAGCACGACAATGCCGCCAAAACCGATGATGGCAGCGGTATTGACCACATTCAGGCTGTTCCAGAATTTTTCGATCAGATAGCCGATGACAAAGGCCGACACCGCCCAGCCCAGCATGAAACCGCCCGTCGGCCCCAAAAACACGCCAAAACCGCCACGTCCGCCCGCCAGAAGCGGCAAACCAAGCGCGACCAGCACCAAAAACAGCACAACGGAAAGTGCCCCGCGCCGCGCGCCCAAAATCGCCCCCGCCAACATTGGTGCCAGCGATTGCGCGGTAATCGGCACGCCCGTGATTGGCAGAGTAAAGGGCGGAAACAGCCCCAAAACGGCCATCAGGGCAGCAAAAAGGGCGATATAAACAATGTCCTTGGTCTTCATTCTGATCCCTCACATCCGGGCCACCAATCTCACTGGCAAGGGATAGCGGGTAATGGGAGCTTTTCCAAGGGAAATGCAACTGGGACCTCCATCCACAGGAGGGTGCCCATGCCGGGCGCACCAAACAAACACCCGACCATTTCTGGCCGGGTGTTGCTGAACTCCCATCATCTGCGATCTTCTGCTTGTTCTATGTCACGCAGCAGATTGACGGAGCCCCCCTGATTCGATGATAAAGTTTTTCACATCCTCAAGGCCTTCCATCGCCTTGAGATTGGTGAAAACAAAAGGCCGGTCACCGCGCATTTTGCGCGCATCGCGGTCCATAACCCCCAGATCCGCGCCCACCAGCGGGGCAAGATCGGTTTTGTTAATAATAAGAAGGTCGGAGCGGGTAATGCCCGGCCCGCCTTTACGCGGAATTTTATCACCCGCCGACACATCAATCACGTAAATCGTAATATCGGCCAGTTCGGGCGAGAATGTCGCCGACAGATTATCGCCGCCCGATTCAATAAAAATCGCCTCAAGCCCGGGATGTTTTGCGGTCATATCTTCGACCGCTGCCAGATTGATCGAGGCATCTTCGCGAATGGCGGTATGCGGGCAGCCACCGGTTTCAACACCGGCAATGCGATCAGGTGCCAGTGCGCCCGAGCGGGTCATGAACTCGGCATCTTCGCGGGTATAAATATCGTTGGTGATGGCGGCGATGTTAAATTCATCGCGCATCGCCTTGCACAACCGTTCCAGCAATGCCGTTTTGCCAGAGCCAACCGGGCCACCAATACCAATGCGAAGCGGAGAAGTCATGATCGGAACAACCTTGTATATTGGGTTTCGTGTTTCATCGATGTCCAGTCAATCAGCGGGGCGCAGGCACCAATGTCATCCGGGTCGGTTGCCATGGCCTGTTTAACCGCCAGTTCCACCGCCCTTTCCAGGGCGGCAATGGCGCGAATACCATCGGTCTGCCCCAGCGGCACAAGCCGCACAGCACTGGAAACCAGATTGGCCGCCATCGCATGGAAAAAAGCGGTCAAGGCACTGCGCAAATCAATATCCGCCCCCGCCGCCGCAATCGCCACGGCCACCGGATAAGACGGCAACCGGCCATCCGCCCGCATGGACGCGGCCCAGTTTGCCAGCAAAGCATCATCCCAGACCTGGCCGAGGGTGGAGACAAATGCCCGCCCCTGAGCGGTGGCCTCCAGCGCCATTTCGGCCGTGCCCCGGCGGCAATCGGCATCAATGCCAATGGCGATCAGATCCTCAAGGTCACAAGCGCGGGCGGCATGATAAGCCTGACAAAACAGCACTCCGTCAATGCGCCCGGCACCAAAGGCCAAAACACCTTCCACCCAGGTTATCACGCTGTCGCATGTGCCAACCCGGCCATCCTCAATCGCAAATTCAACCCCGTGCGAATAGGTATAGGCCCCCACCGGAAAAGACGGCCCCAGCCATGTCATCAAGCGCATCAATCCGCTAGAATTAAGCGGTATTGTCGCGGTATGATCAATGGTCATGATCACCCCCGGCGGCATGGTTATGGTTGTGGTCATGACCGTGACTGTGGTGGCTATGAGTCTGACCGTGGCGATGGGCCGCACCAACCTCTGTCTCAGCCTCCCCCTGATCGGCATCGGCGAAAAAATCGTGGTCATGGCCATGATGATGGCCACTTTCCTGCGCATTGCCCCCCAGGCCGTGATAGGCCCCGCGTTCGGGGTCAAACGGTGCAATTTCGCTGTCAACCACACCACCAAGACCAATAATCATGTCGCGCAAAACATGGTCGTCAATAATGCGCAAACGCCCGTCTTTAAGCACCTGCATCGGCGTATGGCGGTTGCCAATGTGCCAGGCCATGCGGGCCGCCGCAATGGGACCGGCACAGGTAATGGTCATCACCGCTTCCTCGGCGGCCTGCACCACAATCACCCCGCCATCGGCCAGTTTCAGCCGGTCGCCATCGCCCAAACGTACCGCATGGGGCAAATCCAGCAAAAAGGCCGCGCCCGCATCATCATACAGGCGAATGCGCCGCCGGTGCCGGTCGGCAAAGGCCAGCGTTACCGTACCGCGCAGTTCGGCGGCATGGTTTTGCCCGACGGGAATATGTTCAATGGCGCGCCGCATGGTCCGGCCCCTTAAAACAAAAAGTAACGTTGTGCCATCGGCACTTCGGTTGCTGGTTGGCAGGTGAGATGCACCCCGTCCGCATGAACCTGATAGGTTTCCGGATCGACATCAATTTTTGGCAAAGTATCGTTCAGCTTCATGTCCTTTTTGCCGATATTGCGCGTATTGGACACCGGCAATAACTGACGTTGCAAGCCAAATTCGGCGGCGATCCCGGCATCAATCCCGGCCTGGGAAACAAAGGTAAAGCACGATTTGGTCAGCGCCCCGCCAAAGGCCCCGAACATGGGACGATAATGTACTGGCTGCGGGGTGGGGATGGAGGCATTCGGGTCGCCCATGGCGGCCCCCATAATCATGCCGCCCTTCAGGATCATATCGGGCTTAACGCCAAAAAACATTGGTTTCCACACCACCAGATCGGCGATTTTACCCACCTCGATGGATCCCACATGGCTGGCAATGCCCTGGGCAATCGCCGGGTTGATGGTGTATTTGGCGATATAGCGTTTGGCGCGGAAATTATCGTTTCCGGCCCCGTCTTCGGGCAAATTGCCGCGCTGCTTTTTCATTTTATCCGCCGTTTGCCAGGTCCGGCAAATGACCTCGCCCACCCGGCCCATCGCCTGGCTGTCGGACGAAATAATCGAAAATGCGCCCAGATCATGCAAAATGTCTTCAGCCGCGATGGTTTCGCGGCGAATACGGCTTTCGGCAAAGGCCACATCTTCGGGAATTTTCGGATCAAGATGATGGCAAACCATCAACATATCCAGATGTTCATCGATGGTATTAACCGTAAAGGGCCGTGTCGGGTTGGTCGAACTCGGCAAAACATTGGCTTCGCCGCACAGCTTGATAATGTCAGGCGCATGACCGCCCCCGGCCCCTTCGGTATGGAAGGTATGAATGGTCCGCCCCTTGAACGCGGCCCGGCTATGTTCGACAAAGCCGCTTTCATTAAGCGTATCGGTGTGGATCATCACCTGCACGTCAAGATCATCGGCAACCGACAGGCAGGCATCAATCGTGGCCGGGGTGGTGCCCCAGTCTTCATGCAGCTTTAATCCGCAAGCCCCGGCTTTGACCTGTTCGATCAGGGCAGCAGGCAGGGTGGCATTGCCCTTGCCAAAATAACCAACATTAACCGGCAGCCCATCGGCGGCTTGTAACATCCGCGCAATGTGCCACGGGCCGGGGGTACAGGTGGTGGCGTTCGTACCCGCCGCCGGGCCGGTGCCCCCACCCAACATGGTGGTCACGCCAGAATACAGGGCTTCGTCCGCCTGTTGCGGGCAAATCCAGTGAATATGCGCGTCGATCCCGCCTGCGGTGATAATATTTCCTTCACCGGCAATCACTTCGGTGCCGGGGCCGATAATAATATCGACATCGGGCTGAATATCGGGGTTGCCCGCCTTGCCAATCGCGGCAATGCGGCCGTCGCGCAGGCCAATATCGGCCTTTACAATGCCCCAGTAATCCAGAATCAGGGCGTTGGTAATCACCGTATCCACCGCCCCCTCGGCGCGCGATACCTGCGACTGACCCATGCCATCGCGGATCACTTTACCACCACCAAATTTGACTTCTTCGCCGTACGTAGTGAAGTCTTTTTCAACTTCGATCATCAGATCGGTATCGGCAAGGCGCACCTTGTCGCCAACGGTCGGGCCAAACATGGCAGCATAGGATGAACGATCAATTTCATAGGCCATGTTCAGTCCCCCAACGCGCCGTTAATTTTACCATTAAAACCGTACACCACACCCTTGCCGACATATTTGATCAGGGTGACCTCACGGGTCTGGCCCGGTTCAAACCGCACGGCACTGCCCGCAGGAACATCAAGGCGGCAGCCCCGTGCCGCTTCGCGATCAAAATCAAGACCGGGATTGGTTTCGTAAAAATGATAATGCGAACCCACCTGCACCGGGCGGTCGCCGGTGTTTGACACTGTGAGGGTCACGGTATCGCGCCCGTCATTCAGGGTCAGGGTGCCAGGGGCGGTTATAATTTCACCGGGGATCATAAGAACGCACCTTTCCTAGCGAATGGGTTCATGAACGGTAACGAGCTTGACCCCGTCAGGAAAGGTCGCTTCGACCTGAATGTCATGGATCATTTCGGCAATGCCCTCCATCACCTGATCGCGGGTCAAAACCGTGGCCCCGTCGCGCATCAGTTCGGCCACCGACACCCCGTCGCGCGCGCCCTCTACCACGTAATCCGTGATCAGGGCGATGGCTTCGGGGTAATTCAGCTTTACGCCGCGTTCCAGCCGCCGACGGGCCACCATCGCGGCCATCGCCACCAGCAATTTGTCTTTTTCGCGTGGCATCAGGTTCATGGCGCTCTCCCTTTATCGTGCAAGCCGTTCTGCATCGCTTAAATCTCCCACATGCGCGGCAGGCGCGCCGGAAGATGATTTACCTTATGGCGAAACATCGCCCACCAGGCGCCATAGGCGCGGCGCAACCGCATCGGTTCAACCGCCAGCCACCGCACAATGACAATATTTGTCATTGCGGTTGCCGCCGCCAAAACCGCGTCTCCCTGTTGGGCCGCGCCCTTTAGGCATTCGCGGGCCACCTCAAGCTGATTTTCGGCCCCCCGACCGGTGAAAATCGCTGTGGCACTGGCCCGCGCCCCGTTAAAACTTGCCCGATGATCCAGCACCTGTAAAATATCGCCATCCAGTTGTAACGCATCACGCCATATGGGGCGACCCTCAAGCGCCACATCCCAGGCTTCGCGTGCCAGACCGTGCGCAAAAACCTCGCCCCGGGCCAGTCGGCCAAAAACCATCATTTCCCCGGCCAAAACCCGGCCCGAACCCGTAACAGAAACCGATGTTGTGCGGCGCAAACGGGCACCATCAAACAAAATCGTTTCCTGGGGTAACCATTCCAGCCACGCGCCATCGTCGGCGGTCAGATCGACTGTCATTTTGCCATCCGGCCCTAATGACCGATAAACTTTTTCTGCCGCCTGTGCGGTCAGTTGTAATTGGGTATTTTCGCCCGCCCGGCCCGAAAACGCCAGTTGGTCGCCGCCGACCATGCCGCCCGATGTTGTCACCAGCACCGCCTGGCTGATATCGCCAGGCTGGGGGCGCGGAAACAACATTTTCATCGGGTCGCGGTAAAACAGATGGTTCAGGGCCGAAGGCTGGCCGGGGAGATGTGCCGCCTTGAAAGAAACTTCCGCCCGCCCGTCGGTCACAATCGGCCGCACCAAACAATCGGGGCGCACCTTTATTTCCGGGCGCACCGCTGCTGAAATCGCGGTGTCGTCAAGCGCGGAACTTTCAATCTTGCCTAATTGCACAGGCCCACCCAACGCTGTTTCAACTTCGCCACCAACAGCAGCAGGCCACATATTAGCAAGATGCGGGCCAGAACCGGACACCCGCCAAAATTGGCCCATATCGGCCCATTTACGCAAATATCGAGGCGCAAACAGGCAACCGCAGATATTTTTCATGCGCGAAAATTAGGCAGGTGCTGATCAAACGGTCAGATAGGTGCGGACATTTTCCCGGTCCAGTTCGTTTTTAGTCCCTGCCAGCACCACTTCGCCGCGTTCTAGCACAATGATTTCATCGGCAAGTTCATGGGCAAAATCAAAATATTGCTCGACCAGCAAAATCGCCATATCGCCCCGGTCTGCCAATTGCTTGATCACCCGCTGGATATCTTTAATGATCGAGGGCTGAATACCTTCGGTCGGTTCATCAAGCACAAGCAAGCGGGGCCGGGTCACAAGGGCGCGGCCAATCGCCAGTTGCTGTTGCTGCCCGCCCGACAAATCGCCCCCGCGCCGCCCCAGCATGTCGCGCAGAACCGGAAACAGATCAAAAATTTCATCGGGGATATGACGTAGTGGCCGGGGCAGGGCGGCAAAACCGGTTTCAAGGTTTTCCTTAACCGTTAAAAGCGGAAAAACCTCGCGCCCTTGCGGCACAATGGCAATCCCTGCCGCAGATCGTTTCCACGACGGATCACGCGATATTTTTTTACCTTCCCAGACAATATCACCACTGGCTATCGGATGCTGGCCGACAACAGCGCGCATCAACGATGTTTTGCCCACCCCGTTGCGGCCCAGAACCGCCGTTACCTTGCCGGTTTCCGCCCGGAGCGAAACCGAGCGCAGCGCATGGGACGCCCCATAATAAAGGTCGATATTTTCAACACTCAGCATGATCAGCGCCCCAGATAAACTTCAATAACACGCGGGTCTTTTTGCACGCTATCGAGCCTGCCTTCCGCCAGAACCGAGCCCTCGTGCAGCACGGTGACCTTGCAATCAAGATCGCGGACAAATTCCATATCGTGTTCCACCACCACAACCGACCGGGTTTTGGCGATATTGCGCAGCAAAATGGCGGTTTGTTCGGTTTCAGAATCGGTCATGCCCGCCACAGGTTCATCAACCAGCAACAATTGCGGTTCCTGCATCAGCAACATGCCAATTTCCAGCCATTGCTTTTGCCCGTGCGACAGGTTGGCCGCCAGCGTCTCACGCGCATCGGCCAGCCGAATGGTCGCCAGGGTTTCCTCGATCCGCTGTTTTTCAGCAGTGCTTAGCCGGTGAAACAGGGCCGAAAACACCCTGCGCCCGCCCGAACAGGCCAGTAACAGATTATCAAAAACCGTATGACTTTCAAACACGGTGGGTTTTTGAAACTTGCGCCCAATGCCCAGATTGGCAATGTCGGCTTCGTCTAGTTTGGTTAAATCAACCTCGCTGCGAAACAACACATCGCCGGTATCGGGGCGGGTTTTTCCGGTGATAATATCCATCATCGTGGTTTTACCTGCCCCGTTGGGGCCGATAATGGCGCGAAGCTCGCCCGGCTCGACATAAAAGCTCAGGTTATTGAGCGCGCGAAAACCGTCAAACGTCACCGAAACGCCATCGACATATAAAATCGTCGCGGCCTTTTCACTCTGAATCATCCGGCTTTCTTGCAATAACAGGTCCTCTGCCGTGCTCATGCCTTGCCCCCCTGATTGGCGCGCCATGACGCCAGTCTTTCACGCCAGCCGCCAGCCCCGCCCGGTCCACCATTGGCCGTGCCAAATGCCGGAACAGCGCCAATCACGCCCTTGGGCAAAAACAGGGTGACGGCAACAAACAGCCCGCCCAGGAAAAACAGCCAGAAATCGGGCATAACACCGGTGAAAAACGTTTTGGCGTAATTCACAATAAACGCGCCTAACACCGCCCCGTAAAGCGTGCCACGCCCGCCAACCGCCACCCAGATTACCACTTCAATACTGGCGGCCGGGGCAAATTCGCCGGGGTTGATAATGCCGATTTGCGGCACATAAAGCGCACCGGCAATGCCCGCCATCACCGCTGAAACGGTAAACACAAACAGCTTGTAATATTCCACCCGATAGCCGGTAAAACGCACCCGGCTTTCGGCATCGCGAATGGCAATTAACACCTTGCCCAGCCGCGATTGCGTAATGCCCCGTGCGACCAGATAACACAGTGCCAGCATCACAGCCGATACCACCACCAAAACACACCGGGTTTGATCCGATTGCAGGTCAAAGCCCAGAATATCCTTGAAATCTGTCAGGCCGTTATTGCCGCCAAAGCCCATATCATTGCGGAAAAACGCCAGTAACAGCGCATAGGTCATCGCCTGGGTAATAATCGACAGGTAAACCCCGGTCACGCGCGATCGAAACGCCAGAAACCCGAACACAAACGCCAGCAAACCGGGAACCAGCATCGCCATAATCACGGCCATGCTGAAATGATCAAACCCGGACCAGTACCACGGCAATTCCTTCCAGTTCAGAAACACCATGAAATCGGGCAAGACCGGGTCGCCATAGACCCCGCGATCCCCGATCTGGCGCATCAGATACATGCCCATCGCATAGCCCCCCAGGGCAAAAAACGCCCCGTGGCCCAGGCTTAAAATGCCGCAAAAACCCCAAATCAAATCAACACTCAGGGCCAACAGCGCATAACACAAATATTTGCCCAACAGCCCCAGCATCCAGGTGGGCACATGAAAGGCCGATCCTTCGGGTACCAGCAAATTACCCATCGGAATCAAAATGCTGCCCACCAGCAAAATGCCCAGCAAAATCATGCCGCCCCGGTCTTGCAACAACCAGCCCAGAACCGGCGTCATTTTATATTTCTGGCGATAGTCGGTCATGGATCAGGCCTCCACCGCGCGGCCCTTAAGGGCAAACAACCCTTTGGGACGTTTCTGGATAAACAGGATAAGGGCGACCAGCACAAAGATTTTTGCCAATACAGCCCCGGCAACCGGTTCAAGAAATTTATTGACAATCCCCAGGCTAAATGCGCCCAAAACCGTGCCCCACAAATTGCCAACGCCGCCAAACACCACCACCATAAAACTGTCAATGATATAGCCCTGCCCCAAATTGGGGCTGACATTGTCGATCTGGCTAAGCGCGACACCGGCAATCCCGGCAATGCCCGACCCCAAACCAAAGGTCAGCGCATCAACATAGCCGGTGCGGATACCAACCGACCCGGCCATGCGGCGGTTTTGCGTCACCGCGCGCATTTGCAGACCAAAGGCGGTATAGCGCAGCACAATGGCAATGCCACCAACCACAATCAGGCTAAACAAAATAATCCACAGCCGGTTATAGGTCAGAACCAGCCCGGTCGAAAATTCGATGGCGCCGCTCATGAAATCGGGTGCGACAACCTGGCGGTTACTGGCGCCAAAAATGCTACGAATGGCTTGCTGTAAAAACAGGCTAAGCCCCCAGGTTGCCAACAGGGTTTCCAGCGGGCGGCCATATAAAAAGCGGATGATCAAACGTTCAACCACCACACCAACCCCGCCCGAAACCAGAAAGGCCATCGGCACCGCCACCGCCAGCGACCAGCCAATCCCCGCAGGCCACCACACCAGAAAAACCTGCTGCACCGCATAGGTGGTATAGGCACCAATCATAATCATTTCGCCGTGCGCCATATTAATGACGCCCATCACACCAAAGGTAATTGCCAGGCCAACGGCGGCCAGCAACAAAACCGACCCCAGGCTGATGCCCCGGTAAACATCCCCGCCGGTCTGCCACATTTTTAACCGACTTTCGACCGATGCCACCGCATCCTTTGCCGCCGCAACCACTTTGGGGTCATAATTTTCGGCCTCGGCGGCATTGACGAATTGCAACAGAACCGCACGAATTTGCGGCGTGGTCTGGCTGGCCAGAATATCAATCGCATCTAACCGTTCTTGCGATGTTTTGCCCGCCGCCAGCGCCATGGTCGCCTTGGCAAGTTCCATCCGGGCCAGCAATTCAGGGTTACTTTCGCGGTTAATCGCGCGTTGCAACAACGGCGCCATCGCCGGGTCGCGCGTGTCCATCACGGTTTCCACCGCCGCCTGGCGGGTTACCAGGTCGGGGCTAAATAAATTCAGAGACGCCAGGCCATCGCGCAAAGCACCACGCAGGCGGTTATTGATCCGTATTTTATCAAGATCGTCCGATCCGCTTTCACCCGTGACTTCACCACTGACAACATCAATATGCTGCCAGACCTTGCCCTGCTTTTTGCCAATCACAACCTTGTCATCTGCCTTGCTGGCATACAGATCGCCGTCAAGCATGGCCTGAAGGATCGGGGCGACACGCGGATCACCATCGGCGGCCATTTTTTCAATGACATGCAGTTTTTTGGTCGAACTTTTGGCGTTCAACTGTTCGGCATGTTGCCGCAATTGTTCATCGCTAAAGGCCGCGGCCTGTTGCGGGGCAAAAACCACCAGTATCAGGGCGCAAAGCACAAACAGGGGCAGGGAAAATTGGCAGAAAGAAAAATGGCGGAGCCAGCCCGGCGCAGGCGGGGGAAAATCTTGACGCATGATCAAAGCCTTCGCATCGCGCATTCACATATATTGGCAACAGTAATGCAACGGCAAAACAGGCTGCCTTGCTGCGCACCAGCAAAACGGGCCGGAATGCGCATCGCACCCGGCCCGAATGTCGTTATTAATATGTCGGTTTTTCGCAGTTACCGCAGACCCACGGATAGGTCCAGTCCGCAGTCAGTTTGGCACTTTCCGGGATATAATCCGACCAGGAATCACCCACAACAACACCATCGGTTTTCCAAACGGTATCGAACTGACCATCATCCTGGACTTCGCCAATCAGAACCGGTTTGGACAGGTAATGGTTGGTGTTCATCACAGCGATACCACCGGTCAGGTTCGGTACTTTCTGGCCATACATGGCCTGACGAACGGCATCCACATCGGTGGTGCCCGCCTGCTCAACGGCCTGTTTCCACATGGTAAAGCCGATATAGGTGGCTTCCATCGGATCGTTGGTGACCCGTTTGTCATCACCAATATAGGCATGCCATTTTTTAATAAAGGCCGCATTGGCGTCACTATCGACACTTTCAAAATAGTTCCAGGCGGCCAGATGACCCACCAGCGGAGTGGTGTCAATCCCGGCCAGTTCTTCTTCCCCAACCGAGAAAGCAACCACCGGAATATCTTCAGCCTTAATGCCCTGGTTTGCCAATTCTTTATAGAACGGCACATTGGCATCGCCATTAATGGTCGACACAACGGCGGTTTTCTTACCGGCAGAAGCAAAGGTTTTTACATCCGCAACAATCGACTGCCAGTCAGAATGACCAAATGGCGTGTAGTTTTCCATAATGTCTTCGTCGGCAACACCTTTGCTGTGCAGATATGCCCGCAAAATCTTGTTGGTGGTACGCGGATAAACATAATCCGTCCCCAACAGGGCAAAACGCTGTGCGCCGCCGCCATCTTCGCTCATCAGGTAATCAACAGCGGGAACAGCCTGCTGGTTCGGCGCAGCCCCGGTATAAAACACGTTGCGCGAACTTTCTTCACCTTCAAATTGCACCGGATAGAACAAAAGACCGTTATCTTCTTCAAAGACCGGCAAGACCGATTTGCGCGAAACAGAGGTCCAGCAACCGAAAACGGCGGCAACCTTGTCTTTTTCCAGAAGTTCACGCGCCTTTTCGGCAAAAAGCGGCCAATCCGAAGCCGGGTCAACCACCACAGCTTCGACCTTTTTGCCCAGAAGGCCGCCTTTTTTGTTGATGTCATCAACCAGCATCAGGACCGTGTCCTTCAGCGTGGTTTCCGAAATCGCCATTGTTCCCGAGAGAGAGTGCAGAACGCCAATTTTGATCGTTTCGTCGGCGGCCTGCGCTGGCGTCATCGCCATTGCCGACCACGCCAGCGCCCCCGCGCCAACGATCGTCTGAAGCGTCTTCTTCATTTTATAGCCTCCACTGCGAATTTATTGCACCGCAGCGGTACTAGCCAAAATCATGCCAAATTTTGACATTTTAGACAAAATCGAAAAAACCGCAGAGTCTCAACGCAATTTAACAATACCACATCGCCATTTAGTAGAAAATTATTGCGCCGCCACCCCGCAGAATGACTATTTTTCATTCATATTATAATATTTGACTGTTTTTTGATCAACCCAAGGATGCTTGACGGACCTCGCCAACAGGGGTATCTCACCGGCCGGAGGTTTCGGCCGCCACCGAGGTTATTGCACCACAATACCTCGCACCCCGCTAGTTTGCCCTGGCGGGGTGCATTTATTTCGCCCCTGCACCACCATCATCATGACGCCTGCAACGCCACGGCGCGAATACAATCACGCATCCATAAGCCAGCAACATCGCGTTCCGTATGCCGGGCCCAGACCATAAAACTCGCTGAAAAGCCCTGCGCGACCGGCACTGGGCTGATCACCAAACCAAATGTTGCGGCATAACGCCGGGCAATGCGTTCTGGCACCGTCGCAATCAAGGGGGCCTTGGCGGCCACGGCCAACAGCGGCAAAAAGGCCGGAGCAGCAAACCCGACATCGAGCGTATGACCGGTTTTTTGATAAATTTCCCCGGCGCAGCCTACGATATTGGCACTGTGCGAAAAAACCGCGTGGCGTGCCGCAAAATATGTATCGGCATCCAGCGGCGCGTCTCGCCCAATCAAATCAGAGCGAAAACAGCAACTGGCGTGGGCATCAAACAGCTTTTCGCCATCAAACGATCCTTGCGGCACATAGGGCACGCCCACAGCAACATCTATTTCGCTACGATTTAACAAAGGCTCAACCGTTGCCAGGCTTAATTCCCGGGCCAAAATGCCAATGCCGGGTGCGGCATGGGCCAGATACCCCAGAAGGTCCGGCAACAGAACCTGCGCCATCTCGTCAGAAACCCCGATGCGAAAAACCCGTTTTTCCGTTCGCGGATCAAAATCATTTCCCACCTGCAAGGCGGCTTGTGCCTGCTGCAAAGCATGGCGGATCGGCCCGGACAGGCTTTGCGCACGGGCCGTTGGCTGCATTTCCTGCCCAACCCGAACAAACAAATCATCGCGTAACAACATCCGCAACGTTGCCAGATTGTGGCTCATCGCAGACTGACCGATCCGCAATTTTCTGGCTGCCCGCGTCACACTGCCTTCCGTGATCAAGGCATCAAAGGCAACCAGCAGATTAAGGTCAAAAGATCGTAAATTGAAATGATCAATGATTTGCATTATCGGCATCGATTTGATTAATGACAGACTCAGATATAGCCTGTCTGAACCAACTTACAAAGCCCCGCCTGCGCTGGCGGGCAACAGACAGGAAACCACCATGAACGCCCCGATCAAACATCCGGCATTGCCCAATCCCGTTCCCGGTTATTACCCTATGATCCTTGGCGACATGGTCGTCACCGCATTATCAGACGGCACCATCCCCTTTGCGCTGGAAAAACTTTATCAAAACACCAATGCCGACCATGTCGCGTCACGGCTGACTGATACCTGGCAAGGCACGCCAACCCCCGCATCCTTTAATGCCTTTTTATTTGCCATAGATAACCGTCTTATTCTGGTTGATACCGGCAGCGGCGATCTGGCCGGGTCTGCACTTGGGCATGTTGAACGTAACCTTATGGCGGCGGGATACCGGCCCGAGCAAATCTGTGACGTTATTTTAACCCACCTGCATAGCGACCATGTCGGTGGGTTAATCCGCGATGGCAAAATGGCATTTCCCAATGCCCGCCTGCATATCCCGAAACGCGATGCAGACTTTTTCCTAAACCCGGACCACATGGCACAGGTTCCCGCTGCCATGCATCCACATTTTAAAAATGCCATTGCCTGCATCGCACCCTATGAAAATGCAGGGCGTGTGTCCGTGTTTGCCGACAATGCCAGCCCCATCCCCGATTTTGCAATGTCGGTTCTGTTACCCGGTCATTCACCGGGGCATAGCGGCATCATCATGCAATCGGGCGAAACTGCCGTCTTTTGCTGGGGCGATATCAGCCACGGCCATATCGTCCAGTTTGAGGACCCCGCCATCGCCATCTGCTTTGACGTCGATGGCGACACGGCGGTTCAAAGCCGTAAAAAAGCGCTGGAATTTGCCGTTACAAAGAAATGCCATGTGGCAGGCAGCCATATTGCCTTTCCCGGCATCGGCCATATCACGGTTGCCCGGCATGGCTATCGCTGGAACCCCACTGTTTTTCAAAACCTGCCATAAGAAAATCAAATCCGAACAAAGCAGGGGGTGGATCACAATGTTCCACCCCCTGCTTATCTCGGTCACAGCTTAGTTACGAGCGGACTTGCTCAAAGCCTTATTCCGGCATTTTCGCCCTTATCCACTGGCCCAGCCTGGCCCGTTCTTCGTCGGTCATTTCAGTAAGGTTTCCCAACGGCATCGATTTGCCAATCACCGCCTGCGCCATAATGCGTTGCGCATTGGTGTGAACCTGATCAAGGCTGTCAAACATCACGCCAGCCGGGGCCGCATCAAAGCCATCCTCGGTCGGGTGGGCGGAATGACACACCGCACAGCGGGTTTGAATAATACCCATGGCTTCGTTTGACGAAATAATATCGCCATCGCGCGGGGCACTGGGATCATAGGATACAAAAACCACCAATATCGCCATAAACACCGCCGCCGCTGGCAATTGCCAGGCAATCGCCTTGCCCGATCCGCCCGAATTGCGGGTATTGAAAAAATGCCGCACCAGCCCGCCCACAATCAGGATCAGGCCAATTACCACCCACGCCTGATCATGGGCATAGGTCATCGGGTAATGGTTGCTGATCATCATCGCCAGCACCGGCAAGGTCAGATAGTTATTATGGGTGGAACGCTGTTTGGCCTGCAACCCCAAAGCCGGGTCGGGCTTTTCGCCCGCCATAAGCGATGCGACGACCTTTTTCTGGTTGGGGATAATAATGCGAAACACATTGGCCGCCATCATGGTGCCAATCAGCGCACCGACATGAATAAACGCGCCACGCCCGCTAAAGACATGGGTATAAATCCAGGCAAAGGCCATAATCTGAATGAACAGAGCCACGGCCAGGGTGCCGGTTTTACGGCCAATCGGGCTTTTGCAAATCAGATCATAAATGAACCACCCGGCGATCAGACTGATCAAGCCGGTCAGGATGGCATCCCACTTGGTCATCGGCATAATCGCCGGATCAATCAAATAGGATTCCGCACTCCAGTAATACATCGTCACCAGCAAGGCAAAACCGGTCAGCCAGGTGAAATAGGCTTCGTATTTAAACCAGTGCAAATCGTCGGGCATTGTGGCCGGGGCGACCATCCATTTATTGACGTGGTAAAAGCCGCCGCCATGCACCATCCAGGCTTCGCCGTAAACGCCGTCATCCATGCCCGGGCGTTTGCGCAGCGATAAATCCAGCCAGACGAAATAAAATGATGATCCAATCCACGCGATCCCGGTAATCACATGCGCCCAGCGCAGGATCAGATTGATCCAGTCCTGAAACAGAATATCCACCTGTTTGGTCCCTCTCTCTTACCGGGTTGGCCTGGCGATGATAATCGCGGCCCCCGGTCCCCGTCCCTGATTTTGCTTTGCAGCATATTATGACGCGAATTTTCAGAATTCTTACAATATCTATTTTCCTAACACAGGGTTGACGGGGGCTCTATTATTTAGCAAGCGGGCATAATCGAAATGACTTTCAAGACTTTTTTTAAAATGGCACAGTAAAGACGCGATAACGACGTCGCCACCGCAGCACAATAAATAAACCCGTCGCAACCGCGCCCGGACAGAAACGGCCCGTAAACCAACAAGAGTGAGAGCATAGCCCCATGTCCGATTTCGAGGACATCCAGATTTTTGTGCGCGTTGCCGAACTGGGTAATCTTTCGGCTGCCGGGCGCGAATTGCGCCATTCGGCTGCCGTGGTATCAAACCGCATAGCCCGGCTGGAAGAACGACTGGGCGTGCGCCTGTTAAACCGCACCACACGCCGCGTTGGCCTGACCACCGAAGGCGACATTTACTATCGCCATTGCCAGCGCATTCTGGCCGAAATGGAAGAAGCCGAAAACGCCATTGCCAACCAGAAAAACAACACCCGTGGCCCGGTCACGGTGACCTGCCCGGTTGCCTTTGGCACCATGTTCGTCGCCCCGATCATTCCCAAATTTGTTGAAAAAAATCCCGATGTACAAGTCCGCCTGCACCTGTCTGACCGGCTGCTGGATTTGCTGCAAGACAAGGTCGACCTTGCCATTCGCATTGCCGAGCTTAAGGAAAGTTCGCTGATTGTGCGCAAACTGGCCGCCAACAAACGGGTCCTGGTGGCAAGCCCGGCCTATTTAAAACGCCACGGCACCCCGCGCATCCCCGCCGACCTTTTGAACCATAACTGCCTGTTGCTACGGTTTCCCGGCTCGCGGCAATATCAATGGACCTTGCAACGTGAAGGCGACGACGCCCCAGGCACCTTATCAGTTTCAGGATCAATGGATTCGGACAATGGCGAGGTCTTGACCCGCTGGTGTGTTGACGGGCATGGCATTGCCCTGAAATCGATGTGGGAAGTTGGCCCGCTGATCGCATCGGGGGCGCTAAAGGTGGTTCTGCCCGACTGCACCCCGCCGGCCCATGCAATTTATACCCTGTACCCGGAAAACCGTTATCTGCCGACACGGGTGCGCGCCTTTGTTGATTTTCTGGTCGCCGAATTTGGCGGCACCCCGCCATGGGAACGCCAGTAACGCCAGCGCCACAAGCACCTGTAACCGGCGCAAACGGCACTTGATCAGCCCCGTAAACACAAGGCAATCACCGGCGCAATCATAACATTTAACAAGCCGACCAACACCATGATCAACCCGGCAACCGATCCTTCTTCGGTGCCAATTTCGTGGGCCTTGGCCGTTCCGGCACCGTGTGCGCCCATGCCCAATGCGGCCCCTCGGGCCAGGGTCGATGATACCGGCATACGGGCCAGCATAATTTCGCCCAGAACCGCACCAAATACCCCGGTCACCACCACAAAAACCGCGGTTAAATCGGGAATGCCGCCAATATCGCCCGACACCTCCATGGCAAAGGGCGTGCTGATGGAACGGGGCAGCAAACTAAGCCGCAAGGCCCCATCCAACCCCAAAAACGTGGCCAGGCACCAGCCGGTTACCATCGCGGTAACACTACCGGCCACCGCCCCCACCGCCAGCACCGGCCAGTGGCGATAGATAAATTTGCGCTGCTCATAAATTGGCACGGCAAAGGCCACCATGGTGGGGCCAAGCAACGTTACCAGCCAGCCGGTCCCACGGATATAAGCGCCATAACTTTCATGAAGCAGCAATGCCAATCCGATCAGGATGACCGGCGTGACCAAAAGCGGCGTTAACCAGCCGCGTTGCCAGCGATGATGAAGTTTACGGGCCAGAATATAAAAGCCGATTGTTGCCAACGACCAGAAAATGGCCTGGGCAATGGCATTGTCAAACCACATCATGGCGGGACCTGAAACGTACAAAAACGTCCATAATCAGGGCGGTAACGGCAATAACCGATGCCGTGCTGCCCAAGATGACCACCAAAACCTTCACGCCCAGCATCCCGAACAATTCGGAATGATTTAAAACCGCCAACACGGCAGGCACAAAAAACAGCAGCATTTCGGCCAAATACCATTGTGCCCCGCGCCGCATGCTGTGCAAGCTGATGCGGTGTGTTGCCAGCAAGGCAAAAACAATCGCCATGCCGATAATCCCGCCGGGCAAGGGCACATGCACCATGCGTACAATCGCTTCGCCCAGCAGCCAAAAGGCAAATATCAAAGCAATTTGCAAAAGGCGGCTATTGCGCACGGCATGGCGGCTGCGAATGCTGATACCGGTGAAAAAACGGCTGGTCGTAAGCGGGGCAGCGACGGCGTGGACGGTGGCGGGGGATGGGACCGCAGAAATTGGGGGGGTCATGTCTGTTCTCCTTGACTGCCACCATAACGCACCGCACAATATGATTAAAATGAATTGAATTACTTAAAACTATTCCCATTAGGAATGATTATGGATATTCGCGCCCTGCGCGCCTTTGTCGAAGTTGTTCGTCAGGGCGGTTTCTCCCACGCAGCCAAAACCGTTTTTGTCACCCAGTCGGCGATCAGCAAATCTGTGCGCCAGCTGGAAGATGAAATTGGGGTGCCGTTGCTCGAACGCATCGGCCATAACAGCCGCATGACGGCAGCGGGCGAAGTTGTTTATGCCCGTGCGCTGCGCATTTTGGCCGAGCGCGAAGACCTTTTGGCGGAATTAAATGAAATTCGCGGCTTAAAACGCGGTGCCTTGCATTTGGGCCTGCCGCCAATTGGCAGCAACACCCTGTTTGCGCCAGTATTTGCCATTTATCGCAAACGGTTTCCCGGCATTGATATTCGCCTGGTCGAACAGGGCAGTACCCGGCTGGAAGAAATGCTGCAAAGCGGGGAACTGGAACTGGGCGCATCATTGTTACCAACGGCGGGCGACTTTGATGCCCAACCTGTGCGCTGCGAACCGCTGGTCGCCCTGTTGCCAAACGACCATCCCGACGCACATAAACCCCGCATCACCTTTGATGATTTGCGCGACACACCGTTGATCCTGTTTGAAAAGGGGTTTGCGCTCAACCGTATTTTAATTGATGCCGCCCGTCGCCGTAAAATTGAACCGGTTATTGCGGCGCGCAGCAGTCAGATCGATTTTATCACCGAACTGGTGGCAGCAGGCCTTGGTGTCAGCTTTTTACCGCGCATGATTGCGCAGCAGCGCCCGCATCCCGGCCTGAAATATATCGAGCTTAACGAAACCGACACCCAATGGGACATGGCCATGATCTGGCGACGAAACGGATTTTTATCGCACGCGGCCCGGGCGTGGCTGGAAATTGTCCGCGAGATTTACCCTGCCATCTCCCCGGTAACACTGTCGGGGTCAGTCGCCATCGCCGCCAAGATACCCTGATAACACCGCCGCCACATTCTGGCCGATCACATCATGGGCATACCCGCCTTCCATCACAAACAGGGTGCGAAGGCCAAGGCCGCCAATCTGTTTGCCAATTTCCGTATAATCCGCTGTGGTCAGGCCAAGGGCGCCCAATGGCTCCAGCGCGTGGGCATTCACCCCGAGCGACACCACCAGCAGACTGGCACCAAAAGCGGCAATTTTTTGCTGTGCCGCCTCGAATGCGGATGAAAACCCGACAAAACCGGCATTTTCCGCCAAGGGCAAATTAAGGTTTGTCCCTGCCCCGTCCCCCGATCCGGTTTCATGGGCATAGCCGGTGAAAAAGGGGAAATGACCGTCCGGCTCTGCATGGATCGACACGGTTAAAACATCGCCACGATAATAAAAAATATCCTGCGTGCCATCGCCGTGATCCTGATCAATATCAAGAATCGCCACCCGCCCAGCCCCAAGGGCACGCATATGCTGGGCGGCAATCGCGGCATTATTTAACAGGCAATACCCGCCATAGCGGGCACGGTGCGCGTGGTGCCCCGGTGGTCGCCCCAGGCAAAAGGATGCCTCGCCATCCGTCATCACCGCATGGGCCGCCGAAATGGCGGTTTGCGCCCCCCAATAAGCTGCCTGCCAACTGCCATCGCCAATCGGCGTGTCGGTGGCATAGGCATATTGGCCCAGCTTTTTAAGGATGTGGTGATGATCCGGGGGGATGCTGTTGGCCTTATCACCCGCAACGGGCACATTGGTCGGCCACACACCGGGAATGGCCGCGCCATCAAACCCGGCATCGTTCCAGTCCTGCCAGGCATGGCTTAAAAAAGCCAGATAATCAGCATCATGAACAGCACGAATTGCCGCCATACCGTGATCTGCGGGGTCCACAAGTTGTGCGGTTACTTTATGAGCCAGAGCATCGCGGATAATGCCCATGCGACGCGGATCGTCGAGAGCGGAAATGGTTTGGCCGCGATAAAATTCCGATTTCACGTCATGGGCATCATGACGGGCATTGAAAAATACGCGCATTGTCATATCCCTGAACCAGCCCGCAAGGGGGAACCGGTTCAAGGATCGTGCCGGTTTTGGCCTGCGGATTATTTCTTACGGGCCGCAGTATACAGCAATTGCGTAATATTATCGAGAAATCCACCGAGTTGCCCGCGCAGGTTTTCAGCCTGACGTGACAAATCGGCAGCCATTTCGCGGGTGGTTTGGGCTGCCTGCCCGGTCTGGGTGGTCATATTGGAAACGACAGTGATATTATCGGTCACTTCACACGCCCCGCCCGATGCCTGTTCAACATTGTGCGTCATGTCCGACGACAGGGCAGTCTGGGTTTCAACATTGGTTGAAATCAGATCAGCACGCGCCGCCAGATCATCAATGACACCGGCAATTTCGCGGATCGACCCGACCGACAATTCAATCGCGTTCTGAATGTCGTGAACCTTTTCCTCGATGCTTTGCGTTGCCTTGCTGGTTTGATTGGCAAGGCCTTTAACCTCGTTGGCCACCACGGCAAACCCTTTGCCTGCTTCGCCCGCACGCGCCGCTTCAATGGTCGCATTTAGCGCCAGAAGGTTGGTTTGGGCCGCAATGTCGCGAATGAAACTGACAACCTCGACAATCTCGACGGCGGCGGTTTCAAGCTGACCAATCCGGCCATCGGTTTCGCGGGCCAACCCGTTGGCGCGGTGCGCAATATCAACCGATTCACGAGCCTGTTCGCTGACTTCACGAATGGAATGGTTCAATTCCTCGGACGCGGCAGAAACACCTGACACATTATCGGCGGTCTGGCGGGCCGCAGCGGCGACATTGGTCGAACGGGTGCTGGTTTCATGCGCGATGCGGTTGGCATCGTCCGATGCCCCTTCAAGGGCGACCGATGCCCGGGCAATACGGTCCACCGCATCGAACGACCCGGTCCGAAATTCGTCGACGACCTTTTGAAAACCGCCCAGCTTTTTTTCGATCATCCCCGTGGCTGCATTAATTTCACGCGCCGATGTCAGATAGGAACCCACCAGCCCGGTTTCAACAATGCGCCGGTAATAGCGATTTTCGGCCACAGCCGCCATGGATGCCGCACTTTCGCGCAGAAACGCATCGTTGCGGTCGATAAGCCGGTTAATGGCATTAAACAGGTCGCGCATCTGCGGATGACTGTCGACATGGATAATCCGGGCTTCGTAGTCGCCATTTGCTGCCGCCTCGACAACTTCCAGCGCCTTTTGAATTCCCGACTTCGCAGACCCACCAAACAGGGACATATTCAAACCTCGGCGTTAGTGTTGTGACAGGCTTTGAACGAACTGATCATATTCAAGGCCCATATCCTTGACCTTTTGCGCCATGGCGCGTGCCGCCATATGCATGCCATCCTTGCGGTTGGGCTGGCTTTCTTCGATTTTGCGCAATTCGGCATAAAGGGGTTTGATCGTTTTTTCGACCACCCCGGCCTCGGGCACCCGGCGATTGGAATGATATCCGGTAATTTTGCCGTGCCGGTCAAAGCTGGGGGTTATATGGGCGTAAACCCAGTAATGATCGCCGTTTTTTGCCAGATTGACGACATAGGCAAAAATTTCGCGCCCGGCCTCGATCTCGGACCATAACAGCGCAAAAACGCAGCGCGGCATATCGGGGTGGCGGATAATCGAATGGGGCTGACCCAGAATTTCTTCTTCGTCATAGCCAGCGATATCAAGAAACGTGCCATTGGCATAAGTAATACGGCCCTTCAGGTCGGTTTTACTAACGATCAGTTCGTCTGCACCAAAATGTCGTTCCTTGCCTGTCGGCCTGGCTCTGGCTAGCGTTTCACTCACGTATCCTACCCCGGTTTTTCTATCCGATGACCCACCGTTCCAAATTGACGGCAGTTTTGCCTGTTCGACTACCATGGAACGATATATCCGCGAAGGATAAATGTAAAATCTCCATGTGTCACATAGTCTAAACCAGCCTCTGAAAATTAGAACAATTCGATAAAACCAGCCGGAGACCACAGGCATTATACGCCGGTTGACCGTTTCCCGATCAAAACCCGCGCCATATCCCCCGTCCGGGGGATTTGCCGATGTTAAAAATCGCGTTCAATAACATTGAGCAAACCCGACCTGTCCCGCCTTTGGGAAAATTGCAGGACGAGTTTTAAACGCCTGGGAGACTTTGATGAAGAAACTGATTATGCCTTTTGCCATGCTGATCGGGCTGGCAGCCTGCCAGACAAACAGCAATGTCGTACGCAACAGCCAGGTCAGCCTGCTGTCGCTGGCCAAACCCGACATCGCCGTCGGTGATACCTATGCCTATTACCGCAACGGCGAAAAAGAAACACTGACCGTTACCGGCAAAAATGGCGATGGTTTGATGTTTGAAATCACCGAAGGGCCCAATGCCGGCTGCACATCAGAAGGTGCTGACTTCATAAGCCCCGAAACCAAATGGACCAATTGCGCCGGATCAAACGGCACGCAAAGCGTTGTTCAGAAAGGCGATATCTGGCCGTTAAAGCCTGGTGCGATGGAATCCTTTGACATTGAAGGAACGGACGGCAAAGACACATGGACCGCAACACGCGATTGTACGGTTGCCGGGACCGCAATGGTCACCGTTGGCACCAAAACCATCCCGACCTATGAAGTGATTTGCAAAGACGCCTCCAACACCCGCAGCTGGTTTTATTCCCCCGACAACAAATGGCCGATCAAATTCACCAAGGTCCATAAAAAACGCGGCCTGATCGAAGATTATGTCATTGATCTTGGTCAGGGTGCCAGCTGATCATCCTAAACGGCACAGCATAAACGGACACGACAAAAGGTCCGGTCGGTCAAATATCGAACCATCCAGCCGACCGGGCCATAATCGGCCAGCACATTTTAAGAAACGCGTCCGATCTGCGGCTTTTGGGTGTCGCCGTCGTCGTTTAGCGGAATGATTAGCTGAACCGCAAGGCGCACAAGCTCCAGCCGGTCATTGGCCCCGGTTTTACGAAAGATGCTGGCAAGCTGGGATTTGACGGTTTCACGTCCCTTGCCCAAATGATCGGCGATGTCGTTGTTGCTTAATCCGCGCAGAACCGCGTCAAAAACATCGATCTCGGTCGCGGTCAATTTATAGTGCTGGCGCATCAGGCCAACATTCAAATCGGTGTACCAGAACGGGTCCACCACCGTCACCAGCACACCGGAAAATTGCCCGCCAAAAGCGCCACGGGTTTCGCGCAAGGGCGACAGATCCAGCAAATAGGCGCTGTTTTCATTAATCCGGCTGCCAAGGCGAATGCTTTGCGACGTCGTACTTAACTGATCCTTGCGGCTTAGCTTCAAGATGGCATCACGCAAAAAGCGCGCATCATGATCATCGCGTGCCGACAGGCTGGCCCCCGCCCCCAGCATCAGGCTGTCGCCGGTTGAAACAATGCGATTGAATTCTTCATTGGCAAGCACCAGTTCCGAGCCAGCGGTGACAATCCCCACCCCGATCCGCAAGCGGTCCAGCACATCAAGAAATGCGCCGTAACGGTGCCGCAAAAGATTGACCGGCCGGTTCATTTCCAGAACTTTTGTCAGATGGGGGCCAATAATGCGCAGCATACTGGCCGCTTCGTGCGGCACAAATGGCCCGTCATCACGGTAATGGGTGGTTAAAATATCATAGCCGGACGGATCGTTTGACAGGCACAATCCCGCTGCCAGATTACAACCGGTAACTTTTTCAAGCCATGGGTAAAAGCGCGACGGCGACATGTCCCCGTTGCGGTGACGCATTTCGTCGCCAACTGAAAATTCGTAAAGTTCAAGCTGATGGAAATAGGCCGAGCCATCATTATTGTTCAAACCAAGTCGCAGATATTCGGCCGTCATTTCCGGCGTGATCCAGCTATTGGCGTGAAAAGAATAATCGGAAATTTCCGGGCGGATATTTTCAATGCGTACCAGAACAATGTTCTTGCTGCGCAATACCCCGGTCAACCAGTCAAGGCGTTCTTTCCACAATTCGGGCGAAATCGCGGCCTCATATAATGCTGGTATCATCGGGTTTAGAACGCCAAACTCTCTCTCACCGATCATTAGATCACGACCTCCCCTACCGCCAGTTCCCCTCTAAAACAGATAACCCGTTCTAACTAAAAGACAAAGGATTTATACTTATTTTAAAACAGCTTGATGTATCATTACCTCGCTGGCAAAGATTTTGGTTAGAGGATAAATGCAAAAAGATCTTCGGAATTTTCCATTTCGCATCGTCATCCACGAAAGACAGTCCGCCCAACCGATCCTTGACTGGCTGGATCGAAACATTCGCCATGACCGCTGGAACATGGGCATTCGCAATATTGAACTGCCGCGATCCGGGCAAAGCGCACCCTATGTCGATATGGTGATCCATTTTGCGCGCAGCGACGACCTGGAACTGTTTCGCGAAAAATGGGCCGGACAAAGCCGCCAGCGCCGGGTAAAATTAAAATTTATTCGCGCCGCCCTGTTCGCCTTAACCCACCCGCGAGCCGAAATGATATTTTACGAAACCCTGCCCGACCCCAATGCAGACCATAACGCCATGGCACGCACCCGGGAAAAAGCAGACAAACAGGCAAAAGAAGACGCCGAAAAGCTCGACACTGCACTTGATGCCGCTGCCGCTGCCCTGGATAACCCCAATCAAACACCCCCCAAAGCAAGTGATCAACCGCCCAAACCCATGGAATATAAATAAAAACAGCCCCGCCGGATAACCAGCAGGACTGTTTTAGCAGTATTTTCCGGGCCGGGGATAGATCGCCCCGGCAGGATAACCAGGCTCTGTTTTACTTCGGCAGTTCGGCGTCAATGCCTTTAACATACCAATCCATGCCCAGCAGCATGCCGTCCGGGGCAACTTCGCCTTCCTTGACGCGCAATTCGCCAGCCTGATCATAGATCGGACCTGCAAAGATCTTGATATCGCCCGAGGCAATTTTGTCTTCGGTTTCCTTGGCAAGGGCTGCAACATCATCCGGCATATTGGTAAACGGTGCCATATGGACCATGCCTTCTTTCAGGCCGTGCCAGGTATCATCCGCTTTCCAGGTGCCATCCATGACGGCCTGAACGCGGTCGATGTAATAGTCATCCCAATGGTCAACAATCGCGCTAAGCTGTGCTTTGGGCGCAAATTTGATCATGTCCGATGCCTGACCAAAACCCTTGATACCACGGTTTTCAGCAACCTGAAGCGGGGCCGGGCTGTCGGTGTGCTGCACCATAATGTCCGCACCCTGATCGATCAGGGCCTTGGCAGCGTCGCCTTCCTTGCCCGGGTCATACCAGCTGTTGACCCAAACGATTTTGACCTTCACATCGGGGTTAACCGACCATGCACCGCGCATGAACGCGTTGATGCCACGCACAACTTCGGGGATCGGGAAGGACCCGACATAACCGATAACGTTGCTTTTGGTCATTTTACCGGCGATCACGCCCGCAACATAACGGCCTTCATAAAAACGTGCGGCATAGGTCGCAACGTTATCGGCGCGTTTGTAACCGGTGGCATGTTCAAATTTCACATTCGGGAACTGTTTTGCCACCTTCAGGGTCGGGTTCATGAACCCGAACGACGTGGTGAAAATCAGGTCATTGCCGGTCTGGGCCAACTGGCGGATCACGCGTTCGGCGTCTGCCCCTTCAGGCACACTTTCGACAAATGTGGTTTTGACCTTGTCGCCAAATTTCTTTTCAACAGCCTGGCGGCCCTGATCATGCTGGTAGGAATAGCCAAAATCGCCAACCGGACCGACATAAACAAAACCGATCTTTAACGGATCAGCTGCCTGTGCCGCCCCCATGCCCAGTGCCAATGCGCCCACAGTCGCCAAGGCGGCTGCCGTGCGCTTCATAAAACGTGCCTTCATAAGAATGTCTCCCTTAAAACCTTCTGCACAGGATTTATACCTGTTATCGTGTACAATCAACAATGCGCGTCATAATTGAGTGTGACGCACCTCCCACTTGGCGCCGGCGTTATTGCGCCGGTCGGAACGCCTTGCCAATGCAGGCAGGCGCGTTAAGACGAATTTTGGTGATGTCGCTGGAAATAATCACCAGCACGATCACCGTTGCCAGATAAGGCAACATTGACATGAATTGCGACGGCACATTGATGCCCGCACTTTGCGCGTGCAACTGCAACACCGAAATACAGCCAAACATATAAGCCCCGGCCAAAAGCCGCCCCGGTCGCCAGGTGGCAAAAACCACCAGCGCCAACGCGATCCATCCGCGCCCTGCTGTCATGTTTTCGGCCCACATCGGGGTATAAACCAGCGACAGATAGGCCCCGGCCAGCCCCGACATCGCCCCGCCAAACAGCGTTGCCATATAGCGAATGCGAATAACATTATAGCCAATGGCATGGGCCGAATCATGGGAATCGCCAACCGCCTTTAAAATCAGCCCGGCACGGGTTTTGGTTAAAAACCAGCCCGAAGCAATCACCATGAAAATCGACAGATAAACCAGAAAATCCTGCCCAAACAGGATCGGCCCGATCACGGGAATGTCGGAAATGACCGGAATATGCAGGGACGGCAAGGGTTCGATGGCAAAACCAACAAAGCCAGAGCCAACCAGGGCCGAAAAACCCACCCCGAAAATGGTCAGCGCCAAACCGGTTGCCACCTGATTTGCCATCAAGGTCAGGGTTAAAAAGGCAAAAATCAGCGCAATTGCCATCCCGGCAATGGCCGCGGCAATAATGCCCAAAATCGCCGATCCGGTTGAAACGGTGACCGCAAAACCGGTGATGGCGCCAATCAGCATCATGCCTTCGACACCAAGGTTCAAAACGCCTGATTTTTCCGTTATCAATTCGCCGGTTGCCGACAGCAAAAGCGGAGTCGATGCCGTAATCACGGTAAGGATCAAGGGTACAATCCAGTCCATTATGCCGGCTCCCCGGATTTGCTAACCGATCCGAAACGGATACGGTATTTGGTCAAAACATCACAGCCCAGCAGGAAAAACAGCAAGATCCCCTGAAACAACCCGGTCACAGCACTGGGCAGCCCCAAACTGATTTGCGCCAGTTCCCCGCCCAGATAGGTCAACGCCATGACCAGACCGGCAAACAAAATACCAATCGGATGCAAGCGGCCCAGAAAGGCAACGATAATAGCGGTAAAGCCATAACCCGGCGAAATCGACGGTTGAAGCTGGCCAATAGGACCCGCCACCTCGAACATCCCGGCAAGGCCCGAAAGACCGCCCGATAACAGCAAGGTAAACCACACCATGCGTTTTTGCCGGAAACCAACATGGCGGGCCGCCTGTGGCGCCTGCCCAACCACGCGCAACTGAAAACCCACCACCGATTTGGTCAGCAAAACCCAGCCGCCCGCCACGATCAACAAGGCAAAGACAGCCCCCAGATGCACCCGGGTGCCGTCATAAATGATCGGCAGCAACGCCGCATCGGGAAAGGCACGGGATTCGGGGAAGTTAAAGCCTTCGGGGTTGCGCCACGGCCCATAAACCAGATAGCTGAGAAACAAGGTCGCAACATAGGTTAACATCAGGCTGGTTAGAATTTCATTGGCGTTAAAGCGCGTGCGCAGCCATGCCGGGATCGCGCCCCAGAACGCGCCGCCAACGGCCGCCATCACAAACATGCCGGGCAATAAAAACACGCTGGTACTGTCATAAAAAGCCAATGCCAGCCCGCCGCCAAAAATCGCCCCCATCGTCAGTTGGCCTTCGGCCCCAATGTTCCACACATTGGCGCGAAACCCCATCGCCAAACCAACGGCAATAATCACAAGCGGGGTTGCCTTGACGCACAATTCACCAATGCCATAGGCATTGTTAATCGGCATGATGAAAAAAGTATAAAGGGCTTCGATCGGGTCTTTGCCCATAAAGGCAAAAATGATCGCGCCGCTGATCAGGGTCAGCACAATCGCCAGCAAGGGCGAAAGATAGATCATTTTTTGCGAATGCTGGCGCCGTGGTTCAAGCCGGATCATTTCTGGCCTCCGTTCTGTTCGGGGGCCGAATTTGCGCCCTGATCATGAAGCCCGCCCATCAGAAGGCCGATTTCATCAATGGTGGCATCCGCCATATTGCGGGCGGTTGACATTTTACCCCCCGCCATCACAACCACCTGGTCGCAAATGGCGTAGATTTCGTCGAGATCCTGTGAAATCACCAAAACCGCCGTACCCTTGCCCGCCAGGTCCAAAAGCGCCTGATGAATGGCACTGGCCGCCCCGGCATCCACCCCCCAGGTCGGTTGCGAAATAACCAGCACCCCCGGGTCCTGCATGATCTCGCGGCCAACAATGAATTTTTGCAAATTGCCACCCGAAAGACTGCCCGCTTCGGCACTGTTACCGGTGGTGCGCACATCAAAGGTTTTGATAATGCCATCGGCAAAGCTGCGGGTTGGCACCTCGCGGATCAGGCCGCGTGCCGACAGGGCCATACGGCGAAACGCGGTCAAAAACCCGTTTTCGGCCAGGCTCATATCGGGCACTGCCCCATGCCCATTGCGTTCTTCGGGCACAAAGGCCGCCCCCAAACGGCGGCGGCGGCGCGGGCCAAAATCGGCAACGGGCTGTTTATCGATAATAATACAATCGGGCGTGCCATGAATTTCGGTTTCACCGGCCAGCGCCTGAAACAGTTCGTTCTGGCCGTTCCCCGCCACACCGGCCACACCCAGAATTTGCCCGCCGCGCACCTCGAACGAAATGTTTTTAAGATCGGTGCCAAATTGCTGATCGCTTGCCAGCGACAGGTTGTTAACCGCCAATCGCACATCGCCCGGTTCCGGGCGGGTGCCACGGTCCGGGGCGACCAGTTTTTGGCCGATCATCATTTCAGCCATCGATTTGGCCGTTTCGGCGCGCGGATCACAGGTGGCAACAACCTTGCCGCCGCGCAAAACCGTTGCATGTTCGCACAGCGCCTGAACTTCGTGCAATTTGTGGCTGATATAGAGGATCGCGCAGCCTTCACTGGCAAGACGGCGCAGGGTTTCAAACAGCTTATCCACTTCCTGCGGGGTTAAAACCGATGTTGGTTCATCCAGGATCAACAGTTTGGGGTTTTGCAACAGGCAGCGCACAATTTCGATGCGCTGACGTTCGCCCACCGACAGGGTATAAACATGGCGATCGGCATCCAGCGGCAGGCCATAGGTTTTTTCAACCTCGGCCACTTGCTGGCGCAAAACCGCCATATCGCGCACATCGTTCATGGCAAGGGCGATGTTTTCCAGCACCGTCATGGTTTCAAACAATGAAAAATGCTGAAACACCAGCCCAATTCCCATTTCGCGCGCCACGTGCGGGCTGGCAATGGTTGCAGGTTGCCCTTCCCACAACAAGTCACCGGAATCAGCCTGCATCACACCATAGATCATTTTGACCAGCGTGCTTTTGCCTGCGCCATTTTCGCCCAGCAAGGCGTGGATTTCGCCTGGCTCGATCCGAAAACTGATAGTGTCGTTGGCCAAACAACCGGGAAAGGCCTTGGTGACGCCGCATATTTCAAGCTGCGCTGGCCCCGATCCCGTTCGTTGTTCGACTGCCCCGGTTTTATTGCCGGTCATCGCGGTCACTGTCTGCCACCCCCTGATTGCGATCCGATTCCATAAGCCAAAGGCGTTTTACCCCTGCCCGGCCCGGTAATCAAACTGTCTCGATGCGTTTTTTAGATAGGTTTTTTGAGATACGGTTTGTTAATAGGCAATTTTGTCTTCTTTGGCCGCCCATTGGGCAAAAACCTCGGCGGCTTCTTCCATTTTAAAATGTTCGCACGGCAATTGGCGCTGCGATACGGGTTTGGCAACCTCGTCATATAAAAACTGGTCATCAAAACCGATGGCAGCCGCGTCTTCGCGGCCATTGGCGTAATAGATATGGTCGATCCGCGCCCAATATATCGCCGACAGGCACATCGGGCAGGGTTCGCAACTGGTGTAAATTTCGCACCCGGCCAGGTTAAAATCGCCCAAGGCCTCACAGGCCGCACGGATGGCTGAAACTTCGGCATGTGCGGTCGGGTCCATACTGGATGTAACCTTGTTCCAGCCTTCGGCAATGACTTTGTCATCGCGAACAATAACGGCACCAAACGGCCCGCCACAGCCCTCTTCCATCTTTTGGCGCGATAATTCTATGGCATGACGCATATGCTTATGGTGGGTATTATCACACACAGCCTGTTCTCCTTGGTTAAAGCCCTGCCCGGCGAACCGGGTTTTATTTGTTTTATTGCACCTGGTTATCACATGGCCCGATGCTTGTTTTTCCCGATCAACGCAGCGGCAATAAAACCGCACCTCGCCGGGTTAACCGGCAGTTTGACGGGTCTGTAAATTTGCCGTTTCGCCTTCCTGCAAACCATGGCCGCCATTAGCCTGCATGTTTTCGCGCATCCCCACCAACTGTGCCGCAACCGATGCCGCAATAACAGCCGGATGCTTGCCGGTAATACCGGCAACGCCAATCGGGCAGGTTAGCCGTGCCAGGGCCGCATCGGGCACAGCGCGCGCCCGCATCCGCGTGATAAACCGCGCACGTTTGGTGGCACTGCCGATCATGCCGACAAAGCCCGGATCGGCACGCAACAAGGCCGCCCGGCAAATTTCGAAATCTTCGGCGTGGGAATGGGTTAAAATCAGCACCATGGCCCCGGCAGGCAGATCAGCGATTTCTTCCCATGGGTTGGGGCTGTAAACCGGGTGCAGATGTGACGTTTCAGGGTGATCAATATAGTCAGCCCGTGAATCAACCCAGTGAATATTGAACGGCAACGGCGCAAGCGCGCGGACGATTGCTGACCCGACATGCCCGGCCCCAAACAGCCATACCGGCATTGCCCCGTCATCGAGCCGCACCGCCAGGGCCCCCGACACAGCCGCCTGCCCCACAGGCAGAGGCAGAGGTTGGCCGTTATCTGCCAGCACCCCGCCGCGCAAATTGCCAAACTGTGCGCCCAGCGACGACGCATCATCGCCCGAGATAACACCAAACGCGCCATCGGGGTTGTGATCCGACGGCAACACCAGCCACACGGGCGACGGGTCAATTCCCGGCCCGCCGCGCAACGCGATAACAGCCTGCAACAAAGCCGCCTTGCGCGCAGGGGTAAGCGCGTGAAACGCCACCCGAACCGATCCGCCACAACATTGCCCCAGCGAAGGCCCCAACGGAAACCGCATGAATTGCGCCATTGGCACCGTATCTTGGGCCAGCCAGTCACGGGCCTTGCGGGTCAGTTGATGTTCAAGGTTGCCCCCGCCCACCGTGCCCGCGATCTGTGTCGTCGAAATAACCATAAACGCCCCGGCTTCGCGCGGGGTAGACCCGGCAATATCGGCAATGCTGACCATCACCATCGGTTCGTTTGTTTGCAGCAAACCGATCCAGGATGACGGGTCCAGCAATGCAGACGATGAACCACACGGGGTGAAAAGGGCGCACATATTGCTTATTCCCCCGCCATTGATACAGGGGCATCTGCCAACGATGCCGCCTGTGCCGCCCCGTCAGCCATATGCATGACAGCCCGCAAAACGGCTTCGGGTGTTGCAGGGGTGTTTAAGGCCGGAACCTGTTTGCCATTTACCACCGATGCCACCGACGCCACAGCATGAGCAATGGCACGATGCACCGAAATGGCCAACATCAGGGGCGGTTCGCCCACCGCCTTTGAACGGTGGATCGATTTTTCAACATTGCGCCCCGATG
This sequence comes from uncultured Thalassospira sp., assembly GCF_963976115.1. Taxonomy (GTDB): domain Bacteria; phylum Pseudomonadota; class Alphaproteobacteria; order Rhodospirillales; family Thalassospiraceae; genus Thalassospira. The sequence continues at coordinate 66,345 of NZ_CAXBJJ010000005.1, forward strand.
ACCACAGCTCCAGACGAAAATCGTCGGGCCGGTCCGAACAGGCGGGGATTTTATAAGTTGATGGCGCGTGGGTGCGAATACGGCCCGCATCATCCCACCATAATTCTTCAGATGTCAGCCATCCCATACCTTGAATAAACCCGCCTTCAATCTGCCCTCTGTCAATTGCCGGGTTTAGCGATTGACCCACATCGTGCAAAATATCAACCCGTGTGACCTTGTTTTCACCGGTCAGGGTATCGATCATGACTTCGCTGCACGCCATGCCATAGGCAAAATAGAAAAACGGGCGGCCCGATGCCGTTTCGCGGTCATAATGAATTTTCGGGGTGGCGTAATACCCCGTTGCGGATAACGAAATACGCCCGAAATAGGCCAGTTTGACCAGTTCGGCAAAGCTGATATCGGCCACATCCCCCACTATGACGCGGCCCGGTACAAAACGAATGTCCGCAGCAGCAACCTTATAGTGTTCCGCCGCAAACGCAATTAGCCGATCCTTGATAGTAAGTGCCGCATTGCGCGCCGCCATACCATTCATATCCGCCCCCGACGATGCCGCCGTGGCCGATGTATTGGGCACCTTGCCGGTATTGGTGGCGGTGATTTTGATGTGATCAAGATCGATCTGGAATTCTTCGGCCACGACCTGGGCCACCTTGACAAACAGGCCCTGGCCCATTTCGGTGCCACCATGGTTTAAATGCACCGATCCATCCTGATAGACATGGACCAACGCCCCGGCCTGATTAAGGAACGTGGTGGTAAAGGAAATGCCGAATTTAACCGGGGTCATGGCAATGCCACGTTTAATCACCGGGCTTTGGGCATTAAAGGCATCAATTTCAGCACGTCGCTGCCGGTAATCGGAACTTGCCAGTAAATCGCGAGTCAGTTCGGGCAGAATATTGTCTTCAACCGGCATGTGATAGGGCGTCATATTACGACCTTCGCCGCCATAATAATTGGCAAGGCGCACATCAAGCGGGTCCAAACCCAGCATCATCGCAATTTCATCGATGATGCGTTCAATCGCCACCATGCCCTGTGGCCCGCCAAAGCCGCGAAAGGCAGTGTTGGACACAAGGTTGGTTTTACAGCGATAAGACCGAATTTCAACATCGCCCAGATAATAGGCATTATCGGTGTGGAACATGGCACGGTCGGCAATCGCCGATGACAAATCGGCACTGAAACCGCAATTGGCGGCATATTGAATATCTGCGCCGCAGATGCGCCCGCTATCATCAAAGCCAATATCGTAATCGACGATAAAGTCATGCCGTTTGCCGGTCATGATCATATCGTCATCGCGGTCCAGCCGCATTTTGGCCGGGCGCCCGGTTTTTATCGCCACAATCGATGCCAGGGCCGCCCATTGCATGGATTGGGTTTCTTTGCCGCCAAAACCACCGCCCATACGACGCACTTCTACCGTCACCGCATTGGCCGGGCGGCCCAGCACATTGGCAATATTATGCTGTACTTCGGATGGATGCTGGGTGGAGCAATGAATAAAAACGTCGCCATCTTCCTGCGGGATGGCAAAGGAAATATGCCCTTCAAGGTAAAAATGGTCCTGCCCGCCAATCACCATACGCGCGCAATGGCGGTGTGGGGCTGCGGCCAGCGCACGCACATGATCGCCCCGTTTCATCACATGGGGGTCGGCCACATAGGATTTTTGCGCCATCGCATCGTCAATCGACAAAATGGCGGGCAATTCTTCATACGTGATGTCGGCCAGTTTGGCAGCGGCACGGGCCTGTTCGCGGGTTTGCGCCGCCACACAAAACACCGGCTGGCCGTAAAACTGCACGATGCCATCGGGCAAAACCGGTTCGTCATGGGTATGGGCGGGGGAAACATCGTTGATGCCGGGAATATCATCCGCCGTTAGCACACAGACCACCCCCGGTGCCGACCGCACCTTGGATAAATCCATTTTAATGATTTTGCCATGGGCAATGGTGGCAGCCCCCGGGGCCAAATGAAGCGTGCCATAAGGTTCGACAATATCGTCGATGTAAACGGCTTCGCCGGTGACGTGTTTGGGGCCGCTGTCATGCTTGCTGGCAGACCGCACCCCGCCCTTAAGGCCCGGTGTCGGTGCGATCAGATCGGTCGTATCCACTTTATCAAGCATGTGAAGCAGCCTCCCCGACCAGCCGGGTTGCGACGCCGGGTTGTGTGGTTTCGATAAACAGTTTGCTCAGCAGGTTTTGCGCTACCAACATGCGATATTCGCCCGATGCCCGCATATCCGTCATCGGTTTAAAATCATCCACCAAAGCCAGCCGCGCAGCATTCAGGGTTTCATCATTCCACGGCTGACCAATCAATGCCGCTTCGCATTTTTTGGCCCGCATCGGGGTGCCTGCCATGCCGCCAAAGGCCGCGCGCATATCGCGCACCACACCGTTTTCCAGCGTGATGGCAAAGGCACCCAGCACAGCGGTAATATCCTGATCAAACCGTTTGGAAATTTTCCATGCCTTGAACTGCGTTTGTGCGCCCGGCTGCGGCACAATGATTTTTTCCACAAACTCGCCCTTGGCACGGTCCTGTTTGCCATAGGTGATGAAAAAATCTTCCAGCGCCACCTCGCGGCGTACATCGCCCCTGCGCAACACAATACGTGCGCCCAGCGCAATAAGGGCGGGCGGGGTATCGCCAATCGGCGATCCATTGGCAATATTGCCGCCCACCGTGCCCGCATTGCGAATTTGCCGCGAGCCAATCCGGCGGATCAACTCGCCAATATCGGCGGCAACGGCCCCCAAGGCATCATGTGCCGTACTATAGGTGGCACCAGCCCCGATATGTAATTCAGTGCCAATCTTTTCAACCTGTTTAAGGTTGACGACATCGCCGATATAAATGATCGGGTCCAGGCGTTTAAGGTGCTTGGTCACCCACAGGCCCACATCGGTCCCGCCCGCCAGAATAACCGCATCGGGATGCGTGATCAGCAACCGGGCCAGTTCATCACTGCTGCGCGGCGCAAAATAACGCCCGCTTTCGTGGGCCAGGCTTAATCCGCCATCCTCCCCGATCAAAGCTTTAAGGCGGTTGGCAATATCCTGTCGGCGCGATTGTTCAAGTTTATCATTTATTGCGGCACCACCAGATTGACGTGCTGCCTCAATGATCGGTCCATAACCGGTGCAGCGGCACAGATTGCCCGCCAGGGCATCGTTAATCGCGCCCCGGTCATGCTCGCCGCCATCAAGCCAGATTTTATACAGGCTCATCACAAAGCCGGGCGTGCAAAAGCCGCATTGCGACCCGTGGGCATCGACCATCGCCTGCTGGACCGGATGCAAACGACCCTCATCGGATTTTAAATGTTCCACCGTCAAAAGCTGTTTGCCATCCAGCGTTGGCACAAACTGAATGCAGGCATTAACGGTGCGATACGACATGCCCCCCGCTGCCTGATCATCCACCTCGCCCAGAACAACGGTGCAGGCGCCGCAATCGCCTTCCGCACAGCCTTCCTTGGTGCCGCATTTATGCTCGGTCAGGCGCAGATAGTTCAACACCGTGGTTTGCGGATCAATCGTTGCAATCCGGCGTTCTTCATTGCCCAGCAAAAAACGGATGTCGCTTCGCATATTTGTCATGGTCTTTCTTAACTGCCGCGATAGGTGGAATAGCCAAAGGGCGAAAGCAAAAGCGGCACATGGTAATGGGAATCGGCATCAGAAATGCCAAAACGGATCACCACCTGATCAAGGAATTTGGGGTCTGGCAGGTTATAACCGGCGGCATCGAAATAATCCCCGGCCTGAAAAACCAGTTCGTATTTGCCCGGACGAAAGGTTTTACCGTCTAACAACGGCGCATCGGTGCGGCCATCGGCGTTTGTCACGGCGATGGCAACACGGTCATCATGGCCGCCGTCAAACCGGTGCAATTCAATGCGAATGCCGCCCGCAGGGCAACCGCGCGCGGTATCAAGCACATGTGTGGTCAAGCGCCCCATGGCGGGCCTCCTTTGTCACTGAAACCGGAATCCTGATTTAAATCCCGATAATTTTAGCGGTTGTCCGCTTGCCTCTCTGATCCGGCCTGTTCGTCTTTTTAAGGGTTAAGCCGGTTTCTTTATGATGTTTTTAAAAAGGTCGCACTGCAACAGGCATTCAGGAAAGAGGCGATAAAGTGAAACTATATCAATAATTCTTTGAAAAAGGATATTATGGCCACGGAACGCATCACCGTCAAAACCTTGGCACATATAGCTTTGCAGTATCTTTGGGGTGTCTGCCTGGGGCAATATTTTCTACATCACCTTGAAAATTTACCGCCAGGGATATGCCGGAATTTCTTGCTGCACCGCAGCCAATGGTTAATGCTACACCAAATAACCCGACGAACCAAACCGGGATTAAACGATCTGGAGGCAAAGATGACCGATACCCCCTATGCGCGAGACCTGATCGGTTATGGCGCAAACCCGCCCCACGCCAACTGGCCAGGCAAAGCCCGCATTGCGGTGCAATTTGTGCTGAATTACGAGGAAGGCGGGGAAAACTGCATCCTGCACGGGGATGCGGCATCGGAAGCGTTTTTGTCCGAAATGATCGGTGCGGATGCCCGCCTGGGTGTGCGCCATATGAGCATGGAATCGATCTATGAATATGGGTCACGCGTGGGGGTATGGCGAATATTGAACCTGTTTCGTGAACGCGAAATCCCCATCACCCTGTTTGCCGTGGCGATGGCCCTTGCCCGCCAGCCCAAAGTTGGCGAAGTTGCCATCAAAGACGGGCACGAAATTTGTTCGCATGGCCTGCGCTGGATCGATTACCAGTATGTTGCAGAAAATGTTGAACGCGATCATTTGCATCAGGCGATCGATATTATCAAAAACATCATCGGCGAACGCCCATTGGGTTGGTATACGGGCCGCACCAGCCCCAATACCCGCCGCCTTGTCGCTGAAGAAGGCGGTTTCCTGTATGACGCCGATGATTACAGCGACGAACTGCCGTTCTGGAGCACCCAGACCGAAAGCCCGCACCTGATTGTGCCCTATACGCTGGATGTAAACGACATGCGGTTTGCCGCCATGCAGGGCTTTAATTCGGGCGAGCAATATTACCAGTACCTTAAAGACAGTTTCGACACACTCTATGAAGAAGGCGTTCATACGCCTAAAATGCTGTCGGTGGGGTTACATTGCCGCCTTGTCGGCCGCCCGGGGCGGTTTAGCGCCCTGAAACGCTTTGTCGATTATGTGCGCAGCCATGATGATGTGTGGTTTGCCCGGCGCATCGACATTGCCCGGCACTGGCGCGAACACCACCCGTTTTCGGGTTAAGTTACAAGGCGCTGATCGCAAAGCGCCCTTGCACCTGATTTACAGGAACCTTTGAGATGAGCGAAAACACCGCTTCCACGGCCACCGGGCCGGATGAAAAACCATCGCTGTTTGCAACAAACCCGCCCAGCACGCTGGCGGCGAAGTCGTTTGTTAATCTGTATGGTGGCGTTTATGAACATTCGCCGTGGATTGCCGAGCGACTGGTCGAAGATGGCATCAGCCCGGCCCTTGATCGCCCGGAAAAACTGGCAAGCGCGATGCAGGTCATTGTGGAACGCGCCACGCGAGATGAAAAACGCGCCCTTTTATGCGCCCATCCCGACCTTGCCGGCAAACTGGCCCTGGCCGATTTAACCGCATCCTCACGCCATGAACAGCAAGGTGCGGGGCTAAATCAATGCAGCGAAGATGAACTTGTGCGATTTACCGAGCTTAACGATGTCTATAAGGGCAAGTTCGGTTTTCCGTTTATCTTTGCGGTAAAAGGATTTCATCGTACCGACATTCTGGCCGCCTTTGAACGCCGGGTAAAAAACGATATCGACACCGAATTTAACGAAGCCCTGCAACAGGTTCACCGCATCGCCTTATTGCGATTGCAGGCCCTGTAAGCTGGCACAAACCTTATATCAGCAGGACGCAAACCCATGAGCCATGCAAGCAGCGATACCGCCCCCGAATTTACCCGTCGTTTTGTCAATATGGCCGACGAACGGCTAGGCGCGATTGCCATTTTTGCCACCGACGATTTTTTTGCCGACAAACAACGGATGTTGCAATCGGCCCCGGCGGTTTTTTACCCCGACAAATACGACGATAACGGCAAATGGATGGATGGCTGGGAAAGCCGCCGCAAACGGGTGGAAGGCCACGATTACGCCATCGTCCGTCTGGCAACGTCCTGCAAGATCCATGGTGTTGATATCGACACCAGCTATTTTACCGGTAACTTTCCGCCTGCCGCCTCGCTGGAGGCCTGTTTTTGCCCCGAAGGCGACCCGGACGACACCACAAGCTGGACCGAAATTACCGCCCCGCAGGGACTGGGGGCAAGCGCGCATCATTATGCCGCGGTCAGCCATGACGGGGTCTTTACCCATGTTCGACTGCATATTTACCCCGATGGCGGCATTGCCCGCCTGCGCGTTTATGGCCGCCCCGACCGCGACTGGAGCCAGATGGCCCAGCAGGGCGAACAGGTAGATTTGGCCGCCATGATCAATGGCGGTATCGCGCTTGCCTGGTCCGATGCCCATTATGGTAACCCCAATGTGGTTCTGGCCCCCGGGCGCGGGGTGAATATGGGCGATGGTTGGGAAACAAGCCGTCGGCGCGAACCGGGAAATGAATGGCTGATTATCGAGTTGGGCCATCCCGGCGAGATCGATAAAATCGTGATCGATACCTGCCATTTCAAAGGCAATTTCCCTGACCGTGTGTCGGTTCAGGGTGCCTATGTGGACGGCGAAAAGGACAAGTCGATTATTGCACGGTCAATGTTTTGGCAAACCGTGTTGCCCGAACAAAAAATGCAGGCCGACCGCATTCATGAATTTGGCGGGGCCGCAATTACCGCACGCGGGCCGATTTCGCATTTGCGCATCAATTCAATACCGGATGGCGGCATCAGCCGCATCCGCATTCTTGGAAAACCGGCCCGGCCCTGAGAGGTACAGGTCGGACAACAGGGGGCGAAAATGAAACTGACTGTCGAAATGCTAACACCGGAAGCCTTCACCGAATTTGGTGACGTGATCAGCACGGAAACCGCACGCGACTCCTTTGGGATCAATCAGGGGACGACCACGCGCTATCACGATATTTCCGGCATCGATGCCAGCGAGGAAGGCGGACGACCGATTATCAGCATTTTTCGCGGCAATCCGCGCCCTCTGCCGATCCGCATTGCCATGATGGAACGCCATCCGCTGGGATCGCAGGCCTTTGTGCCGATGCAGGGCCAACGATTTTTAATTGTCGTTGCCCCCGCCAGCGATTTGCCCATGGCAAATGATTTGCGCGCCTTTGTCACCAATGGCAAACAGGGCATTACCTATGACAAGGGCGTGTGGCATCATCCGCTTTTGGTGCTGGAACCTGACAGCGAATTTCTGATCATTGACCGGGCAGGCCCCGGCAATAACCTTAACGAAGTCGATATGGGTGACATTGACGGCATGCCGATCAGCCTGGACTGGCCACCAGCCCAAATGGCAAAAACGGCTTAACCGGTAACGACCGGCAACGGCATTTTTCCCGCCAGCCCCAAATCACGCACATACTGCAAAAGCTCATCGCCAGATGCAACAACATGCGGTGCCCCTGCGTCATGCAACAGGACCGCATCGCCATGATGGCGGTGAGCACCGCCTAAAAAACCAACCACCTGCATCCCCGCCGCCCGCGCGGCCATAACGCCTGACGGGCTGTCTTCAATCACAAGGCAATGTTGCGGTAAAACCGCCATCCTTTGGGCTGCAAACAGAAACACATCCGGCGCGGGCTTGCCTTTTTCCACCTGTTGGGCGGAAAAAACCTTGTCTGCAAAGAAACCGTCCAGCCCGGTAATATCAAGACACATTGCCAAACGGGCAAGGTCACTGCCCGATGCCACGCATATTGGCACCCGCATTTCAGCCAGCACACCGGCAATGCCATCAATGGCACAAAGGTCGGCCTTAAAAATATCCGCCAGAATACCTTCGCAGGTTTGTTGATAATCTGCGGGGTCAAGTTGGGTGCCAAATCTGTCATTCAGCATCGCAACCATTTCGCCGTAGCTGATACCGCCAAAATCCTGTGCGATCTGTGCCGCCGACATTTTAATACCATGCCCGGCCAAAACCCGCTCATCCACGGCGAAAGACAAAATTTCGCTGTCGATCAGCACACCGTCACAATCAAATATCACACAGGAAATCATCACATCGCGGCCTATTGTTACCGCCCGGCACAGTCAATTCAGGCGAGGCCGGGCTTTCGGGCTTAGGCTTTACCAACGCACTCAATTTTGCGCAGCCCCTGCCCCCATATCAAGCGCCAGAAGCTGTTTTTGAATGCGCTGCGACAAAACAGGGTCGGGATTGGCGTTCAAGGCACGCTGATAGGCGACCCGCGCCATGTCGCGTTTGCCCATCGCAAGGGCGTTATCGGCAAAATGGGCCAGATGCTCGGCAATGGGGGCGGCCTTGTTGGCCTTGATCAGGGCTTCTTCCGCAGCCTGATAATCACCCTGCTTATACAGGATCAGGCCGTAAGTATCCTGTATCGACGGGTTTTCAGGCTGCACCTGCATGGCCATCTTAATCAGCCTTTCGGCCTCCATCAGGTTTTCGCCCTTGGTGGCGTAATGATAGGCCAGCCAGTTGGCGGCTTCGATATTACCGGCCTTGGCGGCCTGTGCGGCTTCGGCGGTCAGGGTGTCACTGTAAGATTTAATCACATCGGCGACGCCTTGCTGGTCCAGCCCGTCAATCGATGTCAGGCCCAGCCGCGATACCTTGCAATTGGCCCCACCGCCATTTTGGCACATCGCCAGCGCCTGTTGCCCCGCCCCCACAACTGTGGCATTGGGGCCGGCATAAAATGCCTTGCCGCTGTCATCGGTCGCCGCAGCCTTGAAATCGACCATCCTTGCATAGGCATCATCAAGATTGGTCTGTTCGGCAGGCCCGCCCATCATATCCTGGGGTTCCCAATTCGGTGCTGTATCGCCGCAGGCGACAAGCCCCAAAAACGCCATACTGACAATGACATGTCGGAAAATTGTCGTCATGGTCTGCAGTCTCCCCTTTGGATCATTCTGGTCGCCCCGGGCGTGATCGGATGGCCTCTTTATCATAGCAAAAACCCGGCACAATGCATTAACGGGTTTGCTCCCACAGCACGCCCCCCACCGACAAATCAGAATATGCCGGTGTTTTCAATTTGAAATCACCCTGCTTCAACTGCGCGATAATGTCTGTCTCACTGCCAACCTTTTCCAGATACAAAGTCCGCACCGAGGCCCACTGCTTTTTCTGTGGACGATATTTCAACACCGTTGCCACAGGGCGCAGCGAGAAAAACACGGCTTCACCGATACCATCGCCGTCCAGATCAACAATCAGCAGGGCGCATTTGTTCTCCGCCTGGGGCGCACTCATCGCTACCGTGTCGCTTTTGCAAAACTGACGGTCAAATTGCAAATCCTTGTCCATCATTTGGGTCAGATCGGCGCGCGAATAGGGCTGATTTTCGGGAAAAACCGGAATTTCACTGGCGGCCACTTCCTGGCGCTGATTTCGCCACACCGGCATTGATCGCAATTCGGCCAGGTCTGGCACCGCATCGGGATGGGCCTGTTTTAAGGCGGCAACCGCCTTTTCCCCCGGTTTGCCCAAGGCCTGTGCCATAAAGGCCAGATCGGTGTGTTTTAAGGTATCACTCTGCATCATGCGGGTCTGCTGATTGCCTGCGGCGATGCTGACCGGGTCCAACCATGGCAGATGAATTAAAAAGGCGATCATAGCACCACCAATCGCAACTTGCCCAAAGGCACGTTGCAAAGCGGCAATCATGCCCTCACCGCCCTTATTACCGCGCATCATGCCCGCCCGCATGATCCACAGCGTGCCGATTAACACGACAACCGCAATCCAGGTGCTATAAATGCGTTGTGGTGTCAGGCCGTAATCATCAACCCGTATCCAGATCGTGCCAATTGCGGCCAGCGCGCAAAGCGGCGCCATCCATAAGGTATAGCGAAAAACAACATCGCCCCGACGGCCAAACAATGTTGTTGTCACGCCCGACTGTATCGCCCCGAACAGCAAATAACTCAGCCACAGTGCCGCCGCCGTCACCACCAGACACATGCTGGTATCCTGCCCCAAAAGCTGTTCCCAGCCCCCCAGCGCGCCCAACAGCAAAAACAGAAAAACCCCGGCGGCCTGCAACGGATAAAAAAACCGGTACAGCGTGCCCAGCACCTGCCGAACGGCCTTTAACAGATTGGGTTTTTCGCGTGTCAGCATAATGCCGGTGGCAAAAGCCGCGCCCGAAAGCAACGCCCCGCCGAACGAAGATTCCAGAAAATCCTTTAGGGCAGTGAAACCGACAATGTTAAGCAATGTCGCCAGCAAATAGGCCATGATCCAGAACACACCAATCGCCACCCCGCCAAAGGCCAGTGACAGCTTGATATTCCAGATTTGTGGAACAATTTGGAAGATGTCGACAAAACGGCCCCATTTGCCGCGAGGCGGAGCCATCGTGCCGCGATTATACGCATCTTCCGCATTTCCCCCATCATCATTCGGCACAGCGGAGGCCGGACTGCGCCACATCGCAACAAGAACCCCGACCCAAACCGCCTGGGCAACAAACAGCCCGGTGACCGAGGTATCGTAAACATTTGCGAACCCGACCAAAGCCTGAAAAACCGCAACCTGCCCGGCTGTCAGCCCGCAAACCACCAGCGAAAACACAATATCACGCCACAGTTTGCGCACCCCGATGGCAAACCAGCAACAATAGGCCGCTGCGATGATAAAAATCATCAGCGGGGCAAGATACAGACTGCGCTCGTCCACATAGGTCAGCAGATACCATAACGCCGCCCCATAAAACCCGCCACTTAGCGGAAAAAGCCACCACAGTCTGTTTGTCATCAATATATATCCATTCGATTTGTTGGCGGGCGATAATTGGCGGGCTGGCAGATGTTTGGGCGACGCCGGAAGACATCTCACATCCCCAAAACAACCACGCAACCTGTTTAAAAACTGTTAGGCACTTTATCGCAAACGTTGAACGCAACGCATATTAAAATTGAATAATCGGAAACATTAACAACCCATGAGATTTATTGCCGCAAACAAGCACCAATTTCAAATATGACTGGAACAACAAAGCCGTAACGGCATTACAAACACGATATTGTTAAACGGGAGCAACTCGGCATTCTCTAAAGCACTTCAAACCCGAATTGATCGCGCACGATGGCGGCATCACCATTGATGACACACGTGCATTCCTTCAGGACTATATCGATAACTTCCTGAACGTTGCCAAAAAACACGTAACCTGATTTCAAACGACATCGTGCAGCTTATGCCAAAGCTCGTTGATCAACACCGATCGACGAGCCCTTCAGTCGGCGGGCGGGCTTGTGAAGCCCTTGCAAATCGCATCACAAGCCGCGCGGCGTAGTCGCGCCGAGCCAGTTCTCAACGAGTTGTTATCATCGAAGATTGGTATTGTATCGCCAAAGATCAGGGCTTTGCAGAAGTTTTCATGCTGATTGGCAGATCAAACAAAAGCCGCCGGAAATTTTCCGGCGGCTTTTTTGTAACGCAAGATAACTTGCGTGCTATCTGGTTCTGCCGGGCTTACGCGCCGCGTTCCGCAATCATTTTTTTGATTTCGGTAATCGCCAGGGCCGGGTTCAGGCCTTTGGGGCAGGAGTTGGTGCAGTTCATGATCGTGTGGCAACGATACAGGCGGAACGGGTCTTCAAGCATATCAAGACGTTCGCCGGTATATTCATCGCGCGAGTCAGCAAGCCAGCGATAGGCCTGCAACAGAACGGCCGGGCCAAGGTAACGGTCCGAGTTCCACCAGTAAGACGGGCACGCGGTCGAACACGAGAAGCACAAAATGCATTCCCACAGGCCGTCAAGTTTGTGACGTTCATCGTGGGACTGCAACCGTTCGCCATCTGGCGGCGGCGGGCTATCGGCCTTCAGCCACGGCTCGATCGAAGCAAGCTGGGCATAAGGCTGGGACAGATCGGGCACCAGATCCTTGACGACCGGCATATGGGGCAACGGATAGATTTTGACATCGCCGTCAATATCGCCAATCGGCTTAAGACATGCCAGCGTGTTGCGGCCATCGATATTCATCGCACATGAACCGCAAATACCTTCACGGCAGGAACGACGGAATGTCAGGGTCGCATCGACTTCGTTCTTGATCTTGATCAGGGCGTCGAGAACCATCGGGCCGCAGGCGTCAAGGTCAAGTTCATAGGTATCGGTACGCGGGTTATCGCCGGAATCAGGATCATAACGATAGATCTTGAATTTCCGGGTATTCTTCGCATTCGCCGGTGCAGAAAACGATTTACCGTCCTGCACGACCGAATTGGCGGGAAGCTTGAATTCAGCCATCTCTCAAATCCTCTCTGTCCGCGCCTTAATACACGCGTTCCTTCGGCTCGATATACTCAACTTCGTCGGTAAGGGTGAAGCTGTTAACCGGCCGATAGGTGAGATCAACGCCATAGTTGTTGTCCCAGGCAACCTTGGCAATCGTGTGCTTCATCCAGACGGCGTCGTCGCGCTTGGGATAATCTTCGTGCGCGTGCGCCCCGCGGGATTCGTGGCGCGCCTCGGCGGAATTCATGGTTGAGGCGGCACAAACCATCAGGTTTTCCAGTTCCATGGTTTCCACCAGATCCGAGTTCCAGATCAAGGAACGGTCCGAAACAGAAACATCCGACAGGGTTGTTGCTGTTTTGGAGAGTTTTTCAACCCCTTCACCCAGGATTTCGGCGGTCCGGAACACGCCGCAATTGCCCTGCATGACGCGCTGCATTTCGAGGCGGATTTCCGCCGTCGGACGGGCACCCTTGGCCCAGCGCAGACGGTCAAAGCGATCAAAGGCTTTCTGGCCATCGCTGGCTTTCAGTTCCTTGAAGGATGATTTCGGATCAACAAGCTCGGCGGCATGCAAGCCACACGCGCGGCCAAACACCACCAGATCCAGCAGCGAGTTGGTGCCCAGGCGGTTCGCGCCATGAACAGAAACGCACGCAGCTTCGCCCGCAGCCATCAGGCCCGGCACAACACGGTTAGGGTCATCCGCCGTGGGGTTAAGGACTTCGCCCTTATAGTTGGTCGGAATGCCGCCCATGTTGTAATGAACCGTCGGCAGAACCGGGATCGGTTCTTTGGTCGCATCAACACCGGCAAAAATCTTGGCGGTTTCGGTAATACCCGGCAGGCGTTCCCACAGAACTTCCGATCCCAGATGCTCAAGATGCAAATGAATATATTCGCCATGTTCGCCAACACCACGACCATCACGAATTTCCTGGGCCATCCCGCGCGACACAACGTCCCGCGATGCCAGGTCTTTCACGGTCGGGGCATAACGTTCCATGAAACGTTCGCCTTCGGAGTTGGTGAGATACCCGCCTTCGCCGCGTGCGCCTTCGGTGATCAGGCAGCCCGACCCATAAATGCCGGTCGGGTGGAACTGAACAAATTCCATGTCCTGAAGGCCAAGACCCGCACGGGCCACCATACCATGGCCGTCACCGGTGCAGGTATGGGCCGAGGTGCAGCTAAAGAAGGCCCGGCCATAACCGCCCGATGCCAGAATGGTCATCTTGGCGTTAAAGCGATGCATGATGCCGGTATCAAGATCCCATGCCACCAGACCGCGGCAGGTGCCGTCATCATCCATGATCAAATCAATGGCGATATATTCAACAAAGAACTCGGCTTTGTGTTTCAGGCATTGCTGATACAGGGTGTGCAACATGGCGTGACCGGTACGGTCAGCCGCGGCACAGGCACGTTCAACCGGGGCCTTGCCGTGGTCACGGGTGTGCCCGCCAAACGGGCGCTGGTAAATCTTGCCTTCGGCGGTGCGCGAAAACGGCATGCCGTAATGTTCAAGTTCATGAACAGCCGGCACCGCATTGCGGCACATATATTCGATGGCATCCTGGTCGCCCAGCCAGTCCGACCCCTTGACGGTGTCGTACATGTGCCACTGCCAATGGTCTTCCGACATATTGCCCAGCGACGCACCGATACCCCCCTGGGCGGCAACAGTGTGTGAGCGGGTCGGGAAAACCTTGGTGATACAGGCAGTTTTCAAACCGGCTTCGACTGTGCCCAATGTGGCGCGCAAACCGGCACCCCCGGCACCCATAACGACAACATCGTAGTTATGGTCGATAATTTTGTAGGATTCTGTCATTGCTCAGGCTCCGGCAAAAACGATTCGCAGCACCGAAATAATCGCAGCAACGGTCATGAAAACCGTTAACCCGCGGATCAGCACCATCGAAACGATTTCTGCTTTACGGTTATGCACATAGTCTTCGATCACAACTTGCAGGCCGAGAACAAAATGCCAGGCAACGGAAATGATCAAAAGGACCATCATGGTTGCATGGAAATAGCCGCTCAGCCAGGCGTGCACCGCATCAAATGATGCCGTGTGGCCCGCGAGGATCGAATAGATAAACCACAGTCCCAGCGGCAGGTTCGCCGCAGCGGTGACGCGTTGCGTCCACCAGTGCGAAGAGCCGCTTTTGGCGGAACCGAGACCGCGTACACGGCCCAGATCGGATTGCATCTTCATAACAACCTTGTCCCCATTTGCCTGGATCAAACCAGACCGATAATCCAGGTGATGATGGTCAGCACGGCTGCCGCGCCAAGAACGATCGGGTTGGTTTTAGCAGCCCCTTCATTCGACAGGCAGCGACCGGTATCCCAGACGAGGTGCCGGAGACCGTTGCAGGCGTGATAGTAAAACGCCACTGTCCAGCCGAACAGCAGCAGCAGACCAAACCACGAGGTGAAAAATGCCTGATAGCCTTCGAACGTATCCCGACCGGCGCCAGCGGCGATCAGCCACGACGTCAGGAATACGAAACCAATGGCAAGGCCAATGCCCATGATGCGGAACGAAATGGACATTTTGGCCGTCAGCGGGAGCCTGTACACCTGAAGGTGGGGAGACATCGGCCGATTGGCTTTGCTCATAACGGAATTGCCTCTTCTCAAATTGCTGGCGGGAAAGCACGGATTATTTACCCACGCAGAGGGGGCAAGTCAATCTCAACGCCCTTGAAAACCATAGAAATCTGCGAATTAACGCCATCCCTACCGTTGATTTAGACTTGTTTCATATAGTTGAAAGCAAGGCAATATCCCCCTTAGTCGGAGATATTTGGAGATATTAAGGTCCGCCCCCGCCAAAACAGGTGCGACGGCGAATTGATGTTCTTTGTACGATCTAACAGCGTTTCGGGATCAAAATTGTATGATCGAAATCGAGCAGCACGGCGGAGTCATATTTTCCATCAGCCCCCCGCAACGGAAAGCCCGACGCGCCCTGGTTGCGCACTGCAACAAGCCTTACGCGCAAAGCGCCCACATCGTCACGGTCGGCAAGGCTGATTTTATCGATAATTTCCGACCAGGCAAACACTGTATCACCGGCAAAAGCCGGATTGGCATGGCTGCCACCATTGATCGCCACAATTTTAAACCCGTTGCCCAGCCCGTTAAACGACAATGCCCGGGCCAGCGACATAATATGCCCACCATAGACTAAACGCTTGCCAAACCGGCCCTGATTGGCCGCAACCTGGTCAAAATGAACTTTGGCGGTGTTTTGATATAAGCGGGTGGCGATCTGGTGTTCGGCTTCCTCGATGGTCATGCCATCAACATGGTCAATCTTTTCGCCAATGGCGTAATCTTCCCAAAAGTGCGGCGATCCGGCCAGTTCACAATCATAATCGGCCAGATCAAGCCCGACCGGCACCCGAAAATGAGTGGCATCCACCGTGGCGGCAAGGTCGGGCACAATGGTCTCAGGAGCAGGGGCATCAACGTTATTTTTATGCACCATGACCCAGCGGTTATAATCCACCACCATTTCACCATGCTGGTTACGCCCGACCGAATTAACGTAAACAACCCCGGTTTTGCCGTTTGAATTTTCCTTTAGCCCGATCACGCGCGACACCGCGCTGATCGTATCACCGGCATAAACCGGCGCCCCAAACACGCCGCCCGCATAGCCCAGATTGGCCACCGCATTTAACGACACATCGGGCACCGTTTTGCCAAAGACCATGTGAAACACCAGCAAATCGTCAACCGGCGCATTGCCAAACCCGATGCCCATGGCAAATTCCGCCGAGGACTGAACAGCGAAACGCGGGCCATATAACCCGGTATACAGCGCCACATCGCCCGCCGTAATGGTGCGCGGGGTGGCATGGCGCAACACCTGCCCCAGACGGAAATCCTCGAAATAATTGCCGGGATTATTTTTGGACATCATCACGGAAAATTCCTTGTTCCCTGTGCGACTGGCCCCGATAAGGGCCAACCGGACATCGAAATGCACCGCACACTATGCAGGCACAAAAATGGATCACTCCGGTGTGGTTGTGGTTTCCATTGCCGCAATCTGATCAGCAAGGCCGACCAGACGCTGCGCGCTCACCACATGCAGATTTTCAATCAGCTTGCCATCTACCAGCACAACCCCCTGCCCCCTGGCACTGGCTTCCTGATGGGCCGCAATAATTTTGCGCGCCCAGGCAATGTCGGCGTCGCTCGGCGCAAAGGTTGTGTTGGCGGTCTCAATGGTTTTGGGATGGATCAGTGTTTTACCATCAAATCCCAGTTCACGTCCCTGCACGCACGATGCCCTAAAACCTTCGTCGTCAGACAGATCAAGATAAACACCGTCCAGAATGGCCAGATCATAAGCCCTTGCAGCGAGCATACACAAACCAAGACTGGTGATCATGGGCAAGCGGTCCCGCGTGTGGGCACAGTTCAAATCCTTGGCCAAATCCGACGTTCCCATGACAAACCCGCCCAAAAGCGGATGCGCCCCGGCAATATCGCGGGCATTTAACATCGCTAACGGCGTTTCCATCATGCACCAGATGCGCATGTTTTCATGTGCCCCTTCGGCCTGCATGATGGCTGCAACCTGACGAATGGTTTCCGGGCTTTCGACCTTGGGCAGCAAAATGGCATCGGCCTTGCTGCGCGCCGTGGCAACGATATCGTCATATCCCCACGGGGTGTTTAACCCGTTCACCCGCACCTGAATTTCACGCGGGCCAAACCCGCCTGCATCAAGGGCTGCCATAATCTGGTCACGGGCCAGTTTTTTCGAGTCGGGAGAAACAGCATCTTCCATATCGAGGATCAGCCCATCCGCCAAAAGGCTCCGCCCTTTTTCCAGCGCCCGGCCATTTGAACCGGGCATATATAAAACGGATCGACGCGGGCGCGATAACGCAGCCATCTGAAAGCCCCTTTTTGTAACTTTAGTATAATTTAACCCAATTAAACTTTCTTAAAATTACCAAACTTTGCTGCATCGCGGCAAGTTGTATTTTGTCCTCCTCAACAGGTTTCATGCTTTCTTGCGGTTATCACGTATGCCGAACGGCTATTGCCCCTTAAGAACATTGCTCCGCTTTCACCCAAACATCAGGTTCGCGAAGGTCAGAACATAAAAACAGCCCCAAACCAATATGGCGGGGCCGTTTTTTTTAATTTTCTGCAACATGATCCGGAACAGATTTTCTGGCGATATTACCATCTTCAATCACCCGCACCGTGGCACTGCGCCCGGCGACCAGCCTGACATCGGCGGGGACATTATCCAGCGCCACGCGCACCGGAACGCGTTGGGCCAGCCGGACCCAACTGAAGGTGGGTTTTACATTGGCAAGGCTGCCGGTGGCACCGGTGCGTTCGCTATCCTGAATACCCGCAGAAATGCTGGCGACATGACCATAGATTGGCTGTTTTTCGCCCATAAGCTGCACTTCAACCCGGTCGCCAATGGCAATGCGGGGTAATTTGGTTTCTTCAAAATACCCGGCCACATAATAGGAATGGGCATCGATCAGGGCGGCAATGGCGCTGCCTGCGGCAACATAATTGCCCGGCCGCAGGGAAAAGTTGGTCAATGTGCCATCAACAGGGGCATAGACCCTGGTACGTTCCAGGTTCAGTTCAGACAAATCAACGTCAGCCCTGGCCAGTTCAACAGCGGCCTTTGCCGTGGCCAGGGTCGTGCGGACCTGTTCCTTTTTCTGGCGCGAAACGGCATCGCTGCTGAGATTGCGATAACGTTGAACTTCGCGTTCAGCCTGTTGCTTGCTGGCAACGGCACTGTCAAGGCGAGCCTGTTCCTGAGAAAGCGCCACCTTGAAACGGGCGGTATCGATTTCAAACAGTAAATCGCCGGTCTTGACCTGCTGGTTATCACCAACATGCACCTTGCTGACCAACCCCGACACATCAGGCGCAATTGCCACCACATCCGCACTGATACGGCCATCGCGCGTCCAGGGATCGTTCATGTAGTAATCCCACAATTGCATCCCGGCCACCACTGCCGCCGCAACCAGAACCCCGGACAGAACAAACCGCCCGATCCATGAAAACCATTTTTTCATAAATCACCTATCTTACAAAAACCGCCGTGATCCCGGCTAGCAGCAATACAAACAGCGCCAGATCGATCAGGGCCGGATGAAATGTGGCGCGGTAAAAACCAACCCGCACCAAAACCTTGCGCAGCACAATCAGGCTGCCCCATGCGGCAATGGCGCACACCAGAAAGCCTGGCAAAAAAACGCCATATAAATCCACCATCGCGCCCATCATGCCCGTCCCGCCAAACCTGCAGGTGCCAGATCATTTGCGCACAACAAACACGATGCAATCTGCTCAAAACGAGGGCTGAAATCCGGTTCACCGTCACGGGCCAGAACCCGGCGCATCGCCACAAGCGACACCACCAGCCTGCGTTTAAAAACAGGGTCCATTTCCGTCGATTTCGCGCCAATCTGCATATCGCGCGAGGCAACAAGCCCGATCAGACGATCCGCCCCGCCCGAAATGTCATGCATATCCGCTAAGGTGGACCGCGCTGTTGCCAGCATCAGAATCTCGTCTAGCAAGGTTAAAAGTTCGCCATCAGGCGGACGATCAAAATCGCGGGTCCGCAAATCAAAATGGGTGGCCATAACAGCCAGAAACCGATCCATACGGTCGCCAATTTGCCCATCCAGTCCTTTGCGCACCCGGCGCAAGTCGACAAGATTGGCCGCAATCGAAACTTCCGGCATCGCCCGCATCAGGCGGGTACGATGGTCGGGGGCCTGGGCCAGTTTAGGCAGAATCAGGCCCTGGCGGTCCAGAAGGCGGCGCAACACCGTCATGCGCGGGGCAACATGGTCAAACCGGGCCAGATTGGCAAGGTCGCGCCAATTGGCCTGTAACAGGCGACGAATGCTATGATCGGGCGTCATCGACCGCATCATCGCGGTGACCACTACGGCCACGACAAAACCCGAAATCATAGCCACGGCACCGTCCAGAGAACTGGCAAAATTGCCGCTATAACGGGTGGAAATGTTAAGCAACATCACCGTATTGACAATCATCGGCAGGGCAAAGATAAAGGTTTTGGGCGACGGGATCAGCAAACCGATCAGCAGCAGGTAAGGCGCGAAAACCACCACCAGCAACGGAAAACCGTCAATTGCCGGCAACACCGCGTAGCCATAAAACAGCGTCACCGCCACAGAAAACAGCGTATAGGTGATAAAGCCTTTCTGAGCCGGAACCGGGTCATCAAGAAACGATAAAATACTGGTGCCCACCGCCGCCATCATGGCCGCAGACGCACCGTTCGGCCAACCGGTTTCAACCCAGATCAGGCACACAACCAGTGTGGCAATACTCGCCGTCAGGCCAGACCGGACCGCCAGGCCATAATCCACATGCAACGCGGGTTTGTCGCCGCGATCGCGCCAGCGATCAACAACACTGTGTGGAACCCGCCCTTCGCGGATTCCGGCCCACAATAACTGGCAATCATCATAAAACCCGATCATCCGGTGCAGGCGCACGCACAGATTAATCACCAGAAGGTCATGCCAGTTGCGGTTGACCTCGTATTGATGGGCCAGTTCGGAAATATCGCTGTGCAACTGATTAATGCGGGTACGATCAAACGGATCGGCATCGCCATCCTGTATCCAGCCCTCGATATTTTGCAAAAGAACGGCAACATTTTCGGGCACACCAGGGCCAGTTGCAGCCAGGGCTGTGATCCGGTCATGCAAACTGTAAAGCGAAGGCAACAGGGCCGCCATGGCATTTTGCAGGGCCTGTAACGGTCGCGTCATGCCATTTAACAATGACCGTTCATACCCGACATGCACCGCAAGGCCATGTATTTCGCCAATATCGGCGATCAATTTGATGCGGTCACCATGCAGTTTTTCTTCGTCATGGTTGCCTGCAAAACTTAATGCTGCCAATGCGCGCACATCGTGCAAGGCACGATCAATGCGCGCCGCCAGAACCGGGCCCAAATGGCGCGGGAACACCACATGGCTAACGACAGTGGCACAAATGATCCCAAGGCTGATTTCCTGCACACGGGCAACAGCGACATCAAAAACGATGCCCGGGTCGGTGACACAGGGAAAGCCGATAATAGCAGCGGTATAACCTGCCAGCATAAACAGGTAACTGCGCGGGGTGCGGTCCAGCCGTGACAAATACAGGCATAAACCGACCCAACCGGCCATCGCCAGCGACAGCAAAACCGGCGCATCTACAAGGTTGGGCACCAGCGCCACGGCAAAAACCGCCCCGATCATGGTGCCAACCACACGGTAAACCGCCTTGGAGGCCAAGACACCGGTCAGAGGATTGGCGATAATATAAACCGTCGCCATCGCCCAAACCGGGCGGTCGAGATCAAACGCCAGCGCAATGAATAAGGCAAGCATCCCGGCAACAAAGGTTTTGGCCGAAAACAGCCAGTCATCAAAGCCGGGGCGGGACGCGAGAATATTTTTTAACATCACATCCCTCTAACTTTTGGTCTGTTCCAGGTCTTTGTCTTCGCAACAGGTCAATCTGGCCAAAAGTTGCTTTAAAACCTTCAGGGTGATTTCAAGTTCACCATCATCAATATCGGTCGTTATACTGTCACGGACCCGGGCCAGAATATGTTCAATCTCGATGGCTTTGGCCGCCCCTTGCGGCGTTAACGACACCATTTTTGCCCGCCGGTCAGACGGGTCTGCCACACGGCGCACCATGGCGTCGGCCTCAAGTGCATCAATCACGCGCACCAGCGACGGGCCCTCAACACCGATTTCCTCGGCGATAGCGCCCTGGCGCACGGTTCCACCGCGCCGGTGCAACACAATTAACGGCAAAGCACTGGTTTGTGACAAGCCATGCGCGTGCAGCGCGCGATCAATCTCGCGGCGCCATTTGCGCGCTGTGTTGATCAGGGCACTGCCAATGGTCAAATGGGGTGAAAAGGGGTCAAAATCTTTCATACAAAAATGGTAGCATTGAATTAGTTTGAATCCTATCTATTTTAATTCCAATCAGACATACCACCAGCGCATGGCAGCCTGCATGCTATATTTTCCGGCTTTTCGCCCGAAACAGCACGCAGAAAAATGCCGCTTTGTTCCCAAAGGCGTGCAAATACAGATCAGGATTTGGGGAAAACCGGACCGCATTCCCGACGCGATCCGGTCTTGTTCTGGCCGCGTTACTGAAGCGGGTTGCCAAAAATGGCGGGCAGGATTTGCTGGGTAAAGGGCGGCCCATCGTTTAGCGGGCGCCCATTGGTTAAAAATACAATTGCCGTCTGTTGCCTGGGAAACCATGAGATTTCGGCACTATAGCCAAAATAATTGCCATCATGTCCCCAAACCGGGCCCCAGTCGCTTTCCCCAACCATCACGCCATAGCCATATGAGCCGTTACCGGCAAACATGGTATCGGTTGTCATACGCTTGATCGCATTGGGACCCAGCAAGCTGCCATCGACAAACAACCCGCGCAGGAATGCCAGCATATCGCGCGCGGTTGAAACAACACCGCCATCGGCCAAATGATCGCCAACATCAAAACCGGTGACATCTTCAAGGTTGCCATCGCCATCGCCGTCGTCATATCCGCGCGCCAGTTCCCGATCCCTTGGGAAACTGCCAAAACTGGTGGCATCCATTTCAAGGGGGGCGAAAATACGTTTTTGAAAAATATCCTCGATGGCGGCCTGTTCGACCTGCTCGATGATATAGCCCAGCAAGATGTAATTGCTGTTCGAATTGCCATATTCACTGCCGGGTGAAAAGACGGCATCCCGATCCGCCATCAGCGGCAGCAACTCGGCATTGCGCCAGCCATGTTGCGGTTCCCGCCCGACCAGTTCAAAAAAGAAATCGCCATCCAGATAATCGGGGATACCGGAACTGTTATGCAAAAGATCAACCAGGGTCGCCTGTTTGGCATTGACAATGGATTGGGCATATTCGGGCGGCAACCAGCGCGCAGGATGATCTGACAATTTCAGACGCTGTTCGGATGCCAGTTGCAAAATGACGACCGCAGTCATCATTTTGGTCAAGGACCCGATATAAAACCGTTCTGTACCGCGCATTTTGCGGGTTGGGGCGACATTGGACAGCCCGGCAGCCGCAAAACGGCTGGTGCCGTCCTGATAGGCAATGCCAACAACGCCACCAGGCAAACCGGCCTGCGTGACATAACCTTGTAAAAAGGTTTGCAACGGGTCTGACGTTTTCTGGTTTTGGGCAAAGGCTGCATTGCCACCGACAGCAAAGGCAATAGTCACCGTCACCATTGCCAGGATATGGGCTTTTGCGCCCAATCTTATCCCCAATCGTGCCCCTGCCCGTGTCATCCTGCGCCACCACCAACGATCCTGCACCGTTTCTGTCCCCCGACTGAAATTACAGCCCTTGCACTATGGACAGCATTTGCTCGCAATCAAATTAAAAACTCAAGCGCGATCATTTGGAATGGCTATAATATTGCGATTACTGGTTGTTTTGGGCATCCCCGATAGTGGCAATACGACATTCAAGGGCTGCGAGAAGATCCTTTGTCGCCACGGTTAAAGCCCCCTCGCCGGTTCCATCAACCACCGGATCAATGACCGATGTTTCAGCCCCGACAGACAGTGCATAGGCATTGATCACGATTTCGGCATCCGGCATATCTTCAACGGCTTTCCGGTCCCCTCCGGCCTGTGCGGCGCGGGTTTGCTGATCGATAATACAGTCGCGAACATAATTGGCTTTGTGCGCAGAATGCTGAATATCAAGCACCAGAAAGGCCGCAATACGGTTATGCCCTGCATCGTCGGCCGTGCGACCGGGCCAGTCTGGCACCTCAGACCGAGACGCCCCCACAGTCTTCGTCATCGCGCCCTCCTTTCAAGAAAACCAACAAGACAAACCTTATTGCCTTGTTAATCCAAACCGATCAAAGCGGCCCGCCTTACGGCCTGGTATTGATCGGAAAGGCCGTGTTGATGTGTTTGCCCGAAACCGCCATTGCCACAGAAAACCGCAAGGATGCATCCTTGCCAACGCAGTATTTCCCGCCATCATCGGATGGAAGGGGATCAGGCCGGTTATACCCGCATTTTGTCCATCCGGGTGCCCCCGCCGGGCAGGACGCTTCAAGATGATCTGCCGCATAGATAATCGATTCCGCGATCTGGGCCTGACTGCAATCATCGGGAAACAGGGTTGAGAATTTGGACCGATTGGACGGCGTGGCAGCACCTGGAAGGGCGGAATTCCAGACAATTGTGGCTTCATAAATGCCATTGGCATTTTCTGATCCCGGCGTCACCGTGACGACAGAAATGGTGGCCGGGTTTAGCCCGCCCGGGCGGGAATGAAAACCAACGAAGCGTTTTTTGCCATTTACTTCGCCGCAAAAAACATGCTCCAGATTGATCGAATAAGCGCCGCTGCCATGCCCCTGCCCCGGACATGCAACCTGAGCCTGGGCTTTTTGCCCCGCACCAACCAACAGCATTGTCATTACTATGGCAGCACCGCTCAACAATCGGCCTGCGCGTGCTCTGATAAACATATGACGCCCCGTCAGGTGTTAAGAATACGTTCCGGTCAATGACCGGCCCCATTCAACAGCGCTTGCACCTTAAAGCTGTGAAAATTCCAGCCCGATGCGCAAGGCCAGCACGCTGGCCGGTTCAAACCGCATCGGCTCCCCGCCCAGTTTACCCCCATGCCATTGCGCCTTGGTCAGAACAAACGCGCCAAGGGGCAAATCGTGGCTGATTTTAAAGTTCACCAGCGCCCGAACTTCCTTGGGTTTGCGAATGGCATCATCGCGCCACAGGCAATGATAGGCAAATAACGGCGTACCGCTGCGCCGGTCCAAAAACACAAAGGGCACTTCGTAATGGCCCCAACGGGCATAAAACAGACTTTCCATGCCGGTACTTGACGCCAGAAACTGGGTCTGGATCGCCGTTTCCACCAGTCGGCTTATCGTATCTTCGCCCTCGGCGCGCCCGCCAATCAGCCCGGTTCGCAAACCAGGATGGATCAGATGCACCTTGAAGGCAACGGCGCGCTGAAACGGTTTGGCATCCTGGTCAATCCGCTCCAACCGTCGCACCAGCCACGCACTTTCCAGATATTCCAGATAGCGGCGCAGGGTATTTTTCGCCAGATCAAGCTCGCGCGCCAGCGTTTCAATCGAAAACTCGGCCCCGGTATTATAGGCCAGCAATACAAACAGGCGATGCAGGTCCGACGGGCTGGAAATGCCGTGCAATCCGGGCAAGTCAGAATGAAGGGAGCGGTGAATCGCCCCGGCCTCGCCATTACTGTCATGAAAACCGCCTTCATTGATGTAATTTTCAAACAGGCGGTTCAGCTCTATCAAGCCATCGGGCACATCCGTTGTAAAACGTCCGGCATTTGGTGATTCTGGCAGGACGTCGGTTGGCTTAATGCCTTGCTGGCCCAAATATTCGGCGAAACTAAAGGGGGGCAAAAATAATGTGGTTAAATGGGCACGGTTTTCGGCATTGGGGGCCAGCGCACTGACTGCGACCACGCGCAGCATCGGATCGGCTTTTAACAGCTTTTCCAGTTGGGTTTCCCAATCACGTTGATAGGAAACTTCATCGATAAACAGCCATAACGGGTGATCGGCCGAAATGCCGCGCGAGGCGCGCAAAAGGCGCGGCAAACGGGACATATCAAGTTCCAGAAACAACGGATATTCGAGCGAGACATAACAAACATGGCGGCGCGGAGTATCGCCATCCAGCAATTGGGAAATCGCCTGGCGCAACATCACGGTTTTGCCCACACCGCGCGGCCCGGTCAGCACAACAGCCTTGCGACCGTCGCCGCGTTCAATAGCATTCCAAAAGCGTTTGAAAAATGCCCGTTCCGGCAGATTATGTACCACATCATCGGTGATGCCATCCCACCACGGATTATCCGCCATCAAACGACGCAGAAAATCCGGTTCGCCGGGATGTTCAATAAAAGTCGCCATAAACCGCCCCCACAGTTTGCCGATGACAGCTATCGCACCAACAAAATAACGCCAGCAACAACACCCAAATTAAGATTAGTCATAAACCTTATTCGAATATTTTTTAACAAATACTTGCCACACGCCGCTTTTTTTACCCGTCACGCAAAAAAAAGCGGATCACCCGCCGAGATTGGCAAGCGATCCGCTGGACCGTTCTGCAATGTGCTAAGCACGAGGGAGCGCAGGTCTTGGGGAAGACGCGAGGGAGATAAACCCGACAATGCGAGCACCACCTGCATCACGGTCCTTTTACATCGGCCAGGCGGGCGGGGGAGGCAAGCCAGCCGATGCAAACCGGGAAAATTGACAATCAGAGACCGCAGCCAAGCTTTTTATTTGTCAGTTTAAGGCTTCGGGTTCGGGTTAGGATCAGCATTCTGTGCGTCATCTGGTTCGGATGCCTTTTTTCCGTCATCCGCTTTGCGCATCCGCTCCAGCTCGGAGGATAAATTATAGTCACCCGAGGCAACATAACCCTCCATATTACCCGTGCGGCGTTCAAGATCATCAAACTTGGCGCGCAATTCATCCATCCAGGGTTCTTCGTAATCGACCCCGAAGGTCGGATGCTCAACGTTTTCAAACGTCGCCTCACGGGCTGATGCCGCAGCCCCCCGTGCCGACGACGCAGCCCCGCCAGAGGACCCGCGAGCACGACGCCCGAAAAAACCGAACCATTCCGGGTGATGGACATAGGACCACGCGGCGATAAACAGAAACACACCAACCGGGAAACTGAAAATCAGCGTCAAGATCCAGGCAATCATTACACCTTTGCGCGGAATGCCGAACTTCTCGGAAATACCGGCAATCGTGCGTTTGAACGGCCCGGAGTGATGCGGGCCATGACGATGACCACAGCCACCCCGGCCTTGGTTCTGGCCACGATTTTGCCCCCGGCGAGAGCCACATCCACCCCCGTCGCGGTGATTGTGACGCCTGTTATAGTATCGTGCACCGGCAGCAGCTTGCTCGGCAGTCATATCCTGTTCCTCCATTCGGCAACCTCTGCATCCAGAAGACTTTCCAGTGTCGCAACCCGACCCTCAAGGCGCTCCGCCTGCAATTTCAGACGGGCCATTGCTTCCTTGTGTTGCTGAATTTCCACCGGGGGAACGCTCTGATGGTCGGCTTTCATACGTTTCCAAACGGTAATGTAATGAAAAACCACCCAGATTGGCCCGACAATGGAAATAAACACAATCAATGGAACGGCAAAAACCCACATAAGCGCCCTTTAACTGATCAGGGTTCGATCATGCCATGATTGGTCATGATCGCCGACTGCGAACACCAAAGTACCCGCACACTGAATTAGCTGTCTTTATTGACCCGTTCTTTCAAGGCCTTAAGATCATCTTCGATCCCAAGTTCGGATTCCAGATCGCCAAACTGTTCATCAAGCGACTTGGCGCGGCCCAGATCAAAGGAATCTGCGCTGGCTTCAAGTTCGTCAATCTTGCGTTCCATCGCTTCATAGCGCAGCAAGGCTTCATCAATCTGGCCATTATGCAGTTTTTCGCGCATTTTGACCCGTTTTTCTGCTGTTTTCATCCGAATTTCCACTGCACGCTGCTTGCCCTTGGCTTCGTTCAGCTTGTTGTGCAACTTGTTCAGATCTTCGTCAAACTTGGCCAGTGTTTCTTCAATCACTTCAAGCTCACGTTCCAGCACAGCCGACTGCTCTGCCAGACGACGACGCGCCATAAGCGCGCCTTTGGCCAGATCATCGCGGCCCTTGGAAACCGCAAATTCGGCTTTTTCTTCCCATTCATTCTGGCCGTCATGCAGCTTTTTAAGCTTGCGTTCGACTTCCTTTTTATCAGCAATCGCCTTAACAGCACTTGATCGCACTTCGACCAGGGTGTCTTCCATTTCCTGAATCATCAGGCGCACCATCTTTTCCGGGTCTTCAGCCCGGTCCAGCAGTGAATTGATATTGGCATTAACGATATCGGACAAACGCGAGAACACGCCCATTGCTCGATCTCCTGTTGGGGGATGTAAACTCTTCTGCCTTTTATATTGCAGGTGGCGTGCCAGTTTTAAGTTTCCTTAAAAATCAATACTTTAATCAACAGCATCCAATTGAAACTAAAATTTATCGCGACATTATTAGCGTTTTTCGATAACGTTTTTCGCGATATGGACAACAGATCACAACCGATATTGGGCGAAGACCCCCGTTTTTTGGCCGCCCTGGAGCATGTTTCGCGCCTGGCGCCGATTAATCGCCCCTGCCTTGTGATTGGCGAACGCGGGTCGGGCAAGGAACTGATTGCGGCCCGCCTGCATTATCTTTCCGCGCGCTGGGGCGGGCCGCTGGTCAAGGTCAATTGCGCAGCACTGAGCGAAACCCTGCTTGATACCGAACTGTTCGGCCACGAAGCCGGGGCCTTTACCGGGGCGACCAAACGCCACACCGGCCGGTTTGAACGCGCCGATGGCGGCAGCATCATTTTAGATGAAATAGCCACCGCCAGCCCGGTGGTGCAGGAAAAATTACTGCGCGTGGTCGAATATGGCGAAATTGAACGGGTTGGCGGCAGCGAAGTCATTGACGTGGACGTGCGCGTGATTGGCGTCACCAACGAAAACCTCAAACATCTGGCCGCGCAGGGCAAATTCCGCGCCGACCTGCTTGATCGACTGGCATTTGACGTAATTGCCGTGCCGCCATTGCGCGAACGCCCGGACGATATTTTGCCAATGGCCGAACAATTTGCCCTGGAAATGACCAAACGTTTATCGCGACAAGTTTTTTCCGGTTTTAGCAAACATGCCATACAGCAATTGCAAAATTACGACTGGCCGGGAAATGTGCGCGAATTGCGCAACGCAGTTGAACGCAGTCTTTATATGGCCGACGATGGCGACAAACCGGTTTCGCATATCGTGCTGGACCCGTTTGCCGGGATCTGGAGCGAGACGGATGCATCCCCGTCCGCTACCTCCACAATGCCAACAGTCAATGCCGCCCTGCCCCGGCCCGCCGATGCCGATACGGAAATCGATTTCAAAACCGCGACCCGCGATTATGAAATATCGCTGTTAAATACTGCCATGGGCCGGGCACGCAACAACCAGACCGAAGCCGCCGAGATGCTGAAACTGAATTATCATCAGTTGCGGCGCTTGCTGGAAAAATACAACCTGTTGCCCAGCAGATAGGCACCAACATGTATCAACCCCGCACACCTGGTTATTCAAAACACGACGCCGTTCAACGCTGGCATTTGCCAGACCGGGTATTTTTCGCCTGCGGGGCCTGCCACATCCTGGCTTATGCTTTTATGGAGCGATATGACGCGCAAAACACCCAGCATTATGCGCCGTTATGGCTCAAACCCGCCAGCGGATTTACCGGCAACCACATCGTGATTGCTGGCACAGACTGGATATTTGATTACCACGGCTATCGTTGCCGCACTTCTTACATGAACCACACATTCAAACGCGCACAACAACGCTGGCCCGGCTGGCAGGCCGAGATAATTACGCTGACACCCGATATTCTGGTTTCCGAAGAAAAATCACGCCAAATAGCGGGCCTATGGCTCCGCGAGCCGGGGCAATTCCTGCATGATGCCTTGCCCCGTGCGCGAAAATTTCTCGACCATTTTGCGCCGCCGCCACCTCGATAAAGCATATTTCCTTTAATATACTTTAGCAAACATACGATGCACAACATGCAAAATAGTAACCTGAAAATTGCCCTGCCCGATGCTGCCCCAATCGGCGGTTTGGCAAAAGCTTAATCCGCCAACGACCGGGCAATCACCATGCGCTGAATATCGGATGTGCCTTCATAAATCTGGCAGACACGAACATCACGGTAAATGCGTTCAACCGGGAAGTCCTTAAGGTAGCCATACCCACCGTGGATCTGGATGGCTTTGGAGCAAACCTCTTCAGCCATTTCGGAGGCAAACAGTTTTGCCATGCAGGCTTCGGTCAGGCAGGGTTTGCCATCGTCACGCAAGTGCGCGGCGCGATGGACCAACAGGCGGGCGGCGTCGATTTTGGTCGCCATATCGGCCAGGCGAAAGGCAACGGCCTGATGTTCGATAATCTTTTTGCCAAATGTTTCGCGTTCATTGGCATAATCGCGCGCGGCATCAAAGGCAGCACGCGCCATGCCCACCGATTGCGCGGCAATGCCAATGCGCCCGCCTTCAAGATTGGCAAGGGCAATTTTATAGCCCTGCCCTTCGGCACCCAGCATGTTTTCGGCGGGCACCCGGCATTCAACAAAAGTGATCTGGCAGGTATCCGATGCGTTTTGGCCGAGTTTTTCCTCGGTTCGCGACACGACATAGCCGGGCGTATCGGTTGGCACGATGAAGGCGGAAATACCGCGTTTTCCCAGCGACGGATCGGTCACGGCAAACACAATGGCGATATCACCTTCACGGCCCGAGGTGATGAATTGTTTGGCCCCGTCAATCACCCAATGATCGCTATCGCGCACGGCGCGGGTTGTAAGGGCGCTGGCATCGGAACCGGCCTGTGGTTCGGTCAGGCAGAACACACCAATTTTTTCGCCCAGCGCCATGGGCACCAGAAATTCCTGTTTCTGGGCCTCGGTGCCGAATTTTAAAATCGGCATACACCCAACCGAATTATGCACCGACATGATGGTGGAGGTAGCGCCATCACCCGCCGCGATTTCTTCAAGAGCCAGCGCATAGGACACATGGTCCATGCCCGCCCCGCCATATTGTTCCGGAACCAGCATGCCCAAAAAGCCAAGCTCGCCCAGCCCGTTAATCGCTTCGGCGGGGAAAATATGGTGCACGTCCCATTTTGCCGCGTGGGGTTTTAATTCGTTTTCGGCAAATTCACGCGCGGTATCGCGCACCATTTCCTGATGGTCTTCCAGCCGCATCATGTGCCAGCCTCCTTTTTATAACGCAGTCAAAGGAAACATACCGGCACAAACGACGTTCGGCCCGATATTATCCGTCGACCTTTTCAAACCTGTCATTTTCTTCGACATAGCGCCACAGGGCACCTTCTTTCATGTCGAACCACCAGCCATGGATCTGCAAATACCCGGACTCAACCCCCGCCTTAACAAACGGAAAAGTTAACAGATTGGTCAGGGAATTGCGCACCGACTGGCGCGAAACGGCGTCCACGTCCGGGCCATGGGCGGAACTGCATGTTGCAATTTCCATCCACGGGCCGATAAATTCACGATCCGGGGCCGTAACACCGCCAATCGCCCCTTGCACCAGCGCCTGAATACCGCCGCAACCCGAATGACCCAAAATAACAACGTCACGAACCTTCAGGTCGCGCACACCATATTCCAATGCAGCCGACGTACCATGATACTGGTCATCGGGCTGATAGGGCGGCACAAGATTGGCGACGTTTCGAACAATAAACATATCGCCCGGTTCGGCATTCATCAAAATGGCCGGATCAGCACGGGAATCGGAACAGGCGATCAGCAGCACTTCGGGTTCCTGCCCGGATTCCACCAGATGGGCTACCCGTTCGGGCCGCTGATCATAATAGGCCGCCTTAAAACTGCGAAAGCCCGCCTTCATCCTGTCAATCGTACGCATCGTCATCAGGTGCATTCCCCTGTTTTGTCGCAATTTGATTGCCTCAAAATAGGGGTAAAATGCCAAGCTGGGTAGTCCCTGAATGCAATTTCAGACGCAGAACGCCTGCCCCTACCCGAATTACAGCAATTCCACCGCCATTGCTGTGGCTTCGCCGCCGCCAATACACAGGGATGCGACACCCTTTTTCCCGCCATGGGTTTTAAGGGCATGGATCAATGTCACCAGCAATCGTGCGCCTGTCGCCCCGATCGGATGCCCAAGGGCACAGGCCCCGCCATTAACATTAACCCGGGCCGGGTCCAACTTAAGATCATGAATGGCGGCCATGGCCACCACGGCAAAGGCTTCGTTGATTTCCCATAAATCAACGCTATCCTTGTCCCAGCCGGTTTTTGCCAGAAGCTTTTCAATCGAACCGATGGGGGCCGTGGTAAACCAGCACGGTTCCTGTGCATGGGTGGCATGGCCGACAATTTTGGCAATTGGCTTCAGGCCGCGGTTTCGGGCTTCGGACTGGCGCATCAGCACCAGGGCCGCCCCGCCATCGGAAATAGATGATGAATTGGCCGCTGTGACGGTGCCATCCTTGCGAAAGGCCGGGCGCAGGCCGGGTATTTTCTCGGGCCGGGCTTTGGGCGGCTGTTCATCGGCGCTTACCGTGACCTCGCCCTTGCGAGACGTGATGGTAAGCGGGGTAATTTCGGCATCAAAATTGCCACTTGATGCAGCAGTATTAGCCCGTTTCAGGGATTCAATGGCGTAGGCATCCTGATCTTCGCGGGTAAAGCCGTATTTTGTAGCGGTATCCTCGGCAAAGGTGCCCATCAGGCGGCCCTTGTCATAGGCATCTTCCAGACCATCAAGAAACATGTGGTCCTTGACCTCGCCATGCCCCAGACGCAAACCTTCGCGTAGCTTGGGCAGTAAATAAGGTGCGTTGGTCATGCTTTCCATGCCACCGGCCACCACCACATCGGCACTGCCTGCCAAAATAAGGTCATTCCCGAACATGGCTGCTTTCATGGCTGAGCCACACATTTTATTAACCGTGGTGGCCCCGGCAGACCACGGAATGCCGGCATGCCATGCCGCCTGACGGGCCGGTGCCTGCCCCTGACCCGCAGGAAGCACATTTCCCATGATGACTTCTTCAACATCATCGGCGGACACGCCTGCGCGTTCCAGTGCGGCCTTAATCGCAGCACCGCCCAGTTCGGATGCGGTTAACGGGGCCAGATCACCCTGAAATCCACCCATCGGGGTGCGGGCACAGGAAACAATTACAACCGGATCATTCTTCATCAAAAATCCCCTTCATTCGGGAGAACAAAATGCATATCGGAAAAAGGCGGGCGCTTACGCCGTTTCGCCAAACAATTCACGGCCAATCAACATGCGGCGGATTTCGCTGGTCCCCGCGCCAATTTCGTACAATTTGGCATCGCGCAGCAACCGACCGGTGGGATATTCATTGATATAGCCATTCCCACCCAGTGCCTGGATCGCTTCCAATGCCATCCATGTGGCTTTTTCAGCGGCATATAAAATCACCCCGGCGGCATCCTTGCGCGATGTTTCGCCGCGATCACAGGCCTTGGCAACTTCATACACATAGGCACGGCACGCATTCATGGTGGTGTACATGTCGGCCATTTTGCCCTGCATCAGCTGAAATTCGCCAATCGCCTGACCAAACTGTTTACGTTCATGAATATAAGGCACCACCACATCCATACAGGCCCGCATAATGCCGGTTGGCCCGGCGGCCAGAACGGCACGTTCGTAGTCAAGGCCGCTCATCAGCACGCGCACACCGCCATGCAGGTTGCCCAGCACGTTTTCCTCGGGCACTTCGCAATCCTGAAACACCAGTTCGCAGGTGTTGGACCCGCGCATCCCAAGTTTATCGAGCTTTTGTGCGGTTGAAAAACCTTTAAAACCTTTTTCAATGATAAAGGCGGTAATGCCTTTTGGCCCGGCACTAGCATCGGTTTTGGCATAAACCACCAGGGTGTTGGCATCGGGGCCATTGGTGATCCACATTTTATTGCCATTAAGGATGTAACGATCCCCCTTTTTCTCGGCCCGCAATTTCATCGATACCACGTCAGACCCGGCCCCGGGTTCACTCATGGCCAGCGCCCCAACATGTTCGCCACTAATCAGTTTGGGCAGATAACGGGCTTTTTGCTCCGCCGTGCCATTGCGGCGCAACTGGTTGACGCACAAATTGGAATGCGCCCCGTAGGATAGCGCAACCGAGGCCGAGGCCCGGCTGATTTCTTCCATCGCCACCACATGTTCAAGATAGCCAAGGCCGGTGCCGCCATCTTCCTCGGGCACGGTCATGCCCAACAGGCCCAAATCGCCGAATTTGCGCCACAAATCGTTGGGGAATTCGTTTTTCGCATCAATCTCGGCGGCGCGCGGGGCAATTTCGGCCTCGGCAAAGGAAGAAACGCTGTCGCGGATCGCCTCGGCGGTTTCGCCAAGATCAAATCTTAAACCGGGGAAATCAACAAATGCCATCGGATATTTCCTGCCCTTGATCGCGTGTTATAAACAAAATCCGGTGCCGACATTGCGACACCCTGTCTTAAAAAGCGAAAGCCGTTAAGCGGTGTGCCATTACGCAGCCCCTGCCAGCAATTCGGGCGGCAGACGCATGACCTTCAGGGTTTGCAAGGCGGTTGTGCACAAAACATCGCGCTCCCCATCATGGCCGAATACATCAATGCGGGTCACGATAATGGACCGCCCACGCGAAATGACCTCGCCCACGGCGCGTAATTGCGCACCCAGCCCCGGTGCAACAATGTTCAGTTTGTATTCCACCGTCAGCATCCCCTGATCGGCGGCAACCAGGCTCCATCCGGCAAAGCCACCGGCAATATCGGCCAATCCGGCAATCGCCCCGCCGTGAAAATATCCATTATGCTGCACCAGATCGGCGCGCGCCGGCATCACCATTTCAACCCGGCCCGGGCTTACCTTTTCCACCCGCGCACCCAGCGCCAGATTGTAAGGTTGCTGGGCAAAACGGCGGCGAACTTCGGCATCATAGTCGGGATTTTGTGGTTCAAATACGGTCATAGCTGGCCTGCCTACCCTAAAACTTTGAAAACTGTTTCCTTCTTGTAGTTTACGTTTACGTTAACGTCAAATTAAATCGGCAAGAGACTACCGAATTAATGTTTTGCCCGGCAAAGAAACTTGGCAAGCTCATCAAAAAGGCGACACCCGTTAAACGAATGCCGCCCTGAAACCCGATCCCGCCGCAGACAGCGGCCTCTCCAAAAGATTAAATCTTCACGTGCGGTAGCCTAACAATTCAGGCAGCCAGGTGACCAAGGATGGAAATGCAATCACAAAGGTCATGGCAATCGCCATCGACAGCACCAGCCACAGGCTCCATCCCACCGATTTTTCAAGCGGAATACCGGCGATGCGGGTTGTGACCATCAAATTAACCGCAACAGGCGGGGTGAACTGACCAATGGCGATGTTCATCGCCATGACCACACCGAACCAGACCGGGCTCCAGCCAAATTCCTGCATGATCGGCATCAGGATCGGCAGCATGATCAGATAGATCGACACACCATCCAGCACCATACCGGCCAGCAGCAACACCACCATGATCAGGGCCAGCACCACATGTTCGTTGCTTGATAACCCAAGGATGGCATTGGCCAACAAATCAAACGTCCCCAATGCCGCCCCGGCCCAGGCAAAAATGCCCGCCAGCGAAATGATCAGCATGATCACGCCCGATGTAACAGCAGAATCGACAAACAGGCGATAAAGATCGCGCAAGCGGATGGTGCGATAAACAAACATGCCAATCACCAGCCCATAGGCCACGGCCACAACAGCCGCCTCGGTCGGGGTGAACAGGCCGGAGCGCAACCCGCCCAAAATGATGACCGGGGCCAGAAGACCGGGCAGCGCGTGCATGAAGGCCGGTAAAATAGCCAATTGGCTGCGGGTTTCCTGCGCACCAAAATCGTGTTTGCGCGACAGCAACAGCACCGGAATGATAATGGCAACCCCTGCCAGAATACCGGGAATAATCCCGCCTGCGAACAAGGCACGAAGGTCGGTTCCCGGTACAATGATCGAATAAATGATCAAGGCGACCGACGGCGGAATAAGAATGGCGGTCGAGGCCCCTGCCGCAATCACACTGGCGGAAAATTCACGCGGATAACCCGCGCGCATCATGGACGGGATCATAACCATGGCAACAGCAGCGGCATCAGCCGGGCCAGAACCCGACATGCCCCCCATCATCATGCACACCAGCACGGCAACAACCGCCAACCCGCCCCGACGCGGGCCAACAAGCGCACCGGCAAATTCCACCAGCCCCCGTGCAACGCCGGATCGTTCGAAAATCATGCCGGTTAAAATAAACAGGGGAATAGCGATCAGCGGATATTTGGCAATGCCGCTATAGGTATTGGTCCCCACCGTGGCAAGCGCATAGACATCAAGACCGAAATAAATGCCAATAACTGCGGAAAAACCAAGGGCCACAGCAATGGGAGCCCCCATAAACAACAACACGGCAAAGGCCGCAAGCAGGGCGATACTGGGGGTCATTTTGCCCCTCCGTCGCTATTCTGTGCATCATCTTTACGGCGCGCGCGGGTCAACCGCCAGGCATGTTCAACAACCCGAAACAAAATAACCAGCGACAGTAACGGCAACCATATCGAATAGATCCAGCTGGGATAACCAAGCCCCGCCGATACTTCACCGTAATTATATTCATCAAGGGTAAAGGTCGCCCCGTAATACATGATCATGGCGAACAGCAAAGTGGTAATGGCCAGAATCAAAAGCTCGACCACAAGGCGAACCGGGCGGGAAAAGCGTTCGAGGAAGAATGTAATGCGAATATGTTCGTTCCGGGCAAAGGCAATAGAAGCCCCCACCAGGGTCATGACGACCAGCAAAAACACCGAAAATTCTTCGGTGAAAGCAAAGGAAATGTCGGTCAGATAGCGCACCACCACATTGGCAAGGCTGATCAGGCAGATCAGACCCATGGCAAGGGCGGCAAGGGCTTCTTCAATTTTCAGCCACGGACCACCGGCGTCACCGCCATTTGTTTCGGGCGATGCATTGCCGTGCGGCTCGGCATCAAATTCAATAGGGATTCCGTCACGATCCGACACGGTCGGGACCTTTCAAACATAGCGCATAATTTTAAGGAAAAAGCAGAAGACAGAAAACCGGCCCCCACAGTGGCAATGTGCCGCTGCGAAGGCCGTGCATTCAATATTTTGCAGGCACGAAAATCTTAACGGTTGGCAACGGACTGTTCAGCCATGTCAACCAGGTCGGCACCGATGCGTTCTTTCCACTTGTTATAAACATCGCGGGTCGCATCGACGAATTTCTGACGCTGTTCATCGGTCAGCGTGGTGATTTTTGCGCCGCGCGCCTCAAGCGACAGGATCAACGACTGGTCATCTTTGGTCATACCCTTGCGCGCCAGCCCAATACCATAGGCACCGGCATCATCGGCAGCCTGTTTTACAATCGCCTTGTCTTCGTCGCTAAACGAGTCCCAAACACGGGTATTGACCGCAAAAATCAGCGGATCAGCCACATAATGCCACATCGTAATATAGACCTGACCCGCGTTTTCCATTTGCGCAACGTCATAAACCGTCAACGGGTTTTCCTGGCCATCAACCGCCCCTGTGGTCAATGCCGGTTTGGCATCGGCCCAGCTCATTTGCGTCGGATTGGCACCCAGGGCACTGAAAATATCGTTATAAAGCGGCGATCCGACCACACGCATTTTCAGCCCGTCCAGATCGGCAGGCGACGTGATCGGATGCTTGGAGTTGGTCACTTCACGGAAACCGTTTTCAGACCAGCCAATCGGCTCGATCCCCTGTTTACGGATCGCTTCAAATATTTTCTCGCCGACCGGTCCCTGGGTCAGGGCATCCATCGCGGCGAAATCAGGCATCAGAAACGGCAGCGAAAACAGGTTCAGTTCTTTCACCTGCGGCGACCAGTTAATGGTCGAGCCAACGGCCATATCGATAATGCCCTGGCGCATGGCGGTAAATTCCTTGGTCTGATCCCCCGACACCAGTTGGGCATTGGGATAGACCTTCATTTTAATGCGGCCATCGGTACGATCCGACACCAGGTCGGCCCATACGGTCGCGGCTTCCCCCCAGGGAAACGGTTTTCCCAGAACAGTTGAAACCTTGTACTCGGCTTTATAATCGGCGGCATGCGCAGTCGCGCTCAGGGCCAGGGCCGCACCAACAACCAGTGCGGGCAGGCTTTTTAAAAAATTCATAATGTTCGTTCCTCCCAGAACGGCTGTGTTTGGGTAACTTAATTTTGTTAATGGCGGAAGTTAATATGGAATCTGTCGTGAAAACAACTGCAAAGGCACAATTTCGCCCTATTCCCGCCCCGCGCCCCGTTTCCCCTGCCGCTACCCTGCGTATTTTCCCGCAGGCCTCTCTGCGGTACGGTCAAATCTCGCCCCTGCCCGCATGACCGGGATAACATGCCACCCCGATCAGATGGATTTTGGTGGAAAGTCGGTTAAATGTTTAGTCCCGGCATTTACACAAGACACATAAAAGGCAGCCGATGAAGGCCGCCTGCAAACAAGTGGAAAAAGCCGATTGTCAGTTACTCAACCGGCCCCATTGCGCAATATTACTGGCAAGAAGTTTTTCCATCAGCCCATCATCCACCAGTTTACGAATGGCAGCAGAAAGGCGCACCCGCATGGTTTCGGTATTACACGGCGAACTGTGCGACATGGTTACAAACAAATCTTCCGCGCTGATCTCGACCGGGTTGGCAACAATGTCGTTCAGGTTGTTTTGGGCGATAAAGGCGGCAGCGGGAAAATCTTCATAAACCAGATAGTCGGCCCGCCCCAATTCGACCAAACGCAGGCTTTGTGCCAAAGTCGGACTTTCGTGCAGGGTCAGTTTTTCGGCGGCAAACCTGTCAAATTTTGTCCCGAAACTGTTATTGATAACAGTTATCCCATCCAGCCCGATCAGGTCGTGCCACTGGGTGATGGCATGGGGGAAATTCGTGCGCGTCCACACCCGGGTGCGGGTACCCTGAAAGGCCGGTTTCAGGTAATCCATATACTCGGCACGGCTCGGAGTAAAAAATGCCCCCGCGATCAAGTCGATATTGCCGCGCCGGATTTCTTCCTGCACCCGCCCCCACGGGCCACCATTGACCACCGACATTTCAAGCCCGGCTTCCTTGCCAACCTGAATGATAAAATCGGCATTTGCGCCGATCAGTTCGGACGGGTCATCGGGGTTGGGCCACAAATAAGGGGGATAATCGGGATTACCCGATACCAGCAAACGATGACATGAAGCATCGCCCGCATATGCGGACGAACCAATGCCTGTTGCCAACAAAAACAACATGGCCCAACACCCTGCCATACAGGATGCAACCCGCTTAAACGCCACAAAATCCAGGCTTGAGACCATTTTAGATCCCCCGCTCCTACAAAATGCCAGGCTGTTTTTCCAAAGGGCTATTCAAATATGGCAAAGACCGGCAAGGGAAACATCTGCCCGGTACTGGCCACTTTCCATATCCCTGTTAGCAATGCTGTAGTCTGATCCGCAAAATGTTAACACAAATCAAATTGAGTCCCAAGATGATGTTTACAAAGTCATTTCGCACGGAAAAACCCGAAGAACGCTTATAAATAAAACCAAACATTCATCGATCAGCATATTCGGTATTCCCCTACAAACACCGAATTCACATACATCAAACCAGACAAAGGCGTTTACTGCAACATCATCCCTCAATAATTTAGTCGAAGGTATAAATAAAACGCTCAATGAAGATGCACATAATCCGCAATATCGTGCCGTATCTTCATTAAATCACTCGCATTTAAGTGCCGATTTTATCAGTTCAAAAACGGACATTCGAACAAGTCATCTCCTGCGCAAACACGCCCGAACGTGCCATATTAAAGGAAAAATGCTTTAAAGCACTTTTCCTTTAATATGACCCATTTTGCCAGCTCAGTCTGCCGCCTGGCAAGGAGAAGTCCGCCGGGCGTAATGGGTTTACGGACAAGGATTTCGACGCGGCCAGGCGGCAGACTGTGCTGGCCCACAGGGTTTGTTTTTGGCGGTGTTTGGCGGCGTTACACCGCTCGCCCGATGCGCCGCATCGCGCAGCGCGCTGTGCCTTGCCAAACGACACGCCAAAAACAAACAAAATGGGTCATATTAAAGGAAATGTGCTTTAGCCCCGCGAGACAGCAAAAACGACACTGCCCATAGAGAGTCGAAAAAAAACGGGCGGCAAACCCGCAAAGGTTCGCCGCCCGTTTCATCAAAATCAAATCAGTTGGTTGGCAATCAGGCCGAACGACGTTTCAGGCCCTGCTGACCGGTACGGGCACCGCCCTGGGTGCGCGGACGATCAGCGAAATCGCGTTTGCCACGTGCTTCGCCGCCTTCGCGGAACTTGAAGCCTTCGGTACGACCCGCATCACGCGGCTTGCCCGCAAAACGACGTTCCCCGGCACCGGCACCAGCCGCTGCACGATCTTCACGCGGAGCACGGTCATTGCGGTCTGAACCACGGTCGTTACGATCTTCGCGGCCACGGAACGAGGTCGGGCGATCATTGCGATCACCACGATCCGGGCGGTCGCTGCGTGCCGGACGATCGGCCTGAACCGGACGTTCGCCACGTTCTGCGCGATCACCACGCGGGGCGTAACCGCCATCACGTTCGCCACCACGGACACGGTCACGGTTCGGACGACCGGCAAAACCACCACGGTTTCCGCCGCGATCTTCGCCTTCAAAGCGCGGCTTGCGCGCCGCAAAATCGCCCCGATCACCACGGTCATTGGCAACTGCAGCATCATCACGGCGAGCGAAACCGCCCCCCTGATCATTGCCACGTGCAAAACGACGGCCACCTTCACCTTCGCTGCGGCCGCCAAAGCCACCGCCGCCATTACCACCACGACCGGCATAACCGCCGCGACCAGCACCTGCACCAGCACCGCCGCCATTACCGCCACGGCCAGCATAACCGCCACGACCACGACCAGCGCCGCCGCCATTGCGATCATCACGGCCACCACCGGCACCGCCACGGCGTGCTGCCGGGGGCGATACATGGAATTCGTGATCTTCATCAATCGTCACATCCTGACGGATGACACGTTCGATATTGCGAAGATGACGGACATCACGCGGTTCGCAGAACGAAATCGCAATGCCTTCTGCGCCACCACGACCGGTACGACCGATACGGTGGACATAATTTTCCGGGTCGGTCGGCAGGTCATAGTTAACGACATGCGAAATACCGGGAACGTCGATACCACGGGCAGCAACATCGGTTGCAACCAGAACCGGGAAACGGCCATCCCGGAAATTGCGCAGGATTTTCTGACGGATGCGCTGCTGTTTGTCGCCATGAATGGCGTCAGACTGTATACCGGCATCCTGAAGCTGGAACGCCAGTTCGTCGGCATCAAGTTTGGTTTTGGTGAAAACCAGAACCCGGTCACTGCCTTCGCGCTTGATAAGCTGCAACAGTAAAGCGGTTTTGTTCTGGCGGGTTACAAACATGCCACGCTGGGTCACACGTTCGGTCACACTGGCCTGCGGTGCAGTCTGCACCTTGACCGGATCACGCAAAAGGCGATCGGTCAGATGGCGGACGGCATCTGGCATGGTTGCCGAAAACATAACGGTCTGATGTTTGTAGGGCAGCAATTCAGCAACGGTCAGAACATCTTCGGAGAAGCCCATATCAAGCATACGGTCGGCTTCATCAAGAACGAAGACTTCAACATCGTCAAAACGAACCGTGTTGCGTGACATATGGTCAAGCAAACGGCCCGGTGTTGCGACAAGAATATCACAACCGCGACGCAGTTCCTGAATCTGCGGGCCCATCGGTGAACCACCGTAGACAACAGTTGAGAACAGGCGAATGCCTTTTTTGAAATCGCGCAGGCACTGGCCAAT
The DNA here is from genome assembly GCF_963976115.1 of uncultured Thalassospira sp. Classification (GTDB taxonomy): domain Bacteria; phylum Pseudomonadota; class Alphaproteobacteria; order Rhodospirillales; family Thalassospiraceae; genus Thalassospira. The sequence continues at coordinate 107,509 of NZ_CAXBJJ010000005.1, forward strand.
CTGGTTTGCCAGCTCACGAGTCGGTGCCAGAATAAGGGCACGCGGCTGACCAGGAGCAGGGCGTTTCGGGTTTTCAGCCAGACGCTGAATCAGGGGCAAACAAAATGCTGCGGTTTTACCACCACCCGTCTGGGAAATCCCCATCAGATCCTTGCCTTCCAGCAAAGCCGGAATGGTTGCGGTCTGAATTTCCGTCGGAGCCGTAAAACCAGAGGATTCGACATTGCGCAGCAGAGGCTCGATAAGGTTGAGCCCTTCAAAATTCGTCATAAAAGGTAAAGTCCTTCAAAACACCGGTGGCGCCATGTTCACGCCTGAAAAAAAACAAGCCTGCCCGAACGCAAGCTTCCCGGTGCTCGGCGATATACCGCAGCCACGGACCCTGCATGAGAAGGCAATGATGGGCCATGACGTCATCACGTCACAACCGCCCCCGCCTATCTACACAGTTCCTGACAGCACTATCTGCCCTACAAGCGAAGGAATGACCCGGTTGATACAGACATGTTGGAGACTTGTCAAACTATCTGGACGCCGGTCAGCCATGCGACAAAAGCACAATAGCAACCTTGGGGCAGCATAACGTGATATATATATAAAACCTGTCCACCTTACGGCTCTAGGGGGCCGCGTCCCATAGTGGATTTCATTTGCAGGGGGCCAATACCATGCGCTTTCGCGTTATGACCGGTGTTTTCGCAATACCGGCGATATGCCTGATCACACTCATCGCCATCATTACAACCGTTGCCTTTAGTTACCAAAACAGCATCCGGGCCGAGAAATACAATGAAATCAGCCACCTGACCGAGGGTGCTGTCAAAATCATTGATCAATATATCAACAAGGTCGCCTCAGGCGCCCTGGATGAGGCAACGGCCAAGGCCGAGGTGCTGGCCCTGCTGCGCGAATACCGGTTTGCCTCTGATAACTATATTTATATTTCCGATTTCAGCCATTGCATGGTGCTTGATCCCTTAAGCCCGGGCGATGAAGGCCAGTGCAAACCCGACAGCAAAGTGCGTCAAATGATTGTCAGCACGGCAAAATCGGGCGGCGGAGTAATCACCTATGAAACCAAAAAGCCCGGCGAAGGCGACCAGTTGATTGAAAAAGCCGCCTATGTGCGCCCGATTCCGCAATGGCAATGGGCGCTAGGGACCGGTGTTTACATGGATGATGTCGCCAGGCAGTTTCACGCTGTTTTATGGCAGCTCGGGTTAATCTCGCTGATTGCAATTATCATTGCCGGTACACTTTCCTGGATGGTCAGCAAGCAGATTGCCCAAAGCATTGTCGGGTTGAACCGCAATATCCGCACCATTGCCGATGGCAATTATAATGCAGCGGTCGATACCGATTCGCGGTTTATTGAAATTGCCGATATGGCCACAGGCGTTTTGTCGCTGCGCGATACATCGGCATCCGCCAAAAAACTTGAAGCCGAGGCCCTGAACCAGAAACAGCAAGCGGAGCAAGCACGGCGCAGCCACATTCGCGATATCGCAACCAAGCTGGAACGTGAAGTGGGGTCCATCGCCCATGCGGTTGACGGATCGGCAAAGAAATCACTGAATTTATCAGAAAACATGGCCCGCAATGCCAATGGCATTCTCAAACATAGCCGCGAAGTCGCCGCCACCGCGGGCGATGTATCGGCCAATGTTGATGCCGTTGCCGCCGCCACCGAAGAACTTTCCTCCTCGATCCATGAAATTAGCAGCCAGGTTGACCAGATGGCGCAAACCGTTATCCAGGCAACCGAAGAAAGCAACAATGCCCGCAACGATGTGGGGGGATTATCGCAATCGGTTGATAAAATTCAGGAAATCGTCAATCTGATTAACGATATTGCGGGCCAGACCAACCTTTTGGCCTTAAATGCCACCATCGAGGCTGCCCGGGCCGGGGATGCCGGCAAAGGCTTTGCCGTGGTAGCAAGCGAGGTGAAAAACCTGGCCACCCAGACCGGGCGCGCCACCGAGGAAATTGCCAATCAGATCAATTCTGTGGTCGACGGCACCAACCGCGCCGTAAGCGGCATCAGCCGGGTTTCAGATACCATTGGTGTTTTGCGCGAGGTTTCGACGACCATTGCCAGCGCCATTGAGGAACAGGGGGCCGCAACCCGCGAAATTGCGGGCAACGCGCACCGCAGTGCCACTGGCGTCAAACAGATATCCGATACATCGGACAAAACCATGCACGATGCCCAGGGAACCACCGGTGATGCCGACCAGATGAAGACGGCCACACAGGAACTGTCGCAACGCTCGGCTGAACTGACACAAATTATTGGCCGCTTTGCCAAAGACCTGAGCAAACAGGCCGACACCTGATGGCTGCCCGCCAGGGGGGCCGTATGTGAACCACATCGTAAAACGGGCTGTCACATTTAAAATGTGACGGCCCGTTTGTTTGTTTCCAATACGCAGGTGTTTTATTCAGCGGGCAAAACATTTTCACGCCGGAACGGATGGGCAGGATAAACACCCAAAATCAGAACTTCATGAGAAAAAAACTGCAATTCTTCAAGGGCATGACGCAACCCAAGCTGGTCGGGATGGGCTTCGACCTCGGCGAAAAACTGGGTCGCGGTGAAATGCCCCTCGACCATATAGCTTTCCAGCTTGGTCATGTTGATGCCGTTGGTAGCAAAGCCGCCCAGCGCCTTGTAAAGGGCGGCGGCCACGTTGCGCACCCGAAAAACAAAACTGGTCACAACCGGGCTGCCATCATTTGGGGCGGTTTTGGCCTCGCGCGATAAAATAATGAAACGCGTGGTGTTGTGCGCGGCATCTTCGACCTCGGTGCGCAACACATCGAGCCCGTAAATTTCAGCCGCCAGCAACGGTGCAATCGCTGCAATCGATTTATCCCCCAGATCGGCAACTTCCTTGGCACAGCCCGCAGTATCAGAGCCAACAATGCCGGGCACACCCAGTTCCTTGCGAATTTTGCGGCATTGGCCAAGCGCGTGAACATGGCTGCGAATTTCGCGAATATCGGAAATCTGCGTGCCTTTGACACCCAAAAGCGCATGATTGATGCGCAGGAAGGTTTCACCAATGATATGCACGCCCGACTCGGGCAACAGATGATGAACATCGGCCACACGGCCCGCCAAAGTATTATCAATCGGAATAACCGCCAGATCGACTTCGCCATCCCGCAACGCCCCAAATGCGCCTTCAAAGGTCGGACAGGGTACTGTTACAGCGCCCGGAAAAGCCCGCCGTGCCGCCTGATCGGAATAGGCACCGTGCATCCCCTGAAAAGCAATTCGCATTTGGTCGGTCATTAGATCATTCCCGTTAAATCAGGGCCGTAGCCCCTAACAAATAGAAGAAGTATAACGCCCCGCCATGGGCGTACCGGCCGATAACGACACGGCATTTTTGTTATAGCGATAATTCGGGCCGCGATAAAACCATCCATTTTGCAAGGGCAGCACAGCATCTGCCCCGCCCCCGCTTTTGCAAACCGGCATCGCACCAATATTAAAGACCGGTGTGATGCCGTTTATTTGCCATAAACGGTCGGGTTGGGCGGCCCAATCAGCCGCGATTTGCCAGAAATTCGCGCGCACGTTCCAGATCTTCGGGTGTATCAACGCCCAATGGCACGCCATCGACCAGCGCCACGGCAATTACCATGCCGTTTTCAAGGGCGCGCAATTGTTCAAGCCGTTCGCGCATTTCCAGTTCCGCCGGGGGCAAACTGACAAACCGGTCCAGTGCGGCCCGGCGATAGGTGTAAAGGCCGATATGATGATATAGCGGGCCATCGCCGTGCGGGGCGGTTGCGCGGGTAAAATACAGCGCGCGGGCGACACGCAAATTGCCAAATGCCGCCACGGCCTTGACCACATTGGGATTATTGCGTTCTTCGTCACGGCGAATAACCGCTGCCAATGTGGCAATATCCACCGCCGGGTCCGATAGCGGGTTAAATACCGCGCGAATATCGGCGGCATCAATGGTTGGCAGATCGCCCTGCACATTCACCACCGCATCGTGTTTTTTAAGCGGATCAAAGCTGCTTAAGGCCTGGTGAACCCGGTCAGACCCGCTAGGCAGGTCGGGATCGGTTAAAACAGCAATACCACCGGCATTGGTGATGGCATCAGCAATTTCCTGTTCCGCGCAGGCGACAAGCACAGGGCCGATTTCGGCTTCGACCGCGCGCCGCCAGACATGCACAATCATCGCTTCGCCGTGAATATCGGCCAGTGGTTTGTTGGGCAAACGGGTGGAAGCCATACGGGCCGGAATGACAACAACAGGATTGCGGGGGGCGGACATGGGTATGGGGTCTCCGATCCGAAAACAAGGGGCGGCCCCGGCAGACATTATCAACGTAAACGCGATGCTGTTTTACCGGGAAGAAGTTGAAACGACGCGACAATAACCGGTTTCGCCCCTGTGGCAAAAGCACGAATCCAACGGGAACTGCCAATTTTTGGCAAGTTTTCCCTTAACTGTGAAGAAAGGTTGATGAAAAACCATGAAACGTATAGTTTCCGATCAGGCAGTCTGGCCTGTTGTCGCATGCGTATTTGCGTGGGGGCGTCAGGGACGCATGGGTCAGCCGCGTCATAAGAATAAAACCTGAGAGTTATATAGGCTGTTACGGGATCCCGTCATGAAAACGATGGAAATCAATAAGATCATCGCCGGTATCATTGTCGCCGTGCTTTTGGTGATCGTTGTCGGCAAGATTGGGGGGGCGCTTGTCCACCCCAAACAACTGGAAGAACCGGTTTATCCTTTTTCGGATGATCTGAGCGCTGCGGCAAACAAACCTGCCGCTGCACCTGAGGAACCTGCGGGTCCTGAACCGATCCTGGCAATGCTGGCTGATGCCGATATTGCTGCGGGCGAAAAGGTCTTTAAAAAATGCGGTGCCTGCCATGACAATACCAATGGCGGGCCCAATAAAGTCGGCCCGAACCTGTATGGTATCGTTGGCAATGTGGTCGCCCACAAAGATGATTTCAGCTATTCCGACGCGGTCGCCAACCATGGCGGCACGTGGGGATATACCGAGCTGAACCATTTCCTCGCTGCGCCCAAGGATTACATCCCGGGCACCAAAATGTCGTTTGCCGGTCTGAAAAAGGCATCTGACCGCGCCAATATCATCGCGTTCCTTAACAGCATGTCGGATAATCCGTTGCCTGCCCCGACTGCCGATGAAATTGCCGCCGAGGAAGGGGGAGACAAAGCCGCAGCCGAAACCGGCGAAGCCCCGTCTGACGAAGGTGCGGCCAAAACCGAAGGGAGTGACGGTGATGCAGGCAATGCCGCAACAACCGACAATGCCGCCGGTGATGCTGCCGCCCCGCAAGAAGAACCGGCCAAGGAAGGCGATGCTGCCAATGATAATGGCGCACCGGCAACCGACGAAGCACCGGCCGCCGCAGGCCAGTAATTCAGACCGGTACAATAAAACACTTATTTTGCAGGGGACGGTTTTCCGTCCCCTGCTTTTTTATGGCATAAAGCGATTCTCTGTTGCGCACAGGAGCCCGCCTTGGAACAGTTTGACCCGTTTATAAAAATCGCCCATCGCCTTGCCGATGCGGCCCGCCCGGTGGTTCGTAAATATTACCGCACGGCTGTTGCCGTGGATGTAAAGGCCGATGCCAGCCCGGTCACCATTGCGGACCGCGAAGTTGAAACCACCATGCGCGCCATTCTGGCCGAGGAATGCCCCGATCACGGCATTCTGGGCGAAGAACATGGCCACCATAACCTTGATGCCGAATATGTCTGGGTGCTGGACCCGATCGACGGCACCAAATCATTTATCGTTGGTAAACCCAGCTTTGCCACATTGATCGCCCTGTGCCGCAACGGCAAACCGGTGCTGGGCATTATCGACCAGGCCATCACGGACGAACGCTGGGTCGGCATTGAAGGCCGCGAGACAACGTTTAACGGCACCACCGTCACAACCCGTCCCTGCCCGGCCCTTGATCAGGCCATTTTCTTTACCACCGCACCCGAACTGTTTCGCGGTCCGCAAATTCAGGCCTATGAAACGATTCGCACCCAATGCCGCCAACCGATGTACGGGGTCGATGCCTATGCTTATGGCCTGACCGCCCTTGGTTTGGCTGATGTGGTGGTAGAAGCCAACATGCAGGCCTATGATTTTTGCGCCCTTGTTCCCGTTGTAGAAGGTGCGGGCGGCAAAATGAGCGACTGGCAAGGCGAACCCTTACACATTTACAGCGACGGCTGTGTGGTTGCTACTGGTGATCATCACTGTCACGAACAGGTTGTGGCAATCACTAGGGCAGCAATGCCTTGATCTACATCCCGTTGACCGGGTGTCGGACAGTACGAAGACCCACTTAAGTAGCCACTGCACACCGATCACCCCTTACCCTGTCGCCATGCGCAAAACGCACGGCGACAGGGACTTAATTGCCAAAGGCCTGGATCATGCAGGAATGGATCGCCATTTTATTTGTCGCATCGGGGCTGGTTTACGGCCTGTGGTCGCGGCGCATGCAAAAGTTCAACATATCATCGCCGATGATGATGGTGCTGGCCGGGGCGATTGTGGCAGTTCCCCTGGGGTTATGGGCGCAGGCCCCGCTTGAACCACTAAAAGATAACTTTCATTTTGCCCGGGTATTTTCTGAACTGACTCTGGCGATCATTTTGTTTCTGGATGCAGCAATCCTTGATTACCGCAAGGAACGGCCCGCCCTTCGACTGGCGACCCGGTTGCTGGTGGTGGGCCTGCCCTTAACCATCTTGGTGACATGGGTGGCAGCATATTATGGCATTGCCCCGGGCATTGGCATTGTTCCGGCCTTGCTGATTTCATTAATGGTTTCACCAACCGATGCCGCCCTTAGCCGCCCGGTTCTGGAAAACGGACATATTTCATCGCCGGTGCGCCAGGGCATCAATATCGAAAGCGGCCTGAATGACGGGCTGGTTTTGCCCGTGTTTACAACCGCCCTTGCCATTGAAACAGCCCTAAGCGGACAAAATACCAATGGCTGGATCAGCGAAGCCATTTTGGAAATTTTGCTGGGGGCCGGGGTTGGCGTAGCATCCGGGGTTATTTTGGGCGTGCTGATTAACCATGCCGTGGCCCGTAACCTTATGATCGACCGCTTTGAACGGCTGTTTGGGGTGTTATCGGCCCTGCTGATTTTTCTGTTAGCCGAAAAGGCCGGTGGCAATGGATTTGTCGCGGCCTTTGCCGGGGGACTGGCGCTTAACGTTGCCAGCTCCAAAGTCACCGATGTGATTGAAAGTTTTGGCGAGGCCGAGGCCGAACTTTTAACCATGCTGACATTTTTTGTCTTCGGGCTGTTGATTTTGCCATCGGTCTATGAACTGTGGACCGCAGAAATGACACTGTTTGCCATCCTCAGCCTGCTGGTTCTGCGCCCGGCCTGTGTGTGGATCTGCATGATCGGCTCGCCCTATAATCTGGCGGAAAAACTGTTCATCGGCTGGTTTGGCCCGCGTGGCATTGCATCCATCATTTATCTGTTGATCATGGTCACCCTGCTGGGCATTTCAGGGTACGAATCGCTTATCGCGTGCGTTGCACTCATTGTAACAATCAGCGTGATTGCCCATGGCATAAGTGCAACACCTCTTTCAAATGCCCTTGCCAGATACACCAAAAAGAAACGCCCGGCCTAAGCCGGGCGCACATCCATATGATTATCCCAGCCAGCACGATCTGGCGTGGCACACGTCATATGGTTGCGGAACCACACCTGAAAGCAGCCCCGCCATCCCCTTGCATACGCGATGAAAACCGGTTTGTTTCACCCCGTGTGGTCGGACATGTTTCCAGTTAGAACAAATTTGGTTCACATTCCCCGGTCGCTCAGCGCAAGGCGAACACCCAGCGCCAAAAACACCGCACCCAAGGCCCGCTGCACCCATTTCCCTAACGCGGCCTTGCCGGAAAAATACCGTCCTATTTGGCCTGCGGCGGCAGCCACAACCAGCACAACAGCCGTTTCAACCATAAAACCAATCATGTTAACGATGGTTCCCAGAATGAAAAACTGTGCCGGTTGATGCCCCAATGCCGGATTTACGAATTGCGGCAAAAACGCCATGAAAAACAGGGCGACCTTGGGGTTAAACACATCAATCAACGCCCCCTGCCGCCAGGCCCGGAAAGCCGTTGGCGCAGGTCGGCGGCGGCGCGACGACGAAGATACAGGCACATTTTGCGCCAAAGCATTATCGTCGCGCACCAAGGCCTGTACTGCCACAGGGTGCTTGAAGGTGGCATAAATGGCACCAATGCCCAGCCACGCCAGATATAAAACCCCGACCCATTTGACCACCGCAAACGCCAGTGAAGATGTCATTAAAATTGCCGACAGGCCGAGGGCGGCAAAAACCACATGGACAAAGGCCCCGGAACACACCCCGAGGCTGGACATAATGCCAATTTTGCGACCATGGGTTGCCGCCTGTGCCGCAACAAAGGTCAGATCCGGCCCCGGCGCAATGTTAAGAACCAGGGCAGCCAGCAAAAACGGCCCATAAGATACCAGGTGCGATACCAGCGTTTCCATCACTGCAAATATCCGTTCAGACGGAAAAAATAGATCATGTCAATTTCCAGCGACGGACACCCGGCTGAAAGCAACTGGCTGTGAAGCTGCCCGCGGTGATGGGTTTGATGGTTAAAAACATGTGCAAGGATAATATGGCGCGGCGTGACATAGGCCTCTCCGGCGACATTTTTGTAAGACAAAGGTTCGACCAGTGCCGCATCATCCAACCCGTCGACATGCGCAATCAGCGATATATCAAGGCTTTTGCGTGCCGCCTTGTAAGCCTCAAATCGGGGCCAAGGCACATCAGCCAACCCCATGTTTAATATCTCGCCGCGCAACCGCGCCAGCCACAACGTGTCCCCTACCAGCAAATGGTTCATGGTTTTCGTGATTGATGGAAAAAAGGCGTCGCGCGGGGCATCAAGATCAACCTGATCAAGGGTGTCACATGCCGCCAAAACATGGTCATTTGCCCATTGGTTATACCGTGCAAACATCTGAAAATATGCCGCGTTCATCTATATTCGCCCTTATAAAACTGTTTCTTCCCGACCAAAATCACACCTAGGACGCATCGCCCTTGCACGGCACGGCCCCAACCATGACCGTCGGCGGATTTACCGCACCCTTGATGGTGCATGGCGCCGTCACGGAGGATGGCCCCGAAACAGGCGTAACCGGCGCTGCCGATACAGGCTTGCGCCGCGATAAAATCACCATATTCCCCACCAGCGTCAGCCCAACCCCCAAAATAATATTGGGATGCCAGACAAAACCTTCGGCAAAGGTCGAAATCGTCAGGGCCACCACCGGAAACATGACCGAACTATAGGCCGCGCGGTCTGGCCCGATCCGGCCAAGCAGGGTTAAATAAAAGCCAAATGCCAGAATCGACCCAAAAACCGACAGATACACCAATGCAATCAGAAAAGACGGGCTGGTATCAAAGATAATTGGCTGCCCCGAAACCAGAATATAAGCCACCAGCATCAGCGATCCATACATCATGCCATAAGCATTGGCCTGCATAACCGGAATGCCGCTGGCCTGATTGCGCGCAGATGCCATATTGCCCAAAGATGCAACATAGCACGACACAAGGGCAACGATCAGGCCGATGCTGCCGCCTGCGGCAAGGTCAAACTGTGCCAGATCAGGGGCGAAAATAACGCAAATGCCGCCAAGCCCAATAACCGCGCCAATCACGGTGCGGGTTTCGGGGCGACGTTTAAAAAAGATCGCGCCATTAATCATATTCATGATGACAATGGCCGAGAACACCACGGCAAGCAAACCCGATGTTAACCAAGCTTCGACATTATAGATCATGACATAGTTTAACGAAAACAGGCACAAGCCCATCAGGGCCATAAAGGCATGATCGCGGCGGGAATAGCGCATGGGCAATTTACGGATTTTGCAATATGCGATCAGGATTACCGCCGATAGAACAAAGCGATAAGCCACAGCCAGCTCCGGCGAAACCGTCAACTGGTATTTGATGGCAATCCAGGTGCTGCCCCAGATCAGAACAACGGCAGCATATAATCCTAACGGCCCCACGAAACATACTCCCCTACTGGCGTGAAGCCGCAAATTTATGATTATTCCAGGGGGATTCTCAAACCATCAAATTTGATCATATCATTAGAAATACTAATGCATGAACCACATAAGGTATTTGCACGACCCGACATTCAGGTTCTGCCCCCAACCAGAATAAACATCTGCACGCCACAAACCCGTGCAAAACAGCCAGAATTGCAGGCAAAGCCATCATTTGGCGGGTTTTTCGGACTTTTCATCGTCGGCGTTTTCTGCTGGCAGATGTATCTTCACAGGGGCAGCCGGGGCGGAGACGGCTGGCACGTCATCCGATAATGTTCCATCGGTTTTATGGTCATGATCTGCTTTCGCTTCCGGGTCGACGTCCGAGGTTTCCGAGGTTAAATCCGCCTCGGTGGTGACCGGTAACGGGTCGGCATCGGCCAGTTCAAAGGCATCCGTTCCCGCCGCAGCATCGGCCGCAGCGGCCATATCCGAGGGTTCCAGCGCCGACATTTTCTTGCGACGATTGGCAAGTCTGGCGCGCAATTTGCGCCGCAGCCTTTTGCGGCGGCTTAACCGCCATAATGCCAGCAATTCGCTGCGGGAATGGAAAAGGGGCAAATGACGGCGGTTTTCAGGGTTAAGTTCAACCGACATCCCGACTTCGCGAATGCCATGCGCATCATCAATGCGCCGCACGATCAATTCAACCGGGCCATAAACAATACGGTCCGCCGGTTCAATATCGCCCGACAATTCACGTTTCAGCAATTCGCCCAGTGTCAGTTCGCCATCCCCTGGCGCAACCGGAAAACCATATAAACGGCCCACATCCACAATTAAGGTATCGGGCGGGAAGCTGAAATCGCCAAACATATCGCGGTCATTGGCCCCTTCGGCAGGACCGGCAAATAACTGATCAAGCAGTTCAACATATTGTGGCGGGGTAAAAATATAGATCTGATCATCACCCAAAAGCCGCCCGGCATTGTGCGGACGCAAGGATTTACCGCCACGCAAAATAAGCGATGGACGTGCCCAGCGCGGAATCCGTTGCCCGGTTGCCACCGCACTGTCAGGATGGACGCGGTAAACCACCACTTCCTGGTTGGCATTGCCCGGCAGTTCCAAATCAATACGATCAACAGGACCAAGCCGTGCGGGCACAATAATGCCCAGCCAACGCGCAATCGGTTTGATCGTCCAGCCTTGCAACAACAATGACGTAATCACGACGATAAAGGCGGTATTAAACAGCAGCTGGCCCTGCGGCACACCTTCGACCATCGGCACAATCGCCAGCAGGATCGATACGGCCCCGCGCAACCCGACCCACGAAATAAAGGCGGTATCATTGCGCGAAAAGTTGAAAAATATCAGACAAAGCCAGATGGCAACGGGCCGGGCAATGAACACCAAAATCAGGGCCAGTAAAAAACCGGGGATCAAAACGCTGCCAAATTCAGACGGGGTTGCCAGCAAGCCAAGGGTGACAAACATGGCAATTTGCGCCAGCCAGGTAGTGACATGCTGAAAGCGGCGCACACTGGCACTCATGCGCATTTTGCTGTTCCCGGCATAAAGCCCGGCAACATAAACCGCCAAAAATCCGCTACCGCCGACGATGCTGGTGGCACCAAACAATGTCAGCGCACAGGCCAGAACCACAATCGGCACCAGCCCCGGCTCCAGTTTGATCCGGTTCATGCCCTGAACGATCAAAACGCCGCCCAGAAACCCCAGAACAGCGCCAAGGCCAATTTGAAAAACGAACCGTTCGGCCAGTTCCAGCGCCAGATTTTCACCTGTGCCCTGCACAATAAGTTCAACCAGCGTAATGGTGAGAAACACCGCCATCGGGTCGTTGCTACCCGACTCGACTTCCAATGTTGACCGTGTTCGGTCGCGCAGGTTAATGCCGCCCACCCGCAACAAAAAGAACACAGCCGCCGCATCGGTTGAGCTGACAATAGCGCCAAACAAAAACCCGACCAGCCACGGAACGCCAAGTAAAAAATGCGCGGCAACGCCGACCACCCCCGTGGTCATCAATACCCCGAAAGTCGCCAATGTCAGGGCGGGGGCCGATGCAATGCGCAAGGCCCGGGTCGGGGTTTCAAACCCGCTGTCAAACAGGATCAGGGCCAGCGCAATACTGCCGATAAAATAAGCCAGCGGCGCGTTGTCAAACTGAATACCGCCAATGCCGTCTTCGCCCGCGGCCAGGCCAACAAACAAAAACACCAGCAGCAACGGGGCACCAACACGAAAACTGATCAGGCTGGTGAAAACGGCAACCACAACCAGAACCGATGCAATCAGGATAACCAGATTCATCGATTCAACCACGGGCAGCCTCCTTTTTTCACAAACCAGATGATGCAAATGCCCCTGGCACCGCGACAAAACGGTCCAGGTGGCAATCGCACAGTTACGTGGCCGCATTTCCACCTGAAAATTGCGGCAAAATTAATGTCGAACCATTCAATTCACATCGGAATGCACAAGATATAGCATTTCAATGATCGTGTTGCGCGATTAAAATTAACCAACGACTGGTTCTTGCGCCGGAATAAACGCTGTTTCCTTCGCCGTGGACAGGGCAATTTCCGGCAATACTTCAACAATACCCGGAAGTTCCTTGATCACGTCGGTGACAAAACTTTCAAGATGTGCGGTATTGCGCAACCGCAGCTTTAACAGAAAATCAAACCGCCCTGTCATGTGATGGCATTCCATCACCTCGTCGGCCTTGATCAAAGATTTGATCATTTTGCGGTTGCCCTTGGCCGGGTCGGTGCGCAACCACACCATTGCCATCAAGGACCGCCCAACAGCATCGGGGTCAATTTCAACCCGGTACGCCCGGATAATGCCCTGATCGCGCAGTTTGCGCACACGGTCATTCACCGCCGAAACCGACAATCCCACCTTGCCGCCCAGCACCGCATAGGATTGCGATGCGTCTTCCTGTAAAATATCAAGTAACTTCGCGTCGATGGCATCCATAACCTTCCCCCCGGTATCACGCCCCTGCCGATAGACAATAATACACAAAAATCAGCTCGTTGCGAAGAAACACCGCATCTGTAAAAAGGAAATACCCCTGGCTGCACCCGCTAACAATGTGGCGCTGGATTTCTTATAAAATCCAGTATACTCATATAGATAACATACGTTTTTCGGGGTTTTCACGGATATATCTGCGTTTTACGACCTGATCTTGCGTCATTACCTTAACGATATGGTCAACAAAATGACCCGGTGCAGCTGGATGCGGTTGGGTTCCGCCTGCCCGTTTTGGCACATTGGCAGCCCTTGATCCGTCAGGACGCCGGTAAATTCAACTCGTGCCGATAATCTCGTGTGTTTACGACCGTGCTCAATCGATTGCACCACCCCGTTCTGACCGGGGAAATTGCACCCACAATAACAGGCTGGTATCAAAATGAAGCAACGGTTTCAACAACTTCCCAACTATATGCAGGCGGCAATTTTTGCCACCATTGCCGCGATTTCTGCCGCCGGGTTTTCTGTAACCGTGCGCCTGGCAACACAGGAAATGCCGCCGCTGGAAGTTGTTTTTTTCCGTAACCTTTTTGGCTTTTTTCTGATTGTGCCGGTATCGCTGCGTGCGGGTATTTCATCGCTGCACACCACACGCTGGCGAATGTTTTTTCTACGCGCCATTTTTTCAATGGGGGCAATGACTTTCTGGTTTTCCGCCCTGGCCTATTTGCCCCTGGCCGAGGCCACCACCCTTAATTTCACCGTGCCGTTATTTGGCACTGTGCTGGCCGCGATTTTCCTTAAAGAACAAATCCGCCATCATCGCATCATTGCCCTGATCGCCGGTTTTGCCGGGGTTGCCATTATCATTCGCCCCGGCAGCGACACCATGCAACTTGCCAGCATTTTACCCGTGGTTGCCGCCCTGTGCATGGCCTGTGCGGGCATGACAATCAAATCATTGGCCCGGACCGATAGCAGCCCCAATGTGGTGCTCTACACCATGCTGCTAATGACACCAATGACCCTGATCCCCGCCCTGTTTGTATGGGAAACCCCCAGTTGGGACGTGATCATGATTTTGCTGGTCGGCACGTTCATGGCCAACATTACCCAGCTTTGCAATACCAGCGCCTTTCGCCTGTTTGATTACAGCTTTGTCATTGGGTTCAATTATTTGCGCCTGCCCTTTGTCGTTGTTGTGGCTTTGGTGATGTTTGGCGAAATCCCCGAAATCTGGCTGCTTCCCGGTGCCGGGCTGATTGTTGGGTCGGCCATTTACATTGCAAGGCGCGAAGCCGTTTTGGCACGCGAGGCCAAACGCTTTGACCGCGAACATTCATCCCCCGCAACCGATCTGGACCCGCCCCCCCGCCAGCGCCCCGCCCCCGATACACGGCCTAGTGCCAGTATGACGCCTGATCCGCACGCACCTGCACATGATAAAGCTGATGATGAAGACAACCGGGAGAACAAGGTGAACGCAGCTAAAAACGAAAAGCGTCAACCTGCCCGCAAAGGAGACACATAAAAGTATTGCAAAACCTGCCTGCATCCATGCGCGCAGCCCTGTTTGCAACGACGGCGGCCGTTTTGGCCGCCTGCTTTAGCATTATTGTCCGCATTGTCACCCGCGATATTCCGGCGTTTGAGGCGGTCTTTTTACGCTTTGCCTTTGGGCTGATCCTGATTTTACCCTTTGCCCTGCGGCGCGGTTTTGCGGGATTAAAAACCGCGAACTCTGCCCTGTTTGGGCTGCGCGGGGCGTTGTCGACGGCGGAAATGTGTTTCTGGTTTTTTGCCGTGCAACTTTTGCCTTTGGCCCGCGCCACCACCCTTAATTTTACCGTGCCGTTATTTGGCACCCTTCTGGCCGCCATTATTTTGCGCGAAACGGTACGGGGCCATCACTGGCTGGCGGTTTTATACGGGTTTATTGGCGTCGGGCTGATCATACAACCCGGGTTAAACGGCATTGCCCTGCCCGACATGCTGCCCATTGCCGCCGCGCTGTGCATGGCAGCGGCCGGGATGACAACCAAATTGCTGGTGCGCCATGAACACCCCAGCACCATCCTGTTTTATTTAATGGCAATCACCACACCGATTTCCTTCCTTCCGGCGATACTGGTGTGGCAAACGCCCGGCTGGCAAAGCATCGCCTTAATGGCGCTGGCAGCCGCGATGATGAACGCGATGCAATATTGCAATGTCAAAGCCCTGCAACTGGCCGATTACAGCTTTTTTGTCGGCTTTTCCTATTTACGCCTGCCGGTGATTGCCCTGTTGGCCGGTCTGCTGTTTGGGGAAGTTCCCGAAATATGGTTGTTACCCGGTGCCGGTTTAATCATTGGCAGTGCCTTATATGTGGTTCTGAGCGAACGCAAATTGTCGGCCCCCGCCGCCAAATAGCACCACGCCGCGCGCCACATACATCCGGCCTTTACCCGCAGTTCCGATCCTCAGCTTTGCGGTTGGCCCTTGCCCAAATCGGGGCCGATATAAATTGTGCGTGTTTCCCTTGCCTCAAAAACAAATAATTTGGTATAGAAATACCAATTAAAATTAAAAAATAGGAGAACCCGATGCAGGTTTCAGGGAAAGTCGCGATTGTGACCGGGGCAGCGTCCGGTCTGGGGGCCGCAACCGCACGGGTTCTGGCGGCTGCCGGGGCGAAGGTTGCCGCGTTTGATTTGAATGGCGATGGTGCGCAGGCCACGGCGGAAAAACTGGGCGGTATTGGCTATGCGGTTGATGTCACCAACGCGCAAAGTGTCGAAGACGCCGTTGCCAAAGTCGCCCGTGATCTGGGTTCACCGCGTATTCTGGTCAGTTGTGCCGGAATTGTGCATGGCGAACGCATTGTGGGCCGCGACGGCCCGGCAAGCCTTGAGGCCTTTAGCCGCGTGATCAATGTTAACCTGATTGGCACATTCAACATGATGCGCGTGGTTGCTGATGCCATGAGCAAGGCCGACCCGGTGGAAAGTGGCGAACGCGGCATCATTATCAACACCGCATCAATTGCCGCCTTTGAAGGGCAAATCGGCCAGGCGGCCTATGCGGCATCCAAGGGGGCTGTGCATTCCTTAACTCTGCCAGCCGCACGTGAACTGGCCCGCCACGGCATTCGCGTAATGGCGATTGCGCCGGGCCTGTTTGGCACCCCGATGCTTTCCGGCCTGCCCGATGACGTGCAAGACAGCCTTGCCGCCAACACGCCCTTTCCCAAACGGCTGGGCCGGCCAGAGGAATATGGCCGCCTGGCCCTGCATATTTGCGAAAACGAAATGATGAACGGCGAAACCATTCGTATTGATGGTGCAGTAAGGCTGGAACCAAAATAATAATCGCGCCAAAATAATCCCAAAGCCGGTGAATCACTTCATCGGCTTTGGGATATTGCGAACCGGTCATTAAACCACGTCATCGGCAAAGGCCGCCAGCTTGATATCTTTTTGCGACACTCCGCCAACATCATGGGTCGTCAGGGTGATGTCGACCTTGTTATAGACATTAAACCATTCGGGATGATGATCCATTTTATCGGCCTTAAGCGCGATCCGGGTCATAAAACCAAAGGCTTGGTTGAAATCCTTGAATTTGAAAGTTTTCTGAATCGACAGGCCATCACCCGCCAAGGTCCAGCCGCGAACTTCGTTCAAGGCCACGTCAATTTCGGCAGGGGAAAGTTTGCTCATTTCAGCCTCCTGTTGCGGGTTCAAGATGTCGTTTTGAAATCGTCGTGCTTATAAAGCCATGAAAACATGTCAGGATTTTGAAAGCACCCTGTTTTCACCCTGACAGCGCATCTTTGACCCTGTTGCGCAAGATCGGCAAAAGCTGGCTTTCAAACCACGGGTTTTTACCAATCCATGCCGTATTGCGCCAACTGGGGTGGGGCATCGGCAGCAAACCATCGGGCAAAAACTGTTCAAACCGGCGCACCGTTTCGGTCATGGTTTTAGCACGACGTGAGCCGAGATAACGCGCCTGCGCATATTGGCCGATCAATAAGGTTAACCGCACATTGGGCAAATGGCGCAACAATTCATCATGCCATGTTGGCGCGCATTCGGGGCGGGGGGGCAAATCCCCCCCGCGTTCAAACCGGCCCGGATAACAAAACCCCATTGGCATAATCGCCAGTTTGGCCGGGTCATAAAATTCCGCATGCGACATTTGCAACCAGTCACGCAGACGGTCGCCCGAGGCATCGTTCCACGGCAGGCCGGTTTGATGCACCTTGGTTCCCGGTGCCTGCCCAATCACCAGAACCGGTGCCGACACCGCCATGCGCACCACCGGGCGCGGCCCCAAAGGTAAATGGTCGGCACAAATCTCGCAGGCCCGCACATCGGCCAAAACACGGTCAAGGTCCGGGTCCTGGCCGGGCGGATCAACTTCTGGCGCATCAAACGGCAAAACAGGCAAGAAAACCTCTAAAGGGTGGTTTTAACAAAATCCAAAGAATGATTATCCGCGTGCGGGCAATTCAGCAGCTTCAATCACCCAGTCTTCTTTTAGCGCATCACCATACCATTCCTGCATGGCAGGCAAGGCGAGCATGGCGTTTTTATAGGCCTCGCCAACAGGATCGAGGGTGACACCATAGGTTTTAAACCGCGTGATCACCGGGGCAAACATGGCATCGGCGATGGTGAAATGACCAAACAGAAAGTCACCCCCCTGGCCATAACGGCTGCGGCACATGTTAAAAATGGCGCTGATCCGGGCAATATCTTTGTCCACGCCGGGTTCGCGGCCGCGACCGGAAAGATCCTTGCGCAAATTCATTGGCATATTGGTGCGCAGGGCCATAAAGCCGCCATGCATTTCCAACGCAACCGACCGCGCAATGGCCCGCACATCCATATCAAGCGGCCATAACAGGGTATCGGGGCGGGTATCGGCGATATATTCCAAAATAGCCAATGCCTCCCAGATGGTTTTTGTGCCATCAAAAAAGGC
This sequence comes from uncultured Thalassospira sp., assembly GCF_963976115.1. Lineage (GTDB taxonomy): Bacteria > Pseudomonadota > Alphaproteobacteria > Rhodospirillales > Thalassospiraceae > Thalassospira. The sequence goes on from NZ_CAXBJJ010000005.1 coordinate 125,597, forward strand.
TGGAACTTTGCCGGAAGGAGAAAGAACCGGAGCCTTGGCGAACCATTCATCGGTGTAAAGCGAAACCAGTTTTTCTTCAAACGCAACCCCGGTTGCCTTTAACCCCAACCACGCCCGCAGCGACCAGGACGAATAATTTTTATTGCCAATATAAAGAACCGGAAGATTTTCCATTTCACCACCGTACAATCAAAAAATGTCGGGTTATGTCTGCACCAGAAAGACAGATTGGCACCGCCCGTGCAAGCCGCCAATAATGGCTGGCAGATGGCACACCAATCCCCCTTGTTGTTTTTGTGTCAATCACCGCATAATGACCACAACAATGCTGATCATGATGACCCATGTCACGCATCATCATGAAAACAATTGCCCAAACCCGCTTTACCCGGCCTGTTACGCCGGGTTGGGCGTTTTGGGCTGCGCGCCCCACCAAAACAAACAAGGACGGATCAATTGTTCGACCACATCATCCCGGCCCCATCTTCTGCCACTGCGTCCCCCATCCCCCTTCACGCGGTAACCCCGGCAGGCTTCACCGCATGGCTAGAAGGCCAATCTGCCATCCACAAGGCATGGATCGCCGCCAACCGGTTTGACGCCAAACGCGGCACCAGCCTTTTATTGCCCGATGCCGACGGTGGTGCGGCAATGGTGGTGCTGGGTTTTGAAGACGATGCCCAATCGATCTGGGATTTTGCTGCCCTTGTCAGCCTGCTGCCCAAAGGCACCTATCAGTTTGAAAAAGCCGTCACCGCCAATGACATTTTGTGCGAACGCGCCATGCTGGGCCTTTATCTTGGCGGGTACCGGTTTGATCGCTATCGCAAAATCGATGCCCCGCAGGCATCGTTTGTCCGCCCCGACAATGCGGCAAGCAACCGGGCCGAAAACACCGCCCGCGGCATGGCCCTGACCCGCGACCTGATCAATGTGCCTGCCAACGACATGGGACCGGCCGAACTGGCCGATGCCGCCCAAACCCTGGCCGGTGAATTTGATGCCACCATCACAACGATTGTTGGCGATGATCTTGAAACACAGAATTATCCGTCGATTTACGCCGTTGGTAAAGGCAGCGCCCGCGCCCCGCGCCTGATCGACCTGCGCTGGGGCGATGAAAATGCGCCGCGTGTCACGCTGGTGGGCAAAGGTGTGTGTTTTGACACCGGCGGCTATGACCTGAAACCGGCCAGCAACATGTTGTTAATGAAAAAGGATATGGGCGGTGCCGCCCAGGTGCTGGGTCTGGCGCGCATGATCATGGCGGCAAAATTGCCGGTGCGCCTGCGTGTTCTTATTCCCGCTGTTGAAAACATGGTGTCGGGCAATGCGTTTCGCCCCTGCGACATTATCAATACCCGCAAGGGCGTAACGGTTGAAGTTGGCAATACCGATGCCGAAGGCCGTCTGGTTTTATCTGACGCGCTAACCGAAGCCGCCAGCGAAGATCCGGAAATGCTGCTCGATTTCGCCACCCTGACCGGGGCGGCCCGCGTGGCCCTTGGCCTTGGCTTGCCAGCCCTGTTTTCCAACAATGATGACCTGGCAAATGCCCTGCAAAATACTGGCATCGACATGGGCGACCCTTTGTGGCGGTTGCCGCTGTGGGAAGATTATCGTCCGATGCTTGATAGCAAGGTGGCTGATACCAATAATATCTCATCGGGGGCATTTGGCGGCGCGATTATTGCGGCCCTGTTCCTGGACCGTTTCGCCAAGGGTGCAAAAGCATGGGCCCATATCGATTTGATGGCATGGAACCCGGCCGGAACACCCGGTCGCCCCGAAGGCGGCGAAGCCCAGGGTATCCGGGCCGCCTTCAAGGTCATTAGTGATCGTTACGGTAAGTAAATTAACTAAAATCAACCTTTGACTTAATGTCAGGGGTCAGGTAAACAGATTACGTATTCGTAACAAACAGGCTGTTGGACATAGATATGCCCATCGAGATCAAACCGTCTCAAGCGCTTGACCTTTGGCGTATCGCGACTGTCGAAAGTGTACGTCGGGATTCACCCGATTTATCCGCCCGGCAGATGGCCCTTGTCCTTACTGTTTATCTGACCCCGGCGCCCCATACTGTTCGGGGCTTGGCCGAAGCCCTGAATATTTCCAAACCGGCGATTACCCGCGCGCTTGACCGGCTGAGTTCACTGGGCATGGTCAAACGCAAAGTCGATGAAGACGATCGCCGCTCGGTGCTTATCCAGCGGACCGTCAAGGGCTCGGTCTTTTTGCGAGAATTTGGTGACATTGTCGGCAGTGCAGGCAAAACCACCCAGTAATTTCCGCCCGACCAAAGCACGCTGGCTGCCATATTTCCTGCCGTGCTGGTGCGGCCTGCAAATATCTGATCTGCACCCCAAAGGCGCTTGATCTGGCGTCGAAGACCCTTTTCAGGCCGCATGTCAGATACAAATCCACCATCACTCCTGCTACCGACCAATCGGTATGCTGTTACATACTGACACGCATTACATACCAAACGGTTGGTATGTAATGCGTGAAACATTCGAAAACAGGCCAGCCCGCGATTGGCTCCTGTTATTTATCGCCCGCCGTTACCCTGCTTCAGATAATTTATCGCCCCACAGCCGCGAGATACATCAGAACGCCACCAGATCAACACGCAGGCACCAGATTTTGCAAAATCACAGATCAAACAGAGACCGGGTTTATAAGCTGTTTTTTGCCGGTCCGGGGCACCCTGGTTTTTCAGGCACCTTTTTGCGGTACTTTCCCCCAGGATGGCCCGGTACAGAATTAACAGGCGGGAACATCGCTTCGCGCCAGCATCGCAAATGCGGCGCAACCAATGGCCCCTGCAACTCTTCTGGCGCGGTTGCCTTTGCGGTCTGCGACGGTGCCACGGCTGAATGGTTCGGCGGCGCAATGGCTCTTCCCTATGCGACAGATCACGCGAAAGGCATGGGCTTGATCAAAGATCGTTCGGCGGCGGCGCGGCCTGTAGATCGGTTTCGATCGTAGCGGCAAGGGGTTTGTTATTTCTCGCTAGCAAAGCTGGTTGGCGCATCGATCAGCGACAGTAACAATGCGGCACTGATCAGAACAGCCCCGCAAAAGCGGTCAATGGCGCGGCTGCCGCCATGGCGGGTGACCCATGGGGCGATGCGTGATGTGGCTGTGGCTGTGGCGTATACCATTACGGCAGTGTAATCAAAAATGACAAAGGTGATCCCCAGAACCAGAATCTGAGGCAACAGGGGCCGGGTTGCGTCGATAAACTGCGGGAACAAGGCCCCGAAAAAGGCAATGGCCTTGGGGTTACCGGCGCCAATCCAAAAACCCTGGCTGAACATTTTAAGCGGTCGTGCCGGTTCTCGACCGGTGATTTTATTCGTTTCGATGCCGGTCTTGATTTAACTTGCTGCAGATTTGCAAAAGAACGCGCCCCCATCACCAGCAAAAACGCCCCCCCCACTCTTAAACAAAAAGACAACCCGCAAAACGGACTGTCCATTGTTCAAGAACCTCAAAACCTGCTGATCTGGCCGATCAGGCAACTTCCTGCTTCATCTTAAATTGCAAGATGCCGTTTCTATAACGACACCACCTTCCCGACAGGCTGTTAGCGTTCGTTCGGCCATTGATCGAGCAGGGCGCGCACTTGCACCGATTTGACAACACCGGGGCCAAGCACCTTGTCACAGGTTAGCTGAAAACGCCGTTGAAGCCCGACAATGATCGGATCCGTGGTTGGCTTGAAGGCGGAAAAAAGCGGTTTTGGAGCGTCGCCTTCGACAGGCTCCTCGTCGATTTCCTCGCCGTCTTCATTCAGTTTCGGCTTGGGCGGAGGCAGCAGCGCCGGGGCCTCGTAACGATAGCCGCGCTCGCCTTTTGCCAGCTTTTCCGCGCGATACTGGCTATCGCGGTAAAAGTAGCGCTGAAGATCATTCATAAAGGCGTTGAGCAGTTTCGGCTGTATCCGCGTCACAAGCGCACGATGCTCCACCGATGACAATTCCAGCCAGATCCCCGCAACAAGCTGACGAATCATGCCCTGACGGGGCAGAACGATCGAGGTTACAAGTTTATCAAGCTCGAATATATTGCCCGGCAAGGCAACACCTTCGGCCCCGCCTTCTGCGGCGGCTTCCTTGCCTTCGCCAGATGACGCCAGCGCATCCGTCAAGGGAAATGCCGTAAAGGCAAAAAAAGCGACGCTTAAAAAAGCCCAAATACGCACGGCCGGTAACACAGAATTACCCTGTGCTGTCTTCCGGGTTTTACCCATTACTTCCAACCTATTATCTCATTTTAGATGCTTCTTTTTATGCTATAGCGCGTCAAATCACCCAATGGGGGCATTCATGTCAAGCGCTGCAGCCAGAAGCTCCTTTGTATATGCATGTTGCGGGTGGTCGAAAATCTCGTCGGCGGTCCCGCTTTCAACAAGTTTTCCGCCCTTCATCACCATCACACGGTGCGACAGGGCGCGCACCACTTTCAGGTCATGACTGATAAACAAATACGCCATATTGTGGCGCGCCTGCAAATCGCGCAGCAATTCCACGATCTGCGCCTGTACTGACATATCGAGTGCCGAGGTCGGTTCGTCAAGGACCATGAAGCGCGGTTTTAACACCAAGGCCCGCGCAATCGAAATCCGCTGGCGTTGCCCGCCGGAAAATTCGTGCGGATAACGATGCAGCGCACTTTCGGGCAAATCCACCTCGATCAGGGCCTGGGCAATACGTTCTTCGCGCGCGGCTTTGTCAAGTTCCGGCTGATGAATTTCCAGGCCCTCACCCACGATCTGGGCCACGGACATACGCGGGCTTAGCGACCCGAACGGGTCTTGAAACACCACCTGCATGTCGCGGCGCAAGGCGCGCATTTGCGCACCATCGCGCGCACGCACATCAACCCCGTCAAAGGTGATGTCGCCTTGCGACTGCAACAACCGCAAAATCGCCAGCGCCAAGGTGGTCTTGCCCGACCCGCTTTCGCCAACAATACCCAATGTCTCGCCCTGTCGCACCGAAACCGATACGCCATCCACCGCTTCAAGATAATATTCCGGGCGCCCCAGAATACCTTTTTTGCCCATCGGAAAACGGACGTGAATTTCGCCGGTTTGCAACAATTGCCGGGCGTCATCGGGCAACGGCCGCGCCTGCCCCGATGGCACCGCATCGAGCAAACGGCGGGTGTAAGGGTGGCGGGGCTGTTCGAACAGGCGGGCATTATCGCCAAATTCAACAATCTCGCCGTCTTTCATCACACAAACCTGATCGGCCATTTTCTTGACGATCTGCAAGTCGTGGGTAATCAACAACAAGGCCATGCCCAGCCGGTTTTGCAGATCGCGCAACAATTGCAGAATTTGCGCCTGAATGGTCACATCAAGTGCGGTTGTCGGTTCATCGGCAATCAGCAATTCGGGGTCGTTGGCAAGGGCCATGGCGATCATGACGCGCTGGCGCTGCCCGCCCGAAAGTTCGTGCGGCAAAGATCGCAACCGTGATTTCGGATCGGGAATGCCAACCAGATCCAAAAGCTCGATAATGCGGTCGCGGGCCTTGGCCCCGCGCAACCCCTTATGAAGCAACAAAACCTCGCCAACCTGCTTTTCCACATTATGCAGCGGATTAAGCGAGGTCATGGGTTCCTGAAAAATCATCGCAATGCGATTGCCCCGGATCTGGCGCAAGGTCCGCTCGGGGGCACCGATCATTTCCTGCCCGTCAAACAGGATCGAACCTGCCGGGTGGGTAGCGCGAGGATAAGGCAGCAATTGCAAAATCGACATTGCCGTTACCGATTTACCCGACCCGCTTTCGCCGACAAGTGCCAGCGTTTCGCCGCGTTGCATGCGAAAAGAAACACCGCGCACGGCATCAACACTGCCAAAGCGCACAGCAAGATTGCTGACATCGAGAAGATATTCGGCTTTGCCCTGTTGTGACATCAAATTCCCCTAGAATGTCTTGCGCGGATCAAAGGCATCGCGCACGGCTTCGCCAATAAAGATCAGCAAACTCAGCATGATGGCGATGGCGAAAAAAGCGGTAATGCCCAGCCACGGTGCCTGCAGATTGTTTTTGCCCTGCGAGAGCAATTCGCCCAGCGATGGCGACCCCGGCGGCATGCCCAGGCCAAGAAAATCCAGCGAGGTCAGGGCAACGATGGAACCGTTGAGCACAAAGGGCAAAAACGTCATTGTCGCGACCATCGCATTGGGCAACACGTGCCGTGTCATAATGCGAAAATCGCCAACCCCCAACGCCTTGGCAGCACGGACATATTCAAAATTACGGGCGCGTAAAAATTCGGCACGGACAAGGCCGGTCAGGCTCATCCAGCTAAACAGGACCATAATGAACAACAGCGTCCAGAAACCCGGCGCAAACAGGCTGGCCAGAATGATCAGGATAAAAAGTTGCGGCAGCCCGCTCCAAATTTCAATCACCCGCTGGAATGTCAGATCAATCCAACCACCGAAATACCCCTGAACCGCCCCCGCAGCGATACCAATCACGGAACTGATCAGGGTCAGGGCCAAACCAAACAGCACCGAAATACGAAACCCGTAAATCAGCCGCGCCAGCACATCGCGGCCCAAATCATCGGTGCCCAGCCAATGCCGCGTCGACGGCGCTGCAGGCAACGGTTCGCGCATGTTAAAATCGATGGTGTCGTAAGAAAACGGAATGATCGGCCAGACGGCAAAGCCGTTATTCTGGATTTTTCCCTGTAAATAGGGATCATAAAAATCGGTCGCGACATCAAAATCACCGCCAAATGTGGTTTCGGGGTAATCCTTGACGATGGGAAAATACCAGTTGCCATCATATTTAACGATCATGGGCCGGTCATTGGCAATGCCTTCGGCCAAAAGGCAAATCACAAACAGAACGGCAAAAATCATCAGCGACCAATAACCACGCCGGTTGGCACGGAAATTTTCGATACGACGCAGATTAAGGGGCGAAAAGCGCAGTATTGTTGCCATGGGGTCAATCCTTCCGCGCGTCAAAGTCGATGCGCGGATCGACGAAATGATAGGCCAGATCGCTAACCAGGTTTAAAACCAGCCCCGCCAGCGTAAACATATAAAGAGTGGCAAACATCACCGGGTAATCGCGTTTCATAACCGATTCAAACCCTAAAAGTCCCACCCCGTCGAGCGAGAAGATCACCTCGATCAGGACAGATCCGGTAAACAACAACCCGATAAGCGCACTGGGGAACCCGGCAATCACCAGCAACATGGCATTGCGAAACACATGCCCGTATAAAACCCGCTTTTCGCTAAGCCCCTTGGCCTTTGCCGTCACCACATATTGTTTGTTGATTTCATCCAGAAACGAATTTTTGGTCAGCATGGTCAGCGTGGTAAAACCACCAATGGTCAGCGCAGTAATCGGCAGGGTCAAATGCCAGAAATAATCGCCGATTTTCCCCAAAAGCGACATGTCGCTCCACCCTGGCGATGTCAGGCCGCGTAACGGGAAAATATCAAAATATGTACCCCCCGCAAACAACACAATCAGCAGCACGGCAAACAGAAAACCCGGTATCGCATAGCCCGTGATAATGGCAACCGATGTCCAGATATCAAAGTTGCTGCCATCGCGTACCGCCTTGGCAACGCCTAGCGGCACCGAAATCAGATAAATAATCAGCGTGGACCATAAACCCAGCGAGATTGACACCGGTAATTTGTCGATCACGATGTCAACGACATCGCGGTCCTGAAAATAGCTTTGGCCAAAATCGAAGGTCAGATAATTTTTCATCATCATCCAGAACCGTTCATAGGCCGGTTTATCAAACCCGAACTGTTTTTCAAGCTGGGCGATCACTTCGGGGTCTAACCCCTGTGCGCCCCGGTATTTGGAATCACTTGAAAAATTGTTACCGGCCTTGGCGCTGCCACCACCGCCGCTATCCGCGCCATTGTTGGAAATGCGGGCCGTGGTTGAAACATCGGCCCCTTGAAGCTGGGCGACCATCTGTTCCACCGGGCCGCCCGGCGCAAACTGCACAATGGCAAAGTTTAAAACCATGATGCCAAACAGGGTGACCGGGATCAGCAAAATGCGCCGCAGAATATAATTCAGCATGGCTTAATACCCCCCCTTACCCAGTTTTTTCGATTTTTCCGGGTCAATCCACCAGGTCATCATTGAATTGCCTTTGGTTGGCACCACCGATGGCCTGCCAAAAATGTTCCAATATGCCAAGCGATCAGCGGGTTGATACCATTGCGGAATGGTATAATCGCCCCACAGCAGCACACGGTCCAATGCGCGGGTGCGCTGCACCAGGCTGTCGCGGCTTTCGGCAGAAATCACGAGATCAATGATCTGATCGATCACCGGGTCCTTGATACCCGCATAATTTTGACTACCCGGTTGCTCCGCCGCTGCCGAAGACCAATAATCGCGCTGTTCATTGCCCGGCGACAGGGTTTGCTGCCACCATATCGTGGTCATGTCAAAATCGTGCGACTGTATCCGGTTAATCCATTGACCGGTATCGATCAGGCGAAAATCCATTTCAATGCCAAGCTGACGCAGGCGGGTTTGCATCATCAGGGCAATCTTTTCAAATCCCGGCTGGCGCAACATCAGGCTAAAGCGAAACGGTTCACCGGTTTTTTTGTTGACCAGTTTCTGGTCGCGCAATTCCCATCCGGCATCGTTTAACAATGTCATGGCTTCGCGCAGGGCCTTGCGGCGGCCATTCTCCTGATCGTAGTCAGGCAGGCTATAGGGTTTGCTAAACAGATCTGGTGGCAATTGATCCCGAAACCTGTTGAGAACTTCCAGTTCCTCGCCCTGGGGCAGGCCAGAGGATGCCAGTTCGGAATTGACAAAGTAACTGTCGGTCCGCTGATAGGCGCCATAAAACATTGCCCGGTTCAGCCACTGAAAATCCATCGCATATTGCAAGGCACGGCGCACCCGATGATCGGCAAAAAGCGGACGCCGGGTATTCATAATAAAGCCCTGCATCCCGCGCGGTTGATGGTTGGGGATCAGTTCCTTTTTGATATTGCCATTACGCACTGCGGGTTTGTCATATCCGGTGGCCCATTCACGTGATGCATGTTCCGTGCGGTAATAATATTCACCGGCAAAAAACGCCTGACGTTCCACATCGAGGTCGCGGTAATAATCGTAGCGAATGGTATCAAAATTATACATGCCCTTGACCGAGGGCAGGTCCTTTGCCCAATAATTTTTAACCCGTTCATAGGTAATATATCGGCCGGGTTCAAAATCCTTGATCTTATAAGGCCCGCTGCCCACCGGGATTTCAAAGGTGGTTTTGGTAAAATCCCGGTCTTTCCAGTAATGCTTTGGCAAAACCGGAATCTGCCCCAAAATCAGCGGCAATTCCAGATTATCGCCCGGCTTGAGGACAAATTTGACCGTCAAATCATCGAGTTTTTCCAGATGATCGACCGAGGCATAATATTGCCGATAAAGCGGACTTCCCTTCTCAATCAACGTATTGAACGAGAAAATCACATCGTCGGCGGTGATCGGGGTATCGTCCTGAAACCGGGCGGCAGGGTTGATAAAAAACGTCGCATAGGACCGGTCTTGCGGCACTTCGATCTTTTGCGCCACCATCCCGTATTCGGAAAACGGCTCGTCCTGACTGCTGACCAGCAAGGTATCATACATCAGGCCAAGCCCGATCGCCGGATCGCCCTTCAGAATATAGGGGTTCAGGGAATCAAACGAACCATGCCAGCTATCTCGCAAAATGCCGCCTTTGGGCGCATCGGGATTGACATAATCAAAATGGGTAAAACCCGGCCCGTATTTTAAATCGCCATACAGCGATATCGCATATTCAGGCCGCGCCAGACTGGCAAGGGGTTCCTCGCTAACCGCGATGGTCGGGGCGGGGGTGATATTGGGTTTGGCTTCTTTCGCCTGGCTGGCAGCCGACCATGCCAGCGCCATACAGCCTGCGATCAATGCCCCGATCATATGCTTTTTACGCCACATATGCCTCAACCGGACCACCCCACCTGTACTGATATCCATCAAAATGACCGTCTTTTCCACTGATCGCGGTTGGTGATGCAAGGCAGATATACCTTTTGTCTGCGTTTTCATAATGAAGAACAAAGGGGTTCAATTTCAAGGCATCATACCCGACTACACCTGTTTTTGAACGGATTTGCGCTTTGTGGTTTCAAGGGTGATTTCACTCATCAACCAATCGCGAAAGGCACGCACCTTGCGCCGTTCCAAACGCCCGTCCGGGTAACACAGCGAATAGGCATAGGGACTGTCAACCGGCAAATCAAACGGCACGGTCAACCGGTTGGTCACCACATATTCGCCAATCATCGCCGGGTCGGAGATAACCACGCCAAAACCACTCGCAGCGGCTTCCATTGCCATATCCAGGGTGGCAAAAACCGGCCCCCGGTCGGCATCGACCCCTTTAATCCCCGTACCATTCAGCCAGATGCGCCAGTCTTCACGCTGGGCAGAGCAATGCAGCAACGGCACCTTGGCCAGGTCTTCCGGGCACGCCAATTGCGCCACCAGGCTGGGATGACACACCGGCAACAACCGTTCACCGGTTAAAAATTCATGCACCAACTGATCGCCCGGCGTATCGGCAAAACGAATGGCGATATCGGTTTCCGAAAAATCAACCGGCAGGCTATCGTCGTTAAAGGTGCCCAATTGCACCTGCAAATCGGGGTATTCCGCCTGAAACCGCCCCAGACGCGGCACGATCCAGCGCATGGCAAAGGTTAGCGGCGCGACCACCCGCAACTGGACATCATCGGCCCGATCCTCGATTCGCCCGACCGCCGATTCAATCGCGTCAAACGCATCGGTCAGCGACATCAACAAAATACGCCCCGGTCGCGTGAGTTTTAGTCGCCTATGATGGCGATCAAACAACCGCCGCCCCAACACATCTTCCAGGTGTTGAACCTGACGGCTGACAGCGCCCTGGGTAACGTTAAGTTCTTGTGACGCTTTGGTAAAACTTTCAAGACGTCCCGCGACTTCAAAGGCCCGCAAAGCATTCAACGGCAAGGGTCGACGTTTCATAGCTGGCCTTCTTGCATGAGTTTATCTCATAGTATGATGCTAAAATATGGTTTGAGAACACGTAAAAAACAGTATAACCCTGAGTTTAACAAACCGAAATTCATGGCCGCATCCCTTGAGAGAGCCGCCAACAGATTGAAAGATATACAATTATGGTAGCGATCACCAAGAATACCGCCCTGCTTAACGCCCCGCGCACCCGCAACACCGATACACTGGATCGTCTGTTTGCGCTGCCGCGCCAGTGGGCCGCACGCTTTACACTGCGCAACCGCCTTGCCGACATGGACGCGCATTTGCTGCGCGACATTGGCTGGGACGTTTACGATGCCCGCATCGAAGCCAAAAAACCTTTCTGGCAGGCCTGATCGGCCCGCCATCGCGGCAAAACATTTTGCTGCCGACCGGGCCGGGTCGCATTCCGGTCAGTTGAACGACCAAACACGGAAACTCATTATGTCTCCCCGATTTTTCAGCTTGCAAGGGCGCCTTTCATTCCCCTTGCAGGTTCTTGATGCCCTGATTCGTGCCTTCACACAAACGCAATCGCCGCTATCCCAACCGCAGCCGCGCATTCGTTACTGACGTGCACGATACGATCCAGGCCGGACATCCCGTGATGTCCGGCTTTTCTTTTGTCTTGCCCAAACCACCCTCCCTGCACACAGCAAAGCCACCGGCCAATCAAACGGGATGTCGCAAAAACAGCAGGTTGGCCGCCGATAATACGGAAAACAGGGCCGTTACTTGCACATAAAAAGACTGTTTTTCCGGCACCGGGTCAAACGACTGACGAATGTCTTCCAGGCTGCGCGTCGCGTTTACCCGCGACAAAATCGCGGCACTGGCCGGGGGCAGCTTGCAGGTCAGTGAAAATCCGTTGAAATTGATTTTAATCTGCGCATTTTTGGCCACCGATGCGGCCAGTTTGGCCCTGTCAATCCGCCCCAGATAAGGCACCATCACCGCCACATCCTGCCCGCCAACCGACAGTCCGCCCGCCTTGCCCGTTTGCGAAATTTCCATCGGGCGCGTTTCATTCTCTGCCTTTACGACATAAAAAATATGCTTGGTAATGTTGCCTGCCAGCAATTCAGCCATGGCGTGACGCGCACGTGCCGACAAACCCGCCAGTTTTTCCAGGATATGCAGGTTTGATGTGTAAATCGCCGGGTCATAGCGCAACGGTTCAACAAAATTTTGCAATCGCAGCCCTGCCTGCGCGACAAAATCATACACTTCATCCACGCGGTAAGCCCGGTCTTGCTGATGCAACAGCAAATCATAAAACCCGGCATCGCCGCCCTCGATATGATCATTCACAAACGGATTGCGTTTAAGCCAGTTGGTCGGCGGCAGACCCGCAAACAATGCCTGGCCGGTTTCAAGCCGGGCGCGCCCTGCGGCCTCGGCCGACAGGCGCTGCATCATTTCCTGCACATGATAAACACCGGTACGGCCGATGGTGGCGTAAACCATCAAGCCCATGCCACCACCGGACTTAAGGCAATTGGCAAGGGTGCGCAACCCGGCATCAGGGTCGGGCAAGTGATGCAGCACACCGCAGCAATCAATATAATCATAAGGGCCATATTGCGCCGCCAGATCAACAAACGATCCGGTGACAAAGGTAACATTTTTAAGCCCGCGCCGTTTGATCCGACCCTCGGCAATGTCGCGCGATGCCGCCGAGAGATCGATATACACAATTTCGGCATTGGCCCCGCGATCATGGGCCTGCTGGGCCAGCATCACCACCGCATCGCCTGTCCCGCCGCCCGCAACCAAAATACGCAACGGTGCGCCTTTTACGCCGGGGTCACGTCCGCCAAAAACATAATGAACCACTTCGCCCCAGTCACCGGGCGATCCCGTGATCAGGCGTTGGTCCTCATCCTCGGCCCGACGTGCGGGATAGGGGAATGTTTCGTACTGGTCACGGGTACGGCTGGCATTGTGTTTGGGGGATTTAGACCGGCTCATACAGATGCTTTCTTAGGGATTTGCCATCAGTTGACAGGCCACATATGCAGCCCCAGAGTAAAATCCACAGTTTTCGGAATTCTGGCAAGCCCTTGTGGCCTATATTACGCGCCAACCACCAGACAACAGCCCAAAACCCGTTAATCTGTGTCTTTGCGGCACAGAACGACCATTTTGTGTGTCGCACTGCGATCCCGCAGGGCCGCAAAGGCCAGCGGTGCATCGGCCAGATCAAACTTGCGCGATACCGACGGGGTAATATAGCCCGCCGCCAGGTTCTGCACCAAATCAGCCATGCCCGCGCGGGCTGCTTCCGGGTTTTGCTCCAGATAAGCGCCAAAATAAAACCCCAGCACCGCAATGTTTTTAACCAGCAAAATATTGGCCGGTATCCGGGGAATATCGCCACTGGCAAAGCCGATCACCAGCAACCGCGCGCCAGGGGCGACACAGCGCAAGGACTGATCAAACACATCACCGCCCACCGGGTCGTAAACCACGTCCACCCCGGCAGGCCAGCCATGGCGCTGGCATATATCCTTGACCGCCTCGGCAATGTTTTCGGATTTATAATCAATCACAAAATCCGCCCCGTGCTGGCGGGCAATGTCGCATTTTTTTGCACCACCGGCCGTGGCAATCACCTTGGCCCCCAGAACCTTGGCGCATTCGACCGCCGTCACACCAACGCCGCCCGCGGCCCCATGCACCAGCACAACCTCGCCCGCCCGCACAGCGGCCCGGTATTTCAGGGCAAACCACGATGTTCCATAGGTAATCTGAAAAGCAGCGGCATCGGCAAAGGCCACACCATCGGGTATGGGAATGATACGATCCGCCGGGTGGGCCATTTTTTCGGCAAACCCGCCATGGGCGGCCATTGCCATCACCCGTTGTCCGATCAGGGTGGCGTCAACGCCGGCGCCCACCTCGGCAACGATCCCGGCAATTTCAAAACCGGGAATAAAGGGAAGATCGGGACGATGTTGATATTTGCCCGCAATGATCAAGGTATCGGCGAAATTGACGCCACAGGCATAGATGTCAATCACCACCTCGCCGGGACCGGCGACGGGATCTTCCACTGTCCGCAGAACGGGATCGACGCCGGTTTTTTCGCACATCATCGCCCGCATCGCCGCTCTCCGCCGGTTATTGGTTAAAGCTGCCCGGATACGATTGGCCCCAAAGACACATCACACCGGGCCTTCGCTGAAACCCGCAAAAGTTAAAAATATCTGGGCCGACGCCGCCGTCGTGCCAAATAGCTCAGCAAAACACCCGGCACAAGCAACAGCAAAAATGCCGGCAATAACAGACCGGGCACAAAAACCTTGTCCCAAAGCCAGGTCGAGACATATTGCTCGATCAGGGCTTGTAGTAAATTCAGGCTTCCTGCATCCAGACGATACCATAGCTCACCGGCTGCAACGAACCGAAAGGTCCCTGTTTGCAGCGCGCTAACCCCATCGCCAACCAGTACAGCCAGACAGGCAAATAAAAACAGCCAGCCCAGCACCCTGAAAAACCACATACTCTTCTCCGCCTTTTCGGCTTCAAACTTTTCGATTTCGATATAACTATCGACACCGTAACGGCTTTTACCACCCGCAGTAAAGAGCCACCACGGAACCAAACGTCTCATAATGCATAAAATTACGGCAAACATTTGATTTGCCGCAGCATCATAGATCAAAGCTATGAAGAAATCGCTCTTTCGGTCGTCATGACGCGGCAAAATCGACAGACCAACACGCCTGAATAAAAATAGTCACACAGCGCTGAATTTGACCTTGTCATCGCCGATCCTGTCGGCTAATGTCCGCCCGCTTTCGCGATATAGACAGATCGCATGTGGAGAGATGGCCGAGTGGTTTAAGGCGCACGCCTGGAAAGCGTGTTGGGGTGTAAGCCCCTCAGGGGTTCGAATCCCCTTCTCTCTGCCACTGACCCAAAGCCCCCCCCCAAACCGTTAAAGATGATAGCGACACGCAAACACAGTTATATTGCGCGTATACCCGTCAGGTGTACCCTAAAGCACGTTTCCTTTAATAACCGTGATCAGGAAGAAGGGTGTAAAGGCACGTCAGGACTGGAATGACGTTTCAGCGTTCTTCTGATCAACGTTACCCCCGTCGCACTGCAAAGCACGGATGCAGAGAAGAAATAGATACCAGGTTCTGTTTTCGCATCACCCAACATAGATGCCTTTAAAGAGACAACAATTAAGGCAATTACCAGAACATCCAACATGCTCCATCGTCCCACCCATTCCAGCATCCCGATTGAGCGGCCTTTCTGCGCTTGCACAAGTGAGCAACCTCTCCACACGTAATCAGATACCGCGATCTTTGCGACAGGCAGGGCAATTGAAAACGCCACAATAATCACAGCGACAAAATATTCATCGCTTCGCCAAAGCAAATAGATGCTGCTGACAATCGAGATGCTGTTCGTGAATATCAGAAGACTTGAAACCTTGACGATTGGCAGCGACACACCAATAAAAAGCATCAAGCACGATGCCCCGAAGAAAAGTGGCGCGAGCTTCTCGATACCTTTTGCGTAATTTGCCAATGCATCTTCAGCTTTACGCATGGTAAAGGCCAATTCCCACCACTTTAACCGCATCACATTCCCTACAATCCCATCGTGCTGATTATTAAGAACAGCTAGAATCAAACATCATTGAACGCAATGAATTATATCTCTTTTATTCAAAATCTGCCAACGCACCAGTCACCTTCGAGGGCGCACGACCATCGCCCCCAAAACGGCTTTGCGAAAACCGGCCGTTAAATCAGTTTCCGGTTTGGGTAAAATGAACAACCGGGTCCTTGTTATCGATCAGATCAATGACCGCCGATTGTGCGCCTGCGGGGATTTGAATATCGGTTAGCGAGCCAAGGCGCAGTTTCAAAACACCATCCACGACTTTACCAGAATGGGACCATGGGGCAAAATGGTTGTGAATAACGCTGATTTCTTCGGCATTCTGGATAATTTGTGCGCCATCCTGAAGCGTAAAGGTGATGGACTTTACATACGCTGCCGTTGAAGAACCACCGGCATTAACATAAAGCGTGGCCTGATCCGGGTGACCGGGGACTTCGTTGGCGACAATATTATAGGCGCCGGTACTGGTCAGCTTGTGAAAATCGAAAATCCCGAAATAGTACGAATAAAAACCGCCCGTCATCAGGATCGATAACGCCGTAAGGCTGATCGCGACGGGCCGGGTAATGTATTTTGCCAAAACATCCAGACCAAAACGCTGATCAAGCGAAAAGCTGCCGGGGCCAAACATCACAACGCTGACCGAAATCGCAAACCCAAGTGCGGCCATCGTCCATTCATCAAGGCATTCAAACCCCATCCAGCCAAAAATCAGCATCAGCGCGATATTGATCAACGCAGACCCTGTTGCCGCCAGGCGGGTTAAAAGGCCGAAAATCAGGGCCAGGCCGACCAGCACTTCGGCTGTCGACATCACATAAACAGACCATTCGGTAATAAGCGGATTGTACAGAACCCAGTGAATGGCCGCTTCCACCGGAGAGCCCGGGGCTGCTTCAACCAGCTTGTTGGCCAAATGACCGGGACTGGTAATGTCATGCTTGGCCGGAACATTATAAAAGCGTCGCCATCCGCCCATCAGGAAAACAAAGCCCATGGAAATCGCCGAGGCGCGCAGGGCAATATCCCTGGCAAAGTCCAGGGTCGCTGGCTTTTTCGAATCAGAATCGTAGAGCATTTGGAAGTTCCTTATGAACGCAAGCCGGGCGGAGACGTTTTAATAATATCCCGGGAAGCCGACAGGAGATGGAGGGGAAAACACAGGGAAAACCGGAAGTGTCGACGAAATTAGAAATAGTAATGTCAGCGCCGCTAAACGTTGATACGCATCAAATACAAGAAAAAAATGTGAAACAAGGCAGGCACATGTGCGGCCAGATAACATGCCCGTCGCGCAGCCTGAATGTTCAGTTCGTCGATCTAAGGGAAAGTGCTTTAACGAGATATGGCTGGATATTGGCACAAGCATCAAGGCCCCGGCCCGGTGCATTTACGCACGGTCGGGGCTTATGTGTTATCTTTCCGGCCCGACAGAAAAATCAATATCGGCAAAGACATCGTGATCCCCGGTCCGGGATTTTTCCGGTGCAGGCACGTCAATACCCTCGCCATATTCAGCCATAACCTGATAAACCGGGCCATCCCGCGTTGAAATTGACTGATACAAACAAAAACGCGTCACCCGAAAAGCACGACTGGCGAGATCGGCATGGTCCGCCACCGCCTGCCCGACCACGGCCCTGCTGGCCGAACGATTGCGCCCCAGCGTGATATGCGGGGCAAATTTACGTCGATCAAGCTGGCCTGAAATAGCATCGCAGCGAAACAGCGCAGATTCTACCCGGTGCGCCAGTTGGGTTAACACGGGTTGGGGCAGCACCGCAGCCCACAAAATGCGGGCTTTGCGGTCTGTGCCAAACATGCCCAACCCGGCAACTTGCAGATCAAACGGGCTAAAGCGGGTATGGAGCAACGCATCATCAATTTGCGCCGCGACGATGCGATCCTGCACATTGCCAATGAATTTCAGGGTTAAGTGCATGTTTTCGGGGGTTTGCGCCTCCAGCCCGCGAATGGCGCGGGCAATGGGATACAGGTCTTGGGCGATATCGGCCGGGATGGGAATACCGACAAACAAGCGCATTTTCAGTCTCGCATACAAATTGGGGAATTTGGGCCTGCCCGGCCAGGCAAAATGGTCGCCGGGCACGGCCTTTCGGACGGTCAGGAAGCTGGTGGCGGGGTGACTTTTTGCGATGTACCTGGCAGCGGCACCAGGTCATCTTCCCCTGGCACCGGATCAAACCGGCCATCGCGCCAGTCCGCTTTGGCCTGTTCAATTTTATCCTTGCTGGTGGCGACAAAGTTCCACCAGATATGACGATGCCCCAGCGGCAGACCGCCCAGCAACATCACCCGGCAATGATTTTCGGCAACAATATCGGGGATTTCTTCGGGTGCGACGTAAATGAAGCTAAAGGCTTCATACCGCACACCATTCACCCGCAAAGCCCCGCCGATCACATATAAAGCTGCCTGCTGGTTTTCGCCAGGCAGCAACAACTGCGCCCCGCCATCCATATGAACATCGAGGTAAAACAGCTTTGATTTCACCGGCACCGGTGCGGTGTGACCAAAGGCTTCGCCCGCGATCAGGCGCATATGCAGGCCGGATTCATGGATCACCGGCAAATCATCCTTGCGGACATGGGTAAATTCGGGCGCGCAATCTTCGTCAGCCTCGGGCAGGGCAACCCATAACTGCAAGCCATGCAAATTATGGTCGGAATGGCGCAAATCAGATGTTTCACGTTCCGAATGCACAATGCCGCGCCCGGCGGTCATCCAGTTTAAATCGCCCGGCGTAATTTCAAGATGATTGCCCAGACTGTCATGGTGCAAAATGGCACCGTCAAACAGATAGGTCACCGTTGCCAGACCGATATGGGGGTGAGGTGGCACATCAATCCCCGAACCGGCCTCGAAACTGACCGGTCCCATATGGTCAAAAAACACAAACGGACCAACGGAACGGACATCACGATGGGGCAAAAGGCGCCGCACGGACATTCCCTCCAGGTCGGTTTCCTTGCCTGAAACGATCACGACCATACGACGCCTCCTTATTTATCCGGTTTATCCGGCGTTACCGGGCAGCAAGATCAATGTCACCCGGTGTAAAGACACAGCCTATCCTGCTTAGGGGCAAGGATTGGGCCACTGGGTTTGGATATTTTCGATTTCAGCCAGAATATCATCCGACAGGGTGATATCGGCGGACCCGATATTTGATTTCAGCTGTTCCATCGAGGTGGCCCCGATGATATTCGCCGTCAGGAAAGGCCGCGAATTCACATAGGCCAGGGCCATCTGTGCCGGGTCCAGCCCGTTATCTTTGGCAAGTTTGACATAGGCTTCGGTTGCCTTGATGCCATTTTCCTTAAGATAACGGCCAAAATATTGCGGCCACAAGGTGGTGCGGGCACCTTTGGGACGGGCACCGTTCAGATATTTCCCCGAAAGGGCTCCGCCGCCCAGCGGCGAATAGGCCAAAAGGCCGGCATCTTCGCGGATCGAGCATTCGGCCAGACCCACTTCATAGGACCGGTTCAACAAACCATAGGGGTTCTGAACCGACACAACCCGGGGCCAGCCTTTTTTCTCGGCCCATTCAAGAAACTTCATCAGGCCCCACGGGGTTTCGTTCGACAGGCCGATATGGCGCACCTTGCCCGCCTTGACCGCATCGTCAAGAGCAGAAAGAGTTTCCTCGATCGGGGTGAAGGCCTCGTCGGTATCATGCTCGTAGCCCAGTTTGCCAAAGAAATTGGCATTCCGGTCCGGCCAATGAAGCTGATAAAGGTCAACATAATCGGTTTTCAGGCGCGAAAGAGAGGCATCAATGGCCGTGAAAATCTGATCACGGGTCAGGCGCGGGCCACCGCGGACATAGGGAAAACGTTCTGCCGGGCCGACAATTTTGGTGGCAATCACCAGATCATCGCGCTTGCCGCGTTTTTCCAGCCAGTTGCCGATGATGGTTTCGGTGCGGGCAAAGGTCTCTTCCATCACCGGAACCGGATACATTTCGGCGGTATCGATGAAATTGACGTCATGGCTGGTGGCGTAATCAAGCTGTTCGAAAGCTTCTTCCTGGGTGTTTTGTTGGCCCCAGGTCATGGTTCCAAGGCAGATAACACTGACATTAATGTCAGTACGCCCCAAACGGCGATATTCCATACTAAAAGTCCCCTTTTGTGCGGCCTTGTTTGCGGGCCGCTTCATTTTGGAAATAGGATGAATATATCCTGCCGCGACGACAATGAAACCGCTACCATGTTTTTTTCATGAGATTTCATCACGATATTACATGAACAGGGTCAAAACGCCCGTATAGGCGTAAAAACGGTCGTTACAAATTTCACCATTCCCGTAAAAACCGGTCAGGGGCAAATCGCCCAGTTCTTCCTGAATGATCATCATTTCGCGGTTTTCAGTGCCAAACAAATGCGGCCCGCGCGCCACACAACTGCAATAAAGCGCCCCGCGCGGCCTTGCGGGCAGTCGGCGCTGCAAATCGGCCAGCATCCGGCGCAAATCCTGCTCGGCGGTCGCACTGTCACGGCGGACAAAGCGCACGGCATCGCCGGGCTGGGCATCATCATTCACCGCCAATAAATTATTTTGCGGATCAATCCCCATCAGGTTGCGCACAACAAAATCGCCGGTGTCGGTTCCTGGCACCATAAAGGCAAGATGATACCGCCCGGTGCCCGCCTGCGCCCCCGCCCCGCCGCCAGATGCCAGCGACAGGCCGTTTTCATCGGCTGCCATTTCATCACAAAACACCTGATAGGCCGGTTTATCATCCAACAGGGAAATAATGCCCCCGCGCCCCTCGGTCACCCGATGGACAGGCCCGATGGGCGAACAGGCCTGACTAAGCCCGACCTGCACAACCGTATTGCCCGCAAACAAAACCCCCGACAGACCACCACCTGTAACCTTGTTGGCAATTTGTGCAGACCCCTTGTCACTGCCAGACGCGACACCCCCCACCAGATAGGTCGAACCGGTGCGCGCCAGTTCGGGCAGAAGTTTAAGGGTATCGGGCACGGCAGGATCGGCATGAACCAGGCCAAAAAGCGGTTCTAAGCGGGCAATCGCCTCCTGAAGAACGGCGTCATCAATATCGGCATCAGTACGCAGGGGATCAAAAACATGGAAACTGTCTTCGCCAAGCGGCGCGATCATGACCGATGCTGCGGGCACCCCGAAATAAGCCCGCCCCGGCCCGCAAACGCCAACCCCGGACGCACCAACCCAAAATTCAACACCAAGGCGAGAGCGCAGAAATGTCAACATGCTGCCCATGTCGCCTGCAATCACTTCGGACACATATAAAAAGGCCAGGCCGCCGCTGATTGGTCCCTGACGTTCCAGTTTTTCGGCCAATTCCGACGAAATGGACGCCCAATGTTCGCCGCTGGCATGGGCCGCCATAAATTCTGCTGTCATGATGTTCCCCCGCTTGTGGGTGCGACCACCGCGTGCAAAGCCAAACAGTGGCGTTACATCACGTTCCGATGATCATGACACCCTGTTTGTTATCCTGCCAGACGGCGTTATCTCTTCGCACGCAGGATCAATCTAACCCTTCCGTGGATCGGATCACAAGGCCCCAAAAGCAGATCAGCCAACGTGGCGACGCAACAGCTCCATCGCGGCATTTAACTGTGTCATGCGCTGATGGGACCCATAATTGCTGTCAGGGTGATGGATGGCGGCCAAAACCCGGTATTTTGTCCGAATGGCTTTTAAATCTGGCCGGGCACCGGGGGCAAACCCCATCACATGCAAGGCATCATTATAGGTGCTTACCCCGCGATCAAGCGGATCAAAGGCCAGATTATGAACGATCTGGCGCAGCCTTTCGACCTCTTCGCGCGATTGCACCAGTTCGGCGGGCGGCTGCATCACGCGTTTTTTAAGGTCGGCAACTTCCTGCAAGGCCCGGCGTTCAGCAGCCAGAACATCGGGGCGGTCCACCCGGATGCGCACATCACCGCCTTCAAAATCCAGCGCCATTTTCAAGGCCTTACGCACGGTAACAACCGAGTATCCCGACGGCAAACGCAATTGCAGGCGCGGTTTACGGCGCCATGGCCGACCTTCGGCGGGGCCGGATTTCAAAACAATGGTTTCGCGGTCCCCCGCAGGCGGATCGCCCGGGTCAGCATAGTCATCAATAACGTTGCGGGGCACAATCAACATCACAGAACGCGCCAGATCGGCAGCATTGACCTCGCGGCGGGCGGCCAAATCCAGCACGGCATCCCGAAAAACACTGGCACAGGGAATGGTATAGGACTGTTTTACAGTTTGCGTCGCCATGAAGCCCCTTGTCACAAAAATGGCTTTGATCCTGTGCGACAGAAACAGAAAAACGGCCTGCCGTCTGCTTTAACAATCGCGCGGCAAAGTGTATGCGATGGAATTTTGCCATACAACTACAAAAGTAGACACTACGTGTCACTTGCCGATCACACGGTCGCTTTTATCGAAAACGAACCGCTCCTTCTGCCCGACCGAAGCGCCAGATACGACCATAACTATCTGATATTAATATGTATTATCTAGAAAATACCGGAAATTCTGAACATTCTGAAAATGCATAACAAAGTATTAACAAACCCGGCAAGAGCCATGCAACGAAACTGGCACCAGACCGAAAAAACGTAATATTCTAAAAATAAATCAATTAATTCATACACTTAGTTAATATTTATACAATTACAGCACCCGACACTATCCGCAGCCTCCAAAACAGAAATTTGTTTCGGTTCAGGGCCTAATTTAAGAGGTTTGGAACACACAATGGCCCCTTGAATTGGATGAAATCAGAAAAATCCACGAATGCAGTTATGAATTTTGCGATCAGAACACTGTCGTAAGTAAACAAGGTATTAACAAGCACGCCCAACGGCAAGAATCAGCACTTTTAGGGGGAACTTTGTCATAATCACCATAAAACATATACCAACAGAAAACTCACAACATATTGATAATAATATATAAAATTAAAAATATGCACTCAACTTACTATACATAAGGATCAAAAGGCGCCATCATTGCCAATTCGTTACGAATTCTATCTACATTTGCAGTTTTACACGGCGAATTTTTGCCCCTGCGTGGAATTCAGCCCCCAATTGATGTCATTTCAGGTCCAAATACCGCGCCAAGTCTTTAATGATACGATATTTTCTGCGCGATGTGCCTGCGCAGCCATGCGAATTTGACGCACTGTGTATTTGCCCCCGTGGCATCGGCACCCCCGGATGCCTCGCCTTTCAAAGTGCAATGAATAACGGCAAACCCGCAACAGCTTGGCTGGCACCAGGCCCAAAGCATTTTTCAACGGCCATGAAGCGCACAATCACCCACGCGGCCCTGCTGTGACGGGCAACGTCACCCGTGCGAAGAAATGCATCAGGCCGAAAAAAGGATCAATAATTTAAGGCACTTAACACTACGGGGGTTATTTTTTGCACAATGATCTCGACACCTTTGGCATTGGGATGCATACCGTCGCCCTGGTTAAGGCCGGGGTCGGCGGCAACACCCTCAAGGAAAAAGGGATAAAGCGGCAATTGGTATTTTTGCGCCAGATCGGCATAAATCGAATTAAACTCCGCCCCGTATTCCTTCCCCATATTGGGCGGCGCAATCATACCCACCAGCAAAATGCGGGTTTGGGTTGTTTGTAATTTTTCAATGATTTTTTCAAGGTTACTGCGGGTCTGGGCCGGATCAACACCGCGCAAAGCATCATTTGCGCCCAGTTCAAGCACCACCAGATCGGGTTTATCAACCATTGCCCAATCAAGCCGGGCCAGCCCCGCCGCCGTCGTATCACCCGATACGCCACTATTGATCACGTTGGCATCCATCCCGGCATTTTTCAGGGATTCTGCCAGATTAGGGGCAAATCCATCCTGTTCGGGCAAGCCATAACCGGCAATCAGGCTATCGCCAAACAACACAATGGTTGGCTTTTGCGGTGTGGCATTGACGTCGTTTGACGTTTGGGCATGGGCGGCCGATAAAAATATACAAATCGAAACGAAAACCAGCGCCGTATAAAAAAGGATCGTCCGCTGCCAACGGGCACCGTTATCAGTATTGGCAAAAGTGAAACGGTTAACACCCGGGCCTTGCTCCGATGTGGATATTGACACATTTCTGAAGGTAATCATTGGCTTCCTCTTGTAATGCTGGCGCAATATTCGGGTGTTTGACATATTTGAACGCCAAATTGCATGAAAGTTAATCATCGCAATGGCTGTTTGCCCCTGTCAAATGCCTACCAAATCGCAATGGCGCAACCCTGACTGGAATTTTCATGCGTGATTCTGCTTCTGCACCGTCCCCGTCATCGACCACCGCCCCCCCCGAAACAGCTGCGGTTTCCCCGGCAAACCTGCCCATAAACGTAAAGGGCCTGAAACTCAGCCTGAAAGGCCCTGCCGGGACTGTTGATATTTTGAAAAACATCGATTTGTCGATCAAGGCAGGCGAACGCGTCAGCCTGATCGGCCCGTCGGGATCGGGGAAAACATCGCTTTTGATGGTCATTGCCGGGCTGGAACAAGCACAAGATGGCACCCTTGAAATTTGCGGCCATAATTTGCGCCAGCTTGGCGAAGACGGATTGGCCCTGTTTCGCCGCCATCATGTCGGCATCGTGTTTCAGGATTTTCATCTGGTGCCATCAATGAGTGCGCTTGAAAACGTGGCCTTGCCTTTGGAATTTTCCGGGCGAGCCGATGCGTTTGAGCGCGCGCGTGAAGAACTGACCGCGGTTGGCCTTGGCCACCGCCTGGACCATTATCCCGGCCAACTCAGCGGCGGCGAACAACAGCGTGTTGCCCTGGCCCGCGCACTGGCAACCGATCCGGAATTGCTGCTGGCCGACGAACCCACCGGCAATCTTGACGGGCACACAGGCGAAACGATTATTGAATTGCTGTTTGATCTGGCTCGCAAAAAAGGATCGACCCTGCTTTTGATTACCCATGACGAAGGCCTGGCCGCCCGGTGCGACCGATCCATCACCATGCGCGATGGCGTTATTGTATCGGGTGGGGATGGTGCGTAATGCGGGGTAAAACAACGCAACCAAACCAGTGGAGGCTGGCAGGGCGGGTGGCACGTCGCGAATTGCGCGGCGGTTTGCGCGGCTTCTGGATATTTCTGGCCTGCCTTGCCCTGGGTGTAGGCACCATTGCCGCCGTGGGAAATGTTTCGCAATCGGTTTTAGGCGCGCTGGAACGCGATGGCCGTGCCCTTTTGGGCGGCGACATTGAAATTCAACAGGTCAACCTGCCCGCCAGCCCCGCTCAGCAAAGCTGGTTTGCCGACAATGCCGCGCGTGTTGAACAGATTACCACCTTGCGCGCCACCGCCTATGGCAATAACCAGCGCCGACTGGTCGAATTAAAGGCGGTTGACGACCAATACCCGCTTTTTGGACAGATTCAGTTGCAAAACGATGTCCCGTTTGCGGGCATTTTAACCAAAAAGAACGGTCTTTGGGGCGGCGTTGCCGAAGCAGGATTGTTAGAGCGCTTAAACATCAAAGTCGGCGATACGGTAAAACTGGGCGATACAGATGTGCAAATTCGCGGCATCATCGCCAAGGAGCCCGACAAGGCCATTGGCTTTTTAAACTTTGGTCCCCGTTTGATGGTCGCCTTGCCCGCCATGGCCGATACCGGCCTGATTGTGCCGGGCAGCCTTGTCCATTATCATTATCTGATCGATCTGAAAAATAACGACACCATCAAAGCCTTTCGCACCCGTTTGGATGATGCCTATCCCGACGAAGGCTGGCGTGTACGCGATACCCAAAATGCCAGCCCCGGCCTGAAAAACTTTATCGAACGGCTGACATTGTTTTTAACCCTGGTCGGGTTATCGGCCTTGCTGGTGGGGGGCATTGGTGTTGCCAATGCCGTGCGCAGCCATGTCGAAAGCAAAACGTCCGTGATTGCGACGTTAAAATCAATCGGCGCGACCCATAATCTGGTTTTGCGGATCTATTTTTTACAAATCCTGACGATTGCGGTTTTAGGGATTATCATTGGCCTGATGATGGGTGCCTTGGCCCCCATGCTGGTTGCCCCCATTCTGGCCGACAAATTGCCAATCGCGGTAACGGCGGCACCTGCCCTGCCCTCGCTTTTGATTGCCACGGCCTTTGGCATTTTAACCACGCTGGTTTTTGCCCTGCCATCCCTGTTGCGGGCGCGTGAAATTCCTGCCGCCCGGCTGTTTCGCTCTGGTGCGGCATTAAGCGGCACTGTCATTCGCCGCCGCGACCTGCCGGTTCTGGCCGTCCCGCTGGTGTTATTGCTGATCCTGACGGTCGCCAGTTCCACCGATACCGCCATTGCGCTGGGTTTTATCGGCGCATCCATTGCCGCCATTGTCATTTTCACCTTGGCCGGGCGCGCCGTTATATCGGTATCAAAACGGTTCACAAAGGGGCGCAGCGCCTTTACCCGCCTGGCATTGGCCAATCTGCACCGGCCCGGCACATCGACGGTGGCGGTGACGTTATCACTGGGGCTGGGCCTGACATTGCTGGTCACCATTGCCAGCATCGAAGGCAACTTGAACCACGAAATACAGGACCGTTTGCCCGAATCCGCCCCGGCGTTTTTCTTTCTTGATATCCGCCCTGATCAGATCGATGCGTTCCGCCGCGAACTTGGTAGCCAGAAAGGTGTTGATAACATTGAACAAACCCCAATGTTGCGCGGCCGGGTTACCGCGTTAAACGGGGTAAGTGCCAACGATGTACCACCAGGCGATGATCGCTGGTTTTTGCGGGGCGACCGGGGGTTAACCTTTGCCAAAACCGCCCCGGCGGGCACCAAAATCACCCAGGGTAAATGGTGGCCGGCAACCTATAACGATGCCAGCAAACCGCTGGTGTCACTAACTGCCGATATCGGGGCCAGCTTTAACCTGAAACCGGGCGATACCCTGAGCGTGAATGTGCTGGGCCGCGATATTACCGCCGAAATCGCCAATCTGCGCGACGTGGACTGGCAAAGCCTGCGCATGAATTTTGCCATGGTATTTTCCCCCGGCCTGATCGACAAGGCCCCCTACAGCCTGATCGCCACCGCCCACATGCCGCCAGCCATGGAAGAACCGGTTGACCTTATGATTGGCAAGGATTTCCCCAATGTTTCCGCCATTCGCGTCCGCGAAGCCCTGGAAGCGGCCAATACGATTTTGGCCGGAATTGGCCTTGCGCTAAGTGCGACCAGTTCCATCGCCATTATTGCCGGGGTGCTGGTGCTGGCCGGTGCGGTTGCCGCCGGGCGGCGCAAACGCATTTATGATGCCGTTGTTCTTAAAACGCTGGGCGCAACACGGGCCAACATCTTATACGCCTATGCGCTGGAATACGGCATTCTGGGCCTGTCAACCGGGCTGATTGCCGCCCTGTTTGGCAGTGCGGCGGCGTGGGCGGTTCTGGTGCTGGTGATGGGGGCAAGCTGGACGCTGTTACCCATGACTATTTTTGGCCCGATCCTGATCGGATTGATCGCCACGTTAACAGCCGGGTTCATCGGCACATGGCAGGCCCTGCGCAGCCCGGCAGCGCCGATTTTACGCAACGAATAAACCCTGATCACAAAAAGCGGGCAGAACCGGCAACAGGTTCTGCCCGCTTTGCTGTTTTAAGGCCAACACAAGCCGGAAAATGGCGATCAAATCGCATACGATTTGATTTTTAGTGCCGTTGACACCGTCAGCCCTAAGCCATATCACGCAAAGCCCGACGCACCACCTTGCCCGTCGCCGTCATCGGCAGGGCATCGATAAAGGCAATTTCACGCGGATATTCATGCGCGCCGAGCCGGGTGCGAACAAAATCCGAAAGATCGCCCGCCAAAGCATCGCTTTGCTGCCCCTGATCACCCAACACCACAAACGCCTTGATAATCTGCCCGCGCACCGGGTCTGCCTTGCCAACCACCCCGGCCATCCGCACCGCCGGATGCGCGATCAGGCAATCTTCAATCTCGCCAGGGCCAATGCGGTATCCCGCCGAACTGATCACGTCGTCTTCACGGCCAACAAAGCGAATAAAGCCGTCCTCGCCCATGGCCCCCAAATCACCGGTCAGCATCCAGTCGCCCATGAATTTGGCCTGTGTGGCCGCGTCATTCCGCCAGTATTGCAAAAACATCACCGGGTCCGGGCGATGCACGGCAATCATGCCAACCTCACCCGGGGCCATTTCGGTTCCGGTTTCATCAATAATCCGCACATCATGGCCCGGCACGGCACGCCCCATATGGCCCGCCGATGTCGCCTTAAGGCGCGATGATGAACTGACAATCATGTTGCATTCGGTCTGACCGTAAAATTCGTTAATCGTTAGGCCAAATGTATCGCGCCCCCATTGCAGCATCTCGGCCCCCAGGGTTTCACCGCCACTGGCAATGGTGCGTAAATGGCAATTATGCTGTGCCACAACACTTTGCGGGGCGGACCGCATCATTTTAAGGGCTGTGGGCGGCAAGAACGCATTGCGCACGCCATATTGGGCCATCAGGGCAAAGGCGCGCTCGGGGTTGAATTTTTCAAACCTGTGGGCCACCACCGCCACCCCGTGATGCCAGGCGGGCATTAACACATCTAACAGCCCGCCAATCCAGGCCCAGTCTGCTGGCGTCCAGATCAAATCACCGGGCTGGGGAAACATATCGTGCGACATTTCAACACCGGGCAAATGGCCCAGCAACACCCGGTGCGCATGAAGCGCGCCTTTGGGTTGGCCGGTGGTGCCCGATGTATAAATGATCAGGGCCGGGTCATCGGCACGGGTTTTAACCGGGGTAAAATCATCGCTGGCCTCGTAACTTAACGCCTTGAAATCCAGGCAATCATCGGGTTTGCCGTCAATGACATAAACATGTTCAAGGGCGGGCAAAAGATCGCGGATTTCGGCAATTTTGCGTGCCCCGGCCATATCGGTGACCAAGGCACGGGCAGCACAATTGCCCAGCCGGTATTCAAGAGCATCGACCCCGAACAGGGTAAATAACGGCACCGCAATTGCACCGAGCTTATAAGTCGCAATATGGGAAATTGCCGTTTCCGGGCATTGCGGCAGCAATATCGCCACCCGGTCGCCCCGCCCCACCCCATGGCGCGATAATACGTTTGCGAAACGATTTGACAAACGGCGCATCTGGGCAAAACTGTAATCGCGGCGGGTGCCATCGGCCCGGCGATGGATCAGGGCAATGCGCGCGGTGTCTTTCGCCCATTTGTCACAAACATCAACGCCGATATTGTAAAATTCCGGCACGTCCCAGGTGAAATCCCGGTCCAGTGCCGCACAGTCATCTCCTGTTGGCAGCATATTTCCTCCCTGCCTGATCCGCCTTGCCCGTTTTCGGGTCTGTCAGAGCGAATATTTGTTATGGCACGCATCCTATGACGGAATGCGGGGAAATAGAACTGTTCCGTTGTTTTTTCTAATGTAAAAATGGCACTCAGTTTACCGGCGCCAATACAAAGGTAAAATTCGAGGCCTGCCCGGCATCGCTGCGCGCGGTGTTATGGCATCCCAAACACGTTCCGGTTTCCTGATGCTGGATAAAACTTTCCAGCGCCACATTGCTTAAAAACCGGGGCACTTCCCCCACGCCAAAGGGCACACCACCGCCATTGCCGATCCATTGTGTGCCCACCAGAAAATAATTGGCCCACACACTGCCTGCCAGGGCCTGATGCCAGTGGTCATTGGTTTTTTGTGTGCCTTCAAAAACACGCCAGCAACGCACAATTTGCGGCCGTGCAATTGCCTGCCCGGCCCGGTCCACCGCATAGGGTGGCTGTTGCGCCCACATTGCCCGCCCGGCAAATTCCTTATTTGTGACATCGTCCCCAGGCATGGCCGGGATGGGCAACAGGCTTTCGCCCCCTCCGGCCATCTCTGAAATCCCTGCCATCATCCCTGCCGGATCAAAAAGATTAAATCGTTGCGATTTAGCAACGTCATCATCCGTCATCATTGCCAGCGGGGCGGCGTCCTGCCCGCCTGGTGCGGCACAGCCATCCGCGAACAGTTTTTTAGCAATAAAGCTGTTGGGTCGCCGTGCATTTCCAGCCAACGGAGCATTGGCAACATGTTCAAATGTTGACCAGATCCAACGATCCCCATTGCCACTGGCAACCCGTTGCACCAGATGCATCCCGATCAAGCCAACCACCGCATCCCGGCAAAAAGGCTTGCCTGACAGGCTATCGCGGGCGGGCACAAACAAATGGGCGCGGCGGGTCAGAAACCGGGCAGGGTCATCCTTTGGGGTCAGCACCCGCCAGGCAAATTTCAACAATGTCGCACCGGGGCCAATCATATGTGCCCCTTTGGTATTCGTGGCAGAAACGCCGCCACTACCCCCTTTTGTGCCAGTTACATACCCGTGCAGAGGAAACGAAATTTCCGGCCCCAGATTGGCCCGGTTGGCACGACCTGCAAATGTTGCCAGATGGTTATCGCGAATATAATCGGCGGCAACATCGTTCAGCCGGGTTTCGTACAAAACATAATTCCCCGCCTGATCAACCAGCACATCACCGGTCGCCTGGCGAAAGGCATATAATAATAATGAATCACGGGTTTGTTGAGATGCCGCCTGCATGTCGCCGCCGCAAATTGATTCCGCTTGGGCAAAGGCCCCCGTGCTGCCATCCCTGTCATCGCCGCTAATCAGTTGATCGCGGATCACAAGTTGCTGCCATCGGGGCACCGTCGCTGTGTTGTCGGGATCAAAGGTCTGCGCATAGGGCACAGGGTGCCCGTTTTCTGCCATCGGCCAGGTCATGGCGATAAAGGCTTGCCACGAAAACCGGTCAAACGGTCGTTGAGATTCGGGACCCACGAAACGATAAATGAAATTGGCATCAAATTCGGTAACATCGATGGGGAGAATCGGGCAAGGCTGCGCGCCCAAAGCCGGATCGGCGCAAAAATCGCCCAAGGATTGATCACTTTGTTTTGATAGAGAAACGTTCACCTGGGCACGCGCAACAGGCGACAAGATCATAAAATTGCCAAATATGATTCCTGCGGCAATAACCGCCATGCCATGAGATCGCCCTTTAGTTTGAAAAATTCTTTTTATTTTCAATCCCATAAAGAAAATCTCCTGATCCGCGAAAATCATCGAATTCCACCGCGACGCCAACCAAAAAGAGAATTTCGACGCCAGATTTATAGTGCCACATTTTTATTTGTGAACAAAATCACAACCCATTGCTGCCCGATGCGCGTGAAAAGCCTGCAATCGTTGCTTTTCGGTCAAATCCTGCCATATTTTGAACAGTGTAAGATTGTATGAACAATCCTGCTCAAACTGGATCATATGAGGGAATTCAATGGCTTTCGAAACGCAACGACGCGGCTATTCTGTCTCGGCTGGCCAGTCGGCGGCCGATATTGATGCCGGTCTTCGGACCTATATGCTGCGCGTCTATAACTACATGGCGTCTGCGCTGGCTTTGACTGGTATCGTCGCATTGGCAGCATCAAGCAGCCCTGCTTTCATGCAGGCTGTGTTCGGTTCAGGCTTGTCCTGGATCGTTATGCTGGCACCGTTTGCGCTGGTCTTGGTTCTTAGCTTTGGCATTCACAAAATGAGCATGCCTGCCGCACAGGCCGTGTTCTGGGCCTATGCCGCATTGATGGGGCTGTCGCTGTCATCAATTTTCCTGGTTTATACCGGTGAAAGCATTGCCCGTACCTTCTTCATTACAGCCGGGACTTTTGGTGCCATGAGCCTTTATGGCTACACCACCAAAAAAGATCTGGCTGGTTGGGGCAGTTTCCTGTTCATGGGGCTGATCGGCCTGATCATTGCCAGCGTGGTAAATATCTTCCTTGGCAGCACCATGTTGCAGTTTGTTATTTCGGCGGCTGGTGTGCTGATCTTTACCGGTTTGACCGCGTATGACACCCAGCGCATCAAGGAAAGCTACTGGGAACACGATGATGCCACGACCGCAGGAAAAAAGGCCATCTTTGGTGCCCTGCAGCTGTATCTTGACTTCATCAACCTGTTCATCATGTTGCTGCGCTTTTTCGGTAGTTCGCGCAACTAACAGGGCTGGCATTCTGTGCGGTCTGGCCCAATATTGTTTCAGGCCGCATCATTGCCATAAAAACCAGCACCCCCGTAGCAACCGCTGCGGGGGTGTTTTGTGATCAGGCCTTTACCGGTTGTTGCAAAGATTTAACCGGGGCCGCGTCACCGTCGCTGCCAAGTAACTCGGCGATCTGGGCATCAATTCGCATTTGTCCGCCCATTGCCGTGCGCGCGGCCGAACGGGCACCAGCTTGTTCCAGATTTTGCTGGGCCTGTATAAAATTCATTTTGGCCGTACGTAAAATGCCAACATCGCCATCGTCCCGCCCCTGCATTGCCTGCACCGTTGCCAGCGCGAACATGGCCCGCCCCCACAAATACAAATTTTCCGTGCGCGAACACACCTTTAACGTTGCCTGAAAAAACGGAAGGATGCTGTCATATAACAGCCCGGTTCCCGCCAGTTCGCCGTGCGCGATCAAGGCATCGCCAAGGTGATAGGCCGTCAGGGCATATAGCACGGGATATGCTTTGCGATCATTATCACTCAACGCGTGCCGCAAATGATGCAAGGCCTCGGCGGCAAGATCGGGGTTTTGTGCTTCCCGTGCGCAGACACAGCAGGCCTCGCCCAAACGAAGCTGACAAATGATCTTGGCAACACGGGCACCGGCAACATATTCAAACCGGTGATACAACAAGCGCCATATTTCTACCGCCAACATCGACACCCGACTGGCGGCACTGCCCAGCGCCGCCCAGTTCAGCAAATGACCATAAAGGGCCAGCAGGGCAATCTGATCAGGCAATAGCGGCTCACGGCTATTGGCACCAGCGACCGGAATCATCCGTGCCAGACCGTCGCGGTCCACATTTTTATCAATTCCAAAACAGCTGGCAACCATGGGTTCCAGGGCATCCGAAGCAAGCTGGCACCAACCACGATGACCATTTTCAGCCAACGCCAAAGCAGCCGTCGCAAAGCAGAAGACAATCCCGTCCCCGCATTCGCCAATCACATCGCGATTAAGGATGCGGTCTTGCTGATTTTCCAGTGATTTGGCCAGTTCGCTAAGCCGTTCGATACGCTGAACCGGGTCATCGGCGCGATACAGGTTTTCAGTTTGTAACAACAACCCGATCGACTGGGTGAAATCTTCGGCCAGAGGCAAGGTAAAACGATATTGTTGCGCCAGAAACAGCGCGTGTGGGGCAAAGGCAACCTGTTTGCTGACAAACCGCATATCCAATCGCGATTTGTCGGACGCAACGGCCCCCCACAAAAGAACCGTGCAATTTTGCCGTAACGCGGCATTCCACGCGAGATTCTGCGCATCATGTACAGCAAGAAACGGATCAACAGCATCCGCACTGATGATGATATTTTGCGAAATGCTGGAAAATTCATACCGGCTAAAATCAGCCAGGCGGTCTTTTATCGTCGTGGCAATGTCCTGCCCGTCGCTGCCAAAACCGGCAATACCGCAAATGCAACTCTGCCCGCCAGCAGAGCCTGTTAAATATTCTGCCGGCGCATTAGAGGCAGTCCTGCCCCCGGCAACGCCCAAAATCGACTTGAATACCAGTCCGAGTATGGACCATAAACCGCCCATCCCCTGTCCCTTTCCGGCCAAAGAATTTGCACATAACAAAAGCCGCCCTTTATTGCGGTATCATCAAATGCAAATGCGCGACCGTCAATTATTGGTGACATATTCATCACCCATACTGAAGAATAGATAATGGCCGTATAAGCGTTACCCCCAGGGCCGTTTACGGGGTCGGTTTGGCGAAACGGTTACCCCGGCCATTGCGCGCAACTTGGCAATACGATTTTCCATCGCCGGATGCGTGGCAAACAACCTGTCCATCCCCTTGCCCGACAACGGATTCGCAATATACATATGCGCGGTTGCCGGGTTGCGTTCGGCATCGAGATTGGGCACCGCATGCACACCGCGGTCTAACCGCCCCAAGGCATCGGCCAACCACAAAGGCTGGCCGCAAATTTCTGCCCCGATCCGGTCGGCTTCATATTCGCGGGTTCGTGAAATCGCCATTTGCACCAGCGCTGCCCCCATCGGGGCCAGAATAGCAACCAATATCATGCCAAAACCACCCAACGGATTGTTGTTGTTTTGGCGGTGGCCGCCAAAAATTCCGGCAAACATGGCAAAGTTTGCCAATGCCGAAATCGCCCCGGCCAGGGTCGCCGTAATGGTCATTGTCAGGGTATCGCGGTTTTTAATGTGGGCCAGTTCGTGGGCCATCACCCCGGCGATTTCATTGGCACTTAAAAATTGCAACAACCCGGTGGTCGCCGCAACCGCCGCATGTTCGGGGTTGCGCCCGGTGGCAAAGGCATTGGGTTGCGGATTTTCGACGATATAAACCTTGGGCATCGGCAAATCGGCCCGCCGGGCCAGTTGGCGCACAATGCCGACCAGTTCGGGGGCCGTATTTTCATCCACCTGCCGGGCATGGCGCATCCGCAGCACCATGCTGTCAGAATTCCAATAGGCAAAAACATTCATGCCTCCGGCGAATAACAGGGCAATGATCATGCCTTGTTGCCCGCCAATCATCATGCCGACCACACCAAAAAGGGCTGTGATCCCTGCGAGCAGCAATCCGGTCCGAACATAATTCATCCTGGTCTTCCTCTTTGGGGTCTTCTCGGCCAAAAGATAGGGTATTTTACGCACCGCACAAGCCAGTACCGCATCGATTGTGACGAAGGTCGCAGGCCGCCCCAAAACGCCGCCAAAAGTCTGCTTTGAGACAACCATAAAAAAACGGGGGCGACCCTTGCCGCCCCCGCATTGTGCTTTCGCAACGTTTCTAAAATCGCTGGCTTATCCGCCGATCAGGGCTCGGACCTGGCGGTTGGCAACCGTAATCATGGCAAGATCGATCTGGCCGGCCGCATGCAATTCTTCGATCAACTGATCGCAACGTTGCGTGCCGCGCTGATGGGCCGCAACCCATTGTTCGACCGCATCCGCACCGATCATACCGTTCTTGTCTTCGGCCAGCACCACACGGGTCAATTCGCGCTGATGACCAAACAGATCATCAATCGCAGCATTCCGTGCCAGTTTTTGCCAATGGGTTTCGGCCTCCACTGTTTCAGCCGCAGCCCGCAAAACACCCAGTTGGAAACGAGATCCGACGGCAAAATACGTCGCCCCGACATCCAACACATCCCGGTCCGAACCTTCGGCAATCCGCACGATGTCACATACGGCCACCATTTGCGGCATTGCCGCCACCCGCTTGGCCAGATCTTCGGGCACACCCTGTTTTTTAAGGTGATCGACCCGTTGTTTCAAACCGGTACGAATGGCGGCATCGCCCGGAATAATCTGGTCAAACGCCTCAATCACGCGCATGACCTGCGGGCGGAACCGTTCGATCTTGGACCCGACATTCAATTCCTCGCAATTGCGCAGGAACCACAATGTCACGTCTTCCACCATCTTGCCGACATCCTTGAACATTTCGGTCTGCACATGGGCCGCAACGACATTGTCCAGGGTTTCGATCCCCGCCCAGATATCGCGCAGGCCAAATACCGCCCGCGAAATCAGATATCCGCGTGAAACATCCACGGCTGAAAAACCGGTGGCTTCCATCATATCGTGAACAAACGTTCCACCAAGACGGTTAACCAGGCTGTTAATACCGACAGTCGCAATAATTTCACGCCGCAAACGATGATGCGAAACCGCATCCGTATATTTCTTGCGCAAAGGTGTGGGGAAATAACGAACGAGTTCTTCGACCAGAATCGGGTCATCTGGCAGGTCGGAATGCAGCACTTCGTCATACAGCCACAATTTGGCATACGGCATCAGCACCGAAATTTCAGGCCGGGTCAGACCTTCGCGGGCATTGAACCGCCGGGTGATTTCTTCTTCATCGGGCAAAAATTCAATTTCACGATTAAGGCGGCCTTCCCGTTCCAGCATGCGGATCAGGCGGACATGGGCATCCAGGGCCTCGCCGCCCCCCGCAAAGATGTTGGAAATGGCCTGGCTTTGCACATAATTGTCGCGCTGAACCAGTTCACCAACTTCCTCGGTCATGTCTTCAAGCAGCTTGTTGCGCTGCTTTTCCGTCATGTCACCATTGGCAACGACTTCGCCCAGCAAGATCTTGATATTGACCTCGTGGTCCGAGCAATTCACCCCGCCGGCATTGTCGATGGCGTCCGTATTGATCCGGCCACCGGCCTTGGCATATTCAATGCGCCCGCGCTGGGTGCAGCCAAGATTGGCCCCTTCGCCAACAACTTTGGCCCGAATATCGCCGCCATTGATGCGAATGGCATCATTGGCGCGGTCACCGGCATCGGCGTTGCTTTCGCTGCCCGCCTTGATATAGGTGCCAATACCGCCAAACCACAGCAATTCAACATCGATTTTCAGGATGGCTTTCATCATGTCGGCCGGTGTGACCTTGCCATTGCCCAAATGCAACAATTTGCGCACTTCGGCTGACGGGTCCAGGGTTTTGGCCCGACGATCAAAAATGCCCCCGCCATTCGAAAGCAGCTTTTTGTCGTAATCGGCCCAGTTGGACCGCGGCAAATCAAACAGGCGTTTGCGTTCAGCAAAGCCGGTAGCCGGGTTCGGATCGGGATCGACAAAAATATGCAGGTGATTAAAGGCGGCAACCAGCTTGATTTGTTCCGAGAGCAACATGCCATTGCCAAACACATCACCCGACATATCGCCAACACCGGCAACGGTGAAGGGTTCCTTCTGAATGTCCTTGCCGATTTCGCGGAAATGCCGTTTGACCGATTCCCACGCCCCACGGGCGGTAATGCCCATTTTTTTATGATCGTAGCCCTGCGATCCGCCCGAGGCAAAGGCATCATCAAGCCAGAAGCCGTAATCACGGGCGACACCATTGGCGATATCGGAAAATGTCGCCGTGCCCTTGTCGGCTGCGACCACCAGATAGGGATCGTCTTCATCAAGACGACGGACCCGTTCCGGGGCGACAACCGTACCGGTGACAATATTGTCGGTAATATCAAGCAGGCCGCGCATCAGGGTTTTGTAACAGGCGATCCCTTCTTCCAAAAAAGCCTCGCGCGAGGCATCAACCGGCGGACGTTTGACCACAAAGCCGCCCTTTGACCCCACCGGCACGATCACCGCGTTTTTCACCATCTGCGCCTTGACCAGACCCAGAATTTCAGTGCGGAAGTCTTCCTGGCGGTCCGACCAGCGAATGCCGCCACGCGCCACCGGGCCACCGCGCAAATGCACCGCTTCGACGCGGGGCGAATAGACAAACACTTCGCGCCACGGACGCGGCAGTGGCAAATCCTCGACCTCGGCCGAATTAAACTTGATCGACAGGTAAGGTTTGGGGTTGCCGTCTGCACCAACCTGGAAATAGTTGGTCCGCAGGCTTGATTGCACCAGATTAAGGAAGGCCCGCAAGATGCGGTCTTCATCGGGGTTCATCACATCATCAAGGCGCGACATGATGTCGCCTTCGATGGCTTCTATTTCGGCTTCCAGCCCCGGATCGCGATCCGGATCAAAGTAGGCTTTGAACAGTTCAACCAAAGCCGTGGCCAGGGAAGAATTATTCGCCAGCGTTTTTGCCAGATAATCCTGCGAGAAGGCCGATCCGGTCTGGCGCATATAACGGGCGTAGCTGCGCAAAACGACAACTTCACGCCAATCTAGCCCACCCAGCAAGACCAGCCGGTTAAAGGCATCGTTTTCCACTTCGCCGTGCCACATGCGCACGAACAGTTCCTGGAACTTGTTGCGGACTTCATGCAGGGTGAACTGGCCATCGACAATCACGCCGAAATCATGAATACGCACACCGACAGAACCGTCACGCGGGGTCACCGCAAACGGATTTTCGGTAATCACCTTCAACCCCATATTTTCAAGCATCGGCAACACATCAGACAAAGGCACCGGTGCCGCAGGGTTATAGATTTTAAAGCGCAGTTCGTTTTCAGCCGCTTCGATCGGCCGATACAGATTGACGCGCAAATCGTTCGAATTCAGCACATCTTCGAAACGCTCAATATCAAGAACTGCCGTTTCCACTGAAAAACGGTCCTGATAGTCGGTGGCAAAGGAATCACCATAACGCCGATACAGCGTCAGCCCTTTTTCTTCGCCCATTTCACGCACCAGAACCTGACGCATGGTATCGTTCCAGTCGCGCGCCGCTTCGACCAGGCGTTTTTCAATGTCCTGGACGTCATATTCCGGCAATTCGCCCGGTGTCGTGCGGACCAACACATGCAAGCGTGCCAGTGGCGAATCGCCGATCTGGGTGTAATGGGCCGATACCGTGCCATTAAAGGCTTCTTCTACCACCCGCTGGAAATTCATGCGCAACTTGGTGGTGAAACGGTCGCGCGGGCAGAAAATCTGGCAGGAAACGAACCGTTCAAAGGCATCACGGCGCACAAACAGGGCAATGCGCTGGCGTTCCTGCAAATGCAGAATACCCATGCAGATGTGATAAAGATCATCAAGTTCGATCTGGAAAAGTTCATCACGCGGGAAAGTTTCCAGAATATTGGCCAGCGCCTTGCCATCATGGCTATTGGGAGGGAAACCGGCACGTTTGATGGTTTCAGCCAGTTTCATCCGCAATAGCGGGATCAGTTTCGGGTTGAGGTTATAAGCACCCGATGTAAACAGGCCAACAAACAGATGCTGGCCAATGACCTTGCCCGTCGCATCAAACTGTTTGACGACAACCGTATCAAAATGCACGGCGCGGTGAACCGTCGATTGCTTGTTGGCCTTGGTCACCATCAAAAGGTTTGGTTTGGTAACAAAATCCTGCACTTCAGGCGATAATTTGCCCAATTGGCGCAATTCATCAAAGATATGCGTTCCTTCACGGCGAAGGACACCAAGCTGGCTGTCAGTATTGACATCAACCTTGGCTTTTTTACCTTCGCCGCTAAACCTGTATTCCCGATAGCCCAAGATGGTGAAATGGTCGTTATAAAGCCAGTCCAGAAAATCGCGGGTTTCCTGAACCGCGTCTTCTGAAATGCCCTCTGGCGCCTGTTCAATCTGGGAAAGAACTTCCTTTACCCGTGACATCATGGGCTGCCAGTCCTGCACCGCAAGGGCAACGTCGGTCAGAACATCTTCAAGGCGGCTATGGATCGCCTGAAGGGTTTTTTCGTCTGTCTGCTCGTCGATTTCGACATGCATGACAGACTCACGCGGCGCATCAGACTCGTCAACACCGCTAACAGACTGCAAAACATTGTTTTCGTCGCGCGCCACGCGAATAATCGGATGGATCACCAGATGAACGGTGGCATCAAAAGCGTTCAGCGCGGAGGTTACCGAGTCTACCAGAAACGGCATATCCACATTGATCATCTCGATCACGGTATGATCGGACTTCCAGCCATGTTCTTCCAGATCAGGATTATAAACCCGAATTTTGGCGGCATTATCGACCGGACGCTTCCGGGCGAATTTATAAAGCGTTAATGCCGCACCATAGAGGGCATCCACAGACCGCCCTGCCATATCATCGGGCGGAACGTTCTTATAAAAAAGGCGAACGAATGCTTCTGCATCCTTCGCCCCATCTCCTGCAAGCCGCAGGTGGATTTGCTCGACAACTTTATCAATGACTTCCCGTTTCGGGTCGTCGGTTCGGGCTTTCATGTCGTATTTCCCTTTTTGTCGGTTTTGTTTGCCAAAACCGCCTGTACCAGCCTTTGCGACGGGTACCATACACCTCGGATTATCACTTTAATTTGGGACGCTGGCAGCGCCGCTATGGGAAAGAAAAACACATAAAACGCTGCCTTTATCCACTCTTACACATAGCTTATCACCTGCCCAAAAACTACGTCTGGAATGTAAAAAATTTGATTTCTCAATCGGTTCGGATATGGCCCCTTGTATAGGTCATACAGTCGATGTCACTTAACTTTACTGTTTGCTGCATCGCAAAACGGGTTAGACTTTCTTTTGAAACGATCTTTTTAAACACTCTCGCAATTGCAACGTAATTTTAAACCCAAAGGGATATCGGAATGCTGGCAGGGAAAAAAGGATTGGTGATTGGCATCGCCAACGACAAATCCATCGCCTATGGCTGCGCACAGGCTTTTCGGCGCGACGGTGCCGAGCTTGCGGTAACCTATTTAAATACCAAAGCGGAAAAATATGTTCGTCCACTGGCGGAAAATGTCGATGCGTCAATCATTGCACCGTTTGATGTTTGCGACGAGGCACAGGCCGATGCCCTGTTTGACGAGATCACAAGGAAATGGGGCAAGCTGGATTTCGTCCTGCATTGCATTGCCTTTGCCCCTGCCGATGATTTGCATGGCCGGGTGGTTGATTGCTCGCGCGAAGGCTTTCTCACCGCAATGGACATTTCCTGCCATTCGTTTCAGCGCATTGCCAAACGGGCTGAACCCCTGATGGCCGATGGCGGCGCTCTTTTGACCGTCAGCTATATGGGGTCGGAACGGGTGATTGATCATTATGGCATCATGGGGCCGGTAAAAGCCGCCCTTGAAGCCGCAACACGCTACATGGCGGCCGAACTGGGCCCGCAAAATATTCGCGTGCATGCCATTTCACCCGGTCCGCTGTTAACCCGTGCATCATCGGGCATTGCCGAATTTGATAACCTGATGACCCAGGCCCGCGATCGCGCGCCTGAACATCGCCTGGTCACGATTGATGAAATTGGCGATCTGGCCTCGTTTTTGGCCAGTGACCGATCCCGCGCCATTACCGGGGATGTCATCCATATTGATGGCGGCTATCACATCATGGGATAACACTGGCAATGGTCGCCTTGCTACTCGCCGCAAACGGCATCATGGCAGCCCCTGTTCATCTGATGCATTGATCGCGATAACGCTGACCGGCAGGACAACAGGGTCCCGCCGGTCAGCGTTACGGCTTTATGGCTGAAAAGGTCAATGATCAGGCAAGATTCAAGGTTGCGACCTGGGACTATCGCCGCATCCCGGGCATGGGCCTGTTAATCAGCAATTTGCCGGTGGTTTTGATTGCGCAATGCCTGATGGTGATTTTCTGTCGCAATCAGGTCGTCAACCTGTTCAACAGGCAGAGCTTCGGAGAAATAGAACCCCTGAAGCGCATCACAGCCAATATCGCGCAGGAATTCAACCTGCCGGGCATTTTCGACCCCTTCGGCCGTTGTCAAAAGCGAAGTCGCCTGGGCCAGTTCCACAATGGCGCGCACCATTGCTTTATCGCTGTCTGACTGATCAAAGCCATGTATAAAGATTTTATCGATCTTGATCCGGTCAACGTCAATCTGGGTTAAGCGGGCCAACGATGAAAAACCGGTACCAAAGTCATCCAGGGCAACCCGAACCCCCATCTTGCGGATGGCTTTGAGGTTTTCTTCGCACGCGCCGGTGGTCAACACTGCCGTTTCAGTAACTTCAAGCTCCAGCCTTTCGGGTGCCAACCCGGTTGATGCCAGCAATGCAGCCAGTTTTCCGGCATAGTCGACATCTTGCAGCTCGAGGATTGACACATTGACCGCAACGGTATGTGCAGGCCATTGCGCCGCAGCCTGGCAGGACTTTTGCAAAACATGCTGCCCCAGATCACGCATGAGCCCGGCCTCTTCGGCCACCGGAATAAAAAACTCCGGCGAGATCCAGCCGCGTGCCGGGTGTTGCCAGCGCAGCAGTGCCTCAAACCCGATTAACGTTCCTTGCTTAAGGTTATAAACCGGCTGGTAATGCACCTTGATCTGATCAAACGAGACCATTGCCTCGCGCAGTTCGGTTTCAACCCGGTGGCGATTGCGCAACAACGCATCCATCTCGAGTGCAAAACCGGCAAAGTCGTTACGACCATTCATTTTCGCATGATACAGCGCCACATCCGCCTTGCGCATCAGGTCGTCGCGATCATGCCCGTGGTCAGGGGCAAAGGCGTAACCAACGCTCAGCCCGACAAAAAGCTGGTGCCCTTCGATGTTAAATGGCATCCGGGCCAGTTCAATCAAACGACGACAAAAACGTTCAACATCGTCGCACTGGCGAATGCCGGTCAGCATCAGGGTAAATTCATCACCGCCCAACCGGGCGACGGCATCACGCGCGCGCGACAGCGAAACAAGGCGCTGGCCGAACTCATAAATCAGTTTGTCGCCCAACGGATGCCCAAACGACTCATTAATCTGTTTGAACCCGTTCAGGTCCAGAAACAGTAATGCAATACCCAGCCCTGAAGACGGGTCCAGCCGGGCCAGTTCTACATCTACACGCTGGTTAAAGTTCGCCCGGTTCGGCAGGCCGGTAAGGGCATCATGCATCACCATATGACGCATTTTCGCCTCGGTGGCCGCCTGGCTGGTCATACGACGGTGCATCAGCGACATAAAGACAAAAACGGCGACAACCAAACCGCAAAAGACGAACACCAGCATCGGCGAAATATAGGCCATGACCGTCGACCCGGGACGGTATGGCTGCCAGATGAAATATCCAATCGTGCGTTTGTCGTGGGTGACCATCGGATAAACGCGTTCATTCCCAACCGCATCCCTGACGGTCGAAAACCGCAAATGATCAAACAGGTATTTATGATCCAGTTCGGCCAGATATCCCGGTCCATCAAGATATTGAACGGCAACGTGTAAAAATTCTTTGCCGGGCACCTGCGAAATATCACCTGTGTCACTGACAATCGCCTTAACACTGACAACCGCGGGATGCCCGCCCACCATATCAAGGGCTGTTTCACCCGGCGTTCGCATTTTAACCACTTTAGGGCCGTCACCGGCCCGTAAACGGGCCCGCAATTTATGAACCAGCGGATATAAAACGTCGCCAAAAGCAGGGGCGATATGCGCCTGCAATCCGGTTCGCGCGTGAAAGGCCAGCATCGGCACGTCCCGGGGATCAAGAACATAAAGTTCATCAAACCCGTAATATTCGTGCATCCACGATCCCAGATTGTCATTCAACCAGTTGGTATTCCACGACAACGCCGCCCGAACCGATTCGTCACGCACGGTCATGCTTTCCTGCTCGTAAGGAACATCACGCAAGGTTTCCGCCTGCGTCTGATCAAGCAGATAAAACTGGCGCGCCGTTGCCACCCGGTTGGTTTCCATGGTGGCCCAATACACCAGAAAAAACGCAGAAACCCCGACAAGCAGCACCAGCAGCGTCACTGGCAACGTCCGCGTGAATAAAAAATTACGGCTCGAAATGGCGCATATCCTTGGCTCGTAACTCATAATGCAACACCGCCCCGGACCGGCTTGGGGCAAAAACAGGAATTACCATAAAACCGACAAGCCAAATATACAACCGGATAGGAAAAAATCATCCTTCAGTATTAAGGACATGACAGAATCCACAACCGGAGGATGGTTCCCAGTCGATACGAGCCAGTCAAACGGATATGTCAAACGGTAAAAAAAGCCCCTCATTCGCCGTTATCATAATCATCGCTGAAAAGGCAATGGAACTTATATGACAGCCTTATCCGGCCCCCCGACCGACAAAAACAAAAGGCCGCCCCGAAGGACGGCCTTTAGAACTTTCATTATGGAGCGGGCGAAGAGATTCGAACTCTCGACCCTAACCTTGGCAAGGTTATGCTCTACCCCTGAGCTACGCCCGCATTCATCAGTCTGTTTGTGTTCCCCTTGGGGAGCGGCGCGGATAATAGCCCAAGAATGAGTGATTGCAACACCTTTTTTGATAAAATTGTCACATCGTAAAAAATGGCGGTTTTCCAACAGTTTTTATTGGTTTTCTGCGCCCGGCTATCTGCCAGGGGTAATTTCATGCTATTGTCTCTCGATAATATTTTTTACCAACCCAACCATAGCGGAAATAACATGGACGATCCATCCACCGGGTTATTTGACTGTCTTGAAAAACTGGGAATCGAATTTAGCACGCAGGCTCATGCGCCACTTTTTACCGTCGAAGAATCCCGGGCTTTGCGGGGCGACTTGCCCGGAATGCACAGCAAAAACCTGTTCCTGAAAGACAAAAAAGGGGCGCTATGGCTGGTTGTTGCCGAAGAGA
Source organism: uncultured Thalassospira sp. (assembly GCF_963976115.1). GTDB lineage: Bacteria > Pseudomonadota > Alphaproteobacteria > Rhodospirillales > Thalassospiraceae > Thalassospira. The sequence goes on from NZ_CAXBJJ010000005.1 coordinate 169,480, forward strand.
ACCGCCCTATCGCGTTAAACCATCTGCATAAAAAGCTGGGATGTCACCGGCTTTCTTTTGGTAATGCCGATCTGCTGTTCGCAACACTGGGGGTGGTTCCCGGCTCGGTAACCCCTTTTGCCCTGATCAATGACAGCAACAAAATCGTTAATGTTGCGTTCGATCAGGCATTTTTTGAAGCCGAAGACACACGCCTGAATTTTCACCCCCTTAGAAATGATCGCACAACAGCCATTTCCCCGGCGGATCTGCTGAAATTTGTAACGGCACTGGGGTATCAGCCAAAAATACTGGATTTTGACGACGATTTTGTGAAAAGCGACTGAAAAACAGTTGCATTCATGGTCTAAACTCCCAGATTGCAGGGGTTGCGCGCACCGCTGCGAAATATTGCAAAGATGTAATCTAAATCATCCCCTCTTGTCCTAAGGGATAAGGGACCTCATTTAAAATACAACGAACAGCGAGTAACCTTATCATGGCTATTATTCTTGATCCCAATGCACCTGCGCCGTCGGCACAATCGGGTGCCAACTCTGACCTGATCAAGGATTCCGGCATCGAAACATTCGTGCAGGATGTGATCGAACCGTCAATGGAAGGCCCCGTTGTTGTCGATTTCTGGGCGCCATGGTGTGGTCCGTGCAAAACACTGACCCCGATTATAGAAAAGGTCACACGTGAAGCCGGCGGCCGCGTAAAGCTGGTCAAGATTGATATCGACAAAAACCAGGACCTGGCAATACAGTTGCGCATCCAGTCGGTGCCCACAGTATATGCCTTCAAGGAGGGGCGCCCGGTTGACGGTTTTCAGGGCGCACAGCCCGAAAGCGAAGTCCGTGCGTTTTTTGAACGCATTGCCGGTGGACCGCTTGAAAGCCCGATTGAAATGCTGCTTGAAAAAGCACATGCCGCCCTGGCCGAAGATGACGCCATAACCGCTCACGGCCTGTATGGCAATGTGCTGGAACGCGAACCTGACAATGACACGGCATTAGGCGGCGTTTTGCGCTGCATGGTGGCGATGGGCGAAATTGAAAATGCGCGCGGCTTTGTCGACGACATGGGGGATCGGACCCGTTTGAAAACGCCGATTGCCGCCGCCATCAGCGCCCTTGAACTGGCCGAGGCCGTCACACACAATGCCGATCTGGATGTTGCACGCGCCCATGCCGAGGCCAACCCGACCGATACCCAGGCAAAATTTGACCTGGGAATGGCTTTGTTTGCGGCCAATAAACGTGAAGAAGCGGTACAGACCATGATCGAGATTATTCGCAAGGACCGCGAATGGAACGAAGATGGTGCCCGTACCCAGTTAATCAAATTTTTCGAGGCATGGGGCCCGATGGATCCGGCAAGTGTTGCTGGCCGACGCGCCCTTTCAACGGTATTGTTTGCATGAATATTTGCGGCCCATTCGATCCTGATTTTTCGGAACTTCCGGAGACTATTCCGGTATTTCCGCTTAGTGGCGCCTTGTTACTGCCCCGCGGTCATTTACCGCTGAATATCTTCGAACTGCGTTACCTGAACATGATCATGGATGCCCTGGGCCGCGACCGCATGATCGGAATGGTGCAACCGCGCCATTCCGACACCGAAGCAAACAGCAACGACAACAGCAACATCAAAACCGCAGATGCGGTATCAAACCAACTGTTTGGCACCGGGTGCATTGGCCGGATTTCGGCTTTTAGCGAAACCGACGATGGCCGTTTTCTGGTTACCCTTACCGGGGTATGCCGTTTTGACATTGCTGGTGAATTACCACTTGGTAAAAGTGGATACAGATCCGTCAAATGTGATTATTCACGTTGGCGCGGGGATCTGGATTATACCATCCAGTCATTGGACCAGCCCATCAACCGGTCCCGCCTGCAACGGGCCCTTGATGCCTATTTTTCCTACCATTCCTTGCGCTCCTGCTGGGATACCATCAGCGATACCGATGATGAAATGCTGGTGACGGCCATTGCCATGGGCTGCCAATTGGGCCCGACTGAAAAACAGGCTTTGCTGGAATGCCCAAGCCTGTATGATCGGGGCGATATGCTAACGACATTGCTGGAAATGGCGTGCTATCCCCAAACCAGCAAGGCCGCTGGCAACTAGTCCATAACATTCAAACGTCGGCGCGCATCGCGCCCTTTGCGTGTTTTGGCCAATCTTATGTAAAGACAAGGCAGAATTGACATGACGACCGCAAATCACAGCCCGGTTGATCCCAAACTTCTTGAAATTCTTGTGTGCCCGGTAACCAAGGATACCCTGGAATATGACCGCGAAAACCGCGAACTGATCAGCCGTAAAGCGGGCCTTGCCTATCCGATCCGCGACGGCATTCCGATCATGCTGCCCGATGAAGCCCGCGTTATCGAAGACTGAAAAAGGTCGCCCTTACCATGTCTGGCAACGCCTTCACCCCCAACCATATTCCGGTTGAAATAAACTATCTGAAACAGGATCGCGTTCTGGAAGTTATCTGGGGTGACGGTGTTGAAACACGGCTGAGCGCGGAATTATTACGGGTAGAAAGCCCTTCTGCCGAAGTTCAGGGGCACCATCCTTCCGAAAAACGGATAATTTCCGGTCGCAAACATGTTGGCATTATAAATATAGAGCCTGTAGGCCATTATGCCGTAAAAATCACGTTTGATGATTTACATGATAGCGGCATTTATAGCTGGCATTACTTGCGCGAGCTGCATGACAACCAGACCCAACTTTGGCAGCAATACGAACAGGCATTAAAAGACCGTGGCCTGTCGCGCGATCCCGCCAAACCAGGCATTGCGCAAAAATAAGCCACCGGCTTTCACGCGTGACCATCGCCACAACGCACCACGAAACAACACGCATTTCGGCTGCGTGCAAAGCGATAAAGCCAACCGCTTATGTGAGCCATAGAATACAAAAACGCCGCCGCAGTGATCTGCGACGGCTTTTTGCTCTGTCCCCGAAAGAACGAATTAGAAGCGGTAACCGATACCGACACCGAACAGCCACGGATCAAGGTCGGCGTCAGCCTTCACGGCACCACCATTGACCGAAACGTCGGTGTTGAGGAAGATCTTCTTGACGTCAACGTTCAAAGACCACGGACCAGAGATTGCATAGTCGAAACCAGCCTGGAACGCATAGCCAAAGCCATTGTCATACTTCACCGAATTGAACTGACCCGGCTTTGAATCATAGAAAATGGTGTAGTTGACACCAGCGCCAATATAGGGGCTGAAGCGCTGCTTGGACAAAAAGTGATATTGCACGGTCAGGGTCGGCGGCAGCAGACGGACACTACCCAGATCAAGCTCGGTACTACCAGACTTCCACTTAACGTCATGCTTGGACGTACCAGCGATCAGTTCGAGTGCAATGTTGTCGGTAACAAAATAAGAAAAATCGACTTCCGGGATAACGTCGTTGTCAACTTCGCCTTCACCGGCAAAACCATTTTTTCCCTTAATATCTTCATCAGGAACAACACCGACAACACGGCCACGGATCAGGATATCACCTGCCGATTTACCTTTGAAGCCCATATCTTCGGCCGAAGCCGGAGCAATTGAAGCGGCAGCAGCCGCAACCAGAATAGCAGCTGCACCGGCAGCTTTAAGAGTATTGATCAGTCGCATAATACGGACTCCCCTACGTCAAAGAATTGATCGAGGCGGAGCATCGTGCATATGAACGGCCAATAGCTTGACCCACATCAAGAAAACAACATGAAATCATGTGTTTTTTAGAACGGTTTTTAACTGCGCGCCCTTAAATCAATTTTTCAGTCTCTTTTTAACCATATGAATATGGTGCAGGGCAAAAAACGTCGGAAATAATCCTGTCACTTGCAAATATAAAGAGTCGAATACCCCGCATCTTGCGACTCGTAGTGACCAATATTCATTAAAAACCCGGCTTTAACCTGCTGCCCCACCCGCCCTTATGCCCACCATCATAAAGAGCTGGTATTAATTGACAACCAACCATCGTCACCTGAAAGAAACGAGGCATTACGGGCATAACAAAACCTTTCCCGTGCCGATCAACCGACCAGACGGGTTGTTTTGCTATTTTGCCCGAAGATGAAAACGTTAAATCGATTTACCCTGCATCAGCAAAGGCAGCGTCCCGGCATAGCCCATGGCATGAGACATAAAGGTGCGTTTTAACGGGGTCATTTTTTGCACCACTGCCAATCCTGCATCCCGGGCAAAGCGAACCGGTGCAAGATCGTTGGAAAACAAACGGTTTGTTACATCGGTTACAGCCAGCATCACCGTATTGTCAAAACGACGCCATTGCTCGTATTCCGCCAGCACATCCTGCATCCCGATGTCGCGGCCCAACCGGCGGGCATTGATCAGAATTTCGGCCAATGCGGCCACATCCCGGATGCCCATATTAAGGCCCTGCCCGGCGATCGGGTGCATACCATGGGCAGCATCGCCAATTAAGGCCAGCCGCGCATCACAATACTGATAGGCATGCTGCAACCCCAGCGGATAACAAAAGCGCGGTCCGATCACGTCAAGATCGCCCAGATAGCCATCAAAGCGCTGATGTAATTCATCAACAAACACATCTTCACTTTGCCCGACCAGATAATTTGCCATGGCCGTGCTTTCCGTCCAGACAATGGAGGAGCGGTTTTCCGTCATAGGCAGAATGGCAAAGGGGCCTGCGGGCAGAAAATGTTCCACCGCAACACCATGATGCGGGCGCTCATGCTTCACCGTGCAAACAATCGCACTTTGATCATATTGCCAGCTATAGGTTTTGATCCCGGCCCATTTTCGCAATAATGAATTGCGCCCTTCGGCCCCGATCGCCAGGGGCGCACACACATGTCGGCCATCATCAAGTGTCAGGACCATGTTTGCACTGGTCCGTGCAATGGTGGCAACCGATGCCGGGGCGATCAGGGTCACAAGGTCGTTTTCATCCATCGCCCGATAGAGCGCCTGCCGGGTTACACGGTTTTCAACAATATAGCCCAGCGCCTCGCTGCCCACATCGCGATGATCGTAATGCAGGTAAAGCGGACTTTTGCCATCGGCAATGCGAATGTCGGAAATAGGTTGGGCATCGGCCTGCATATATTGCCAGACACCTGTCACATCAAGCACCGCACGTGACGCCGCCGCAATGGCGCAGGTTCGGCCATCGTGGTTGGCCGCCAGCAATGTTTGCGGATTTTCGCGGTCGATCACCACACTGCGCAAACCGCCATGTGCCAGCGCCATTGCCATGCTGGCCCCTGCCAGACCACCGCCCAGAATAATCACATCAAAATGAAGAACGTCGTTCGTCGTCATCTTTATTGATCCTGTCTTGCCTGTCATCGCCCGGTTCTCACGCAAAGCTGCCAGTACCCACATCACGGATGATCATGATTTTTTGCGCATCAGATGCACAAAACACAATCGCCACTGCCAAACAATGGGCCCACGTCCCACCGGGGGTACGAACACCGCTTTTGCCGATGCTGATCTTGCCCGTATGGCTAAAATCTGTCGCAACATAGGCCGTCAAAACGGCTTTCGCCAGCCTTATCACTCTCTCGTATATACGAATAGATTTGATCTAAGGTCGTGCGATCATTTAAAAAAATCAGCCGCTATTGTACTGCCTGTTTTTGATGCAGTTTTAATCACGCTGCGCTTTCTTTGCACAAATTATGCGCGCCCACGTTGACAAAGTGCCACGGCATATTCCCGATAAAATTTTCATAAAAAAAGCATAATCAACATCTTAATAGACGAATTTCGAATCTGGCACGATTCTTGGTTTACTCCTTGTGACTGCGAAATCGTGATTGCCGCATTGGTGGTCAACGGATGTGCCGGGAGGTCGCATATTATGAAATTGGTTACTGCTGTTATCAAACCGTTCAAACTTGATGAAGTCCGCGAAGCGTTAAGTGCACTTGGCGTTCAGGGTCTGACGGTCACTGAAGTCAAAGGTTTTGGCCGTCAAAAGGGTCAGACCGAAATTTATCGTGGCGCCGAATACATGGTCAGCTTTTTGCCCAAGGTAAAGCTGGAAGTCGCGATCACGGATAATCTGGTCGATCAGGTTGTCGAAGCCATCACGAAAACGGCTCAGACCGGTAAAATCGGGGACGGTAAGATTTTCGTTCTCGACGTAAGCCATGCGGTTCGTATCCGCACCGGCGAAACCGGCGACGACGCCCTGTAAGCCCGGAGACAAGGGGAGACATTATGAAAATCTCGATGAAGACGACCGGCCTTGCCGGGCTAATTGGGGCAGCCACGCTGGCGATGATCGAACCGGCCTCTGCACAGGATGCAGCCGCCGCTTCCGGGGTTTCGCCAGAAACCGGTTACATTTTCAATACCTTCAGCTTCCTGATCCACGGCGCGCTCGTGATGTGGATGGCCGCAGGTTTTGCCATGCTCGAAGCAGGCCTGGTTCGTTCCAAAAACGTTGCCACCATTCTGCTTAAAAACGTCGCACTGTTTGCTGCGGCGGGCATCATGTATTACCTCGTCGGCTACAACTTGATGTATGCCGGTGTTGATGGCGGCTGGATCGGCAGCTTTGGCATCTGGGGCGCAGATGACGCCGCAGCCCTTGCTGGTGATTATTCTGCCGGTTATGCGTCGACCTCTGACTGGTTCTTCCAGATGGTGTTCGTTGCCACCGCGGCTTCTGTTGTCTCTGGTACCGTTGCCGAGCGCATCAAACTGTGGCCTTTCATGATCTTCACTGTGGTTCTGACCTCGGTTATCTATCCGATCACGGGTTCCTGGCAGTGGGGCGGCGGCTGGTTGTCCGAAATGGGCTTCTATGACTTCGCCGGTTCTACCCTCGTTCACTCTGTTGGCGGCTGGGCAGCTTTGACCGGTGCCATCATCCTGGGGGCACGCAAAGGTAAATTCGGTGCCGACGGTTCGGTTCATCCGATGCCCGGCTCCAACCTGACCCTTGCCACCATTGGTACCATGATCCTGTGGCTCGGCTGGTTCGGCTTCAATGGCGGCTCGCAGCTTGCCATGAACACTGCGGCTGACGTGATTGCCATCGCCAACATCTATGCCAACACCTCGATGGCAGCTGCTGGTGGCGTGATTGCAGCCATGATCCTGACCCAGATCCTGTACAAAAAAGTCGACCTGACCATGGCCCTTAACGGTGCCCTGGCTGGCCTGGTGTCGATCACTGCCGGTCCCGACACCCCGACCATCGGTGCCGCGATCATTATCGGCGCTATTGGTGGCATCCTGGTTGTCATCGCGGTTCCGCTGGTTGACAAATGCAAAATCGACGACGTTGTCGGTGCTGTGTCTGTTCACCTTGTTTGCGGCATCTGGGGCACCCTGGCGGTTCCGATCACCAATGCCGACGTTTCCTTCGGTGTCCAGCTGACCGGCGTTGTCGCCATCGGTGCCTTCGCCGTGGTAACCTCGGCCATCGTCTGGTTGGTTCTTAAATATACCGTCGGCCTCCGCCTGTCGGAAGAAGACGAAGCATTGGGTACCGATGCTGCTGAACTGGGCCTCGAAGCCTATCCGGAATTCGGTAAAGGTTCGCAGCGCTTCTAATATGCCCTGCACCACAATTTCCTGACGGATGCTCACGCATCCGACCTGTCAGACCCACTGACCCGCCCTTGTGGCGGGTCTTTCTTTTTGTGCTTGCTGTTTTTTTAAGCACAATTCTGGTCACTTGTCAGGCAGTCTTGCTCTCAAACACGTTTTGTACCCTTGCCTGAAACGTCACAAACCGACACATCAACCATCTGTTTTTGAACGTTCTTTTGTCATCACCCGCGATGTTGGCACAGATATTGATCTGCGCCCCCACCAAGAGGAAACGTTATAAACAAAAACAGAGGTCGTCTCATGGAGGCTTTTCAAACTGCCTCGGACGTATTTTTTGTGCTGATGGGGGCCATTATGGTCCTTGCCATGCACGCCGGTTTTGCCTTTCTGGAAGTCGGAACCGTTCGAAAAAAGAACCAGGTGAATGCTCTGGTCAAAATTATCGTCGATTTCGCTGTATCGACCATTGCCTATTTTTTCATCGGCTATGCCGTGGCCTACGGCGTTACTTTTTTCAGCAATGCCAATGTGTTACGCGGGTCCGAACTGGTAAACGGCCAACATGCCTTTGCCAGCAGCGGTTATGATCTGGTTAAATTCTTCTTTTTACTGACATTTGCGGCCGCCATCCCGGCCATTATTTCAGGCGGCATTGCCGAACGGGCCAAATTCTGGCCGCAACTGATTGCCACCGCCGTTCTGGTCGGTGTGTTTTATCCGCTATTTGAAGGCATTGTCTGGAACGGCAATTTTGGCATTCAGGATGCCATTAGCCATATTTTTGGCGCACCGTTTCACGATTTTGCCGGGTCAATAGTGGTTCACGCCGTTGGGGGCTGGATTGCACTGGGGGCTGTCATTCATTTGGGGGTTCGCAAAGGGCGCTATACCAAAACCGGCGGGCTGGTGGGTATTCCGCCGTCAAACATCCCGTTTCTTGCCTTGGGGTCGTGGGTGTTATGTGTGGGCTGGTTTGGTTTTAATGTCATGTCCGCACAATCGGTTAGCGGCATTACCGGGCTGGTGGCGGTTAATTCGCTCATGGCGATGGTTGGCGGCATTTTGACGGCCCTGATCGCCGGGCGCAACGACCCCGGCTTTGTCCATAACGGGGCATTGGCCGGGCTGGTGGCGGTTTGCGCCGGGTCCGATGTCATGCATCCGATCGGCGCGTTGATCACGGGCGGGCTGGCGGGTTTTCTGTTTGTCTGGGCGTTTGAAAAATGCCAGGCGAAATGGAAAATCGATGATGTTTTGGGCGTTTGGCCCCTGCATGGCATGTGCGGCCTGTGGGGCGGCATTGCCTGTGGCATCTTTGGCCTTTCGGCACTGGGGGGCGTTGGCGGGGTGTCGTTTGGCGTGCAGCTGGCCGGGTCTGTTGGTGGGGCGGCCTATGCGGCGATTACCGGATTCGTGGTTTACGGCGTTTTGAAAAATACAATCGGCATCCGCCTTGATTCCGAAGCAGAATATTACGGTGCCGATCTGTCGATCCATAAAATCACCGCCTATCCCGAGGATGACGTAAAAGCCAGCTAACCACTGCAATAACTTTTCCCAAAGCCCGGAAACCGCACGTTTCCGGGCTTTTTGCGTTTAAACACCCCGCCCTTTAAATCTTTCTTTGTACTTTTCCATTAGGGGTAAACTAAGTGTGTGAACTGACCGTCTTTTCCGCCTGCCTGCAAAGAACACTGCAAACCGGGCAGGGATCGCGGCTCAGACATACACCGGCATGGCCGCGCCTTCGGTTTGCCAATTGGGGTCCTTCATAAACGGAACGTCACACATCATGTTCAACCAGCGCCTGGACACTTTGCCCGATTATCCTTTTCCCCGGCTTGCCGCCCTGCTGGACCGTATTACGCCGGGCAAAGACCCGCTGGTAATGTCCATTGGTGAACCCCAGCACGAACCCCCGGCCATGATCACCGAAGCCATGATTGCCAATGCTCATTTGTGGCACAAATACCCGCCGGGGCAGGGAACACCGGAACTGCGCGCCGCCATCAAGGGATGGCTGGATCGCCGCTATGACCTGCCCGAAAACATGATCCACCGTGACGATCACATCATTCCGGTTGCCGGAACGCGCGAAGCCCTTTACCTGATCGCCACCTGCGTTATTCCACAAGATCAGCCCGGCCCCAAACCCAAGGTCCTGTTGCCCAACCCGTTTTATCAGGTCTATTGCGGGGCCGCCGTGCTTAATGATGCCGAAATGGTGCCGCTGGCCGCCACACCGGAAACCGGTTTTCTGCCCGACCTTGATCAAATCGATGACGAAACGTTGTCGGCTTGCCGCCTGTTTTTCCTGTGTTCGCCGGCCAATCCGCAAGGGGCCGTCGCCTCGCGCAACTATCTTGAACGCATTATTGCCCTGGCGCGCAAACACAATTTTGTGCTGGCAATGGACGAATGCTATGCCGACATTTACGACCGCGACGCCCCAACAGGGGCACTTGAAATTTGTGCCGCCCAAAACGGCAATATGGACAATGTGCTGGTATTTCACAGCCTGTCCAAGCGCTCCAGCGCGCCGGGTTTGCGGTCCGGGTTTGTCGCGGGGGATGCCAAAATCGTCAAGCACTTCAACCGCCTGCGCAGTTATTGTTCGGCGACCATTCCGATGCCGATCATGGCGGCATCAACCGCCCTTTGGAATGACGATGCCCACGCCGACGCCAACCGCGACCTGTATCGCGCCAAAATTGATATCGCAGCCGAAATTTTTGGCAATCGCTTTGGCTTTTATCGCCCCGCTGGTGGCTTCTTTTTGTGGCTTGATGTCGGTGACGACGAAGCCGCCACCAAAAAAATATGGGCGCAAGAAGGGGTTAAAGTCATTCCGGGGCGGTATCTTTCGATTAACGACCCACAGGGTGACAATCCCGGTGCCCGTTTCATTCGCATTGCCCTGGTACATGACCTGGCAACAACCCGCGACGGGTTAAGCCGGATCAACGCCGCCCTATCACGCTAACCCGGTCTCGTTTCAGACAGTAACAGAACTAACAACGGAAATCGGCATGAGCAGTCAGACAAACCTTCTTGAACGCGGCACCGCCTTTCTTCCCAGCGCCTTGGTGACCTTCCTCAAACGCGGGGGCATCCAGCTGTGTGGATTGGCACTGAGTGCGGCGGGGATTGCCCTGTTCATCATGCTGATCGGGTTTCATCCCGGTGATCCGTCGTTTAACCATGCCAGCGACCATGCCTATATCTATAACCCGCTGGGCATTTTTGGCGCCTATGTCGCCGATATGATGCTGCGCACGCTGGGTTTAGGCGCGGCCTTGTTAACCGCGCTCATTGTTGGCTGGGGCCTGCGCCTGATTGCCATGCGTCCGTTTAGCTGGATGTGGTTGCGGTTTTTGTTGTTACCGCTGGCATTGTTATTAATGGCAACGGCGGCATCGGCCGTGCCACGCGGCATGACCTGGCCGCTCACGGTGGGTTATGGCGGCTTTGCCGGTGATTTGCTGTTGGGGCGCCTGGGCATGTTGCTCACTCTGGCGGGGCTTCCTGCCGGGCCGTTCATTATTGGCCTGTTCAGCATGATCACAGGCATGATCCTGACGCTATTTTGCATGGCCTATCAATTGTCGGAATGGCGGTCGGTGGGCCATGTGCTGTCGCGTATTGGCGGCACCATCCTTTATGGCGTCGGTCGCGCCATTCCCGGCAATAGCACCGACGACGCCGCCGACATTGCCCCGGGCGAACGCAAAGGCGACCGCAATGCCCGCCCGCGCCAGGAACCGTCGATGGAACGCTCGGAAAAACGGGTAGCGGCGGCGGTGGAACGCAACACCCTGTTGGCCAGCGATGATGCCGATGATTATGACGATATCGATACGGCCCCCCCGGTTCATATCGTGGCCGCCCCTGCTGCCAAGGTCCAACCCAGCACCAAGGCATCGGCACAGCGTCAGTCATCATTTGATCTTGGCCATGGTGAATACAGCTTCCCGCCGCTTGGCCTGCTGCATGAACCCAGCGAAGAAGACTATGCCCAGATCGATCAGGGGGCTTTGGCGCAAAATGCCCGTTTGCTGGAAACCGTATTGCAGGATTTCGGCGTCAAGGGCGAAATCGTACAGGTTCGCCCCGGCCCGGTGGTAACATTGTATGAACTTGAACCTGCCGCCGGGGTTAAATCATCGCGCGTGATCGGCCTTGCCGACGACATTGCCCGTTCCATGAGTGCGATTGCCGCGCGTGTGGCCGTGGTGCCCGGGCGCAATGTGATTGGTATCGAACTGCCAAACTCCACACGCGAAACCGTGCATTTGCATGAAATTCTGGCATCCAACGATTTTGAAAAAAACACCGGCAAGCTGAACCTGAGCCTTGGCAAGGATATTGGCGGGTCGCCGGTGATTGCCGATCTGACAAAAATGCCGCATTTGCTGATTGCCGGGACCACCGGTTCGGGTAAATCGGTGGGTGTGAACGCCATGATCTTAAGCCTGCTTTACAAGCTGACACCCGAAGAATGCCGTTTCATCATGATCGACCCGAAAATGCTGGAACTGTCAATTTACGATGGCATTCCGCATTTGTTGACACCGGTGGTGACCGACCCGCACAAAGCCGTTGTGTCGCTTAAATGGGCGGTGCGCGAAATGGAAGACCGCTACCGCGCCATGAGCCAGGTCGGGGTGCGGAATATTGCCGGGTATAACAAACGCATCAAGGAAGCCGCCGCCAAGGGCGAAGAACTGACCCGCCGGGTTCAGACCGGCTTTGACCCCGAAACCGGCAAGCCGATTTTTGAAGACCAGCAACTGCCGATGGAACCGCTGCCCTTTATCGTCGTCATCGTCGATGAAATGGCCGATTTGATGTTGGTAGCGGGTAAGGATGTCGAAGCATCGATCCAGCGTCTGGCCCAGATGGCCCGTGCCGCAGGCATCCATTTGATCATGGCAACCCAGCGCCCGTCGGTCGACGTGATTACCGGGACCATCAAGGCCAACTTCCCAACCCGTATTTCCTATTCAGTGACCTCGAAAATCGATTCTCGCACCATTCTGGGCGAAATGGGTGCCGAACAGCTTTTGGGACAGGGCGATATGCTGTTTATGAGCCAGGGCGGCCGCGTCCAGCGTGTTCACGGCCCGTTTGTCTCGGACGAAGAGGTTGAAAGCATTGTCAAACATCTGCGTGATCAAGGCGATCCGTCTTATCTTGATGATGTTACCGAAGAACCCGAAGAAGACCCGGTTGCCGCCTATATGGCGGGCGGTGGCGGCAATGCCGGGCCGGGTGGCGGCAACAGTGCCGATGATGATTTGTATAATCAGGCCGTCGGCATTGTGCTGCGCGAAAAAAAGGCCTCAACCAGCTTTGTTCAGCGCAAACTTTCCATCGGCTATAACCGGGCAGCGCGCATTATTGAACAAATGGAAGAAAACGGGCTGGTATCGGCCGCCAACCATGTCGGCAAGCGCGAAGTGCTGATCGGCAATATGGATGGCACCCCGTTTGAGGATTAACCCTCTGAAAACCGAGAAAATGCTGCGTTGCGAAAGGGTTGCCTCACCGGCAGCCCTTTTTGCATTTGCTGCAGTGCCACCACGCGACCGATGCAAAAATGCGATAAAGTGATCGCGACAAAGCAATATACAGTCTTTACCTGCCCCCCATATCGTGCCCGACCGTACGACTGGGAGGAAACAAAATGATAGAATTAATGATTGCGATTGTGGTCAGCGTGGTTGCTGCCACCTTAATCGTCAAAAAATACCAACCCCACACTGTATTGCTGCTGGCCGGTTTGACGCTGTTTGCCGTTACCGCCATTTTTTACCCGACACATGACATTGTTTTCAAAAAAGACGATCCCACCGGCTGGGCCGGGTTCGATATTTTTGAACATATTCATGCCATCATGTCCTATCGTCTGGCGGGCCTTGGCCTGATCATTATGGCCGCTGGCGGCTTTGCCAAATATATGGACCATATTGGCGCAACACAGGCGATGGTTAACATTACCACCCGCCCGCTGGCCCGGATTGGCGCGCCTTACGTTGTGCTCGCAATCGGCTATGCCGTCGGTCAGGTGCTTAACATCTTCATCCCCAGTGCCGCTGGCCTTGCCATGCTGTTGCTGGTTACCCTGTATCCGACACTGGTGAAACTCGGTGTCAGCCGTGCTGCTGCCGCCGCCATGATCGGCACCACATCGGTTCTCGACCTTGGCCCGGCATCGGGCACCGCCAACCTTGCCGCCCACACCGCCAATATTGATGTGGCCATTTTCTTTGCCCAATATCAAATTCCGGTTGCCGCCTGCATTATCCCGGTGATCTGCATCCTGACCTATGTCAGTGCCAAATATTTTGACCGCCGCGATAATCACGAAGTTGTCGTGCCCCATCACGGCGAGGTCATGGCGGGTATGGCCCCTGTCGGCGATGATGCCCCGCACGCGCCAGGTTTTTATGCCCTGCTGCCAATCCTGCCTTTAACCCTGATCCTGATTTTCAGCAAATTGCTGATCCATCAGATTGAACTGGGTGTGGTTACCGCCATGATCATTGGCGCGCTGATCGGCCTGTTCTGCGAGATGTTTCGCAATCGTCACAAAATGGCCGATGTTTTGAACGGTTTCATGGTGTTTTTCCGGGGCATGGGTAACATGTTCTCGACCATCATTTCCCTGATCATTTGCGCCGAATTTTTTGCCGCGGGTCTTAAAGCCATAGGCGCCATCGATTTCATGATCGCCAGTGCGCAAAATGCCGGTTTTGGCATTCTCGGCATGATGCTGATTGCCTGTGCGCTGGTTGCCATTACCGCCATCATGACCGGATCGGGCAATGCGGCGTTCTTCTCGTTTGCCAGTCTGGCACCAAACATCACCGCAGGTACTGCTACCGGTGCCGTCAGCCTGCTGTTACCGCTTCAGTTTACCGCTGGCATCGCCCGGTCGCTGTCACCGGTATCGGGTGTCATCATTGCGGTGGCCGAGGTCGCCGAATGCTCGCCAATCGACATTGTCAAACGAACGGCCATACCGCTGATTGGTGGGCTGGTCATGCTGTTTGTCTATAACCTGCTGTTTGTGGTGGGGTAACCCCCACCCCGATCAACCTGAACTGCCAATGCGCCCGCCCTGCCCTGACGCCGCAACACAAGAGACGATGATAATGAACACGCATCCCCTGCCTGTCTCGACTGATAATCTGTTTACATCCAATGCCACCTGGCAAAGCTGGCTGGATGTCGAGGGCGCATTGGCAATCGCCCAGGCCGAATTGGGCATGATCCCCCAATCGGCCTGTGACGAAATCATCAAACATACCGATCTGGCCCAATTTGATGTTAAGGCCCTGCAAAACGACATTACCGCCAGCATGTCGCCGATCATGTCGACCGTGCGCGCGCTGGCGGCAAAATGTGCGGGCGATGCCGGGGGCTATGTTCATTGGGGGGCGACCACCCAAAACATCATCATTGCCGGTAAAACCCTGCAATTGCGCAAATCGCACCGTTTTATGCTGGCCCGCATGGCAAATGCGCTGGCGAAAATGGCCGATATGGCCGACCAGACGGCCGACTGGCTCACCGTGGCACGCACCAATCGCCGTCAGGCCCTGCCAATTACCTTTGGCTATAAAATGGCAGGCTGGATTGACGAATTTCAACGCTGTGCCGACCGGCTGATCGGCACCGAACCGCGCACCTTCATGCTGGTTTTTGGCGGAGCTGCCGGGGCCATGCACAGCTATGGCGATGTCGGTCAAAAACTGGCCGATACGATGGCGAAACATTTGGGTTTAACCGTCTCCACCGTACATTCGCGCGCCACCAATGACGGGTTTGCCGAATATGTTGCCATGCTGGGCATGTTTGCTGTCGCCTGCGAACGCATGGGCACCGAACTTTATACCCTGATGTCAAACGAAGTGGACGAAATCAGCGAAATTCAGGCCACCGATGTGGTTGGAAGCTCGACCATGCCCCATAAATTCAATCCCAAATATGTGGTCAGCCTGCTTACCACGGCCACCAGATTGCGCAATCTGGTTGGTCCGACAATGGAAGCCTGCCGCCCCAGCCACGAAGGCGACGCAGCGTATAATTTCCGGCTCTACGAACTGATTGATGAAGCAGGCACGCTATCCTACAAGGTGGCGACACAGCTTGAAACATTGCTCGACCATCTGAAAATCAACCAGGACCGCATGTATGAAAACCTGATGCGCGATCCTGCCCCGCTGGTGTCAGAAAAAATCATGATGCAACTGGCCAACACAATTGGTCGCCAAACCGCCCATGATCTGGTGCATCACGCCATTGTCGATTGCCGCGATACCGGCATTTCCTTTGCCGATGCGCTGTACAAACACGATGATGTCCGCACCTGTTATGCCAGCCGCGATGCGCTCGACACCGCCCTTGATCCACGTCATTACACCGGGCGCAGTGCTGACATTGCCCGCGATACTGCGGCGAGCGCACGCACGCATGTTACACATATCCGTCAGCATATTGCGCAGGCTTTGCTGGTGCAGAACCCAAACGGCCCGGCCTGAAACAGGACCGGGCCATTTTATGCAGGGTGCTGTCAGAACCGCCTGAAAATAAAAGATATTTGCCTCATGGCAGGCATATGCGCCGGTTAAAGCACTTTTCCTTTAATCTGGCAATAACAACCGCACATGGGCCCCGTATGCCGCATCATCGGCGCAACGACGGGCTATTTGCTGGCGTAACAGGGCGACAAACCGCATCGCCACGGGGTTTTGCCCGGCAGGCGGGAAAACGCAGGCATAAGGCAGCCAAAATTCAGGCCCGACCGGGCGCAAGGTGGTTTTGGATGGATCAATAAAAACACTGCTGATGCCGTCCATCAAACCCAGGCCATAACCGCTTTCAACAAATTTGGGCACCAGCAAACTGGACCCGATTTCAAGGCTGATGCGCGGCACCTTGCCGATCGCATCAAACAGATGATCCAGCCTTTGCCGCCAGATCTGGTTGGATCGCAACGAAACAAAAGGCTCATCCACCAGGGCCTCGACCGGCACACACGCAAGGGCGGCCAATGGATGATCAACGGGCAGCAACACCTGTGTTCGCGCTTCAAGCACCGGTTCAATCGCCAGTTCGACCACCGATGTTTTAATGGGCAACGACAGCAGGCCCAGATTATAACGCCGCGACCCGACCTGATTTTCGACATCAGAACGCGTGCCGATATCAATTTTGCATTTCAAATTGGCATGTTCGGCATTTAGCAAATCGATCACGGGCGGTAGCAAGGATGCCCCGATCGGGCCAACGGTAATAATGCGCAGGGTATCAACCGCCTTTTCGCGAATTTCGCGCGCAATCGCCGGAATTTCCTCGACCCCGTTCAGAATATGTTCGGCCTCGTGGAAAAAACGCTCCCCTTCACGGGTTAAGACCAGCCGCTGGTTGGTGCGTTCAAACAGGGGCAGCTTCAATTCACTTTCCAGCCCGGCCAGCATCCGGCTGGCAGCAGACTGGCTTAAATTTGCCGCCAGTGCCGCGCCTGAAAGGGTGCCGTGTAAAACCGTCAGTCGAAACAGCCGCAGCGCCTTAAGATTCATATCTGCCCCAATTCTGTCGACGCTCCCGCCAGATTTAATCCCATATCCCGCACAGCAACTTTGCGCGCTCCCCTGAAGGTAACGTTTAACATCCAGACAACACCAAAATGCAACTTCCAGTAAAATAAAACATCTTCAAATATTCAAAAACACTAAAATATCACCATCAAAGGTTTTTTTTCACAGATAAAAACCCCAATCCAAGGTTAGCAAAACAACGCGTTACGTGATTTTTTTGTTGCGGGTCATTGTTATTTGCTGACCACTACAATAATTCATGCTTCTCTTAAAAGATGAATCTAAAACGCTGGAAAGAAAAAATAATACAGAAAAATAACAACCGTTAAGCACGTCAATAACAAGGCATCAACTTAAAAGTGAATGACAAAAAACGGTCATATTATTTCCACTGTACAGTATGCTGCAACAACAATAACTCTTGGGGTCATAGATGATAAACCTATCCGACTGTACAATATCGGTAAAATTGCGACTTTTATTGGGGGTCGTCGCGATTGCATTGCTGTCCCTGACGGCTTACGATCTTTTCACTCTGCGCGGAAGTCTGGTTGACGAACGCAAGCAAAGTATAAAGAACGTTGTTGAATTGACAAAATCCACCGTCAGTCATTTTGGCAAACTGGCACAAGACGGCACTCTGAGCGTGGAAGATGCCCGGAAACAGGCGCTGGCCGCGATCCAAAACATGCGGTTTGATGACAATAACTATATATTTGTTCTCGATCGCACAGCCAAAATCCTCATGCACCCGATCAAACCGGCGCTGAACGGCCAGGATGGCGCAAACATTACCGATGCCAACGGCGTAAAGATTTTTGCCGATCTGGCCAAAATCACCACCGCAACCAACGGCGGGTATCTTGCCTATGTCTGGCCCAAACCCGGCCAGAAATCATCTGCACAAAAAATATCATATGGCACCATGTACAAACCCTGGGGCTGGGTTCTTGGTGCGGGGACCTACACCGATGACATTGACGACACCTTCTGGCAGCGTGCGATCAGCGATATTGTCGTTGCCGCAATCATTATTGCCATTGTCGGATTGATTGGTGCCGCAATCACGCGTTCCACGGCCACCCCGCTGATCCGCATCACAGGGGCAATCAATAGCCTTGCAAAGGGGGATAACAATGTCGAAGTTGATATTCCCGACGCCGAAGACCGCCGCGACGAAATTGGTGACCTGGCACGATCCCTTGAAGTCTTCCGGTCAAACCGAAAGCGCAATGAAGCCGAGCGTGCCGAACATGACCGCGAACAACACATACGCATCGAACGGGCCAAACGGGTTGAACAACTGATTGTCCAGTTTGAAGGCGACGTTACCCATAATCTGGAGGGGGTTAATGATGCGGTGCGCATGTTGCATGGTACAGCCGGTGAAATGACCCGCCAGTCATCGCACACCACCGATCAGGCCACCGCCGTTGCCGCCGCCACCGATCAGGCGGCCCGCAATGTCGATACTGTCGCCGCCGCCGCCGAACAGCTTGCGGCCTCGATTGATGAAATCACCCAGCAGGTTAATCGCAGTTCTGATATTGCCCGAACCGGATCGCAAGAAGCACAAGACGCCACCACCATTTTTGCGGCCCTTGGCAACGCATCGGAAAAAATCGGTGAAGTTGTTCAGCTTATTCAATCTATTGCTGAACAAACCAACCTTTTGGCCCTGAACGCCACCATTGAAGCCGCACGTGCAGGCGAAGCGGGCAAAGGCTTTGCTGTGGTTGCCGCCGAGGTTAAGAACCTGGCCAATCAAACGACCCGCGCCACCCAGGATATTGCCGTGCAAATCAGCGATATTCAGGGGTCCACCCAAAATGCGCTGGGCGCAATCACCCATTTGTCCCGGCGGATGAATGAACTAAACGAAGTTGCCGCCGGTATTGCCGCGGCGGTTTCCGAACAGGATGCCGCAACCGGCGAAATCGCCCGCAATGTGGGCGAAGCCGCCCAAGGCACCAAGGAAGTTTCAGCCAATGTGGCAGGGCTGCGTCAGTCTGCCGAAAGCGAGCGCGTCGCCTCAAACGACGTTTTGAAATCGGCACAGGGACTGGATCAAAAATCCCGTTCCCTGATGAAGCAGTTCCAGGGTTTCCTGACAGATATTCGCAACGCCTGACAACGAGCGAACCAGGTATTAACACGTCATTCGAACCAAAGGCAGGGAGGGTTTCCCTGCCTTTTTTGTCTTTCTGCGTGGTTGCAAGAATACGACTCGCCACGTCTCTGACGTTTATCGCCCAAAATTTCCCGCGTCAAACGTCACTTAACAAGATATCCCCGTCAATATCACGAGGTACCGCCGACAAAACAAGCCAGGACCAACAAAAAAACAACCTCAAGGTTAAAATCGAAGAAAATATTTGATTTTTGAATTAGTATAAAAGTTAACCGAAGCCAATAATCGACAGTAATATGAAGTTTTTCTTATGTAAAAGAATGCGATCAACCCCTTCACTGCGGCCAAAAATTGTAAGTTCTATCGCCGTCACTTGGTATCAGATCAATTCCTGCTCTTAAGAATGGCTGTATATACTTGCCACTATAGGGTGAATAGCGGTTGTTTTAGCTTTTCACAGCCGTAGGCATTAATCCGTTTCCGGTGAGATAAAACGTCAAGCATTCAGGTTTTCAAACATGACACTTTCCAATTTCTCAATTGCTGCAAAACTCCGCCTGTTAATGGTGCTTGTTGCCATTGCACTGTGTATTCCAACAATTTTCGATCTGTTTACCCTGCGTACGACCCTGATTGACGACCGCAAGGATAATATCCGCCAGATCGTTGATATGGCCGAATCCAGTATTGCCCGTTTGGCTGACATGGCAAAAGCCGGTGATATCAGCGAACAGGATGCCCAAAAGCAGGCCCTCGAAACAGTTTCAAAGCTGCGCTATGACGGCGACAATTATGTTTTTGTGCTCGATGCCAAAGGCACCATTATCATGCATCCGGTGACACAATCGCTGATTGGCAAAAGTGCCGCGCAAATAAAAGATGTCAACGGCACCGCCGTCCTGAGCCATCTGATCACCGCAGCAAAAACCAGCGATGGCGGCTTTGTTGATTATGTCTGGGCAAAACCCGACAATAGCGGCACCGCGCCGAAACTGTCCTATGCCCGCAAATTTGCCCCTTGGGGCTGGGTTTTAACAACCGGCATTTATATTGATGATGTCGATACCATTTTCTGGCAACGCGCCACTGCCGATCTCACTTTTGCCACCATTTTGCTGATCATCCTGGGTGTGATCGGGCTGTCGATCGGCCGGTCGATCACCAAGCCGCTGGGTGAAATCACCGATGCGCTGACCGCCCTGGTAGCGGGCAAAACAGATGCCGAAATTCACCACGCCGATCGCGAAGATGAAATTGGCAGCCTGTCACGCGCCTTTATCGTATTCCGCGAAAACCGCAAGGAAACCGACCGCCTTCAGGCCGAACAGGCCCGGGTACAACAAGAACATATCGACCGTGCCGACCGGATCGAAAACCTGATCCACAGTTTTGAGAACGAAGTTGAAGGCAACCTGACCGTGGTGAATGCAGCCGTAACCCAGTTGCGTAGCACCGCTGGAGATATGAGCACCCAGTCCTCGCATACCACCGAACAGGCCACCGCCGTTGCCGCCGCCACCGAACAGGCTGCCAACAATGTTGATACCGTGGCCTCTGCCGCCGAACAGCTGGCCGCCGCAATTGACGAAATCACCTTGCAGGTCAGCCGCAGTTCGCAAATTGCCCAGGCTGGTTCCGACGAAGCCGACGAAGCCAGCGGCCTGTTTAGCGCCCTTGGCACCGCATCTGACAAAATCGGCGAAGTGGTTGAGCTGATCCGCTCGATTGCCGAGCAGACCAACCTTCTGGCCCTTAACGCCACCATCGAAGCCGCCCGTGCCGGCGATGCCGGTAAAGGTTTTGCTGTGGTGGCCGCCGAGGTTAAAAACCTCGCCAATCAAACCACCCGGGCGACCGAAGAAATTGCCGGGCAGATTGGCGATATTCAGGGGTCAACGCAAAACGCCCTTGGCGCGATTCAGCATCTGGCAACCCGCATGAAGGAACTTAACGAAGTTGCCGCAGGCATTGCGGCTGCCGTGGCCGAACAGGACGCTGCCACCGGCGAAATTGCCCGCAATGTTGCCGAAGCAGCCACCGGCACCAAGGAAGTTTCGCGAAATGTTGACGGGCTGCGCGCCTCTGCCGAAGATGAACGCAACGCATCTAGCGAAGTTTTGCATACCGCCCGCGACCTTAGCGACAAATCCCACGCATTGCTGTCGCAAATTCACGACTTCCTGCGTGATATTCGCGCGGCATAAACCGTAAGACACACCAATTCGACACCAAATGACAACGGGCAGGCTGAAATCATCAGCCTGCCCGTTGTCATTTTAAAGCACGGCAAAAATCAGATAATAACAGCACCGCAGGCGTCAAATAACGCAGCGGCACGGGCACGGGCCAGTTTGGCATCTGCCACGTCCGAATCCGGTCGGCCATCATTGTTAAAGCCATGGCCGGAATTTTCATAAATATAGACCGGCACTTCGGGATGCGCTTTTTTGATCGTGGCCGACACTTCGTCAGCCGGGATATGGGCGTCCTTGCGGCCAAAATTGCACATAACCGGACATTTTAACGCCAGATCGGCAATCGCGGCGACGCCGCCCCCATAATAGCTGACAACAGCAGACAGATCGCCAATTTGCGATGCGGCGCGCCACGCAACGGTCCCGCCATAACAATAGCCGATCAAAAAGACCGGTCCGTTTTGTTTCAGGGCATCCACACAGGCCTGCACATCGGATACCGGGTTTTCAATACCGTTATCACCGGCATATTTCAGGCCGGTTTCAAAACCGCTGGCATCATGATCGGCCACAAAGCCACGTTCCTGGCGATCAAACATCGATGGCACAATCACTTCATAGCCTTCGGTGACCCAGCGTTGCGCATCTTCGATGATGTAACGATCCAGGCCGAAAATTTCCTGTATCAGCACCAACCCGCCTTTGCGCAGGCCGGTCGGCACCCCATGCCACGCATCAAAGTCAAATCCGTCTATCGCCGATGTCAGTTTCATTATTTCAGTCACGTCTTGATCTCCTGCTATCAGACCCAAAAGAAAAGGCGGGCCACATGGCTCCGCCTTTTTCAATATAAGTCCCGTCACGCCACTTAAATCGACTGGTTGATCCAGTCAACCAGCGCGCTTTTCGGCATGGCGCCAACCTTGATCGCAGACACTTCGCCGCCCTTGAAAATCATCAAGGTCGGAATACCGCGAACGCCGTATTTGGCTGGCGTATTCGGGTTTTCGTCGATATTGACCTTGGCAATGGTCAGTTTCGTGCCAAGTTCGCCAGCGATTTCATCAAGATACGGCGCAATCTGTTTGCAGGGACCGCACCATTCCGCCCAGAAATCGACCAGAACCGGCGCGTCTGCGCCAATAACGTCAGAGTCAAATGACGTATCGGATACTTTAATCGTTGTCATTCTGTCAGATCCTAGTTGTTACGAGGTCAAACACCCAAGCGGGCAACCTCGATCCGCTTATGGAAGCAAAGGTAGGCAGGCAAAGCCCAAAGGTCAAGCGCGTTACAGTCGCATCAAACTTTCGGGCAGTTCTACCATCCATGGGCCGTTGGTCCATAGAATATGACAGCGAATGGTTTTATCGGGATACATCTGGGTCAATGCATCGCGATAAATTGCCATTTGCCGCCGGTATGTCATGGGTGTTTGGGCAACGTCACGCGGGGGCGGACGGTTGGTTTTATAATCAACAATCATGACCTCATCACGTGTAATCACCAACCGGTCGATCTGGGCGGAAACCACATCGCCACCAACAATGCCCACAAGGGGTACCTCGGCGCGCGATGCGGGGCCAAATATCGGCGCAAAATCGGGGTTATCAAAAATCGCCAGTGTTTCATTGGCAATTTCAAACTGCTGGTCGGGCTCCAACCCATGGACCGGCTGGCCTAAAAACCGTTCAGCGGCATCAAACCGGCGATCACGTGACAGGTCGGGCAGCAGTTCCAACAATTTATGGATCAAAATCCCGCGTTTGAAACTTTGCCCCTGATCCCCGCCCAAGGGCGATTGCACCGATGGTTCATCTTCCAGCGGGCGACTAGGTGCCAGGGGGCGCGGCGGAAACACCTCTTCGGGGGCCACCGCCCGGATCAGTTTTCGCATACCCCCATCATCTTTTAGAGCATCCGCCCCATCAGCGGCCATCCCGGAAACACCCTTGTCCAGCTTGGGTTCCACAACCTGTTTCGTTTCCCAAACAAAGCCCTTTCCCTGCCAGCCAGACGGCGAAAGCGTGCCAAAATCCATGTCATCGGGCGATGCAAGTTCGCGCAGCGCCGCTTCACACAAATTATACCAGCAATGTTCGGGCGGGGTTTTCTGCCCCTGCCAGCCACAAATATAAAGCCGGTCTTCGGCCCGGGTCAGGGCGACATATAAAAGCCGGTTATATTCCTGATCGCGTTTCAAGGCGATGTCATCACGCAACAGCTTTACCCGGTCATTTTCGAGCGCCACACGGGGCAACCAGAACATCAACTGGTCTTTATCCTGCCAAAACAGATTCGGGGCCTGGGTTGGCACCTGCAGGGTATCGGGCAAAAACACAATCGGGGCCTGAAGGCCCTTGGCCCCATGCACCGTCATGATCCGCACTTCATCGCGACCACTTTGTTCAAGGTCACGTTTAATCTCGGCATCCCCTGCCATCAACCAGTGCAAAAATCCTTGCAGAGTCGGGGCATGTTCGGTCTCGTAATTCATCGCCAGGTTCAAAAATTCGTCTATCGGGTCATTGGCTTCAATGCCCAACCGGCCCACAAGGCGGGCGCGCACCCCGCGTGCCCCCTCGCCGCGCCCGCCCAGCAATTCGCCATACAGCTCAAACGGGCGTTCATAATCCACCCTGCCCAGCCAACGCGCCAAAAAGCCATAGGCCCGCGCAAATACCGGGTCATCCCCGGCCCGTTCGCGCAGCGCATGCCACAATGTCCGCTTGCGGTTATGGGCCAAATGAAACAACTGATCTTCGCTAAAACCAATGATCGGGCTTTTCAGCAAGGTTGCCAAATTCAAATCATCATCGGTCATCAGCAAAAACCGGCCAAAGGCGATCAGGTCCATCACGGCCAGCTGTTCGGTAATTTCCATGCGGTCCACACCGGCCACCGGCACGTTGCGTTCCTTAAGCGCCTTGACCACCTCGTCGACAAAGGCGGTGCGACGGCGCACCAAAATCATAAAATCACCAGCCCGCACCGGTCGCCCGCGCGACGGCAAAACTTCACCTCTATCGATTGCATGGCGAATATGCCCGGCAATGACGCGCGCCAGCCTTATTTCCGGGTCATCAAGGCGCACAATTTTAGTCGGCGGGGTCCAGGGTTCTTGCTCTTCACGCGCCAGCGGGGCCACCGGTGGCCATAATTCGATGCGCCCGGCATGGCCCTGACGAAAAGCCTGGTGGGCAACATCGCGGCCTTCATCGCCCACACCCTGGCGGGCAATTGGCCCGGCAAACACCTTGTCCACCACGCCCAAAACCGCATCGGTCGAGCGAAACGATATGTTCATCGGCACTTCGCGCCATTCGGCTTCAATCTCGGCGGCACGCCGGGCAAAATGGCGACGCATTTCGGCGAACTTTTCCGGATCGGCACGCTGAAAACTGTAAATCGATTGTTTCGCATCCCCAACGGCAAAGATGGTGCGGGGTTTATCTTCGTGCTGGCTGGCATCGTTGAAAAATTCTTCGGCCAGAATTTGCACAACCTTCCATTGGTCCGGGTTGGTATCCTGGGCTTCGTCAATCAGGATATGTTCCAGCCCTTCGTCGAGTTTAAACAACACCCATCCGGCCATACCGGCCTGTTGTTCCAAAAGGCGCACGCTGTTTAAAATCAGGTCGTCATAATCCAGCCACGCATGGAGCGCCTTTTTGCGGGCATAGCGCGCCAGCATGGCTTCGCCCATGCAAATCAGGGCGGTTGTCGATTCCGCCAGCATCGCTGCCTTGCGGTTTTTCTCAAGTTCCACCAGCCGCGCACATTCCTGTTCCAGCGCATCGGCCCCGGCGGGGTGATTTTCGCCCGCTTTTTTGGTAATCAGCTTTGCGCGCGGCGCGCCGGTGGAGACGGTAAAAAACACACTGCGATAATCGCTAAAAACCGCGATACGGGCATCAATATCGGTTTTTTCCAAAAACTGCGCCAGGGCGGGCACGCGGTCCTTATCGGTTTTTGTCCCGGCCTCCAGGGCGGCCAGCGCCATCATCAACCCGTCGCGATCAAACGCCCCGTCGGACAGGGCGGCCCGCAACATCATATCGGCCGTTTGCCCCGGTGCCACGCCCAACGATTTATAAACCGCATCACACATGCGATCACGGCCATGATGAAAATCCAGCATCCGTTTTAACCGGCCCCGTTCACGGGCCAGATCGCGCATCACATCGCCAAAGGCCCCTTCGCGAACCTGCCCTGTCACCACCGAAAGCGCATCGGTCAGGATCGGGTCCTGTCCGCTACGTGCATAGGCCAGCACTTCTTCCTGCGTATCGGCCATCGTTTCGGCTGCGGTACGGTCATCCATAATTTCAAAATGCGGGGCCAGCCCGGCTTCCAACGGAAACCGGCGCAACAAGGATTGGCAAAAGGCATGAATGGTTTGAATTTTCATCCCGCCTGGCGCGTCAAGCACACTGGCAAACAAACGGCGCGCGCGGCGCGTTTCATCCGCACCCGGTGCCGTCCCGGCCAGTTCGGCCAGATCGCGCTGTAAATCGGCATCATCCATCGTTGCCCAGCGGCCCAGCCGTTCATTCACCCGGTTGGCCATTTCGGCGGCGGCGGCCTTGGTAAAGGTCAGGCACAATATGCGGTGCGGTTCGGTGCCCGATAACATCTGGCGCAAGACCCGGTCCGACAGCACCTTGGTTTTACCCGCCCCGGCCGATGCCGACACCCACACCGATGCCATCGGGTCCGATGCCATACGCTGCAACACATTGGGGTCATCCCCGCCGCCATCCCGCCCGGTTAACGGCACAGGCGGGCGATTATCCGCAACATGCATTCTGGCATCCTCAACAGAATTGCTCATTTCTCGTCTCCGGCGGTGATGGCTGCCAAGGCAGGTTCCCCATCACCCGTTTCTTCGCTGCCCATCCATTCGCGCGCCCGCGACAAATGCACATAGTCGGAATATTTCGGAGCGTTATCGGGGTGGGGCACGCTTAAATACGGGGTTTGCGGGTCGGCAAAGGCCGTGGCAAGGGCGGCCACCCCGGCAACCGCATCGCGCGCAAGATCATGCGGCGTGGTTTTCATCCGTGCGGTATCAATTTCGCGAATTTCCCCTGCCGGGTCCCCGCCAGATAGCTTCCAAAACGCATAGGATGCGGGCGGACCTTTATCCACGTCATTAAAGCCGCCCTGCTCTGCAATCGCCCCTTCCAGCGGCAATTGCGGGGCAAACCCGTTAATCACGTCCTTTGCGCTGGGTGGCACACCGGTTTTATAATCAATAATCGCAATGCCGCCATCGCGCAGCACATCCACCCGGTCGGCACGGGCGTAAACCTCGAACCCCGATCCTAAAACAAGGCTGCCGCTGCGTTCGGTATAGGATGCACGCAAATAATCGCGCCGCCCGGCTTCGGTTTGCACAAACCATTTGGCAATGCGCCCAAACCGGGGCCACCAGAACGCCCATAACCCGGGACGGGCTTTTAGCGGGGCAAAAACCTCTTCGCCAATCGCCATCAGCCGGGCTTCAGAATCGGCGGGTAAATAGTCATGATACTGGCTGATAAACCGGTCCAGCGCCTCGTGAATGTAATTGCCATAATCGGCCGCACCGGGGTCCAGGTCGATATCGTCCAGACTTTGCAATTTTAAAATATGGCGGGCATAAATCGCATAAGGGTCACGCATCCATGTTTCAATTTGCGTGACCGACAGGCGGTTGGGCCGGGCCGCGACCGGCGGGGTCGGTGCCGGGCGACCCACACGCACGCGCATTTCTGCCGTGGGTTCATCCAGTTGATCGGCGAGGCGGCGCCACTGTGTGGCATCTGCCTTTTCCATCGCCACGCCAGACTTGCGCAGAAGGTTTTCAATCCGTAACAACCACCGCGACGGCACGGTTGGCGTGCCGCCCACGCGCAAGGCGCGGGTCATCACCACTTTTGGCGCGCAAAACAATTGCTGAAAATCGTGGGCGGACTGGCCAATGCGATGTTCGGGGGCGGGCAGGCCAAATTTAGCGCGCATCGGGCGGCTCATCCACGGGTCCGATCCGGCATCGGGCGGCCAGACGCCTTCGTTTAACCCGCCCAATATGGTTAAATCGGCCTGCTGCATCTGGGCTTCGACCGTGCCCCAAATAAACAAACGCGGATGTTTACCAAACCTTGGGCGCACCGCCCGTTCGGCCATCAAGGCATCTAAAAACGCGCCATAACGTGCGCCTTGCAGGGCATCAAAGCCCGGCAAGGCCTGCAACAATTCATAGACAAAATCGGCCAGGGCCTCGCCCGCATCGCCGCGCCACAAACGATCCGGTCCGCTTTGCTGGTCGCTGGCCGCCAATGTTTCGCAACACCGCACATGGGTGCGCAGCGCCTCGACCGGCAGCACGGTTTTATCTGCCATCAAATCAAGCAACGGCGACAAAGCCGCCGCAAGGGCTTCGACCAGGTGATGCAAACGTTGATGATCATCGCGAATACGTTCGATCCGCGGGGCTGCATTCACCGCATCGGCGCTGGTGATGCGGTGAATCGTTTCATCACGCCAGCCATCAATTGCATCGACCAAACCGGCCAATCCCGGCCCCGGGCGTGGGCCGCGCAAAATTTTCAATTCCAGCAGGCGGGTTTGGGTGCGAAACGTTTCGGGGGGTAAACCAGCCGCACATAACGGGTGTTTTAACAGTTCCAGCAACGGCACCGGGGCAAATTGTTCCTGCACTGTGCGTACCACCAGCCGCATGAAAATGGCCGGGGCCGTATCATGCAAGGGTACCCCGGCGGAATCATCAACATCAATTTCCCAGCGCCGCAATTCGGTTGCCACCCGGCGGGCCAACCCGCGATCGGGCGTGACCAGCGCACAGGTCTTGCCCGGGTCCTCCAGCGCGTCGCGCATCATCAGGGCAATGGTTGCCGCCTCTTCGCGCGCACCGGAACAATCCACCCGCAACACGCCATCGAGAACATCGGGCGCAAAATCATCAATATAGCGCCATTGATCGGTGGTTTGGGCCGGGCGCAATGCTTCGCGTGCCAGTCGCCGCCGTTCATAGCGTGCATTGCCCGACGTTACAGCGGTATGCAGGGGGGATGCGACGGGCGGCACAGAAACGCTGGCATCTTCATTGCCATCCTCAAACAAATCACGCATCGCAGGCGCAATTGCCGATTTTTGAAAGGCGGCACCTTCCAACGGCACGCCAGCATTGCTGCCATCGTTGCCCCCATCTTCTCCCCCCCAAGGCAAAACATCATCCGCCGTACGCTCAATCTGGTTTAACAACCGGGCAAGCAAATGTTGTGGATGGGCGGCATCCCCGTTAATCGCCAGCCAATCGCCTGCCGACAGGCCACTCATTAACCCCGGCAACACCACCCGCCCTTGTGGCAGGTTTAAAACCGCGCCAACCAACGTGCGCAATGCGGGGAACGGGGCCGTGGACCCGGCCACAATCACCGGATAGTCGGGCGGATTAACGGCCCATAGCTCAATTTGGGCCGCGATCATGGCGTTGCGCCGGGCGGCACGGTCGCTCACCCCTTGGTCGGCCAAAATATTGGGCCAAAATGTGGTCAGGATTTGCAAAAATTCCAGCGTTAATTGCCAGTGTTGGGCAAATTCGGTCGGCACCAAACCTTCAAGGTCATCAAATTTGCAATTTTCGGTTTGCACCTGGTCTAAAAAGCGGGCCAGTTCCCCTGCCAGCCGTGCCGCCTGGTCGGCCGTTGGTTTTTCACCTTTGTAATCGGCGCGCGACATGATCAACCGGGTCAGCAGCAATTTTCGTTGCAAATCCGGAATGGCAGGCGGTAAATCAAGCACCACATCCTGATCGGCGCGGCCAAACATTGCCAGTTCGTCTTCATCGGCCTCGCCTAACGGACGAATGGTGGGAAGCAGCGTGACCTTGCCCTGCGTCTGGCGCAAAAAGGCATCGCGCATCACCTTGCAAGACCGGCGATTGGGCACCAAAAGCAACGTATCGGACAAAATCACGCGCTGATCCACCGTTTCGCGCAATAATTGCTGTGCCAGCATATCGGCAAATGGGGCACCCGGCGGGATGTAAAACAGATTATCCGTCATTATTGTCCCTGTCTGAAAAAAACACGTCCGACGGGGAAAATCCGATGGTCCGTATTTATGTAGAAATAACGATGATACCGATCATGCAGAGTAGCGCGAATATAACCGGGATGGCACCCTGCCAATCATCGTTTTATACGCTGCGGACACACAACAAAAACCTGGCGCGCAGCACTGGGCCAGTTAAGCACCGCAATTACACTGTTTTACGACGCGGCAATCGCATCCTCGGCGTCGCGCAGGGCTTCGGGTGTGCCAATGTGAAACCAGCCGCCATCATGCACCAGCCCGTAACAGCGCCCCTTTGCCAAGGCCCGGTCGTAAATAATATTAAGCGAAAAATTGCCCGGCAAAATGTCCTCAAACAGTCGGGGGGTTAAAATTTGCACCCCGGTGAAAAAATATGGTGCACTGGCCGCATCGCCCCGGCGCTTTAACCGCCCATCGACCTGCCAAAAAAAGTCGCCTGCCCCGTCATAGCCAAACGCCCCCTGCACCGGGGCTATCGCCATCAGGCAATCCATATGGTCGGCATCAAATGCCTCGATCATGCGGGTAAAAAGCGGGTCTTTGCCTTCGGTCCAGAACATATCGGCATTGGCGACCAAAACCGCATTTTCATCGAGCATCGGCAGCGCATTTTGCACCCCGCCGCCGGTTTCCAGCAAATCGGCCTCTGGCGAACAAACAACCGACGGAAAATCGCGCTGTGCCACATGTTTCGCTATCATTTCGCCAAGGTAATGATAATTAACCACCACCCGGTCAAACCCGGCATCGCCCAACCGGTCCAAAACATGGTCCAACATTGGCTTGCCCGCCACCGTGATCAGGGGTTTGGGAATATGGTCGGTGATCGGGCGCATACGTTTGCCCAATCCTGCGGCCAGCACCATTGCCTGTGCCGGTTTTAAAACGGGATGCACATTATTGCTCATCATCGGGTCCATGTTCTGGTGTGGCCGGGGGAATGGCACGGGGAATGGCCGGGTCAACAATCGGATTAAAAGCGGGTTCGAACCGGGCCCTGGCGGGAATATGCCTTTCAACCCAGCTAGCGAGTTGCGGCAAATTTTCATCTGCCCCGCGCAGGATCAACTCCCAGCACCTTGGAATAAATTCCAGATACCGGGTTTTGGCACTTTCGCGGGCCAGCCAGCCAAACCGGCCTAAAATGCGAAAATTGCGCACCATGCCCGTGGCAATATAGGCGCGGTAAAATGCCGCCTCATCCATCGCCGGAAACGCCGCCAGATAGCGGTCCAGCATCGCACGTTCCAACCCCGCCCCGACATCATGGCGCACATCGCGCAACAATGACACCAGGTCATAGGGGCGCGGGGCAATGGCCGCATCCTGAAAATCGATAATTCCGCAATCAACCCCGCCATCATCGGTATCAACCAGCATCAAGTTATCAACATGATAATCGCGGTGAATAACGGTTTCGCCCGCCTGCCAGCACTGGGGTAAAATATCGTCTAAAAGGCGATTAAAATCCTGTGTCGCTTTTTGGCGCGCCGGGACGTCGGCCAAAACCAGTGGCAAATAATCGCGACAAAAACTGGCAAGCTGGCGGCGCAAATTTTCGGGCTGATAATGCACCAGTTCGGCCAGGTTGCGGTTCGCTGGGCTATCATCCAAAACGGCACGATCCACATGGCGATGCAAATCCACCAGGGCATCGGTTGCCCGGATATACAAACTGGCAGGGGCAATTTCGCCCATTTTCAGGGCCTTGGTAAAGGTCAGATCGCCAAAATCCTCGATAATCGCCAAACCCTGCTGCGTATCACTGGCAAAAATACCCGGCACCCGCCACCCCAACCCCGAAAACAACGCAGTCGTCTTAAGAACCGGCACAATCGAGGCGGGGCGTTCTGACGTATCGCTAAGACCATGCGGGTCAATCGACACGGCATCGGGGGCAAAATCCATCAGCAACGCGGTGTCATAACCCCGGCTTAATCGCCAATATTGGCGGGCCGATGCATCATCGACCAGTTTCTCACGCACGGCATCCTTCCAGCCATGCTGGCGCAAAAACCCCTCGATAAGGTGTCCGCGCGGCTCGTTTGCAAATGGGTTCATAATGCGTTTCCGGGCATCTGGCTTAACCGTTTTTGCCAGTCATCGCCGTGCGCCACCAGCTTAATCTGGCGGGCATCCGGGATCGATCCGGGTTCGATATAAATATCCAATCGGTTTTCCGGTGTCAGATATTCCAGCCGGTCGGGCCATTCAATCAGGCTGACGGCCTCGTTAAAGGCATCTTCGATGTCAAGTTCATGCACTTCTTCTGGGTCGGACAAACGGTACAAATCAAAATGCCATACCGGCAAGGGTTCCAGCTCATAGACCTGCACCAGGGTAAAGGTCGGACTGGGCACTTCTTCGTTCGGGTTATCAGCCAGGGCGCGAATATAGGCACGGCAAAAGGCACTTTTGCCCATGCCAAGGGTGCCGTGCATCAAGATCACATCACCGGCCTGCGCAATGGCGGCAAGGCGGGCGGCCAGCTTTTCGGTCCCGGCCTGATTTTTGATATCGACGATTTTTTCCATTGGTGCCAGTGCCCGTTCTCACAGTGATGTGACAAAATTTGTCGGTCTTTTCCCTGTTTTACGGGCAGAAAGGCCGATTTCGCAATGCTTTTGACAGCCGTTTTATTGTAACCTTGGCCGGTTAAAACCCCGTCAACGCAATACGGCCCAAGGCCGATAAAGGCGGATAACGTTGCGATAGCGGGGACAAAATGCTATTTCGCCCAGACAGGTTTACACCCGGTTTACGCCCTTTGTTTTTTGGAATGGAATCAAGATGTCGGAAGCGTCGCACAGCACGGATATTGCCATCATTGGCGCAGGCCCGGTCGGGCTTTTTGCCGTATTTGAAGCCGGGATGCTGGGGCTGAAAACCCATGTCATCGATGCGCTCGACATGGTCGGCGGGCAGTGCAGCGCCCTTTACCCGGAAAAACCGATTTTCGATATCCCGGCCCATCCGCAAATCACCGGGCAGGACCTGATTGACCAGCTTGCCAAGCAAGCCGCCCCGTTCGAGCCGACCTACCATTTGGGCCAACAGGTTACCAAACTTGAAAAACGCGATGATGGCCGCTTTACGCTCGAAACCTCGGTTGGCACCGTGATTGATGCCGGTGCCGTGGTCATTGCCGCAGGTTGCGGCGCCTTTGGCCCCAACAAGCCGCCGATGGACGGGCTGGACGATTTTGAAGGGTCTGGCGGGGTTCAGTATTACGTTAAACGCCGGGCCGATTTTGCCGGTAAAAACGTGGTCATCGCCGGTGGTGGCGATTCGGCGGTTGATTGGGCGCTTTCGCTGCATGACATCGCAAACAAGGTTTATGTCGTGCATCGCCGCCCCAAATTTCGCGCCGCGCCAGATAGCAGCGCCAAGCTCACTGCCCTTGCCGACGCGGGCAAAATTGAAATGGTCATCCCCTATCAGCTAAAGGGCCTTAAAGGCGACACAACGACCGGCAAACTTAGCCATGTAACGGTGGCAACACTGAAGGGTGAAGAGCTTGACCTTAAAGCCGATCATTTGCTGCCATTCTTTGGCCTGGCGATGGAACTGGGGCCGATTGCAGACTGGGGCCTGAATCTGGAGCGCAACCATATTGGTGTCAAACAGGCAACCATGGAAACCTCCGTTCCGGGTATTTACGCCATTGGCGATATTGCCAATTATGACCACAAACTCAAACTGATCCTGTCGGGTTTCGCCGAAGGGGCAAGCGCCATTCACAGCGCGCGCAGCTATCTGTTCCCGGATAAAGAATTTCATTTCGAATATTCAACAACCACTGGCGTTCCGAACGAATGAATTAACTTTAGAGACATGGCAAATGCTTAAAGTTGACTATAAATATTTAGCGGTAAAAACAAATGTCACCTTCAGCTCTGCCCCAGTTTACCGGGTTAGCGGCCTTTTAAACAAAGACCTGCGAGTTTTCTTGAAAAGCTACGTAAAAGAGCAGAAAATTCCCTCTCGCCCGGAAGAATACAAAAGAGCGATAAGCTCAATATACTGCATTGATCGCGCCGATCATTTCCTCAAACTCGCCCCCTATGAATGGTTATCTTTAATAGAAACACAAGTAACAAAAGGGTTAGCTTACTTCTTGAACTCTGGAAATGAATCTCAAAATCGTTCAAGAGTACAGACGCTAGTTTCTGCCATTGGGATACCCAGTAAAGTTGAAAATCAAAGTGTAGAGGCAGAATTCCGAAATAACGACAACACGCGCATTGACCTGATCATAAAATGGGAGGACGGAGCAATGCGCAATCAAATTACAATTGAAGCAAAATTAAATTACGAATTAAGAAAAAATCAATTAAGATCCTACTTAAAAAACACAAAAAAAAAGAAGAGAAAAATTCGACAATTATTATTTTTATGTTATTTCTGAGGCACGAACCCGAACCACTACCGAACAGTTAAAAGAAAACAACTCTTGGAAATGGATATCCTGGAGTTCCTTACTACTGGAATATGAGAAAATTAAGACAAGTTTCCATGACGACGATGATTTTCGCAGATTCAGAAAAACACTTTGGAATCGTGTAAAAAATTAATTCAAGAAGTGAAAAATGGACATAATTCAAATTCCACAAAATTTATATGATTACTTCAACAACTCGGTAATTGAAAGTGCGGTAGAACACATCCTGGGAATGAAGAGCACCCGTGTGCCGCCTAATATTGACTGGACAGATTTAAAAGATTTTTATCGTGCAAATCTTTACACCCAACAAATTCAATGTGAATTCGCAGAATTCATGTTCGACTTATGGGAAACCATTTGGAGGCCACATATAAAAGAAATTCTCGCAGACGGATTTCTAACAGAGCTAACTTTAAGTGAAAATCAGGAAATAATTTGCAATTACAAACAAACCCAACTGTGGGAATATTCAGATTTCAGAAAAAAATTTCATGTCAAAAATGAAAAAGACATATCAATCACATTCGCAGTGAGCGTCCAATCAATTCCAAAAATTCAATCTGGAATAAAAATAGAACGCAAAAACAAAAACATAACACATGAGCTATTCTTAAATGAAGATCATTGGCCAAAACTAAATATTGAAGATGGATTATACTGGAGCATCACCGATGTAACGCACCCCGAAAAAGAAAAAAAAATAAACATTGATAAGCTTAAAAAAATAACACGGGATGCACTTGAAAAATTCGAAAATTTAATCAACAGAAATTAAAAAATAATTAAAGGACCACGCTTAAAAAAACAAGAAGTTGAAATCAACTTTTAAACAGTAAAAACCCTTCTAAAACCTCGACAATCAGGGCATGATCCTCGGCCGATGCCAGCCCGGAAACGGTAATCGCACCTATCACGCCCGCGCCCTTAACGCGCAGCGGGAAGCTGCCGCCGTGGTCGGCATAGTCGGCGACATCAAGGCCATGATCGGCGAGGGTTTTGTTTTTGCTTTGCAAAACTATGCCAAACCGGCGCGATGATTGATGTTCGCGCAAGACAAGGTTGCTTTTGCGCCGCGCCCATTCATCATTGGCGGGCACCGCCCCGGGCAGGGCCGCGTGAAACAAAGTGCGGTTCGGGGTGCGGATATTGACCACAACCGGTGCATCGCGGGCATGGGCCACTTCCACCAGGGCCGATCCCACTTTCCAGGCCGTGTTTTCGTCAAACGCCTCAAAAACCAGGTCGTTTTCCTGCCGGGCCAATAAATCCAGATCCATGCCTGTCATCCCTGTCAAAAGTTGTGGTGCCGCTGCTCATCAGCTAAACGCACCACCTCGGCATCACGCAACATAAAAAAGGCCGCGCCCGATATATCGCCGGACGCGGCCTTTGGTCTTTATTGCCTGTTGGCTTATTTATCGTCGCTCATTTTAAGCGCGTTGATAAAGGCCGACTGTGGAATTTCGACCTTGCCGAACTGGCGCATTTTCTTTTTACCGGCCTTCTGTTTTTCCAGAAGTTTGCGTTTACGCGAAATATCGCCGCCGTAACATTTCGCCGTCACGTCCTTACGTAGCGCCGAGACGGTTTCACGGGCAATCACCTTGCCGCCAATGGCCGCCTGAATGGCAACGCGGAACATCTGGCGCGGGATCAAATCCTTTAACCGGCCACAAATGGCACGGCCACGGGTTTCGGCCTGGCCACGGTGAACCATCAATGCCAGCGCATCGACCGGTTCGTCATTCACCAGAATCGAGACCTTCACCAGATCGCTTTCGTCGTAATCGGCCAGTTCATAATCAAAGCTGGCATAGCCGCGCGAAATGGATTTCAGACGGTCGTAAAAATCAAAAACCACTTCGTTAAGCGGCAATTTATAAACCGCCATCGCCCGATTCCCGACATAGGTCAGGTCAAGCTGAACGCCACGCCGTTCGGTACACAGGGTCAAAATACCGCCCAGATATTCATCGGGCACCATGATCGACGCTTTGATCCATGGCTCCTCGATCGATTTGATCTTGGTGACTTCGGGGAAATCTGCCGGATTATGCAGCATGATTTCTTCGTCATTGGTCAAATGGATCTTGTAGGAAACCGACGGCGCGGTCGTGATCAGGTCAAGCTCGTATTCGCGTTCCAGCCGTTCCTGAATAATTTCAAGATGCAGCAATCCAAGAAAGCCACAACGAAAACCAAGCCCCAAAGCGGTCGAGTTTTCCGGCTCGAACTGAAAAGACGCATCGTTAAGATGCAGTTTTTCCAGCGCATCGCGCAGCGAATCGTATTCGCTGGTATCAACCGGGAAAATACCGCAGAAAACCACCGGAATAGACGGTTTAAAACCGGCCAGCGGCTTGGCACACTGGCGTTTTTCCTCGGTAATCGTATCGCCGACTTCGCATTCGGCAACGGTTTTCATACCACAATTGATAAAGCCGACTTCGCCCGGCCCCATCTGTTCCAAGGCCAGCGGCTTGGGTGTAAACACCCCGACACGGTCGATGGTATGGGTTACCTTGGCATTCATAAACCGGACCTTCTGGCCCCGTTTAAGCGTACCTTCCTTAACCCGAACCAAAATCATCACACCCAGATAGGCGTCATACCAGCTATCGATCAGCAACACCTGAAGCGGCGCATCGGCATCCCCCGTCGGCGCAGGCAAACGGGTCACCAGGGCCTCAAGCACATCGGGCACACCCATCCCGGTTTTCGCCGAGATCATCAAGGCGTCCGACGCATCAATGCCGATAACCTCTTCAATCTGTTCCTTGACCTGATCAGGTTCTGCCGCAGGCAGGTCAACCTTGTTCAGAACGGGAATGATTTCGTGGTTATTTTCCATTGCCTGATAAACGTTGGCCAGCGTCTGGGCTTCAACACCCTGTGCGGCATCAACCACCAGCAACGACCCTTCGCACGCGGCCAATGATCGCGAGACTTCATAGGCAAAGTCGACATGGCCCGGGGTGTCCATCAGGTTCAGGGTATATTCTTCCCCGTCTCTGGCGACATATTTCAGGCGTACTGCTTGCGATTTAATGGTAATGCCCCGTTCGCGTTCGATATCCATCGAATCGAGAACCTGTTCATTCATCTCGCGATCAGTCAAACCACCCGTCAATTGAATCAACCGGTCGGCAAGTGTGGACTTGCCATGGTCAATATGGGCGATAATCGAAAAATTTCGTATATGTTTAAGATCGGTCATGGGATGCTTTTCTAGCAATCAGCTATCGATATATCCAGTGAAACGTCAGCAGATCGAAAAAGGAGATTGTTCAAAGTGCCGCGTCAGCATGCCAAAGATACGACTGCGACAGCAGACAACCAGACAGGCCTTTTTCGGCAAGACGCTGTCTGCGATGAAAACACCATTCCCGATCACAAGCGGATCGTTTAACAGCAACCACCGGGTCATAGCAATCTCGCTTTACGCCTGGTGCCGGTTTATTTAGGCTTTTGTCCTTCATCCGTATAGAGGAAATCGACAGGGATGCGTCCAGTACAATGTTTCTGACCGCCATTGAACCATCTCTGTCGCAGCGCAGCTTGCGCACATTGCGTCATCGTTTGTTGCTGCTTTCGCTAAGCGGCACATTTATCGTTTTGTTATCATTCGGTATTATTCAAAAAACCCTTTATAATAGCGCCCTGGAACAGGGACGGTCCGAACTTGTCCGGCTGGTCTCAACCATCAGTATCTCGGTCGCACAGGCCAACAAGCGCAACCTGCTTTCCATTCCCACCCGACAGGACAATATTTCGCTGGTTGTTGTCGATAACAACCTTGATGTGCTGCATGGCAGTTTCCCGCCGCATCTGGCAACGGAACTGCGCGAAACCCTGCTTAAAAACCGCAACAATATTGATGGCAGCCTGACCTGCGAACACGGCCAACAATCGATCATGCTGGCCTATCATGCCATGCCGCGTCTTAATCGCATGGCGGTCGTGATGGTGCCCAAAATGGCATTGCTGCAAGAATGGTTTCGCGGCCTTGCCCTGCATGCGGTGCTGTTTGCCATGATCCTTGCCGTAATGGCGTTGTTGTCGGTTTGGCTGTGGATTCGCCTTAAACGCCAGCATATCCGCGCATCTGACCTGACGGTACATTTCAGTGATGTTGAAAACAGCCTGTCAAATGTTGGCTGTGCCCTGATCGGGTGGCGTATTGCCAAACCCCATGCCGCCCTTAACCTGCGGCTGAACTGGCCGGAAATACTGGGCCAATCGAACCGCCCCGAACTGGCGACGGCAAATGATTTCGTCAAACTTCTGGGTCCGGCATCCTATGCCCAGCTACGCGGTGCCCTGATCGAGGACCGCTGGCCCCAGGACCGAATCGCTGCCATGGTGTCGCTGCATACCGATGACAGCCACAGCCAACGCTTTTACCTGACTGCCACCCGCCATGTCGAACAAGGAGAAAGCTTTGTCACAATCTTGCTGCTTGAAACCACCGACAGCCAGGAAATTTGCAATCCGTTCGAGGCCTATCTGCAACATTCGCCCGAACCGGCGATTGCTGTCGATTTACAAGGAACATTACGCGGCTTTAGTGCGGCCCTGGAAGATGTGCTGGGCGACAAGGTGCATTTTGCCATCGGCACCCCGTTTTTCGACCTGTTCACCGAAGATCAGCGCAAAGAAGCAACCAAAACCTTTGCCGACTGTATCAGCGGACAAAAACCCAGTGCGGAACTGATTTTTCGCATGGCCGATAAAAACGGCGATTTGCGCTGGCTGGCATGGCACTGCATTGGCCCGCTTGATGGTGTTATGCTGGGCAGTGCGCGCGATGTGACCGAATTTGTTGATAATGCCGAAAAGCTGCGCGAAGCCTTGACCCGGATAAAACGCAGTAACGAAGAGCTCGAAGAATTTGCCTATGTCGCCTCGCACGACCTGCAAGAACCGCTGCGCATGGTCACCAGCTATACCCAGCTTCTTAAACGGCGCTATAGCGGCACCCTGGGGCCGGATGCCGACGAATATATCAATTACGCCGTTGATGGCGCCAAACGGATGCACAAGCTGATTACCCATTTGCTGGAATATGCCCGCACCGGCACCAGCGGGGACCAAACCTGTATCGATTGCAACGAAGTTTTAAACGAGGCCCAGGCCGACCTGAAAGCAGCCATCACCGAGACCCACGCGACCATCATCCATGCCGCCCTGCCCCATTTATATGGCGACCGTATCGCCCTGTCGCGGCTGTTTCAAAACCTGGTTGGCAATGCCATCAAATATGCCCGGCCCGGTGTGCCGCCCCTGATTAACATCAAAGCCGTTCGCGACCCCGAAAAGCCCGATTTCTGGCGCTTTACCCTGCATGACAATGGCATTGGCATTCATCCCGAACATGCCCAGCGCATTTTCCGGCTGTTTCAACGCCTGCATAAAGATGAATTCAGCGGCACCGGCCTTGGTTTATCGCTGTGCCGCAAAATCGTTGAACAACATGGCGGCGAAATCTGGCTTGATACCACCCGTCAGATCAGTGACCCCGGGGCAACATTTATCTTCACCCTGCGCGGGTTCGAGGAAGGGTTGTAATGACTTGGAAAAACGCCATGAAACAGTGCAAGCTGGCAATGCCAGTCTTAACTGGTTCGTCCGGAATATCGCCCAACATCTGATAATGGCAAAGAAACCATGATGATCAGCACTTTGCCAATATCCTTGCGAAAGAACCACAGTTTCAAGTCTCGCTGACAGGAGAAGAAAATGAAAAAAAGCGGCATTCTTCCCGCTCTCATCACCGGGCTGGTTTTACTTTCTGCCTGTAGCAGCGACCCGCGGATCATGCCCGACACCCATATGCAGCAACTGGCAACCGCCTTTTCCCAGCGCGACATTAACGGCCCGCTTCCCAATGGCTGGCGCCAGCTTGATGGTACGGAAATCAGCTATCGTTTTGCTAACGAAACATATGGCGTTTATTCGGTCACCACCGACCAGCAATTACTGGTGATCCATCTTGAAGACAATTCGACGGGTAACCTGATCGGGCTGGACCAGCCGCGCCACTGCCAATGGACCAGCATTGATGACCGACTGACACTTGATTGCGAAAAATTTGAAAAATCCTGGCGCATTTACACCAATGGGCCAGACCTGATTGCCGCCGATCTTGAAGAAGAAACCTTTGCGGTGATGAAAAAACGCAGCACATATTAAAGAAAAAGTGCTTTAAGCCGTTTTGGCATCGCCATGAACGACGTAAAATTCGACCCAAGGCGCGCTTCATAGCCATGTCGAACATGAAAGCGGGCCGCCAAAATGGCAGCCCGTTTTCATTCGATATCGAAACAAGGCTTGTCAGCCGCGCAACGCGCCACCGGTTGCTTTTTCAACAGCTGCAATCACCTTCTTGCAAACGGCATCAATTTCTTCATCGGTCAGGGTTTGTTTGGTCGGCTGCAAACTGATCGAAAATGCCAGCGACTTTTTGCCATCTTCAATGCCCTTACCGGCATAAAGATCGAAAATCGTCACATCACTGATCAGGTTTTTATCCGCACTGCGCGCGGCCTTGGCAACCTGTTCGGCACTTACTGTAGCATCCAGCAAAAAGGCGAAATCGCGTTCAACCGCCTGGAACGCCGAAGCATTCAATGGCGGGCGATTGGTGCCTTTTTTCCTGGGCATGGGCAGGTTTTCAACAAACAGTTCAAACGCCACCAAACGGCCCTTTACATCAAGCGCCTTTAAAATACGCGGATGCAATTCGCCAAAATACCCCAGCACATTCTTCGGGCCCAGCTGCAACGCTGCCGACCGCCCCGGATGATACCAGCCCGGCGCATCGTTCGCATTGACCTGAATGTTGCCTGCAGGAACCCCCAGGGCATCAATCAGGGCTTCCGCATCGGCCTTGACGTCAAACACATCAACATCGCGACGTGACCCGGTCCAGCTGCGGTTTGTGGTGGCACCAGCCCGCAGGCCCGCCGCCACCAAACGCTGATCGCCAGGCTGATCGCCGAAAAATTCCGGCCCCACTTCAAACAGGGCCAGATCGGAAAAACCACGGTTCTGGTTGCGTCCGGTTGCCGCGATCAGGTTGATCAGCACATTGGGGCGCATCACATCCAGGTCAGAACTGATCGGATTGGCCAGAAACAGGCCTTCTTTAAGATCGACAAATTCCTTTGCCAGACGCGAATCGGCAAAAGCCCAGGTCACGGTTTCATACATCCCGCGCGATGCCAGCACCCGGCGTGACAAACCAACGCGTTTTTGCATCGGGCTCAGGGCCGGAACCGGCAGGCTGGTTTCGCGTTCCAGCTCGACCGTCGGGATCTGGTCATAGCCGACAATGCGCAAAACTTCTTCAACCAGGTCGGCTTCACCCACCACATCGGGCCGCCAGGTCGGGGCAATGGCGGTTAAAACGCCCTCACCAGCGGTAATGGCAAAGCCAAGAGATGTCAGAATTTCGGCGGCACGATCCTGCGAAACGCTCACACCACCCAGTTCGGCAATGCGGGCAATACGCAAATCAAAGCTGTTTTTAGGGGCCGGTACGGTTCCGGCGGTTACCACATGCGAAACCTCGCCGCCGCAAAGGTCGGTAATCAGGCGGGTTGCCACCTCGATCCCCCAAACAACCGATTGCGGGTCCACACCGCGCTCAAAGCGATAGCGTGCGTCGGAATTGATTTGCAGCTTACGGCCGGTTTTCGCGGTCACAATCGGGTCAAACAGCGCGCATTCGACAAACACATTGACCGTGTCGTTCTGGCAACCGGTCAATTCACCCCCCATGATCCCGCCAATGCTTTGCGCAGCAGCCTGATCGGCAATGACCACCATGTCGCTGGTCAGGGCATATTCCTTGTCGTTCAACGCCTGAAGCTTTTCGCCATCGCGGGCATAACGCACATCGATATTGCCGCTCAGCTTGTCAGCATCAAACACATGTAACGGGCGGCCCAAATCGACGGTCGCCAGATTGGTGATATCCACCAGAATTGAAATCGGGCGCAGGCCAATGGCTTCCAGACGGGCTTTTAACCAGTCCGGGCTTTCGCCATTTTTAACGCCGCGAATATAGCGACCATAAAATGCCGGGGCTGCGGCATTGGCGGCCACATCGTCGGCGATGGTGACGGTTACCGGGCTGTCAAAGCTACCCGCAACCGGCACCTGATAGGGATCATCCTTCAGCGAGCCCATCCCGGCGGCTGCCAGGTCACGGGCAATACCGCGCACAGCAGTGCAATCGGGTCGATTGGGCGTCAGGTTGATTTCGACAACCAGGTCATCCGCACCCAGCACAGCGGCAACCTGGGTGCCAATTTCGGCATCGGCGGGCAATTCGATAATGCCGTCATGGTCTTCACCCAGGCACAATTCGCGAGTCGAGCACATCATGCCCTGGCTTTCCACACCGCGAATTTTACCGGCCTTCAGTTTCGATCCATCAATCGGAATAATTGCGCCGGGTTGCGCCAGCGCCACCTTAATGCCGGTACGGGCATTGGGTGCACCACACACAACCTGGATCATTTTGTCGCCGGTATTGACCTTGCACAGTTTCAACCGGTCAGCATCGGGGTGCTGCCCTGCTTCTTCAATATAGCCCACCCGAATGTCGGCAAGGGCGGCCGCACGGTCAACAATGCTTTCAACTTCAAGGCCAATCGCGGTCAGCTTATCGGTAATTTGCGCTGCCGGTGCGTCGGTTTCAAGATGCTGCTTTAACCAGCTTAATGTGAATTTCATAATCTTAGCCCCTAACCATATTCGGCACATCCAGCGGCACGAAACCATAATGTTTCAGCCAACGCAGATCGGTATCGAAAAAGGTTCTCAGGTCGGGAATGCCGTATTTCAGCATGGCGATACGTTCAATGCCCATGCCAAAGGCAAAGCCCTGATATTCTTCCGGGTCAAGGCCAC
Source organism: uncultured Thalassospira sp. (assembly GCF_963976115.1). Taxonomy (GTDB): domain Bacteria; phylum Pseudomonadota; class Alphaproteobacteria; order Rhodospirillales; family Thalassospiraceae; genus Thalassospira. The sequence continues at coordinate 212,442 of NZ_CAXBJJ010000005.1, forward strand.
ACGCGGCTAACACATGCGGATGCACCATGCCGCAGCCCAAAATTTCCAGCCAGTCATCACCAGCCCCGATTTTAAGCTCGCCGCCCTTGCGCGAACAGCCAATGTCCATTTCGGCACTGGGTTCGGTGAACGGGAAAAAACTGGGGCGATAGCGCACCGGTACTTCATCAAGCTCGAAATAGGTTTTCACAAATTCCAGCAGGCAGCCCTTGAGGTGGCCCATATGGGTTTTTTTGTCGATAACCAACCCTTCGACCTGATGAAACATCGGCGTATGGGTCATATCGCTATCGGAACGATAGGTCCGGCCCGGCGCAATAATGCGGATCGGCGGGGTTTTGGACTGCATCGTTCTGATCTGCACTGGCGATGTATGGGTGCGCAGCACCAGGCGCGCGCCATCTTCCCCTTCGGGCAGATAAAACGTGTCCTGCATTTCACGCGCCGGGTGTTCGGGCGGAATGTTCAGAGCGGTAAAGTTATGGAAATCATCCTCGATATCCGGGCCTTCGGCCAGGGCAAAGCCCATTTCGCCAAAGATCGATACAATTTCATCAATCGTCTGGCTGATCGGATGAATGCGACCTGCGGTTTCGGCCGGGCGCGACGGCAAGGTCACGTCAATGCGTTCACCGGTCAAACGGGCCTCAAGGGCCACATTTTCAAGATCAGTTTTGCGCATGTCAAGCGCACTGGCCACCTGATCCTTGAGCGCATTCAGGGCCTGACCAAATTCGCGACGCTGATCCGGGTCCATCTTTCCGAGGTTTTTCATAAGGCCGGTAATGCGGCCTTTTTTGCCAAGGGCACTGATGCGGATGTCTTCCAAAGCTGCCAGATCGGCGGCCTTTTGAACTTCTGCCAGAACCTCTTCGCGCAACGCTTCGATGTTTTCCATAACTTCCGACGCTTTGGCTGGGGTGAACAGGATAAAGGAACTTGAAAACAAAAACGGGGACGGCCAAAAATGGCCGCCCCCGACATAAATCAGGCAAATGCCGTAAAAACCTTTTTAAAAAAGGTTTATCAGCCGAGCGCAGCCTGGGCCTGGGTCACCAAAGCCTTAAAGGCTTCCGGTTCGCGCACAGCGATATCGGCCAGGACTTTACGGTCCAGCTCAACACCCGCTTTTTTCAGGCCATTCATGAACTGCGAATAGGTCAGGCCGTTTTCACGAGCGCCGGCATTAATACGCTGGATCCACAAGCTGCGGAACTGGCGCTTTTTAGTGCGACGATCGCGGTATGCATATTGCAAACCTTTTTCGACAGCCTGGACGGCAGTACGATAAGCATTTTTACGGCGACCGCGGTAACCCTTGGCAGCCTTTATAACCTTGCGGTGACGAGCGTGTGAAGACACGCCCCCTTTAACACGAGCCATTTATAATCTCTCTTGCCTTAGCCGTAGGGAAGGAATTTTTTGACGATACGTGCATCAGCATCACAGAGAATTTCTGTACCACGTGCATGACGTTTCATCTTCGTCGACTTTGCCGTCAACAGGTGACGCTTGTTAGCGACATTGTGACGGACCTTACCCTTGGCAGTCAGGCTAAAGCGCTTCTTGACGCTCGCTTTGGTCTTCATCTTGGGCATTTTTCTATCCTTGCAAAAAGCAATTTGACAAAAATCCCCTTCGGCGGCTGGGCATGCCCTGAGATAATCGCAATCATCTCCAGCCTCACCACCTGGTTCGGGGACGGGTGGTTATAGACTCCACCCCATGCTTTTTCAAGGGACTTTTCCAGAAAGGCCCGCAAGAGGGCACAGCAGTGGCATTTATCGTCTTACAAACGGTTTTTGGCATGTTTCTGCGGCTCTCAGCCCATCACACCAGCCATAAAACGCCTGTAACCAATGCCAAAAACACCCGCCAGGCGGTTGCATGGCAGCGTCGCGTGCTTGCGATCACGCTCCGGCGGGCCGAAAACGGGGGCAAAAACGATCAAACAGCCATTTTAATCAGATGGGCCTTGCCCAGCCATTTTTCGATTCGGGTTAGCAGTTTTTCGCGATTAACCGGTTTAAGAACAAAATCATTGCCACCCGCAGCAATGCCGCCACGCAAATCTTCTTCGCTTTGGCGCGCCGTCACATAAATAATGGCAGCAGGAAGTTGCGGGTAACCGGTCCGAACCCGCAGGCTGGCTTCAAAGCCATTCATTTGCGGCAACATCACATCCATCAGGATCACACGGGGCCGCTCGGTCTTTAAAACCGATAAAAGTTCGTGCCCGGAAGACACGCCGATGAAACGGTAGCCGCCACTTTCGACGATCCGTTTAAGCAGGACAAGGCTTTTCCCGTCGTCATCAACACCGACAACTAGGGGTCCCTGGCTTGCTCCCATCGGCGTCTCCTTCCGGTTTGGCAGTGTCGCCACGTTAACGCGGCGCCAGCACCATAATCATTATCCGGCCTTCCATTTTCGGCATCATTTCCGGTTTGGCCAGATCTTCCAAATCCCCGGAAAAACGTTGCAGCATGGCAAGACCAAGATCCTGGTGCGCCATTTCACGCCCACGAAAGCGCAAGGTTACTTTCACCTTGTCGCCGCCACCAAGAAACTTCTGTGCCGCACGCAGTTTGACATTATAGTCATGGATATCGATATTCGGTCGCAGTTTGATTTCCTTGACCTCGATAACCTTCTGCTTCTTTTTGGCTTCGTTCTGTTTCTTGCTTAATTCATATTTGAATTTGCCAAAGTCGATCAGCTTGCAAACCGGCGGCTCGGCAGTCGGCGCGACTTCGACGAGATCGAGGCCTGCCTCCATCGCCATGTCAATGCCTTCACGAACACTAATCGGCTGTGACAAATTGCCTTCTGCGTCAACAACACAGATGGAACGGGCTTTGATATCCTGATTGACGCGCGGACCGTCTTTGGTCGGCTGCATCGGTTTGCGTGGTCGTGCTATGGAGAATCTCCTATGACAGTCAAAAAATAAAGGCAAACAAGAAAACTTTGCCAATGCCCGCAAAAGCATCAGTAGCAAATTGATTTAGCATATCCCCGGCATATCAGAAAGCAATGATTTCGCAATATAAGACAGTCAGGTAACAGTTCACTGGCCTGGCACTTGCATGACTTTGCTATTTTGCGGATCAGTCTTCAAGATTAAGGCGCTTGCGAATCACGTTAAACACACGGGTAATCGGTAAATTACGCAAATCGGGTTGTTCGATAATACTGACCGCATCCCTGGAATGCCCGCGCGGGGCGCACATTTTCGGATTAGATGCTTCTGAAAACAGCACAATCGTTGGTGCCCCGACCGCTGCGGCCAAATGCACCGGCCCGGTATCATTGCCAATCGCCAAAACCGCATTTTGCGCCAAACTGGCAATTTCAATAAAATCGGTCCGCCCCATCAGATTCTTGGCGCGCGGGCACATATTGCTAATGCGATCCAGGACCTCGGCCTCGCTATCGGTGCCAATCAGCACAGGTGTTAACCGGTAATCGGCCAGCATCTTGGCCAGCAGACCAAACCGCTCGGCAGGCCAGCGTTTTTCCGGCCGATGTGCGGAACCCCCCGGGCAAATCAGCACATAAGGCGTTTTAATCCCGTAATGCAGCGGGTCAATCTTTGGCGCGCGCACATGGGGCAAGGGCACATTGGTAATGCCCACATCGGCCAACTGGTCGATATGCCGGTCAATCGTATGCATTTTATGGCGTTCGGGGTTTTTATGGGGGTGCGAACATCCCCAGGCAATGCCCGACCATTCCGGCACCTTGCCCGGCCAGAACAGCCGATAATAAAACGTCGTCCGGTCCGAGGTTTGCAGATCATAAACGCGGTCAAATTCGCCGCTGCGCAAAAAGCGCCGCAACGCCAGAACATCACCAATCCGGGTCAATTTTGGCCGACTGTCAACCGCAATCGCATCAAAACAACCGGTTGATTTGGCCAGGTCGACATAAAGTTTGGTGGTCAAAAGCGTGATATGTGCATCGGGATGCGCCTGCCGGATCGCAGAAAACGGCCCGGTTGCCATGACCATATCGCCCAATGCGCTTAATTTGATCACCAAAATACGTTGCTGTCTGACGGGTTCGCCCCCACCAACTGCCATTTCCGCACCAATCGGCGCCATTTTATCGTCTGTCATGCCGCATTATTCCTGGCGATACGCTGTAACGCTTTGTCGTAAACTGCCAGGGTTTGTTCCGCCATCTGGGTCAAAGAAAACTTTTCAATCACATGCTGCCGCCCTTTTTGCGCGATCGCTTCGCGCCGTTCCGGGCTTAAGGTTAAAACCTGCGCCAATGCCTGCGATAACTGGGCCACTTCGCCCGCCGCCACCAGCCAGCCGGTTTCACCGGGTAAAACTGTTTCGGTTGCCCCACCATGGGCCGTTGCCACAATCGGTCGCCCCATCGCCTGCCCTTCGGTCGGCACCCGGCCAAAGGCTTCGGGGTCCAATGACGGGCAGACAACAACGTTGGCCAACATATAAGCCGCTGGCATATCAGCGCAATGGTCGACGATGTGAACAATGTCCTGCACATCAAGGCTGCGGCTCAGCGCGATCAATTCTTCGCGATAAGCCGTGCGTCCCTGATCCGATCCGACCAGCAAACAACGCACATTGCGATGGCCGATTTTTTCAAGCATCGCCGGAATGGCCTTGATCAAAAAGGCCTGCCCTTTCCAGCGCGTCAAACGGCCCGGCAACATGATGACATAGTCATCCCCGTTCAGCCGCCACTGGGTTGAAAGGGCAATCAGGCGTTCCTGGCTGACATTTTCGGGGTTAAACAGGTCCACATTGGTGCCACGCGGCACCACATTCAGGCGTTCTTCGTCAATCTTGTAATATTTGCGGATGTGATTGGCGATGAATCCAGACACGGCAATCACCTGATCGCCCATGGTCATGACCGAATTGTAATAACGCTTGAACGGATTGGTATAACCCGAATAGGTGCCATGAAACGTGGTGACAAACGGCACCTGCATATGACGTGCCGCCCAGCGCGCACTCCATGCCGGCGCGCGCGACCGGGCATGAACAATATCCACCCCTTCCGCGCCAATCAGGTCGGCAAGCAGACGCCCGTTCTGACGCATGGTCAGCAAATTTTTCGATTTAAGCGGCAAGGCAATATGGCGCGCGCCCACACGTTCCAGCTCGCGCTCCAGCCGTCCGCCCTGGGATGCCACCAGGGCCACACCACCGCCATCGACAATTGCCTTGGCAATATCAACCGTTCCACGTTCTACACCGCCGATCTCCAGTTCGGGCAGAACCTGAAGGATTACCGCCGGACGGAAGTCCGAACCTTGCGTCTGTCGCCAGGGGCGATAGACTGCCTGTGTCTCGTTTTGTGACGCGCTCATCCAACCTTAACCATTCAGCATCCAGGACTCTTACCCCAGATGACTTATGACATGCCGACACTTATGTTTCTCGACCGGCCTGACGGATCAAAAATCGCATACCACGCGATCCCCCGCAAGCAGACAGCGACACCAAATGAACAAAAGCCCGGTATCGTGTTCCTTGGCGGCTTCATGTCCGACATGACAGGCACCAAAGCGACGCATTTCGAGGAACATTGTGCCCGGCGCGGGCTGGCTTATACCCGCTTTGACTATTCCGGTCACGGACAATCATCGGGCCGCTTTGCCGATGGTACCATCGGGCAGTGGGCAAAGGATGCGATTGCAGTTCTCGACCATGTCGCAACCGGGCCGCAAATCCTGGTTGGATCATCAATGGGCGGCTGGATCAGCCTGTTAACAGCCCTTGCCCGCCCGGATCGCGTCTGTGGCCTGATCGGCGTTGCCGCCGCCCCCGATTTTACCGAAGACCTGATGTGGGCACACTTTAGCGATGCCCAGAAAAAAACCATCGAAGAAACCGGCGCACTGATCGAACCCACCGACTATGGCGATGATCCCTATACCATCACCCGGGCGCTGATTGTTGATGGTCGCAACCACCTGCTTTTGCGCGCCCCCATCGCGCTGAACATTCCGGTGCGGCTGGTCCAGGGCATGCAAGACCCGGACGTTCCCTGGCAAACTGCCCTCAAACTTGCCGAAACCCTGACCAGCACCGATGTCGAAGTTCAGTTGATCAAATCGGGCGATCACCGCCTGTCCAAACCGGCCGAGCTTGATGCCATCACCCATCATATCGATGTTCTGACAGGATATGCCCCCGCCTGATCCGTGGTCCCAAACAACAAAGTCCCCGCCAAAAGCGGGGACTTTGCACGGCATTTCAACCATAGAAGACGTGGCAATTAAAACTTGATCGCCAGCTTTGCCGACAGGGTGTTGTCGCGGCTGTCCTTGCTCATCTCGCCATTATAATTCAGCGACACCGTTGTATCCTGTGCAACACCAACGCTGACACCGGCTTCAAGCACAGCACTGTCGCGCGCGGAAGAGGCACTGCTCACCGTAAAGGTGTTTGACCCGGCGAACGACACCGTTGAATCCTGTGACATGTCGCCATAGGCATGACGCCAGCCCAGACCCGCTTTCAATTCACCCGACAGCCCCAGAAAATCGATCTCCAGATCATGTGCCAAGCGCAGGCCAAGGGTGCTTGCCAACTGATTGTCGCTTTGCGAACTCGATGTCAGGGCCGCGGCACCGCCACTTTCCTGAAAACCATCGACCTTGGAATGTACAAAGGCAACATTCACATAGGGTTCAAACCGTGATTCCTGATGCTTGATGCGCAATGCCCCTTCAACAAAGAACTGTGTCGTCGAGGCATCATAATCGGCGGTCAGATTATCGGTGAAGCCCGAAAAAGCGACCGAGCGTTTGGAATCAATTCTCTGAAACGCATACAAGGCACCAAAGCGCAAAGAGGTAGCTTCAATTTCCGTGCCGCCATAGGCCGCCAGATAGTAACTGTCGACCATCGCACTTGACGATACATTCTTGTCCTGGATCGAGTCCCGGCCAAAACCGGTCGCCACACCAAAGCGCCAGTCATCTCGCACCAGCGTATCCACACCAACCATCACGCCCCCGCCATGGGTCGTAATCTTGTGGGCATCATTGTCGCCAGATGTTGTGCTCCAGCTGCCAAAATTGCTCATCCAGGCCTGGGTATTTTTTTGCTTGCCCAGCAAACCATCCATATTGTCGTCATTCGACGCCACCAGCGGCGCAGAATTCACACCACCGCCCTGGAAAGAATCGCGGATACGGTTATTCACCGCCGTGCGCGACATCCTGGAATTGGTCACAATCGTCGATGCGGTCGAGGCATGAACTTCACCCGACAACTGATCAAAGGCCTGCGCTGTTTGCCCCGTTTCAAGTTGCACAACAGCATCATAAAGTTTGTTACCATTGCTCAGGCTGTCAACCCCACCTGCCGTGGACCCTTCGTTCGGCGTAGTCGTTTGCTGCGCCAGCGCCTGACCATTACGGGTTCGGGTCAGATAAACTTTATTGTCCTCATAGGTCATCTCATCCTGCAAATAGGCAGAATACTTGCTGATGCGGTTAAACTCCCCGGTCACGCCGGTTGTGGTTGAAACAATGGTGTATTTCTTGTCCACCGCAATGCTGGAATTGTCACCATTCAATGCCGACAGCTTCACCGTTGCATTGTTTTCAATCGTGGCACCGCCGGTGATGGCAATCGAGTCACTAGACGTATCATCGACCTGCACAACATAAACCGACCCACTTTTAAACGTGGTATCTCCCGAAACATTCAGGGTTTCAATGGTGTTCCCGCCGGGGCTGACCGTACCACCGGAATTAACCGACAGTCCGCCAATTGTGCCCTTACCCGTCAGGAATGCCCCGTTATTGATGGAAACGACAGAGGCAATCGAACCCGCAATATTCAGCGTACCACCATTAACCGTGGTTGCCCCTGTATAGGTCGAGGACGTGCCCGTCAGGTTTACCGTCCCGGCCTCGATATCAACGCTACCGGCACCGGTGATATTGGAGGCAAAGGTGTAATCAGTATCGGTAATGTTAAATACGATCTTGCCGGTGCTGGTTTCAGAGCCCGTAAGCCCTGAACCAAAGGCAACCGTGGCTGCATTCAATGTGCCCGCCGCAGCGGCCTCGCTTCCGGCCGCAGCACCGATAATCAGGGTGCCGGTGGAATCGGCAGATTTGGCGATATCAACAGTGCCGTTACCACTATTCACCGTCAAGGTGCTGCTATCGTGAAGAATCAGTGTCGCAGCCGCACTATCCCCTTCAATGGACACAGAAGATGATGCAACGGAACCGGCAACGTTCAGCGTGCCACCATGTATGGTGGTCGCGCCTGTATAGCTCGAGGTTCCGGTCAGTTTAACGGTACCGGCATACTGCTCAACCGCACCTGCACCACTAATGTTCGAGGCAAAGACGTAATCCGTATCGGTAATGTTAAACACGATCTTGCCGGTACTGGTTTCAGCGCCTGTCAAACCCGAGCCAAAAGCAACCGTGGCCGCATTCAGAGTCCCCGCCGCCGCAGCGTTGCTTCCGGCGGCTGCACCAATGATCAGTGTGCCCGTCGAACCGGATGATTTGGCAATATCAAGGGTACCATTACCGTTATTGACACTCACAGAACCGCCATCGGCCAGTGTCAGGGTGCCTGTACCATTGTCCCCCACATAAAGACCGGTCGTAACGTTAAGAACGCCATCGCTTGTAACGGTCAGGTCGCCTGATGCCGTCGAATTGATTTGATCAGGACCGTTGCCATTGGGATCTGTCGAGACCTCAAAATAAACGCCGGAACCAACGGAAAGGGTCCCTGCCACATTGGCTTTTGCCTTGTTCGATACGGTCATAGAACCGGTACCGCGTTGGCCGAGAATGATGTCAGCGTTCGCCGTCAACAAAGAATTTTCGCCGTCTACCGTGAGCGCGCCGCTTGTCCCTGTCGCATGCGCCAAATAAAGTGTTGTCCCGGCCGTGACAGTTCCGCTGTCCTTAATGTCTATTGTGCCCTTACCATTGAAACCGACATAATTTCTTCCATTCAGGGTGGCCGTAGAATTAGTCCCGCTAACAGTTACAACCCCTTCGGAACCAACTCCGAAAGCCAGGACAAAATCACTGCCAGCCTCAGACGTAAGGGACGATCCGCTTAAGACATTGAGATAGCCTTTATTATTACTCTCCATACCCACGAATGTGTAGTGAGCCAGGTTTGCCACCGAACCATTTTTCAGCTCGAAAGTACCTGTTGCGGCACCACCAGCAGATGAACCAATATTCAATTGCCCGTGGGCCCTCTGGAAAAACTTTGCATTATCGATCGTCAGAGTCCCTGTCGATCCATCGCCTACGCCAACAAGAACGTACGATTCGGCATCATAGGTCGCACCATCTGATATGGTCAGAAGACCCGTTGTCCTATTTTTAAGCCCAATCTTTGCCTCGCCATTTCTGGTGAAAAGCGTGGTTCCATTTCCGGTAATCAAGATGGTTGATGTCTTTTCGGCGGACCAACCTATAGCCAGGGAATCGATTGCATTCGCGTTAAGCGTCGCTCCCCCTTTGACGACCAGCGAACGCGGACCATAACCTGGAAGATTGACAGACTCGCTATCAGTGGCAACCGTCACACTGGTTGCATCAACAGTATACGCGCCATCAATAACCAGATCACCACCATTAAAATTACTATCCCAGTTCCCAAGCAGATTGAATTGGGTACTATTCGCGCCGGTCCAATTGGTGTCAGCTGCGTGGACGTCAGAAACCGAAGCAAAAGAAACAAGTGCCGTTGTGGATAACAGCAATAAAGTGGCTGAAATTTTCATTCCGATCCCCGTTTGAATATTTTAAACCCGCGCTGGAGAAATTAAATTTCCACCCCGACAACACAAATAAACACCCTGCCCGCACCTCAAAATGTGCAGGATAAAAGTTGATCCGTGCTCAGAAGAAACCGTTCAACCTATACGCATGATTATATCGCAGGGCATTACAGCCAGTGACAAATCACACGTGAAACCTGATCCCCCCAGATAGGTTTAATCACTTATTTCCAGAAAAAAAACAAGTAAAGAAAATAATCTCGCTTTCAAAGGAAAAATAAAATTTTCTCAAAAACAAGTAAAAACAATCATTTAAGACCCATTAGCAAGAGCAGGAAAACCAATTTTTGAGGGTAGATGACACATACTTAAGATTAGAATTTTAAATTAAATATCGGAAAACAAAAATCTCAAAACTGCAGGGTGAATCGGATTCCGTTCATTCACAAAAAATGGCGCGGCCTGAATAAAACAGGCCGCGCCATTTTTCGATTTTGCACCTAATAAGGGGACACAAGCCCAAATGCAGTTAAGCCAGAACCACGTCATCCCCCTGAACTCGAACAGCCACCGGCTCCAGCGCATCCCCACTGCACGGCCCCGACACACAATACCCGTCTTCAATGCGAAAACGGGCACCGTGGGTGGAACACAAAATTTCACCGCCAAATTCGCTGATGAATTCATCGGATTCAAATTCCAGCGGTACACCGATATGCGGGCAGCTATTGACATAGCCAAACACGGCATCGCCATCACGCACGACAAAAATATTCTGTCGCGCCTCCCCTTCTCCCACAAACAGGCCCTTGGCTCCTGTAGCATCCAGGTCGCTTAACGCGCACAAAATGGTTCCTTCGGGGGCGGGATGGCTCATGGTCTCACACCGCCCATCTCGCAAATCGCCTTCCAGGACGCATCATAAATCGGCAACACCGACAGGCGCGATTGTTTGAGCAAGGCCAAATCAGAAAACCTCGGGTCCGCCTTGATGGCATCCAGCGTCACGGGCCGGGCAAACGGTTTGACGGTTTTGACATCGACCTGCACAAACTTGCCTTTGGCATCGCCTGGGTCCGGGTAGGCTTCACGGACGATCTCAACGATACCGACAATGCTTTTTTCTTTCACCGAATGATAGAAAAACGCCTGATCGCCGATTTTCATCGCGCGCAGATTATTCGCCGCCTGATAATTGCGCACCCCGTCCCAGCCTTCAACATCCTTGGCCACCTGATCATCCCACGACCAGCTTGACGGTTCGGTTTTGATCAGCCAGTACGCCATCGGTCAGAAAACCTTTTTAAACGGCCGGATCACAACCGATTCAAACAGCCCGGCTTTGGCATAGGGATCATTTGCCGTCATGGTTTCGGCTGCGGTCATGTCTTCCAGATCAATGATAAAAACTGACCCGTTCATACCTTCAAGGTCCGGGTCAAGGGTGGGGCCAGCCGCAACAATTTTATCGGCATAACCTTCTTTGACATAGGCCAAATGAGCATCCCGGTTGGCTTTTCGCACATGAAGGTGGCCGGGTTTGTCAACACAACGGATGTAAAACAGCATAGAATTTTCTCCTCTAAAGGAATGATGTGATGAAGATAACACCAAAATGACAGAAGCCGGAGCCAGCCTCAAGCTGTACCCGTCCTTTTCGCATCATGTCCCCCAAAAGGCACTGTGCAACAAAAAGAAACGAAAAGGATCACAGACTCGCTTCCTGCTCGTCCCGAAACGGGCGGTTAAGCAATGTATCAATCGCGCTGCGCAAAGGCGCATGATGGTTTGCCACCTGATTGACCGCATTGCAGATCGGCATTTCAACGCCAAATTTACTGGCCACTGCGCTTACCGAGGCGGCGGTATGCACCCCTTCGGTCACGCTGCGACGCGATGCCAGAATATCAGCGGCCTTTTGCCCCTGCCCCAGGGCGACACCAAAACTGTAATTGCGCGACAAGGTGCCGGTACAGGTCAGCATCAAATCGCCCAAGCCAGCCAACCCCATCAGAGTTTCGGCCCGCCCTCCCATGGCAATCACCAACCGTGACATTTCGGCCAAGCCCCGTGTGACCAGGGCCGCCCGGGCATTATCACCCAGCTTCATGCCCGCCACCACGCCACTGGCAATCGCCAGCACGTTTTTAATCGCCCCGGCCACTTCCACCCCGGTTACATCCGAGCTGTAATAAGGGCGAAACGATGCCGTGCCGATTTGAGCAACCAGATTCTTGCCAATCTTGCGGTCCCGACATGCCAGCGTTAATGCGGCAGGCAAACCTGCGGCAACTTCCCGGGCAAAGGTCGGGCCCGACAAAACCGCAATCGGCACGTCGCCCAACACATCGCGCACCACGTTTTCCATCAAGGCACCGGTGTGTTTTTCAATGCCCTTGGCACAAATAACGGCGGCAACGCCCGGTTGCCATTTATCGGCAATCGCCGTTAGGGACTCGCGCAAAAACTGCGCCGGAGTCACCAGCAGCACGGCATCGGCGCGCAACACATCATCCGCGCTCAAGGTTGCCGTTAACCCGGCAGGCAACGTAATGCCGGGCAAATATAAATCATTTTCGCGGGTTTCGTTCATCCGCGTCGCAAGGTCGCCATCGCGCAACAACATCGTTGCCTGCGCCCCGGCCCGCACCACCTGTATCGCCAGGGCCGTGCCCCATGCGCCACCGCCAACAATTCCTATGCGTTTTTCTGACATGCCGGTTGTTTCCGTCTCTTTAAAGTAAATGCGCCCCCAATCTCCAAGCGCCAAGCTAAAAGCCCGCTGTCAGATTTTAAGCCTTCACCCCGGCACCGGGGCGTTTGGGGGCTTCGGGATCCAGCGGCCAGCGCGGACGCGGTTTGAAATCCAACGCATCTTGCTGGCCCAGCCGGAACCGTTCCAGACCGGCCCACGCGATCATGGCGGCATTATCGGTGCACAGTTCCAGCGGCGGTGCCACCAGCTTCATGCCCGCCTTGTCGGTTAATTCTGTCAGGCGGGTGCGCAAATATTTATTCGCAGCCACCCCACCGGCCAACACCAATGTATTGCCTGCCGGATATTCCTTCATGAATTGGTAAATCGCGTTTTTGCAACGATCCATCAGGGTTTCGCCCACCGCACGCTGAAACGATGCTGCCAGATCGGCCTTCATTTCCAGGGTTCTTTGCGGTACCGGGAAACCGTCCAGATGCACGCGCACCGCCGTTTTCAAACCGGAAAACGAAAAATCACAGCCGGGCCGCCCGCGCAACGGGCGCGGCAGACGAAACCGCAACGGATCGCCCGTTGCCGCCAGCTTTTCCAGTGCCGGGCCCCCGGGATAGCCAAGACCCAACATTTTCGCGGTTTTATCAAAGGCTTCGCCCACGGCATCGTCAATGGTGGTGCCAATGCGTTTATAATGCCCCACCCCTTCAACGATTAAAACCTGGCAATGCCCGCCCGAAACCAGAAGCAACAAGTAAGGAAATGCGACATCATCGGTCAGGCGCACGGTTAAGGCGTGCCCTTCCAGATGATTGACCGCCAGAAACGGTTTGCCGGTGGCAAAGGCGATTGATTTTGCCGTCATGGTGCCGACCATGACCCCGCCAATCAGGCCGGGGCCACCGGTGCAGGCAATGGCATCAAGATCGTCAAATTCCAGCCCGGCATCATCCATCGCTTCGGCCACCAGACGGTCGATATGTTCAAGATGCGCACGCGCGGCGATTTCGGGCACGACCCCGCCATAGGGGCGATGGTCTTCCAGCTGGGTTAAAACGCGATTGGACAAAATTTCGCGTTTGTCATTGACAACGGCGGCGGCCGTTTCATCACAACTGGTTTCAATACCAAGAACGATCATGGATTTTGATATCCGGCTATCACTGATTTGCGCCCGATCAAAGCAGGCCTGTAAACGATGATGTAGCCCAAACCAACGCGCCTTGCCACCCCTTGCAGGATATCGCTACGATCAAATACGGTCAGACCCGGCATTTTCGCTAAACTGACGTGATATAGGTTCTATGCAGGGCGACATTCACAAGGCTAAATACAAGCCTGATCACCGACACGCCCACCACGATAGCGCAACGACACCGTGCAAAACTTGTTTAAACACTGAATTCGGATTACAAACCGGCACCATGACACATACAGCGACAGATACAGCCAAACTTCGCATCGGCACCCGTGGCTCCCCCCTTGCCCTGGCACAGGCGTATGAAGTGCGCAACCTGCTGGCAAAGGCCCATGCCGACCTTTCGGGCGAAAACGATATTGAAATCGTTGTCATTTCCACCGTTGCCGACCGGGTAACCGACCGTGCTCTGTCTGAAATTGGTGGCAAGGGCCTGTTTACCAAGGAAATCGACGAAGCCCAGCTTAAAGGCGAAATCGACATTGCCGTTCATTGCATCAAGGATGTGCCAACCCTCCTGCCTGATGGCATTTCAATGCCCGTGATCATGCCGCGTGAAGATGTCCGCGATGCCTTTATTTCGGTAAAATACAAAAGTTTCGCCGACATGCCGGCGGGGTCTGTTGTTGGCACGGCATCGCTGCGCCGTCAGGCGATGGTGTTAAACAAATACCCGCATCTCAAGGTCGAAACGTTTCGTGGCAATGTGCAAACCCGTTTGCGCAAGCTCGAAGACGGGCAAGCTGATGCCACCTTATTGGCCATGGCCGGGCTTAACCGTTTGGGTCACCCCGAAATTGCCACCCACGTGATCGCCGAAGACGATATGCTGCCTGCCGTTGGCCAGGGGGCCATTGGTCTGGCGATTCGCACTGGCGATGAAAAAGTTGCCAACTGGCTGGCCCCGCTGCATTGCCATCAAACAGACCTGCGCATTACTGCCGAACGTGCCGCCTTGCGCGCGCTTGACGGGTCATGCAAAACCCCCATCGCCGCCCTGGCCGAACTCGATGCCAACGGCACCATGCGCTTGCGGGTTGCCATTATCCGCCCGGATGGCAGTGAATGGCTCAATACAGAACGCGTGCTTGAAAACCCCGATCTGGCCGGGGCCGACAAAATCGGCACCGATGCCGGAAAAGAACTGCTTGAACGTGGCGGCCCCGATTTCATCCTTGCCTGATCAGCGCAGTCTGCCAGCTGGCAAAATGGATCTGAACAACACGGAAGAAACCATGGGGAAAACTGTCCTTAACACGCGACCGGAAACAGACTCGACCGAATTGCGTGCCGCTTTGGCCGAGCGCGGTTACGAAATTTGTTGTGCGCCGATGTTGACGATAGAATTCCCCCCGCTTCCAGACGGTATCAACAGCCTTGATCTTGAAAATATTCAGGCGCTGGTTTTTACCTCGGCCAACGGTGTGCGCGCTTTTACCTGCCATTGTGACCGACGCGATTTGCCGGTACTGGCCGTAGGCGATGCCACCGCCAGCACAGCACACAGTGCCGGATTTAGCGACATCACCAGTGCAGGCGGCGATATTCATGACCTGACCCGGCTGATTTGCAGGCAATTATCGCCCGACAAAGGTGGGCTTTATCACCCTGCGGCGCGCAAAACGGCCGGTGATCTGGGAACATTACTGGCGTCAAAGGGTTATGTCGTAAAGCGCCAGACATTGTACGAAGCCCATGCTGCCGACACATTTCCATCGGCCATTATAGAGCGCATTGTTAATGCCCGGATTGATACCGTATTATTTTTCTCTCCCCGCACGGCCGAAACCTTTGTTAAGCTGGTGGAACATCACAACATAAAAGGGGCAATGGCCAACATGACCGCAATTTGTCTAAGCCCCGCCGTAAAAGACCACCTTGCCAGCCTGCCCTGGCGCAAGGTCGTGGTCGCGGCCCAACCGACACAACAAAGCCTGTTATCAGCACTTGATAACACAATCGCCTGACTGTCCTGCGCCAATGGGCGTATCGGAACAACCGCAAACTGCAATGGTCCGACCGTGAAAAAACCAGAAACGCCAAAACCAGATACGTCCGCGACGCCCGCCAAAGGCCAGGATACGATTTCGATCGACAGCAAAGGCAATGCCAATACCAGTGCAGCGCCCGCGCAAAACACGTCGACGGGCAAGGATAACCCGGCCTCGGCACCCGGTGCGACCAAAACGGCAAGCACAAGCGCGCCCGCAAGTGGCACCAATACAACCAGCACCGGCAAACCGGCCAGCAGCACAGCAAAGCCCGCAGGTGCCGCACCAGTTGGTAACGGGGCAACCGGGGCCGGTGGCAAAAACACCGGCGGCACCAATAACGACGCCGCCCGCCCGGCTTCAGGGGCCAAACCCGGCAAGCCAGCCATCATGGTCGTAATCTGGGCGGTTATCATTGTTGGTATCGTGCTGGCACTGGCATGGGCCAGCCGTGCGTTGTGGTGGCAACAGGCCCAACCGACCCTGTCAGACCTTCTCCCCCAAACCACGATGCAGGCCCTGGCGCCCGAGGCGGAAAATACCGGCAATGTGGCACAAAATGCCGCCCCCGCTGCGACAACGCCCCAAAGCACGGACAACACAGCACCCGCCGCCCCCTCTGGCGATGATGCCAACAGCGATTCCCAAGCCAGCAACAGCGATGGCATGGGCACTATGGGCATGGAGGCGGCCCCGTCTGCCAATGCGACCGCTGCCCAAGCACCTGATGCTGGCGGTGCTTCTGAAAGTACGGGCACCGACGATCAACCGGCCAACAATGTTGTTGTCGCCACCGATCTGGCCGCCCGTCTTTCGCATTTGGAAGGCACAATTGGTGCCCTGCGCGAACGGCTAGATAGCGAACGCAGCGGCGACCTGAATGCGTCTGTTGCCCGTCGTCTGGGCGAACTTGAAACCCGCACCGCCCCGATTGATGACGTTGCCCGGGTACAGGCCGAACTTTCCGGCGTTGCCAAGGAAATGCGCGACCTTACCGCCCGTATGGCAACCGTCGAAGACGAACTGAAAGCCACCGAAGGCCTGCGCATTGCCGGGCGTGGACAGGCGATTGGCATTGGCGTTGCCCTTCTGCGTGATGCCGCCCAGCGCGGCGGTCCGTTCGAAGTTGCCTTAAGCCAGCTTACCCGTAGCGGATCGGACGACGCTATCGTTCAAAAACAGATCGCATTGCTTAAACCACTCGCCAGTACCGGTGCGCCAAAAATTGAACAATTGCGCCAGTCCTTTTCGGCAGCAGCAGAAGAAGCCATCAAATCTGCCAGCGATGATAATGCCGGCGGTATCTGGGATTCGACGGTGGCAAATCTGAAAAAACTGTTCCCGATCCGCCGAATTGATGTGGTGGGCCAGGAAACGCTGGATGGCCGTCTGGTCACCGCCGAACAGGCCCTGGCACAGGATAACCTGGCCAATGCGATTTCCGCCCTTGAAGGGGTGTCAGGCCAAAATGCACAAACCGCCCTTGCCCCCTGGCTCGCACAGGCGCGTGCCCGCCAAACCATCAATCAGGCGATTGATGTGCTCAGCAGCCACGCCATTGGCCTGTTAACCGGCAAGGAAGACAAAACCGGCAACACCCCGCAAGGATCGGAGGAAGCCCAATGATCCGGCTGGTTCTGTTTGTTCTGATCACAGCCGCCCTTGTGACCGGGGCGGTCTGGTTTGCCAATAATCCCGGCACCATGACCGTAATATGGCTGGGCTACCGGTTTGATGGTTCTATCGGCATGGTGGTGCTGGCGATCCTGGCCATGGTCATGGTTCTGGTCGTGCTGTGGCGGATCTGGTTTATCATATCGCGCTCGCCAGGCTGGGTTGGTCGCATGCTGGGCAGCCGTCGCCGTAAAAAGGGCCAACAGGCCCTGACCATGGGCCTGTTGGAACTGGCCTCGGGCGATGTCCGCCAGGCCCTGAAACACACCCGCGCGGTTGATAAATACCTTGAGGACGATACCCTCACCCGGCTTCTGACCGCACAGGCCGCCGAACTGGAAGGCAACAACGAAGCCGCCTACCGCCAGTTTAAAGAAATGCTGAAATCAACTGATTCGGCGTTTTTCGGTCTGCGCGGCCTGTTGCAACTCTCGTTAAAAACAAATGACCGCACCGCAGCCCTTGATTATGCCGAACGTGCACACCGTTTACGCCCGCGCAATCCGTCGGTTCTGGTCACCTATTTTGACCTGCTTTTGGGGGCAAAACGCTGGGATCGGGCCTTAACCTTGCTGGTTGATGCGCAAAAGGCCGAGATTTTCAAGGAAGACGAGCTTTCGCGCCGCCGCGCCCTGCTGATTACCGCCAAGGCTGAAGATGCCGTGCGCGACGGGGAAAACAGCGAAGCCGTCAAACTGTTGCGCAAAGCCCTCAACGCCCATCCCGATTTTAGCGGTGCGGCGATTTTGCTGACCGAACTTTACATCAAGGTCAATCAACCCGCCAAAGCGCGCGATATTATCACCCAAAGCTGGCAAGTCAGCCCCAATGGGGCCCTGGGCCAGCTTTACCTGCAAAGTCTCGATGGCGATGCGCTTGGCAAAGTCAAAGCCGTTGAAAAACTGATCGCGGGTAAAACCGACCACCCCGAAAGCCAGTTGCTGCTGGCCGAGGCCGCCCTTCATGCCCAGCTTTGGGGCATGGCGCGCAGCAACCTGGAAAAGGCCATCGCGCAAAACGCACAGGCCCGCCATTATCGTCTGCTCGCCGATCTGGAATTTGCTGAAAAACAGGACCCGGCCAAGGCGCGTGAATTGCTGGTTAAAGCCAGCCACGCCAACCCCGACCCGGACTGGCGCTGTGGTGCTTGCGGGGCGGAAACCGGCAAATGGTCGGTTATTTGCCCATCCTGCCATTCGTTTGGTGCGATTGACTGGCGCGCCCCCTTGCGCCTGCATAACCACCTGGCCGATCATGGCCATGTGGACACAGTGGGGAAGCCCAATGCCCCGCTGGCGGTTTCAGTTGCAGGCACCACGATTGACGGGGATGAAACAGCCATAACGCAAAAACCTGCCACCAGTTAAAGCCTGCACCCTTAGCAAACAGATTTCACAGCATAAAAACGGCGACCCGATGTCTCACGGGTCGCCGTTTTTAGTCATCCCATTTCTGCCAGATCAAAAATCATCAATGGCGGAAATGGCGCATTCCGGTAAAGACCATGGCGATGTTGTTTTCATCGGCGGCATCGATCACTTCCTGATCGCGCATCGACCCACTTGGCTGGATCACTGCGGTTGCACCGGCTTTGACCGCAGCCAGCAAACCATCGGCAAACGGAAAGAAGGCATCGCTCGAAACGACAGAAGCCTCGGTCCGCACGGTTTCTTCACCGGCGTTTTTGCTGGCTTCTTCGGCTTTCCACGCGGCAATGCGCGAGCTGTCAACGCGGCTCATCTGACCGGCACCAATGCCAACGGTTTTGCCTTCTTTGACATAAACAATGGCGTTTGATTTCACATGTTTGCCAACACGGAAGGCAAACAGCAAATCGTTCAGTTCCTGATCGGACGGCGCCCGTTTGGTCACGACCTTAAGGTCTTCACGCTTCACCCGGCCCGCATCGCGGTTCTGCAACAAATACCCGCCCGACAGTGACCGCAGGGTCATATCGGCTTCTTCGGGGTTGGCCATGCCACCGGTCAGAAGAACGCGCAGGTTTTTCTTCGCAGTCAAAACGGCTTTTGCGGCTTCGTCAGCATCTGGTGCAATTACAACTTCGGCAAACAGCTTGGCAATTTCTTCGGCGGTGGCGGCATCCAGCGTCCGGTTCACTGCAATAATACCACCAAATGCCGATACCGGATCGCATGACAATGCCTTGTGATAGGCATCGATCAGGGTTTCGCCTTCGGCCACACCACACGGATTGGCGTGTTTAATGATTGCGACAGCCGGTTTTTCGGAAAATTCGGAAACCAGTTCAAAGGCAGCGTCGGTATCATTCAAATTATTAAATGACAGTTCCTTGCCCTGAAGCTGGGTTGCGGTGGCAACACCAGGGCGGTTTTTACCATTGGTGTAAAACGCGGCCTGCTGATGCGGGTTTTCGCCATAACGCAGGGTTTGTTTCAGTTCAGCCGATACATTCAAACGCTGCGGGAAGGTTTCCCCCAACTGACCGGCAAACCAGGTTGAAATCGCCGCATCATAGGCCCCGGTGCGGGCATAGGCCTTGGCGGCCAGCGCACGGCGGGTTTCATAGGTGGTTGCCCCTGCATTGTCGCCCATTTCGGCAACCACACGGCCATAATCGGCCGGATCAACGATCACGGTAACCGATTCATGGTTTTTGGCCGCAGATCGGATCATACCGGGGCCACCAATATCGATATTTTCGATGCAGGTGTCATAATCGGCACCCTTGGCAACGGTTTCCTCGAACGGATACAGGTTAACGGCAACCAGATCGATCGGGGTGATGTCGTTATCGGTCATCGCCTGCATATGGCTGGAAACAGAACGACGGCCCAACAGGCCGCCATGAATTTTCGGATGCAGGGTTTTGACACGACCATCCATAATCTCGGGAAAACCGGTATGGGAAGCAACTTCCTTGACCGGAATACCAGCCGCCTCAATGGCTTTGGCCGATCCGCCGGTGGAAAGAATTTCAACACCCTGTTCGTGCAGGGCTTTGGCAAATTCGACCAGACCGGTTTTATCGGAAACAGAAATCAGCGCGCGCGCAATACGAGCAGTCATCGTGGCTTCGCTTTCATGCAGGAACAGAAACAGGAACATGGCCCGGGCGCATTAATCATGGGTCTGCCGTTCTGCCATTTTGCAATTTCGGCAAACACACATCATTAATGAGCCCGGCCCGATTTCGGGCGGAGCAATAGCACGCAACGGGTTAAATGTGGACCCCGAATTGTTGCAGGGCGGCTATCTCGTCACCACAAATAAAACCTGCTGTTTTTTGAGGCAAACCGTTTTAGCCCGCATCGCCAGCACGATTGGCAATTTCGGCCTGCTGTGCGGCCAAAATCGAACTGACACTGATTTCCGGCGGCTGAAATTCCGGCACCAGTTGCGAAATCAGCTCCAGTGTCCGTTCGGAATTGCGTGCCTGCGCACTTTGCGCCAATTGATCAAGCACCGAATTGATCAGGGCATAATCCAGCACCCGGGGGGCCGCCAGCAACACGCCATCGGTTGCCGTGGGGGCGGGCGGTTCAGAATCGTGAAACAATTCTTCATAGAGTTTTTCGCCCGGACGTAACCCCGTTACCTTGATTTTCACATCGGTATCGGGGCGCAAACCGGCCAGCAAAATCATCTGTCGGGCCAGATCAACGATTTTTACCGGGCGTCCCATATCAAGAACGAAAATCTTGCCCCCGGCTGTCATGCCCTGACGGCCCATTTCAGCGGCCTGCAACACCAGTTCAACCGCCTCGGCGATGGTCATAAAGAACCGGGTGATGCCTTCATGGGTCACGGTTAGCGGCCCGCCTGCTTCAAGCTGGCGGCGAAACAGCGGCACAACCGACCCTGTCGAGCCCAGAACATTGCCAAACCGCACCGTGACAAAACGGGTTTTGCCGCGTTCCGCATCGCTTAAAGTTTCCAGGGCCTGACAATAACATTCCGCCAGACGCTTTGACGCCCCCATGACATTGGCGGGGTTCACCGCCTTGTCGGTGGAAATCAGCACCATGGTTTCCACATCAGCCGCACGGCAGGCTTCTGCCACATTGCGCGTGCCAATGGTGTTGGTCAAAATACCTTCATTGGGGTTATGTTCAACCAGCGGCACATGTTTATAGGCTGCGGCATGAAACACAATATCGGGTTTCTCGATGGCAAATACCTGAGCAAGCCTTACCCGGTCGCGCACATCGCCCAGCACGCTATAGCGCGGCAGGTCGGGGTATTTCTCCGACATTTCCATGTCGATTTCGTATAAATTATATTCACCGGCATCAAACAGGCAAATATGGGCCGGGCCATAACTGGCAATCTGGCGCACCAGTTCCGACCCGATTGATCCGCCCGCCCCCGTAACCAACACCCGGCGCCCGGTGATCATTTGGCGCACTTTGTCACGGTCCAGCCGGGCTTCGGGCCGCCCCAGCAAATCTTCAATCGCCACCGGGCGAATTTGCAGCGGATCGGAAACGCCGTCGCGTAAATCGCCCAGTTTGGGCAGGCGCGATAACGTCACCCCCCGGCGGTCGGCAATTTCCACCCATTTGCCAACATCGGGGTGGCGCAAGGCATTGCCAGTTAACACCAGCTTGCGCGGGCGCAGGCCGTGGCGCGCATTTTCCAGCTTATCAAGGGTTGCTTCAAGGTTCTCAACCGTATCAAAAACCTTAACCCCATGCATATTGCGGCCCACACGCCCTTCCGTCAGGCCAACAATGCCCACAACTTCAAACGGGGCCAGCGCAGATCGGCGCGTTTCGCGAATAAAGGCTTCGGATTCATCCCCCGCCCCGATCAGCAAAATGGGAATGCGGCTTTCGCCCTGGCGCGCCATCGCACGCGATACCGACCGGTCCTTGATCACGCGATAAAGCAGGCGCGGACCACCCAGCAATGCCATCAGTAAAAACCACTGAATGATCGGTGCCGAACGCGGCAGCCAGTCCAGCCGGGTGGTTAAAAACAGCACGGCAAACAAGATCGCAATCGCCAGCGTCACTGCCTTGGCAATGCGCGACAGGTCATTTAGCGACGCATAACGCCAAATACCGCGATACAGGCCAAACATCCAGAAAATGCCGCCCGACAGCACAGCAAAGCCCAACGTTGCCAACACCATGTTTTGCGGTACAAAATAAGGCAGAGCATCGCCGACGCGCAAATATAATGCCAGCGGAAATGAAATTGCCGCCATGATCACATCATGGGCAAATGCCACCTGGCTACGCCGTATCAATCGCCACATAAATGTCCCAAACCACTTGCCAATACGCCCCCTAATTCCCGGATCACTCAGAGGCTGCTTTATTTGTATCTTGATCCTGGATCGATCTTTTCGCGCCCTGCCCGGCGCAAGTCAAGCACAGGCCGTATATTGGCATCTTATTCATCCATATACTGATCTGCCCGCCCAACCGGCCAGAACCGCAAAACACCCACCAGCAACAATACCGCAATCAATGCCAGGCCCAAACGGGCAATCACCCCGTCTATGGCACCCGGCAAGGGGGTAAACACAATCGCGATCAGGATCAGGTTTGCCAGCAATATCAGAAAGGAAACCACCCCGTGGCTCATGCCGCGCGCCGTTGCCACCTGATAGGCGTGCTGGCGATGTGCCTGCCAGATTTTTTCACCGCGCATCGCCCGGCGCAACAGCGTACAGGTCGCATCAAACAGATAATAAGCCGGAAAGATCAAGGCTGGCATCCAGGCCCCCCGTGCGGCCATTTCCAATAACAGCCAACCCAGCACATAACCCAGCGGGATCGACCCGACATCGCCCAAAAACAGCTTGGCCGGGTGCCAGTTCCAGATCAAAAATCCCAGCATGATCGCCACAATACCAAGGCCGATCACCCCCAGGTCAATAAATGCCGGGGTAAATGCCAACAGGGAAAGCACAAACACCCCCGCCCCGATTGATCCGGCTTCGACCCCGGAAATACCGTCGATGCCATCCATGAAATTAAACAGGTTCACAAACCAGACCCACGCCAGCACGACGAAAACATGATCCAGCCAAACCGGCACCAGCCCCTGCAATACCGGGCCGTCCAGTGCTGTTACCCCGCATATAACAGCGATAAACTGAAACCCGAACCGCAGGCGGGCGGATAAATCATGGCGATCATCCATCCAGCAAATGGCGGCCAGGCCAACACCAGCGGCCAGCATCAACCCGCGCGGCCAGCCCACATCGCCAAACCAGATTGTCACCCCGCCGACCATCAATAAGACCAGCGGTGTCACCGC
This sequence comes from uncultured Thalassospira sp., assembly GCF_963976115.1. Taxonomy (GTDB): domain Bacteria; phylum Pseudomonadota; class Alphaproteobacteria; order Rhodospirillales; family Thalassospiraceae; genus Thalassospira. The sequence continues at coordinate 236,035 of NZ_CAXBJJ010000005.1, forward strand.
CAGCCCGCCGCCACGCGGGGTCGGTACCGCATGGCTGGAGCGATGATTGGGCATGTCGAGAATGGCTTTGTGGCGCAAATATCGCAAAACCGCCCCGGTCAGCAACAACGCTGCAACCAGCAAACCACCGGAAAAACCTGCAAGGGCAGCAAATGACATCAAACAGACCCGCTTTTAATAAGAATTGATTTCTGGATTAGCGATGCCGCCCCCCAACCGCAAGGTTTTTCGGTTTTTTGGCATAAAACCTTACTCAAACAGGGCTGATTTGCGGCCAAGACGCTTTACACCCCCGCCCATCGCGCTTACTTACACGGATATCGTGATCAAGGAGAGACCCTTCCGTGCGTGAAAGCCGTTCAAACCACCCTGGCCGCCGCAGCCCCGATGCCCGCAACTCTGCCGCCCCTGTGGCCGTAGATCCGCGTATGCTCGCCCTTAAAACCCTGCAAGAATTGCGCGGCGGGGAAGTGACGTTAGACGAATTGCTGGCAAAGCACGGTTATGGTCTGCCATCGCGTGATCGCAATTTTCTGCGCCAGTTACTCGGCAGCACCTTGCGCCATCTCGGCGAAATTGATGCCATTCTGGCCCCGCGCTATCACCCGCCCCAGGACCGCACCGCCAACCGCCTGACCAATATTATGCGCCTGGGTGTCACCCAGCTGTTTTTTATGGATGTGTCCGAACATGGTGCGGTTGATAGCACGGTCAACCTGGTCCGCGATGCCGGGTTGCATAAATATATTAAACTGGTCAATGCGGTGCTGCGCGGCCTGCAACGCGACGGCTATGAACTGCCCGAAGGCGTCGAAGACTGGCAGTTAAATATTCCGGCCTGGCTGCGCGGGGTGTGGAAAAAAACCTATGGTGCGGATCGGGCCCGCGACATTGCGCGCGCCAGCCTGGGCCATGCCAAACTTGATATTTCCGTGCGTGACGTCGAAGAACGCGCGCAATGGGCCGAAACACTGGGCGGCACCCTGCTGCCCACCGGCACCATCCGCCTTGAAAGCGGCCAGCGTATTCGCGATCTGCCCGGTTATAAAGATGGCAAATGGTGGGTGCAAGATGCCGCAGCCGCCCTGCCCGCGACCCTGTTTAGTCATTACGATGGCAAAACCATCTATGATTTGTGTGCCGCCCCTGGTGGTAAAACCATGCAATTGGCTGCCCGCGGGGCCAATACCATTGCGGTGGATAAATCCGAAGGGCGCTTGCGCCGGGTATATGAAAACCTTGAACGGGTTGATCTGGGGGCTGCCATTGTCACCGGGGACGCCACCGATCTGGCCGATGATGCGCCAATTGCCGATGCGGTCCTGCTTGATGCGCCGTGCTCGGCCACTGGCACCATTCGCCGCCACCCCGATATTTTGCTGCGCCAGAACGACGCCCTGATGAAATCGCTGTTGCCGATCCAGCAAAAACTGCTGCTTCAGGCTGACCGGGTTCTGGCCGTGGGCGGCGAGCTGATATACTGCACCTGTTCGATGCAGCCCGACGAAGGCGAATTTCAGATCAAATCGTTTTTGGCCGATCACCCCAACTATGCCCGCAAGCCGATTATGGCCGACGAACTGGGGGGCTGGGACGAAGCCATCACAGCGGAAGGCGAATTGCGCATTTTACCGGTTCACATGACCGATCTTGGCGGCATGGACGGGTTTTATTGCGCACGGCTGGTAAAACAGCGCGGATAAGCACTGCAAAACGCCAATCGAAGCCGGTTTAAGTGACAAAGACGGGAATTTGCGCTATAGCAGCCGCCAATTCCCGCTTTTTTCACCGTGTTACGATCAGGACCGTGCTGCGCCATGACAACGCAAAATACCATCAAAATTGCCCCGTCAATCCTGTCTGCCGACTTTGCCAAGCTGGGCGAAGAAGTTGCCGCGATTGATGCTGCAGGTGCCGATTACATCCATATCGATGTCATGGACGGCCATTTTGTGCCCAACATCACCATCGGCCCCGATGTGGTCAAGGCCCTGCGCCCGCACACCGGCAAGGTGTTTGACGTGCATCTGATGATTGCCCCGGTCGATCCCTATATTCAGGCGTTCGCCGATGCCGGGTCCGATATTATTACCATCCACGCCGAAGCTGGCCCGCACCTGCACCGCAGCCTGCAACTGATCAAATCTTTGGGCAAAAAGGCCGGTGTGTCGCTTAATCCGTCGACCCCGGAAGATGTGATCGAATATGTGATGGATCTGGTTGATCTGGTGCTGGTAATGACCGTCAATCCCGGCTTTGGCGGGCAAAAATTCATTCCCGGCCAGCTTGAAAAGATCAAACGCATCCGCAAAATGATCGACGCCACCGGTCGTCCTATCGACCTTGAAGTAGATGGCGGGGTAAACCCCGAAATTGCGCGCGACGTGATTGCAGCGGGTGCCGATGTTCTGGTCGCAGGTTCTGCCACTTTCAAAGGCGGCCCCAGCCAGTATGCGCCCAATATCAAGGCTATTCGCGGGAACTGATCACCAACCAACGATACCAAATTAAAGCAAGGCCAAGTCTTAATGACTTGGCCTTGCTCATTTTCGGGTTAAATATATATCCCGCTATTAACTATAATTATTTATATCTTTTCGGCTGCGCCACCAAGTTCGAGATATCGCATTTTTTTTCCTTGGCCAAAGCAAGTAAATAAATATTTCTGTCTAACAGTGCATTCCCCTCAACGCCGTCAGCATTTTTAAAATCGGCGAGCCCAGGCCAAACCAGCACCCCGAGCAGAACATCTCTACCGTCATCTGAGTTATTTTTCGCTATTTTTTCCGCTGCGGCTCCTGTGTTCGCTTCATATTCTGTGAGAACACTCGCACAAGAAAGCTGAGCATCGCCAGCGTCCTTCATTGAAATCGGATTAGGATTTCGCGTGTTTGCACATGCCCCCAAAACCAATAACAGTCCACATACTACGATTTTCTTCATATCGTCCCCCGACGAAAAACCCAAAAACTAAAGATCAATCTAGATATTTAATTTATGAATATCCGTCAAGAAAATCATAGAATACCTCTTATAATTTAAAACACATATTCTCGCCAAATAAGAAGATATAAATTTATATTGGGTCCTCAAAAATCAATACAGCGCCCTTTATTCTCCCAATCGCCAAAACGGGTGGGTTCGGGGCCTTTGGGGCCGCCAATTTCGCGCTGGGCGGCTTCGCGATAGGCTTTGGCTTCAGCAAGGGCATTAATCGCGTCCTGCGATAAAGCCGGTGCTTCTTGGGCCATGTCGGGCGCGTCATTGGCCCCGGCGACGGTGCTATCTGCTGCTTTTTCGTCATCCTTGTTTGCGGGCGATGCCGCATTGGGGGTCGAACCTGTCGCGCGATGGATAACCGTTTCGCGGAATTTTCCGGCCATGGGAGCCTCCGATCAAAGCCGCGCGGGGCGGCAGTTTTTCAATGCTACCCAACAGATAGCGCCGCAAAGGGCCAACGACAAGCCCCGGCTTATAATCGCTGCCTTGTGATTGCCGCAAACTGGCTCTTTCCAGCGGGGGTGAAAGCCGCTATTTCAAGCGGACGAGCAAAACCAAGGAGAAACCATGCGTTCAATTCCCCAGCGTATCGCCGAAGAACTCTCTGTCCGTCCCGAACAGGTCCTTGCCACCATCGAGTTACTCAATGAAGGCTCGACCGTGCCTTTCATCGCCCGTTACCGCAAGGAAAAGACCGGCGGACTGGACGATACCCAACTTCGTAACCTGGATGAACGCCTGCGTTACCTGACCGAACTGGAAGACCGCCGGGCTTCGGTCATTGAAAGTATTCGCGAACAGGAAAAACTGACGCCGGAGCTGGAAAAGGCCCTGATGGCCGCCGATACCAAAACCCGGCTTGAAGATTTGTATTTGCCCTATAAGAAAAAGCGCCGCACCAAAGCCCAGATCGCGCGCGAAGCCGGGCTGGAACCGCTGGCAGACGGGTTGTATCAAAACCCGCAGCTTGACCCCGAAACCGAAGCCGCCAAATTTATTGACGGTGAAAAAGGCATTGCCGATACCAAAGCCGCCCTTGATGGCGCACGCCAGATTTTGATGGAACGCTTTGCCGAAGATGCCGACCTGGTGGCCCGCCTGCGCCAGCTTTTGTGGGATGACGGCGAAATTACCGCCAGCGTCATTGACGGCAAAGAAGCCGAAGGGACCAAATTTTCGGACTATTTCAGCCATTCGGAAAAGATCAAAACCTGCCCGTCGCACCGCGCTTTGGCCTTGTTCCGGGGCCGCAATGAAGGTATTTTGCAAATTAAACTAACCCTGGGTGCCGAAGACGAAGACCGCCCGCGCGGTGAACCGGGCCGGGCCGAAACCGTGATTGCCGCCCATGTCGGCATTCGCAACCAGGGCCGCCCCGCCGATAAATGGCTGTCCGACACGGTTCGTTTTACCTGGCGGGTCAAACTGTCGCTATCGATCGAACTGGATCTGTTTGGCAATTTGCGCGACAGCGCCGAAGAAGATGCGATCAAGGTGTTTGCCGACAATTTGAAAGACCTGTTGCTGGCCGCCCCGGCGGGCCAAAAAGCCACCATGGGCCTGGACCCGGGGGTACGCACCGGCGTCAAGGTTGCCGTCGTCGATGCCACAGGCAAATTGCTTGATACCGCCACCGTTTACCCGTTCCAGCCGCGTAACGATGTCCAAGGCGCGATCAACACAATGGCCGCTCTGGCGGCAAAACATAAAATCGAACTGATCGCGATTGGCAATGGCACCTTCTCGCGCGAGACAGACCAGCTTGCTGGCATGTTGCTCAACGCCTTTCCGCAAATCAAGGCGACCAAGGTTATCGTCAGCGAAGCTGGCGCATCGGTATATTCGGCATCGCAATTTGCCGCCGAAGAATTCCCCGATCTTGATGTGTCGCTGCGCGGCGCGGCCTCGATTGCGCGCCGCTTGCAGGACCCGCTGGCCGAACTGGTGAAAATCGACCCCAAATCGATTGGTGTCGGGCAATATCAGCATGATGTATCGGATTCAAAGCTGGCACGTTCGCTTGATGCCGTGGTTGAGGATTGCGTGAACGGTGTGGGGGTTGATCTTAACACCGCCTCTATCCCGCTTCTGACCCGCGTTGCCGGGCTTAGCGAAGGGCTGGCGCGCAATATTGTCACCTACCGCGATGTCAACGGGGCGTTTCGCTCGCGTGCGGATTTGCGCAAGGTTGAACGCCTGGGGCCGAAAGCCTTTGAACAATGCGCAGGCTTTTTGCGCATTATCGGCGGTAAAAACCCGCTCGATGCCTCGGCAGTTCACCCCGAAGCCTATCCGGTTGTTGAAAAAATCAGCCGCGAAAGCAGCCGCGACCTTGCCAGCCTGATCGGCGACTCGCCATTCCTTAAAACGCTTCACCCGGAAAAATTCGCCGATGACGTGTTTGGTGTGCCCACCATCCGCGATATTCTGGCCGAACTGGACAAACCGGGTCGTGACCCGCGCCCGGAATTCAAAACCGCGAAATTCATTGAAGGTGTCAATGAAATCAAGGATCTGAAAGTCGGCATGAAGCTGGAAGGCACGGTTACCAACGTCACCAATTTTGGTGCCTTCGTCGATATTGGCGTGCATCAGGACGGGCTGGTTCATATTTCGCAGTTGGCCGACAAATTTGTTGCCGACCCGCGCGAAGTGGTCAAGGCCGGGCAAATCGTTTCGGTGACCGTGATGGAAGTTGACGCGCCGCGCAAACGCATTGGCCTGTCGATGAAATCGGACCCGGATTACGAAGGCGCACAGGACCGCCGCGAACAGCGCAGCCAGCCTGCCGGTGCGCGCAACAGCAATAATGACCGGGGCGGCCAACGCCGACCCGCAGGTCATAACGGCAATAACAACCGGGGCAATAACCGCGATAGCAGCAATTCCCGCGCCAACATGTCGGCGGGCGATGCTGGCGGCAACGCCATGGCCGCAGCCCTGAAAGCCGCGATGGAACGCCGTAAATAGGCTGATATATCCTTGGGCAATAGGCGCAGGGTAAAAATGTGACGGTGGGGTGCATTTTATGGCACCCCGCCGTTATTTTTTGGATGACAGACTGCTAAAGCACATTTCCTTTAATATGACCCATTTTGCCAGCTCAGTCTGCCGCCTGGCAAGGAGAAGTCCGCCGGGCGTAATGGGTTTACGGACAAGGATTTCGACGCGGCCAGGCGGCAGACTGCGCTGGCCCACAGGGTTTGATTTTGGCGGTGTTTGGCGGCGTTACACCGCTCGCCCGATGCGCCGCATCGCGCAGCGCGCTGTGCCTTGCCAAACGACACGCCAAAAACAAACAAAATGGGTTATATTAAAGGAAATGTGCTTTAGCGCCACGAAAACAGTCGATTGACACATCGCCCCCCAACACCCATCTTGCAGTTTCACCAAGGGGAGCCCCGACAGGGGGCTGAGAAACTGCCGCACGGATCATACCCGCAGCGCAGTGACCCGTTGAACCTGATCCAGTTCACACTGGCGTAGGGAGGGTGCGAACGCTGCCTGTGGCGTTTTTCCATCATTCCGGCTTCGAACTGGGTTTCCAAACACATTTGTATTGGAGCCTTAACATGACCACCGAGACCAACCTTCCCCCCGCCCGCCTTCTTGCCCGCCTGCGCGACACAGCACCGCTGGTGCACTGCATCACCAATTATGTTGCCATGAATGTTGCGGCAAATACCGTGCTGGCCGCAGGGGCATCGCCCGCGATGGTCCATGCCCCCGAGGAATCGGGCGAATTTGCCGCCCTGGCCGGGGCCTTAACCATCAATATTGGCACCCTGTCATCCGAATGGGTGCGCGGCATGAAGGCCGCCGCACAAAGTGCCAATCAGGCGCACAAACCCTGGGTGCTGGACCCGGTGGCCCATTTTGCCACCGCCTTTCGCCGTACAACAACCACAGATCTTTTAGAGCTTCACCCCACCATCATTCGGGGTAATGCATCGGAAATCATCGCCCTTGGCGGCGGGCAAAGTGCCGGTCAGGGGGTGGATAGTGGCGACCCGGTGGAACTGGCCGAAGATGCCGCGCGCACCCTTGCCCAAACCCGCAACACTGTCGTTGCCGTGACCGGTGCGATTGATTTTGTTACCGATGGTACGCGTGAAGTCCGAATTTTTGGCGGTTCCGACCTGATGCCCAAAATCACCGCGATGGGCTGTTCGCTAACGGCCGTGGTCGGCGCCTTTGTTGCCGTGGCACCTAATACCCCGTTTGATGCAACCGTTGCCGCCCTTGCCACCTTCGCCGCTGCCGGGACCATTGCCGAAAAAGAGGCCACCGGCCCCGGCACTTTTGCCTGGCACTTCCTTGATGCCCTGTATGGGCTGGATGCCAACAGTCTTGAAACAAAATCACGGATTGAAACCCTGTCATGACATTCGATCTATCGCTTTATCTGGTGCTGGACCCCGACCTGTGCCGGGATCATTCCATGATCGAAACTACCCTTGCTGCCATTCGCGGCGGGGCCAGTATGGTCCAGTTGCGCGACAAGAATGCGCGCACCGAGGACATGATCAGAACCGGTCGCGCCTTGATGGCGGCCATGGCAGGCAGCAACGTGCCACTGATTGTGAATGACAATATCGATGTCGCCATAGCCATCAATGCCCACGGCCTTCACGTCGGGCAGGACGATATGCCCGCCGATATGGCCCGGCAGAAACTGGGCGCAGGCAAAATCCTGGGCCTGTCAGTTGAAACCGAGGCCGCAATGCGGGCGGTGGACCCCGCCATTGTCGATTATGTGGGCGTTGGTCCGGTTTTTGCCACCGCCACCAAACCCGGCCACAAACCCGCCATCGGGCTTGACGGGCTGAAACACCTGGTCGGGCTTAGCCCGCTGCCATCGGTGGCGATTGGCGGGTTAAAGGCAGAACATGCCAGCGCGGTTAGTGCCGCCGGGGCACAGGGCATGGCCGTGGTTTCCGCCATTTGCGGCCAACCAGACCCCGAAGCCGCCACCCGCCGCCTCGCCAGTGAAATTTGGGCGGCGTGAACAAAGATGTAAACATCCCCCCACATTCCCGACACCAGCCGGTTTTAAGGCCACCCACACATCCGGGCAAAACGAAAATCCGCGTCCTTAGTGGCGCGGGTAACTTCGTCGTTAAGACAAGGCCGTTAATCGGCAAACACGACCATAAATGGCCAAAAATAAGGCAAAAACACCAAAAACCAAAATACCGCCGCAAAAGCCCTCGCAAACAAGCAGTTGCACTTCATTCAGATCGGCCAATAGCTGCTTTCATTTGAAAATTCGGCATTGAATTGCCTCATTCGCGCCCCGAATAGCCCTTGATTGCCTGCAATATTAGGTTTCAACAGCGATAAACAAGGGTCAATACCAGCCCCAAGGCACTGCCAGAAACACCTGGGACAGCCCCGGAAAATAAAACCGGATCATGCTGAACTGTTGCTGGCCCTGCCGTTTTATCGCACCCATATTTTGCGAGGAGACATTCATGTCGAAGTCTTTCCGCAGCAAACCAGTGGTTCTCGCCCTGATCGGTCTTTTGTCAGTGACGACAGCTGCTATAGCTGCGATCAAGGTTGCCCCAAAGGCCGTAACCGATACGGTCACCATCCAGTCTGCGGCACCAAATGGTGAAGTCGTTTTAACCTATCCTGATGGCAGCATGGCAATGAACAAAACCTGTGGCAGCTTCCCCTGCCAGCTTAATATCAGCAGCCTGCATAAAGGCGAATATGGCGTCATGATCCGTCAAGGCACCGATATTCAAAATATGGTCAGCCTTTATAAGGAATAGCATCTCACAAGCACTTGCGTTACTTGGCATCTTCATGAATTAATACCCTGAAAAGCTGAATAAAAATCAACCAGCCCCTGATCAAGGGGCACCGCGTTTGAGAACAAAACATCACGTTCGACTACGTTTTCAGGGAAGCATGAAATGCACATATCAAAAAAACTGGCCGGTGTTCTGTTGCCTGCCCTTCTGGCCGTCAGCGGGTGCGCCCAAACAGGCCAAACCGACAAGACCAACCTGTGGTCCGCCTATGACAATACCTTTAAAAACGCCAAATATATTGACCTGACCCACGCCTTTGCCCCGGTTCAGCCTGTATGGCCAGGTTTTGGCAATGCCAAATTCAAGGCGGCCACGGCGGGTCAGAAAATTGACGGTTATGTCGATGTCGGCCAGGAATTTACCTACGAAAAACACGGTTTTGTCGCCACGGCCTATGATTTTCCAACCGACCAGTACGGCACCCAGCTTGACCCGCCCGCCCACTGGAACCCGCTTGGTGCCACCATCAGCGACCTTCCTGCCACCTACAGCTTGCGCCCGCTTGTGGTAATCAACATCGCCGACAAGGTTGCCAAGGACCAGGGCTATTTCCTGCATGTCTCCGACATCGAGGAATGGGAGAAAAAATACGGACGAATCCCCGAAGGGTCCGTGGTTATGGTGCGCTCTGACTGGTACAAACGCTGGGATAACATCAAAAGTTTCAATGAAACCCCGTTTCCCGGTGTCGGGCTTGCGGCGCTTAAATTTCTGCATCTTAAACGACACATTCTGTTTCACGGCCACGAACCGCTTGATACCGACGCCACCCCCGATCTTGAAGGGGAATATTGGCTGATGCACAATAATTTCACTCAGGCCGAAGGGGTTGCAAACCTTGATAAAGTACCAGAATCGGGCGCGCTTATTTCCATTGGCTTTGCCAAGCCCCTGGGTGGCACCGGCGGCTATGCCCGCTATGTCGCCATTGCCCCGGCAGACTGGAAATATGGTGTCACCATTGCCGATGCCCCGGGTGCGCCCCTGCCGGAACAGGCCTGGCCGCTCAAACGTGATGAAAATGGTGTGATGCGCCCGACACCGGAATAAACCGGTCGCTTTCGCAACCATCAGGTAAAATTTCTGATCGCGTCGGGAACGCCTTAGCATCCCGGCGCGTTTTAATTCAAAACGGACAACACACTGCCCTGCAGCCGCAGGTTTTAAGCTTTTGTAAAAAACATTGCAGAAGTCAAACTTTGACCTAGATAGAACGGGCAGACAAGTTTCGCCCCTCATTTGAGTGGATAGAAAGCAAAATTACCGCGTAACAACAGGTTGCACGGCAATTTAACTTTCACACAAACACCAAATGAGGATATGTTGCGGAAGCTTTGTGCGATCCGCACCGTTTAACGATAGTGAACTTCGAGGTACTTTATCATGGCTCTTGAACTCCCGGCACTCCCCTATGCCTATGACGCCCTTGCACCGGTCATGTCTGCTGAAACCCTTGAGTTTCACCATGACAAACACCATAACGCCTATGTTGTGAATGGCAACAAGCTGCTTGAAGGTTCGGGGCTTGAAGGCAAGTCGCTCGAAGAAATCGTTGCCGCTTCTTATGGCGATGCCGCGAAGGCGGGCTTGTTTAACAACGCCGCCCAGCATTGGAACCATGTCGAATTTTGGCAGATGATGAAGCCGCAGGGCGGGGGTGCCATCCCCGGTGAACTGGAAAAGAAAATCATTGAAGATTTCGGCTCGGTCGATGCCTTCAAAGAAGCCTTTATTCAGGCTGGCGTTACCCAGTTCGGTTCAGGCTGGTGCTGGCTGGCAATGGACAAATCAGGCAAACTGGTTGTGACCAAAACCCCGAATGCGGAAAACCCGCTGGTTCATGGTCAGACCCCGCTTCTGGGTTGCGATGTGTGGGAACATTCCTATTACATCGATTACCGCAATGCGCGCCCGGATTATGTCAAAGCATTCCTTAATGACCTGGTAAACTGGGAATATGTTGCAGAGCGTTTCGCCAAAGCTGGCTAATCGCCCGACATAACCGGTTAAGAATGAAAGCGGCTTCTGCGGGGGCCGCTTTTTTCATGCCTAAAGCACATTTCCTTTAAACCGAAAAACCGTCCGGCCATTGGCGTGATGTGTGCAAAACAGCAATGATTGTCACAATCTGATCCCCAATATCATAGGCAATCATATAGGGCGTTCCATTTACAATCATCTCCCTTGTCCCTGCAACCCTGCCTGCCCGCCCTAAAAACGGGTGCGACCCAAGCTGACGAACCGCCCCTGTTATCAGCCGATACGTCGCCTGTGCCGCAGGAGGATTCCGGTCTTCTATATAGTCGAGAATACCCTGCAAATCTGCAACTGCCCGTGCATCCCAGACAATCTTCATCCCGCTGATTTGTCACGAAAACGTTGATCAAATTTGACCAGAACATCCTCATGGGAAATGGTTTGCGCGTTACCATCACGTAAGGCCGCATGACGGGTTTTAATCAAATCCACCTGCCATTCCTGAAATTCAACATATTGCCGCAAGGCATCATTGATAACGGATGACCGGGTTTTGCCAAAAGCATCGGCCAACGTATCAAGTCGGGTGCGAATATCGTCATCCACCCGAACGGCAAGGGTTTCTTTGCTCATGATGCAACCTTGTTTGCAATGTAATACATCGCAATATAACAGCTATTTCAACACCGGTCGAGCGCGATACAGAATACAAAACACCGCCGACAATGGCTGTCGGCGGTGTTTTAGGATCACGCGATAGAACCGACCTGACATGGCATATCAGATATCGAACTTAATCCCCTGTGCCAGCGGCAATTCGCGGGAATAGTTAATCGTGTTGGTTGCGCGGCGCATATAGCCTTTCCAGGCGTCCGAACCGGATTCACGACCACCGCCGGTTTCCTTTTCGCCGCCAAACGCGCCGCCAATTTCCGCGCCCGACGGGCCGATATTAACATTGGCAATCCCGCAATCCGAACCAACAGCCGACAGAAACAGGTCGGTTTCGCGAAGGTCGGTCGAGAAAATGCACGATGACAGGCCCTGCGGCACACCGTTTTGAAGCGCAATGGCTTCTTCCAGCGTTTCATAGGTCATGACATACAGGATCGGCGCAAAGGTTTCGTGTTTGACGGTGTCGGTCTGGCCCGGCATTTCCACCACAGCAGGCTGCACATAATAGGCATCACCATATTGATCGGCCAACACACGTTCGCCGCCATGCACGGTGCCGCCATCCTTTTTGGCATTGGCAAGGGCGGCCTGCATGTTATCGAAACTGTCCTTGTCGATCAGCGGACCAACCAGCGTGCCATCGGCCAGCGGATCGCCGATTTTAACCGATTTATACGCCGCAATCACCTTGGGCAGCAGTTCGTCTTTTACATCCTTATGCACGATCAAACGGCGCAGCGACGTGCAGCGCTGGCCACAGGTGCCAACGGCGGAAAACACAATCGCGCGAACCGTCATGTCCAGATCGGCCGACGGGGTGACGATCATGGCATTATTGCCGCCCAGTTCCAGAATGGTACGGCCAAAGCGGGCCGCCACACGCGGGCCAACTTCGCGGCCCATGCGGGTGGAACCGGTGGCCGATACCAGGGCCACATCATTGCTGTCGGTCAGGGCTTCGCCAATGTCGCGCGCGCCGATCACAACCTGATGCAGGCCTTCGGGCGCGTCACCAAACCGATCCAGCGCCTTTTGCAGAATGTTCTGGCAGGCAAGGGCGGTGAGCGGGGTTTTTTCCGACGGTTTCCAAATAACGGCATTGCCGCACACCAGCGCCAGTGCCGTGTTCCACGACCAAACCGCAACCGGGAAGTTAAAGGCAGAAATAACGCCGACCACGCCCAGCGGATGCCAGCTTTCCATCATTTTATGGCCCGGGCGTTCGGATGCGATGGTCAAACCATAAAGCTGACGCGACAGACCAACAGCGAAATCGCAAATGTCGATCATTTCCTGAACTTCGCCCAGGCCTTCCTGGTAAATTTTGCCGCATTCAAGGGCAACAAGGCGGCCTAGTGGTTCTTTGGCGGCGCGCAGTTCTTCGCCCAGCAAACGCGCCAGCTCACCCCGGCGCGGCCCCGGCACCTGACGCCACTGTGCAAATGCCCGTTTCGAATTGGCAATGATGTCGCTCATCGCTGCCGGGTCGGTTTCGGCAATGCTGGCGATCTCCGACCCATCCACCGGGGTCCGGACCTTTAAGACACCGCCCGAAATGACATCATCGCTCAGGCCGAGTTCGCTTAAAATCTTTGCATGGCTCACAATAAACTCCCTTTCATTTTGGTTCTGTTGGGGTGATGTGCCAAATAACCGTCACCGTCCTGTCGGATCCCACCGCCCTTATTGCACATCGGCAAGGGCCGGTAAAAGACGCCCGAGAATCTCGAACGCCGCGTCCACCTGATCGAACGGAATGGTCAGGGGTGCAAGCAGCCGCACCACATTGGCATATTCACCACTTGGCATTAACAATAGCCCGTTCTGACGGGCCAGTTGCAATAAAGTTTGCAGTCGTTTTGGCGACGGCGCACCGTCATCATCGATCAGTTCAAAGGCGCGCATGGCACCGATGCCCCGCACACCGCCAATCACATGTCCGCCCGGCAAGGGGCGCAGTTTTTCAACATGATCCACATATCGCTGGCCTAACTGATTGGCCCGGGACAGGATATTTTCGGTTTCCAGCACCTCGAACACGCCGGTTGCCGCCGCACAGGCAACCGGATTACCCGAATAGGTGCCGCCAAGGCCGCCCGGTGCCATTGCACTCATCACGTCTTGCCCCCCGGTTAAGGCAGCCAACGGAAAACCGCCGCCAATGCCCTTGCCCATCACCACAATGTCGGGGCACACCCCGGCATGTTCGATGGCAAACAATTTGCCCGTACGCGCAAAGCCGGACTGAATTTCATCGGCAATCAAAATCATGCCATGCTGGTCGCACAATTGCCGCAGGCTTTGCAAAAATGCGGGCGAACAGGCGCGAAAGCCGCCTTCGCCCTGCACCGGTTCAATCACCACCGCCGCAATTGATTGCGGTTCGGCAACAACCTTGAATATCCGGGCAATAGCCGCCAGCGCATCGGCGTCTGATATATCGGCTTCACGGCACGGATAAGGCACATGATGCACATTTCCGGGCAAGGCACCCAACCCGGCTTTATAAGGGGCAACCTTGCCGGTTAATGCCAAAGTTGCCAATGTGCGGCCATGAAACCCGCCATCAAAGGCAATGATACTGCTGCGTCCGGTAAAGGCACGGGCCAGTTTCAGGGCGTTTTCCATCGCTTCGGCGCCGGAATTGGTCAACATCGATTTGGCCGGACCTTCGATCGGGCAATGATCGGCCAGCCAGTCGGTTACGGCAATATAGGGTTCATGGGGCAGCGCGTTAAAACAGCTATGGGTAAAACGTTCAAGCTGGGCGGCTACCTTTGCCATCACCACCGGGTGACGATGGCCCAGCGTTAAAACACCAATGCCGCCAATAAAATCAAGGTAGCGTTTGCCATCACAATCCCAAACCACGGCATTTTCGCCCCGGTCGATATAAACCGGGTGCAAGGTGCGAATGCCCGCCGAAACCGATTGTTTCTGCCGGTTGGCAAGGCTTGATGAAACGGCAATATCATCACGGGGCATTATCGGTGGCTCCGGTTAAATCTTGGATGAACGGCACAATTAAAACCGTTCTGTTTCCTGCTTCACAAGGTTTGTTTTTATATCGTAACGTTAGATGACATTAAGTTCACGCACCGGGGCATTGTCGCGTATGCGTTCATAACCAAATACCGACATATCAAGCGTTTGATAGCGCCCGGTTGCCACCAGTTCGCCCAAAGCCCGGCCCACAGCCGGGCTTTGTTGCAGCCCGTGTCCGGAAAAACCATTGGCAAACAGAAAATTGGGCAAATCGGGATGCGGACCAACAATGGCGTTTTGATCCAGCAGGTTATAGGCATAATGCCCGGCCCAGGAATTGATCACTTTAACCGCTTCAAACCGTTCGCAGCGCTGATACAGGCCCGGCCAGATGATGTCGTCAAACAGGCTGTGATCAACTTCGAAATCCCAGCATTCACCATCGCGATCTGCCGGGGGCTGAATGCCGGTAATAAAATAGTCGCCTTCGGGGCGGAAATACAGGCCACTTGGGTCAATCAGCATCGGGCATGTGGCAACAATATCGGCGGCATCGCGGCAGTTAAAAACAAAGATGCAGCGCTTGCGCGGCTCCACCGGAATATCCAGCCCCGCCATGCGCGCCACTTTGGTCGCCCCGGTGCCTGCGGCATTGATAACGGTCGCGCACGTAAACTGTCGCCCATCGGCCAGGGTCACGCCACTCACACGGTTGCCATCGCGCGCAATGGCTAAAACTTCGCCATCAATCACATCCGCCCCTCGTAATTTGGCCTGGCGGCGAAAAATTTGCAGCAGGGAATAGGCATCAAACCAGCCTTCACCCGTGCGGCCCCAGCAGCCAGCGGATAAATCATCAACAGTCATCCACGGATATTTCGCCTTTAACGCGCCTGGCTCCATCCAGACAATGTCGGCCCCGTGGGCCAGCTGGGTTTGGTGATTGCTATTTAAAATATCGCGACCATCAGGGGTGGCAAGCACCAGATACCCCTTTTCGTGCAGGGAAATATCGGCATCTTTGTCCACATCGCGTTTCAGGTTGCGCAAAAACTCGATGCCATAACCCGACATTTCAATATTGATCGGGGTTGAGAATTGCTGGCGGATCGAGGCCGCAGACAGCGCGGTTGAACAAAATTCGTAGCTGGAATCTTTTTCAACCACCAGAACCCGGCCGTCAAAATCATTGCGCCCCAAAAGATGCCACGCCGCCGAACAGCCAATAACCCCGCCGCCAACAATGATGACATCGTAAAATTCGCTATTCGCACCCATAAAAGCCAACTTCCCGATAATGATAACGAATTCAGAACAAAATTTGATTTGCCTGAATTTCATTGGTTTTGTTGTTATCTGGCCCCCCTTATGGCGGAGGGACCACGTCGTAAAACGGCGCACGTTTTTCGACCCGAAAAGCGAACTGGCGGCGCGATCCTGCCCGGTATGTCATAGGGTTGGTGGGGCCAAACCAAAAAGCCCAAAGGGCCATGACAGATGCGATACCCACAGGAAACATAACGGCAGACCGTGCGCCGTATCTTTCCATTTTATCGCCATCAAAACCTTGCAATCATCACGCGGGCGGCGCGAGGGCGCTTTCCGGGCCGTTCACACGCTAGGACTTGGCGACGGCGGACGCAAACGATATATTGGCACCATATCATTCCGTTTTGGAATGAACCTAGCCAGTGGGAGCTTCCCCCGATGCGTCGCGTTTTACCCTCTTTGACGGCTCTTCAGTTTTTCGAGGCATCGGCCCGCCATCTCAGCTTTACCAAGGCGGCACAGGAGCTGAACGTGACCCAGAGTGCGATCAGCCGACAGGTAAGGTCGTTGGAGGAATATCTGGGCCGTGACCTGTTTCGTCGCATTCGCCAGCGTCTTAAACTTACCCCGGCTGGCGATGCCTATGCCGCCCAGGTACGCGACCTTTTAGACCGCGCCGAGGCCGCCACCCTGCAGGTTATGGCCTATAGCGGCGAAGGCGGCATGTTAAATGTGGGCACCCTGCCCACCTTTGGCGCGCGCTGGCTGGTGCCACGTCTGGGCGATTTTCGCACCGCCTGGCCCGATATTCAGTTAAACCTGATCACGCAAATTCGCCCGTTTGACTTTGCCGAGGAAGCAATTGATATCGCCATTCATTTTGGCGAGGCCAACTGGCCGGGATGCGTTTTTCACCGCCTGATGGGCGAAACCCTGATCCCGGTATGCGCCCCCAAACTGCTAAAAGACAATGACGATTTACCCATTGCGCGCGACCGCATTCGCAATTGCACCCTGTTACAACACGCCACCCGCCCCACCGCCTGGCAGGACTGGTTAAAGGCCGCCGGTGTACCGGCGGTCGATGATTTGGCAGGTCCCCGGTTTGAGCATTTTCACATGGTAATCCAGGCCGCCGTTGCCGGGCTGGGGCTGGCCTTAATGCCGGAATTTCTGGTGCGCGAGGAGCTTGATAATGGCCGCCTTTTGGCCCCGTTTGATCTGAGCATCCCCAGTCATCACGCCTATTACGTGGTTTACCCCGAAGAAAAGGAAAGCACCTTTGCCGTGCGCGCCTTTCGCGACTGGATCTTAACAGCCAGCGGCAACAGCCCGGTTGACCAGGTGACCCGCGAAAATCAATATGACGGCACGATAACTGTGCGCAGGTAATCTGCGTTTTTGATTGCGCGCCATCCCGGCCCCCCCTAATGTTTTGCAGCCCGCAGCACATATATAACAAACAGGGGCGTGAAATTGGTCAAATGGGGTAGCACAAAGGGGAATGACTTTGTCGGTCGTGCACAATAGCCTGCATCTTTTTCAGATCGAGGCAGAAGACTTCGTAAAGTTTCAACGTGTTTCAGACGTTGTGTTTGCCCCGATGGGACAACGGGCAAAACAGTTTTATCAGATCATCGGGGCGGCATCCGGCAAGACGACGACGGACCCCGCCCTCGACAAAATGGCCGCGTTGCTTGAAACCCACTGGACGCGCCTTTTTTCCGGTAAAATCGACCGCAAACTGACCGACCAGGCCGCCGAACTTGCCGACTTGCACGCCAAAGCCGCCCTTTCAACCGGCGCAATCATATCTGCCCTGGCCGGAGTGCAACAATCGCTGACCCGTGCCATTTTTGGCCGATTCCGCTGGAATGTTGCACAGGCGGGCGACCTGGTTGCCCTGGCCAATGCAGCCCTGATGCTGGATCTGGATTTGTTGCTAAACCGGAACCATCAAAATACCGGCAAAGCCCCCCACCAAAACAATGCCCAAAACGCCCTGTCGGAAACCGAATTTGCCGACAAATTAATGGACCGCACCATGAATATGTCGGTGGCGATCAATGAAGGGGTTGTTTCCAATGCCAAAATGATGCGCGGCCTGCAACAGGTTGATGATCGGGCACGCTCTATTTCCAGTGCGGTTGATGAAATGGTTGCGGGGATCAACAGTATTAACGAAAACAGCAGCTTTGCTGCCGCCAATGCCGCCGAAGCCATCGAAGCCACCCGCAACGGGCAACAAACCGTGTCCGATGCTGTGGCCGGTATGAACGACATCGCCACCGCCGTTTCAGATGCCGCCGAACGGGTTGGTATTTTGGCCGAAGCATCGGAACGAATTGGCGAAATTGTGCAATCGATTGAAGATATTGCCAGCCAAACCAACCTTTTGGCCTTAAACGCCACCATCGAAGCCGCCCGGGCCGGTGAAGCCGGCAAGGGGTTTGCCGTGGTGGCGGGCGAGGTAAAATCGCTGAGCCAGCAAACAGCCCGCGCGACCGAGGAAATTCGCCAGCGCATCGGCAATTTGCAAGAAGAAATGCGCCATATTATCGAAGCCATGGCCCGTGGCACCCAGGCCGTAACCAACGGCCAGCACGTGATTGGCGAGGTTTCCACCCGGATCAAGGATATCGGCGTTAAAATGGGCGATTCGACCCGCCGGATCGAAGATATTTCCCACATTCTGGCCGAACAGACCCGATCCGCCGATTCCGTGCAAAGCGGCATTTCCGAAATTGCCCGCCAGACCGGCGATCAGGTCAGCGCCATTCGCACCATTATTGACGTGATTGGCAATGTTGAAAGCCTGATCGGCGTTCAAATCAGCGAACTGGTGCAATATGACATCCCCAATCGCACCATTCGCAGTGCCAAGGCCGACCATTCGGTTTATTGCAAACAAGTTGCCGAAATACTGGTGGGTCTTGCCAGCGAACACGACCCGGCAATGACCAAATCCACCACGTGCCGGTTTGGCAAATGGTATAATGGCCCCGCATCCGAGCCCTTCCGCCACCTGAGCGCCTATAAGGCGATAAAGGCCCCGCACCAGACCCAGCATGACGAAGGGGCGGCCGCCCTTGCCGCCTGTCGCAAAAAAGACATGGCAGCCGCCCAGGAGCACTTTGCCCGCATGGAAACCGCCACCCGCGAAATGCTGGACAAACTGGACCAGCTTGCCAGCGAGGCCCGCGCCATCACCCCGCACTAAACCTGCTTAGGCAAACCGCGCCCGACTGACCAGAATGTCGGTTGCACCATCCGGGTCGGGGATCGCCCGGATCGGGCTTTCAAACACATCGCTCAGCAGATCAGGCCGCATGACCTGATCTGTCGGGCCTTGGGCCGCGACCTGGCCCTGCCGCAAAATCACCACCCGATCGGCATAGCCGCAGACCTGGTTAAAATCGTGCAAGATCATAAGAACCCCGGTTTTATGACTTTGTGCTTGCGTGCGCGCAATCGACAGCAAACCATGCTGATGGCCGATATCCAGCCCCGCTGTTGGTTCGTCGAGCAATAAAAAGCGCGCCGGGCGGCAGGTACTCTGCGGGGTATCGCGTGTATCGACCGCGTCGGACATATGCGTCTCCATATGCGCATTCGCCCCAGCCCCGTCTGGCATCCCCCACAATTGCACCAGAGCGCGCGCCAGATGCACCCGCTGTTTTTCCCCACCCGAAAGGGCCGGGTAGGCATGGTCAGCCAAATGCCTGATATCGGCCAATGCAATGGCTTTTTCCACCAGATCGCGGTCGATTTGCCGGGATGATGTTTTACGAAACGGCGCCCGGCCCAGCAAAACCACATCGCGCACGATAAAGGGAAACGCCATTGCTGCGGCCTGCGGCATCACCGCCCGGTTTTGCGCCAGGGCAAGGGCGGGCACATGGGCAATATCAACCCCGTTTTGGGTCACATGCCCTTTATTTGGGGCAATCTCGCCCGCCAACACCTTTAACAAGGTCGATTTACCCGCCCCGTTGGGGCCTAAAACCGCCAAAACCTCGCCAGGATGAAGGGTTAGCGATACATCCTTTAACAAGGCCCGGCCCCGCACGGCAAAGGTAACGTTCTTGGCACACAGGGTCATATCCGCCGCCTTTTCTTTTCGCGCATCAAAAGCCCCAAAAAGAACGGCCCGCCCAATATCCCGGTCACCAGACCAATCGGCAATTCGGCGGGTAACACAATAATCCGCGCCACAGCGTCGGCCCCAACCAACAAAATCGCCCCGCATAAAGCCGATGCCGGAAGCACAATTTTATTATCCGGCCCGCACACCAGCCGTACCAGATGCGGGGCCAGCAAACCGACAAAAGCAATAATCCCCGAAACCGCCACCGCCGCCCCAACAACAAGGGCGGTGATAATGGTGGCCCGGCGTTTTAAGGTCTCTACCTCCAGCCCCAAATGGCGGGCTTCGGCCTCGCCCAACAAAAACAGGTTCAAGGGGGTGCCCAGCATCAGCAAATACGCCATCCCGGCTGCCATCACCACAAGGGCAGGCACATCCGCCGGGCCATTGCCCGACAAAGCCCCCATTTGCCAGAATGTCAGGCTGCGCAACTGGGCATCGTCGGCCAGATAGGTGAAAATCCCCACCCCGGCAATGGCGATGGCATTAATCGCCACCCCGATCAGCAACATGATCGCGGCATCGGTATGACCATCCTGGCGCGATAAAACCCGGATCACTCCTGTTGCCAGCCCGGCCCCCAAAAAGGCCGCCACCGGCACCCCGTAAGGGCCGATGGCCGCATAATGGCGGCCTAAAAGGACATGCCCGCACACAATCATCGCCACCGCACCACAGGCCGCACTGGCCGACACGCCAATAATGCCGGGGTCGGCAATCGGGTTACGAAACAGGCTTTGCATCACCGTTCCCGCAACACCCAAGGCCGCGCCAATCACAATTGCACGTATGATGCGCGGCAAACGCAGACTATCTAAAACACGGGCGCTAAAATCATCCACGCCGCTCCCGGCCAGGCCGATTTTATCGGCCAGATGCCACAGCACCTTGGCCACACCAATTTCGGCCCCGCCAACGCCCAGCGAAATCACGACCGCAAACAAAAGCATCACAACCAATGCCAGCAAAGACACGGCCTTACGGTTTATGCCGCCCTGCCCCCCCGCCGCAGTCCCCGTGACATGCAAGGCACACAGCGCCCGGCGGGCCTGTTTGCGTGTATCATTCATCGTTTTGGTCATTGGCAGGGTCAGTGCCCGGCTTCGTATTGGTGAATTTGCGTGGCAAGATCGCGAATTTCCGCCGCAGAACGCGGACCAAAACCCAAAATGGTCGAGGCCGACACCGTTAACACGTGGCCTGCGGCCACGGCCTTATGCAACCCCAAAACCGGGTGAGCCTGCAACCCGGCCAGCCCGCCAAGCTGATCGAGGGTTGAAGACGTTACCATAACGTAATCAGCGCCGTCGGCTGCGATAATTTCGGGGGAAACGGGTTTAAACCCGTCATAACCTGCCATCGGGTTTTCCCCGCCAATCAGACCGATAATCTCGTTGGCGGTGGTATGCGCCCCGGCAGACATCGGTTGCCCATGCCCCACCGACATCAAAAACACGATTTTCTTGCGCTTTGATCGGGCCATATTCGCATCAGCCACATCCTCGATCGCAGCAATATCGGCTTTCACCTGATGCACCAATACCTGCCCCTGCCCCTCGCGGCCAAGGGCCGTTGCCGCCACCATGATCGCATCGGGCAGATTTTCAAGCGTGGCAAGAGACGGCAAAATCGTCACCGGAATGCCAAGTGCTTGCAGATCCTTCAAAACCGTTGGCGGGCCGCTTTCGGCGACAGCAATAATGTGGTCGGGCTTCAGGCTGATAATGCCTTCTGCCGCCAAATTGCGCATATAGCCGACTTTGGGCAAGATTTTAGCTTTTTCGGGCCAGGTGCTGGTGGTGTCGGTGGCAACAACAGCTTCGCCTGCACCCAGGGCAAAGACAATCTCGCTCGCCGGTGCCCCAACCGTCACCACCCGTGTGGGCATATCATCGGCAAAGGCAGGGAAATACAAACCGGCAAAAGCAAGCAACGCTGCGATAAAAACACGATAAAACCGCATGATCATACCCCCGCTTTCATCAATCGCGCGGATGCCAGCCGGGGCATATCTTCGGCCAGTTTTTGCCAATCGGGGTTTTCCGGCTCCCTGGGCGCGCGTTGACCACACAGGATGGCAAAGTTGTTGTGCTCGGCATCATAAAGCTCAATCGTGGTAATAACGCCCTCGCGGACCGGCTTGCGCACCAACCACATTTCCGCCAAATGATCGGACCATAAATGCAGGGTAAAACGCGGGTCCATCACATTCACCCAGTTCTCCATCACCCGAATGGTGTTGATCGGCCCGGTATGAATTTGAATGGCCCCCGAATTACCGACAAAAACCATAATCGGCACCTGGCGGGTGGCGGCATTTTCCAGCAAGTTTTGAAAATGGGCCGGGTCGAGTTGTTCGGCAAATTCCGCCCCCGCCAGGCGCAATCCCTGATGCCGCCCCAGGTTAAAATCTTTCAACAGGCCGTGAAACTGATGCACGTCTGTCATTCGGCCCCAATGGGCACGCCAGTTTTTAATATCCACATCCTGATCCGCCCGTGTAACCGGGGCGGGCAAAGGGGGCAAAACCGATATTTTCGGGCTTTGATCGGGCGCGCTAAAATCAGCCACCAAGGCCTCATAGGCAGCACGATCGGATTTATCGGTCAGAAAGATTTTGTGAATAGCCGTGCCATCATGACCAAAAAACTGCAAACTGCGGCGCTGGCGCGCTTCGACGGCAAAACCAAAGCCCCAATGACCCAAAAACAGCCTTAAATCAACATCGCCATTTAGCACCAACTCCATATCGCCATGAATGCTGACCGCGCCAAATGTGCCGGTTTTTTCATGCACAACACTGGGGTTGCGGGTTAACACCATCACCTCGCCAAGATCTTCAAGCCGCTTGATCACATCGCCCCAGTCAGCATCCATCCGTGTGACCGTGCTGCCGCATCCGGCTGCCACCAGTTCGGCTTCGCTGATATTAAGTTGCCGCGCAATATCAACGGCATAACCCTTGGCTGTTCCGGTCGCAAACCCCGTCCAGGCCGTCGTAATATCGGTTAATTTCGGTGTCATATCGTCACTTTCCCGGCGTGGTACATGTTCCATGCGGCAAAACCGCCTGAACCCATGACGAACCAGCTTTGCTGTTTTCTGAAACTTATTTTATTAATAACGATTATTATTATCAATAAAAAACCAGTTTAAACACACATGCGGGAAAAAGGAAAGCTATCGGATTGGCGGCACCGTCCCTGCCCCGCGACAGGCTTGCAACAGCTTGGGACAGGCTTGGGACAGGAACGTTAGCATTCCGAAACAAATATGCGAACAGCAAAAACAGGGCCTGATATTGGCCCGGTACAGAGCCCCGCACCGCCTGAGTGGTGCGCTTTACCCCCCGTTTTGGGCAAAAAACACCCCGCCGGTAAACCCATCGTGGTGTTGATTCTGTGCCAGAACAGGCGTTATCGCGACACGATCTTGTCGGGTGACCCGGCCCGCAGCCCGGAAACGAACTGCACCGCCGCAACCGCAAACAAAATAAGCAACGGTATCTGCCAGCTTTGCAAATAGTCATGCAAGGCACCAAACAGGACCGGGCCGGTCGCGGCGAGCAAATAACCCAGCGACTGGCACATACCCGACAGTTTGGCCGATGTTTGCGGGTCCGCCCCGCGCAAACCGATCAATGTCAGGGCCATGCTGATCATGCTGCCCTGCCCCAACCCCATGCACATCGCCCACAGATAGGGCATGTCGGTGGTGGCAAAAACAAACCCGGGAATACCAATAAATAACGGCAGATGCAGAACAACCATCGCCAGTTTTTTGTTGGGAATGGCCGAATAAATCAGCGGGGCCAAAAACGCCGCCGGAATACCAAAAACGTTAAAAACCGTCAAAAGCGTGCCTGCCTCGGCATCCGACATGCCGGAATCGATAAAGATTTTTGCAACCCACGCCGTGCCGGTATAAAACACCATCGACTGACAGCCAAAAAACAGGCTCAGCCACCATGCCTCGCCATTGCGCCACAGCGATATGCGCGGCGATGCCCCTTGTGCATGATGATGGTAACGCAACATCGGCAACCAGCACACACACCCGATGGCGGCCACAACCGCCCACACCCCCAGCGCATAACGCCAGTCGCCCTCCATGCTGTTACGCAAGGGAACCGCACTAAAGGCGGCAATCGTGGCCCCGCTGGACATAACGAAGGTGTAAAGGGCGGTAATCAGGGCGACCTTGCCGGGGAAACTGCGCCGCACCAGTGACGGGGTAAGCACATTCATCACGGCAATAGCAGCCCCTAACACAATGGTGCCAATCACCATCACCCCATAGTGCCCGCTGGCGCGCAAGCCCTGCCCGACCGCAACCAGTGCCAGCATTGAAACCAGCGTGGCCTCCAGACCAAACCGTTGCCCCAAACGCGGGGCAAATATCGATAACACACCGAAACAAAGCACGGGAATGGTGGTAAGAAGCCCCAGTTGCACCCCCGATAACTGCAAATCAAGACCAACCGTTTCGGCCAGCGGCCCCATCGCAACGATGCTGCCGCGCATGTTAAAGGCCAGTAACAGCAAGGCCGTCAAAAAACCCAGATGCGGGGCGAGGCTGCGAAACCCGCGCGCCGCAGGATCGTACTGGTCTGTTTGCTCTGCCAGATCTGGTTGATTTTCCGCGCTTTGACTGACGCTGTCGGATCGGTTCTCAGGGCGGGGCGAAACAGGCGGTGCAGTTTCAGACATCAATACCATTATCCGTTAATCAGGCCAGGGTAGCATAGCCCGAAGAAATAAAAGAAGATGCAGGCTTTCCGACGGATCACAAGAAAAAGCGCGCCAAGTTCAGCCTGTTCTAACGCATTTTCAGACAAAGCCTGGGACAATTCCCCACAGAACCCGTGCTGCGATAATCAAAAACAAAATGGCAATCAGCCGTTCAATGATGCCTGAATTACGCCGTAACCACGGCAAAACCGCCCCGTGCGAAAAACCGATCGCCACCAGGCAATACCACGCGCAATCAATGCCTGCCGCCGTCAGGGCCAGCCATATTTTAGCGGTCCAACTGGCATCGACCGAAACAAACTGGCTAAACAAAGCCAGAAAAAACAATGCGATTTTAGGGTTTAAAAACGCAATCATAAAGCCGTCACGCGCCGCATGGCCCAGGGTATCGGGGATGGTGCCGGGGTGATTATCATTTTGGAAACGCGACGCACTGCCCGCCCCGCGCCACGCCTTGATTGCCAGCCACGCCAGATAAAGCGCACCCAGAATACTGACCGTTTCGCGAAAAACCGGCACCGTTTGAAACAACACCCCCAAACCGGCCATCGTGATCACGGCGTAAAAGCCAATACCGGCCCCATGTGCCAGGGCACAGGCAAAACCGGCCTGGCGCGATTGCCCAATCGAATGGCGCAAAACAACCGCCAGACTGGGCCCTGGTGTCATTGCCCCCAAAACACAAATGGTGGCAACAGACAGCCACGCAGTGAAAGTCATAACGTTTCCCCGACCCTTTTTTTAAACAGTTGCAGTAAGTGACAGAAGGCTATCTGCCTGTGCAAACGGTTTCAACGCAAATGACGCCCGTCATACGTATAGGCAACCACCGGCATCGCCCGGCATTGGCCCCTATACCCAACAGATCGGCTTGGTGCCTGTATATCAGTATCCATGTCGAAACCAACCGGCCCCCGGTGAAAACATTCCGGCATAACGATACCCATCACTGGCTAACAGAGTGCCGTCTGCGGTGAATATAACAATACCGCCGCCATAATTTGCCCCAACCAAGCCTCATCTGCCCCACAAATGCCGTCCATAGTGATATATGGGACACATGTTCGGGCCAAGCCATGCAGGTGTAAAAACCTTGCGCATTGCGCTGCCCTGCCAAAAGGAAAGCCGGAAAATGGCAAAAAACAAGTTTCGTTTCATAATCGGAATTTTTACACTTGGCCTAAGCGGCGTTATCGCCAGCCCGGCACAGGCCGACCCGCCCCCCTGGGCACCGGCACATGGTTACCGGGCCAAAGGCGCACCAGACGGACACCACGACAAAAAACCCGGCTTACCCCCCGGCCCCGACTTTCACAACAGACACGATTTTGGTGCCGATGGCTATGGCGACCTGTTTTTGCCCAATGGCAACATCTTGCAATGCAACCGCGACGTGATTGGATCGATCCTGGGCGGGGCGGCCGGGGCGGTGGCGGGGTCAACCATTGGCAGGGGTGACGGGCGTTTGCTGGCCACCATTGGCGGGGCAATTTTTGGCATGCTGGCAGGTAACGCAATTGGCGCAGGCATGGATGCGACCGACCAGGCCTGTGGCGGCTACGCGCTGGATCGCCTGCCTGACGGGCAAACCGCCGTCTGGACCAACCCCGATTCGCAGCAGCAATACGGCATTACGCCGCTAAAAACCTTCCAGAACGACAGCAATCAATATTGCCGGGAATATAGCGCCACCGTCAAAATTGACGATGCCCGCCAGCAAACCTATGGCACCGCTTGCCTTCAACCCGATGGCACATGGCGCATTCTTTCCTGAAAAGGACACAATCAAAAACCAACCGGACCGGCCCGACATGCGCGGCACGGCCCGGCTGGATTAACATCCGCAGGTTGAAAATTCCCATCTAATCAAGGCCCTGACAAAAATTATGTGACTTTGAAGTAAAACAATTTACCTTTACGTCACCTTGCGCTACATTACGGCAATAAGAACACAAAAACAAAATCAACAAACGTCCAGGGAGGATTTCGTGGATAACAGCATCCTCGAAGCCGTCGAAGCCAGGTTACCGCAATTGCGGGGCCTGAACGCCGTTATCGCCTTTGATTGTGGTGATGATGGCAGCATTGTTGTTGATGCCACCGGGCCGAGCCCGGAAATCAGCGACGATGATGTTTCAGATGCAGACTGCATCTTGAAAATTTCCCAAGCCAATCTGCAAAAACTGATTACCGGAAAACTCGATCCGATGCTGGCCTTCACAATGGGCAAGCTGAAGGTAAAGGGATCGATGGGAATCGCAGCCAAGCTGTCTTCGATGCTGAACTGACGATTTTTCTGTTTTTACGGTCGGGGTTGGGGAACTCTTATGTCACGTATCTTATTGGGCGGTGTCGCAACCGCTTGCGCAATTTTCGCTATATTCTACACCGGGCTGCACGGTGCCAAAGCCGATGAAACCTTGAACTACAAGGTGTTCAAGGATGGCGACCCGATTGGTTTTGAAAAAGTGGTGCTAAGCGATACGGCCGATGGCCAGATCGCCCATATCACCACGGAAACCTCGGTTCGGGTGCTGTTTTTACAATTCCACTATCATCATGACCGTACAGAAACGTGGAAGAACGACCATCTGGTGTCGGTCAAAGCCGAAACCGACGATGATGGCACCCCTTATGCGTGGCTGGCGGAATATGAAGGCGATTGTTACGAAGTCGCCGGCAAGGGTGTTCCGCGCCGTGAAGAATGCAATGCGGCCTGGCCCCTGACACTGTGGCGCGAAGATATTACAGCCAAAACAAGCCTCTACAGTGTGATCGACGCGGCACCCTATGCGGTGTCCGTCGCAAAAACCGTCGATACCAGCCTGACCCTCAATGACCGGAATATCCCCGCAACCCACTATGTAATGAGTGGGGATATCACCCGTGACCTTTGGTATGGCAAAGACGGAAAATTGCTGAAAACCAGCTTTAAGAAAAAAGGCTATGACATCGATTTTATCAGGGTCGATGCCCCATAAAGCCTGACCAATAAAAATGCGGGCGCAAAAAGCGCAACAGCACCAAAATCGTTTCTAGGGAGAAACAAATGACAAAGACGTTAAACAAAGCCTGCCTTTGTGCGGCTGTTTCGGGCACCGCTTTGCTCGGTTCCCTTGCCATTGCAACCACCACAGCACATGCATCGGGCTATCAATTGCGCGAAGTAAGCGGCACCCTGCAAGGGTCATCGTTTGCAGGTATGTCGACCTCATCGATCGATGCCTCGACCATTTTTTACAACCCTGCCAATATCGGCCAGTTCGACCACAGCACCTATAGTGTTGGCGGTTCGATGATCATGCCGAAATCAACACTGAAAAATGCCAAGGCAACCGCGAGGTTAGGACAAAATGTCTCACGAACTGACTACGGAGACATGGCCCAAGATGCGTTTGTCCCCAATGCCCACGCTGTCTGGAAACTGACCGACAACCTGAATATGGGGATTTCACTGACCTCCCCCTGGGGGCTGGTCACAGACTATGACGGTGACTTTGCCGGTCGGTTCTTTGGCACGACATCCGATATTAAAACCACCAACGTCAAACCGGCCTTTGCCTATCGTTTTGATAACGGTCTTTCGCTGGGCGCCGGTCTGCAAATTCAATATATGGATGCACGCCTGTCAAAAGCCGTTGTAACCAATGGGACGGGCGGCGAAGCAGCCTCGGACGTGCAGGGTGATGATCTGGCGCTGGGTTGGTCCGCCGGGATGAACTGGGAAGTCATCCCGGGAACGCGAATCGGGGCAAGTTATACATCTGAAGTCAAACAGCACCTGAAAGGTGACGTTAAATTTGGATCAACTACCGCCTATAATGACCGGTCGGCCACTGCCGAAGTCACAACCCCTGAATTTGCAACATTCGGTATTGCCCAGGATATCGGTGAAAAATGGACCGTGATGGCCGACGCCCAATGGACGAACTGGACATCCCTTACAAACCTTACATTCAATTACAGTGGCAACATCTCAAACATCAGCCAGCCTGTCACCTCCACGTCGGAATATTATAACTGGAGCAGTGCGTGGTTCGGCAGCATCGGCGCCCGGTATCAATATAACGAAAACTGGGCTTTCACCGGCGGCGTCGCTTATGACCAGACACCAGTCAAAACCGAACATCGCACTGTGCGTTTGCCGGACTCAGACCGGTATTGGGTTTCCCTTGGCACGTCTTACAAAGTCAATGACTGGTCTAATATCAGCCTGGGCTATACGCATATTTTTGCCAAAGAAGCCCATGTCAGCCTGAGCGACGCCAACAACACATTTTCTGGTGATTACGAATCCAAAGTCGACATCATCGCCCTGCAAGCGAAGTTCCAGTTCTGATCCTATATATACCGGTACGGTCGTTTCCTGAAAGATTACACCGTACCGGATTTTCCCCGCCCCGAAAGTGACGTTAACGTAATGGAGTTAACGCAGATGATCCAAATGAACATTCACCAAACCGCCTCTGCCGCGCCGGGTGTCGATATGACAACGCCGCTTAAACCGCGCCGGGTCCATGACATTTTTGATGAAAGCGCCCGGCTGCATGGCAATCGACCCTGCATCGATTTTCTCGGTCGCATTTACGACTATCAGGAAATTGCCGATCAGATCGACAAGGTCGCCGAGGGTTTTCATCAGCTTGGCGTGCGCAAAGGGGACAAGGTCGGGCTTTGCCTGCCCAATACCCCGTATTACGTGGTTTGTTACTATGCCGTATTGAAGTGTGGCGGCGTGGTTGTCAATTTTAATCCGCTTTATGCCAAACGCGAAATCGCCTTTCAGATCACTGATTCCGGTGTGCGGATCATGGTCACCCTGAACCTGAAACAGATTTACCCCAAAGTCGCTGCCTGCCTTGATGAAACCAGCCTGCGCCGCATTGTCGTTTGCGAAATG
Organism: uncultured Thalassospira sp.; assembly: GCF_963976115.1. GTDB lineage: Bacteria > Pseudomonadota > Alphaproteobacteria > Rhodospirillales > Thalassospiraceae > Thalassospira. The sequence goes on from NZ_CAXBJJ010000005.1 coordinate 265,561, forward strand.
AGCGACATTTTACCCGCCGTCAAAAGCGTTCTGTTTTCGCTGTTCAAGCGCAGCGAGCTGGCCGATGTGCCCCATGATTTGCGCAATATTCCCTATTCGCGCCTTGCCAATTGCCCGCCTTTGCAAAAAACCTGCGACACCACACCCGATGATCTGGCGGTTTTGCAATATACCGGCGGCACCACGGGCCGCCCCAAAGGGGCGATGCTGACCCATGCCAATCTTAGTGCCAATATCGAACAGCTCAGCCGCTGGATGCCCAATGCCCGCCCCGGACAGGAAGTAACCCTGTGCGTGTTACCGTTTTTCCATGTCTTTGCCATGACGGTCGCCCTCAATACATCGGTCAATCTTGGCGCCGAGATGGTCTTGCAACCCCGGTTTGAACTTGAGGCCCTGTTAAAGGCGCTGGACCGTAAAAAAGTAACCATCTTTCCCGGTGTGCCAACCATTTACACCGCGATCAACAATTCCCACGAAACGGTAAAATACGACCTTTCATCTGTGCGCTGCTGCATCTCGGGTGGTGCCCCCCTGCCTGTTGAAGTCAAACACCAGTTCGAAGACCTGACCGGTGCCAAACTGGTCGAAGGATATGGCCTGTCAGAAGCCAGCCCGGTTTGCACCTGCAACCCGATATTGGGCACCAACAAAGAAGGCTCGATTGGCATTCCCATGCCGGGAACCGAGGTCGAAATACGGTCGTTAGATGACAAAACCCGCGTTTTGGCCGATAACGAAAAGGGTGAATTGTTTGTTTCAGGGCCACAGGTTATGACCGGATACTGGCAAAACCCCGAAGAAACGGCGGCCTGCCTGAAAGATGGCTGGCTGGCCACGGGCGATGTTGGCTATCGCGACCAGGAAGGTTACCTGTTTTTAGTGGATCGCCTTAAGGATGTCATGATGTGCGGCGGATATAATGTTTATCCGCGTGCCATTGAAGAAGCCCTGTATTTGCATCCCGATATTGCCGAAGTCACCGTTATCGGTGTTCCTGATTCCTATCGTGGGCAAGCCCCCAAGGCTTTTGTACGGTTAAAGGATGATGCCAATCCCCGAACCGTCACGCCTGAGACCCTGCGCCTGTTTTTAGAAGATAAAATTTCACGCATTGAAATGCCCCGCGAGATTGAACTGCGCGACGAACTGCCCAAAACCATGGTCGGGAAACTGTCGAAAAAAGAACTGATCGACGAAGAACGCCAAAAGGCCATCCGTCATCCCTGATATCGCGTTTATGATGACGGGATGACAGAAAAGAAAAATCAAAATGACGTTAACGTAAACTTGTTGACGTAAAGATAAAATAATGTACCAATAAGGTCAGAACATGACGGATATCGACAGCCGGATCTATACCGTTCCCGAACTGGCAAAAGATTTGGGCATCACCCCGCGAACCATTCGGTTTTACGAGCAAAAAGGGCTGGTTTCCCCGCAGCGTGCAGGCAGCACCCGGGTCTATACAAGATCAGACCGGGCCAGAATGCTGATCATTTTGCGGGGCAAGCGACTGGGTTTCAGCCTGAGCGAGATTGCAGATTATCTGGATCTTTATGGCGCAGACCCAACCCAGGCCGGGCAAATCAGGATGTTGCTGGGCCGGGTACGTAAACGAATGACGGAATTGACCGAACAGCGCCAGGCGCTGGATGTCACACTCGATGAATTGCGCGATATCGAACAACAATCGATTGATGCGCTTAAAGAAAAAGGACTCGATCCGGATACGGAATAAAACCGCGCCGGCATCGCAAAAAAGCTCAGGAAGGAAGACCCGCTATGACCAATGCTGTAATCGTCGGCTATGCCCGATCCCCTTTCACCCCGGCGCGCAAAGGTGCGCTGGCAAAGGTACGCCCCGATGATCTGGCCGCCCAGGTCGTCAAGGCACTGGTGGAACGATCCGGTATTGATCCCAATGCCATCGAAGACCTTATTTTGGGCTGCGCCTTTCCCGAAGGGGAACAAGGGTTAAACGTGGCCCGACTGATTACGTTTCTGGCCGGGTTGCCGCGCTCGGTGGGCGGGGTCACGGTTAACCGCTTCTGCGGGTCCTCGATGCAAGCCATCCATCAAGCGGCGGGTGCCATTGCCATTGGCGCGGGTGATGCCTTTATTTGTGCCGGTATCGAAAGCATGACCCGGGTGCCAATGATGGGCTTTAACCCGATGCCCAACCCGGCCCTGTATAAAAAAATGCCCGAGGCCTATATCGGCATGGGCGATACCGCCGAAAATGTTGCCAAAAAATGGAACCTGTCGCGTACCGATCAGGAAGCCTTTGCCGTTGAAAGCCACAAACGGGCGGCAGCCGCGCAAAAAGCCGGTAAATTTGGCGACGAAATCATTCCGATCACCACGCCTGATGGCATTGTTGACCAGGATGGTTGTATTCGTGGTGAAACCACCGCCGAAGGCCTGGCCGATTTAAAACCGGCTTTCCGTGCCGACGGGGTTGTTACAGCCGGGACATCCTCGCCGCTGACCGATGGCGCATCTGCGGTTCTGGTTTGCTCTGAAGAATTTGCCAAGGCCAATGGCTTAACCCCGATCGCACGGATCAAATCGGTGGCGATTGACGGATGCCTGCCCGAAATCATGGGCATTGGCCCGGTCGGGGCCAGCAAAAAGGCCCTGAAACGCGCCGGCATTACGGCGGCTGATCTGGGTGTTGTTGAACTGAACGAAGCCTTTTCATCGCAGGCAATGGCCTCCATTTCCGAACTGGGGCTGGACCCGAAAACCGTCAATATCGATGGCGGGGCCATTGCCCTTGGTCATCCGTTAGGGGCGACAGGTGCCCGCATTGTTGGCAAGGCCGCAACCCTGATGCAACGCGAAGGGGCAAAATACGCCCTGGCATCGCAATGCATTGGCGGCGGACAGGGAATCGCGACGGTTCTGGAGGCACTATAATGGCTGAAATTAAACAGGTCGCCGTTATTGGCGCCGGTGTTATGGGCGCATCAATCGCCGCCCATATCGCCAATTCGGGAACGCCGGTTTTACTGCTTGATATCGTGCCGGAAGGGGCCAAAAACCGCAATGCGGTGGCCGAGGGTGCGGTGGCCAAAATGCTAAAAACCGACCCGGCCCCGTTCATGAACAAAAAGGCCGCCAATCTTATCACATGCGGCAATATCGAAGACGATATGGCAAAACTCGGCACTTGCGACTGGATCGTCGAGGCCGTGATTGAACGCCTCGATATCAAACAAAACCTCTATCGCAAGATTGATGACGTGCGCAAAGCCGGTTCGGTTGTATCGTCGAACACATCGACCATTCCGCTTGCCACCTTGATCGAAGGCATGCCCGACGCCTTTGCGGGTGATTTTATCATCACCCACTTTTTCAATCCGCCGCGCTATATGCGCCTGTTGGAACTGGTCACCAGTGCTGCCACCAATGACGGTGTCGTGGAACTGGTTGCCGCCTTTGCCGATCAAAAACTGGGTAAAACCTGTGTGGTGTGCCACGACAAACCCGGTTTCATTGCCAACCGGCTGGGCGTTTACTGGATTCAGGCCGCCATGGTCGAGGCCATGGACCGTAAACTGAGCGTTGAAGAAGCCGACAGCGTGATTGGCCGCCCGTTTGGCATTCCCAAAACCGGTGTTTTCGGCCTGATGGATCTGGTCGGGCTGGATTTGATGCCGCATGTGCAATCGAGCATGGCGGGGGCTTTGCCCAAGTCGGACCCGTTTCATGCCATTTACCGCGAATCCGACCTGGTTTCAAAGCTGATTGCCGATGGCTATACCGGCCGCAAGGGTAAAGGCGGGTTTTACCGCCTCAACCGCGAAAACGGCGGCAAGGTCAAAGAATCGGTCAATCTGCAAACCGGCGAATTTGCCAAATCGGAAAAGGCCCGGCTTGACAGTGTAAAAGCCGCAGGCAAAGACCCGCGTATCCTGATGCAAAACCCGGATAAGGGCGGGCAATATGGCCGCGCCGTTATGACCAGGACCCTAGCCTATGCTGCCTTTATTGCAAAGGAAGCCGCCAACAACATTGTCGATGTCGATGAGGCAATGAAGCTGGGCTATAACTGGAAAACCGGGCCGTTTGAACTGATCGATGAAATTGGCGTTGATGCCCTGATTGCCATGCTCAAAGAAGACGGCATTGATGTGCCGCCGCTTCTTGAACAGGCAGCTGGCAAAAGTTTTTACAAAGTCGAAGATGGCAGCCTGCATTATTTGGCATTCGATGGCAGCTATCAGGTTATCACCCGCCCCGAGGGCGTGTTGCTGCTTGAAGATATCAAACGCAAATCGGATCGTATTCTTGGCAACCGGTCGGCATCGCTGTGGGATATTGGCGATGGGGCTGTTTGCCTTGAATTTCATACCAAAATGAATGCCCTTGATGCCGACGTGATGGCGATCATCAAATCCGCCATTCGCACGGTAAAAAAGCAATACAAGGCGCTGGTCATTTACAACGAAGGCAGCAATTTTTCTGCCGGGGCCAATCTCGGTCTGGCGTTGTTTGCCGCCAATATTGCCGTTTGGCCGGAAATTGAAAACCTGGTTGAAACCGGCCAATCAACCTACAAGGCGCTAAAATATGCGCCCTTCCCGGTGGTGGCAGCCCCCAGCGGGTTGGCACTGGGCGGCGGATGCGAAATTGTGTTGCATTCCGACGCCGTTCAGGCGCACGGCGAAACCTATATCGGGCTGGTTGAAACCGGCGTCGGGCTGGTGCCTGCCTGGGGCGGGTGCAAGGAAATGATCCGCCGCTGGGCCGAAAACCCCAAATTCCCCAAAGGGCCCATGGCCGCCAGTGCCAAGGCATTTGAAATTATCAGCGTCGCCACCGTTGCCAAATCGGCCTATGAAGCCAAGGAAAGCCTGTTCCTGCGCCCCGATGACGGCATCACCATGAACCGCAACCGTTTGCTGTTTGATGCCAAGAAGCGCGCCCTTGCCATGGTGGACGGATACCAACCGCCCGAAGAAATGACCTATCGCCTGCCCGGTGAAAGTGCCCGTGTCGGCTTTGAAATGGCGGTTGATGGTTTTTACCGTTTGGGCAAAGCCACCGATTATGACCGCGTGGTCGCCGGTGAACTGGCAACGGTTCTGGCTGGTGGCGACACCGATGTCACCACCGAACTTTCCGAGGACGACATGCTGGAACTTGAACGTGACAGCTTTATGCGTCTGGCCCGTAACCCCGGCACGCTGGCGCGCATTGAAACCATGCTGCTGACCGGCAAACCGCTGCGGAATTAAAGGACAGAAAAATGGCTGAATTTAAAGCACCCCTGCGCGATATGCGTTTCGTCTTGACCGAACTGTTTGATTTCAACGACATCAACCAGCTTCCCGGTTGCGAGGATTTCACCCCCGATGTGGTTGATGCCGTATTGGAAGAAGCGGCCAAGGTTTGCCAAGAAGTCCTTTATCCCATCAATCGAAGTGGCGATGAAGAAGGCTGCACCTGGAAGGACGGTGTTGTTACGACACCGAAAGGTTTTAAGGAAGCCTATCAAACCTTTGCCGAAGGCGGATGGACCGGCATTGCCTGCGACCCGGCCTATGGCGGACAGGGCGCGCCCAAAACCCTGAATGCCCTGGTCGAGGAAATGATCTGTTCGACCAACCTTTCCTTTGGCATGTATCCCGGCCTGTCCTATGGTGCCTATACCGCCCTGCACAGCCATGCATCGAACGAATTAAAAGACAAATACCTGCCCCAAATGGTGGCAGGAACATGGTCTGGCACCATGTGCCTGACCGAACCACATTGCGGCACCGATCTGGGCATTATCCGCAGCAAGGCCGAACCGCGCGATGATGGCAGCTATGCCATTAGCGGTACCAAAATTTTCATCTCTGCGGGTGAACATGACCTGACCGAAAACATCATTCATCTGGTGCTGGCCAAACTGCCCGACGCGCCCAAGGGCACCAAAGGCATCAGCCTGTTTGTGGTGCCGAAATTCATGATCAAGGATGATGGCACCCTTGGCGATCGCAACAGCGTTAAATGCGGTTCGATCGAACATAAAATGGGCATCAAGGCATCTTCGACCTGTGTGATGAACTTTGACAATGCCGTTGGCTGGCTGGTGGGGGAACCGCATCAGGGCATGCCCGCCATGTTTACCATGATGAACCAGGAACGGCTTTCGGTTGGTATTCAGGGCCTTGGGCTGGGTGAAGCCGCCTATCAGGGGGCTGCCGCCTATGCCCGTGATCGCTTGCAGGGTCGCGCCCTGACCGGCCCCAAATCCCCCAACAAAGAGGCCGACAGCCTGCTGGTGCATCCCGATGTGCGGCGCATGTTACTGACCCAGCGGGCCTATAATGAAGGGTCGCGCGCGATGGGCATTTGGGTGGCACGCGCGCTTGACACCATGAAACATCACGAAAATGCCCAAACCCGCGAAGAAGCCGACGAATTTGTGCAATTGATGACGCCGATTGTCAAAGCCCTGTTTACCGATTGGGGGTTTGAAACCGCCAATATCGGCATGCAGGTATTTGGCGGGCATGGCTATATTCGCGAATGGGGCATGGAACAATATGTGCGCGATGCCCGTATCGCCCAGATTTACGAAGGTACGAACGGCATTCAGGCGCTGGACCTTGTCGGGCGTAAAATGGGGGCCAAGGCCGGGCGGTATTTGCGCCGGTTTTTCCACCCGGTGCAGGAATATATCGAAACCCATGTGAACGACGACGGATTAGGCGATTTTGTGCAACCGCTGGCAAAAGCCTTTATGCGCCTGCAACAGGCCACCGCCGAAATTGCCCAGCGCGGCATGAAAAACCCCGACGAAGCCGGGGCCGCCGCGACCGACTATCTGCGGTTGTTCGGCCTGGTCGCCGTTGGTTTCATGTGGGCGCGCATGGCCGAAATTTCACTGCAAAAACAAGATGAAGACAGCGATGGTTTCTATAAGGCAAAGCTGATCACAGCCCGGTTTTATATGGAACGCATCCTGCCGCAATCAGGCGCGCTTTTTTCTGCGATCATGGCTGGTTCCAAAACCATGATGGCGATGGACGAAGACGCCTTCTAAATTATTTCGAGTTCGCAACTATCTTTTAAAACCGCAAGCAAGCGGGAAAATTCAGGGCATTCGATGAATTTGATCTTTCGCTTGATCCGCATTTTGTTTTTGGGATGGTTGCGGCCCGCCATGCACCCGATGGACCCGTCGGCGCTGGGTTTTCGGACCTGGCCGACGGATCTTGATATCAATATGCACATGACCAATTCGCGTTATTTTGCCCTGATGGATCTGGGGCGCACCGAATTGATCCTGCGCACCGGTATTTTCCGGCTGGTGTTAAAACACAAATGGCAGCCGGTCGTTTCGGTATCGACCATGCGGTTCAAACGCGCGATCAAACCGTTTCAGCACTTTCACCTCGAAACCCAGGCCCTTTATTGGGATGAACAGGGGTTTTATCTGGAACAGCGCTTTGTGGCCGATGGTAAAACCCTGGCACTGGCCGTGGTGAAGGCGGTGTTTGTCGGGCGCAAGGGGGTCGTAAATCCGTCCCATATCTGTACCGAACTGGGCATGCTCGACCCATCACCCGATGTGCCGGACTGGCTAAGTGGCTGGCCCGACATTGAAAAAGCCATTGAACAACGGCTGGGCGCAATTTAAAGCATGTTTCCTTTAACCGGCCCGCACCACATAGCTCCATATCCCAAATGCCCAAAGAAGGCAGAACGTTACGGCAAAAAGCCAAAGCCCGGAAAACCGCAAAAGCGGGGAGGAAACCATATGACATCGCAAGATGCCGTCACCCTGAACATTGAAAACGATGTTGCCACCCTCACCCTGAACCGACCTGATCGCATGAACGCCCTTGATAGCGCCATGGTCGCAGGATTGTTAAGCGCACTGGACCAAATCGATACCGAAATAGAAAATATCGGCGCAATTGTGATCACCGGTGCGGGCGGCACCTTTATGGCCGGGGGCGATGTGAAATTTTTTCACAAACTGGGGCAAATACCCGCAAACGAGGCCCGCCCCCAAATTGCCGCCATGATCGACAAGGTTCACCAGATCATTACCCGCCTTACCGATCTGCCCCGGCCTGTAATTGCGCGGGTCAACGGCGCGGTTGCCGGTTTTGGCATCAGCCTGATGAATGCCTGCGACATGGCCATTGCCAGCAGTGAAACCGTTTTCACTTTGGCCTATTGCCATATCGGCACGTCACCCGATGGCGGGTCCACCCATTCGCTGGTCCGCCTTGTCGGTATGAAAAAAGCCAAGGAAATTGCCCTTCTGGGCGACCGGTTTGATGCCGAAGAAGCCCATAATCTTGGCCTGGTAAATCAGGTTGTTGCCGGTGACGCGCTTGATGGGGCCACAGCCAAACTCGCCAAACGGCTGGCAGCAGGCCCACGCGGGGCACTGGCACGCACCAAAGCCTTGCTCAACAGTGCCCCCGACCGGGATTTACCCGCCCAACTGGCCGCCGAAGCACAATCCTTTGCCGATTGTGCCATCAGCGATGATTTCCGCGAAGGCGTTACCGCCTTTGTTGAAAAACGCAAACCAGTCTTTAACGGCAAATAAAACAGGCACGCAGCCAAAGGCGCACAAAACCGGCCTTGGCGCGATGAAACACAACAGTTATTCGGGGAATCAACATGGCCAGTCTTAAAGGTAAAACCCTTTTCATCACCGGGGCATCACGCGGCATTGGCCGTGAAATTGCCCTGCGCGCCGCCCGCGACGGGGCAAATATTGCGGTTATCGCCAAAACCGACGAACCGCACCCAAAACTGCCCGGCACCATTTACAGCGTGGCAAAGGAAATTGAAGAAGCCGGTGGCAAGGCCCTGCCCCTGAAAACCGATATTCGCGACGAAGACCAGATTGCCGCTGCCGTTGCCAAAACCGTCGATAAATTTGGTGGCATCGATATTCTAATCAACAATGCCAGCGCAATTAACCTGACCCCGACCTTGCAAACCCCGATGAAGCGCTATGATTTGATGGCGCAGGTCAATACACGTGCAACATTCGCCTGCGCACAGGCCTGCCTGCCGCATCTTCTAAAATCAGATAACCCGCATATTTTAACCATGTCGCCGCCGCCAAATATGAGCCCACACTGGTTTGCCAACCATCCGGCTTATACCCTATCCAAATATGGCATGAGCCTGGCGACCTTTGGCCTCGCCGCCGAGTTCGCCGACGAGGGCGTCGGGGTCAATTCCCTGTGGCCGGTCACGGTGATTGAAACGGCGGCGTTAAATATGATCCCCGGGCTTGAAGCAGGCCGCGCGCGCAAACCAAAAATTCTGGCCGATGCCGCCCATGCCATTTTAACCAGCCCGGCCCGGCAGGTTAGCGCTGGCTTTTTCACCGATGAATGTGTGCTGCAAGCCATTGGGATCAAAGATTTTGAACCCTATAACCTGACACCGGGCAAAGAACCCTATCCTGACTTCTTTTATGAGGCCGATAAAAACGGCGCCAACGACCCGCATGTCGCCGGGTTGCTGAAAATTATTGGCGCAAATTACAAAAACTGACGGTGCAATGACGCGGCACGATACCAGTACAAAGCCGCCGCCATACAAAGCAATCCGTTCGTTTTAGCCAGTTTGAAAGTCAATACCATTCGTCGGTATCGGGGCCTTGGCCCTGATGCCTCTATCGGGGCCAAACCAATGACGGGGCGGCCCCATTCGCCCGCGAACTCAACCCGCCCCTTCCTACCGGGCGGGTTCTTTTTTTGCCCCCCGTCTATCCCCTGTCGTATTTGTGATTGAACAGGAACCTGGCCCCGAAACAAAAATTGCCGCCGGGCATTGGCACCGGGCGGCATCTTTTGGTTAACCGGGCATAACGGAACCGGCAAAACAGCAATAGGGCGGGCGTTACGACGCGCGCGCTTCCAACGTCTGGCGCGGCATAACACGGTCCTGACGTGCCGGGGTTGGCAACATCATCTGTGTCTGCAAGGCCATGTTCAAATCGTGGCAGTTCTGCGCCCGGTCCAGGAAACGGTCACACCAGCCTTTGTCACGGTTGGCCGACAAAAAGGCACAGCGCAACATGGCAAACTTGTTCGCACCATGGGTTGCTTCTTCGCCCGTCACATGGGAAAGCCAGGTTGCAATGGCGCTATGGGCGGCTTCATCAAGCATGTCTTGCAAGTTGCCCTTGGCAACCGCACTGACCATGTCATCACGCAGGGCAGCGCGAAGTTCGTTTGCAAGACGATCTTCGGCAATCTCGCTGCGCACACCAAAGGAGCGGGCCCACGCGCGTGCGGTTTCATTTAACAATCGCGACATTGCTGCGGGTTCGTTGGCCAGGCTCAACTTCGAAATTTCCACGTTACTCATTTCAACCATAATGCATTCCCAGTTCGGGTTATGTGCGCGTTAACTGCAACGTTTATTGTTGTCGCTAAGCTTCACAATGACCTTAATATAGTATGAATCTGTGCCGAAACTTAGACGTTTTTGTGGCACGGGCCATGCGGCGCCCACATGGGGCTATACCAATTATGCGTGTATTTTTTACTAGCTAAGCCGAAGTTTTTTCAGGGCTTTCTGTCCCGATCAGGTGCTGCCCGGCCATAATCTGATCTAACGGCTTAACCGGCCATGACAGGATCTTGAGCTTTTCTTCCCTGGTCAGGGATTCAACCCCCAGCCGGGCGAGTTTTTCATAAATAATGCCGACTTCGATCTGGGTGCGACGGTCCGGTTTACGGGCTGGTAACAACGCACTATGCAAGGCATTGGCATAGGGATCCTCGATCAGCTGCAACAAACCATCGCGCACATCATCGCCCGGGCGGGCCTCGGTCAACCGGTAAAGACACGCCAGTTCTTCGGGGGTTGCGGTTTCTTCCGGTGTCAAAAACAGTTTAAACTTGCGGGCCTTTTGGCCCAGCCACAAAAGACTCGACCAGTGCGTTAACCACGGCGACAAAACCAGCCCGGCCAAAATCGGCGTTAACCACCAGAAAAAGGCACTATCGACATAAAGCGCAATCGCCCCCCACACCAGACCGGTAATGATAATGCCGATATGGGTTCGGACAGCCGCCATAAAGGGCACACCGGTATCATCACGTTCCTGCGCATCCCAGCCAACCTGGTTGCCCGTTAAAATTGAAAACACAAACCGCGTATGCATGGTCATCATGATCGGCGCCTGAAGGGCGGAATAGATCATTTCCAAAAAACCGCTGAGCAACACAGCCGCACCACCATATTTGCGCCGGTCCCGGCCCAAAAACACCATCAACACCGAAATCACCTTGGGCACAATCAACATGCCAATGGTAAAAACCAGTAACACCACCATTTCCATTGACCGGTCCACCGGCCATTGCGGAAACATGGTGAACTGACCGGGGAAAAAGCTATAGGTCAGACGCGAGTTTTGCAGGGTGGCAATGGTCGAGCTTAACAGCAGCAAAAACCACAAGGGCGATGACAGGAAGCTCATCACGCCCATAAAAAAATGAAGGCGCGACAGCGGCAAAAAGCCCGGCGCGAAAATAAGCCGCGCATGTTGCATATTGCCCTGGCACCAGCGCCGGTCGCGCACGGCAAAGTCAATCAGGTTCGGCGGTAATTCTTCCCAACTGCCTTCAAGCTGCGGGATCAGCCAAACCCGCCAGCCTGCCTTGCGCATAAAGGCGGCTTCGACAAAATCGTGGCTTAAAATATGCCCGCCCATCGGGGGTTTGCCCGACAAAACCGGCAAACCGCAACAATCGATAAAGGCCTGCACCCGGATAATGGCGTTATGGCCCCAATAATTGGAACTGCCCATACACCAAAATGCCAGCCCCGCCGACATGGTCGGGCCATGAACGCGCGAAATGAACTGCAAAATACGGGCAAACAGGGTGGAACGGCCCGTTGGCTGCGGCGGACTTTGAATAATGCCGGAATCGGGGTTGTTTTCCATCAGATAGGCCATATTCACCATGGCCTCGCCCGACATCACACTATCGGCATCAAACACAATCATATGATCATAGTTCGACGCATAGGTTTCGCAAAATTCCTTCAGATTACCCGATTTGCGTTCGGTGTTTTCCGACCGGCGACGAAAGAAAATCTTGCCGCGCGCGTTGAGCTCGGCACAGGTGCGCGACCATGCCATTTCCTCGGCAATCCAGATATCGGGATCACGGGTGTCAGACAGCACAAAAAAATCAAACGCATCAATTTCACCCGTTGCGGCCAGGCTTTCATAGCTGGCACGCAAACCGGCAAAAACCCGTTCCGGATTTTCGTTATAAACCGGAATAACAACAACGTTTTTGGATTTCAGCCTGCCCTTGCGATTGATCGGTTTCATCGGTCGGAGCGTAATCGCGTCGATGCTAAAGGCGCGCAAAAAAATACCAACCACACCGGTATAAAACGACAGTGAAATCCAGGCAAAGTTGATGGTGAAAAACGTCACCACCACCATTTCCATCGCCGTTAACTGATCAGCACCCAAAACATCAAGCATCAACCACGCGGCATAAAACGTGGTGACCAGTGACGCGCCAAACAAAAACAAACGCCGCACAACCGAGGATGGCCCGGCCAGCTTGACAGCCGGATCAAGTTCATCAGATGTGCGAGGCATCGCCGGGCTGTCGGTCATCAATTTTGTTCCTGAGCGAAAAGGGCTGTTTTGAAATCACACGGGCAAAGAAAAAGAACCTGTGAGGCGCACGGCACTTTTAAAATGCCCACGGCATGGTCCAGGTTTCACTAACGACACGGTCCTTGTAATGCAGGAAAGCCCGCAAATTCGAGGTCGGCGTTTCGCCGGTTCCAGCCAGATCAAACATGATCCGCACACCGCCATTTTCCTTGTCCTCGACCACGCGGATATTACTTACACTGGCGTTTGATGCACTGATATCAGCCTGCAAATTCGCAATATCGCCCATGTAATAATCCAGGTCACCCCCCCGGAAATTCAACATAAAGCGATGAATACCGCCATTATCTTCATCCCCGCCCGGCACCGGGGCAATACGGGTATCAAGCGCCCGCGCCATACCATGCAATTCACGGCCGTCGCTCATGGCGGTCAGATCATAGGAAATTTCCAGTTCGTCACCGGCTTTTGGTTTGGCATCAGGCACCCAGAAGGCAACGATATTTTCGTTGGTTTCATCGGGCGAGGGAATTTCGACCAGTTCAACATGGCCCTTGCCCCAATCGCCTTTGGGCGTAATCCAGTAGCCGGGACGTTTTTCAAAATGCGCGCTGGCATCCTGATAATGATCAAAATTGCGATCTCGCTGCATCAAGCCAAAACCACGCGGGTTTTGATCAAGAAACGAACTGATCTGCAGGTTTTCGGGGTTATCAAGCGGGCGCCACAGCCATTCGCCCTGGCCATTATGGATCAACAGGCCGTCACTGTTATGCACTTCGTTACGATAATCATCAAAATGGCGGCGTTTTTGCTCGCCAAACAGGAACATGCTGCTGAGCGGGGCAATGCCAAGTTTTTGAATCTGATCGCGGAAAAACAGGGTCGCCTTGACCGAGGCAACCGTGCGTTCCCCCGGGGAAATATCAAACTGGTACGCACCGGTAACCCGCGCACTGTCTAGTAGGGCAAAAACGGTAACCGTGCCCCACGGGTCGGTCGGCTGTTCGACCCAGAATTCGCGAAATACCGGAAATTCCTCGCCCGACGGACCTGCAAGATCAACGGCAAGGGCCCGGGCAAGCGGCCCGCGCACCTGATCGCGCCCCATGACACGAAAATAACTGGCCCCTAGAAACGAAGCCAGTTCTTCATTACTTTTTACCGAGTCGAGCGGGTATTTAAGGCTGAACCCGGCATAACCCTGCGCGCCGACATTGTTATCTGAAAGGCCGGTACTGGCAAAATCAAACAGGCTGGACGAATAAGGGACCGGATTAACCTTGCCATCCTTAACCAGGTTGATCCCGACCGGTACGTCATACATATAGCCCGGATGATACAGTTCCATTGAAAAGCCGGTGGCAGAATCTTTTAAGAACGCCTGATCTTTCTTGAATTTTATCTTGGCATATTGTGCAGCATCAAGATCGGCCAGCGCGGCGGGCAATTCACGGCGCGGATCTTCAAACGGCTTTTTTGCCAGTTCGCGGGCGCGGTCAATCACCAGTTCCGGGCTGAAAGGCGGTTGTGGCTCAACCTGTGTCGCGACAGCATCGCCCGTTTCACCATTGGCAGGCTGCACATTTTCGACAGGTGCCACCTGTGAACCATCAGGGGTTTTTGCTGTGTTTTCATCGGCCTGTGCGCCTTTGGCGGCATCATCAACCGGCACCGCTGCATCACCAGCCCCTGGCGCGGCATTCGCACCATTATTATCAGGAACAGCATTGTCACTGCCATCGCCACTGTCATCTTTTGACTGTGCCTGCTCGGCGACCGGCGCATCCTTGGCCGTTGAACTGGCCGAATTGCCAGCATCACCTGGCGCATCTGCTGCCTTGGTACCATCGGCAACCGGTTTTACAGCCCCGTCATCTACCGGGTTGTTTGTACCGGATGCCCCGGATACATCGGCAACCGCCGGAGCAACCTCAGGTGAGGACGCAGCTTGCGCCGCCGGTTTGGCCTTTGCCTCTGCCGCAAGTGCAGACTGCCCTGCGAAACACAGGGTTGTCATGACAAATGCCGTAACCATCCCCAAACGGGATAGAAAACAGCCTTTTTGCGGGGCACATTGCGAGTCAACCTGCTGGCAAATTTGCATTTTTTTCACGCCGGAACCTTTATTGATATGCCTTGCGGGCTTTTGCACGATGAACGGGGCAGCAATGTGACAGTATCGCACAATCAGAGATTTATCCCTGCAATGCCGATATTTCCATAAGGATTTAGGCCCTGTTTAAGGTCTTGAAAAGCCGGTTTTTCGCATGTTCAACGCACCAGGAATGTGAATGTTTCCACATATACCGTCAACAGCATGACAAACCTCTATTCCCCCGATAGTGCACCGCAACAGCATTTCCTGAAAAGGAACACATATTGCGACCCTGCCCCCGCCTGGTCGCGGCGGATTGTGGCCCTCTTTTCGTTGAAAAACAAGACAGGAACGTTATGAAACAACGCTGTCGATGTGATCCGCATCGCAAAACCCGAAACATCAACAAAAGCATCGGACTATCTTTTGCAAGGCAACAAAACTTTAAGTTGTGGCAAAAAATTCAGACGCAATCAGACATCAATCCGACGGTATATACTTGGGTATGGATGCAAATTTGGCGAAATATCCCCACATCGCAATAGCGCCCCGACGGCAGGCCGAATGTCCCGCACCCTGTCCCTATTTACGGATCACATTCACAGATCAAAAAGGAACAAGGTCGTTAAACAGCCGTTGGAATCGGGGCAAATTCGCCAAACATCCCGTGATAGGATTTGGCCGGAGGATTGGCATATGTGCTGTGTTTGCTGGTCGCAAGGTTCAAGGCCGCCATGCCCTCGACCATTTTTATTGCTGCCTGCACGCCGTCAATCACGGGCACCCCCAGATCGACCTTTAATCGATCGGCAATGTCGGTCATGCCGGCACAGCCCAGAACAATTGCTTCGGCACCATCATTAGCAAGGCTTTTGCGGGCGGCATTTTGCAGGGCCTGATAGGCCATCTCGGCCTGCGATCCTTCAAAATCAAGGGTTCGCACCCCCGCTGCGCGCACCACGCAATCGCGGTCTGCGCCATATTTACGCACCAGATGTTCCAGCGGGCGCACCGAAACCGCCATCGGTGTGACAATCGCATAGCGCCCGGCAAGGGCCTGGGCAAAGCGCAACGCCCCCTCGCACAGCCCCATCACCGGGGCGGCGGTCAAACATCGGGCGGCATCAACGCCGGTATCATCAAAACAGGCCACGACATAGCCATCAATCCCGATGGGATCAATCTCGCGGATAACCGACAACAGGCCAACGCTGGCAAAGGCCTCGTCGTAATAACCTTCGATGCTGTCAGGGCCAAAGGTGGGGTTCAAGGCCAGAATTTCGTTATGTGGAAAGGCAATCTTGCTGGCCTGCACGCGTATTTTATCGGTAAACCCCACCGACATGTTGGGGTTGATGATGGCTATTTTTGACATCTTTGCGGCCTCACCCTATCGCCTTGCGACGGCGTAATAACAAAACCGCCCCAAATGCCAAACCAATGACAACAAAGGAAAACACGGTGGTTAACGTGCCCAGTGCATAAAGAACCGGCGTTGTGACATTTGTGGTCATGCCGTAAATTTCCAATGGCAGGGTGTTTAGCGCGCCAGCCGTCATCAGGGTGCGGGCAAACTCGTCATAAGACAGGGTAAATGAAAACATCGCCACGCCAATCAGGCTGGGTGCCACCATTGGCAACACCACATGGCGAATGGTTTGCCAGTTTGACGCGCCCAAATCGCGGGCCGCTTCCTCAAACGAGGGATCGAACCGGTTAAACACCGCAAACATGATCAAAAGACCAAACGGAAACGTCCAGGTCAGATGGGCGCCAAGGCCGGAGCTGTACCAGTGCGGCTGGATCTGAAAAATATTGAATAACAGGCCAATGCCCAGCGAAATCAGAATTGACGGGACAATCAAACTGGCAATGGCAAGGTAAAAAACAAACGTATCGCCGCAAAAACGCCGCCGAAAGGCCAGCCCGGCCATAAAGGACACAACAACCGTCACCACCATGACGATCAGCCCCAGCTTAAGCGAACGCAGGAACGACCCGCCAAAATCGCCCACCGCCTGTTGCTGAAACAGGTTGACAAACCAGTGAAAGGAAAAGCCGTTCATCGGAAAGGTCAGCCCGCCATTTGGCCCCTGAAAGGACAGAATAAAAATGGTCAGCATCGGTCCGTATAAAAACAGCACAAACAGAGCAAAAAATGCGGCAAGGACATAAAAGGCCATGGGCCGTTTTTCGCGGGTTCTGACCATTTTAAAGCTCCTTGCGAATATCAACGAGGCGCAGAAGGGCGGTGACAATCAGCAAAACGGTTATCAGCAATACAACCGCACTTGCCGCCGCCGCCGGGTATTGCAACATCCCGATTTCATTGGAAATTTGCAATCCAACCGAGGCACTTTGCCCGCCGCTCATCAAGCGTACCGTGATGAAATCGCCCATCACCACCGTAATGACAAAGATGGAGCCAATGGCGATACCCGGTTTGGACAGCGGTACGATGATATGACGCAGGGTTGCCCAGTCCCTGGCGCCACTATCGCGGGCCGCTTCAATCAATGATCGGTCAATGCGCATCATCGAATTGAAAATCGGCACCACCATGAACAGCGTATATAAATGCACATCGGCCAGCACCACGGCGAAATCGGAAAACAGCAAAAATTCAAGCGGTTCATGGATAATGCCGGTTCCCATCAGGGCCTGATTAAGCAAGCCATTGCGCCCCAAAAACGGAATCCACGAAATCATGCGGATGATGTTTGAGGTCCAGAACGGGATGGTGCACACCATGAATAAAATGATCTGCCAGGTTAAACTGCGCACATGAAAGGCCAGAAAATAGGCCACGGTAAAACCGATACCAAGGGTAAAGGCCCAGGTCAGGGCGGCGTATTTGAGCGTATTTAAATAGATTTGCCAGGTCACAGAGGAGCCGAGCAAATAGCTGTAATTTTCAAAAATGAAATCGGGCAGGATGCGGTATTCGTCATAATTCCAAAAACTGACCACCACGATGGTCAGCAAAGGCACCACCAGAAATATGGCAAAGATCACTGCCATTGGCGTGATCAGAAAATAGGAACCGCGTTTGGAATTGGGTGCTGACATGCCATCCCGCCAAAATCAGAAATCGTGAAAAAGGCTCGCCTTTATGGGCGAAGTCCGGGCCGCCCTAACGGCGACCCGGCACAAATTTTCATCGCATCAGGCCGCGATAAATTCGTTCCATTTGCGAACCATGTGCTTGTTTTCATCCATAACCGAATTCCAGCACGCCACATGGCCCATGCGTTCTTCATAAGAACCACCATCACGCACGGCACCGGCCTTTTCCATAACCTTGCCTTCGGGGCTCATAACATCGCCCTGGGCTTCTTTGCCTTCCATCCAATATCCCCATTCATCTGCGGACATGAAGGTTTTGGCGGTTTCGGGCGCGGCACTGTAATAGCCCTGACGGTTAAGATACGCCCCGACCCAGCCCGACAGATACCAGTTGATATATTCATAGGCCGCTTCAAGTTCGAGGCCAGAGAGATGCTTGGCCAGGCCAATGCCGCCGCCCCATGCGCGGTAGCCTTCCTTAAGTGGCTGATATTTGCATTCGATGCCTTTAGAACGCACTGCGGCAATCGCGGGCGACCACATCGACTGGATCACAACTTCGCCCGACGCCATCAAATTGACCGACTCATCAAAGCTTTTCCAAAACGCCCGGAACTGACCGGCCCGTTTGGCTTCGATCATCAGGGCGATGGTTTTGTTGATTTCATCCTGGGTCATGTTGCCCTTGTCGCCATAGGTGATTTCACCCATTGCTTCGGAAACCATGGCCGCATCCATAATGCCAATGGCGGGAATATTCAGGATCGATGCCTTGCCCTTAAATTCCGGGTTCAGCAATTCGGCCCAGCTATTGATCGGACGTCCGATCAGATCGGGGCGAATGCCCAGGGTATCAGCATTGTAAATCGTCGGAATCAGGGTCATCCACTGGGTCGGCGCGCTGGCGAAATCGGTGCTGTCCGGGCCGTCAACAAAGCCAACCTTGTGCGGGGCGGTCCCTTGGGCAATTTTGGAATCGGGGGTCAGCTTGCCGGTAATAAACAAAGGCGAGATTTTGTCGTAATTCTTGATCTTGGCAACGTCCATCGGCTGCAACGTGCCGGCCGGGAAAACCTTTTTGCAAATCCAGTATTCAATGTCGGCAATATCAAACGAATTGGGCTGGGTCACCGCACGCTGGGCCACCGCATCGGAATCAAGGGCCGTCATTTGCAGGGTAAAGCCCAGATCTTCTTTTACCTTGTCGGCAACGGCATTGATGTTGGAAACCCCGGTGCCAAACTGGCGCAAGGTCACATTTTTAATGTTCTGCGCCCAAATGGTGGGAAAACCGGTAATCGCGCCAGAACCAATCGCAACACCCGCCGTAGCAGCGGCCCCCTTAAGGAAACCGCGACGGGTAACATCCTTGCCCGGAAGAATGGACGTCAATTTGCTTTTTTCGGTCGTCATGTGAAGCTCCTGATAAAACGATGTTTTTTTGATTTCAGGCCAGAACATGTGCGTGTTCGGGTTCCCAATAGGCGATAAACTTTTCCTTCCTGCGCACCGGTGCACGCCGAAATTCGCTTTCGGTCTTCATAAGGGTGATGTCCTTGCCATCCATCGTGGTGGCAACGATCCGCACCCAAAGCCCCAAATATTCCACTGTGGTGATTTCAACCGGAATCTGGCTTTGCCCTGCCCCGGCAGGAATTTCCTGCGCCAGACCAATCAGGTCGGTACGAATGGTAAATTCCAGATCTTCGCCCGTCTTCGCATCCCCGTGAACCGGCAATACAAACTGGTCAGGGCCGCGCTCGATAATGGTGGTTGTGGCATCGGCCCGGGCGACCTTGCCTTTAAAAATGTTCTGCCCACCCATAAAATTGGCGATAAAACGCGATTTGGGCCGGTTAAATATTTCTTCTGGCGTGCCTTTTTGGCGGATCACCCCGTCTTCCATCACCACCACCATGTCCGACAGGGCCAGGGCTTCGTCCTGGGCGTGGGTCACATGAACAAAGGTAATGCCCAGATCCTGTTGCAGGCGGCGCAATTCATCGCGCATCCGGGCGCGCAAAAACGGGTCCAGGGCCGACAAAGGTTCATCAAGCAGCAAAACTTCGGGCTGGGTGATCAGGGCGCGGGCCAGCGCAATCCGTTGTTGCTGCCCACCTGAAAGCTGGTCAGGCTTGCGATCTGCATATTTTTCCATATGCACACGGGCCAGCATTTCGGTGGCGCGGTCGGCCCGCTCCGGCGGGGAGACACCCTGCATGCGCAGGCCGAACGCAACATTTTCAGCACAGCTCATATGCGGAAACAGCGCGTAGTTCTGAAACATCATTGCCGTGCCGCGTTTTACTGGTGGCAATTCCGTCACATTGCGTTGCCCGATCAGCAGATCCCCCTCGCTGATCGCCTCGTGTCCGGCAATCATGCGAAGCGTTGTTGTCTTGCCGCAGCCCGATGGACCGATCAGACAGCAATAAGCGCCAGCCGGAATTTTGAGATTGATCGATTTGACTGCGATTGTACTGCCGTAATATTTACTGACAGCGATCAGCTCAATGGCCCCGTTACCCGTCATCCGCCCACCCGATACTGCATGCAAAATTGTCAACAATTTGTGTTTTGATTGTTAGCAAATGCTGTGCCACTTCAAAAATAACGCGCAAAAGCGTCATTTTGGATCTTATAGGTTGAGGTTTCCGGGGCTACCCCGCGAATAAGTGCTAATTTTATACGCAATGAATGAACAGTTTTTAGACAATCTTTATAACATGCATATTTTTTAGACTTATTTGACAATAAGCTGGCCGTTGCACGGTTTTTTGTTATGCAAATCGTCAACAATTTTGTAAAAACTAAAGATTACACCTTCTCGCCCCCATCAGGAAAGACCCGCCCCATGGCCCACCCCGCCGAGCCCCAACGCTTCACTGGCAGCGGAAAATTACGGCCGGAAGAACAGATTTATCAGGAAATGCTGGGGGCCATCCTTGATCGCCGCCTGGAACCGGGCATGAAGCTGATTGAGGAAGACCTGGCAAAAACCTTTGGCGTCAGCCGGGCGCGTATTCGTGCCGCCTTTTTACAATTGGCCCACGACAAACTGATCAATCTGGTGCCCAATCGCGGCGCGTTTGTTGCCGAACCGACCATTGCCGAAGCCATCGAGGTTTTTTCCGCCCGCCGCATGATCGAGGATGGCGTGGTGCGTAAGGTAACAGCGCATATGAACGACGATCAGGCCGAACAGATCCGCGCCCATCTGCTGGCCGAACACAAAGCCCATCACGATGGCGACCACCGCGCAGCCATCATTTTGTCCGGCGAATTTCACCTGTTACTGGCCCGCCTTGCCAATAATCTGGTGATCGAGGAATTTTTGGAACGGCTGATTTTGCGAAGCTCGCTGATTATTGCGATGTATGAAAGCCCGCAACCCGCCGATTGCTCGCATGATGACCATGACGAACTGTTGCGCGCCCTAACCAGCGGCAACCCCGACGAAGCCGCATCCTGCATGGCAAAGCATCTTGATAATATCCGTGACCGGCTTCAGCTTCAGCGCGAAAAACCCGGCAAAACCGATTTCGCCAGCATCTTTAACCGCCATCCCAGCAGCAAAGCAGGCTAACAGACCAAGCACTACCCGCGCGACAGGGCTTACCCCGGTAAAACAAAAGGGAGCGGCTGCCAAAGCACCTCGCCCCCTTTCTGCTTTCCTCGGCCACAAAGCCAACGGAAAATATATATTTACCTGCCAAACCGGGCCTTAAAAACCAACCGCACAGCCATCCTTGCGCGGGTCGGACCCGGCGACATATCCGGCATCGGTTTTGGCAATCAACTGTGCCCCGCCAAAGCCGAAATTGGTTTGATCGGGCGTTTCGACCAAAATGTTATGGCCCTTGGCGCGCAGGGCTTTGATCGTTTCATCACCCAAAACATGCTCGACCGCCACATCCAGCCCGGAAATGGCCTGCCAGCGCGGGGCATCGGCGGCGGTTTGCGGGTCCTGGCCCCAAAGCTGGGTGCGCAACGTCATTTGCAAATGACCCTGGGCCTGCATCGGCCCCCCCATGACGCCAAAGCTCATGACCGGATTGCCATCCTTGCCCATCAAAAAGGCCGGAATAATGGTTTGGAACGGCCGCTTGCCGCCAGCAACCAGGTTGGGATGACCCGGTTTTAACGAAAAGCCATGCCCCCGGTTCTGCAGGCTGATCGAAGTGCCCGGCACCACAACACCAGAGCCAAAGCCCAGATAATTCGACTGAATAAACGACACCATCATGCCGCTTTCATCGGCCGCCGTCACATAAACCGTGCCGCCATGTTCGGGCGCGCCAGCCTTGAAATCCTGCGCGCGCGCCGGATCAATCAAGGCCGCCCGCGATGCCAGATATTTATCTGACAGCAAATGCTCCACCGTCACATCGCGCATATGGTCCAGATCGGCGACATAGGTGTGCAAATCGGCAAAGGCCAGTTTCATCGCCTCGATTTCGAGATGCAGCACTTCGGGGTCATCGGGGCCATATTGATCGATCTGGCAATGGCGCAAAATGCCCAAAGCCATCAGGGCCGAAATTCCCTGCCCGTTGGGCGGAATTTCATGCAGGGCCACATCGCCAAATTCCTGGCTGATGGTGCCGCACCAGTCCGCCTTGTGATTGGCAAGGTCATCTTCATTCAAGGCCGCCCCATGTTCGCGGGCAAAATCGGCAATTTTTTTTGCCAATCGACCTTTGTAAAAACTATCCCCGCCGGTTTGGGCAATATCGCGCAGGCTTTCAGCCATCGCCGGGTTAACAAACAGCTCGCCCGCTTTGGGGGTGCGGCCACCGGGCATAAAGGCCTCGGCAAAGCCGGGTTTGTCATGCAGAACTTTTGCGCCATTGGCCCAAAGCTGAGCAATGATCGGCGATACGGCAAAGCCCCGGCTGGCATATTCGATGGCGGGTTCAAACAGTTTTTCAAACGGCAATTTGCCAAATTTATCCGAAATCGCCCGCCACGCCGAAACCGCACCGGGCACCGTGACCGAGTCCCACCCCCGTTGCGGCATTTTCTCCTGCCCGGCAAAGCGTTCGGGCGACCACGCCGCCGGGGCGCGGCCCGATGCATTAAGGCCGTGAATTTCCGTGCCATCCCAAATAATGGCATAGGCATCCGACCCCAAACCATTGCCGGTTGGTTCTACCACCGGCAAGGCAATGGCGGCAGCCAAGGCAGCATCGGCGGCATTACCGCCTTGCGCCAGCATCCGCAAACCGGCCTGTGCGGCCAGGGGTTGCGATGTCGAAACGATGTTGCGCGCCATCACCGGTGACCGGCGCGAGGCATAAAGCCCTTCGGTTGTGAATTTCATGGGTTTAATTCCTCCTCGCGACAGTCAAACGACTGCGCCTTTTTGACCATTGTCTTTTTTATAGGCTTTCCAGATCGACCGGATACTGAAGATAACCGACAGCACCGCCGCCGCCAGAAAAAGTGCCGAAATCGGCCGGGTAAAAAACACCGTCCAGTCGCCGTCGCTCATCAGTGCGCGGCGCAAATTGGTTTCGGCAATCGGGCCGAGAATGACGCCTAAAACCAGCGGTGCCAGCGGATAATCCAGACATTTCAAAATGTAGCCCACCAACCCGATCGCACCGAGCAGATAAAGATCGCCCATTCGGTTATTCAGGGCAAAAGCCCCGATCACACAGCAAATCATCACCGTGGGTACAATGAACTGCTTGGGAATATCGGTAACCCGCAAAAACAGCCGCATCGAGGCCACACACACCACCAGCATCATAAAGCTGGCAACGGTTAGCGCGATAAACATGCCATAAACCAGATCGGCATGATCCAGAATCAATCTGGGGCCAACACTAATGCCATGCACCATCAGGGATGCCATTAAAATGGCATCAACAGCCGATCCGGGAATGCCCAGGGAAATCAGCGGGATCAAGCCACCGCCTGCGGTGGCAGAATTGCCTGCTTCAGATGCCACAACCCCGTCGGCAATACCCTGACCGAATTTTTCCGGCGTTTTGGAACTGCGCTTTGCCTGATCATAAGCCAGCAAATTGGCAATCGAGCCCCCGGCACCGGGCAGCGCCCCAATCACCACACCCACCATCGAGGACCGGATCAAATTCACAGGGCGCATCAGAACTTCGCGCATCACTTGCCAGGTTTTGAAATCAATGCTTTTGGGGATCAGGGCATGATTGACCTTTTTGCCATGCATTTCAACCTCGCCTAAAAGCTGGCTGATGGCAAAAATGCCAATCAGCACCACTAAAAACGGCAGGCCAGGTGCCAGCAAATCCATATCAAAGGTCAGGCGCGGGCGGCCCATCATCGGGTCCGGCCCAATGGTGGCAAGGCCCAGGCCAATTACCCCGGCAATCAGGCCCCTGATCAGCGAATTACCGACCAGACTGGCGACAATGGTCAAGGCAAAAACGATCAGCGAAAAATATTCCCACGGGCCAAGGCGCACCGCCACCACCGCCAGCGGCGGGGCGGCAACAATCAGCACCAGCGTGGATATAATAGTGCCAAAAAACGATGCCCACACGCCGAGCGACAAGGCCCGGCCCGGCTCGCCATTGCGCGCCATGGGAAAGGCATCAAAGGTGGTGGCAACCGAACTGGGGGTGCCGGGAATACCCAGCAAAGCCGCACTGATCAGGCCGCCGGTATAGCCCCCGACATAAACCGACAACATCACCGAAATGCCCTGAAGCGGCTCCATGGCAAAGGTCAGCGGCAGTGTCAGGATAATGGCCATCGTCACGGTAAAACCGGGGATGGCAGCGGCAACAATACCGGCAACCGACCCGATCAACATATAAATCAGGGTATCAAAGGCAAAAACCTGATGCGCGCCCTGAAAAAAAGCATCCAACATATGTCTGAACTTTCAGCGGTATGTGACAGTGTTGCAGCGCTGCCTAAAAGGCAATCAGAACACCACGCGGCAGGAAAACATTGAAAACATCGGCAAACAGCATGTTCAGCCCGAACGAAAACACCAAGGCGGCAATAACAGACTGAATAACCGTGCGGCGTGTCACACCCGCGATCAGCAATTGCGTAATCAGCAAAAAGCCAAACGTCGCCAGCGAAAAGCCCAGCGTGGACAACACGCCAAGGTAAACCACCAGCAAGCCGTAAATCGCAAAGGAAATCCGCCGAATTTTAAGCCAGCGCCCAAAGGCGTAAACCGCTTCGGGCATCCCGCCATTGCGCTGGATATCAACAACCGACTTGATGGCGGCAAACAGGCACAAGGCCGCCAGCACAATGAAAACCAGCTTGGGAAACGAACCGGCCCCCAGGGGCTCCCAGCGTGATGTCGGCAAGGACGATGCCCGCCAGGCGCAATAAACCGCGCTAACACCAAAAATAATGTAGGAAACCAGCCGGGCCAGCTCGTTTCTGGCCCGCGTGGCGGCAGATGCCAGCGCATCTGCCGCCGCCGGTTTCGGGGTATCGGCCGTCATCCCTGCAACTTGCCGACCAGTTTGGTCACATCGGCATCAAGTTTTTCGAGATAGGCTTTGTAGTCTTCCTCGCCAATAAAGACGTTGGCTGACCCGGCATTTTTCATTTTGGTTTTAATGTCATCAAGCGCCATAGCTTTTTTCAAATCAGCAGCCAGTTTATCGACAATCGGCTGCGGCGTGCCTTTGGGCAGAACAACCCCGCGGGTCACCGCCATTTGCAAATCGTAGCCCTGTTCTTTCATCGTCGGCACATCGGGTTCTTCGGCGGTGCGTTCTTCCGTGCCCACACCGGCAAAAATCAGATCGCCGTTTTTAACAAACTCGCTGGCCGATGAAACATCGCCAATGGCAATGTCAATATTACCGCCCACCAGGGCGCGAATACGTTCGCCTGTATCACGAAACCCGACATAGCTAAACTGCACGCCCAAGGCATCTTCGATCATGGCCATATGCAAATGCGGCACCCCGCCCAGGGTGACACCCGCCCGCACCTTGCCCGGATTGGCCTTGGCATAGGCTTTTAGTTCTTCAAGATTTTTGAAATGGTCGTTTTTCGACAGGGTCAGATATTGCGGTGACGACGCCACCAGGGCGACCGGAATAAAACTGTCCCAATCCAGATCGGTGATGCCGGTTTTATTTGCCGTTAACAACCCTTCGTGGATTTGCGAAATCGTGTAGCCATCTGCCGGGCGCTTGGCAAATTCCTTTAAGCCCACCGTGCCGCCAACGCCGGGCATGTTAATAATCGGCACCGGCTGGCCGGTCACTTCCGACAGGCCCAGGCCGACAATGCGCATCAAGGTGTCGCTGCCGCCCCCCGGCCCCCAGGGCACAATAAATTCGATCGGTTTATCCGGGTAATCCTGTGCCATAACCGGCGTTACCGCCGCTGCTGCAATCATTAATCCCGCCGCCATCGCGATTTTGCGAAGCATATCTCCAGCCTCCTGATAAGTGGTTTGTCATTTATTCAAACCATTTCAAAGATGGTTCGTTATGATTATGCCAATATTGTTTGCACCTTCGTTGCTGCGGCGCAAGCAGAAAAACACAAATCCGCCATAAAATGGTATTTTTGCAGCTCGCAGTCGCAAAAACTCTATACAGAAATAGAATTTTATGAGTAGAACCATTAATGCATTAAATAGTAATTGGTTTGGATTGGTTCATGATGATGGATCTGGGAAGCGGCGCGCATCTCTATCTTATATGGGGCAGTGCCATGCTGTTCGTGGGTGTGATTGGCGGCATCATGGCAGGCCTGCTTGGCGTTGGCGGCGGCATTGTCATTGTGCCGGTTTTGTATCATTTCCTGTCCGTAATGGGGGTGGATGAAAGCATGCGGATGCAAATTGCCGTGGCAACATCGCTGACCACCATCATTGCCACCGCCCTGTCTTCTACCCGCAGTCATTACAAAAAAGGGGCGGTTGATATTGGCCTGCTCAAAAGCTGGGGCCCCGCCATTATTGTTGGCGTTATCATTGGCACCGCCATTGGCGGCCATGTTGATGGCCGGGTATTAACCGCCGTTTTTGCCGTGGTGGCCCTGCTGGTGGCCACCAACATGATGCTGGCGCGTGACAGATCAAGCGATCCCCAAAAAAACCCGCCCAAATCGGTTTGGGCCATACTGGGTATTGTGGCCGGGGGCCTGTCGGCAATGATGGGCATTGGCGGCGGCACCATTTGCGTGCCCTTGCTCAGCTTTCTGGGCTATGACATCCGCAAGGCTGTCGGCACCGCATCGGCCATTGGCCTGATCATTGCCCTGCCCGGCACCATTGGTTATGCCATGTCGGGCATTGGCGTTGATGGCAGACCACCCTTTTCGGTGGGCTATGTCAATGTGCTGGCCGCCGCCCTTCTGATACCTATGACCGTGCTGTTTGCGCCGGTCGGCGCGCGTATTGCCCATTCGATTCCGCAGCGTGCCTTGCGCATCTGTTTTGGGCTTTTCTTACTGGTTACGTCAATTCGCATGTTCCACGACCTGATTTTTTGATACCTGATTGCACCGGAAACGTCAGTAACAACAAGAAAAACACCTGCCATGAATGATATATCGACACAGGGGCTGGCCGAAACGCTGCGCAATGCCTTTGATCAGGGGCAATATGTGGAAAATGGCCGCGTCATTGCCGAACGCAGCCTGGCCGAAAAACTCGATGTCGGCCGCCGTGCGCTCCGCAAGGCGCTCGACGAACTTGAATCCGACGGGCTGATCTGGCGGCGCCAGGGCCAGGGCACCTTTGTTGGCACCCCGCCCACCCCGCGTTTGCGCCGCCTTGAAGGGCTTGCCACCAAAACCAGCCCCTATGAAATCATGGAAGTCCGCCTCGAAATTGAACCCTCGATGGCGCGTTTTGCCGCCCTGCGCGCCTCACAGGCCGATATTGATGCCATGCGCACCATGGTGGAAAACGCCGCCAAAGCCAAAAATCAGGCCGAATATGAAAAATGGGATTCGGCCTTTCATCAAAAACTGGCTGAAAGTGTGCGCAATACCCTGTTTTTGGCGGTGTTTGAGGCCGTGAATGCCGTGCGCCGCGATGCGGCATGGTCACGTATGCGCGAAAGTACGCATTCCGACCGCCTGATCACCAAATTGTCCGAACAGCACCACGCCATTGTCGATGCCATTGAAATGCGCGACCCCAACCGCGCCGAAAACGCCATGCGCGCCCATCTGTCACAAGTTGAACGCGCCCTTAACCAAAACTGATCGCCAAATTTCGCACCCGAAAAGGCGGCACATGCCAAAAGCATGAAACACAGTGACAGCATCAGGGCCATTTCAACATTGCCGGTACAGTCTGCCCCCACCCTCGCAGCCCCCGGATCAAAGCAGTTCGCAATAGGTGTCGCCAAGGGCGGTGCCGCCAGAATGGGAACGCGACGTTTCGGCCAACCAGCCACTGAACGGCAGGAACAAAACCGATACAGGTTTGTTATCATGATGTCTTTGCGCACAGACTTGCGGCTGACCATCGCGAATTGATGTCAACCGCATTACTTTTCATATGATGACTTTACAAGCCACAGTCTGAACCATACATTCCCGAACAGCAAAAACCCGTCCGGATCAAGCGCGCCGGATGACAGACCCCTGCTTTGTATCGTACTATTGTATGAGTTTTAAGAAGCCGGGAAGATTTTATGATATGCACAGGCTCTCACACCCTCTTGGGAGCATCTGGTGGAACGTAAACCTTCGACCCTGAGCGCGCCCTTAGATAACGGATGACAAGATCCAACCAACAGGAGAACCCGATGCTGAGCGGAAAAAATTATATTGCTGGCGAATGGCTGGACGGACCGGATGTATTTCAGGCCGACAACCCCGCAACCGGCGAAAAACTGCCGACCAGGTTTCAGCAGGGCACTGAAGAACATGTTGACCAGGCTGCCCGAGCGGCCAATGAATGCGCCGAAGAATTTGCCGCAATGGCACCGTCAAAACGGGCCGGTTTCTTGCGCGCCTGTGCGGATGAAATTGATGCGCGCGGCGATGAACTGACCGAAATCGGCACCCTCGAATCGGCCCTTCCGCCCGCACGTCTGCAGGGCGAACGCGGTCGTACCGTGGGTCAACTGCGTTTCTTTGCCGACTGGATCGAAGAAGGTTCGTGGTTTGAAGCCCGCATCGAAACCGCACAGCCCGACCGTGCCCCGCTGCCCAAACCCGACATTCGTTCAATGTTCAAGGCCCTTGGCCCGGTTGGCGTTTTTGGTGCATCCAACTTCCCGCTGGCATTTTCGGTTGCCGGTGGTGATACCGCATCGGCGCTTGCTGCCGGTTGCCCGGTTGTTTTCAAGGCCCATGCCGCCCACCCGGGAACCTCGGAACTTGTCGCACAGGCAATTGCGGCTGCGGTTGAAAAAACCGGCATGCCCAAAGGCGTGTTTAGCATGGTCCACGGTGGCGGACGCATTGTTGGCCAGTCGCTGGTTGCCCATCCCATGATCAAGGCGGTTGGCTTTACCGGATCGACCGGTGGGGGCCGTGCGCTGTTTGATATTGCTGTTGGTCGCCCGGAACCGATCCCTTTTTACGGCGAACTGGGCAGCAACAACCCGGTTTACCTGCTGCCCCACGCCATGCAGAAAAATGCCGCGGGCATTGCCAGGGCATGGGCCGGGTCGCTGACCATGGGTGTGGGCCAGTTCTGCACCAATCCCGGTCTTTTGCTGGCCCTTAAGGGTGACGATCTTGACACCTTTGTTACCGCCGCTGTTGAAGAACTCGGCGGCGTTGCCAGCCAGGCCATGCTGACCGACCGGGTTTCAAGTGCCTATCATCATGTCAATGACGCGATGGCAAAACACCCGAAAGTCACCTGCGCGCTGAAACGTCGCGATGGCGATGGCGCGTTTGAAGGCAGCCCCGCTGTTTACCGTGTTTCAGCCGCCGACTGGGAAGCCAACCCGGAACTGGCCGAAGAAATGTTTGGCCCGGCAGGCATCATCATCGAATGCGACAGCACCGATCAGATTTTGGCCATTTCCGCCAAACTGCACGGCCAGCTGACCGCGACCATCCAGATGGACGATGCCGATGCCGAATTCGCCGGCAAGCTGCGCCCGCTTTTGGAAAAATGCGCAGGCCGCATTCTGATCAATGGCTGGCCGACCGGGGTTGAAGTGTGCCATTCCATGGTTCACGGTGGCCCCTACCCGGCAAGCACCGACTCGCGGGCAACCTCGGTTGGTTCGCTGGCGATCAAACGCTTTGTCCGCCCGGTTTCCTATCAGGCCTTCGCCGATGCCCTGCTGCCCGATGCGCTGAAAAACAGCAACCCGCTGAACATTCCGCGTCTGGTCGATGGCAAATGGCAGATGCCGAAATAAAGACCAACCACCAGACCAACAACCTGACAAAGGCGCTGCATCACCGCAGCGCCTTATACATTGCGAGGCAGAAGGATCGGTTATGATCTTTCTGCCTCTTTTGTTTGGCTGGAAGGTGTTGTGGCAGCCCCGGGCTGTAACGCCCGTGAAAAAGCTGAACACTTCCGGCCCCGAGGCCTGGTCGTACCGCCGAGAGAGCTTTTACGCTCGAGTATAAGGGCGACAACGGCATGGTCCGCACGCCATTCCACCAGCCGATATCCCGGCATTTATTGCAAACCACTACCGTGTTGCTGTTCATCGGCAAGATTGTCGTCCTGAAGGGTCATTGTCGCAAATTCCTTTCCGGTTTCATCCGATTCCCGCCGTCATTCCGTGCGCCAAAACACCTAATCATTGGTCATACTTGTATGTTTTTTGACGTATTTACATAAATAAAGTGATTTTATTGTGCGGCGCAATATTGATGAATTCAATTATTTCAATACCTTATCATCTATCGTTCTCCAAACAAGAACGGGGGAAGCGCGAACCGGTGATAGTGCGTCATGCGAGCCTTTGCTAGCTTCGATCTCAAGGAAAACAACCCGAACTTCTTCCCCAAAGGAGACTTCAAAATGGCTACTCTTGCATTTGACAGCACCCCCGTTGCCCGCACCGAACCGGCAGCCGCCAAACCGAAATTCGGCTGGTTTGTAAACTTTCTCGAAGCTGTTCGCGTTGCCCGGATTATGCAAAACAGCCCGGCCCGTGATCATACGGCCCTGATCAACGAATGGCGTGCAAACATGATGGGGACAAAGAACTAATCGTTCTTTATCCCCCTTTGATGACGATCCGTAATAATCGCGCTTGACCGCTTTGCTACAGGCGACCTAAACGATTATATGCAAAAGTTTGATATCGTCACCATCAGGCTGTTCGTCGCCATTGTTAAGGCCGGCAGCATTAACGAAGCAGCCCGGCGCGAGCATATCGCAACCTCCGCCGTCAGTCGTCGCATTGGCGAGCTTGAGGCTCTGTTGGGTGTCCGTTTGCTCAGGCGCTTGCCGCGTGGCGTGGAACCAACGCCGGAAGGCACCATTTTTGCCCGTTACGGCGAAAAACTTCTGGGTGATCTGCGCCATCTGTCGAACGAATTACGCGATTTCAACTGTGGTGAAAAAGGCGAGATTTTTCTTGCCACTGTCACCTCGGGCATCCTGACGGGATTGCCAACCTATCTGGCGGATTTCGGCATTGATTTTCCTGGCATCACGGTTGATGTCAGTGAACTGACCAGCCGTGAATCAATTGATGCCGTGCGCGATGGCCGGGCCGATCTGGCTGTGGTTGCCGATAATATTGCCCGTCACGACCTTGATCACCATGTTTTTTGCGATGATCCGATCTGGCTCGTAACGCCCAAAGGCCATCCGCTTATCCCGGACCCGCAAAATCCGCAGCCGGTCCATTTCGCCGACGCCATCAAATACCAGATCATTTCCCTGCATGAAGGCGGGGTGATTGATGATTTGATCAGCGATGCCGCCAGTAAACTCAGCCACGAAATGCACCCGCATGTCAAAGTAATGCGTTTTGGCTCGTTACGGCGGGTTATTGCCGCCGGGCTTGGCATTGGCTTTTTGCGCCGATCCAGCGTTGAAGAACATCTGCCGCACATGAATATTTCCGGCACCCCGATTGCCGATGACTGGGCCAAACGGCAATTGCTGATTGTGCATGAAGCCGAAAAAAACCTGTCTTCCGCCACTAAAACCTTGCGCGACTATCTGCTGAAAAAATCACACGCCGCAGCCGCCCCTGAATAAATCGAAGGATCAGCCTGCAGATACACATTGCTGTGCCAAATTATCGACAACAGCGAAGTTTGACAAAACAACCGAGCTGCACGTTCTTTTAAAGGCCTGATCGAGTATCAGCGACGGTAATGCGTTCCAAACACCGATAGGTGGTAAAACCAGTGCTGGATCTGAGCAGGCAAGGGCCATCATTTCGGGCACATCCTTACGCGCATGAATGCCCCCGCCTGCCAAAAGCGGCAAAAAAACATTCCGGGGCCGATCCGCCATGGATCGCCAATCCGCAAGCGACGGCTGCCCCTCGACATTGGCAATCTTTACCGACAATTCCGGAACAACATTTCGAATACGTTGCGCCAGCCATATCTGTTCATCGCTGGGTTCGCTCTGGCTTTTAAGGCCGTGAGGCACCAAAAACAATGTTGTTTCATCGGCCAGCCAATGCCGTGCGGCAAGTTCCGCATCAAGGCAATTGGCCACCATCGGAACAAAACCATGCAACCCGGTAACAACTGGCAGCACCATTGCATGGCGCAATTGCGCTTCTTTCAAAATTGCAGGCAATTCTTTGGTAACAAGATACCCCGCACTGAAAAACAACGGCATCACCAAAAGCCGATCCGTTTGCCCCCCTTGTTTCAGTTTTGCCAAAACAAGGCGCAAATCAGGATCGCTGCGCATATAGGCATGGGCAACATGCCCGTTCCAGTCCGGGCGCAACTGCCTGGCCAGCATACCAGCAGGGTCGCCATCCTCAACGCTGGTGCCGTGTGCAACAATCAATAACGTCGTTTTACCGCAATAGGACATGGATAACCTGTCACTTCCCGCCAGATAAAACAGCATATAGCTGCCGAAATATATGTCGATACGTACCAGAATGAAAATTCGATCAAAAATTATCGGACCTTTTTGACCCTCACCTTTGTTATGACAAAATATGTAAAATTTCGTCGGCTGCGGGAATAAATCCTCCCCCTGATGTGTCTGACAAGATGAGACCGTTTTTCAAGCCGCCCGGCAACCTGCCAATAACGGTTGCCGCAGACGGGGCGACACGCTGTTTCATCCCTTCCTGTTCTGGCTGCGCGCTTCGCGCAGCTAAACGTCAGACAAAGGACACCAAAATGTTTAAAACCATCCTTGTTGCCATTCCCCTGTGCCTTGCCGCCGCCAGCAGTGCCTTTGCCGCCCCGGTTCAATCGATGGAAAGCGGCCTTGGCACCATCTTGACCGGCGAAAACGGCATGACCCTTTATACTTTTCAAAAAGACGGCAAAGATGTGTCAAACTGCTATGACAAATGTGCGGCCAACTGGCCGCCCCTGATGGCGCACAAAGATGATGTCGCAGAGGGAAAATATTCTATCATCACCCGCAAGGATGGCAGCAAACAGTGGGCGATGGATGGCAAGCCGCTTTATTTCTGGGTCAA
This sequence comes from uncultured Thalassospira sp., assembly GCF_963976115.1. GTDB lineage: Bacteria > Pseudomonadota > Alphaproteobacteria > Rhodospirillales > Thalassospiraceae > Thalassospira. The sequence continues at coordinate 298,910 of NZ_CAXBJJ010000005.1, forward strand.
GGACAGCAAACCGGGCGATACCACCGGCAACGGTGTTTTAAATGTCTGGGATGTTGCACGCCCCTGATTATTCAGGGCCGCGCGGCACAATGACCCACGGCCCCAGGCCAAAAGCGACCGGTCCCAAAAGGCATATCGCATGAAAGAACCAGGCATTCCTGAGCTGATTCCCAACTTGCGCCGTTATGCGCGTGCCCTTGTGCGCGACATTCACGACGCCGAGGATCTGTTGCAGGACTGCCTGGTTTCGGCCTATGGCAATGCGCAAAGCTGGCGCGGAATCAATCGCAAGGCATGGCTGATGACCATCATGACCAACCTGAATTATAACCGCCTGCGCAAACAACACAGCACCCGCGCCCTTTTTGACGAAGACACCGATAATATCAGCGAAACGGTTGCCACCCCGGCGACAGGCGATTTCGCAACACAGGACGCCCTGCGCTGCGCGGTTGAAATGCTTGATTCCGACCAGCGCGCTGTTCTAATGCTGGTGGCGATTGAAGGACACAGCTATGGCGAATGTGCCGATATTCTGCGAATTCCGTTAGGAACCGTCATGTCGCGCCTGTCACGCGCCCGGAAATTTTTGGCCCATCACATGTCAGCGCAAGATAGCGACGACACAGATGCCCCCAATGTGATTGCGTTACGGAGACCGAAATGACCCGGCAGGACAATGATGATATCGGCGAAGATGACCTGCATGCCTATGTCGACGGTCACTTGCCCGCCGAACGCCACCGCCTTGTGGAACAATGGCTGAAAGACAATGCCGAGGCCGCCGCAACAGTCGCCACATGGCAGGCCCAGACGGTGGCCCTGCGCGAGATTTTTCAGCCCATCGCCGACAGCAATGACCCATATATTGACCAGCAAGCCCGAAACACCGCGCAATTTCAGGATCAGGGTGATGTCCTGAATGATCCGCTGGCATTCGAAGATCATTTCGACGCGCAGGACGGGCGGCAAAACGCGAACGGTGAACCGCATGGCCGCGAAAACAGATCTGAGCACGGCGAACGGCGCCGGTCCCCCCACCGCGAGCACTTAACCCAAAACCTGCGCACAGCGATGCGCCCCAGGCGCCTGGTGCCGCCTGCTCCGGGTTTTTATGACGATGGCTTTGGCGAACGCGCGGGCCCCTCTGCCGCTGCCCGATCCGGCCCAACCGGGCGGCGCGGTTCTTATCCATTACGGCAAATGGCTGCCGCCGCGATGGTTTTTATTGCTGGTGGCATTGGCGGCGCGGCCATTATGGAAGCCTCGATCCCCAAACAGCCCGTCGCACGCGATTATGTGCAAACCCTGCCCGAAGCATCCAGCGCCGGATATGGCATTTATGCCAGCGAAATCCGCCACCCGGTCGAGGTTTACGCCGACCAGAAAGACCATCTGGTGGGCTGGCTGGGCAAACGGCTGGGAATGTCATTTTCTGCCCCGGACCTGACAGCACAGGGATTTACCCTGGTTGGCGGGCGGCTGTTGCCGTTTGCGGGCAAACCAGGGGCCTTGTTGATGTATCAAGACAGCCGCGGCCAGCGCCTGACCATGATGGTGGGCCATGATCGGGACAGTCGGATAACCGGTTTTCGCTATCAGACATCTGGCAATATCGAAACTTTCTACTGGATCGACGGTCCCATGGGCTATGCGGTCAGTGGCGAAATCGGCAAGGCCCTGCTCGAAGATGTGGCAGTGACCATATATCAACAACTTAACACGTAATTAAATTAACATTGGAAACAGTGTGTCCGTATTTTGATTGATTGTGCGTATTTGAAAACAAAGTAAACTGGCTCCAACAAACGTCACCCTGATACAGGAGCCGACAATGATTAATGTACGCAAATCAACAGAACGTGGCCGGGCCGATTTTGGCTGGCTGGAGTCAAACCACAGCTTTTCGTTTGGTCATTATTACGATGCCAAGCATATGGGCTGGGGACCATTACGGGTTATCAACGAAGATCGCGTCATTGCTGGCGCTGGTTTTGACCCGCACCCGCACCGTGACATGGAAATTATTTCCTATGTCATTGACGGTGCCCTTGAACACAAAGACAGCATTGGCAACGGGTCGGTTATTCGGCCCGGTCGCCTGCAACGCATGAGTGCGGGCACCGGCATTCGCCATAGCGAATATAATGGCTCGCAGACAAACCCGGTGCATTTCCTGCAAATCTGGATCATCCCTGAAAAACAGGGCATCGAGCCGGGTTACGAGGAAAAGGATATTGCCGCCCCGTCAAACGATTTGCAACTGATTGGCAGTCGGACAGGGCGGGATGGTTCCATCACCATCCACCAGGATGTCGATCTTTATGCCGCCCACTTAACCGCCGGCAGCAAAGTGAACCATAGCTTGAAAGCGGGTCGCCTTGCCTGGTTGCAGGTTGTAAGCGGCACGCTGACCCTGGGCGATACCACGCTTGATGCCGGTGATGGTGCGGCCATTGCCGATGAAGACATTTTGAAATTACATGCCCAAACCGACATCGAAGCCCTGCTGTTTGACATGGTCCCCTGACGGTTTGCCGACATCCCCATTTTGCATCGTATGATGCCTGAAATTTTTACGGAGTTACGTCTATGAGCACATCCCTTACCCCGTCTGGCACCCGCCCGGTCATTCCTGCCCTTGGCAAGGTCTGGACAGCCCTTGAACCCTTGTCATGGTTAATCGTGCGTGTCACCACCGGCATCCTTTTGATGCCGCATGGGGCAGGCAAACTGTTTGGCCTGTTTGGCGGATATGGCCTTGAAGGCACGGGCGGTTATTTCGACAGCATTGGTTTTCATCCCGGTTATCTGTTTGCCTTGCTGGTTGGCTTGCTTGAATTTTTCGGCGGGGCCTTGCTGGTTCTGGGTCTTTTAACCCGTCCGGTTGCGGCGGCTGTTGTCGTCTTCATGGGCGTGGCCTTTTTCATTCACTTGCCCAATGGCTATGCCTGGATCAATGCCGGTTTCGAAATGCCGGTTCTGTGGGGCATGATGGCACTTTCCATCGTCATTCGCGGCGGCGGCAAGATCTCGCTTGATCGCAAACTGGGTTTTGAATTCTAAAAACAGGCTTTTGGTGCCTGTGATCACCTGTCACATGGGACATCCAAATGGATGTCCCATTTTTTGTTATTTCTCAGTCGCTTAATATACATCCCCAAATGGGGATATAGAGGAATTGAAAAACTTTCTAAGGTTGCAGACAGAAAGACCCCGCATGGAAAAGAGATAGCAATGAACAAAGATCACGCGCGTCTGCACGCACCCACAATACCCGCCCTTAAGGCTGGTCATCCGTCCCTGATGGCGGTTTCCGACATCGTCGTCAGCGGTGCTGACATGCGCACGCATAAAGCGATGCCATCAACTTTGCAGCCAGGACAAGATGATCTGTTGCAATCCTTTATCGTCTGGAACATTGAAACGCACCGCACGTCACGCCACACCCTGTTTTCACATTGGCTGGGCAGTTAATCGCAGCGGCTTGTAAATCGCGATGATCGCCAAAACGGTATTCGCGTCACTTTTTCCATCAACCTGGTCATAATGTGGCACTTTGTTTTAAGGCAAGCGCCAGATAAGGGAAATCCTCATGGCAAACGCACCGTCAATCATATTTGTGGATGACGATCCCAATGTCCTTAGCGGCCTGCGCCGCCGTGTCCGGGCAAAACGTCCGAACTGGCGCTTGCAATTTTGTGACAATGGCGAAGAGGTGCTGAACCTGTTGCAAGCACGTCATAGCGTCGATGTGATTGTTTCCGATATGCGAATGCCCGTCATGGATGGTGCTGAACTGTTTCGCAAGGTTTCCCGGCTTTACCCGGAAATTGGCCGTATCCTGTTATCAGGCTATGCCGACGGCCACGCCAATTTGCTGGGCACATCGGCAACCCATCATTTTTTGATGAAGCCCTGTGACGACCAGTCGATCATTAATGCCATTGAACGCGCGCTGATCTTGCGATCCTATCTGCGCGATCCGTATTTGTTAGGTGTCATGTCGTGTTTGCCCGGCCATTATCTGTGGCCAACCGCCTTTCGCGACCTGCAAACCACGCTGTATCACGAAGGCCCGGTTTCGGAACAAAACCTGGCGCACTATGCGATGGACCACCGCGACTGCGTTACCTTCATTGAACGTTACGCCCGGCGCGAAGAATTGCTTGTGGAAAACAGCCCGGCCACCCTGCACCACCTGTTTGAGATTTTGGGCGTTGAAAGCGTTAAGGCACTGGCACTGCTGTTTGAAATTTATGGCAATGGCGATATTAAAACCGCCGAAAATGACCCGGAACTGACCCGCGCCCTGATCATGGCGGAAATCGCCGCCAGACTGGGCCGCTACGAAAACAGTGAATTTGAAAATATCGATGCCAGCCGTGCCGCAGCGCTTTTGTCCCATGTCGGCAGCAAACTGATTGAAACCGTTCTGCCCAACCAAAGCATGACGGCCCGGCACATTGCCGACAAAAACCAGTGCGACATCATTTCGGCGGAAATCGATGTAATGGGCATCAGCCACGCCGGACTATCGGCCTGTATGGCGGCACTCTGGAGCTTCAAACACGAAATTATCGAGGATATCGCCTTTCATCATCGCCCTGAATCAGCACCGACAGGGCGTTCGTCGACCTTGGCCATGGTATATGCCGCACAGCATTTTGCCCGCGAAAACGGTCGTGCCGGTCGGTTGATAAAGGAAAAATATCCGCTTGCAGAATGCTATCTTGCAACGATTGGCATTGGCGAAAAATGGGCATCCTGGTCAAACATCGCCCGTGAAATTGTTCACAAAAACGAACTGCGCTAACACGACATCTATCGTCCTGTAACGATTTTCATCATGTGAATTCCCTGGCACATGATCGAAACCCCCGGTTTCCCCTGCCTTCGCAGAATACGGAAACCGGGGGTTTCATTTTCAGGATAAAGGGCCGTATGATCAGGCACATCGCACCTTTTGCCCGCAACATCACAGCACTTTCCGTAAAGTGATGCCCCGATAAATCAGCAACCCTCCCCCCACAGCCAGGGTTTAGGCCGGTCCGTTCAACCGTTCGACCGATACCGGCAGAAACATAACAAACTCTGCCTCGCCAACCAGCCCTTCGGTCAGGATCAGGTCACCGCCAAAATCATCCTGGATCAACTTGCGGCAAATTGGCAAACCCTGCCCGGTGCCCACCCCATGTTCCTTGGTGGTAAAGAAATAATCAAAAATCCGGCTGCGCAATTCTTCTGGCACACCACCGCCATTGTCACGCACCCGAATTTCAATATTGCCGCCGACCAGACGGACCACCACCGAAATCCTGCCATTCTTGATGCCGTTGCTTTTAATCGCCTGCCCGGCATTTACGATCAGATTAATCAGCGCCTGGGACAAATGGTTACGCCGCCCGATCACCTCGGTGACGTCCGAATGATAGCTGTAATCAAGCTGGGCGGTATGTTTGATCTGGTTGCGGGTCAGGGTGATGGCGGTTTCAATTTCTTCGGGGACAGAAACCGGTTCGATTGACTCATTGGTCGGATGGGCAAATTTGCGAATACCGCGCACAATTCCGGCAATGCGTTCCAAACCTTCCAGGCTTTCGCGCAAAGCCAAGGGCACTTCTTCGGCCATGAATTCTACCCGGTCGCGGTCAATTTCCAAATTGGCCGAACCATCATCGTGATAGCGAATCGCCCCGGTCAGTTCGGCAAAGCTGTCGGTCAGAAATTCCAGATTATTGTGGATATACTGGGCTGGCGTATTGATTTCGTGGGCAACGCCGCCCGCCAACGTTCCCAGGGCGTGCATTTTGGCGTATTCAGCGGCTTCCTCAACCACATGTTGCTGCTGGCGGGCAACCTGCGCATCCATATCGGCCCGCAAGGCCCGTTGCCGGTTATGCAACAAAAACACCAAAAGCCCGATCATCACGATCAGGCCAAATATAAACAGATAGGAAAGTTCCTCGATATCATTTTTAACCCCGGCAATATTGCTGGAATTATAAACCGATACATAATTGGTGGTCAGAACTGTCGCATCCTGAATCGCCTCGGACATATCGCCCAATTGACGGTCCATCAGCTCAACAATCCTGGCCGCGGGCAACCCTTCGGCAATTTTCTGGTCCAGCTTTTCAATGGTGGCCGTCAGATCGGACAGCAAATTGACGGCGGCGGGAACTTCATGCAGTGTCGCAAAACCGCTACCATCGCGCACAATCTCGACCCGGCTGACGAACAGGTCATATTCAAACAGAATATCGTCAAAGGTTAACGACCCGTGTTTCGGATCGTTGGAATATTTCGCAATATCGCGATCAAGTACCAGATACTGCTTTTGTATCTGAAACATCGCCCAGGCAAAATTTTCACGATAGGCAAAGCGTTCGTCTTCAAGTTTGCTTACAATTGCCATCGAGTAAAAGTAATAAACAACGACAAACAGGGTCAGAACCAGAATGGCGACCCCGTTTGTAACAAAAGAGATTTTTTTCTTCTGATCAAGGTTGGCCATTAATCGATTTCACCTGCCACACAGCGTAAGACCAATATTGATCTGTCTGCAAAGACGGGTGGCTGTCAAACGGGAAAATCACCCAATAGGGGCCCTTTTCACGAACCGTCATGGTTTTACCATCAAGCTGATAGGTTAAAATAGCGCCGTTTTCTATCAGTTCTGCGGCCGGAACAGTGACACTGTAATCGTTAAGTGCAGACACCCGCACATTGCCATCGACAATGCCGTATTTACCCAGCAAATCGGCAAACGAGACTCCGGTAAACACATGTTTGCCTTCGGTCCAGGGGGTTGTCGTTGTCACATCGGTTTTCGGCAATTGGGTCAGTTCTTCATAAGACAGAACCGTTTTTGCACCATCGGCGGCCATAACCGTTAATTGATTACGCGCCTGTGCGGAACTGGCTGGCAGGATCATGGCGACAAAGGCCACCGCAATTGCCAGTCTGGCGAAAACTTTAAACATTGAAAATTCCCCTTCACGGAAACAGTTTTCCCGGCCCCAAGGCCAGATTTAAATTTGGGGTTTTATCACTGATAGATCAAGAAGCGGCATTGGCAACAAGATGATCTACCCGCAAATCCGCTGGCGCAGTCGGGCGACAAAAATAATATCCCTGCATTTCATCTACACCGTATTTCTGGAGCTTTCTGGCAACGTCCAGGCTTTCAACCCCCTCGGCAATCACGCTCATCCCCAGTTTATGGGCGATTTTAACCGTCCACTCGACAAAAGAATCGTCAAGGACTTCGGTCATCATGCGCGATATAAGCCCGAGGTCCAGTTTAATGCCGGTGTAAAAATCATGGCGCAATAACTGAATGGAATTGTTGCCCGTGCCAAAGTCATCAATCAGCAATGCAATACCCTGCTCTTTGAGATAACGGGCATGGCGAATAAAAGGCTCGGACAGAACCTTTGCATTATGTTCGGTAATTTCAAATTCCAGTTCAATATTGACCCGGCGCAAATCAAGCACGCGCTGCACCAGAAACTGGACAAAATCCATATTACTCAACGAATAGGGTGAACAATTTACCGAAATGCGGGCTGGAAGACCCAATTTTGGCTGCACGTCCTGTGCCGACTGTTCCAGCAAATTCAACACATTTGACGTCAGTTGATTGATCACCGGATGGTCTTCGCAGGCCCCGATGATTTCATCAAGGCCAAAGCGACGCTGCAACACCCCAAACCGGCTTAGGACCTCGCCGCCAACAATACTGAAATCACGCGCCGAGACACGCGGTTGCACCACAATCTGCTGCTGGTTGTTTTCCAGGGCTTCCAACACCAGCGACGACGAAATATTTCGATTCTGCCGCCATGGCAAGGGGGCTGAAATGCTATCGTTTAGCGCTTCACGCAAAACCGACGGTGAGACCGGCTTGGCCAAAACCCGACTGACCATCCCCCAATTAATGGCGTCACGCAGCGCCCCTGATGACACATTGCCCGATAACAAAAGTCGCGGTACAGATGGCGCCATCAAAAAAGCCTGCTGTAAAAATTCAATGCCGTTCATGTCGGGCATCATCAGATCGGTAATCACCGCATCGACACTACCCTGATTTTTAGTCAACCACGACAGCGCCATCGTCGCAGAATTATAGGTCACAATATTGAAATTGCGCCCTAAAGTCCGTCGAACCGAGGATAACAGCGTTTCATCGTCATCAACCATCAGCACGGTAGGACGAAAATTTTGCGCTGCTAATTCCATCGGACGTGTCATCCTGCTTTATAAGTTGAACTGACGTGACCTGATTTCTTGCAACACCAGGATGTTGCAAATCGGGTCAAATACCAGATAGGCTTTGTTCGCTGCAAGATACGACATGGCATCAACACCCCCATATCCCCAAACGAGGAGGGATTGAATGAAATCGGCGGGTTCCGGCGTAAAAGTGGCTTTTGTCGATGATGATGACAACCTGCTTGCGGCGCACAGACGCAGCCTGCGGGGCATGTCACTGGACTGGGAAGCCTTGTTTTTCAACGATCCCCAGCAGGCCCTTGATGCCATTTCCGCTGATAACAGCGTCGAAGCTGCCGTTCTCGATATTCACATGCCGGTCATGACCGGGCTGGAACTGGCCGCCAAATTACGCAAGGTGCGCCCCGATCTGATCGTCATCATGTTAACCGGCTATGCCGACCTCGAATCAGCACTTGAGGCGGTAAACGAGCATGGTGTTTACCGGTTTTACCCCAAACCCACCCCGCTTAGAACGTTGCTCGATGGCATTACCAGTGCGGTCGAAAAAAGCCGTGGCACACAATCGCAGATCCCGCCAGCCTTTCTGGATATTTTTAACCTGGGTCTGATTGCCACGGATCTGGATCTGGGGATCAATCACATGAACGCGCAGGCCGCCGAACTTGTACGGCGATGCCCGCTATTACATGTGCAGGCCGACAACCGGCTGGCGATGGACCGCGCGCCCGACGATCTCGACAAATTCTTTCATCCCCCTGCCGGGCGGTCTGTTCCGCAGCAAAAGGGCTTTTCCCTTGAATGCGATGACATGGCGGTGTCGATCTTTTTGCGCCGTATTTCCGGCCAGAATGGCGAAAAGCCGGGTTTCATCTTCATTCTGGTCGAACCCGACAGCGTCGGGCCGCCGTCGGTTGATAATCTGATGGATGTTTTTGGCCTGACCCGGTCAGAAGCCCGCCTGACCCAGAAACTGGCCGAAGGTATTGCCCTGGACGAAGCCTCCGAAGCGGTCGGCATATCGGTACAATCAGCCCGAACCTATTTAAAGGCGATTTTTGTCAAAACCGGCGTTAACCGCCAGCCGCAGCTGTTAAAAACCGTGTTTTCCGCGATTCCCTCGCTGCGCAATTAACGCATATTGCCTCAAGGATGGTGTGATAACTGGCGCGGCGGCAAGGCTGCCCGCCATTGTTGCAAAAAGATGTTTCGCTTGGCCTGATCAAGCCCAACCATCAAAGCCGGGGTCAAGGCGATGGGCCGCAATTCTTGCGGATCGGCCCCTTTGGCGGCCCCGGCCAGTTGGGCCAGCATGTCTGGTCCGCCAATTGGCGATAACAAGCCCGCATCGCGCGACAAAATCGCCCGACCCGGGGGCGATAACATAAAATCGATAAAGGCACGGGCAATGGCGGGTTCGCGGGCATCGCGCGAGATAAAGGCCGCCCGCGACATAATCAGGGTATAGTCACTGGGCAAAACCAGCCCAACCCGTTTGTCGCGGCCAATCCGCGACAGGGCATAAGACCCCAGCACATTATATCCCAGCAACAACCGGCCATCGGCCACCCGCTCCAGAATTTGCCCGGTACAACAAAACAGTTGCGCCTCGTTTCGGCCCAGGCTTTCCACCAGGCGCCCCCACGTGCTGGCCTGAATGGCATCCTGAAAGGCAAACAGATAGCCAACACCTGATGTTTCGATATCGTAACTACCTACTTTCGCCCGAAACGTATCGCTTTCGCGCAGCAGATCTATCAAATCAAACCGGTTTTGCGGCGGCTTGCGATCGGCGAAAAATGCCTTGTTATAAACCGTCACAGCCGGTTCATAGGTCAGGCCAAACAGTTCATCGCGCCATTTGGCCCAATCAGGCAGATTGGCCCCAACCCGCGACCCGGGCGACTGGGCACAGCCATCATTAACCAGTTTCAATTGCTGGTCGATTGACGACGAAATGATCAGATCTCCCAAAAAACGCGCCTGATCGCAGGCTTGTTCTGTCGCGCCATTCAGTTCGTTGGTGGTGAGTTCGTTATACGTAATCAAAATACCGGGCCAACGGTCCTGAAATGCCTCGATCACGGGGGCAAAAATCATGTAATCGGTTGAACTTTGAATAACCAGCCGCCCCGATATATCGGTCGATATCGGAAATTCACGGTCCCCCGCACGCGCCACATTCATAACGGTGGCGGCAATTCCTGCCCCGCCGCCAATCAAGGCCGCCAAGGCCCACAAACAGGTTTGCTTCCTGCGTTTGGCAGGGAAGGCTTTCTTGCAATAATGCCAAACCGTTTTCATCACGACGCCACCACCGGAAATTCCAGGCCAATTTCAAAACCATCCGTGGTGCATCGCCGCACCAGCACCGCCCCATGCGATGACGCCACCGACGATACAATCGACAACCCCAAACCGGCACTATCCGGGCCAATTCCGTTTGCGGCAAACCGTTCGCCAATACGGCCGGAAATTTCCGGGGTTATACCGGCCCCTTGATCGCGGACCAAAAGGCTGGCAGGGCCTTTTTGTACCGGTGTTACCCGCAAAACAACCGGCGTTGCCCCGTGTTTCAAGGCATTGTTCAACAGGTTTTTTACCGCTTCGCGCAGGCTGATCGGGTCGCCTTTAATGGCAACCGGTTCGTCGGGTAATTCCACCTGGATAAATTCATCCGACACCGCCCGTATTTCACGTTCCGCTTCCAGGGCAATGCGCCGTAAATCAAGGTCCTGCGACACCGCCATATCGGCGCGATGCGCAATCAGGGCATGACTTAACAACTGGTCGGCCAACCGCCCCAGCCCTACGGTGCGTTCGTGCAAACGCCGGTGCAAACGGGCCAGAACAACCGGGTCGTCTTCGTCGAGTGCCAGTTGCAATTGGGCGCGCAACGCCGTTATCGGCGTTCTGATCTGATGGGCGGCATCGGCGACGAAATTTTGCATCGCTTCAATCCGGCGATCCAGCCGACGCATGAACCGGTTAATCGCGGCCAGCAACACCGCCACCTCGGCCGGGGCGGCAATGTCGATTGGTGAGAGGTCATTGACATCGCGGTCTAAAATAGTGCGCTCCACCCGGGCCAACGGGCGCAAGGCAATCCGCATCACCACAATCACCAGCAACAACAAAACAATGCCCGCCGCCGCAATCGTCAAAACAGCCTGGGTGGTAATGCTGCGCGCCAGCGCCACCCGTTCCGAAGTGGTTTGCGCCACAATCACTTTCACATCCCCGCTGACAAACCGTTCGGCCAACTGACGCCGCAACAAATAGGCGCGAATATCGACCCCTTTAAAGCGGGTATTATAAATTTGATCGGCCCGGCCCTTGTCATCTTTGGGCAGCGGCAAATCCCCATAACCGGTCAGGGTTTTGCCATCCGGCCCGATAATGCGATAAAAAACCCGGTCCGTGCGGGCCAGCGACAAAAGCTCAAATGCGGAAACCGGCAAATCAACATTGGCATGGCCATCGGTGACCAAAATACGTTCGGCAATTTGCAAAGCCGCCCCGCGCAGCAAGCGGTCAAAAGTTTCGTCGGCGGCATCCTGACCATATTTATTGGCGGCAAAAATGGTTCCCAACAACACCACCGCCAAAATAACCGCCATCGCCAGGCCCAGACGAACGGCAACTGACTGGCGCGGATTGGTGGAAGGGGGAACCAAACCCGGCTTTATCACGGTTTTTCATCCCGCGCACCGGGAACCGCCTGATAGCCCAGGCCCCGCAGCGTGCGTATTTCAAGGGTGGCATCGGCCAGTTTACGGCGCAGGCGCGCCACATAAACTTCAACCGCATTCAACCCGGCCTCACCTGTCAAACCATACAGGCGGGAATAAAGTTCCTCTTTTTGTAAAACCCGGTTCAGGTTGGACATAAAGGCCTCCAGCAAAATAAATTCCCGCCTTGTCAGTTCAATATCGGCATCATCGACGCGCACCGAATGGTCGGCAAAATTACAATGCAGGTTTCCCACCGACACCGTTGCCTCGTTGGCCCCGTGTTTGCGCCGGGTAACCGCACGCGCGCGGGCTTCGAGTTCACGCAGATCAAAGGGTTTAACCAGATAATCATCGGCACCAAAATCCAGCGCGTCAATTTTATCATCAACCTGCAACCTTGCGGTTAGCACCAGCACCGGCACCCCGTTTTTTGCTGCCCGCAACTTTTTTAAAAAATCCAGCCCCGACCCGTCAGGCAGGTTGATATCGAGAATAACCAGATCATAGGTTTCCAGGCCCAAAAAATGGGCGGCATCTTCCAGATTGCTTGCAGCCTCGCACACATGGCCCTGTCGCGAGAAATGCGAAAGGATGGCATCGGCCACATCTTCGGTATCCTCAACAATCAGTATTCTCAAACCGTTGCTCCCTGAATTTTTCAGATGACAGGTTGGTGAAAGGTTCGCCCGCTACTCTCATATACACCGTCGTATCAAAAAGGTGCGACTAGAAACTGGGAGGAATAACCATGAGAAAGATTGCTGCACTTGGTGCCGCGACAGTGTTTGCCGCACTTTCCTTTGCATCGTCAGCCTTTGCTTACGAACCGTCCAAGCCCGAATGCATCGCGCCGGCCAATGCGGGTGGCGGCTGGGATTTCACCTGCCGTCAGATCGGCAAAACCCTTTATGATCTTAAAACCATCGCCAGCCCGATGCAGGTTGTCAACCTGGCAGGCGGCGGCGGCGGTGTTGCCTATGCCGAAGTCGTTTCAAAGCGTAATGACGACAGCGACCTGATCGTTGCGGCATCGTCGGCCACCACCACCCGTCTGGCCCAGGGTGCATTTCCCGGCTCGACCATGGATCAGGTGCGCTGGATTGGCACCATTGGCGCTGATTACGGTGTGATCGCGGTTGCCAAGGATTCCGACATCAAAACCCTGCCGGAACTTTTTGACCGCGTAAAAGAAAACCCGCGCGGCATTGCTTTTGCCGGGGGTTCGGCTGTTGGCGGCTGGGACCATCTGAAAGTTCTGATCGCGGCGAAGGCGGCGGGGATTTCCGATGCCCGCGCGGTTAAATACATCGCGTTTGAAGGCGGCGGCGAAGCCGTCACCCAGCTTCTGGGCGGCCATGTTCAGGCTTTCACCGGTGATATTTCCGAAGCCAAAGGCTTTGTTGATTCAGGTGATCTGCGGGTTCTGGCTGTTCTGGCTGACGAACGTCTGCCGGGCGAGGAATTTAACAAATTCCCGACGGCCAAAGAACAGGGGATTGATGCTGTTGGTGCAAACTGGCGTGGTTTTTATGCCCCCAAAGGCATGAGCGATGAGGCATATGACTATTGGGTCAATGCCATCAAAACCACCTATGCCAGCGACGAATGGAAAGAAGTCATGGCCAATAACGGCATGATGCCGTTGGCAAAATTTGGCCCGGACTTTGAAAAATTCGTCAAACACGAAATTTCATCGACCCAGACGCTCAGCCGCGAAATCGGTCTGATTAAATAAATACCGCCCTCCTGTGGCGCCGCACTCCATCGGGGTGCGGCGCTCTCGTCATTTTGGAGAACAGCCATGAGTGACAGAGCCCTGGGCGTTGCATGCCTGTTGCTATCTGCATTCTATATTTTCATGGCGACACAGATTCAGACCAGCTTCATTACCGATTACCTGGGACCAAAGTTTTTCCCGATCCTGGTTGGTAGTTTGCTGGCGATCGCCGCCATTTTTCCGATCCTTAAACCGGACCCCGAGCCAGACTGGCCCGGCATTGCGCGTCTGATCGAAATCGTGTTCGCCGTTGCTGTCATGGTGGCTTACACCTATGCGCTGCCGGTGGCCGGTTTTGTTCTCTCAACCGCCATTACATCGGGCATTCTAAGCTGGCGCCTTGGGGCGAAACCCGTTGCTGCCACCATTGCCGGTGTTTCGATCTCCGGTGGCATTTACGTCGTGTTCCACCTCGTTCTTCAACTCTCGCTGGCCCGCGGGCCCTGGGGGTTCTGATATGGATGTACTTTCACAACTCGCCGACGGTTTTGCTGTCGCGCTGACGTTCCAGAATCTGGCACTGGCTCTGGTCGGCTGTTTTCTCGGCACCATCATTGGTGCCCTGCCCGGTCTTGGCCCGTCCAACGGTGTCGCCATTCTGATACCGGTGGCCTTTACCCTTGGCCTTCCGGCAACACCCGCCCTGATTTTGCTGACATCGGTTTATTACGGTGCCATGTATGGCGGACGTATTTCATCGATCCTGCTCAATATTCCCGGCGATGAACCGGCCTTGATGACCACACTGGACGGCTATCCGATGGCGCAAAAAGGCCAGGCGGGCGAAGCCCTGGCCCTGTCGGGGATTGCATCTTTCGTTGGTGCCTTCTTTGCCACCTGGGGCCTGGTGTTTCTGGCACCACAATTGGTCAAGGTTGCCCTGCTGTTTGGCCCGGCTGAATATTTTGCCCTGTTTGCGCTGGCCTTTGCCACCCTTGGCGGCGTTGCCTCGCAAAACCAGGCCAAAGCCGTTATTGCCGCCATGATCGGCCTTGCCATTGCCATGGTCGGTGTCGACCACCAGACCGGTGTGCCGCGCATGACATTCGGCAATATCCATCTTTACGAAGGCATCGACTTTCTGGTCGCCATCGTTGGCCTGTTTGCCATTTCCGAAGTTTTGCTGTTTTTGGAACACAAAACCGGATCGGCCCCCAGTGCGCAAACCCATAAACTGGCCCGGGTGACTGCCCCGTGGTCGATGCTGAAAAGCACATCGGGTGCCATGGGGCGCAGCACCATTATCGGCTTTCTCGCCGGTGTTTTGCCCGGTGCCGGGGCGTCGCTGGGGTCTTTCGTTTCCTATACCGTGGAAAAGAAAATCAGCGACAAGGACGGGACCTTTGGCAAAGGCGACCCGCGCGGGGTTGCCGCCCCGGAAGCGGGGAATAATGCTGCTGCCGGGGGGGCTCTGGTGCCGATGCTGGCCCTGGGGGTTCCGGGTTCAGGCACCACGGCGGTGCTGCTTGCCATGCTGATGGCGCTTAACATTACGCCCGGTCCGCTGTTGTTTACCCAGCGCCCGGATGTGGTCTGGGGCCTGATCGCGGCCCTGTTCATCGGCAACATCATGCTGTTGTGCCTTAATATTCCGATGGTCGGGCTGTTTGTCCGGGTTCTGCGCGTTCCCAGCAAATATCTGATGCCTGCGGTGACCATGATTTCGTTTGTCGGCATTTATGGCATTTCAGGATCAACCTTTGATCTGCTGATGATGATCATTTTCGGGGTCATCGGTTATCTTTTGCGCAAGATGAACATTCCGACAGTGCCGATCATTCTTGGTATTCTGCTCGGCAATGAAATGGAAAAGAACCTGCGCCGCGCGCTGGAAATTTCCAACGGCGATGTCAGCACATTATGGGGATCACCCTTGACGATTTCGATCTGGGTGTTGGCCATTGTCGGCTTTATCGCCCCGTTCGTTTTCGGCCGTTTCCTGCGCCCGAAAAAAGACCCGACAGTTTCCCCGTAAACGCGATCTATAAACCAACAAAAACGAGCGCAAGGTTCCTCTTGCGCTCGTTTTATTTTATCACGAATGTCATCATTATCGAAGGCTTAACGAACCAGCGCCCCGTCAATGTCAAGACGTCGGACCGCTTCCTTGAGCGCCTGGACACATTTTTCGATTAATGCCCCATCAAACCGTGTAATCAGACCCGATACCGATACGGCACCGGCAATATCACCATCATTCCAAAATACCGGCACAGCAACAGCGGCCACTTCAGGGTCTCGTTCTCCTTGTGACACAGCATATCCGGCCTGTCGAATTGCGGGCTCGTCGCCGGTATTAAGACAATCGCTTGACCAAGCCATCAACACCCGCGCACTTGCACCCGCCGTTAAAGGGAACTGGGCACCTTCATTGACGTTGTGACGAATTGCCCGCATCGGTTCACTGCGAAACAAACAAACGCGGGTTTCGCCCTCACGAACATAAAACGAAGCCGTTTCACCAATTTCATCAGCCAGAATTTTCAACTCTGGACGAACGATATCCCCCAGATTGAATCCGCGTCGATATAAGGATCCCAATCTCCAAACAGTCGCGCCCAACCGAAACCGACCGTCGGCTTGACGTCGGATATAACCAAATTTTTCAAGCGACACTGCCAACCGCAGAATCGTACTTTTGTAAAAGCCTGTACGCTTGGAAAGCTCCGCCAATCCCAAGGTTTCCGATTGCCCGTCAAAGCAATCAAGCAAGCTCAAAGCGCGATCTACCGCGTCGACCCCCTTTTCGTCAGACATAACATCGTTCCATTTAACAGAATTTCGTTCTGGACCACAGAATGTCGTTCTGTTAAATAGAATCAAGTTCCAACAAACAGAACAATAGGCCAGTTGGGAGGAATCAATGAGCGAGGCTACCAGCCCTGTCAAGGTGCCAGATGCCACCAACCTTACAAATTGGACGGCGGAAGATACAGATATCAGGCCTCTTGGAATCGATCCCTCCTCATTCAAAACGCGTGAAGGAACTTTGTCCCACCGCACCATGCGTTTTGAAATACCGCCGGAGGAAAAAGATGCAACGACCGCTTGAGGGCATTCGTGTCCTTGACCTTACCAATGTATTGGCCGGACCATTTTGCTGCCATCAGCTCGTCCATATGGGCGCCGAGGTCATCAAGGTTGAAGCACCAGGCCGTGGTGATCTGGCCCGACAGTTGGGGGCCGACCCCGAATTAAGTAAAAAAAACATGGGCATTTCCTTTCTGGCACAAAATGCTGGCAAGAAATCCGTGACCCTCAATCTGAAACACCCTGAAGGAAAAAAGCTTTTAAAGCGCTTGGTCGAAACAGCTGACGTATTGGTCGAAAATTTTCGCCCCGGTGTGATGGATCGTCTTGAGCTTGGCTATGACATTCTGCGCGAAGTTAATCCAAAGCTGATTTATTGCGCCATTTCCGGTTTTGGGCAGGATGGTCCATGGCTGCATCGACCAGCATATGACCAAATTATTCAAGGTGCATCAGGTTTAATGTCAATCACGGGAGATGCGCAAAGCGCACCTCTGCGGGCTGGCTATCCAATAGCCGATACAATTGGCGGTCTTACGGCAGCACTTGCGATATCCGGGGCATTGAACGCCCCGCAACGCGGTACTTTTATTGATGTCTCAATGCTGGAAGCAACCATCGCCACAATGGGGTGGGCCGTATCAAATTATTTGATCGGCGGGATCGAGCCAACGGCCAATGGAAATGAAAACCTCACCTCTGCACCATCAGGCACTTTTGAAACCGCTGACAGCCCGCTCAACATTGCTGCAAACAAGGACGAGCAATGGGAAGCTATGGCGCGTCATCTTGGCCGCGAAGAACTTTTAACCCAGCCGGAATATGCCACCCGTGAAGACCGCAAAGCCAACCGGGCAGCTTTGAAGACCGACCTTGAAAAAACGCTGAGGACCCGCTCGGCGCGTAACTGGGCGCGCGAACTTAATGAAATCGGCGTTCCGGCAGGTGCCGTATTCAGTGTCCCCGAGATCCTTGCTCACCCACAAATTGCAGACCGGGGCATGTTGGCAACTTTCAGCGATACCCCTGATGTCGGGCGCGAGATTACCCTTGTCAGAACCGGCTTTAAAATCGACGGGGCTGCACCCGATGTATCAACCCCTCCGCCAAGTCTGGGTCAACACAATGACGAGATCTATCGATCACTGGGCATTGATGAAGAATCCCTGGCTAAATTGAAGAAAGAAAGAACGTTATGAGCGACGTTTCCGATTGGTGGCGCACCTCCATCATTGAAATGGAGCCCGGCAAAATCAGTTTCCGCGGCTATCCTGTCGAGGAACTGATTGGCAATATCAGTTTTCCGCAAATGATCTGGCTTATGACCCGTGGTGAATTGCCCGGCGAAGACCAGGCAACCTTGCTTGAAGCAGCCCTTGTTGCCGCCGTCGATCACGGCCCCCAGGCCCCCTCGATTGCCGCTGCCCGCATGGCCGTTACATGCGGTTTGCCCCTGAATGGCGCGCTGGCATCCGCTGTCAATTTTCTAGATGACGTTCACGGCGGTGCCGGGGAACAGGCCGTTGAGCTTTATCATATGATTGATGAAGCAGGCGGGCCTGAACACGCATCGGAAGTCCTGATCCAATGGCAAAAGAACCGGACAAAATATATTCCTGGTTTTGGTCACCGTTTTCATAAGCCGGTTGATCCCCGCTCCCCGCGATTGCTTGGTCTTGTCGACGAAGCTGCTGCCAAAGGGGTGGTAACAGGCCGCTTTGCCGCCATTGGCCGGTCTATTGAAGAATCTCTTGCTCAAACCAAAGGCAAAGCAGTTCCGATGAATATCGACGGAGCTACTGCCGTTATCTATGCCGAGCTTGGCTTTCCAGCCCCACTTGCTCGCGGCCTTTTCTGTTTGTCTCGCAGTGTTGGTGTCATTTCACATGCCTGGGAGCAAATGGGTCAGGGAGGACGGAACAAGGGTCCGACTCCCCCATCCTACCGGTGGACCTACGATGGCCCACCGCGTATGCCGGGGCGCATTGCCCCAAAATAAAATCAATAGTCACACCAATAATGGGAGGTATCAGTGACGCGTTCTTTATTTAAAGCACTTACGATTGCGGCTTCGATGGTCATCGTTTCCACTGCGGCACAGGCATTCGAACCCGAGCAACCTGAATGTATTGCTCCGGCCAATGCAGGCGGCGGCTGGGACTTTACCTGCCGTCAAATCGGCAAGACACTTTATGATCTTAAAACCATCGCCAGCCCGATGCAGGTTGTCAACATGGCGGGCGGTTCCGGCGGTGTTGCCTATGCCGAAGTCGTTTCCAAACGCAATGACGATAACGACCTGATCGTTGCGGCATCATCGGCCACCACCACCCGTTTGGCTCAGGGTGCATTCCCGGGGTCAACCATGGATCAGGTTCGCTGGGTTGGTACCATTGGCGCTGACTATGGTGTGATCGCCGTTTCGAAAAATTCCGCCATCAAAACCCTGCCGGAACTTTTTGAAAAAGTTAAAACAGATCCAAAATCACTTGCTTTCGCAGGTGGTTCGGCGGTTGGCGGCTGGGACCATCTTAAAGTTCTACTTGCCGCAAAAGCAGCCGGGATTAGCGATATTCGGAAAATCAAATACGTCGCCTTTGAAGGCGGCGGCGAAGCCGTCACCCAGCTTCTGGGCGGCCATGTCCAGGTATTCACCGGTGATATTTCCGAAGCCAAAGGCTTTGTTGATTCAGGTGATCTGCGGGTTCTGGCTGTTCTGGCTGACGAACGTCTGCCGGGCGAGGAATTTAACAAATTCCCGACGGCCAAAGAACAGGGGATTGATGCTGTTGGTGCAAACTGGCGTGGTTTTTATGCCCCCAAAGGCATGAGCGATGAGGCATATGACTATTGGGTCAATGCCATCAAAACCACCTATGCCAGCGACGAATGGAAAGAAGTCATGGCCAATAACGGCATGATGCCGTTGGCAAAATTTGGCCCGGACTTTGAAAAATTCGTCAAACACGAAATTTCATCGACCCAGACGCTCAGCCGCGAAATCGGTCTGATTAAATAAATACCGCCCTCCTGTGGCGCCGCACTCCATCGGGGTGCGGCGCTCTCGTCATTTTGGAGAACAGCCATGAGTGACAGAGCCCTGGGCGTTGCATGCCTGTTGCTATCTGCATTCTATATTTTCATGGCGACACAGATTCAGACCAGCTTCATTACCGATTACCTGGGACCAAAGTTTTTCCCGATCCTGGTTGGTAGTTTGCTGGCGATCGCCGCCATTTTTCCGATCCTTAAACCGGACCCCGAGCCAGACTGGCCCGGCATTGCGCGTCTGATCGAAATCGTGTTCGCCGTTGCTGTCATGGTGGCTTACACCTATGCGCTGCCGGTGGCCGGTTTTGTTCTCTCAACCGCCATTACATCGGGCATTCTAAGCTGGCGCCTTGGGGCGAAACCCGTTGCTGCCACCATTGCCGGTGTTTCGATCTCCGGTGGCATTTACGTCGTGTTCCACCTCGTTCTTCAACTCTCGCTGGCCCGCGGGCCCTGGGGGTTCTGATATGGATGTACTTTCACAACTCGCCGACGGTTTTGCTGTCGCGCTGACGTTCCAGAATCTGGCACTGGCTCTGGTCGGCTGTTTTCTCGGCACCATCATTGGTGCCCTGCCCGGTCTTGGCCCGTCCAACGGTGTCGCCATTCTGATACCGGTGGCCTTTACCCTTGGCCTTCCGGCAACACCCGCCCTGATTTTGCTGACATCGGTTTATTACGGTGCCATGTATGGCGGACGTATTTCATCGATCCTGCTCAATATTCCCGGCGATGAACCGGCCTTGATGACCACACTGGACGGCTATCCGATGGCGCAAAAAGGCCAGGCGGGCGAAGCCCTGGCCCTGTCGGGGATTGCATCTTTCGTTGGTGCCTTCTTTGCCACCTGGGGCCTGGTGTTTCTGGCACCACAATTGGTCAAGGTTGCCCTGCTGTTTGGCCCGGCTGAATATTTTGCCCTGTTTGCGCTGGCCTTTGCCACCCTTGGCGGCGTTGCCTCGCAAAACCAGGCCAAAGCCGTTATTGCCGCCATGATCGGCCTTGCCATTGCCATGGTCGGTGTCGACCACCAGACCGGTGTGCCGCGCATGACATTCGGCAATATCCATCTTTACGAAGGCATCGACTTTCTGGTCGCCATCGTTGGCCTGTTTGCCATTTCCGAAGTTTTGCTGTTTTTGGAACACAAAACCGGATCGGCCCCCAGTGCGCAAACCCATAAACTGGCCCGGGTGACTGCCCCGTGGTCGATGCTGAAAAGCACATCGGGTGCCATGGGGCGCAGCACCATTATCGGCTTTCTCGCCGGTGTTTTGCCCGGTGCCGGGGCGTCGCTGGGGTCTTTCGTTTCCTATACCGTGGAAAAGAAAATCAGCGACAAGGACGGGACCTTTGGCAAAGGCGACCCGCGCGGGGTTGCCGCCCCGGAAGCGGGGAATAATGCTGCTGCCGGGGGGGCTCTGGTGCCGATGCTGGCCCTGGGGGTTCCGGGTTCAGGCACCACGGCGGTGCTGCTTGCCATGCTGATGGCGCTTAACATTACGCCCGGTCCGCTGTTGTTTACCCAGCGCCCGGATGTGGTCTGGGGCCTGATCGCGGCCCTGTTCATCGGCAACATCATGCTGTTGTGCCTTAATATTCCGATGGTCGGGCTGTTTGTCCGGGTTCTGCGCGTTCCCAGCAAATATCTGATGCCTGCGGTGACCATGATTTCGTTTGTCGGCATTTATGGCATTTCAGGATCAACCTTTGATCTGCTGATGATGATCATTTTCGGGGTCATCGGTTATCTTTTGCGCAAGATGAACATTCCGACAGTGCCGATCATTCTTGGTATTCTGCTCGGCAATGAAATGGAAAAGAACCTGCGCCGCGCGCTGGAAATTTCCAACGGCGATGTCAGCACATTATGGGGATCACCCTTGACGATTTCGATCTGGGTGTTGGCCATTGTCGGCTTTATCGCCCCGTTCGTTTTCGGCCGTTTCCTGCGCCCGAAAAAAGACCCGACAGTTTCCCCGTAAAGCGGGACCGTGAAAAGGGCCGGGTTCGCCATGCGGACCCGGCCCTTTTTTTGTCCGTTTTTTATCTGGCGGCTTGTTTGCCTTACCCGTATTTAAATACGATTATCATTTTCAACCCGTTCCGCATCACGATCACCCTCAACATCACCAACCCCGGAAATAGCCATGCCCGCAAAACCCGACACGTTCCTTGCCAGTTTAACGCCCCGCTTTTTCCGGCTTTTGGCAACCGGGCTGTTGATTGGCATGGTCGGCGGGTTTGTGGCACATGTCATTTCCATGCCGCTGGCCTGGATGATGGGGCCCATGCTGGCAACATTCATCTTCGCCCTGCTGCGCGTGCCCATGGCCATCCCCATGAAATTTCGCGCCATGATTTTAGGCGTGATCGGTGTGTTTCTGGGCGGGTCTTTCACCCCCGATACCATCGATCAGGCGGCACGCTGGCCGATCAGCATGGTTGCCGTCCTGCTTTATGTCCCGATCATTACCGCCATTATTACATGGTTTTATGCCAAAATCGCCCGGCTGGACCCGGCCACCGCCCTGTTTTCGGCCACCCCTGGCGGCTTGACACCGATGGTGGTTCTTGGCGCGGCATCAGGCGGCAATGAACAGGAAATTGCCCTGACCCAGGGGTTGCGGGTGTTGCTGCTGGTGATGTCAGCCCCGATCATTGTGATGATGATTACCGGGGTGGTCGCCAATGGGCATGGGGAAGCGGGCGTTGTTATGTCGCTTGAAGATGGCTTGCTAACCGCCTTTTGCGCCATTGTTACCGTGCTGATTTTTCGCCGACTGCGCGTTCCAGCCGCCGAAATGACCGGTGCGATGCTGGCCAGTGCCACCTTGCATATCAGCGGCATTGTCGATGGCAATTTACCGCAATGGCTGTTGGATGGCAGTTTGTGGATTCTGGGTTCCGCCATTGGCAGCCGCTTTGCCGGGGTTAAACTGGCATTTCTGGTGCGCCTTGCCGGTTATGCCGTGGCCGCAACGGTGGTTATCCTGGGCTTTACCGGGGTTGTTTCCTGGTTCGTTGCCCACTGGCTGGACCTGAATTTTATGGCGGTGTTGCTGGCTTTTGCCCCGGGCGGGGTTGCCGAGATGTCGCTGATTGCGCTGGCCCTGAATATCGAACCCAGCTTTGTCGCCTTTCACCACATCATCCGCATTTTTGAAATCGTCTTGCTGGCGCCGATGCTGGCCCGGTGGCTGCAAAAACGGCATTTCGAAAATAGGACAAACAACAAATAACAGTCACCCTCGATACCACCGAAAAGGAATTGTTCTTTGTGCGGGAAACAAGGCCAGCGATGAAAAACGGTTTTATGATGTGATGATTCCGATCGCAGATCGGGAGTTTGCAGCACATCTGGCGAAATTGAAAAAGGATTAGGCATTATGGCAAGAACGCTTGATCAAATACTGGCGAGCGAAAAGCCTGAAGTTGTTGCGAAAACACAAAACGCCGCAAGCGAAATGTTGCTTAACATTCATCTGGCCGAACTTCGCGAACGCATGCACCTGACACAGAGCGATATTGCAGCTGCTTTAGGTATCAAACAGCCGACTGTTTCCGATATGGAACAACCGGGACGTGACCTGATGCTCTCATCTCTCAAACGTTATGTTGAAGCATCTGGTGGCAAATTACGCCTTGATGTGGAGCTTCCCGACGGCACCCATTACGGGTTTCCTCTTTAAGGGCAAACAGACACGGTACACTTGAAGTTGAAGCAGACAGCTATCTTCGCAACGTGCCCTGCCGCACAACAGCAAGGCACGGATTGCCGCCAATGGCATAGGAAAGCTCGGCCGGGCTATTAATATCCCAGACCACAAAATCGGCGACCTTGCCGGATTCAAGGGTTCCGTGCGTCTCACCGCGTCCCAGCGCCCGCGCACCATTGCGGGTAATTCCCGCCAGGGCTTCCTCCGGCGTCATGCGAAACAGGGTGCAGGCCATATTTGCCATCAAAAGCAGCGACAGGGCCGGTGACGTGCCGGGGTTACTGTCGGTCGCAAGGGCGATGTGGACGCCATGCTGGCGCAACAGGTCAATCGGCGGCAATTTGGTTTCGCGCAGGCAATAAAAGGCACCGGGCAGCAATACCGCCGTTACCCCGGCCTTTGCCATCGCAATCACGCCATCTTCGCCCAAATATTCCAAATGGTCGGTTGAAAGGGCATGATAATCGGCAGCCAGAATGCTGCCTTTCTGGTCGCTTAACTGTTCGGCATGTAATTTAACCGGCAAATTATGGGCGCGCGCCGCATCAAACACCCGGCGCGTTTGATCGGTATTAAAGGCGATGTTTTCACAAAAAGCATCAACCGCATCGGCCAGCCCTTGGGCGGCAATGGCGGGCAGCATTTCCGAACAAACCAAATCAATATAGCCATCGGCATTGTCGGCATATTCGGGCGGCAGAGCATGAGCGCCTAAAAATGTTGTGACCACATCAATATTATTGTCGCGCCCCAAACGACGGGCGACGCGCAACATTTTCGCTTCATCTTCGGTGCGCAGGCCATAACCGGACTTGATCTCGATGGTGGTGACACCTTCACGCAGCAAATTGTTCAGCCGTTTTTGCGCATGTTTCACCAAATCATCCTCGCTCGCCGCACGGGTTGCGCTCACCGAGGACCGAATACCCCCGCCTGCGCGGGCGATTTCTTCATAGCTGACACCATTCAGGCGTTTTTCAAACTCATCAGCACGGTTGCCGCCATATACCAGATGGGTATGACAATCGACCAGCCCCGGCGTCACCCATGCCCCGGCAAGGTCGGTCACGTTTGTTGCCAGTTTATCGGGACGATCAGCCAAATCGTCCATCCGGCCCAGCCAGCATATTTTGCCATCCTGCACCGCGATGGCACCCTCATGGATCGCGCCATAAGGCTGTTTAAGGGCCGGGTTCATGGTGGCGAAATGGCCGTTGACCCAAATGTGGTCCCACATGCTTGTATCCCTGTTGCTGCGATTGCTGGCTGTTTTTATGTATAGACAAATAAATGCACCCTTGGCCGGGCCGGGTCAAGAGCCGTTCCAGATCCCCGATCTGCGCCGTGCAGATCGGGGATAGAAAAACCGGTCAGGCAAAGCCAGGCAGCAAATCGTCAACATAGCCATGAATGGCGGCAGATTTCAAAAGCGCCTTTACCGCGGCAATATCGGGGGCAAAATAGCGGTCCTTATCGTAAAATGCCGCGACCGCACGCACCGATGCGATGACCTTTTCCAGCGCATCACTGGATGTCATCGGGCGGCGAAATTCAATCGCCTGGCAGGCGGCCAGCATTTCAATCGCCACAATGCCATTCACATTATCGGCAATATCGGCCAGACGCCGCCCGGCAAAGGTTGCCATCGAAACATGGTCTTCCTGATTGGCAGATGTTGGCAAACTGTCAATCGATGCCGGGTGGGCCAATGTTTTATTTTCCGATGCCAGGGCCGCCGCCGTCACCTGCGCGATCATGAAACCGGAATTTAACCCCCCATTGTCAACCAGAAATGCGGGCAGATCGACCATCGCCGGATCAATCAGCAGGGCAATGCGACGTTCGGAAATCGCGCCAATTTCCGCCGCTGCAATGGCCAGAATATCGGCCGCAAAGGCCACCGGTTCGGCATGAAAGTTTCCGCCCGATAAAATATCGCCCTCGTCGGGGAAAATCAGCGGATTATCGGTCACCGCATTGGCTTCGCGTTCCAAAATGGCGGCAGCATGGTTGATCTGATCCAGACACGCCCCCATCACCTGGGGCTGACAGCGCAGCGAATAGGGGTCCTGTACGCGGTCACAATCAACGTGAGAACGGCGAATTTCAGAATCTGCCAGCAATTCCCGGTATTTGGCCGCAACCGCAATTTGGCCCGGCTGGCGACGCAATTGATGAATGCGGGCATCAAACGGGGTATCGCTGCCCTTGGCCGCATCGACCGAGACCGAACCGGCCAAAACGGCGGCGGCAAAATTATCCTCAATCGCAAACAGGCCAAACAGGGTAAGGGCGGTGGAAACCTGGGTGCCATTTAACAAGGCCAAACCTTCTTTCGGGGCCAGCACCACGGCATCAACCCCGGCTTTGGCCAGGCCGTCAGCAGCAGAAATAACAGCCCCCGCATGGCGCACCTCGGCTTCGCCGATCAAGGCCAGGCTCATATGCGCCAGCGGTGCCAGATCGCCCGATGCCCCGACCGACCCCTTGGCCGGGATCAGCGGGTAAATGCCATGATTGAACAGGGCAATTAAGGTATCGATCACAACAGGCCGCACCCCGGAATGCCCGGCGGCAAGGCTCGTCACCTTTAGCGCCAGCACAAGCCGCACCACCGCATCAGACAGCGGCTCCCCCGTACCTGCGCAATGCGACAACACCAGATTACGCTGCAAATCACGCAGGCTTTCGCTATCGATCCGGGTTTTCGCCATCAGACCAAAACCGGTATTGATGCCATAAACGCTTTCGCCACGTTTCAAGACGTCATCGACCGTATTGGCTGCGACCAAAACGCGGTCGCGACAGGCATCGTCGATGCCAATTTGAACATTGCCCGCGGCGATTTTGCGCAATTGCGCCAATGTCAGTTCGCCAGGAACAAGTTTGATCATTTCCATGATTATTTCACCATCACCTGATTAAGGCCCTGTTCGCGGGCACAATTCATTGCACGATCATTCTATCCGGGCCTGTCGGGCAACCGCCCGTCGGTTCTGTCGCAACAGGGACCTTCTGTCGACGCAATATGTATATACAAATATATAAATCCCATTTTACAACATTGGCAAGAAAAACCTGAAACCACCCATAACAGATTGTTTTAAATCACTTTTCCTTTAAGCCCGATCATGGTGATGTCGCACCATATCGGCGGGTGCAACCGGACTTAAATATCTATACATTTAGGGGATTCGTGCTTTGATGCCTGATGACACGGCACATTTAACGAGGCTCAGAAACCCAAAACAGCAAAAGGCAACCCACCCTTGCCCCATGACCTGCCCGCCGATCCCCCTTTGTCTGCCGTGCCAAATGCGCATCTGGTGCTTGATGGCAATGGCCCGCTCTATGACCAGATCAAACAGGTGCTGGCGCGCAATGTCATTGCCGGACACTGGATTGCCGGGCAGAAAATTCCGACGGAAATGGAACTGGTCCGGGTGTTTGAGGCGTCGCGCATGACGGTCAACCGGGCCTTGCGCGAACTTGTCGCCCAAGGAGTATTAACCCGCACCCGGGGCGATGGCACCTAAAGCACCTTTCCTTTAATATGAACCATTTTGCCAGCTCAGTCTGCCGCCTGGCAAGGAGAAGTCCGCAGGGCGTAATGGGTTTACGGACAAGGATTTCGACGCGGCCAGGCGGCAGACTGCGCTGGCCCACAGGGTTTGTTTTTGGCGGTGTTTGGCGGCGTTACACCGCTCGCCCGATGCGCCGCATCGCGCAGCGCGCTGTGCCTTGCCAAACGACACGCCAAAAACAAACAAAATGGGTCATATTAAAGGAAATATGCTTTATGTGGCAGATCGCAAGGCACAATCGCCGATTTTGGAAATTCGCGCCATTGACCGCGATATCCGCGCGCGAGGGCACCGCCATGACAGCGAAATTATCACCTGTGACACCGTTGTCGCCGATGCGACGCTTGCCACCCGCTTTGGTCTCACACCCGGTGTGCCGCTATGCCATTTTGTCTGTCTGCACCGCGAGGAAGACATCCCGGTTCAGATCGAGGACCGCTGGGTGAACCTTGCCGCCGCCCCAGAATTTACCCGCCAGAATTTCAAGGATATCACCGCGGCAGCCTGGCTGTTGGCCAATGCGCCCTATTCCGATGCCCAACATTTGATTGAAGCGATTGCGGCGGATAACAAAACCGCCAAATTATTGGACATTGCGCATGGCGCGCCCTGCCTGGTGCTGCATCGCCGCACATGGTTTCACGGCACCCCGATTACGGTGGCAAAATTCACCCATCCGGGCGAAAGTTATCAGCTTGGCGGCCATTTTGTGCCACAGCATCCCAGTGATGGATAAATAACGCATTTCAGCCCCCCTTATGATGGTTGAATATGATGGTTGAAGCCGCGTCGGGCCTGATGTAATGCTATTTAAGCCTGAAAACACTCTTGCAGTGCCACACACCACATCCCGGACATTTGGCACCGGGTTTCATCAAAATACGGAGCCTTCATGCCCGAACAAACGGCGCAAACGACGCGCAATGTCCTGGACGACACGGGTATGGAAATCGATAACACCGCATTTTCACCATCGGCCCGCGATAACAGCCCGCAACCATCAACAAGTTTTATGTTGCGGCTTAAAGACCTGCTTTATCGCTATCGCGTCCTTTTGTTGCTGTTATGGGTTTTGGGGCTGGTGGCAATTGGCTATGCCGGGGTTGAGCGCCGCTTTGCGGTCTCTGACCGGCACAATCTTGATAAGATCGTTCATATCAGCGTTTTTGCCGCCATGGCCTTTTGGCCGATCATGGTTTGTGGCCGTCGCAAGATCAGCATTTTATTCGTGATCATTGTTGCCCTTGGCGCGCCGGGCCTGGAACTGATGCAGGCTCATTTTGGCAATGGCCGGATTGCTTCGGTCGCAGATATGAGCGCAAGTTTAAGCGGCGTTGTGATCGGCACCCTTGTGGCGTGGCTTGTACGCAAAACCGGGTGAATCGCCGCCTTAAAGTATGTTTCCTTTAATACCTCATCGGCCGCCGAATCCTGGCTTCCTGGTCAGGATTTTTTTACCCCAAAATTTCACATCAAAAAAATCTGATAAAAGCCCTCCCGCAACAGCGCTCAATTTTCCTGAATATTTGTATATTTTTCAATACATTAAATCAGCCACATCATGCATCCGCTCAGACATCACTCCTTTCACCAATCATAAATCCCGCCATCCTATTCCTTTGGACAGTTACTTTTACAGTGTCCGCTTGCTACGCAGCTTATTACGAGAGATTATACATCTGACCAGTAATGGGATATTAGGGGCGCCGATGACCTATCGCATTGGCCGATAACCGCGCCCCGTCAGACGTATAGCGGGACGTGGGACACAAAGGCGGTCTGGTGCCAATCCATGGCAGGGGATCAAAAACAGGGGGATTGCTGGGTGTTAACACACAGCAGAAATCAGGCGATTTTACGCGACCTTTTTGCGGTGGGCGATGTCATCGTTCTGCTGCTCGGCGCGATGGTTGCCTCGCTTTTGCGATTTGATGCCTTTTTCCCGCCCGACGGCTTTCTCGTACCGACCTTCATGGCCCCGTTATTGTATATGATGGTGATGTTTCTGATCCGTGGCTATGAAACGTTAAACCCGGAAACCATGCAGATCGGCCTGTTTCGGGTGCTAACAGCGCAATCGGGCACCTATGCCCTGCTGCTGGTTTTTGCCTATTTTGCCAAGGTTTCCGAAGATTTCTCCCGATTGTGGACGGCCTATTCCCTGATTACGGGAACAGCCCTTTTGCTTATCTTACGGCTTGTGGTTTTCATCTGGCTGCGCCGCCAAGGTATTGCCGGGCATTTTCGGCCCCGTGTTGCCCTTATATCAAGCGCGCCGGAACCGCTGGTGATTTCGCAATTGCGGGCACGGGCCGAAAGTCACCGTTTTGCCATTGTCCATAATTGCCGAATTATCCCGGGCGACCATGCCGCCGACAGCCTGCACGATGCCCTGTCGGACATGCGCGCGGCCAAGCCCGATATTGTGGTAATGGCGGTAAGCTCTGCCGATAAAATCCGCTATGCCGATATTCTTGATGATGTGGGGGCAATTTCGTCGGATCTGGTCGAGATTTCGGACCTGAATGAAGGTCAGGCAGGGGATGTTGCCAGCGAATGGGTGATTTTGGCGGGCCTGCCCTTTTTGCGACGCGCCATGCGGCCCTTTGGCGACCGGGGATGGTGGGTGAAGCGGCTGGAAGATATTACGCTGGGCACCATGGCCCTTGTACTGCTCTCTCCCGTCATGCTGATAATTGCAATTGCGGTAAAACTGACCAGCGACGGACCGGTGATGTTTGCGCAGTTGCGCCACGGCTTTAATGGCGAGACAATCCGGGTAATGAAATTTCGCTCCATGTATGTCGATAAAATGACGGACACACCGCAAAAAGTGCAACAGGCGTGCCGCAACGACCCGCGCATTACCCCGCTGGGCGCGTTTTTGCGCAAAACCAGCCTTGATGAGCTGCCGCAATTGTTTAATGTATTGCGCGGGGAGATGTCTCTGGTTGGGCCCCGGCCCCATGCAATGGCACATAATGAACTTTACCGCACCCGCATTGACGGCTATTTCGCCCGCCACCGGGTCAAACCCGGCATTACCGGCTGGGCGCAAATCAATGGCTGGCGCGGCGAAACCGACACCGATGAAAAAATGCGCCAGCGCGTGCTGCACGATATGTATTACATCCAGAACTGGTCCCCGTGGCTGGATATCCGGATTATGTTTTTAACACTGGTGAACGGGTTTGTTCATCGGAATGCGTACTAAGGTCATATAAAATGAAATTTCTCACCAAATTTGTTGATTACAATGATCCGAAGAGTTTCGGCAGCAGAATAAGAGAAAAGCGCAGCTATATCATAAAAGACATGATCTGTGACGTTTTTGAAAAAAAAGGATCAGTCAATATAATTGATATTGGTGGGCGGAAAACGTACTGGAACACAATAGGAGAAGAATTTCTTACAGAAAAAAAATGCAAAATAACTCTATTAAACTTGGAAAACATTGACTGTCCTAATGACAGCGAGATTTTCAAGTTCCAATATGGAGACGCCTGTCAAATTCCATTTTCGGATAAATTCTTTCACATAGCACACTCCAATTCTGTGATTGAACATGTTGGAAATATGGAAGACATGTTAAAATTCTCGAAAGAAACTCAGAGAATTGCAAAATCATATTATGTTCAGACTCCCAATTTTTGGTTTCCTTTTGAACCACATTTTATGTTTCCATTTTTCCATTGGCTACCCAAGCCTCTTAGGATTAAAATGATTCAAAATTTCAATCTCGGACACATCGAAAAGTCAAATAATTTAATCGATGCTATTATTAAAATAGAAAGCGCAAACTTACTCACGTCAAAAGAAATTAAAAATTTATTCACGGACGGAAAACAAATCAGAGAAAAAGTATTTGGAATTACAAAGTCAATTACAGCGATAAGAAAAGAAGATGAAAATTGCAATTGCAGTTAAACTGACCAGCGAGGGCCCGGTGCTGTTTGCGCAGTTGCGCCACGGCTTTAATGGCGAGACAATCCGGGTAATGAAATTTCGCTCCATGTATGTCGATAAAATAACGGACACACCGGAAAAAGTGCAACAGGCATGCCGCAACGACCCGCGCATTACATAGCGCTGGGGCTGGCGCGACGAGACCAGCACGGATGAAAAAATGCGTCAGCGGGTACTGCATGATATGTATTACATCCAGAACTGATCCCCGAGGCTGGATATCCGGATTATGTTTTTAACGTTGGTGAACGGGTTTGTGAATCGCAATGCGTATTAACGAAAGACAGTACCACAGCCCGAAAATAAATCTACAAGAAACAACTTTCCTAAATATGCCTATTCACAATTTAGAGAAAGAAGAAGTACTAAAAAAAATATATGAACTTTCCGATGAGAAAAAATTCTCTTATGTGGTAACTCCAAATTTAGATCACATCACCAGAAATTACGAATCTAAAGACATTGATAAATACGAAAACGCTGATCTATCAATTTGCGACAGTAAAGTGGTTTCTATAATTTACAAGGCAATATACAAAAAGAAATTACACGTGAACCCAGGAAGCGATCTAACAAAAGATTTACTCAAAGAAGAAAACAAGAAAAAAAACAAATCATCCATAACTATCATAGGATGCCAAGTAAAACAAATAAAGAAGTTACGAGAAATGTTTGAGAACATTACATTCAACCATCTAAACCCAAGTTATGGATTTATAAATAAAAAACATGAAGTAAACGAAATATGCAAATTCATAAAAGAACACCCCTCAAAATTTATATTATTATGTGTAGGATCTCCCCAGCAAGAAATATTGGCAAATGAAATGAAATTAAAAGAAATCCCTGGAACGGCGCTCTGCGTTGGGGCATCAATTAACTTCATTACTGGGATAGAAAAGAGAGCTCCGTCAATCTACCAAAAACTTGCTCTTGAATGGCTTTTCCGAACATTTGTGAATCCAAAAAAAATGATTCCACGTTATACTAAATGCGCGCTCGACCTTACAAAAATATCACTAAAGATATCACTCAGAACAATTCAAAACGCTACTGTTAAGAAATAGAGGAAAACATGATATCGAAAACAAAAAGAAAATTAAAAAATATAAAAAATAAAATACTATACACAATTCGAAAACCAAAAATAAAAATCGATAGCATAGAAAATGGTGCAATCCAATTTCTAGGATCAAAATATGGAGGATGGAATTTCTTAAAAACCTCAACCATAAAAAAATCAACTGTAATATCAATAGGAGCAGGAGAAGACATTAGCTTCGATGTGATGCTAGCGGATCAATTCGACACACACATTATACTAGTGGATCCTACGCCAAAATCTATTATACACATTGAAGAAACAATAAAATCTATCGGCAAAAGTGCATCGACCCAATTTAATGAAACAGGACGCCAGGAAATATCATCATATCCATTGGAGAACATACAACGTGATCAAATACTTCATGAAAAATCAGCACTCTGGACACACAATGGACATATAAAGTTTTTTCAACCACCTAATCCAAATGATGTGTCCCATTCCATAACAAACATTCAAAACAACTACAAATCAAACTCTGAAAACAACTACATAAATGTCCCCTGCGTAACTATAGAGAAACTATTTAAAAAACACAATATAACTGAAATAGAAATACTAAAAATCGATATTGAAGGCGCTGAAATACACGTAATACCCAACATATTAAAATTACACAAATCACTCCAACCCAAGCAGATACTAGTTGAATATGATGGAATACTTTACCCAAATAAAAAATATATCAAAATGTGTTTAGAGTGTGACGACTCATTGAGAAAAAACGGTTACACTTGCATACACAAACATGAAAAAAATAATTTTCTTTATGTTAAACACGAGTGCATTGAAAGGAAAACGTATTGAAAAAAGAAAATATAATAATCTACCACAATATTCCAGCGCCCTATAGGATACCTATATTTAATGGACTAAAAAATATCTATAATGTAACTCTCGTGTACTATGAAAAAGAAGATAAAACAAGAAAATGGATAGAAAACTTATCAACAAGCAACCACGAATACCATTTCTGCAATAACATTCGCCTGAAAATTTTAAGAAAAACTATAGTCATTTCGGTACCACCTTTAAAAATTTTACTACGCAAAAATATATCTTCGATAATTATTCTAGAGAACCCCTCTAACATTATCACATCTACAATCCTCACTATGTACTACAAAATAAAAAATAAAAAAATTATATCATGGACTGGGAACTTTCCAACATATAACGGCAATATTCCAAATAAAAGAATGACAGCGGTTTTATCCAAACTGCAAGGAATAGTTTATAAAAATTCAGACAAAATACTAGTTTATGGAAAACACACAGAGAATTTTCTCAATAGTAAATTCAATGTTCCATTAGAAAAATGTATTTTAGGAACCCAAGGATATCCTGAAGTATTGCTCCCAACGAATATTGAAGAGTTAATACACGACAGAAATATTAATATCAAAAAAATTCACGAAAAAAACAGATTATGCTTTATTGGGTACCTCCGAAGTCACCCAAACAAAGGCTTGGACAGACTAATAAATTTTCTAAAAAAAAACAACATCAAAAACGTTTATATAGATGTTATTGGCGATGGCCCACAACGAAATTATTTAGAAAAAATTAGCTGCGGGCTAAATTTTAAATTTCATGGCCACCTGGAGGGCGACAGAAAATACAGTATACTTTCACAAAGCAAAGCCCTTATTTTGCCTTCTGAAACTGACTCCTGGGGATGGGTAGTAAATGAGAGCAGCGCATTAAATGTACCAGTCTTATGCAGCGAAAAAGTAATGGCCAAAGAAATAATTGAAAAGGAAAATAACGGAAAAATATTTGATATAGAAAACGAAGAGAGTTTCACAGAAGCTATAAAATGGATTAGTGAAATTTCAATAGATGACTACATTGAAATATGCAAAATTTCTGGAAAAGCATATAAAAATTACAACCAAGATTACCCATTGAACGCGTTCATGAAAGCATTAAAAAATGAAACATAAAGAAATAATAATTTTCTCTCGAGATCTGAAATATTCCCTAGGAGGATTAGAAATATTCAATGAGAACATGATGAATCAAATGACAGAGCGAAATATTAAATTCCACCACGTCAAATCATCGACTTTTTCTAGCACCAAAAAATATCTCAACTATATGTCTCGCTTAAAAAAAACGATATCATTATATAAAAAACAACAACACCCGATATTAATTCAATATGGCTCATTTCTTGATGTTTTATCCGCTTTAATTCTTAGCAAATTTTGTTGCAAGCCATATATTATTTGTCACATTGGAAGTGCATGGCTTCATATTCGAGTATACCCGCTAAGAAAATTAACAGAACACATCCTAAAAAAATACTGCAATAACGTTTTTTACATAGCTGATCTACAAAAAAAAATAATCAACCTCCCCCAAAAAAGCATTAAGGCACCAACAATAATAAACAAGAATTTTGCACTTGACGGCGAAAAAACGAATAGAAGAGATTTCTTATATTTAGGCCGAATATCAGAAACTAAAGGAATATTCGACTTAATAAAAGCATACAAAAAAATACCCCGCCATTTAAAAGAAAAAAATAGCCTGCACATTTACGGCCCTGGAGAAAAATCGATAATTCGAAATATGATGCAAGAAATAGAGAATGACCCGTTCATTGAGTACAAAGGCATAATTTTAGATGAAGAATTAAAGAAAAACATATACTATCAATATCGGATACTAGTAAGCGCGTCAATCTACGACGCATTTCCACTAAATGTATTAGAAGCTGCTGCGAGTGGAGTAATTCCCATCGTGTCTAACGTCTCAGAAGCTGCTAATTTTGTTAACCACAGTAATTTAATCTGCGCACCAAACCGGCCGGAAGAATTAAAGGAAAAAATGATTTGGGCTTTAGAAAGCACGGATCAACTACGTCCACATGTTGAGGAAATGAAAAAAGAATCTAGAAAATATGCAACCGGAAAATTAGTGCTTTTTTTAAAGAGCGAAATTTTAAACTGTGAAATAAAATGAACTTAAATAACCGAAGTCATTTTCGCACTTTTCTACTTATAGGAGCATCAAAGTTCTTTTCGGTCGCAATATCTATTTTTTACACTTTTTACATTATAAACACATACCCAGATCACGACTCTTCTTTTTATTGGCAACTTCTAAGCTTTTCATATATTACAAGTATAATTTTCAGATTTGGAAGCGAGATAAAATCTTACCAAATATCGGTAACACAGAAACAAAGTTACGTCTCTCCGGAAATCATATTCCTGCTATTGACTAGTATTTTAATATCATTTTTTTACTATTCGATATTGGAATTGATCGTACTCACAAAAACAAGCTCCACAATTTTATTTACTGCTAAAAAATCAGTATTCGCAGCGGAAATGTTTGCGATTTCAATAATTATATCGGAATACGTCAAAGGAAAAGGGAAATTTCACCTTTCTCTTTATTTGTACTCTACGGTATACCAAATTTTTATGCTGTTTTTTTCATATATAAAGATAAATCTATTAGTTGCCCACAATATTTCAGCGATCGCCAATCTAATATTCTCGTTAATAATACTTATACCCCACCTTCAACGGGAAAGTTTCTTAATTCTACCTCGGAAAAAATGGATGAGAACTATTTCTTCGTCGTTTCATTTTATTATTTTAACTGCAAGTCATCAATTCATAGCTTGGTCTGGCACTATTTTTATCGGCTTTATGTCTACGCCGAGCAATGTTAACACATTCCAAGTATTTCTTAGGATTAGTGGAATGTACTTGTTCGTCGCCAACACAACAGATCAAATTTTTGCGAAAAATCTCGTCAAAAACCAAGGAGATATTACAAATAAAGTCTATTTTTTTTATAGATACTCCTGCATTTTGTCAATTTTTGGAACCACTACGATTACGGGATTAATTTATACTATTCACAGCACTAACATGATACATATAGAGGCGCTTAATCAAATAAGAAACATATCTCTTTTGTACCTTCTGATATTCGGTTTGCTTATAAGCGTAACACCAACGTTCACCAGTTACCTAGTCATCAACAAGAGAGAAGACATATTCGCCCGCAATGTTTTAATATCTTGCTTTGCTTTAATTTCCATATATATTACAAGTTCATTAGTTAATTCATACTTCTTTCAAGCTGCTACAGTTGGCTACATGACAGCGGTGTTGCTGTACAGATCTTTGAATATTATATCAGGAATAAAGATAAGTAAAAATGATTGACAACAGGAAAAAGTCAAAATTAAATTTATTTTTCGTGATAGGCATATCAATAGCCCTATATTATTCGGAGGCTATTAATTTTATCACCGGCATAAATGGAACTCAATTTATTGATGACATACTATACTTGATTATCACAACTTGGACGTTTTGGCTTTTGTTCACTAATAGAAAATGGAACCGGAACCTGACCAAAAATATAACCATCAGTCTTTTTATATTCTTTACTGGAATTATATCCCACTTAATTTCTGGATATATTTCCTACAGCAGACTAGCTGTAGGAGTCTTGTACTTTACCAAGCCTTTCGTTTTCGTAGTTTGGGGCACCCTTATATCTCAACGCATCCACGATGAAGATAAAGAAGCTATATTCAGAACAATCATATATCTATCATTTCTTACCGTAGTTATTTCGCTTGTTGATTTCGCAGCTCCTA
Source organism: uncultured Thalassospira sp. (assembly GCF_963976115.1). Lineage (GTDB taxonomy): Bacteria > Pseudomonadota > Alphaproteobacteria > Rhodospirillales > Thalassospiraceae > Thalassospira. The sequence continues at coordinate 335,747 of NZ_CAXBJJ010000005.1, forward strand.
ATCTTTTATCGACTTATTTCCCGGCTGTGTATTTAGACGGAGCAAAACGAATTTCTGCCCTATGGGGACATCCTGGAAAAGCAGCGTATTTTCTTTCCATTGGAATAATTTGTTTTGCAATTTGTTTTTTATACAAGCGTAAATTTTCTTATATAAGTCTAACTCTGATTTCTTTATACCTGACTTACTACACGTACATGAAAAAAACTTTCTTGGCGCTTGCGATAGAATTTCACTATTTGACATTTGTCTTAATTAGAAACCGCACTAAGAAATTATTTATTTTTCTTGGAATATCATTTTTATTTTTTGTATTTTTATTCGAAACAAAACTCGGGGCGAGATTTTTTAGCGAATACAAGTTCATACTAGTAGACATATACGAAGATAGATCTAGAATTTTGATGTTCCTAAGCACCATTAATTTGCTAAAATCAGATCCGATATATTTTCTGCTTGGTGTGGGATTTGGTAATTGGCTTGGATATGCCGCGTCGATTTACTATAGCCCAATACATTATAACTTCTTCTTAGATCTATATCATGGACTTAACCAGATTGATGGATCTTATTTGGGAGACAATTATTTTGCGCACGTTATTGGAGAATCTGGGTTATTTGGATCTATTTTAATAGTATTTTTTTTCTCATCAAATTTATTGAATTTGCTGAGAAAAACGTCTCGATACAATCCCGTTCAGATTTTAGGAACGTGCCTATTTCTAAATGGTTGCGTACACACCATAGGCTTTTCGTTACCCGAAATCACGAGCATGTCTTACTTCTCTTTCGCTTTACCAATGATATTAGTATTGCGATCCAATCAAAATACAACCTAGCAAAAAACGTCAATAAGTTAAGGAATAATCCCATCGAAACTTACTCTGGGATAGTAGAGATAAAATAAGATAGGAATTTACAATATGATCATCCCTGTTATTTTGTGCGGTGGGGCCGGTACTCGACTATGGCCATTATCGCGAAAAAACTATCCTAAACAATTTTTACCTTTGCTCTCAGAAAACCAAACTTTATTTCAAGCCGCGCTTATACGCGCAAATAAAATTAGTGAGAAAAATTCACTTATAATTTGCAACCAAGATAATAGATTTCTGGCTGCAGAACAGATTAAAACTCTTGGTATAGATTGGGCTGAAATTCTTCTGGAACCTGTGTCACGTAACACAGGACCTGCTATAACATTAGCCTCACTTAAAGTTTTATCCGAAGAAAAGATATCTGATGCTATTCTCGTAGTTATGCCCGCCGATCATTTTATTGAAAATGACATTGAATTTGAGAAATCTATAAAATCTGGAATAGAGGTAGCCAGGACGGGTAAAATCGTCTGCTTTGGAGTCCCTCCAATCCGACCTGAAACAGGTTATGGCTATATTAAAAAAGGAAATAAACTCCAAAACTCAAAGGATGAAACCTATGAAATTGCAAAATTTACCGAAAAGCCTGACAAACATATTGCTTCACAATATATAGATTCAGGGGATTTTTATTGGAATAGCGGGATTTTTATTGTAAAGGCGTCAGTTTTTATAAATGAAATGAATAAACATGAACCGGAATTAGTCTTAGCATGCCAACTTGGCATCGATAATGCCGTACGTGATCTAGATTTTATTCGCATTGACGCAGACAGCTTTGCACAATCAAAAAATATTTCCGTTGATTATGCTATAATGGAGTGCACGGATAAAGCTGTGATGATCCCAATGAGTTCAGGCTGGAATGATGTTGGTTCTTGGAGCGCATTATGGCAACTTAAGAAAGAATCCCAGAACGGCAACGTATGCGTTGGCGATATAATCACGGATGAAGCTACAAACAGTTATTTACACTCAACTTCCCGCCTTATAGCCGCAGTCGGCATTAACGACTTGGTTGTTGTCGAGACAAAGGACGCTGTGCTGGTAAGCAGCAAAGATAAGGTTCAAAATGTAAAGAATATTGTTAACAAACTAATAGAGGAAAATCGAAATGAACAACATTCCCACCGAGAAGTATATCGGCCGTGGGGAAAATACGACTCTGTTGACATTGGAGAACGTTATCAAGTCAAACGTATTACTGTGAAACCAAGAGAAAAGCTTTCGGTACAAATGCACCATCATCGCGCAGAACACTGGATTGTCGTAAGGGGTACCGCGAAAGTAACAATAGGAAAAAAAACAGTCCTTCTCAGCGAAAATCAATCAACTTACATTCCTCTGGGTGAAGTTCACGCTCTTGAAAATCCCGGAGTAATTCCACTTGAAATTATTGAAGTTCAGTCTGGAAGTTACTTAGGTGAAGACGATATTATAAGATTTGAAGATCGATACGGTCGTTTAGAAACGTAAACGACTATCTTTATTACGGATAATTTTTGCGTATCCAAGACCTATCAGAAACAAATAGGCGACACCCACCCCTGGCATTTGAATGCTAAAGTCAACCAAGGCGTGCAGTCCTAAAACTATAGACGCAGACACTCCGCATAATAAATAGAACATTTCATTTTCTCTCTGCCATCTCCTAAGAAATGACAAAAAAACCAAAACAAAAATTGTCACCATAATACCAAAAGAATACCACCCTGTACCAAATGAAAATTCTAAATAACTATTATGTGCCATCCCCCAAACGTTTACAGAAAATTGTTGATTTTTATACAATCGAAACCCAGGCTCGAAAGTGCCATAACCAAAGCCTGTTGCAGATGCTTGCAAGATGGCATCTATAGTCCGTAAATATAACGATGGCCGAATTCCAAACGAATTTTCGAAGTAACCTAGCCGCTCTTGCAACTTGTCACCACTCAGCCAAAAACCTCCCACCGCCAGCAAAACCGCCCCGGCAATTAGCGTATTGCCAAAACGCGGCGATACAGTCTTGCTGAACCGGAAGCATAACAGCGCCACAAAAACACCAATCATGCCGGAAACGAACCCGGCGCGGGAATGGGTGAGCATCAGGGCCGTGCCGGTGGTAAGCACGCCCACCAGCGGCAGCCACGCTTTTACCAGGGTGCCATCGAGCATTTTGCGGGTAATCTGGCGGGCGGTGCCGCCATCGCGGAAATCGCGGGCGAGGATTTTGACAAGATAAACCAGGGATGCGACAAGGCCAATCGCTGCATAGGTCGCATAGCTATTGCGGTTAATAAAGGTGCTGGTCAAATCGCCACGATAGGCGGTTTTGTCGTACCAAAGAATTGTTTCCCAGCCGCCAAAAAACACCGTCAGGCCATAAACGGCATAAGCCGTCGAGACGAGCACAAAAAATTTCAGCATCAAAGACGCATTTTCACGCCTGCGCCCATAACGGGCCGACAGCCAGAACACCCCGGCATAGGCCAGCAACACCATTAGCGCATCCCAGGTCAGGTCCGGCGCAATAGTAACGCGCGGGGCAAGGTCAATGCCCAGCTGGGCGCTGGCTTCATGCCAGATCGGATGGGCAATGGCGGGCACGATGCCAGGTGTCGCCTGCACCACAATCCAGGCCACCACAATAAAAAACAAAATCATCGGGATCTTGATACGTTTTAAAAACCGTCTTTCGCCTTCCGGTGGTGAGAGCAAACAGGCAACCGCATCCACCACAACCAGCACGCCGACCCATAAAGACATAAGCGACCATGCCCACGGCACATTGCCGCCAAAGGGCAAGGGGGCCAATGCAATCAAGGCGAGCAATCCATAAAAAACAATCTTGCGCAGAATTTCGGGCAAATTCGCCCTCCCCGTTTAGAAACCATCCCCATCCGGGCGCAAACCCGCAAACGATCCCGATACCCTGATTACCGCAGTCTTATGCCCGGCGCAAACGCGTTCGCCCACAAGAAGTGAGTTTTTAAGCCAACACCATCGCCTATTGGTTGCTGTGGATGCTGAAATTCCGTATAGCTAGCAGCAGAACCGGGTTTGGGACAATCCGGTAACAAAGGGATTTAAACCGGGGGCCAGTTTGAGCAACTCCACCACGCCATCAACCGCAACTGCACACATGCAGGCGGAAGAAAAACGGTCGCGATTAAAATCGCTGACTGATCGCATCGCACATGGAAACGACAACGACGAAATCGACCTGCAGGAATTGCTGCGCACCCTGTGGCGGCGCAAAAGCATGATCTTTTCGGTGGTTGTTTTGCTTACCGTTCTTGTCACCCTGATTGTTTTTCAGATCGCGCCACGCTTTACCGCCACCAGCAACGTCATCATCGATGGCCGTAAAAACCAGGTTGTCGATATCGAAAGTGTGATGAGCGGCGTTTCCTCGGAAATGGGTGCCCTGCTCAGCGAAGTGGAAGTCATCAAGTCAAGCTCGCTGATCCGCCGTGTTGTCACCGACCTTAACCTGGAAAAAGATCCGGAGTTTAATGCCGAACTGCGCGCGGTCCCCTGGTATAAAACTCTGCTGAAACCCGAAACCTATGTCGGCGACGATTTTCTGATTTCAATCGGTTTAAAAACGCCAGCTGTCATTGTCAGCGAGACCGAACAGGCCGAAGAACGCACCAATCGCGTGATCAACACTGTTAAAGAGCATATGGAGGTCAGCATTGTTGGCCGTTCCCAGGTTATCGCGATTAGCTTTACCTCGACCAATGCGCGCAAGGCTTCCCTGATTGCCAATACCATTGCCGATCAATATATCGTCGATCAGCTTGAAGCAAAATTCGAGGCCACACGGCGCGCCACGTCATGGCTAAACGATCGCCTTGCCTCACTGCGTGACAAGGTGCAAGCCTCCGAGGCTGCGGTTCAGACCTATAGCCAGTCGATCTCCGACAAGGTGGGTCAGGGATCGAAAATGACGGAACAGCAAATTTCCGAACTCAGTTCCCAACTGATCCTGGCCCAGGCCAGCCGGGCCGAAGCCCAGGCACGCCTGAACCAGGTGCAAAGCCTGCTGGGCAATTCGGCTGACCTGTCCTCTGCCGCCGAAGTTCTAAACTCGCCTTTGATCCAGCGCCTGCGCGATCAGGAAGCCGAGCTTCTGCGTCGGGTTTCCGAGCTTGAATCGCGCTATGGCAGCCGCCACCCTGCCATGATCAAGGCCCGGGCCGAACTGGCAGACCTGCGCGTATCCATCGAACGCGAAGTGCGCAAAATTGCCCAAAGCCTGAAAAACGAAGTGGGCGTATCCCAGGCCCGGGTCAGCACCCTGCAACAAAGCCTGAATGGCCTTGAAAGCAAAAACAACACCCAGAACCAGGCCGAAATTCGCCTGCGCGAACTGGAACGCGAAGCCAACGCCAACCGCCTGCTTTATGAAAACTTCCTGAACCGGTTTAAGGAAACCAACAGTCAGGAAGATTTACAACAGGCCGATGCCCGTATCATTTCGCGCGCCGAAGTCCCGGTGGACCCTTCAGCCCCGAAAAAACAGCTGATTATTGCCGTTGCCCTCGTCGGGTCAATTTTCCTCGGCGTCGTGCTGGTCTTTGTGCTTGAACAGCTTGATAACAGCTTTCGCAGCACCGAACAGCTTGAACAGCTTGCCGGCGTGCCCGGTATTGGCATGATCCCGCTTTTAACCGGTAACCTGCTCGGCAAAACCGATGTCGGCCGGTTTCCCACCCACAAGCCAGGATCGGCCACAACCGAGTCCGTTCGCAGCCTGCGAACGTCGCTGATGCTGTCGAATGTCGATAATCCACCGCGCATTGTCGGCATTACCTCGACCGTACCCTCCGAAGGCAAATCAACCCTGGCCGCGTGGCTGGCACAGGTTGCGTCAAATTCCGGTCAACGCACCTTGCTGGTCGATTGCGACTTGCGCCGCCCCACGGTTCACAAAACCTTTGGCGTGGACAACACCCAAAGTCTGGTTGAATTGCTGGCCGATGAATGCACCGTCGAACAGGCGATAAAAAGAGATGAAGAAACCGGGCTTTATCTGCTGCCCGCCAAAGTCACCCAGGCCAACGCGCTTGACCTTTTGTCGTCAAGCCACATGCAACGCACCCTGACGGCGCTGCGCGAACATTTCGACTTTATCGTGCTTGATGCGCCGCCCATTCTGGCTGTTTCCGATTCCAAGGTCATCGGCCTGATGGCCGACAAAATGCTCTATGTGGTGAAATGGGACAGCACACCGCGCGGCCTGGTCAAAGCGGGCCTGAAAGAAACAGCCGAAGCCGGTATTGACCTTGCCGGGGCTGTCCTGACCCAGGTGAATATCAAAAAACACGCCAAATATGGCTATGGCGATTACGGCTATTATTATGGCCGTTACAAAGACTATTACGCCAAAGGTTAATCATGCGCTTTATCTCAAAGCGCAGGTTACCTGCGATTATCGGCTTGCTGGCGGGAACAGGTCTTCTTGTTCTCGCCGTTCCGCATACCATGGCGTCGATGCTTCTGGCCCTGTCAAGCCAGCGATACGGCTATATCAACAATCCCAACACCACCGAAGCCACCCTGGACGAACTTGACGCCACCACACGGCGCGCGATTGACTGGGTTCCCACGTCACAAGCCTGGACGCGCCTGGCTTATATCGACATGGCGCGCGCCAAACGTGCAACAACCGCCCAGGCTAAAAAAGACCATTATCTGGCAGCGGACCAGGCCTTTACCAACGCCCTGACCCTTTCGCCGATGGACACCTTTACCTGGGCACGCCTGACCTTTACCCGGCTGATGGTCGGTGGGGCTACCGATGGCACTGCGGTCGAGTCTTTACGGATGTCGCTCTTAACCGGTCCCTATGAACGTAATCTTGCGATCAACCAGATCAGCTATGCCATTGACCTGTGGCCGCAACTCTCGCCAGGCGAACAGCACGATATCGAAGAAAAAATCCGCTGGATTGATACGCTGGAACATCACGACCTGATAAAGCTGGCCAAACAGAACCCGACCACAATTCGTATCACAGTTGGCGCGATGGTAACCGCCCCGCCCAACCGGTTTTCGCGATTTATTAAAGATATCAACACCCAAAAATAAACATAGAACCTCACCCCTTAGGGGCATTCCAGATAATTGTGGAACCGCTCCTCCATTTTCCCTTCCTTTCATAACGGTGAGCGACCCGACACCTCCCCGGAGCGCGATTAACAACAATCCAGCCATCGCCACCCCGGCGGACCAAAGTCAGTATTCCGGTGACATTACAGCCGCCCAGCAAGCCCAGATTACGAGTGCGGCGATTGACCCTGCGGCTCTGGCCAGCGTTGTTCGTGAACTAAGCCAGTCCAACCCGCAGGCTGCGGCGACCATTGCCGCCCTTGCCACCAAGGCTAATCCTGCTGCTGCCGAACAAATCACGCAGGCTGTAACAGGTGCCGTCCCCGACGCCTTTGTTGTTGTCGGCATGGTGGTTGTAAAAAATGCGCCAAACAGTGCCGCCGCCATAACCGAAATCCTGAGCAAGCAAAAACCGGCCAGCGCCGCCTACATTGCAGCATCCCTTACCAAATCGACCAATGCCAACCCGGCGCAAGCAGCGGCCATTGCCGCAGCAGCAACCAGGGCCGCCCCCACCCAGGCCCTTAATATCACCAGCGCTGTCGTAAAGGTAAATCCGTCATCTGCCAGCGCCGTGGCCAGCAGCGTTGCCGTTACCGCACAAGGGACCAATACCGGTAACGTTGTCACCACCCCAACCGCAATTGCACTTGCAGCATCCAAGGCCATCGGCTCCATATCGCCGGATACAACAATCTTCCAGGCCGTTGCAACCGCAACAAATACGCCCGCGGCAACCCTGAACAGCGACTTGGAAATCAGCAAAGCCACCGACTCGGTCAACAGGGCCACAAGCGCCACCAGTCAGGTATCCTCAAACGTCGATTCCTATTCAGGTTACGCCAATAACGCCGACAGCTTTGAAGCCCCTCAGGCTGAGGCGAACAATAATGACGCACAGAGCAACAATCCCCCGGTGGGCACGGTGACCGAGGATGACAATGTTGATAACACCAGCGCAGATCAAGATGACGCAAGCCCGAACCAACCAAACCAGTTCTGAAAATTCTGATGTAAAAATGTGACAGATATTGGCGTCACACCTGACCGGCACATTTGCCAATCCGCCGCCTGAAAATGGCGGATGTAATGCAAAGCATATTGCGCAAAGCAGGGCAGATCCACTCATCTACCTTGCTTTGCGCCGTGACGAAAACGGGTAAAATGCGCAATTCGTTCCCAAATTACGGGGCATTTCAGCAAATGAAATGCACCTTTTTCGCGGGTTACAAGGCCGCGCGGTGCGCCCTTTGCGGTGCGGATATCAATTTATAATTGCAGATCCGGTTCATTTTCCAGACCGTCTTGCGCACGATTATCGCCCAGGAACACACTTTTACAATACCGTCAAACCGGCTCTCATGCCTGTCATTCATTGTAATTTGACGATTTCCAAACAGTTACTTTCGATTCCAGAACAATGGATTCCCTAGTCCGCCTTGTCCATTGGAGGTACGCTGCCCTATCCTCATATCGAGCAAACAGACACGGTCTATTCAATTTTTGTGATAAAATAGCAACAGTACATTCCCGATATGACAAGAAATCGCGCGAAGCGTGTAATATCATTTGCCTACAAGGATTGTCTCCCATAGGTTTATACTTACGGATTAAGATTAAAAGGCACAGATTTGTGCTTTATTGTGCCTTGGGGATATCAATGCGTACTAAGGGAGTCGCTAGACCATGAAAATGATGAGCAAACTTGCCACCGTCACGGCATTGACGGGCGGCATTCTCTTTGGCGCATGCGGTATTGCTGCGGCACAGTCTGCCGGTATTACGCCGTCAATGACCGCAACGCTTAATGCCGCCAGCGCAACGCCAGAAGCCCTTGCCGCAGCGGTAAGAACACTGGTTGCCGCCAACCCGGGTGCAGCGGCCACCATTGCCGCCGCCGCCGCCAAAGCCAACCCGGCCGCTGCCGCCCAGGTCGCCAGTGCCGCCGCCAGCGCCGCACCTGATTCTGCCAGCGTGATTGCGGCATCGGTCGTCACGGCTGTTCCGGCATCTGCCGAAGCTGTTACAACCTCGGTCGTCACAGCTGTTCCGACAGCAGCAGCGCAAATCGCTGTTTCCGTGACAACGGCGTCACAAAATTCCGCCACCGCAACCGGTACGGCAAGCACAACCTCGCCTGCTGCCATTGCCGCCGCCGCGACCAAGGCATCCCCCAATAGCGCCCTTACAATTGCCGCTTCTGTTTCGCGGGCAAACCCCCAAGCCGCCAGCCAGATCGCCAGCTCGGTTGCCGTTCAGGCCGCCGCAAGCGGATCAACCGCCACGCCGGGACTCATCGCCGCAGTATCGGCCAGAAGCGCGGGTGTCGACCAAATTGCCGTTGTTCGGGCTGTTTCAAGTGCAACAAACATATTTCCTGCAAACGTTGCGACCCAGGCTGCCGGTGCGGCGAACGGTCAGTTGATTAACTCAATTGTGAACCAGTCAACAGCAACCGTACAAACCGCACAAAATGATGCGGAAGCAGCAGGCACTGCCAATGAGCAGGCCGATACCAGCATTGAAACCGCCGATGCCAACCAGCAAACTGGTGGAGATGCCGGTGACACTGGAGGAGATGACGATGTTGCCATCGAAAATCAAACCGAGAGTGAAGATCAAAATAAAGGCAGCCCGACTTAACCTCGCAAACAAGGCTGATTTAGCTGTGCTGCAAGTATTGAACGTAAGAAGTTTATAAGGGGATACGACGTGAAATTTCTTAAAGGGGGACTGCTGGCATCCGTAGCAGTCAGTGCGTTGGCGGTGACGTTTGCGGCATCGGCGCAGGAACAGGTAAATCCGGACAAAGCCGTGACCGAACGGACCCCGGAAGGGTACGAGCCAAAAGGCATTACCGTTGGGTCGTTCCGCCTTTATCCGAAGGCCGAAGTGAGCGAAGAATATAACGACAATATTTACAAATCGAACACCAACGAAAAAGACGATTACATCACCAAGATTGCACCGGGTTTGCAGTTGCGGTCGAACTGGAACCGTCACTTCCTGCAGTTTGAAGCATCGTCCGAATTTGGCATTTATGGCGACACCAGCGACAATGATTATACCGATTATAATCTGCGTGCGACCGGTCGTGCCGATGCCACCGAAGCCTTGAAAATCTCCGGTGATGCGCGCCTGCAGCGCCTGCATGAAGATCGCGGCGGTGATGACGTTGCAACCGATGCCAAAGAACCGGTCGAATATGACAAAATGACGGGTGTTCTTGGCGGCACCTACAAACCGAACCGCTTCAGCGTTGGTCTGACCGGCACAGTCGATGACTACAATTACGACGACAACGCCACCATCGGCGGCGGCACCGATAACAATGATGACCGTGACCGGACCGAAACCAAAGGCGAAGTGCGCTTTGGTTATGAAATCCAGAACGGTTATGAAGCCTTCATCAAAAGCTCACTCAATGATCGTAATTACGATTCACGGGTTGATGATGGCGGTGTCAACCGCGACTCAAACGGTTATAATGTTCAAGCCGGTATCGCCATTGATCTTGACCGCTTGATCCGTGCCGACCTTGGTGTTGGCTGGATGGAACAGAGCTACGACGATCCGACGCTGGATGATGTTGATGGTTACTCGGCCGATGCCCGTGTTCGCTGGAACATCACCGAACTGACAACCCTGCGTGCAATCGCATCGCGGACGATCAATGAAACCACCACGACCGGCGCGTCATCGACCATCGGCACAGCCTTGGGCGTTGGCGTTGATCACGAACTGATGCGCAACCTGATCCTGAATGCCGATGCGAAATATTATAACTCTGACTATCAGGGTATTTCGCGCGAAGATGACAAATACACCTATTCCATTGGCGCGGATTACAAACTGAATCGCAATTTCTTTGGCGGCATCAAGCTGAGCCACGAAACCCGCGACTCGGACAATGCTGTCAATGAATATGATCAGAACGTGATTATGGTGAAGGTTGGCGGCCAGTTCTAATTGGTTGGGATACCATTTCTCATTCGCTCTGTAGATGTTATGATCCCTTCGGGTTCCCCCGAAGGGATTTCTATTAGACAGGTTGGTTATGCGTAAATTATGTGGCTTCCTCTTCGTCTTGATCATGTCGTTTTATACCGTTGGTTCGGCATATGCGGCGCAACCGGTTTACACGCTGGGCTCAGGCGACAAAGTGCGAATTACGGTATTTGGTGAACCCGACTTATCGGGTGAATTCGAGGTATCGGGCGAAGGCCAGTTGTCCCTGCCGCTGATCGGCACGGTTAACGCCAGCGGTAAAACCCTCAGCACACTTGGCACGGACATCGAGTCCAAGCTGAAAGACGGGTATCTAGTTGATCCCAAAGTCAACGTTGAGGTGATGAATTACCGCCCGTTCTACATTCTGGGCGAAGTCAAGGAACCCGGCAGCTACCCCTATGTAAATGGCATGAGCGTTCTAAACGCCGTGGCGCTGGGTGGCGGCTTTACCTACCGCGCCGATAAAGACGATATTCTGATCATTCGGGGCGGCGATGAAAGCCGACAACCCGAAAAGGCCACACCGGAAACAATTGTCTTACCCGGTGATATTGTTCGCGTCGAAGAACGCTTCTTTTAAATCTGCTCCCGCACGTAATCAGCCCCAAAAGACCGGTATATCGCCGGTCTTTTTCTATTTTCACGAAACCGTGCTGATCAAAACCCGTCACCGAAACTCCCGGCCAGCGCAGCCTACAAAAACCGATAATTGGTCTTTTCCAACCGCAGGCAGGTCAAGGTATTGGAATAATAGGCCCCGGTATCCAGCCCGATCCGATTATTGCGCACCACCGGCTCCTCACCCACCGTATGTCCATGCACAACAACTTTGGCCAACGGCGCTGCATGGCTTAAAAACGGTTCACGAATCCAGCGTAAAATCTCTGGCCCCTGCCCGGCAATAGGCTTTTCAGGATCGATACCGGCATGAACAAAAAGATAATCGCCCAGCTCAAAACTGTCGCGAAACCGGGCGATAAAATCTTCATGCCCGGCTTTCGCCAATGCGGCTTGCAAATTCTCCGACGCCTTAATTGCTTTTTTCCCGTTAAAGGCCCCGGCTGCCACCGACACATTATAGCTTAACAGCGTTTCTGCCCCGCCAAAACCAAGCCATTCCAGACTGTTTTCCGGGTCATCAAGGAAGCGCAGCATAAATTCCTCGTGATTTCCCATCAGCCAGATCTGTTCGATCCCCTGATTTTCATGTGCCAAAATCAGATCAATGACGTGTTTGCTTTTCAAACCCCGGTCAACCAGGTCGCCCAGATAGACAATTGTTTTGCTTTGCGACGGCGCAATCGGGTCCGCATCAATTTTTGCGAGCTTTTTCTCAAGCAAATCGGCACGCCCGTGAATATCGCCAATGGCATAAACCACAACATCCGCAGGCACCGCCGCGTCATCGAGCGATACCTGCTGTTTTTTTACCGATTGCGTCGGCCTGCTTTTTTTGCCGAACCAGCCAAACATGAATTACCCTTTTATCTTCCCCAAACAAAATGTCCGGGGAACCATCCGTCATTATGCGATCAAAACCGCCGCGAAGAACCCGCGCCGTTACATCAGAACCCCCAAAACACACCACGGACAATGTCACGCAACCCTGTATGTTTTGCCACGCAAACCGGCATTTCGCCCCGATCCGGTTCTCGCAGATACCCCGCCTTTAAGACTTACGAGGCAACGGGACGGCGGCGCATACCGTAAAATCCGTCCCCAAAGTTGCCCCGCCGTTTAATTCTTTGCCACCAGCGTCATATAGATCCAGACACGATAGGTTTTGCCATCCGGCCCGGCATAGGCAAACCGGCCCCAACCATTTTTCTGTTCCAACAAACGCAATGGCGTTGTTTCTGGCATGGCAAAGGCAATCTCAAAATCGGTACCAGGCCCCATGCGGGCATTCACATTCCCCGACGTTGTCCGCCAGACATCGGCCGAACCCGCAGCCGCAGCCTCAGACCCACCGGGTACGACAGGGACTTTGGCGTTCACGCGCGTTTCCGATGAACCGGGCGTCACCGGCGTGGCCGCTGTATCAGGTGCACCCGTTATATCGGCAGTGTCACTTTGCGCGGTACTGCCCTCTCCCTGGGTGGGTGCATCCAACGTCGCGGTATCGGCTGCACTGCCATTTTGGGTATCAAGGGCGTTATTCATGCCCAGCGCCTCGGATTCGCGGGTTTCAATCGCCTTTTCAGTATCCACCGGCACACCATCAACCATCTGATCTGCCGCCGAAATTGCAAGTGCCCGGCCATCCACCACAAGCTGGCTTAACTTCCAGCACTGGTCAGATGTCTTTTGCGAGACAGAACACACATAGTCAACCTGGCCATAATAGGCTGGCGACAAATTACCACTGCGTGCGGTTCCACGAAAAACCCAGCCATCGCCTTCAATGCGGTCGCCAGGGACCAGCATGGCAATTTTATATCCGTGCAGGTCAAAAACCGGTGTCACCTGACCGACAATGCCCGAATAAAGCTGTGCTGGCGACGGATGAAAGCGATCAGCCATTTTCAGTTGCGCAGCTTTTTGCTGGTTCCAGTATAACCACCCGCCCCCGGCAACCAGCCCCAGAACGACAACACCAATTAACAGCTTTTTCATTCAAACCCGCTTTTACAAGACTACCTGTCACACCCAAACATTGAATGCGATGACCCCGCCCCACCGGGACCGCGTATATTGTGAAGTAGCATCCTATGAATCTGATGCCATTGAATCCAGTCACAAATTTAAATTTCATCAAATCATGGCGGTTGCTTTTTGTGTCTTTAAAGCGCGGCGGCTTTTGGGCGACGGGCATAGCCCCCTATATTCATCATATAAGTTATCAAACAACCCAAAGAAACCCGGCGATTTCGCGGTTTTTCGGCGGAAGCATAGACATAACGGGCGAAAAATGCCCTGCTTTAAGCCACTCAAACATATAATTACATTACCACGCTTAAATTCATAATATGTTATTGACGATACATGATACCTATTTTAGGGTGCGTCCCAGCCTCCGCTGCGAACGCGCACGCGACACCCTCAAAGAGAAATGACCATGACCCCAAATAATCTGAAAAAGGCACTGGCCTCGGGCCTGCTCTCCTTCCCGACCACCGTTTTCAACGATGATTACAGCTTCAACGAAGGCCGCTACCGCGAACAGATAGCGTGGCAGTCCGGTTTTGGGGCTGCCGCCCTGTTTGCCGCAGGCGGAACGGGCGAGTTTTTCTCGCTCTCGCCCGACGAAGTGGTGGATGTCGTCCGCGCGGCCAAGGCCGAAGCAGGCACCACGCCGATCCTGTCTGGCTGCGGTTATGGGGCTGGCATCGCCCCGAAACTGGCACGTGCGGCACAGGATGCCGGAGCCGACGGCATTTTGCTGCTGCCCCATTATCTGGTTGGTGGCGACCAGGAAGGGCTGTTTAACCATATTCGTGCCGTCTGCGATGCGGTTGAAATCGGCGTCATCGTCTATAACCGTGACAACAGCATTGTCACCCCGGACACCCTGGCAAAACTGTGCGACGCTTGCCCGAACCTGATTGGTTTCAAGGATGGCGCGGGCGATATCGACCTGGTTGCCCGCGTTTGCAACAAAATGGGCGACCGCTTGACCTATATTGGCGGCATGCCCACCGCCGAAGTCTATGCCCAGGGCTATCAGGCCATTGGCATGACGACCTATTCATCGGCCGTGTTTAACTTCATGCCGGAACTGGCGCAAAAATTCTATGCCGCCGTCACCAGCGATGATGACGCAACCGTCAAATCCCTGCTGAAAAACTTCTTTTACCCTTATGTTGCCATTCGCGACCTCGGGGCAAAACGCGGTTATGCCGTTTCCATCGTCAAGGCGGGCCTTAAAGCCATTGGCCGTGACCCAGGCCCGGTTCGCGCCCCGTTATCTGACCTGCGCCCCGATGAATACAAAATGCTGCAAGACCTGATCGCCAAACACAGCTGATTTGGCGAAAGAAACGGAAAACATGATATTGGACTTGCGAAATATTATGTTGTCTGACAAGCATAGATAAGATGAGTTTGGGGCAGATGGCCAGTTTGGCATTTTCTGCCCCCAATTTCCCGGTCCCATGGCACATCCCATGAATGACAAAAGCAACATCCCGGGTCCATGTCTGAAAACAGACCCATCAAGGAGGGAACGATGATCAATCGTTTGTTTAAAATCGCCGCAATCGGCGTTCTGGCTGCCACTGCCTTTTCAACGGCCTCATTTGCCGCTGATTATCCCAATAAAGATATTCGTATGATTATTCCCTGGGGCGCAGGCGGCGGCACCGACGGGATCGTCCGCAAGCTCGGCACCATTGCCGAAAAAGAACTTGGCAAATCGATCTATGCAGAAAACATCGAAGGCGGTGTCAGCGCGACCGGTATTCTCGAAGTCATGAAAGCCCGGCCGGACGGTTATACCCTGGGCGCACTGACCTATGATTCGGTTGTTACCGTTCCCTGGCAAGGGTTGCTGCCGACCTACAAGCTCGACAAGCTGAAACTGATTGCGCGCGTCACCAGCGAACCGGATGCCCTGATCATTGCGGCTGACGCACCGTATAAATCGGTTGCCGACCTGATCAAAGCTGCCAGGGAAAACCCGGGCCAAATCAAGGTTGCCATCCAGAATACCGGGTCGCGCCTGCATCTTGCGATGTTGCAGTTTGAAAAACTGACCGGCACCGACTTCAAACTGATTGCCTATCCCGGCGGGGCCGCCCCGCAAAAAGAAGCCATTCTGTCAAAAGAAGTCCAGGTTGCCGCCACCAGCCTTGGCGATTTTTCATCGCTGATTGAATCGGGCGATGTCAAAGGCCTGGTCGAATTTTCCGACAGCCGCAACCCGACCTATAAAGACGTGCCGACCACCAGGGAAGAAGGCATCGACCTTCAGATGGGCAGCTTCATCGTGCTGGCTGCACCGGCAAAAACCCCCGATGACGTTATCGCCAAAATCGAGGCTGCCTATAAAACCGCTCTTGAGAGCGACGATTTTCAGACCTGGGTTGCCAAGGTTGGCGTTGCCCCGAACTGGCTGGGCACTGCCGATGTCACCAAATGGGCCAAAGACACCCAGGCGACCCTGTTCAAACAGATGCAGACCCTTGTTGATCAGGGCGTGATCAAGAAATAATGCCTTTCCAACCCAAAGAATGGCGGCCACGCAGGCCGCCATTCCCCATTTTGACGACCCTTGTCGAAACGGAGACGACCAAATGAAGTCCGGTTCATCGGGCGGCTGGGACAGACGCCTTATCCTGCCTTTCGTGCTGTTTGTAATCACCAGCATTTATCTTGCCACCGCCCTGCAAATTACCGCCCAGTTTGACGAAGGACTGGTCGGCCCGTCCTTTGTGCCCGTTGTGGCATCCATCCTGATGTATGTGGCCCTGGCATTTATCGTTCTCGGCATACGAAACGACACGGACACGGACACAGCCAAACCCGCGAAACCCGACCTCGCCGCCCCGATCAAGGTGGTTGTCGTCACAGCGATTTATATTCTCGCCTTCAAGCCGCTGGGATATCCGGTTTCGACATTTCTATATGTGTATGCGCTGCTTTATATCTTCGGGCTGGAAGATACCGGCCATATCAAACGCCTTGTTTACACCGCCGCCATTACCGCTGTTTTCTATGCTCTGTTCGCGGTTATTTTTCAGGTCCGGCTGCCGTTATTTGATACCGACTTCCGGGGGATGTTCTAATGGACTTTACCCTTCACATTCTCGGCGGTTTTGCCGCTCTGGCCGACCCCACCGTTCTGGGCTATATGATTATCGGCTTTTTAATCGGCACCTTCTTTGGCGCTGTTCCCGGCCTGACATCGGTTCTGGCCATTGCCCTGCTGCTTCCCATTACCTACAGCCTTGATGTTGTGCCCGCGCTTGTCATGTGTGCATCTATTTTCATGTCGGGCATGTATGCCGGTTCCATCACCGCCACCACCATCAATATTCCCGGCGCGCCATCCTCGATGATGACGTCGATCGAGGGATATGCCCTGATGAAAAAGGGCGAAGGGGCCAATGCCCTGGGCCATGCGGCCCTGGGGTCGATGATTGGCGGGGTCATTGGCGCACTTTTGCTGATCTGCCTGACACCGGTTGCCGCCAAGCTGGCACTGCTGATTCAGACACCGGGCAAGTTTTCGCTGATCCTGTTTGCCCTGATCGTCATCGTCATTTCGCAGCGTAACGCCATTGCCAAGGGCTTTGTCGCCACCCTTTTGGGCATCATGATTGCCACCATTGGCATCGATGTGATGCAACCAATAGCGCGGTTTAACTTTGGCACCGAAGTGCTGGTTGAAGGCATCGACATGATGCCGCTGATCATTGGCACCTTTGCGATCAGCGAAATTCTGTTTCAGGCCTGCGAAAACCGGAATGCCCTGACCGTTGATAAAAAAATCATCGACATTCCCCCCATTCGCCGCCGCGACTTTTTCCCGACCATGGCGGAAATTCGCGAGATCGGCGTCTGGACCTATTTAAAAAGCGCCATCATCGGCTATTTTATTGGCGTTTTGCCTGGGGCTGGTGGCTCGATGGCGGCGTTTGTGTCCTATGCCGAAGCCATGCGCAAGTCGAAAAACCCCGACCTGTATGGCAAGGGATCGCGCGAAGGCATTGCCGCGGCCGAAACCGCCAACAATTCCATGTGCGGCGGGGCATTTGTGCCAATGCTGATGTTTGGTATCCCTGGTGATCCAACCACGGCCATTGTTTTAGGCGTTCTGATCATTAACGGTCTGCAACCCGGCCCGCGCTTGCTCGATACCCAAATCGATCTGATCGCACCGATGTTTGCCTCCCTTCTGGTCAGTGCCTTGATCCTGATCCCGCTCACGCTTTATTTGCTGGGGCCGTATTTCGTTAAAATCGTCTCGATCCGCAAGGCCGTGCTTTATTCCTGCATCGCCGTTGTGGCTCTGGTTGGCAGTTACGTTGCCACCTATTCCCCCTTCCAGATGATGCTGGCACTGGTATTTGGCGTGCTGGCCTTTTTCCTGCGCCAGCAAAAATACCCGACCGTCACCTTGCTTTTGGGCTTTATCCTCGGCCCGGATCTGGAACAGTATTTGCGACGCTCTCTTTCGCTTAATGATGGCAACCCGCTAACCTTCATCACCAGCCCCGACAGCCTGTTTTTCCTGGCCTTAACGGCGGTGTTTTTCTACTTCATGGTCATTCGCACCCCACCCAACGCCAAAAAAACCTGATACTGTATACCGGTAACGAATATAGTGCGCTTCTCGTAAATATGCGTCCCTGATGTCTCACCCCGTCAGGGACCATCTTTTTTCTCAGACACGACCGGTAATTCTGGATCCACAGCCTTGCCGGACAGATCCAAGGGTACAGGGCATGATTTCGCTGCTGATTGACCAGTTAGGGCCGATTTTTCTGCTGGTCGGGGCCGGTTTTGTCCTGGCGTGGCGCGGATTGATCGGGGCTTCCGCCATTCAGGGCCTCACAAAAATGACTTTCTGGGCCCTGATCCCGGCGACCCTATTTCAAACCATTTCGGCCAACCGGGTATCTGAACTTTTTAATCTCAATATTTGGATCTGTTATTACGGGGCGGTTATTGTCGCGGCCCTGATTGTCTTTATCGTGCTGACGCGATGGCAAAAAAACAACCGTGCCGAAGGCATTGTCCTGACCTTTGGTGCGATTTTTTCCAATATCGGCATGCTGGGGATTCCGATCATCGATATTCTCTATGGCCATGACGGGCTTCTGGTTCTTGCAACCATTTTATGTATTCACGCACTAAGCCTGCTGACCCCGACCATTTTGTTGATGGAATGGAGCCGCAACAAAACCGGCAACCCCGGTGCGGTTCTGGCCAATACGCTGCGCGCCCAGATCTGTAACCCCATCATCATCGCCATTTTATGCGCCATTATGGTGGCCTCGTTCGACATCAGAATGCCGGTTGTCGTCAATACGTTCTTCGCCATGCTAAAACAGGCAATGCCGCCCATTGCCCTGATGCTGATCGGAGCGGGAATTTATGGCCAAAAACTGCGCGGCAATATGACCACCAGCATCATTGGGGCAACTGCCAAGGTATGCCTGCTGCCAGCCCTGGTTTTCACAATCGGGCTGGCTTTGCACATGCCTGCCAAAATTATCGGGCCCGCGATCATGATTGCTGCATTGCCGCCCGGGGTTAACGCGGTTCTGATGGCGGCCTCCTATGACACCGCGCGCGAACGCACCGCCACCACCATGCTGGTCGCAACCCTGATGTCGATTGTGGTGATTCCTTTGCTGGCAATTTTGCTGATTTTGCCTGGCGAATAACCCGCCGCGTTGATCACCGCAATGTTTTTGCACTAACGCTCGCGCATAATCGACGATACCAAAGCCCTGTAATAAAGCCCCCATGCCCGAATAAAGGCATGAAGGCTTAAATCATGAGCATCCGATAAATGGCTGGTTTTAAAGCATATTTCCTTTAACGCGCAGGCGGCGTCCAGAACGGGGCCGGGGTCATCAATTTATTTTCCTGGTTCACCAGATGGCCGGCTTCGGCACTTTTTTTCAAATAAGCCTGCCATTCCGGATCGGCCTGAAGCGATTTGCGCTTTTCGTCACGGTCCGCCGCACTGTCATAGGCCCAGATATGAACATAGGAATTTACCGGGCCGGTTTCGGTTACCATATAGGCATGAGGCTGGCCCAAATGGCGGCTTTGCACCGGAAAGCCAAACGCGCCATACAGGGCAAGCTGCTTTTTAAGCGTACCAGGATAGCAGGTATATGTGCGAACGTCGTAAAGCATGATGGTTTATTCCCTGAATGCGATGTCACATGGAATGCTTTTGCCAAACAATTATGAAAAGCACCCTCCCTTGATCCTCCCTTCCTACAATAAGTATTATTGTCAGACAACATTATTTAATGCTGACACAGCAACACCCTTATGCAACAAATTGACGCTGCCAGTCGCGCGCCGGTTGAAGCCGTTATCACGTGCGTCTTAAAAAAGAATACCAGGAAACCCGATGCAAAAATCAGAACCAAACCGCTACGAAAAAATTGTCCGTCCCCGGCGATTGCCCGACGAAATTGCCGCCAAGCTGACCGGGCAGATCAGCGACGGCATTTTGCAACCCGGCGACAAATTGCCAACCGAACAGGAACTTGCGTTCAATTATGGGGTTGCGCGAACCGTGGTGCGCGAAGCCGTATCGCAGTTAAAAAGCGATGGTATGATCCAGTCCAAACAGGGGGTGGGGGCTTTTGTCTCGGACCCGGGGGCGCGCAGCGTTTTTCGCATCAGTGCCGATTGCTTTGCCAAACGCAAGGAACTGATCCAGATCCTGCAATTGCGCACCAGCAACGAAGCCGGGGCCGCGGCCCTTGCCGCCGAGGCCCGCAGCGAGCAGGACCTGACCCTGATCTATCAACAGCTTCAATTGATGGAGCAGGCGGCAATCACGGGGCAGACAGACTTTGAAACCGCCGAACATCGTTATGATGCCGAACGCCGTTTTTACCGGGCCATCGCCAAGGCCAGCGGCAACAGTTATTTTTACGATTTCCTCACCATGCTTGATGGCCGGATTGATGCCAATTTGCGCACGGTTGCGATCAAAAACGTGATGATTGCCGAAGGGGGGCAAGGTGTGATGGGCGAACATAAAAAGGTCTATGAAGCGATCCGGGCACAGGACCGAACCGCCGCCGAAGGGGCCGTGCGCCAGCATTTTGAAAATGCCGCCGGGCGGCTGATGGAACGAGCCGATATTGCCGACATTACAAGATAGTCATTGCGAAGCCTTTCACAACGATCAGCCCTTTACCTTGCTAATCGGGCATGGTGATATTCAGGGTGAAAAAACAAAATGCCTATAACGCGCCACCACCAAGCCACCAAAGAGGAAGAACATGTCCCCAACACCCGGTCTGCGCCACGGCGGGCGCATTCTTGTCGACCAGCTGGAAATTCATGGCTGCGAACGCGCCTTTCTTGTGCCCGGTGAAAGCTTTCTTGCCGTGCTCGATGGCATGGTCGACCACCCGGAAATCACCCCGGTTATTTGCCGCCAGGAAGGCGGTGCTGCCATCATGGCCGAGGCCTATGGCAAACTCACCGGAAAACCCGGCATTTGCATGGTAACGCG
Source organism: uncultured Thalassospira sp. (assembly GCF_963976115.1). GTDB lineage: Bacteria > Pseudomonadota > Alphaproteobacteria > Rhodospirillales > Thalassospiraceae > Thalassospira. The sequence goes on from NZ_CAXBJJ010000005.1 coordinate 356,894, forward strand.
CGGCCCCGGTGCGACCAATGCATCGGCCGGTGTCCATGTTGCCCATCAGGATTCAACCCCGATGATCCTGCTGGTCGGCCAGATCGGCCGCGACATGGTGGACCGCGAAGCATTTCAGGAAGTCGATTATCGCAAGATGTTCGAACCGCTGTGCAAATGGGTTGCCCAGATCGACAGCATCGAACGCATTCCCGAATATATCAGCCACGCCTATCACATTGCCACATCGGGCCGCCCCGGCCCGGTTGTGCTGGCCCTGCCCGAGGATATGCTGTCATCCAGTGCCGTGGTTGCCGACGGCAAACCCTATGTCGAAATTGAGGCCCGCACGGCCGCCGAAGACGTGACCGTTTTCCGGACGGAGCTGGAAAATGCCCGCCAGCCGGTCATGATTGTGGGTGGCGGCGGCTGGACTGCCCGGACCAGCCAGGATTTGATCCGCTTTGCAACAGCCAACAATGTTGCCATTGCCACCTCGTTTCGCTGTCAGGATTATATGCCCAACAGCCACCCCAATTTTATTGGCGATGTCGGCATTGGCATTAATCCCAAGCTGGCGGCATTTATCCGCGATTCCGATCTCGTGATCCTTGTCGGCTCACGCATGGGGGAGATGACCAGCAGTGGCTATAGCCTGCTTGACATTCCCTGCCCCAAACAGCGTCTGATCCATGTTTACCCGGGGCCGGACGAACTAGGCCGCGTTTACCGCCCCGACATCGCCATTAATGCCTCGCAGCGTTCGTTCATTCGTGCCATAGCCGATATGAACCCGGTGGATGGCAGCGCACGTGCAGAGCAGATCAAACAGGCCCATGACGCCTATCTGGCGTTCTCAACCCCGCTCGATACGCCAGGCGATGTGAAAATGGCCCATGTGATTGGCCATCTGCGCGACACTCTGCCTGATAATGCCATTCTGACCAATGGGGCTGGCAATTATGCCGCGTTTTTGCACCGGTTTTATCGTTATGAAACCTATCGCACCGAGCTTGCGCCAACATCGGGTTCGATGGGCTATGGCCTGCCGGCATCGGTATCGGCCAAACTGCACCACCCGGAGCGCCCGGTGGTTTGCCTGGCCGGTGATGGCTGCTTTTTAATGCACGGGCAGGAATTTGCCACTGCCGTTCAATATGGTGCCAATATCATTGTGGTGGTGGTGAATAACGGCATGTTTGGCACCATTCGCATGCACCAGGAACGCAATTATCCGGCCCGTGTGTCAGGTACCGAACTGCACAATCCCGATTTCGCCGGTTACGCCCGCGTCTTTGGCGGCCACGGCGAAACCGTGACCAAAACCGAAGATTTCGGCCCCGCCCTGGAACGTGCAATGGCGGCCAACAAACCCGCGATTATCGAGGTCCAGGTGGACCCGCAGGCGTTAACACCGGTAAAGACGCTGGATGAGATACGCAGCGGTAATTGATACTGACTGCATTTTCAGAAAATCGGCATAGGGGGCGATCCAGAAGGATCGCGCCCCTGCCACACCACCCGGCAAGCGGGTCCGCACCGGGCGGTTCGAAGAGTTGAGGTCAGGCGAGACGGGGTATTCCCAGCGTGTCCATCCATTTCAGGGAGAGGACGCTGTTGAGCAGCATGGCGCTGTTGCGCCACCAGCGACGGCTATTGGCCGCCACTTGCCGTGCGGTCCCGGTATTGGCTCCGAGCCTGCACAGCTCCCGATAGATGGTCTTGCCACGTTTCCAGTGCTTGAGCTGGATTGCCCTTACCCGGTGACGCATCCATTCCTCCAGACCTTTAAAGACCCGTGGTGTTTGCGCCAGCCGGTAGTAGCCCTTCCATCCCAGAACACAGGAACGCAGCCGATCCACGACTTGCACCATGCTGCGCCCGCCCGAACGGCGGGTCAGTTGCCGGATACGTCGCTTGACCGCCGCCATGGGTTTGTCGGCGACCTTGCGCTTGATCACGCCGCCCGGAGCTACCCAAAAGCTGTAGCCCAGGAACTTGCGGCCAAAGACGCTGGCGACCGCGCTCCTGGTCTCGTTGACCTTGAGCCTGAGCCTGCCATAAAGCCGCCGCAGCAACGCCATGACCCGCCCGCCCGCTCTGCGGCTGCGAACATAGATGTTGCAGTCATCCGCATAACGTACGAAGCAGTGCCCCCGGCGTTCCAGCGCCTTGTCCACTTCATCGAGCATCACATTGGCCAGAAGCGGAGACAATGGACCGCCTTGCGGCGTCCCCATTGCCCGTTCCTGCACCACGCCATGGTCCATGATGCCGCTGTTCAGATAAGCGCGGATCAGCCGGATCACTCCGGCATCCCCTATCCGTTTCTCAACGCGGTCGATCAGGATGTCATGGTTGACCCGGTCGAAGAACTTTTCCAGATCAACATCGACCACGATCCGCCGACCCGATTGCACACAGGATTGCGCCGCAAGGACGGCCCCATGTGCGCTGCGGCCCGGACGGAAGCCATAGCTGTGTTTGCTGAAGGTGGGATCAAGCAGCGGTTGCAACACCTGGAGCAGGGCTTGCTGGATCAGACGATCCGTCACCGTCGGGATGCCAAGCTCGCGCTCCCCTCCATCCGGTTTCGGGATCGTCACCCGTCGTACCGGTCGGGGCCGGTACCTCCCCGCAAGCACTTGATCGCGGATGAGCGGCCACGCGTTGCGCAGATGGACCGCGGTCTCTTCAATCGAAAGACCGTCAACGCCTGCCGCGCCCTTGTTGGCCTTCACCCGCTTCCATGCCGCTTGCAGGTTCTCGCGCGCCAGAACTGCCTCAAGCAGCCCCGGCCCTGTGTTTACCGTCCCGTGACGCGGGTGACGCGCTTCGTCGCTGTCCCGATCAGACGAGGCTTCACCTCGCCCTACGCGGGGCCGCCCTGCTCGCGCAGGCATCTGACGCGGTGCGCATCGCATCGTCATGGCGATCAAACACTCCTCTTCGTTCGGCCCTTCGTCTTGCGACTACTACGGCCTCTGCTGACTTCTCGCTCCGGCTCGACGCCGTCGCCCTTTCAGGCATAAGGCGAGATCTCCCCAGGTAAGAACGCATTCCTTCACTGCACGACCGCCGGATCTACGACGCTTCCCCTTGGTCACAAGAGCTTCACGGTTCTTTGCCCGCTCGCCCTAGCAGTCTGTCGGGTTTGAGGTTTTATTCCTCTGGATGCGATGGTCTGTATC
>NZ_CAXBJJ010000006.1:0-357364 GCF_963976115.1 uncultured Thalassospira sp.
ATTAAAGGAAAAGTGCTTTAAAACAGTCAAACTTGCGACTTTGGTCTTTTTTATTCGAAAAACGCCAAAATGTTGCCGTTTGCCAAAATGGTCTGTGTGCCGTTTTCGCTGCTGAATCCTGCCAACAAACATATTGGCACCGCGATCTGACATCGTGAATATAGGTTCGCACCGACCAGGTTGTGTTTTAAGCCAGAAACTTGTTCTCGCCAAACGTGTGTTTTTTAACAAAATTCTCGTGCTCTTTATCATTCGGGCACAATTACAATCCCGATATCCGATTAAAATCAAAAAAATTCTACCGGGGCGCACTCTTGTCTTCACAAGTTTGAAACATATCTGCAAACTATACTTATAATAAAGCAGCCCGGTATTCATACCGCAAACAATGAAGGTTGCACTGGGGAGGGAATTCGTTTCGCCAAAGACGGAGGCCCATAATGACGACCACAACAGATTACATTCCCGGCGATCCCGCCCTGATGTTGACAATCTTGCGGTCAGCATCGGTCGGATTAGGTCCGGATGCTCTTAGGGAAAAAGTTCTGTCCCTGTTTTGCTGCGACGATGACGGCACGCAAATTATTCTGCAAGATACCGCGGCCCTGCGCGACCGCATTGAATATGCGGCATCCCACCTTAAAATGGCCGGCCTGATCCGCATTGCCGATAACGGCACCATGTCCATCACATCACTGGGCAAAGCCATGCTAATCACTTATCCATTGGGCATTGACGACGGGGTTTTGTGCTCCCTGCCTGCATTTCGCAACAGGATTTACACTGATAACGCCCCGGTCATACCCGCTCGACCCCGCATTAACCCTGCTTATGGGCATGGGTTTTCCGCAGGCCTTGGTGCCCACCGCCTGACCGAAAACCCCTATCCCGCCGATTGCCGCGAACATGAAGACTGGTTGATGGGGTGGGACGAAGCCCTTGACCAGGACAAACGCGAAAAGGAAACGCTCCTAAACTGACTATGAAAAACTGATTTTCGGCACCAAAAACAGCTATTTGACAGACCGCTATTTGACATAAGGTGTCACCCGACACCGCCCCGAATTGCAATATCAACCGAAATGTTGCAAACGAACCTGTACCGATTGTGCCTATCCGCACGATGCGCAGCTGTGACGAAATGTTACAGTGCGCCGAAACGTCTTCAAAGGCGGGTAAGGAACGGCACGGGCGGACCGAACCGGGTCAAATGGGGCTTCCCCGTCCATCCCTGCAATAAAATACGGCCCGCATTTTTTAAGGCCATTTTCGCGCGCAGCCATCGTCGCCGCCAAATCACCCGTTGCCGTCCAGCACAGCTTTCATTGCTCCCATCGCCAAAGCCGAGTCGCAACAGACATATCAAGCCTGCCAACAAAGCAGGCATGTCCATTTCCGCCATATTCTAAAGCATGTTTCCTTTAATATGACCCATTTTGTTTGTTTTTGGCGTGTCGTTTGGCAAGGCACAGCGCGCAGCGCGATGCGGCGCATCGGGTGAGCGGTGTAACGCCGCCAAACACCGCCAAAATCAAACCCTGCGGGTCAGCGCAGTCTGCCGCCTGGCCGCGTCGAAATCCTTGTCCGTAAACCCATTACGCCCTGCGGACTTCTCCTTACCAGGCGGCAGACTGAGCTGGCAAAATCGGTCATATTAAAGGAAACATGCTTTAAATTTACGATTTATCCTCAGGATGCTTTTTGCCGCGCCATGTGTCCATCCGAATAACACGGGATGAACGCGCCGCATCATCGCGGGTTTTGGTGGCGCGGCCTTCTTGATCAGCACATTCCTCATCACCGGTTGCATCATCCAGCGTTTTAAGACCTGTTGGCGAAAGGTTCGGTGCCCCATCCTGCGGTGCGTCGTCAGTCTGGCGCAAATGACCGTCAATTTTTTTGGCGGCCATATCCTGTTGCGCACGGGTTTCATCACGTTCGGAACGGGTGCGGCCATACGCAGCCCGGTTGACCTCCGCCTTTCTGGATTTTTCATCGCGTGCCTTGCGTTTGCGATGCTGACGCAAATTCACCACATCGACCATGATCACCTCGAAAATTACGATCCGAACAAACTGATCTGACAAAACCTGTCACATTCATTCCCCAATGACACCCGGCCAAATTAGGGGACATCGCCGCCATTGCGTAGATCGTTTCGTAAACAGCCCGTTTGCACAACAGGAAAAAGGGCACCCCCTGAAAAGGAGGCACCCTGTTTGGCCGTTCAACTGATCAGGATCGAAACTGATTAGCGAACGAAGACGTGAACTTCGTTTGCAGACACCAAAGAACTGGTCGAGTCTGACAGGCGCACGCGCGAATTGGGCATGCCCATATCGGTCAGCGACCGCACAACACTTTGCGCATCGCGTTTCGCCTTGCTGCTGTTCAATGCAACCTGTGCCGGTGTGCCGCGGTTCGGCGTGACAGCAACAATATCAAAGGTCGCATCCGGACGACGTTCCAGCGCACGATTAACAGCGTTGTACAGGGCCTGTTCATATTTCACGCTGGCACTGTCAAACCGGATAACAACCAACGGACGATCAGCCGCGTCGGGCATCGTACGGTTGCTGGCGATCGGTTGTGCCGGTGCTGACTTTGTTGCCAGCGATGCGCCAAAAATCTCGCCATTTTTAACCGCAAGCGACAAAGCGTTCAGATTGGAACGTTCCCCGGCGATATAATTGGTCTGACGTGACAGGTCTTCGCTGATTTCACTTAACAACCGGTCGATCAAAACCGAGGTCCGGCTGGTTTCGTCTTCCAGCATTGCCAACTGACGGTGGTCTTCGTCAACCGCACCCGACACCTGATATGCCGAACGCACCGATTCGAGCAGGAAGGTCGACAATGTCGAATCAGCTGCAACATCGTTGGCCAGTGAATTAAGCGATGCGATATCGCCATTCACCCGGTCAAGTTCCAGTTGCGCCTGGTTCCACTGATTGACCAGCACAGGGTTACCTGGCGTGGTCCCCACCTGAAGGCGCGCATTAATCGCGGCAACAGTGCCATGATAAGCCTGTGAATGGCTTACTGTCTGGGCACGCAACGTTTGCAGCTCGTTATTATGAGAATTAAGCGCCGATTTCAGGCGGTTCAATTCCTGACGCATGCTTTCAACCTTGGTCCCGACAAAAGTCCCTGTCGTAGACATACCGGTTAACGGCTGCGTGCTGCGCATGACATCGGCCTGTCCGGCCCCTGTCCCAATGTCCGTTTGCGCGGCCCCCATACTGGCGGAAGACTGACGCGCCGAATTTCCGGCATCCTCCCCACTGAGCGCCGGCCACATGGCATCGGTAGAATTTGAACACCCGCCTAACAGCAGGGCGACGCCGAAAACGGCGAGGTAGGTTTTGCGAACGGCCATTTCGATCAATTACCTAATAGGAATAAGCGAATCTCCCGGAGCCTGCTTTTTTATAGAAGAAACAAGCCCCTGCTCCCCTGGGATTGAAAAGCATCTTAATAGAGGGTTCCCTACGGAACAAGACGCATTTCCCCCTTTTTTCCCGTAAGATAGCGATAATCGACAACATGGCGGAAAACAGCGGTGTTTGACGGGCTTTGACGATGCTTTTTTACGGCCTTTTCAAAAAAATACAGTTTTTTGAAAATTACCGCTTGCAAAGATCAGCGCGTTTTCATAAGTTCCGCTCCGCCGACGGGGAGCACACTTCGCAAGCCGCCGGAAACAAAGACGATGCGCCCATAGCTCAGCTGGATAGAGCATCTGACTACGAATCAGAAGGCCGGAGGTTCGAATCCTTCTGGGCGCACCATTGAAAGGCTCGACGTTAACGCGTCGAGCCTTTGTTTTTTCCCGCCTGCCACCATCACCAGCCGCCATCCTGCCTTGTCGCGCGACCAATACCCCAACCCGACACAGTTGGATGGATCATCAGGACAAAGCTGTGTTAAATGTTGCACACTCTATATTATAAAGTGTGACCCGCATTGCCAGTACGCCGGTTACCTTGCCGGAAAACAACGGAGACCATTATGAACGCCAATACCCGCATTACCATTTCCTGTCGTGACCGGGTGGGGCTGGTGTCTGATATTACCGGGCGCCTGTTTGATATTGGCGTCAACCTTGGCCCGACCGGCTTTGCCCTTGATCAGGGGCGCGCCACCTTCACCACAGAATGCGAATTGCCCGACACCTGCCCGATCACGGAATGCGAGGTCGCGCTGTGTGAATTAAGTATGGAACAGCCCGAAGTCACGGTAGAGGCGATCTATCCAGTGTTGCCTGCAGCCGACGCACCGGGGGCAACCCACATGATCGAATGTACCGGCATCGACCAGCCCGGCCTGATTGCACGATTATCGGAAATATTTATCGAATTTAACGCCAACATCGTGCAACTGGCCGCAAGTGCGACCCAAGAAAACGATTCGCGTGTTTACAGCACACAATTTGCCGTTTCCATTCCGGCTGATCGTGCTGCCGCCTGCCTGGCGACGCTCGCCAATACGGCAGGTTCCCTGCGTCTGCTGTTCAAATTCCGGGAAATCTGATTTTGCCTGCCGCTACACAACCACCCTGTTACGCCCGGCATTCTTGGCAAGATAAAGCTTCTCATCTGCTTCTTTAAGAACATCCCAGGCATCGCAAGGCCGACCATCTTTTTCGCTGATACCAACCGATACAGTTATTCCAACTGCCAGCTTTTTGCCTGGCAAGGTAAAGCGCGTGGCGGCAATCTGGTCACGCAAATGGTCCAGCACGTCATATGCCCAGGCAACATCGCGCCCGGAAAACACAATGGCAAATTCTTCCCCGCCATAGCGAAACGCCTTGCCGCCATGACCAATATGGGCCAGTTCGCGGGCAATCTTGCGCAAAACAAAATCCCCGGCATCATGCCCATGGACATCATTCAGTTTCTTGAAATGATCGATATCGAGCATGGCAACGCTATATTTCCCGCCAAGTTCGGCCAAGGCATGAACAAGTGCGCGCCGCCCGGACAAACCGGTCAAATCATCGACAAATGCCATGCGCCAGGCTTCCTGCACCAACGCCAGCAAAATGATGCCCGTCGCCGCCAAATATCCGAACGGAATGTATTTGGCCCCGGCCAATGTCGCCACCAGGACCGCGGGTAATGTACAGGCAAAGGCAAATTCAAGCGGCCGCCCCCTTGCCAGCAACACCAAAAACACCAGTGCGAAAAGGATAATTGCCGCCTGGGGCACGGCATTGGCAAAACCGGCCAGTTCAATAAACTGGACATCCAGCACCTTGGACAGCGCAGATGCGACATCGGGTCGAACGGCAAGCAGCATCAGGGCAAACAACTGAACCGCCAGAAACAAAATCCGGGCAATGCCCCGCTTTCGAAACACGCCGCGTTCCGACATAAAAGCAAACAACAGCATGTTCAGCGGTATAATATAAAGCGATGCCAGTTGGAGAAATCTGTCTCCCTGTGGCCGAAGGAATTCTGCCGCACCGAAAAAGAACCAGTAACAAAAAGACAAAACCAGCATCGCAAACACAGCCCGGCTGCGGTTAAACCAGCAGCCCAGAACCACGCCCAGGAATGCCACAAAAAACGGGCGATATTGCAGGAAGCCCATAAAATCACCAGGCAGAATCGCCGCCTGGTCGGCAAATACCAGTGCCAAGGCCGACGCTAGAATCAAAAGCGGCAGAAACCCTATAGAAAGGCAGGTAAAAAAGGCGCGACGCATCAGCCCCCCGGCCTGTTGGATCGATTCTCTGAAATTTGTTCGCCAATATAAAGAGAAACTCTGAAGAATCCCTATAATAGTTTGAATTTAAGACAATGACCTGAAAACACCGCCGAAACAGACCAACCCCTGCCTGCCAAAGCTTCGTTCACCGCACAAAGGCACGTATCGCGCGCGCCAATAAACGTGTGTTGTGTCGGCAGAAACGCATCTCCAACCATCGTCGAATTGGACGCAGCACAACAAGTTTTGCTAACATGGGCAAAATCATTGCGGCACCAAAAAACAAAGACCGCAATATCTGCCAAGGCAGGCCCCGGTACAGGTTTGACGTCATTGCCCCGTTTGCGGCATCCCGCCGCTTTGCGCAATGACAGCAAGGAGAACGACATGAGTTTCACCACCCCGACCCCGGCACCGGCGCGCCTGAACCGATCCGAACTGGCCGTGCCAGGCAGCCGCATCGAACTTTTTGAAAAGGCCGCCAAATCAAAGGCCGATGCCATTTTTCTGGATCTGGAAGATGCCGTTGCCCCGCGCGACAAGGAACAGGCCCGCACAAACATCATTAGCGCCATCAATGACATTGACTGGGGCGACAAGGTTTTATCGGTCCGCATCAACGGGCTGGATACACATTATATGTATCGCGATGTTGTTGATGTTCTGGAACAGGCCGGCGACCGGCTGGATCTGATCATGATCCCCAAGGTTGGCACGGCGTCCGATGTCTATGCCCTGGATATGCTGGCAACCCAGATCGAAGCCGCCAAGGGGCGCAAAAAACGCATCGGATTTGAGCTGATCATTGAAACAGCCCTTGGTATGCAAAACATTCATGAAATTGCCGCTGCCTCCAAACGCAATGAAAGCCTGCATTTCGGGGTTGCCGATTATGCCGCATCGACCAAGGCCATGACCACCGGTATTGGCGGCCCCAACCCGCATTACGGCGTTTTAACCGACAAGGACGGCGACGCCCCGCGCGATTATCACTGGGGCGATATGTGGCATTATGCCATTGCCCGCATGGTGGTGGCGGCGCGCGCCAATGGCCTGCGCCCGATTGACGGCCCGTTTGGCGATTTTTCCGACCCCGATGGCTATCGCGCCCAGGCCGCACGGGCGATGGTACTGGGATGCGAAGGGAAATGGGCCATTCACCCCAGCCAGATCACCCTTGCCAACGAGGTTTATTCCCCCTCGGAGGCCGAGGTCACCAAGGCCAAACGCATACTTGAGGCAATGGAAAAAGCCCAGAATGAAGGCGCGGGTGCCGTGGCCCTTGATGGCCGCCTGATCGACATTGCATCGATCAAACAGGCCGAGGTTATGGTGCATCAAGCCAACGTTATTGCCGCCAAGGACAGCAAATAAACGCCCGAAAAACATACAGGGCCGCATTGATCAAACCCAGTCAACACGGCCCTGTACTTGCTGGCAGATATTGATGACACCTGAATATTAGCTGCCCGCACGCTGCGCCGGGCCAAAAACCGTTTCAACCGGGTCGCCCGGTTGCACCAGATGAATGCGCGTGCCACCTTCGCCTGTTCCAAGGCCAGGTTTAAGTCGCTGACTGGCATCATAATGCCCGCCATTCTGGGTGCGAAAGGGAATGGGCGCTGTGGTGAACAGATTTTTCAAACGGTCGCAAAAATCCTTGCTTACCTGTTGCCACCCCGCCTCATCCATCCGATCACTTTGATAGACGGAAAAGGCTGGCAACACATCAAACCCGGGATAAAACAGGGTGCCATGCGCGATAGGCCATAAAACATCATCCAGGCTGCCATTCACCCCCCGGTCGCTATAATGGGGTGAACGCCCGCCAATCGGCACAATGATCATGGCACGACGCCCGGCCAAAACCCCTTCGCCATAGCGGTCACCCCAGCGTTCACCCCCGTGTTTGCCAACACCATAGGCAAAGCCAAAGGCAAAAACCCGGTCAAACCACCCCTTTAAAATGGCGGGCATCCCAAACCACCACAGCGGAAAACTGAACAAAACAGCATCAGCCCATAAAAGCTTTTTCTGTTCGGCGTCGATGTCCGGGCTTTGGGTTTTGGATGCAAAAGCATGGCGCGATTCAGCGACGTAACTTAACCGCTCCGGGGCAATGATGTCGGTAAAATCCCCCTCGTCGGCAACCGCCTTCCACCCCATCGCATATAAATCCGACACCAGCACGTCATGGCCTTGCTGGCGCAATGTCGCAACGGCCAGATCCTTTAGCGCACTGGTCAACGACCGGGGTTCGGGATGGGCATGAACGATCAGAATATTACGCATAATTCCGTCCTTTTTGAATAATCACCTTTGATACGTGATCATTCCCCATCACCCTGCTATCGTTGAAATCAAAGCTTTTATGGTCTGGTATAAATCAAATGGATATCGAACAGCTTGATCTCAATTTGCTGGTCACCCTCGACACCTTGCTGGCCGAACGCAATGTCACGCACGCGGCCCGTCGCCTGAACCTGAGCCAACCCGCGATTTCGGCCCGATTAACACGCCTGCGCGACCTGCTGGGCGACCCGCTTTTATTGCCATCCCAACGCGGCATGATCCCGACCGAACGCGCGTTGGACCTTCAGGCCCCGCTGCACGACGCCATCGAGGCGGTGCGCCGCGTCATCGCAGAAACCAGCCCGTTTGACCCGACAAAGATCAAGGCGACAATCGCCATCGCCGCCAGCGACTATGTCCAATATTCGGTTTTGATACCGCTTGCCCAAATCATGCGGACAGAAGCACCGGGTATTTGCATTGCCTGGCGCACAATTGATACATCCCGGCTTGAGGCCCAAATGGTGCGCGGCGACATCAACCTGGCGCTAACCACACCGGAAACAGCACCTGAAACCTTGCATATGCGCAAACTCTATCAGGAAAATTATGTCGCCATTGCCCGCCCCGATCATCCTTCCATTCCCGGAAGCCTTGATCTGGAAACCTTTTGCGCCCTCGACCACGTCATCGTTTCACCTGAGGGCGGCGGGTTCCACGGACCGGCGGATGATAGTCTTAAAATACTGGGCTATGAACGCCGGGTGGCACTGTCCGCACCGGGGTTTCTTGTGGTGCCCGAAATTGTCGCACATAGCGACATGATCGCCCTTGTCCCCAGCCGCGTCGCGCATAACCGCAGCGGCCGCCTGCAAATCCTGACACCCCCCTTGCCAGTGCATGGCTTTGACATGGCCCTGGTCTGGCATGACCGCACCACAACACATCCGTTGCATCGCTGGCTCCGCGAAAGAATTTATGCGCTGCTTCGCCCGCCCGCAACAGCACCATAAAAAATGCCGAACCGGCCATTTTCAACCGGTTCGGCATCCCGTTTCAGATGACCAGGGCCTGTCTGTCACACCCTGATTCCTGCGGTGTTAAGCACCAAGGCCCACGAAGGTGATTTTGCCAATCGCCTTGCCCGATTCGAGGAATTCATGCGCCTTGCGCAGGCTTTCGGGGGTAAGGCCGCCGTAATTTTCGGTTGCTGTTACCTGAAGTTTGCCTGCATCAACCATCTTCGCGATTTCGCTTAGCAATTTATGTTGTTCGATCATGTCGGGGGTCTGGAACATGGACCGGGTAAACATAAATTCGTAGGAAAAGCTGGCTGATTTTGCTTTTAGCAAATCCACATTATGGTTGTTCATTGCCTCGGTAATCGAGGCAATCCGTCCTTGCGGGGCGATCAGGTCGCACATCACATCCCAGTATGCGTCGGTTTCCGATGTGCAAAGAATATAGTCAACCGTGGCAAAACCGGCCCCTTCAAGCTGTTCCTTTAGCGGGTTATGGTGGTTGATCACGTGATCCGCCCCCATTTTGCTGACCCACGAAATGGTTTCCGGGCGCGATGCCGTGGCAACCACCTGCAAACCGGCACTTTTGGCCAATTGAATGGCAATGGAGCCAACACCGCCGGCCCCGTTTATGATCAAAATGCTTTTGCCTTTGTTGCCCGCAATATCGGTGCGATCAATATTCATGCGGTCAAACATGGCTTCCCATGCCGTGATTGCGGTTAACGGAAACGCCGCTGCGGTGGCAAAATCCAGGCTTTTGGGTTTTTGTGCCACGATCCGTTCGTCAACCAACTGCAATTCACTGTTCGAGCCAGGCCGCGTAACATCGCCCGCATACCAAACGTCGTCGCCTGCCTTAAACAGGGTCACATGTTCGCCAACCGCTTCGACCACACCAGCCGCATCCCAGCCCAGCACCTTAAAATTACCGTCGTCGGCCTTGCCTTTGCGCACCTTGAAATCAACCGGGTTAACGGCAACCCCCTTGATACGGACCAGAATATCGTGCCCCGTCGGGGTTGGCGTGGCAATGTCAGCCTGTTCAAACAGGTTGGCATCCGTTACCGCGCGGGCAATTTTTAATCCAATGGCTTTCATGATCGTTCCTCCTTGCCGAGGTTTGATTTGCGAATGCCGGAATGCTAACGCATAATTGCCCAACTGATAAGTACGCACAGTTTTGGCCAGTAGTAACATTTTGTATACTAATGGGATTTTCTGCCGGTTTCGGAGGATGAATGCAAAATTTTGATTGCCCGCCAAATCGCAGCCCCGGTTGCCCGGTGGAAGCCACGCTAAGCGTTATTGGCGGAAAGTGGAAAGGTGTTGTGCTGTACCATCTGCTCGACGGCACCAAACGTTTCAACCAACTGGGTCGTCTTATGCCGGGCGTCACCCAGCGCATGTTGACCCGGCAATTACGCGAGCTTGAACAGGACGGCCTGATCAATCGCAAGGTCTATGCCGAAGTTCCCCCCCGCGTTGAATACAGCCTGAACCCAAAGGGCGAAACCCTGCGCCCGATTATTCTGGCCCTTAAAGATTGGGGCGAGGCGCATGTGCCCTATTATGCGCGCCCCGTTGAAGCTCATGACAAATCGCCAACAGAACCGCCATTGTCTTCACAAAAAACGCCCCTAAATCAGGCGATCGAACGCGTTTCCTGATCGGCGATGTCGCGCGTCATGATCCAATAGGTCGGCTCGGTGAAACCGGAATGCACCCCTTCACCCGTTGTTACAAACCCGCAGCGCTGAAAAAACGCAACATTCCCTGTCAGTTCCTGGCGCACATTCAGACGAAGCCGGGACACAGCCCCTTTTTGAACAACATAATCACAGGCGGCATCCATCAAGGCGCGGCCAATGCCCTTGCCATGATACGCAGGATCAACCGACATTTTATACAGATAGGCATCTTCGGGCGTGGTCTCGATCCATATCTGAGCAATAATGGCGTTCTCATTTTGCCCATCGCGGGCAACCAGCACAGCATCGCGCTGAAAGCGCCACTGCAACTCGGCCACATCCACCCGTGTTACCGAACTGGGCGGGTTCACGATACCATCCTGAGCGGCAAATGCCGCTTTCAGAATGACAATCAGGCGGTCAAAAACCGCAATATCAGGATTCAGAAGCGGCTCGATACGTAAATTGGTAGACATATTCTTTCCATTTGGCAAAGTATCTGGGCAAAATTCATGCAATTTGGCCGATGATAGGGTCAAATATTGAATTTATCGCGCCTTTTTTTGCTCCACCCTTGACGTGGCAGACTGATCACGTATGTTCCGCTCCATTGTTTCCCAGCCGGATTTGACGTCCTGATGCACAACTTTCTGGATTTCGAGAAGCCGATCGCCGAACTTGAAGGCAAGATCGAAGAACTTCGCCATTTGAGCGGCAATGACGATGAAGTCAACATTGCCGACGAAGTCGCGCGCCTGCAAGACAAGCTGACCAAATTGCTGCAAAGCACCTATGGTCGATTGACACCATGGCAGAAAACCCAGGTTGCCCGTCATCCGGACCGGCCGCATTTTGTGGATTACGTCAAAAACCTGTTTGACGGTTTCACACCGCTGGCCGGTGACCGGCTTTATGGCGAAGACGAAGCCATCATTGGCGGCCTGGCACGGTTGCGTGGCCGCAGCGTTATGGTGATTGGCCATGAAAAAGGCCGCGATACCGAGTCGCGCGTCAAACACAATTTCGGCATGGCCAAGCCCGAAGGCTATCGCAAGGCAATTCGCCTGATGCGCATGGCCGAACGGTTCAATATTCCGGTAATTACACTGGTCGATACCGCCGGGGCCTTTCCCGGCGCCGACGCCGAAGCCCGCGGCCAGTCCGAAGCCATTGCCCGGTCGATTGAAACCTGCCTGGACATCAAGGTGCCCCTGGTTTCGGTTATCATCGGCGAAGGCGGGTCGGGTGGGGCCATTGCCCTGGCAATTGCCAACACCGTGTTGATGCTGGAAAATTCGATTTATTCGGTTATTTCGCCAGAAGGCTGCGCATCAATTTTATGGCGTTCGGGCGACGAAGCCAAAACCGCCGCCGAAGCATTACGCCTGACCGCACAGGATTTGCAGCAGCTTGGTGTGATTGACGATATCATCACCGAACCCTTGGGCGGTGCACAGCGCGAACCCCAAAATGCCTGCAAGCAGGTCGGCGATGCGATTGAAAAAGCATTGATCGAACTGTCCGGCCTTGAAGGGGGTGTTTTAAAAGCCCGCCGCCGCGACAAGTTTCTGGAAATGGGCCGTCAGGGTATTAACTGATCCCCTCTTTTCATTTGTATTTAAAGGGCTGACAGTTTTGCACTGTCGGCCTTTTTTTCCCACCGACCCGCCCCCCATATTGCCATGTTATGGCACGAAACGAATCCTTTTCGACGTTTTGATCCTGCAGCCCACCTTATAACGAACGCCGTGGCAATTACCGGACAATTTCGCCAAAAATTGCAAAACCCCCAATACTCTGACGTGCATATTGCCTCAAAGGGCCGCAAAATTGGTTTTAATTTGGCAAAATTCCCCCCTGACACCGGGATCGTTACAAATTTGAATAAATTAAGGTGGTTCCCGGTAGGCTTCCTCGACTAAGATTTCCCCAAGCAAGGGGAGTTGGGGAATGAAGCTTACTTTTGCGGGAGCAGGATCAGCATTCTGTACTGCCGCAGATAATTTCCAAAGCAATATGATTTTGGAAACCAAAAATACCGAAACCGGCCAGATGGCACGGCTGTTAATAGATTGCGGCACCGATGCGCGCCACTCGCTGCATCGACTTGGCTTATGGCCAAAGGACTTTGAAGCCGTCTATATCAGCCATTTGCATTCCGACCATATTGGCGGCCTGGAATGGATGGCACTGAGCAATTACTTCATTTTCCATCACCACCGCGTCGATCTTTACATGGTTGAAGAACTGATCGAACCGCTTTGGAACCACAGCCTGCGCGGCGGACTGGAAGTAAGCGATCATGGTGACAGCACACTTGATACCTATTTTAACGTCAAACCTTTGCAGCCAACAGGCCGCTTTAACTGGCATGACGTTAATCTGGAGATTCTGCCGGTAGACCATATTGTCGCGGAAAAAGGAAAGATGCTGTCATTTGCGTTGTTTGGCACAACAAAATCGAAACGCTTTTTCATTACAACAGATGCGATTTTCGATCCCGATGCCCATATGGCCTGCTATCGCAAAGCCGATGTGATTTTTCAGGATTGCGAACTGGGTCCGCGTTGGTCTGGTGTGCACGCGCATTATGATCAGTTAAAAACGCTGCCCGACGACATCAAAGCCAAAATGTGGCTTTATCATTACACGGCCTATACAAAGCCCGATGCCGTTGCCGACGGTTTTTGCGGCTTTGTTGCACCTGGGCAAAGCTTTGACCTGACCTGACCGGATGTGCCGGGCGGGCGTCGTAATATAACGGGAAACGTGCATGCCGAATTCGGTATTTGCCTATATCTGGCGCCACAGCCGCTTTCAACAGATCGTGCTTTTGATCGTGACGGTGCTGTCTTTTCCGTTTTTGTATTATTCGCTCGACCTGCCCAAAATGATCGTCAACCAGGCCATCGGCGGGGCAGGCGAACCATTTGGCATTTTTGGCATTGACCTTAACCAGGTCGAATATCTGTTTGCGCTATCGGGCATCTTTCTCGCTCTGGTGTTCGTAAATGGCGGGTTCAAGTATTTTATCAACGTTTATACCGGCGTTATGGCCGAACGGCTTTTACGCCGGATGCGTTATATTTTATTTGAACGTGTCCTGCGCTTTCCCTTGCCCCATTTTCGCAAAACCAGCCAGGGTGAAATCGTTTCCATGATTACCGCCGAAGCCGAGCCTCTGGGCGGCTTTTTTGGCGAGGCCTTTTCCCTGCCGGTTTATCAGGGGGGCATTCTGGTCACGATTTCGGCCTTTATTTTCATTCAGGACCCGCTGATGGGGCTGGCTGCAGTGTCCTTTTACCCGCTGCAAGGCTACGTGATCCCCAAATTGCAGCGCCGGGTGAACAAGCTGGGCAAGGACCGGGTGCAAAATATCCGGCGCATGTCTGAACATATTGGCGAAACCGTGAGCGGTGCCACAGACATTCGCGCCCACAATACCCAAGGCTACGAACTCATGCGCTATACCCAGCGCATGGGGCGAATTTTTGAAATTCGCAAGGAAATCTATTTCCGCAAATTCTTTATCAAATTCCTCAACAACTTCATCGCCCAGATCACACCGTTTTTCTTTTATTCGATTGGCGGTTATCTGGTTATTGCGGGCGACCTGTCTTTCGGGGCACTGGTGGCGGCCCTTGCTGCCTACAAGGATATGTCGGCACCATGGAAAGAACTTCTGGCCTATTATCAGCGACTGGCCGATGCCCGCATTAAATACGACCAGCTATACGAACAGTTTGAACTGCCCGATCTGGATCAGGAACACGAACTGGTTGCACCGCTTGCCGGGCATTTGCAAAGCCCGATGGATGTCTATGCCCTGTCATGGACAGATGATGACGGCACCCGCGTTGTTGAAAATGTATCTTTCAACCTGGCCCTGCCCGGCTCGGCCCTTTTGACCGGATCTGCCGACAGTGGCAAATCGCATCTTGCCCGCATGCTGGTGCGCCTTCTCACACCCAGCGGCGGTCGTATTCAGTTTGCCGATACCAATGCAACACAGCTTCCCGCATCGTATCTGGGGCAAAGAACCGGCTATGTCGGCCCGGATTCCTACTTGTTCCACGGCACCATCGCAGACAATTTGCTGTATGGCCTTAAACATCGCCCCCTGGTCGAACGCCAGCCGGGCACAGACAAAGATGCAACCCTGAACAGTTCCGATGTCGGAACCCTTCTGCCACCGGCCCTGGTCGAACAGGTTGAACTGGCATCGCCCACCGACCTTCCCGACCATTTAACCGCCGAAATGTTTGATGAAATCAAACTGTCGGGCAATATCCCCTATGATCCAAGCGGGCAATGGATTGACTATATCGGCCCGGGCTATGAATCGCTTGAACAACTTAACAGCGAATTGCTGACCCTGTTGTCGGTTGTTCATCTTGACCGCGATATTTACCGCATCGGCCTGCTTCGCCGCATTGACCCGCATTTACGCCCCAACCTTTCCCAGGCTGTGCTGGCCGCACGTCCGCGGCTAAAAGAACTGCTGGCCGAACGCGGCTTGGCCGACCTGGTCGAACCGTTTGACATTGAACGTTATAACGATAACGCCACCGTCGGGATCAACCTGGTTTTCGGGGTGTCGGTAAACCCGAATTACGACCGGCGGAACTTTCTGAACCATCCGTATTTTCAAAGCGTGTTGCGCGACAATGGCCTGTATGAACCCATGATCAATATGGGCCGAAACATGCTTGATCTGATGATCGAACTGTTTACCGGCCTGCCCCCCGGGCACGAATTTTTCGATCGCTACAGCTTTGTCTCGGCCGACGAACTTACCGATGTCAAACACATGCTGAAACGCATTGATGGTGTCGATATCGACGATATCCGCGAAGACGACAGGTTGCGCCTGCTTGAAGTCGCCATGAACCTGACCCCGGCCCGTCACCGCTTGCGTGTCATGGATGATAATTTCCGCGACCTTATTTTAAAGGCGCGGCCTAAATTTCACGAAAACATTCCCGAGGATATGGCCAGCGAGATCGACTTCTTTGATGCCGAAAACTATACCGCCGCGGCCTCCATTCTTGATAACCTGCTGTTTGGCCGGTTTGCCTATGGTCGTGCACATTCAGAAGAACGCGTTGGCGAAGTTCTGTTTGAAATTGCCCGCGATGGCGGCCTGTATGAAGCCCTGATCGCGCTCGGCCTTGAATCCGATGTCGGGGTGGGGGGCAGCCGCGTATCGCAAAGCCTGCGTCAGAAAATAACACTGGTGCGCGCCCTGATCAAAAACCCCGACATTCTGGTTGTCGACGAGGCCCTGTCCGCTCTTGATAACGAAACCCGGGATCAGCTTGTCGACTATCTGACCAAAAGTGCCAATGAGCGGAGCGTGATCTGGGTTGATGGTGCCGATATGCCGGGCGACCGTTTTTCAACCTGCCTGCATATGGCAAATGGTAAACTGACAAGGCGCGACAAACCCGATGGCAGCACCCCTGACGCCCTTACAGATGCAACGGCCATTAGCGCCGAAACCGACACCATCCCGGCAGAAGACGGCAGCATCGAGGAAGAAGTCCGGTTGCTGCGGACCATCCCGCTGTTTTCAGCACTCGACCCCAATGTCATCAAACTGCTGGCATTTACCAGCCCGCGTCTTACCTATAAGCGGGGCGAAGTTATCGTCAAACAGGGGGAACCGGGCGATGCGGCCTTTATCGTCATTTCCGGGCGCGGCGAAATCTGGCTTACCACCGACGAAGCCAAGACCCTTAAATTACGCGATGTCGAACCCAAGGAAGTAATTGGCGAAATTGCCCTTCTGGTAGATCAGCCACGATCTGCGACCATCCGTGTTGTCGAAGACATGACGGTTCTAAAACTCGACAAGGCCGAATTCCTTGGGCTTGTGCGCCAGGACCAGGCCGTTTCTGTTCAGCTGTTGCGCGTTCTTGCCGAACGGCTGGACCTGACCACCAAACAGCTTACCAGCCGAGACCAGCGGAACTGATGAATAAAATTGCTGCCATTCTGATTGCCGCCGTGTTCGCCATGACCCTGATACTGGGGCTTGTCGCGATCATCGGCGGCGGTCTTGCCGGTGGGTTAATGGTTGTTATCGGCATTCCCTTTGCCTTCCCCACCACAACAACCCTGCTTTTGCTGGTTTTTATGGTGCTGCTCATTCGCACCCTGATCGAAAAGCAGCGCAAACGCCGCGAAATGAAATCCTGGCTGGATGACGACGACAGCCAATAACCCGAAAAAATCAGCATGTTCAAAGTGATAAACCCTGCTGGTTCTCAGAATTTTCACAAAGCCGTCATTGCTGGCAGAAAAAACATCGCTTAAACGCCCCTTCCCGCCAAAAAAACCACACCAAATCGCCTTACCTTCGGTGACCTCCTCTGCGCCAATATTGTTACGCTGCGTTTAGTTCAACAGGCAGACCCGGCGGCACAGTGCCGGGCCCGTTTAAAAGGAGGCTCCGATGACGGCACAATTGAAAGAACAGCGTTGTGTGTCGTTAAGCAATCTGACCGATTTGCGCTTGTTGCGCGAACACGCCTATATCGACGGGCGCTGGAGTTCGGCAGATAACCGTCAGGTCATCGAGGTGACCAACCCGTTTGACGGAAGCTTTCTTGGCACTGTTCCCAATATGGGTGTCGCCGAAACAAGGCGCGCGGTTGACGCCGCCCACGCAGCCTTTCCCGCATGGGCCGCTTTGCTGCCCCAGGACCGCGCGCAGCGCCTGCGGCGCTGGTTTGAATTGCTGATCGAAAACAAGGAAGACCTTGCCCTGCTAATGACGCTGGAACAGGGCAAACCGATCCATGAATCACGCGGTGAAATTGACTATGCCGCCAGCTTTATCGAATTTTACGCCGAAGAAGCCAAGCGGGTAAATGTTGAAAGCATTTCATCACACCTGCCCAATCGCGCCATGAGCATCCGCCGCGAACCGGTGGGTGTTACCGCCGCAGTCACCCCGTGGAACTTCCCCTGCGCCATGATCACGCGCAAGGCCGCCGCCGCCCTGGCTGCGGGCTGCACCATGATTGTACGCCCGGCCACCGAAACCCCGTTTTCTGCCACCGCATTGGCCGAACTGGCCGAACGGGCCGGTATCCCCGCAGGTGTCTTTAACGTGATCACTGGCGACCCGAGCCCGGTGGTGGGCGAACTGTGTGGCAACCCGGTTGTACGGGCATTGTCCTTTACCGGCTCCACCCAGATCGGGCGGTTGTTGCTGGCACAAGGCGCGCAAACCATTAAAAAAATGTCGATGGAACTAGGCGGGCACGCCCCGTTCATTCTGTTTCCCGACATTGATATGGACCAGGCCATTACCCATGCCATTGGGGCCAAATTTGCCACCAGCGGCCAGGATTGCCTTGCGGCCAACCGCATTTTTGTTCATCGCGATATTTATGACCAGTTTATCGCCCGTTTTGCCGATGCCATTAAAAAACTGCGCGTTGGCAACGGGATGGATGAAGATTGCGATATTGGCCCGCTAATGCATGATCGTGCGGTTGCCAAATGCGCCGAACATGTTGAAGATGCCCGCGCCAAAGGGGCCCGGGTTGTGGTTGGTGGTAAACAGCTGGGCGGTCTTTTTTATGCCCCCACCCTGCTGGCCGATGTCACCGATGACATGCAGATCTATCACGAGGAAACCTTTGGCCCTGTGGCCCCGGTTATCCCCTTTGACAGTGAAGACGAAGTGATCAAAAAGGCCAATGATAGCGAATATGGCCTCGCCGCCTATCTTTATACCAATGACCAGTCGCGTGCCAACCGGGTCGCCAATGCGCTTGAATACGGCATGGTTGCGCTCAACTGTGTAAAAATAACCGGTGCGCCGATCCCGTTTGGCGGGGTCAAACAATCGGGCCTGGGCCGCGAAGGGTCGCGCCACGGCATGGAAGAATTCACCGAGCTTAAATATGTCTGCGCAGCATTTTAAAGGCTGGCAGTTCGCCCCACTATCTCGAACGGGAGAAGATAATGAATGTGATTAAAAACAACACCGCCGAACTGCAAAAAATGGACCGGGCACATTTCATGCATCCGTCAACCAACATGCGCCAGCATGCAGACGGCGAAACACCAAACCGCATCATCAATGGCGGCAAGGGCATTTATATTCACGACACCGAAGGCAAAGAAACACTTGATGCCTTTGCCGGTCTGTACTGTGTCAATGTCGGCTATGGCCGCACCGAAATTGCCGATGCCATTTATGCCCAGGCCAAAGAACTGGCCTATTACCACACCTATGTCGGCCATGGTAACGAGCCGATCATTCGCCTGTCCGAACGCATTGTCAAAAGTGCACCCGAAGGCATGCAGCGGGTTTATTATGGCATGTCCGGGTCTGACGCCAACGAAACCAACATCAAACTGATCTGGTACTACAACAACATTCTGGGTCGCCCGGAAAAGAAAAAAATCATCTCGCGCTGGCGCGGCTACCATGGTTCGGGCATCATGACCGGCAGCCTGACCGGCCTTGCCACCTTCCACAATGCATTTGATTTGCCCAAATCCCCTGTTTTGCACACCACCTGCCCGCATTTCTACTGGAATGCCGAAGCCGGTGAAACCGAAGAACAGTTCGCCAAACGCTGTGCGGATGATCTGGAAAAAATGATCCTGCGCGAAGGCCCCGAAACCGTGGCTGCCTTTATCGGCGAACCGGTTATGGGTACGGGCGGCATCATCACCCCGCCCAAAGGGTACTGGGAAGCCATTCAGGCTGTCTTGAACAAATATGATATTCTTCTGGTCGCCGACGAAGTGGTCACTGCGTTCGGTCGTACCGGCAGCTATTTTGGTTCACACCATTATGGCATCAAACCCGACCTGATCACGATTGCCAAAGGTGTCACATCTGGTTACCTGCCGCTATCGGGCGTTATTGTCGGCGAACGGGTCTGGAATGTTCTTGAACAGGGTTCAGACAAAATGGGTCCGTTGGGCCATGGCTGGACCTATTCCGCCCATCCGGTTTGTGCGGCCGCCGCCAATGCCAACCTTGATATTGTTGACGGCGAAAACCTGACCGGTAATTCCGCAGAAACCGGTGGGTATTTCCAGAACCTGCTGCGTCAAACCTTTGCCGATCATCCGCTGGTCGGTGAAGCCCGCGGTGTGGGTCTGATGGCCGCCCTGGAATTCGTTGCCGACAAGGACAAAAAGGAACGCTTCGATGCGAACCTGAAAGTTGGTGCCAAGGTATCGGCAGCGTGCCTGGAACGCGGTATGATTGCCCGTGCCATGCCACACGGCGATATTCTGGGCTTTGCCCCGCCGCTCTGCATCACCAAGGCTGAAATCGACAAAGTTGTTGATATTGCCAAACAGGCGGTCGATGCCGTTACTGACGAACTTGCCGCCAAATAGACCAGATCACAAACGAACTGTTTTTTGAAAAACAGCTCTCTGCCTTTTGGGGCCGAACCGTATGTTCGGCCCCTCTTTTTTGCCTGCACATTTTCTTTTCAGTATGCCAGCCACCAAGAAAAATATACCAACGGAGATCTTACCTATACCAAAGAAAACAAAGACAAATACAGGTGACTGAGAAGTTAAAGCATTGAAATGGCAACTGGACTATTTTTGGTTTGTACAAATCACAAATATTTATTAGCTATACTTGTAAAACAAAAAATATACTTCGGATGGGATATAACCTAACCAATTCGCTGATATAACTGGAACCGAGATGAGCAACTTACCACGCATATGCTGGACTGTGTCCGCCTGCCTGGCCTTCGTCGAAGCAATCTGGGGGCTTCAAATGGTTGTTTTTGAAGGGGCTGAATTTTTCCCGGCACAGAGCTATTCCAACCTGATTGGCTGGATCAGTCTGGCGCTTTATGGAACATACTATCGCATAGGCCGCCGCCATTTCGATTATGTCGACAAAATCCAGGTTTTTCTGGCTGTTATCGGCACAGTGCTGCTTGCGGCCGGGGCGACAATTATTAATGTGGGCGGGCCGCATATGCCGATGAATATCGGTGCGCTGATCATGTTAATGTCGATGGGCCTGTTTGCCTATATCACGCTGGCGAAACCTCTGCGGTTACTTGCAGTCTAATCACCGATTTCCGTGGTGGTTTCCGGTTACCGGGAACTGGCGATCAGACGTTGTAAAACCGACAAAAAACCCCCGAAGGTTAACGTTCAACTTTCGGGGGTCAGTTCAGTTTTGGCTGCGGGGGTTTTGTCAAAGAAGAACTGCCCGGAAAGGCAAATCCCGACAGATGGCAGATGACTTACATCTTGCCCATTTCTTTTTCTTTCTCGGCGATTTCAGCCCGCAGATCGGTAAGAACCTTCTGGGAATCACCACCAACTTCTTTCACCATCGTTTCGCCAACATCCTTGGATGCTTCTGCAAATTTGGCACGTTGGTCGGCATCAAGTTTGATGACCTTGATGCTCGGCTTGGCTTCCTTGATTTTGGCAAGTGCCTTGTCGTTCAGCTCTGCCTGGGCCTTGAAGATATAATCATCAAGTTCCGCCTTAACATCTGTCAACAGATCTTTGCGGTCATCCGACAGGCCTTTATAGAAGGCGTCGTTGGTTACCACGGTCGTGGTATATTGCTGCTGACCGGCATAAATCAGATAGTCGGTAACTTCGTAAAACTTGGCACTTTCGATGAAGAAAATCGGGTTTACCTGCGCATCAATCACGCTGGTCTGCAGCCCGGAATACACTTCACCCCACGGCAATGCCACCGGATCAGCACCAAATGACTTATAGCTGTCAATCAGGATCGGTGATGTCATCACACGGAATTTAACGCCGTTAAAGTCCTTCGGTGTTTCGACCTTTTTCTTGGTGGTCCAGACCATTTCCCCTTCGGGATACATGGTATAAAGTTTCAGGCCTTTGCTTTCAAAATCCTTGGAAAGGCCCTGATAGATCGTCGGGCTTTTCGACAGGATTTCCTTGTTCACGTCGTTATTTTGCGACAGCAAATAAGGAACGCCAAAGACCTGAATCTCGGGAACGAACGTGCCAAGGTGGCCCGGTGATGCATTCGAAAACTGAATGGCCCCTGATGCCGTCAGTTCGGTGATGTCGTTTTCTGTTCCAAGCTGGCCATAGGTGTAAATGGTGACATCAACGTCACCGCCACTTTTTTCCTCGACCAGTTCCTTGAATTTCTGAGCGTATAAATCCTGGACATCCCCCGTGCTTTCTTCAATCGCGAATTTCCATTCTTCCGCGTGCACGGTCATTGCCGTACCTGCAACCGCAAAAACAGCTGCGGCAGACAGGGTCGCCTTGAAGAGCTTTGTCAAACTCATTACAGAAGTCTCCCTTGTTTTGCCGCTACAACCCTGCGTTCTCACAAGATCGGCGGCGGTTAGATTGATATGTCGTATGTTTGAACGTTCGAAGTTTTGAAATGTTCCTGCATCAGGTCAATGAATGTTTTGTATCATTACAAAAATACAAAGCCCCCTACCCAAAATACCCTTCGCCATGTTAGGGTATCTGTAAAACGGATGGGTGGAACGAGTACAATGTGGCTACCGACGACAGACCTGAGTGGTGATACAGGCCCGAAATACAAGGCCCTGGTCGAGGCGATCATCACGGATATCGAGTCTGGGCGCCTGCGCCATGATGTCCGTATGCCGACCCATCGTGATCTGGCATATCACTTGAAAGTCAGCGTTCAGACCGTCAGCGCCGCTTACAAGGAAGTCGAACGACAGGGCTATTTACGATCAGAACGGCGGCGGGGCACCTTCGTTCAGGCCCGCCTGACTGACCGGGCATCATCCTTTATTCTGGACAATCGCCAACCCGACCTGATCGACCTTTCCATCGTACGCGCCGCCTATACCGACTTTCACAACGACCTGTCGCGCCAGATGCACCGCCGCCTGGCCGAGGATATTCATCACCCGTGGATGGAAAGCTGCCGCCCGGTGGCCGGGTTTGATTATCACCGCGAAGTTGGCGTTAAATGGCTGGCGGGCATGGGGCTTTCCGCCGAACCAGGCCAGACAATTATTACCAATGGTGCGGCCCAGGGCATTTTTATTGCCCTGGCATCCATTGTGCAGCCTGACGACGTGGTTCTGACCGAAAGCCTGACAGATCACGGGGTTATTGGCACCGCCAGCGTCCTGCGGTTCAAGCTGGGGGCGCTTCCGACCGACAACGAAGGCATCCTGCCCGAAGCGTTTGAGCGCGAATGCCAGCAACGCGCCATTCGTGCCCTGGTTGTCACGCCGATTTATACCAACCCGACCAATTGCCTGATGGGGCTGGAGCGGCGCAAGCGTATTGCCGAAATTGCCAGCCAGCACGGTGTTTACGTGATCGAGGATGACGTTTACCGCCCGCTTCTTGAACAAAACCTGCCACCGATCACCAGCTTTTTACCCCAGCTTGGCTTTCATGTTTCCAGTCTGACCAAAATTGTGATGCCGGGGCTTCGCACCGGCTATCTGGTTGTGCCCCAACACCTTTCGATTCGCGCCAGCAGCGTGCTGCGCGTCACCGGCTGGATGGGCACCCCCCTGATTGCCGAGATGGGCGCGCGCTGGATCGAGGAAGGCGTGGTGGCCCAGGCGGTAACCGTTCAACGCGCCCTCATGCGTGAACGCCAAAGCCTGGTTGCCGACATTCTGGGGGATGCGGTTGTTCGCCACCACCCGACATCCTTGTCGGCCTGGGTGCGTATCCCCGAACATTGGCAAGAGGAATGGTTTGCCTCGGAATTGCGAAAAAACGGCGTGGCTGTCACCATTTCCGACCCGTTCATGACCGTCAAGGTCAAACGCCCGAATGCCATACGTGTTTGCATTGGCGGGGCCATAGACACCCCAAGCCTGCATCGGGGTCTTATCCAGATCCGCCAGACCATGGATCAGATGCCCGGTGTACATGCATTCGACGTCATGTACTGATTTTGTCATGACACAAAAATTTCATTGAACCGTTCAATATAGCGTTTCTATTCTGACCTTCTGGCGCGAAGCGGACTGAAATTCGTGGGAGGGAACCGTTCGTATAATCACGCGTTCCAAATAAATGTCCCGCACGCGCATCAAGGAGGTCGTATGTCTGGATCGAACGGAGAGGCGCCGATAAAATCTCACACGGCGCTATATGCTCTTAGAAAAGTTGATGACTGGCTATCTGTCATTGAACGACAGTTGCTTGGCTGGAGCATCATCATCATGGCGGTCAACACGGTCGCCAACGTCATTGCCCGAATGGGTTTTAGTTCCAGCCTGTTTTTTTCCGAGGAACTTAATACGTTCCTGATCATTCTGGTGACCTTTGTCGGCATCTCGGAAGCGGCACGAATGGGGCGTCATATTCGCATGTCAGCCTTTTCCGACATGCTGGGACCGCGTGCCAGCAAGGTCCTTATGATCATTGTTAGCCTGGGGACAGCGACCTTGCTGTTTATCCTGGCCTATTATTCGCTTGATTACATTGGCGGACTGATCAAAACCAACCGCCTGACCCCGTCCTTGCGCATTCCCATGTACTTCACTGTTCTGGTTATTCCTTTCGGTCTGACCGTGACCGGCATCCAGTTCGTGCTTGCCGCCCTGACCAATATTTTAAAGCCAGGCGTGCATTTGTCTTACCGGGTTGCGGACACGTATGACGACAACGTTGATACGCATTTGTAAGGGGACGGGAAAATAATGGATTTAGGTACAACAATTGTCGTCGTCATGCTGGGCCTTTTGCTGCTCGGCTTTCCCATGATGGTTCCCCTTGCATCGGCCAGCGTCATCGCCTTCGCATTTTTCATGCCCATCCCGCATCAGATCATTATTCAGCAAATGGTCAGTGGTATCAGCCCGGTTGCCTTAATCGCGGTGCCGATGTTCATTTTTGCCGCCGATATCGTCACCAAAGGCCACACAGCCAGCCGCCTGATTGACCTTGCCATGACCTTTGTCGGACATATGCGCGGTGGCCTTGCGGTGACCACTGCACTTGGCTGCACCTTGTTTGGGGCGGTTTCGGGCTCTACCCAGGCCACCGTGGTTGCCATGGGCGGGCCGTTACGGCCCAAAATGCTGGAAGCTGGCTATAAAGACAGTTTCACAATGGCCCTGATCATTAATGCCAGTGACATCGCCCTTCTGATCCCGCCTTCGATTGGTATGATCGTATTTGGTGTGGTGGGCAAGGTTTCCATTGGCGAATTGTTCATTGCCGGTATTGGCCCGGGCATTTTGATATTGCTGTTATTTTCGGCCTATTCTGTCTGGTACGCCAAGGTCAACGACATCCCCACCATTCCACGCCGCACATGGCTGGAACGGGGCAAGGCCGTGATCAATGCCGGCCCGGCCATCATGTTCCCGGTTCTGATTGTCGGCGGCATTTATCTGGGCTGGGTCAGCCCGACCGAGGTTGCCGCTGTTTCCGTGGTTT
Organism: uncultured Thalassospira sp.; assembly: GCF_963976115.1. Classification (GTDB taxonomy): domain Bacteria; phylum Pseudomonadota; class Alphaproteobacteria; order Rhodospirillales; family Thalassospiraceae; genus Thalassospira. The sequence continues at coordinate 25,133 of NZ_CAXBJJ010000006.1, forward strand.
ACGCCATCATCCTCGAAGTTCTGATCTTCCGCTCGGTCAAATGGCATGAATTATTGCATATTGCCCGGTCCACCGGCCTGATCACGGCGGTGGTTTTCATTCTGGTGGGGGCGGGTACGACGTTTTCCTTCGTCATTTCCTTTGCCCAGATTCCGCAGGCCGTGATTGGCGCACTCGCCCTTGATACCGCAGGTCCCTACACCATTCTGTTTGCCATCTCGATTGCATTTTTCATCGGCTGCATGTTTGTCGACCCGATTGTTGTTATTCTGGTTCTAACACCAATCTTTATGCCGCTGGTCAACAATGCCGGGATCGACCCCATTCTGGTGGGGACACTGGTGACATTGCAGGTCGCGATTGGCTCGGCAACGCCGCCCTTTGGCTGCGATATTTTTACAGCCATTGCCATATTCAGGCGACCTTATGCCGAAGTCATCAAAGGAACGCCGCCCTTTATCTGCATGTTGTTGCTGGTGGCGGTCTTGCTGATTTTCTTCCCGCAAATTGCAACTTTCCTGCCCGAAACCGCCTTTCACTAGGCAATCGGCCCGCCCCGGCGGTTAAAACCGGGACGGGCCAGATACCTTGAAACCCGGCTTTGAACACATCGTTATCGTTTTTGACGGAGCACACCCCCGATGTCAGCCATTTCCGACATCACACCAAAGCTGGTTGATCTGCGCTACAAACCCGACCCGGTTGCACCTGCAGGCCGGATCGGGCTTATTACACTGGCAACCGATTTTAACAGCGAAGACGACCTGCGTCGTATTCTGCCCGCTGATGTCGGCCTGTTTACCACCCGTATTGCCAATGCCAACCCGATCACGGTCGACAGCCTGCGCGCCATGGCCGATGATTTGCCGCGTGCAGCCCGCACCATCCTGCCCGGTTTTGGCGTCGATGTGGCCATTTTTGGCTGCACATCGGGCACAGCGGTGAATGGATCTGACCGTATTAGCGCCTTGATCCGCGAAGGTCTGCCCGGTTGCAAGGTCACCAATCCGCTTTTGGCATCGCAACATGCCCTGCGGGCGGTTGGGGCAAAAAAAATTGCCATCGCGGCCCCCTACACCATGGATGTCACCGCGACCGTGGCCCAAGGCATTGCACAGCAAGGGTTTGAGATAACCCGCATTTTGGCATTTGGCCTTGAAAACGACCCCGATATGACCGCTATTCCGCCCGATGCCTTGCTGGCAGCGGCTTTGCAGGCTAACTCTGATGATGCAGATGCTGTTTTTATTTCCTGCACCGCTGTGCGCGCTGCGGAAATTGTACAGCGCGCCGAACAGCTTTTGGGCAAACCGGTGATTACCAGCAATCAGGCCCTGATCTGGCACGCCCTGCATCTGATGAACTACACAAAACCGGTCACAGGCTTTGGCAGCCTGTTTGGCCAAACACCCCTCACCGCCTGATGAACGAGGTTGCAGTGAAAAAGCCGATCACGCTTGGCGAAATCCTTGCCGCCCGCAAACGTATTGCCGGGCATGTCATTCATACCCCGCTTCGCCCCAGCCAAAGCCTGAGCGACCGTGTCGGAACGCCGGTATGGATCAAATGCGAACATCAACAATATACCGGCAGTTTTAAATTGCGCGGTGCCGCCAATGCCGTTTTAAACCTGAACGACGATCAGAAAGCCAAGGGTGTTGTCGGCGTTTCCACGGGCAATTATGGCCGTGCCCTTGCCAATGCGGCGCGCAATGCCGGGGTCCGTGCAGTGATTTGCATGTCGGAACTGGTCCCGAAAAACAAGGTTGATGGCATTCGTGCCCAAGGGGCGGAAATTTCCATTTCCGGCCAATCCCAGGACGAAGCGCAAAAAGAAGTTGACCGGCTGGTGCGCGAAGACGGCATGACGATGCTGCCACCGTTTGACCATGCAGACATCATCGCGGGCCAAGGGACCCTGGGGCTGGAAGTCCTTGAACAATTGCCCGATGCCGAAACCCTGTTAGTGCCACTTTCGGGCGGCGGGTTGCTGGCCGGTGTGGCGCTGGCGGCCAAATCGATCAACCCGGCCATTCGCGTGGTCGGCATTTCGATGGAACGTGGCTGCGCCATGATTGAAAGCCTGCAAGCAGGTAAACCGACATCGGTGCGTGAATGGCCCAGCCTGGCCGATAGCCTGGGCGGCGGTATTGGCGAAAACAACCTTTACACCTTTGATATGTGCGCCGATCTGACCGACGATTTTGTTCTGGTCAGCGAAGCGCAAATTGCCGATGGCATCCGTGCGGCCTATGTCGATGACCAGCAGGTTATCGAGGGGGCCGCCGCCGTGGGCATTGCGGCCCTGCGCGCCGGACTGATCGACAACCCCGGCAGAACCGTGGTGCTCAGCACCGGTTGCAATATTGATATGGACCTGCATCGCCGGATCATCGGTGGCGAAAATGTCGATCTGGCACGCGAGGCCGAACAGACACCACGCCTATCCGAGGGTGCCTAACCATGCCAAACATCCGCATTCTAACCGAAACGGAATTACGCCGCGTTATCGCCCTGGATGTTGCGGCAATTGACTGCATTGAAAAGGCCTTTCGCGCACTGGCAACACAGGATGTTCGCATGCCGCCAATCTTGCGGCTTGATATCGACGATTATAATGGCGAGGTCGATGTTAAAACCGCCTATGTGCCCGGTGTGGACAGTTTCGCCATCAAAATCAGCCCCGGTTTTTTTGATAACCCGAAACTGGGCCTGCCCTCGGTCAATGGGTTGATGAACCTGTTTTCAGCCAAAACCGGCATCCTCGAAGCGGTCATGCTTGATAACGGGTATTTAACCGATATTCGCACCGCCGCTGCCGGTGGCGTTGCCACACGCCACCTGGCGCGCAAGGATGCCCGCCATGCCGCCATTTTTGGCACCGGGGTTCAGGCCCGTTTGCAATTAACCGCGTTAACCCTGGTGCGCAATATTACATCGGCCACCATCTGGGGCCGCGACATTGCCAGGGCCGAACAAACCGCACGCGACCTGAGCCGCGATTTAAACATTCCCGTCACCGCGACGCACGATGGCAAAGCCGCCTGCGCACAGGCCGACATTATCGTGACAACCACCCCGGCGCGCAGCCCCATTTTGCAGGCAGACTGGGTTCAACCCGGCACCCATGTAACGGCAATGGGGTCCGATGCCGAACATAAAAACGAAATTGACCCTGCCCTGATCGGGCAGGCGGGCCTTTATGTCTGCGATAGCACCGCACAATGCCGCATTCTTGGCGAACTTCACCATGCCATTGATGCCGGAATGATCGATGCCAACAGCAGTCAGACGGAACTGGGTCAGGTTATTGCCGGTTCTGCGGACGGGCGCACAGACGCCACGCAGATTACGCTTTGCGACCTGACCGGTACAGGTGTCCAGGACACCGCAATCGCCACCCTCGCCCGGCAAAGATGCGATGCATCAGGCACCGGCACCGAGATCGTTTCCTGATTAGGGCCTTGCCCTGCTTTGGAGGCCTGCAATGAGCCAGGTTGAACTGAATTTTACGCGCGACGAATATGCCGTGCGGCTTGATAAAACCAAAAAAGCCATGGTGGAAAAAGGGATCGATCTGTTGATCGTCACTGATCCGTCAAACATGGCCTGGCTAACCGGTTATGACGGCTGGTCATTTTATGTGCATCAATGTGTCGTGATCCCGATTGAAGATGACCCGATCTGGTATGGCCGATCACAGGATTCCAACGGCGCCAAACGCACCGTTTACATGACCCATGACCGGATCATCCCCTATCCTGACTATTTCGTGCAAAACACCACCCATCACCCGATGGATTATCTGTCGGAAATTATTGAATCGCGTGGCTGGGGCACACGCAATATCGGGGTAGAGCTGGATAACTACTATTTTTCAGCCCGTTGTTATCTGCAACTGCAAACCCATTTGCCCAATGCCACCTTCAAGGATGCAACCGCCCTTGTGAACTGGCAGCGCGCGGTCAAATCCGAACAGGAAATATTCTACATGCGCCAGGCGGCGCGCATTGTGGAAAACATGCACGAACGCATTATCGAAATTGTCGAACCGGGCATGAAGAAAAACGAACTCGTCGCCGAAATCTACCGTACCGGCATTGTCGGCGTTGAAGGCATTGGCGGCGATTACCCGGCCATCGTGCCGCTGTTGCCATCGGGTGTTGATGCCAGCGCCCCGCACCTGACATGGGACGACAAACCGATCCCCAATAATGCCGGTACATTCTTTGAAATTGCCGGTTGTTACAAACGCTATCATGCGCCACTGTCGCGCACGGTTTACCTTGGCGACCCCGACCAGCGGTTTCTCGATGCGGAAAGTGCCCTGATCGAAGGGTTGCAGGCCGGGCTTGAGGCTGCAAAACCCGGCAATGTCTGCGAAGATATCGCCAAGGCCTTTTTCGGTGTATTGCAAAAATTCGGCATCGAAAAAGACAGCCGCTGCGGCTATCCGATCGGGCTTTCCTATCCGCCGGACTGGGGCGAACGCACCATGAGCCTGCGCCCCGGTGATCGCACGGTTTTAGAACCGGGCATGACGTTCCATTTCATGCCGGGTCTGTGGTTTGAAGACTGGGGCATCGAAATTACCGAAAGCCTGATGATCACGGAACAGGGGTCGAAAACCCTGACCAATTTCCCGCGCCAGCTGTTTGTTAAAAACTAATCTTTTACACAGCGCGCACGGACGCATAAACAAGGGTTGCCGAGGGTCGCGGCAACCCTGCATTTTCAGTCAAGGATACGGCCAATGACACACGCATCGCCCATCACCCCGACCATCCCGCTTGATACTGACGGGGTTTTTCACGGCTTTTTAAAGCTGCCCTATTCGCGGGACGATTCCGCCTGGGGTGCTGTCATGATCCCCATCACGGTGATTAAAAACGGCACCGGCCCCACCGCCCTTTTAACCGGCGGCAATCATGGCGATGAATATGAAGGCCCGATTTCGCTGTTCAAACTGGCCAGCAACCTTGCCGCTACCGAAATTTCGGGACGCATTATCATTTTGCCTGCCATGAACTATCCGGCCTTTAAAAATGCATCGCGCACATCGCCCATCGACAAGGGCAACCTGAACCGCAGTTTCCCCGGCCGCCCCAATGGCACGGTGACCGAAAAAATCGCCGATTACGTTTTACGCTATCTCGTCGCCGAGGCCGACTTTGTGCTTGATATGCATTCGGGCGGCAAAACGCTGGATTTTGTGCCTTTTGCCGCAGTCCATGTCCTGCCCGACAAAAAACAGGAAGCCGCCTGCGTTGCTGCGATGCACGCCTTTGGCGCCCCCTATTCGATGATGATGCTGGAACTCGACAGTGTTGGCATGTTTGACACCGTGGTCGAAGAATCCGGTAAAACCTTTGTCACCACCGAACTGGGCGGGGGTGGTGCTACCAGTGCCGAACGGGTCGCCATTACCGATCGCGGGGTGCGCAATTTCCTGATCCATGCCGGTATCGTCCCGGGCGAGATTGAACAGCCAGAACAGGCCATCATGCTTGATATGCCCGACGACACCTGTTTTGTTGCCAGCGAAAATACCGGCCTGTTTGAACCCTGTGTTGATTTGGGCGAAACCGTAAAGGCAGGCGACATCATTGCCCGTATTTACGACACCGAACGCACCGGCATTCCAGCCACGGTTTATACAGCACCGCGTGATGGCATTTTATCGTGCCGCCATTATCCGGGGCTGATAAAAACCGGCGACTGCCTTGCTGTCATTGCCGATGTGGTGGCTGCATGATCCGGCTTGATGAACAGGATCTGAAGATCTTGCTCACGCTGCAACGCGAAGGGCGCATTACCAAGGTCAAATTGGCCGAGGCAGTGAACCTTTCGCCCAGCCCGTGCTGGGAACGGTTAAAACGGCTGGAAGATGTGGGAGTGATTTCAGGGTATCACGCACGCATCAGCCTGGAAAAACTGACCAAGCCCACACTGGTTATGACCGAAGTTACCCTGCGCCATCATCAACACGAAGATTTCGCCACCTTTGAACGCGCCGTACAGGACATTCCCGAAATTATCGAATGTTTTGCCCTGGGCGGCGGCGTTGATTACATGCTGAAAATCCTGTGTCGTGATGTCGATTCCTATCAACGCCTGATCGACAGCCTGCTCATCGCAGGCATCGGCATTGACCGCTATTTTACCTATATCGTGACCAAAAAGGTCAAATACACACCAGATCCCCCGCTAGAAGCGCTGATTGATCTGCCCAAACGGTAAAAACACCCCCGTGCCCCGCATTTGCAGGGCAAAGCATATCAAAAACCGTAAAACCGCCCGGTAATGGCCCTCTGCCATTACCGGGCGGTTTATTTTTGGCTGGCACAGCCACATCAAACAATTGCCCCCTGCAAAACCCAAACCTGTCCACCACGCAATATCTGCCGCCAAACAGCCCGATGCGATAAAAACCGCTTATTTCAGTAATGCACAACACACCTGACAGCGCGCCGATAACAATTTGATTTCTTTTTTCAAAAGCTTGCGTCATATCGTCGGCGATTGAAACATCGCACGGGCGCGACCACACAAATTAAAAACGTAAAACCGCGTAAAACCCGCCAAAAACTAAACTATTTGGCGAAATGGGGGCGAAAAGCGGCCAAAAAGCCCTATTTACCCTGCGATTAGCCGTAATATTGCCCCGTGCCTTAACTATCCTTTGAACCTATAAGAACCCGGAGGTTTAAGGCGTGCGCTCACCCGAACATAAAAACCAGACACCATCCACATCAGAAGATGACGGTGGTGATCGTGGCTTTTTTGCCATTTTTGTTGTTGGCATTGCCGCCATCAGCTTTTCGGTCGGCGCGGTTGTGATGCTGGCAGACCTGCCGCCATCGCAGTATTTGCGCAATGCATGGTCGGCGGGGGCCGCCCTGTGGCAAAAAGAAACCCAGTATAACGATATTGCCCGGCTGGATTTCTGGGCCCCGGCCCGCAACGACAAAAAAGGCGTTACGGTTTATGATGAAAACCGCGCCCAGAACGGGCTGACCCTTTATTCATCGGGCGATGGTCCCCATGCCGTTCTGATCGATATGCGGGGCAATATTGTCCACGAATGGAATACACCGTTTAGCAAAATCTATAACGACACATCGCCAATCAAGAACCCGCAAAAAGACGAATATATGCACTGGCATACCGCAAAGATGCAACCCAATGGCGATTTGATTGTCCAATATACTGCTGCCGGCGATACGCCTTACGGCTATGGGCTGGCGCGGATTGACAAGAATTCCAACGTTGTCTGGGGTTATCTGGGCACGGCCCACCATGATTTTTCCGTCGACAAAGACGGCAAGGTTTATGCCGTAACCCAGGAATTTCGCACCAACACCTATCCGTACCGAAATCAGTTACAGCCGCCCCGGCTGGATGATTTTGCCGTTATTTTATCGCCCGAAGGCAAGGAGATGAAAAAGGTTTCCATCCTCGATGCGATCATTAATTCCCCTTATGACCACCTGCTTGATTTTATGCCGTACTATTCCAAAGATGACGTCTTGCACACCAATACGATCGAGGTCATTACCGCAGAAACCGCCAGGAATTTCCCCTATGGCAAGGAAGGCGACGTTTTGCTGTCCTTCCGCGATCTGGGCATTATCGCGGTGCTCGACATGGATCAGGAAAAAATCGTTTGGGCGACCCGTGGTTCCTGGCTGGGCCAGCACGACCCGGACCTGCTGCCCAATGGGGATATTCTGTTATTTGATAACCAGGGGCAACTCGACGACCCCGACGCGGGCATGTCGCGAGTCTTGCAAATAGATCCAAAAACCGGTGGCATCACCTGGGAATATGATGGCAGCAAAGACCACTTTTTCTACAGCGATATCCGTTCCGACCAGGAACGCCTGCCCAATGGCAACACTTTGATCACGGAATCAACCTCTGGCCGGTTGTTCGAAGTAAATAACGATGGCGAAATTGTATGGGAATTCTATAACCCCATCCGCCGCGACAACCCCGAAAAACCCGGCGAAAAACTGATCCCCATCGTTTCACAGGCCGAGCGCATTTCTGACGAACGCGTAGCACTGTTTTCTTCCCCCAGGAAAGGAGAAGACCAATGAAGCAGACCCTTAAAAACGTCACCCTTGCCAGTACGATTGTGGCACTGATCCCGCTTTTGACCGCCATGCCCGCCCAGGCTTATGTCGGGCCGGGTGCCGGGCTTAGCCTGCTAAGCGCGCTGTGGGCCGTGATCGCCGCTGTTGCCGTTGCCATCGGCTTTGTGCTGATGTGGCCGATCCGCAAAATGATACGCAACAAGCGCCGCAAAAATGCGGCCACCAGCACAGCGGCACATGCCAACACCGCCAGCACCACCAAGTCTGACTAGCACAGCGCAAAATGCCAAAGCCCTTTGATCGACACCGGTCAAAGGGTCTTCATGAAACCATGGTAGCGCCAATACAGGAACTCGGAAACTCTCATGGGTATTTTTGACTGGCCCGCCCCCGCCTTTAGCTGGCTTGACGCCGCGATGGCCGATCCATTCGGTCCTTTGGGTCGGATCATTATCTGGTCCATCATTTGTGCGATTGTTTCCATGGTGCTTTATGCGCTGCTATCGCCGCAAAACCGGATCAAAAAGGTAAAATCCGACGTCGCAACGTCGCGACAGGCCATGGCCGACGACGATGGCGAGGATTTTGCTTCCGGGATGAAGCTGGCCAAGGCCCAGTTAGGACATTCGTTAAAGCTGGTGGGGGTCATTGTGGTGCCTGCTATTGTGGCATCCCTGCCCGCTTTGGCGTTGCTGGTGTGGCTGGATGGGCAATATGGCTATACCTGCCCCGCACCAGGCACGCCGACGACCATTTCGGCCAGCCCTGAAAATGCCCATGTTGAACAAATCGGCACCGCCCCGTTATCGTCAAATGGCGGCGCCTGCCCGATTGTGCGGGTTTCCACCACCACCGATACCGGCACATCCGACATTGTTGTTCCATTGCAGGCCGCAGTTCCGGTTATCGGCCATCACCAATGGTGGAACACCCTGATCGGCAATCCGGCGGGCTATCTGCCCGAAAATACCCCGATCCAGCAAATCCGTTTTGACCTTCCAACGCAGGAAATCATCCCTATCGGACCAGACTGGGCGCGCGGGTGGGAGCTGACCTTTTTTGTCATGCTGATTCTGGTGTCCGTGGCGATAAAAAAAGGATTCCGCATCGAATGAACAAAATGACACACAGCGACGATACACAATCGCGCAAAGGTGGCGCTTTTCACGTTTCGGGCTGGGATCACTGGATCAGCGGGCAAATTGCCGATAACCCGGACCGCTGGATCGGCTTTGGCAATTTCGATACCAAAATGGCCGCGGATGCCATTGTTGATGTCGCTATTGAAAAACCGGTTTTTGTCGCCGGACTGGCGCGGTCGGGCAGTACCATTTTGCTGGAAACTTTGGCAAAACATCCGGCATCGGCCACCCATCGCTACCGTGACTATCCCCCTGTTTTCACACCTTTTTTGTGGAACAAATTTGTTGATCTGGCGCCAAAACCCCGCCAGCAGGTTGCCGTGGAACGCACCCATGCCGATGGCATCAATATCACCCCCGAAAGCCCCGAAGCCTTCGAGGAAGTGATCTGGATGGCGTTTTTCAACCATCTGCATGACACAGACCACAGCAATGTTCTGGGCGGCGAGGTTCGCAATGCGGCCTTTGAAACCTTCTATCGAGACCATATCCGCAAAATGATCGCCATTCGCGGCGGCGCACGCTATGTCTCGAAAGCAAACTATCTGATCACACGCATGGAATATCTGCTATCGATGTTCCCCGATGCCCGCTTTGTGCTGCCGGTGCGCGATCCGCTGTGGCATATTGCATCCCTTGCCAAACAGCACACCCTGTTTTGCAACGGCGAAGCAGGCAACCCGCGCGCATTGGCGCATATGCAGCGTGTGGGCCATTACGAATTTGGCATGGACCGCCGCGCAATAAATGTTGGCGATACCCACGCCACCCGCCAGATCATGACCCTGTGGCACGAAGGCCGCGAAATTGAAGGCTGGGCGCAATATTGGGCCAATCTGCACCATTTTCTGGCCGATCGTTTGTCGATCAACGACAAGCTGCGTGCCGCAACCCTTGTCGTGCGCTACGAGGATTTCGTTGCCGACCCAGGCAACCAGCTTGAACGCCTGTTTGCCCATGTCGATCTGGACAATGCCGGTGCCATCATTGATGAGGTCGCCCCGACCATCCACGCGCCAAGCTATTACAAACCCAAATTCAGCGATGCCGAAATCACCACCATTCGCGAACTGACAGGCATTGCCGCCGCCCGGTTTGGCTATGAAAACCTGGCGGATGACCAACAGCCTGCCTAAATTGGAAACGGTTGAAGCGGGACAGCCGGATAGATTTCAGCAAAATCACCACATAATCAGCGGCTGCAAATGCGCGTTGCAAAATCGGTCACAGAAGTCCAATTTTTATCGGGATTTTTGCAACAAACGGCACTGCCGGGCGCTTCGATCTATATTCGCTGGTCGTAAATGAATGCGCAATCTGGCAATCTTTGGGGTGTAATCATCATTGACAGGAGAAAACGAAAATGAGTGATCCCCAAGAACACAACCCGTTTGATGGCCCTCAGATGCAGGGAATACACTACCAGCGGGCTGATATGTCAGGCGCTAATTTCGATGGTGTAAACCTCGCGGACGCACGATTTTATGCTGTTTTGACGAAGGCAAAATTCACCGACACCAATTTAAGCGAAGCCGTTTTTGACGATATCAGCCTTGCAGATGCGCGCTTTAACAACGTCAATCTGTCTGGAGCTGCCATCACAAATGCAAACCTGTCGCGATTGACCATAAGCGGTGTCACCTTGGCAGATTCACACATCGAAGATGCTGATTTGACCGGGATGCGGATCAATGGCGTTCTCGTAACCGATCTATTCGAGGCCTATGAAAAGGCGGCTCCGGTGAACCGCCTTTCATCATCGTCATGACGTCATCGGGCTTAAATTATAAAGTTGTCCAGCGTGCCCCGCGCTGTGACGATGCCACCACCGCCTCGATAAAGCGCATACCGTTTAAACCTTCGACAATACCGGGCACCAAGGCTGCCTCGGCATTGGGGATATGCCCATCGATCCGGGCGGAAAGCTGATCGGCGAAATCGGTATACAGGGTGGCGAACCCTTCAAGATACCCCTCTGCATGGCCTGCGGGCACACGCACCCGGCCCCCCGCCGCACTGTTACCCGGCCCGCCGCGTGTGATTAAACGCGGTTGACCGTTCAGCGGGCGAAAATGCATGTGATTGGGGTGTTCCTGCGCCCATTCAATCGATCCCTTGTCGCCATAAACCCGCAATTTCAGGCCGTTTTCATGGCCAATCGCCACCTGGCTTGCCCATAACATGCCGCGCGCACCGTTTTTATACCGCAGCAAAATTTGCACGTTATCGTCCAGCAACCGTCCTTCAACCATGCTCGACAAATCCGCGCATAATTCGGAAATTTCCAGCCCGGTGACAAAATCGGCCAGATTATGGGCATGGGTGCCAATATCGCCCAGCGCCCCGCCCGGCCCGGCCTTTGCCGGGTCTGCCCGCCAGTTGGCCTGTTTGTTTTCAACCGGTGTTGCCAGCCAGCCCTGCGGGTATTCGACCTGCACCAGCCGAATAATGCCCAATTTACCCCCCCGCACCATCTCGCGGGCTTCGCGCACCATCGGATAGGCGGTGTAATTATGGGTTAGGGCAAATAAAAGGCCGGTTTCCTTAATTTTAGCGGCCAGCTCCTCGCCTTCGGCCACACTCATGCATAGGGGCTTGTCGCAAATAACGTGAATACCCGCATCCAGCATCGCCATCGCGGCGGGGAAATGCAGGTTATTGGGGGTGACAATGGCGCAGGCTTCAATGCCGTCGTCGCGCTGTGCCTCGCGCCGTGCCATGTCGCGATAATCATCATAGGCACGATCCAGTGCGATATAGCATTCCGCCGCCGAAGCCCGGGCAATATCAGGTTTTGAGGACAAAGCCCCGGCCACCAGATCATAGCGGTTATCCATCCGGGCGGCCAATCGATGCACCGCCCCAATAAAGGCCCCTTGCCCGCCGCCGACCATGCCCAGCCGGATGCGGCGGGGCGGGGCAGGATAATCGTTTGTGGTTTCAACCATGATTATCTCCTTGTTATGGTTTTTGTCATGGTGCGCCCCTTAGGACAAACCCAACAATCGACGGTTTGCTGCATCATCGCTGCCACTGCTGGCGAAATCATCAAAGGCGTGTTCGGTGACGCGGATGATATGGTTGCGAATAAATTCGGCGCCTTCGCGTGCCCCGTCTTCGGGATGTTTAAGGGCACATTCCCATTCCAGCACGGCCCAGCCATCAAAATCAAGGGCCGTCAGTTTGGAAAAGATGGCACCAAAATCGATTTGCCCGTCACCAAGCGAGCGAAAACGCCCGGCCCGGCCCACCCAGCCCTGATAACCCGAATAAACGCCTTGTCGCCCGGTGGGGTTAAATTCGGCATCCTTAACATGGAACATTTTGATACGGTCGGCGTAAATATCGATGAAATCAAGGTAATCAAGCTGCTGAAGCTGAAAATGGCTGGGATCATACAAGATATTACAGCGTTGATGACCATCAAGCCGATCAAGGAACATCTCGAATGTCGTGCCATCAAACACATCTTCACCCGGGTGGATTTCATAACAAATATTCACCCCCGCCGCATCGGCCAGGTCAAGCAACGGCCGCCAGCGTTTGGCAAGCTCGTCAAAGGCGGCCTCAATCAACCCTGCCGGGCGTTGCGGCCACGGATAAAGATAGGGCCACGCCAATGAACCGGTAAAAGACCCCATATTGGAAAGCCCCAGATTGGCCGATGCCTTGATCGCCAGTTCAATCTGGCGCACCGCCCATTCCTGCCGTGCCTTGGGGTTATGATGCACCGACGGGTCGGCAAAACCGTCAAACATCGTATCATAGGCCGGGTGCACGGCCACCAGTTGCCCGTGCAAATGGGTGGCGATTTCGGTTAAGGAAACACCGGCTTGCGCCAATCGCCCCTTGATCTCGTCGCAATAACCCTTGCTGGTTGCCGCACGCTCCAGATCAATCAGGCGTTTGTCCCAACTGGGAATTTGCACCCCTTCATATCCCAGGCTGGCGGCCCATTTGGCGATATTTTCCAGATTATCAAACGGTGCTTCATCGCCTGCAAACTGGGCAAGAAAAACAGCTGGCCCTTTCATTGTCCGCGACATGGGACCTCCTTTATTATTCATATGTATTTCAAGGAAAGAACGCTGTTTTAACCAGCATCACGCAACAGCGCGCGTGCCGCATCGGGCCCCAAAGCTGCCGGTCGGTTACATGTTGTTTCCAAAGTTATGAAATTGCCCGTTTCACCGGATCGCAAAATCGATGTCATGACATCGATGACGTGCAAGGCAACATCCAGCCCGCAACGATTTTCGCGGTCTTCGACAATGCCAATTGCCATATCTGCCAAACCCGCCGTGCGATAATCGGCCACTTTGCGGCCATCGGGCAAATCGCGATTTGCAATACCAAAGGGATGATCCCAATCCTCCGGCCCGGCAACAAAGTCACCATTTTTTTCACTGTGCAACACCTCGCCCGCAAAAAAGTTCGGATCAGGCACCAGCAAGGTTCCCTTGTCGCCGTAAAGCTCCATCGGGGCATGGCCGTTTTTCCAAACATCCCAGCTTGCCCCCAATGTCACAACAGCCCCACTTGCAAATTCCAGAACCGCATGAATGGTTGTGGGGGTTTCAACAGCTATTTTGTCGCCAAACCGGGGTTCACTGGTAATTGTGCGTTCGGGTTCCGGGGTTGATGACATTGCCGCAACACGCCGCACCGGGCCAATCAACTGCACCAGATTGGTAATATAATAGGGGCCAAGATCCAAAATCGGGCCGCCGCCTGGTTTAAAAAAGAAATCAGGGTTTGGGTGCCAATGCTCCATGCCGTGGCTCATGACATGGCAGGTTCCGCCAACGATTTTGCCAACCCGGTCCTGATCGAGCAAATGACGGGCGAATTGATGCGATCCCCCCAAAAATGTATCAGGTGCCGAGCCAACCCGAAGGCCCCGTGCTGTCGCCATACGCGCAAGTTCCTGCCCTTGCGCCACATCCAGCACAAAGGGCTTTTCCGAATAAACATGCTTTCCCGCGTCAAGCGACTGGCGCGACACCTCGAAATGGGCGGCGGGGATGGTTAAATTTAAAATGATGTCGATGTCACTGCTGCCAAGCAGACCATCAACGGTTTCCGCCCGCACGCCAAATTCTTCGGCGCGTTGCCGTGCCGCACTTTGGTTCAAATCGGCACAGGCGCGTATCTCGATCCCGCGAAAACGCGGTGACTGGGTTAAATAAGACTGCGAAATATTGCCACAGCCGATTATGCCGACACCAAGGGTCCGGGTCATTGTTCGCCCTCCTTAAAGCTGTTGAAAATTCAAAAGCGACCGACGGGCAAACCGCTGCACATCGGAGGGTTTGTCATGCTCCATCACAAACAGCTGTGTCTGACCATGGGATTTCAAACCTGCTAAAAGTTCATCCCATTTCATCACGCCCTCGCCCACATCGGCCCAGCCATCTTCATCCTGGCAGTCCCCTTCGGGGGCAATATCCTTAACGTGGACCACCCAGATACGCGGGCCGAAACGCTCGATCCAGGCAAACGGATCGGCACCCCCGCGCACAACCCACGCCACATCCATTTCCCAGCCAATGTTCGGGGCATTTTCGAGAATGATTTCCTGGGGCACCTGCCCGTCGGCCAGTGCCTTGAATTCAAAGTCATGGTTGTGCCAGGCAAACCTGAAACCGGCGTCCTTGCATTTCTCGCCAACGGCAGCAAGGCGATGGGCAAATGCCACCCAGCCTGCACGATCTGTCGGTCGGGCGTCGGGCATCAGGAACGGACAAATGATGGTTTCAACGCCCAATTCGCTGGCAATGGCAACCGCGGTGGAAAAATCATTTTCCAGCATATCCATGGAAAAATGGCCACTTGGCATGGCCAGTCCGTTTTGATCCATCAAGGCCCGAAAAGCCTTTGGGTCCTCGTAAACCCCGCCAAAACCTTCGACATTTTTATAGCCAAGACCGGCAACAAGTTTAAGCACATCGGCCCATGGCTGAAAATTGCGGGCACTGTAAAGCTGGAAGGATACTGTCATCGCTTCGTTTCCTCTGATAACGGGATAGTTTTTTTGAAAATTTAAAGACGTTCGCCGTTTTGATCGAAAACCGACGCCCGTGCCGGGTCAAAGCCAATACGCACCTGATCGCCAACGCGATAGGTATGTTCGGAATCAATCCTAAAGGTAAATTCGTGCCCCTCAAACCGGGACCAGACCAGGGTATCGGCCCCCATCGGTTCGATCACCTCAATGAGCACTTCGGTCACAAAAGGCAGTTTTTCGGCTTGCTCGCCTGCGGCAACATGTTCGGGCCGCACCCCGAATGTGACCGGCCCGGCAACAGCGCCCCGTCCGTCAAATGAATAACCTGTAACTGGAATACGCGACGCCCCCACTTTGAACGCCGGATCGGCACCACCTTCAAGTTCGGCATTTAAAAAGTTCATGCCCGGCGAGCCAATAAAACCGGCAACAAAACGATTGGCCGGGCGGCTATAGATTGTCTGAGGGGTATCGAGTTGCTGCAACACCCCACCTTTCATGATCGCGATACGGTCCGCCAGTGTCATGGCTTCGATCTGGTCATGGGTGACATAAATCATGGTATTGGAAAGTCTCTGATGCAGGCGTTTTATTTCCACCCGCAATTCGGCGCGCAATTTTGCATCCAGGTTTGATAAAGGTTCGTCAAACAAAAAAACATCCACATCGCGCACCAGGGCACGGCCAATCGCCACACGTTGGCGCTGCCCGCCCGAAAGCTCTGCCGGGCGGCGTTTTAACAAGGGTTCGATCTGCAAAACATCGGCGGCATGGGCCACCCGCCTGGCAATTTCAGGTTTGGCCATACCCGAAACCTGAAGACCGAACGACAGGTTTTTCTCAACCGTCATTTGCGGGTAAAGGGCATAGGATTGAAAAACCATGCCAATGCCCCGGTCCTTGGGTTCCTCCCAGGTCACATTGCGCCCGGAAATCCACACCTCGCCGTCAGTTGCTTCCAAAAGCCCGGCAATCACGTTTAGCAACGTTGACTTGCCACAGCCCGATGGCCCCAAAAGAACCAGAAATTCTCCCTCCTGGATGTCGATATTCAGGGTATCAATCACCGACAGGCTGCCAAAGCTCAGCGAAAGATCGCGTATCGAAACACCATTCGTCATTGCCATTATCCCTTTACTGCGCCTGCGGCGATGCCCTGAACAAAGAACCTGCCGGACAGAAAATAAATCACCAGCGGCACAGCGGCCGTCAGGATGGTTGCAGCCATATTGACGTTGTATTCACGCACCCCGTACGAGGTCGTCACGATGTTATTTAACTGCACCGTCATCGGCTGGTTGTCGCGCCCGCCAAATACCAGGCCCAGCAAATAGTCATTCCAGATCCCCGTTGTTTGCAAAATCACGGCAACAGCGGTAATCGGCACGGCCATGGGCATCATGATGCGCAAAAAGATCTGCCAGAAACCCGCCCCGTCAATGCGCGCCGCCTTAAACAGTTCTTCGGGAAGCGAGGAAAAATAGTTGCGAAAAATCAATGTGATAATCGGCATTCCAAAAATGCAGTGCACCATCACAATCCCCGCTAAGGACCCGAAAATGCCAATTTCGCGCTGAAAAACAATCAACGGATAGATCACCGCCTGAAAAGGAACAAAAGCCCCCATCACCAGAATACCAAACAGCACATTCGCCCCGCGATAGCGCCAAAATGACAGGGCATACCCGTTCACAGCCCCCAACATGACCGAAATCAAAACACTGACGACGGTGATTTGAACGGAATTGACAAAACCGGGGCTGATCCCCGCACAGGTCACACCGGTGCAGGCCGTGCTCCAGGCTTTAACCCAGGCATCAAAGGTCACATTGCCCGGCAGCGCGAACAACCGGCCCAACCGCACTTCATCAAGCGATTTCAATGATGTAACGATCATCACATAAAGCGGTGCGAGGAAAAAAGTCGCTGAAATCACCAGCAATCCGTAAAGGCCATAACGCGCCGGTGACATTTTTTTGGGCTTTCTGCCGCGCGCCACAGCATTATCTGTCTGTGTCATATTCCCTCTCCTAGGCGCGCACGCGGCGCACATATTCGTTGTAAACCCATGGGCCAACCAACAGCAGAACCGGCAACAGCATCATGGTTGCCGCCGCCATCGCAATGGCGACATTGCCGCGTTCGGTAAAGTGATCGATGACGAATTTGGCGGGAACTTCCGTTGCAATGCCGGGTCCGCCGCCTGTTTGCGCAACAACCAGGTCATAAACCCGCACCACGCTGATCGACAGCAACACAACCGATGTCACAATGACCGGACGGATCATGGGAATAATGATAAAAATATAGGTCCGCCACAGCGGAATACCGTCGACACGGGCAGCTTTCCAAATCTCGCGGTCAACACCGCGAAGGCCCGCCAGCATCAGGCACATGATCAGCCCGGTTCCCTGCCAGACAGCGGCGATCACAACCCCGTAAATGGCATATGTTGTGCTGGTCAGCGGGGCAAAGCTGAAACTTTCCCAGCCCATATTGCGCACCACATTCTGAATGCCCAGCGCCGGGTCCATCATCCATTGCCAGATCAAACCGGTCACAACAAAGGACAGCGCATAAGGATAAAGAAAAATGGTGCGAAAAATGCCTTCCATCCGAATGTTGCGGTCCAGCATCACGGCCAGTAAAAAGCCCAGCAACAAACAAAACCCGATAAACAGAACCCCGAAAATCAGAAGGTTGGAAACCGATACCGTCCAGCGATCCGTTGTCCACAAGCGGACATACTGGTCAAAGCCGATAAAATCGAATTTCGGAAAATAGCGCGAGCGCGTAAAAGACAGCGCAATCGAATACATAACGCAAAGAACAAAAACACCAATCGCTGTCACCAGCATTGGCACACTGGCGATCTTTGCAGACAAATTGGACCACATCCGGGTTTTGCGTTTCATGGCAAATCCTGATCTCCAAAACCATAATGTCAGATAATAAAGTGTGGCTTGTCGGCACGACCCCGTTCAAACCACACTTTGATGCGCTTAGCTGCCGTCCTGCAAAATGTGGACAAACTGGTCCTGCACATCCGCAACCGTCATGGATGGTGTGTTCCAGAACTGACTAACCAGGTCTTGAATGCGTCCGTCGGTGTCCGACGACAGAATGGCGTTTTTGGGCAGGGCAATGTTTGCATCGTCGTTCAACAATGCCAGCCCCTTTTGCATACACGGATCGGCCGATGCCATATTCACATCGCCGCGCACAGGGGATGATCCCTTGGCGGTATTGAATTTCACCTGCACATCCGGACTAAGCAACATCGATGCCAGACGAAGCTGGGCGGCTTCTTTATCGGCGTCGTCCTGTTTGGGGAAAATAAAAATATCCCCGCCAGTTGTCAGTATCGGATGCTCGGAGGGACCCGGCACACAGCCATAATCAACCTCGGCTGTTTTGCCCGCCAGCACAAATTCGCCCCGCGCCCAATCGCCCATCGCCTGGGCAGCGGCCTTGCCATTAATCACAAGGCTTGTCGTATCATTCCAGTTGCGCCCGGCTGATCCTTCATCCGTCAGATCGCGCAATTTGGCATAAGTCTCAAAAACCTTGGCAACTTCGGGGCTTTTGGCGGCGTCTTCGTCACGGTCAACATAAACCTTGTTCCAAAGTTCCTTGCCGCCAACCCCCATGAACACATCATCAAAGGTCAGGTCTTCCTGCCATCCCTGTCCGCCCACGGCCAGCGGAATATACCCGGCATCGCGAATTTTCCCGGCCTGATCGATAACATCCTGCCAGCTTTGGGGTTCTTTCAGGCCAACTTCCTTATAAATGGCCTTGTTCGTCCACAGCCACTGATCCGAATGAATATTGACCGGAACACAGTAAATCTTCCCGTCAATTTCGCAGGGGTCTAAAATACTTTTCGGGCGCACGACATCGCGCCATTTTTCTTTTTTGGCAAGGTCCGATAAATCGAGCAACAAACCAGCCTCGGCCAATTCTTCGAACTGGCGGGAATTGTTAAACTGTGCTGCTTGCGGGGCATCGCCCCCCAGAATGCGCTGCATAACCACGGCACGCGCCTGTTCCCCACCTGCAATGGCCGAATCTCGCCACTGGTCCTGACCATTCGCGTCAAATTCCTTGGCCAAAAGCGAAACAGCCGCCTGCTCCCCCCCCGATGTCCACCAGTGAATAACTTCCAGCTCAGCGGCCTGGGCCGAAAATGCCGCCGAACACATCAGCGCAGACGCAAAAAGTGCAATTCTTGACGTTTTCATTTTTTCCTCCCGATGACGGAATTGTTCGCCTGTAGGATGCAGAACAATTCCATTTATTTTTGTAATCGATTACATTGTTGATATTTGCTCATCCGGCGTTTATGTAATCGATTACACAATCGTTGACGCGATTACATTGGGCTGTCAAGATTTTTTCAACCTAAAGACGACGAAATTCGGGGGAACAAAAGGCAGAAATGAAAGCCAACAAGGGAAATCTTCCCCGAATTCAAGATGTTGCCAAAATGGCGAACGTCTCAACCGCAACCGTCAGCCGGGCGCTGTCCTTTCCCGACAGGGTATCGGAAAAAACACGCGACGCCGTCCTGCAAGCCATTGAAAAATCGGGATATACCATCAACCAAAGCGCGCGTAACCTGCGAAGGGGCGGCACGGGGACCATTCTTGTGCTGCTTCCGAATCTGGCAAACAGCTTTTTTTCGCGGGTTTTAAAGGGGATTGAAACCATCGCCTCAAAAGAAGGCTTCAGCATTCTGATTGCCGATTCCCAGTTTCCGCCCATTGATGAAACGGCTTTTGGCAACCTGTTTAACATCAGCCGGATAGACGGTGCCATCATTCTGGATGGCAATATTCCAAAAACTTTCTTTGACCGCCAAAACGATCGGAAACCGGCCATGGTTTTTGCCTGCGAATGGATTCCCGGTAGCAAAACAGCCGCTTTTCACATCGACAACATCGCCGGGGCGATGATGGCAACAGATCACCTTGTGGGACTGGGCCACCGTAAAATCGGCCATGTGGCAGGCCCGCAAAATAATGTGCTATCGCGTGACCGCCTGACCGGCTTTTTACAATCCTTGCAAAAGCATGGCCTGGACTGCCCGACTGACTGGAAAATACAAGGGGACTTCACAATTGAAAGCGGCGTTTTGGCCGCACGGCACTGGCTTTCGCTGCCCCCGGAAAAACGCCCCACGGCCCTGTTCTGTGCCAGCGATGAAATGGCTTTCGGCCTGATTTCAGAATTAAATCAAAACGACATCAAGGTGCCACAACACCTGTCGATTGTCGGCTTTGATGATGTAGAATTTGCCGCCCACAGCATCCCGGCACTTAGCACAATTCACCAGCCACGCCGCCGCATTGGCGAGGCCGCAGCCCGTGCCCTGATCCACAAAATTCGCGATGCCAACGCAGCCCCCCTGCCCGCAATGGAATTTGAACTGGAGCTTATATCACGCGCCAGCACCGCCCCTTTCATCAAAAGCTAGTGGTAAACGCCATTGGTCAGACGCGAATATTGCGCCATTCATCATAAACGGCACGGGCATCAATTTCGCTATCGCCACGAGGGGGCCGGTTTTCGGCGGCAAAAATTTCAAAGCGAATCCCGTTAGGATCGCGGAAATATAACCGGCGCGACGTGCCATCATCTTCGTTGTGGTAAACCACCTTTTGCGAAAACAAATGATTTTGCCAGGCAATCACATCTCGCGGCGCGGCGCACCGTAACCCGATGTGAAAAACATCATCTGGCAATGCCGGATCATTGGCATAGGGGCCCTGATCGGCTGGCCAGTCAAAAAACGAGATTTGCGTGCCATCTGGCAAAGCAAAGGTAATGCGCAAATAGTCGCTTTTCCAGGCCGGGCTATAGCCGCTTTCGGCATGAACCAGCCGGGCCTTCAACACGCGGGAATAAAAATCATCCGTCGCGGCAAGATCGCGGGTCGGAAAAGCCATGTGATCGACGCTCAACACTGCGGGTGGCATTGGTGCCTCCTTGCCATGGTTACATCATCAGATCCAAAACAGGATCACCCCGTTCAGTCAACACTGTACCCGGATTGGGGCACAATTTTGAACTTTTTGTTTCATGCCCGCCAAACCCGCCCGCTTAAAACAGATAAGTCGTTAAACGCCCCGTGCAAGTATCCCCCCTGAATGCAAAAGATTAAACGGTCGCGCATCCACAGCACACACATGAAGTTTAATCAAACCGAAACCTGTTGTTTATCCACGCCAATATCCTCATAATTTCAAGCCATTAGACTTACGCTCATCTCTGTGCCAGAATAACGGCATCATTTCCGCCTCATATCCATGCGTCAGCACAACACGTTGAGCAGTTGACCACCCCTTGCTGCGCTGCTATTGGGTCGCGACATTGTGCGCAGGTGTGGGAACAAACGCCCCTATGTCGCATTTTAAAGGCGGGGTTTGACGCCAATGATCACGGCGAAACGATCATTGCCCACAGACCCTGAAACTTTGGGGCCAGCCGATGTGCCATTTGCCCCATTACTGGACCAGGATGCACCGCCATGATTTCCACCCCCTATTATCTGATCGATAAAGCCAAACTTTTGCGCAACATGGAAAAGATCGCCTATGTGCGCGAACATTCCGGTGCAAAGGCGTTGCTGGCGCTTAAATGCTTTGCCACCTGGTCGGTATTTGATTTCATGGCTGATTATATGGATGGCACAACGTCATCGTCGCTTTATGAAGTCAAGCTGGGCCGGGAAAAATTCGGCAAGGAAACCCACGCCTATAGCGTGGCTTATAGCGACACTGAAATTGCCGAAGTGATTGAAAATGCTGACAAGATCATTTTCAATTCCATCAGCCAGCTTAACCGTTTTGCCGATCAGGCCAGCGGCATTGTCCGCGGTTTGCGCCTGAACCCGATGGTCAGTTCGTCCAGTTTTGATCTGGCCGACCCGGCACGTCCGTTTTCGCGTTTGGGCGAATGGGATGTCACCAAGGTTGACGCGGTGATGGATAAAATTTCCGGCTTCATGATCCATAACAACTGCGAAAATGCCGATTTTGACCTGTTCGATCAGATGCTGGCCGACATTGAAACCAAATTTGGCAGCCTGCTTTCGCGCGTTGACTGGGTCAGCCTGGGCGGCGGCATTCACTTTACCGGCGAAAACTATCCGCTCGATAAATTCTGTGCCCGTCTCAAACAGTTTTCGCAAAAGTTTGGCGTGCAGGTTTATCTCGAACCCGGCGAAGCCTCGATTACGAAAAGCACGACGCTGGAAGTCAGCGTGCTTGATACGCTTTACAATGGCAAAAACCTTGCCATCGTCGATAGCTCGATCGAGGCCCATATGCTCGATTTGCTGATTTACCGCGAAAATGCAAAGGTAACCCCCAATACCGGCAATCATGAAGTTATGATTTGTGGCAAGTCCTGCCTGGCAGGGGATGTCTTTGGCGAATTTCGCTTTGAAAACGAACTCTCGGTCGGCGACCGCATCTCGATCCAGGATGCAGCTGGCTATACGATGGTCAAGAAGAACTGGTTTAACGGGGTTGGCATGCCCTCTATCGTTCTTCGTGAACTTGACGGAACCGAACGCCTCGTTCGGCAATTTGACTTTCAAGACTATGTTTCCAGCCTGTCCTAGGCGGATTGTTTGGGTTTCATCTATTTAAAAAAGGGAGTTTTTGGCCTGAAATGAAGAAAAACGTTCTCATCATCGGTGCTGGTGGTGTGGCCCAGGTCGTGGCCCACAAATGCGCACAGAACAACGACGTGCTGGGCGATATTCATATTGCTTCACGCACCGCTGCGAAATGCCAGGCGATCATTGACTCGATCCATGCCAAGCAAAACCTGAAAAATGTGGACGGTATTCTTACGGGCCATGCACTTGATGCAACCGATATTGATGCCACGGCCGCCTTGATCAGGGAAACCGGCTGCGAAATCGTCCTCAATGTCGGCTCGCCCTTTATTAACATGCCGGTAATGTCGGCCTGTATCGCCACGGGTGCCGCCTATCTTGATACGGCCATCCATGAAGAGCAGGACAAGATTTGCGAAACGCCGCCCTGGTACGCCAATTATGAGTGGCAACGCCGCGAAGAATGCGAAAAAGCTGGTGTCACCGCCATTCTGGGCGCCGGTTTTGACCCGGGTGTTGTCAATGCCTATGCCAAACTGGCTATTGAAGACTATTTCGATGAAATTGAGTCCATCGACATCATCGACATCAATGCGGGCAGCCACGGCAAATATTTTGCCACCAATTTTGACCCGGAAATCAATTTCCGCGAATTTACCGGCACGGTTTATTCCTGGCAGGATTCCAAATGGCAATCAAACACCATGTTTGAAGTCAAAAAAGTTTGGGATATGCCAGTGGTTGGCGAAAGCCAGACCTTCATGACCGGCCATGACGAGGTTCATTCCCTCTCGCAGAACCTCAAGGTGCCCAATGTCCGTTTCTGGATGGGCTTTGGCGACCATTACGTCAATGTCTTTACGGTTCTAAAAAATATCGGCCTGCTGTCTGAACAGCCGGTAACCACCGCTGAAGGGCTGGAAGTTGTGCCGCTGAAGGTGGTTAAGGCCTGCCTGCCCGACCCCAGTTCGCTGGCACCTGATTATACCGGCAAAACCTGCATTGGTGATCTGATAAAAGGCAAAAAGGACGGCAAGGAAACCGAAGTTCTGATTTACAACGTCGCCGACCACAAGGATGCCTTTGAAGAAGTCGGCAGCCAGGGCATTTCCTATACCGCTGGCGTTCCGCCGGTTGCTGCGGCCATGCTGATTGCGTCGGGCGAATGGGATGTCAAGAAAATGGCCAATATCGAAGAACTTCCGGCCAAACCGTTTTTGCATCTGCTTAACGATATGGGCCTTCCGACCCGTATCAAGGATGCCAATGGCGACCGCGATCTGGATTTTTCCAGCTAATCTTCCAAGCGGCTCATCTTTAAATCTTCCCAAAACGGCGGACATGTTCCGCCGTTTTTTGTTTTTCGTCCTGTTCAACCTGACAACCACCTGAAACACCACGACCCGATGTTTCAGCCTGCTGTCAGCTTGGAACGTCAGATTGCCCTTGTCACAACAAACCATTGTTTTCAAGGAACCCCGCAATGCTGAAAATCGTCGCCGCTGTACTTGCCCTGTCTTCCTATGGCTTTTTGCCCTCCGTTGCGTCTGCTGCCGAAATGGGCTGCAATGCCCCGATGGACCAGTGGCAGAAACCCGATGCCCTGCAAACCAAACTCGAAAGCCAGGGCTGGAAGATCAAACAGATCAAAACCGAAGATGGCTGCTACGAAGTTTACGCCCTTGACGAAAACGGCAAGCGCGTCGAAACGCTTTTTGACCCGGCAACGCTGGAAGCCGTAAACAAAAAAGACGAGAACTAATCATGGCGACCACCGTTAAAGTCTGGGACCCGCTGGTTCGTATTTTTCACTGGAGCCTGGTTACAAGTTTTGCGGTGGCCTGGCTCAGTTCCGACGAAATCAAAGATCTGCATGAATGGGCGGGCTATTGCGCCGCTGCTTTAATCAGCTTTCGCCTGATCTGGGGGCTGACCGGATCACACTATGCCCGGTTTAGCCAGTTCGTGCACGGCCCCAAAACCACCCTGAACTATTTGCGCGACATCCCCGGCGGCAAGGCCGAACGTTACCTCGGCCACAACCCGGCAGGTGGTGCCATGATTATTGCCCTGCTGATCTGCATGGGCCTTGTGGCCACCACCGGCTGGATGCAAACCACCGACGCCTATTGGGGCGTTCGCTGGGTTGAGAACCTTCATGAATTTCTGGCAAATTGCCTGCTGGCCCTGGTGATTGCCCATGTGGCCGGCGTCATCATTGCCAGTTACCATCACCGCGAAAATCTGGTGCGTTCCATGTTTACTGGCCGCAAGCGCATCGGCACCCAAAACGATATTCGCTAAGCATCCAACATCATTCAACCGCGTATCAGGCACCATAACGGGTAATCCCTCAGCCCGTTATGTGTCTGATCGCGCTTAAAGCACTTTTCCTTTAATTTCCAACCTTCCTTCCTGCCTGCGTCATGCCCCTGACGCAGGCTTTTTTTTACGACAGGCGCACAACCCCGCCCTGCGGTGCGAGTGCCATAATATGCTCCTGCTCCAGCGCCTGTGTCATCTCGGCCCGTGCATCTGCATCAATGTGATACAGCATCACTTTGCGGCAGTTGCTGTGCGCGGCAATGTCGCGACAATGGCTCAGGCTGGCATGACCAGGAACCGTCGGGTCATCGTTAAAAAGATGGCACTCATGAAACAGAAGATCGGCATCGCGGTAAAGGTCGACCGATTGTGGCGTTGCCCTGCCATCGCCACTATAGGCAAAAACCCGATCTTCACAGCAAATACGCACCGCATGATTGGGAACAGTATGATCGGTTGGTGCAAACGACAAATGCATGTCGCCCAAAACCAGCGCATCGGGCACCATGTGCCAGTCCAGTTGGAAATCTGGCCGCCAGTCGGGGCCAAATCCAAGCTCCAGCAGTTTTTCAAGCTGAAACCGCCCCCAGCGGGTTGTCACAATCAAAAGCGGTTTGCGCCGTCCATAATCCTGCCAGGCGGTCATAACGGGGGCAAAACCCCATGCATGATCGGGATGGTGGTGGGTAAAAAAGATCGCGTCAATCGCGTCGGGGTCTGGCAGGGCCAACAATAATTCCCGGGCGACGCTATAGCCACAATCAATCAGTAATTTTGTGCCATTGCCCGTCACCACGACAGACGAATTTGGCAGGGACGGGTCATTCGCCGCCCCCGTGCCCAGAACCTGAATGTCAAACATCTTGCTTATCTTCCAACCCCGGCCAGCACATCTGCCTTCAGAAAACGTTCGACCACAAACATGAACAATACCGATGGCACCAGCAGCAAAAGGGCTGTGATCGACGCAATCTGATAATTGCCTTCCATCCCGGCACGAAACATCAACATCGGCAGGGTGGTAATTTCCGGGGCACCAACAAAATAGGTACCGGTAAACTCGTCGAGCGATTCCAGAAACACAAAAATGCCGCTGGCGATGAGGCCGGGAAAGGCACTTGGCAAACTGATGGTAAAAAAGGTACGGATCGGCCCGGCACCAATGTCGCGCGCGGCGGCCTCGCATTCGGGATCAACGGCAGAAAACGCCGCTGTCGAAATCCAGACCGCGTACACCATGCCATGCAGGGTATGAACCAGCACCACCGCAGGCACCGTGCCATGCCAGCCAAATTCATAAAACAGCCGGGCAATATTGATATGCACCGGAATATTGGGAAAAGCCTGCGGCACCAAAAACAGCAACAAAATCAGCGACCGGGCAGGCAAGCGCAACCGGGCCAGCGCATAACCGGCCGGAACAGCCAGTGCCAGACAAAACATCACGGTTAAAACCGCAATCACCAGTGAATATTGCAACGACAGCCACGCCGTGCCGGTTGGCTTAAACACACGATGCCAAAATTCAAACCCGTATTGCATCGGAAAGGTATGGGGGAAATACCAGCGTTCGGTTACCGCCCACAAAAGCATATTGGTCAGCGGGCCAAAAATGATCAGCGCAAAAATAATAATTGCCAGCGCCATTGCCAGCGTCCCGACAAGGCCGCCACCGACTTTGGCGCGCAACCAGTCGGCCATGCTGCCATGACGTGGCGACACAGGCGCACCCGCATTCATATGCGACGGGTTCATACCGGTTTCCCCCCTTGTTTTACGCCACGGCGTAAATAAATCCAGGCAATTGCCCCGGTGATCAAATAGGAAATCACACCCAGCGCATTGGCCGTGCCGTAATCGTTATAGGAATTAACCCGAAAGGCCATTTGCACCGTGATCATGGTGGGGCTGTGCCCGCTGATCATGACCGGTACCGACAGAACCGACATCATGATGACAATCGACAACACCAGCGCAACAATCAGGGTGGGCATGACCTGTGGCACCACGATCTGAAACAGAATACGCAAACGACCCGCCCCCACATCGCGCCCGGCATCAAGGGTAGATCGGTCCAGTGCAGCCATCGCACCTGCCACCAGCAGGGTCACAAAGGGCAATTGTTTCCAGACAAACGTAATGACAATGCCGCGCCAGTCGAGAAACCCGATGGTTTGCAAGGGCGTTAAAATACCGGTTTCCACCAGCACCCCGTTCATCAGGCCGTTTTTGGCCAGAAAGGTCCGCATACATTGGGCGGCAACGATAAATGGAATAAATAACGGCCAGCGATACAGGGCGGCCAAAGCGCGAACGAAAAACCGGTTTTCCCCCAATGTCAGATACCCGCCAATCAGGATCGCCCCCAGGGCAATAAGGCAGGCCGAAATCGCGACAATAACGATGGTAAATAAAATATCATCGCCATAAAGCGACAGCGCGGTTGCAAAATTCTGCACAGAAAACTGCGCTGCACCGCCATCTGTGGCGGGCACCATAAATGCATCCACAAATGAATAGGACAGCGGATATATAAACATGACCCCGATGACGGTCAGGGCCGGAAGGACCAGCAAAAAGCCGACAAGCCGGGAAGACTTCATAACCTTGTTCACCCAAGACACAAAAGCGGCAGTGCCCGCCACGGCCAAACCGCAGCGGGCACACCAGAAAAAGCAGCCTTATTCGACGTTCTTTTCATAAGACGTCAGCATGGCGTTAAAATACGGTGCAATCGGAAAGGCTTTTGCCCGCTCGGCAAGGTCTTCGGGCTTGATATCGGTAAACAGCTTGTCCCATGCCGCCTGGTCAAGATGACCTTCGAGGTATTTGGCATCGATGCCCGGATACCAGTTGAATTTTTCAACAATACCCTTGGCCTGGATTTCCGGGCTGGTTGCAAGTTCGATAAATTTAACCGCCAGGTCCTGATGCTGGCTTTTGGCCGGAACCACATAATACATCGGCTGGCCCGGCATACCTGGCTTGGGCAGCAACAGTTTGACATTGGGGTTCAAGCGCCCGTCAGCCTGCCAGCTATAAAACATATCAACCCAGACCGGACCCATCGCAATTTCACCGCGATTCATCATGTCCAGCGTTCCGGCATTGCCCGGCGTGAAG
This sequence comes from uncultured Thalassospira sp., assembly GCF_963976115.1. GTDB lineage: Bacteria > Pseudomonadota > Alphaproteobacteria > Rhodospirillales > Thalassospiraceae > Thalassospira. The sequence goes on from NZ_CAXBJJ010000006.1 coordinate 53,459, forward strand.
GTCACGTTCTCGTTAAACGTTTTAAGATCGGCCAGGGCCGCGTTCCATTTGTCACCCGCGACCAGGCTTTCATTAAACGGACCATTGATCATCTGGTTTGCTTCACCGGTAAAGGCATACATCCAGCCTGCAACAAACGACACACCCGACATGCCATTACGAATGCCGTTATAGCCAAATGCCTTTGGGTTTTCTTTCACCCAGCTTACCAGTTCCTGGTATGATTTAGGCGGGTTTGCCACCAGGTCGGGGTTATAGGCAAGGGCGGTCTGGGACTGAAACATCGGCAGGACATAGCCCTCGACATTCGCGCCAAGGGCATTTTTTGCCGCTGCCGACGAAATCAGCTTCGCCGTTTTAGCTTTGGCGGTGTATTTTTCCAAAAGATCGCTGGAAACCATGCCCCCGACGGCCTTTTGATGCACAACGGCCACATCGATGTCGGATGCGGCATTGGCACCTTTCTGGGCTTCAAGCCGTTCAACAATGGCATTTGACCCGGCATCGCCCGGCCCGGTGCCAATCACGCGGATCGTCACATCGGGGTGAGTTTCGCGAAATTTCGGTGCCAGAAAATCGGTTACGTAATCGGCCATATTCTGCGAACCGGCCGTGGCCACCGTCAAAACGGTTTCTGCCTGGGCCGAGGATACAAATGCAAGCGCCATAACGCCGGCAACGGAAAGTGTCTTCAACTTCATTGGTCTAGACCTCCTGTTAGGCGGATTTGTGCTCCCGGCTCAGGGTAAAAACCCTAGGCTGCGTACGACTTCTGATCGATACGCGGGAACAAATGGAAAGCCCCGAAGGGCAGAAAAACCGATACCTTGCGGCCTTCATCAAACCGTTTGGCATCGTCAATCAGGACGCTGCACCCGCCAATATTAACGGCATGGCGATAGACGTCCCCCGGATAGGTAACCTGTTCGATGGTGCCGTTAAGATGCAGCCCGCCGCTGGCATCTGGCGCACCCGCCGCTGCCACCGCACCCACGCCCTTATCGGGGCCGTCGCTTAACCGGGCCGAGACAGACCGGAAACGAATGTCGAGTTTTCGCGCTCCTTGCGATGCGGCGGTGGCAAGCTTGTCATCTGCGATGTTCTGGGGTGGGCAGCCATCCTCACCGCCAATCGTCGCCATCCCCCCAGAGATCGCAAAATCAACGGTGATGACATTACTGGCCCCCATAAAATCGGCGACAAAGCTGTTGGCGGGGTGATCGTAAAGGGCGGCTGGTGCGCCAAACTGCACAATGCGCCCGTCGTTCATCAGGGCAAGCTGGTCGGCCATGACCATGGCTTCTTCGCGATCATGCGTCACATGAACCGCCGTAATGCCCAACCGCTTTAATAACGAGCGAATTTCATGACGCAGATCCAGCCGAATGCGGGCATCAAGATTGGATAAAGGTTCGTCAAGCAGCAACAACCGGGGGGCAACGGCCAGGGCACGGCCCAGCGCCACACGCTGGCGCTGCCCGCCTGAAAGGGCGGTTACGTTGCGATCCGCCAGATTATCAAGCTGCAAAAGGGCGAGAATTTCATCAATACGCCGGCCCATTTCGGCCTTGCCCATGCCGCGCAACCGCAGGCCATAGGCAAGGTTGCCATATACCGTCATATGCGGCCACAGGGCATAGGATTGAAAGACCATTGCGGTCGGGCGTTTTTCCGGCGGCAGGGATGTCATATCCTGCCCGTCAATGAACACCCGCCCCTGCGCCGGGGCAATAAAACCGCCAACCACCCGCAACAGCGTCGTCTTTCCGCAACCAGACCGGCCCAGCAAAGCCAGAAAGCCCCCCTCGGACAATTCCAGCGAAACGCCGTCTAAAACACGCTGGCGACCATAACTGGACGATACATTCTGCACCGATAAAAGCGACGTCATCCCTGGTCCCCTGCCTCGATCATTCTTTGCACAAACTTGTTGTGCACACGAGTGCATATTACAGCCGAAAAGTAACAATTAAATGACACGTGAGGGAAAGTTTTCTGACACGTTACTGTCGGCGAAAAATAGCGATAAAACCTATTTAAACGGCCATTTTTAACGATTTTATCTTGCCGGTATGTCTTTCCTGATCCATAAACTGCATACGATTTCAGTTTTTATGAAAAAGTGATCATTAAAGCCCATGAATACTCCCGGAAAAAATCCGAAAAAACACAAGGTTACCTCGCGCGACGTGGCCGAACGGGCAGGCGTATCGCGATCAGCGGTATCGCGCAGCTTTACCCCGGGTGCCTATGTGTCCGAAGCCATTCGCAAAAAGGTTCACCTCGCGGCCAAGGAACTGGGATACCTGCCCAACGCCCTGGCCCGCAGCCTGATTGGCGGGGAATCGTCGCTAGTGGCATTAATCATTGGTCCTATGGCGTCCCCCCATGATGCGCTAGTGATCGAGGCCGTAACCTGCAAACTGGCCGAACTGGGTAAACGGGTGCTTCTTGTCCCCGTTCCGGCAACACGCGTGGCAGATGACAGCCTGCTTGAAGCCCTGTCCTATCAGGTAGAGGCCGCCGTGGTTTTTGCAGGCACCGTTGGCCCGCAAGCCGCCGAAAGATGTACCCGCATTGGCACACGCCTGATCCTGTTTGGCCGTATCGTCGACGTGCCCGACACATGCTGTATCATTTATGACAATATCGCCGCCGCCCAGGCCGCCGGGCGCTTTTTACTGCGCTGCGGGCACCGCAAAATTGCCTATATCGGCACCCGGCATAATGCCTTTTCCGACCGCGAACGTCATGCCGGGCTATCTCATGTGCTCGGCGAAGCCGGGCTTGAAATTCATGCGTTTGAAAAAGGCGATTACGGCCATGACAGCGGCTATCAGGCCGCCCTTAAAATGCTGGGCAGCATTGACCCGCCCGATGCCATTTTCAGCAGCAATGACGGCATGGCCCTTGGCGCCATTGATGCAGCGCGCACCCTTGGCATTCGTGTGCCCGACGACCTTGCCGTCATCGGCATCGACAACAACCCGATGGGCGACTGGGCGGCATTCCGGCTGACAAGTTGGGGCATTCCGGTCGATGACATTGCCAATGTCATTGCAGATGAAATAATGGCGAAAACCGTAAGTGACACAGCGGCAGAAAATGATGATAGCGGCGATAGCACCCCCCCCGCCGCGCGCACCATCCGGTTGCCTCTTACCCTGACAGTGCGCGATTCAACCCGGCGGATGACTCTATGATCATTATTTGATCACCCCAAGCACGGCCAGGCTTTCATAGCGTTTGATATAGGGTTTAACCAAAACCCGGTCAACAAAGGCGCTGTATTCTTCCATATCGGCAACCCGCACCCGTAAAACGATGTCATGCGCACCGGTTACATGGTCGCATTGAACAATTTCCGGTGCCTTTTCCAAATCGGCGCGCAACATATTATAGCGATCAGGCCGGTCGCTATTAAGGGTCAGCAAAACAACAACTGTCATGCGTTTGCCAAATACGCGCGGGTTAATAACCGCAACATCACGTTCAATAGTGCCGTTTTCGCGCAAACGCTGCACCCGGCGCAAACAGGCCGCCGACGACAACCCCACACGATCGGCCAGCTCACTGCCTGTCAGCCGGGCGTTTTCCTACAATAATTCCAGCAATCGGTGATCGAATTTATCCAGCTCCGCCACGGTGCTTTAACCCTCGACATCAATGTTTTCTGTTGGGCAAACAATGGCCGAAGAGCGGCGCGAAAAGAAATCGTTTTTTCCTGAAATTTGCGAAATTATCGCGCAATCAGCCAAACTTTGCGCCCTTTTCGCACCGGCAAAATCCTAATTTGAGGGTGGTTCGGATGTGTTCCGATCCTTCATTAGCAAACTGGGAGCCAGCACCATGTCTGGATATATGCCAACCACACCCCGTCACTTTAACACGCATGACGCTTCTCGGCCCGGTGTCGGCTTGCGCGGCATCACATCCATTCGGGGCTGGCTTCTTTTTTTGGCGCGCCAATTTCTAAAGCGCCGCAAAGTTGCCCGCGATATCGCATGGCTGCAAAATGCGCCCGCCCATCACTTGAACGATATTGGTCTTAGCCGCGATGACATCGACCGCGCCTGTAAAACCGGCCACAAGCTGGACTGGCGAAACACGCCATAACCGGTGAAAAACCGCTATCTTGCACATTCCCCCGGAAAAAAGAGGAGCAGGCACCCCTTATGCCTGCTCCTATGCCGCTTTTGCGGGCTCCCCAAACCGGTGATTTTGTCCGTGGCGAACGCCCCTAAAGTGCTTTAGATCGCCAGATACTGATCGCGCAATTCCGGGTCATCGAGCACTTCTTGCGAGGTGCCATCAAACACCACCTGCCCGGCATCCATGATAATGGCGCGATCCGCCAGTTTCAGGGCGGCAATGGCATTTTGTTCGACAATGATGGTGGTGATCCCCAGTTCCTTGACACTTTGCAGGGTCTTTTCAATTTCCTGCACAATCACCGGGGCCAATCCTTCGTAGGGTTCATCTAACAACAAAATTTTAATGTCGCGGGCCAGGGCACGGCCAATCGCCAGCATCTGCTGCTCGCCGCCCGAAAGGGTGATGGCTTCTTGCAGGCGCCGTTCGCCAAGGCGGGGAAACAGTTCGTAAATCCGCTGGATGCTCCAGCCATGCGGCGGCGCGATCTGGGCAAGCTCCAGATTTTGCTCCACCGTCAAACCGGGAATGATGCTGCGGTCTTCGGGAACAAGTTGCAGGCCGATGCGTGCTGCCTGCCAGGATTTCATCTCATGAAGCGGCTGGTGGTCCAGCCAGATTTCCCCATGTTTCAGTTCGGGGTTAGACATACGCGCAAGGGTACGCAGGGTGGATGTTTTACCCGCCCCGTTGCGCCCCAGAAGGGCAATGATTTCGCCTTCGCGGATATCAAAGCTGACCCCTTGCACAATATAGCTTTCGCCGTAATAGGCATGAATATCCCACACCGAAAAGAATGCCGGGGATGACCCGCGTGCAGGAACCGGCTTCGATGTTGGCACCTGTGCATTCATAGGCTTTCTCCTCCGAGATAGGCTTCCTTGACCTTGGGATCGTTGCGCACCTCTTCGGGTGTGCCTTCGGCAATGATCGCACCTTGCGCCAGAACGCTGATGCGATCAGCCAGGCTAAACACCACATGCATGTCGTGCTCGATAATGATCTTGGTCATGCCGCGTTCTTTAATCCGTTGCAGCAATTCAATCGTGCTGTTGGTGTCATGGCGCGACATGCCCGCGGTTGGTTCATCAAGCAAAAACAGTTTGGGGTCCTGAATCAGGCACATGGCAAGTTCCAACCGGCGTTTATCCCCGCGCGACATCGACCCGGCAATTTTGTTGCGATCCGCAATCAGGCCGACATCTTCCAGAATATGTTCGGCTTGCTCGCGAATGGCACGTTCGCCAAACAGGCCTTTGAAAAGGCCAAAATTGAACTGGCCATCGCGCTTGGCAAAGGCCGGGATCATGATGTTTTGCAACAGGGTCAGATCCGGGAAAATTTCCGGCGTCTGAAACACGCGCGCCACACCAAGCTGGTTAATTTCATAGGGCTGTTTGCCCGTCAAAACCTGATCCCCCAGCAAAACCCGGCCGCGACTGGGCGCAAGCCTGCCGACGATCACGTTTAGAAAGGTCGATTTCCCGGCCCCGTTCGGGCCGATAATGGCATGAACGGTCCCCTCTTCGACCCGCAGGTTAATATCCGTCAGTGCCTGCAAACCACCAAAGGACTTGCTAACATCGGTGACGTCAAGAATGACATTCCCCATCGATCACGCCTCCCCGGTGGAATGTTGTTTGTCAGATGATCCATCATCGGCAGGTTTTTCACCCCGCTCGCGGATCATGCGGCTGATCTTGCCATAACCTTCCATCAGGCCACCGGGCAAGAAAATCACGATCATCATAAAGACAATACCCAGCAACAACTGCCAGCCTTCGCCCACAAACGGGCTGATGATGGCGGTAAGAATATTGTTGAGCCAGTCGGGCAAAAACGACAGCATGTTATGCAAAACGGTGTCGTTGAAAGCTGAAAAGATATTTTCCAGATATTTGATGATCCCGGTGCCCAGAAGCGGACCAATCAGCGTACCCGCCCCGCCGAAAATGGTCATCAGCACCACTTCACCCGATGCCGTCCATTGCATGCGTTCCGCCCCGGCCAGCGGGTCGGTCATGGCCAGAAGCGACCCGGCCAGACCGGCATACATGCCCGAAATGATAAAGGCCGTCAGCAAATAGGGCCGGGTATTATAGCCGGTATAAGACATGCGGGTCTGGTTGGATTTGATCGCGCGCAGCTTCATGCCAAACGGCGAATGGAAAATACGCATCGAGATAAAAAACGCCACAAGCAGAATGATCGCGCAAATGTAAAACCCGCTATAGCCCGTGCCTTCCAGCCCGAACAGATTGGTATTGGGCAGGCCCGATGTGGCTTCAATTCCGGCCATACGGTCAATCACGCGCGGATCAGCCTGGTTTAATTGCAGGCCGGTTTCCCCGTTGGTTATCGGGGTTAGCACCGAATAGGCCAGGTTATAGGACATCTGGGCGAAGGCCAGGGTCAGAATGGAAAAATAGATGCCCGACCGGCGCAGCGAGACAAAGCCGATCAGCCAGGCAAACAGGCCTGCCAGAATGGTGGCAAAAATAATCGCCGGCACCACATTCATCGACAGAAGTTTGAACGACCAGACGGCGGTATAAGACCCCACCCCCAAAAAGGCGGCATGGCCAAAGGACAGATAGCCGGTTAAGCCGAACAGAATGTTATAGCCAATGGCAAAAATGCCAAAAATCATGAATTTCTGCATCAGATCGGGGTAAGCAGCCCCGAAAGGTTGCAACCACAACGGCATGGTCAGCACCACAGCAGACAGCACAACCATATAGATCAGTTCCTGCCGCGGTGTTGCGATTTGCGTGTTTGACATATCAGCTCTCCATCACGCCCCGGCGGCCCATCAGTCCACGCGGACGGGTCAGCAGGATAATCACGGCGACAAGGTAAATAATGATCTGGTCAATGCCCGGAATGATCGACTTGACCTCGGTCATCGAGGAAAAGGACTGCAAAATTCCCAACAGGAACCCTGCGGCAACGGCCCCGCGCAACGAGCCCATACCGCCGACAACCACAACCACAAACGACAACACCAGGAAATCCATGCCCTGATGGTAATCGGGCGGCAAAATTGGCGTATACATCACCCCGGCCAACCCGGCGACCACAGCAGCCAGCCCAAATACAATGGTAAAGCGGCGTTCAATATCGATCCCGAGCAATTCAACCGTTTCACGGTCTGCCATGCCCGCGCGCACCACCATGCCGTAGGTGGTAAAATTAAGGAACGAGAACACCCCGGAAATAATAATCACAGAAAACAGCAGATAAATCAGACGCCACCACGGATACACCACCGCATCCCCAAGCCCGATCCAGCTGCCAATCGCCGCAGAGCCCGCCACGATTTCAGGGGCACTGACCGGAATGGGATTGGCCCCGAAAAAGGTTTTCACCAGTTCCTGCAACACAATCGCCAGGCCAAATGTCACCAGAATTTGCTCGGCATGGGACCGCTTGTAAAAATAACGGATCAGGGTGCGTTCCATTAAAATGCCCAGCCCCAGCATCACCGGGATCGATACAATAATCGAAATCGGCACCACCCAGTCAATAATCGCCGAACCGGTTTTGCCAAACCACAGTTCCAGATAAGGCGTTTCCTTGTAGGCATCGAAAAACGTGACCGAAGGGTCCTTGACCTTGGCTGAAATGGTCAGGATCTTTTCCATCGTGACGGCACAAAATGCACCGACCATAAAGATCGCGCCGTGGGCAAAGTTGACAACACCCAATGTGCCGAAAACCAGCGTCAGACCCAGGGCAATCAGGGCATAGGCCCCGCCCTTGTCCAATCCGTTCAGGATTTGCAGAAAAATCGCGTCCATGAGCTATCCGCCGCAGAGTCTATACAGAGTCTATTTCAAGACCGGAGAACCCGGCCCAAAGGAGAGGCAAAGGTGCCGGGCAACGGCCCGGCACCAAAGTAATGCGGTGCAAATCAGACCTTGTACGGGCCCAATTCCCCACCGAACATGTCGGCTGGATATTCCACCTGTGCACGCGGCACATGTTTGACCACTTCAAGAAGGTCAAACGCGCTTTGCGGGTTTTCTTTACCCCGCACAACCAGCACATCCTTGAAGCACTGATGGTCTTCGGCACGATACAGCGTCGGGCCATTGCCCATGCCATCAAATTCGTACCCTTCAAGCTGCTTGATCACTTCCCACGGCGCAAAGGTGCCCGCCATTTCACAGGCATTGGCATACAGCAATGTCTGGACATAGCAGGTATGGGCGGCCTGAGACGGCGGGAAGCCATATTCCTGGCCAAAGGACTTGACGAAAGCCTGCGACCCATCGTCGCTTAGCGACCAGTGCCAGTTGGTGGTGCCCAAAATGCCCTTGGCGGCATCACCTGCCCCCTGTGCCATCAAACGCGAATAGAGCGGCACGACGATTTCAAACTTCTTGCCATTGACCATTTTGTCCCTCAGGCCAAACTGCACGGCCTGGGTCAGGGAATTGACCATGTCCTTGCCGTAATGGTTCAGGATCAAAACATCGGCACCAGAATTAAGAACCGGGGTGATATATTGCGAAAAGTCACCCGCCCCAACCGGGGTGCGCACGGTATTAACGGTCGTCCAGCCAATGTTTTCAGTTGCGGCCTTGATCGATTCTTCCTGGGTCCAGCCCCAGGTGTAATCCGCTGTCAGATGATAGGCTTTGCGATCAGAGCCATATTCATCCTTAAGCACCGGTGCCAGCGCCTGGCCTGACATATAGGCGTTAAAGAAATGGCGGAAACCATACCGCTTTTTATCTTTGCCGGTGGTGTCGTTGGAATGGGTCAGGCCCGCCATGAAAATCACGCCCATTTCCTGGCACAGGCCCTGCACGGCAACCGCCACACCCGAGGATGAGCCACCGGTTACCATTGCAACATTGTCTTTTTCAATCATGCGCTTGGCCGAAGCACGGGCAGCGTCGGATTTGGTCTGGGTATCGCCGGTAACAAACTCGACCTTCTTGCCCAGAATACCATTCCCCTTAAGGTTATTGGGTTTCATGGTATTGAGCATACCGCCGTCGCCTTCACCATTAAGGTGTTTGACAGCCAGTTTATAGGCACGCAATTCGTCGGCACCTTCATCGGCATACGGGCCGGTCTGCGGCACGTTAAAGCCCAGAACAATGCTTTTGCTGCTGCCGGGATCGCCGCGAAATGAATCGGCGGCATAAGCATTGCGGATAAAGTGCATCGGTGCGGTGGCGCCAATAATGGCAGCGCCCGTTGTCAAAGCCGACCCTTTCAGAACGGTACGGCGTGACACATTACGGATGATCTTGGTCTCGGACATTAGGGTTCCTCCCCAATTGCTGGGATGCGTTTCAGTGAAATGCAAGGCCGGGATTGTCTTGATGTTTTGTTATGCGACCTGACAAGACAATGGGGATGGTTGGAAAATAAATCAACAACAGGTTGATAAAGAACATTTTTTTTGTAAAAATATAGATCAATGTTGTGAAAATTTGTAAATTTTGTCAAAAATAAGGAATGTACATGGCCCGGCAAGCTCCGATTGGTCACCGTATTCGTGGACGACGCAAGGACATCGCGATGACGCAAATCGCCCTTGCAAATGCGGCGGGCATTTCTGCGTCCTACCTTAATCTGATCGAACATAACCGCCGCGCAATTGGCGGGGCTTTGTTGTTGCGGCTGGCCGAAGCCCTGCAAATTCATCCCTCTAGCCTGTCGGGGTCAGAAGAAAGCCGGGTTCTGGCCGATCTGGGCGAACTTGCCGCCGACCCGGTTTTTGGCGACACGCCGCTGGACCGAAACGAATTTTCCAATGTGATTTCGGCAGGCCCGGGCATGGTCAATGCCATGCTGGCCCTTTACCGCGCCTATCGCAGCGCACTTGACGATGTTGACATGATGTCCGAACGGCTCAGCCACGATCCCTATCTGACCGAGGCCAGCCATTCGATCCTGACCCGTATTACATCGATCCGCACGGTGGCCGAAATTTTCGAACATTACGACGACCTGGCCCCGGCCCAGCGCGCGCGGTTCAACGCCACACTGGTGCGTGAATCCGAACGTCTGGCCGAATCTGCCACCGAAATTTTCAGTTTTCTCGATCGCGGGGCCGCAGGCCGCCCGGCGGCCAACCCGTCCGAAGAGGTTGACGACCTGTTATATGACAATGCCAACCATTTCCCCGCCCTGGAAGAGTGCGCCGATCAATTGCGCGCCGGGATTGAGCGCTCTGGCGGGTTGTTCCTGACCGACCTGATCAATCATTTGCAATCGCGCCACAAGGCAACGGTTGAACGATTACGCCCCGAAGAACTGCCCGCAAACGGGCATGTATGGGAGAACGCGCAAAAGCGATTGCAGTTTTCCCGCGCCTTGCCCATCACATCGGCCCGCTTTATTGCCACGCGTGCCGTGTGCCATCTTGAAGGCATGGACGCGGTTGAAAGTATTTTAAACATATCCCGCCTGACCAGCGAGGCCGCGCGCAACCGCGCCCGCCAGGCCCTGGTTTCCTATCTGGCTGCGGCGATTTTGTTTCCCTATGACAGTTTCCGCGCCGAAGCCCGCGCGTTGCGCCATGACATTGAAATGCTGCAACAACGCTTTGCAGGCAGTTGGGAGCAAATCTGCCACCGGTTAACAACATTGCGCCGCCCCGGCGAGGAAGGCATACCGTTTCACTTCCTGCGCACCGATATCGCTGGTAATATATCGAAAAGATTTTCCGCCTCTGGATTGCAATTGCCGCGTTACGGTGGGGCCTGCCCCAGATGGGCCATTCACGAGGCCTATCTGACCCCCGAACGGGTGGTGCCACAGCTTGTGCAATTGCCCGACACAACGCAATATCTGTTTGTTGCCCGGGCTGTGCGCATGGGAAATGGCGGGTATCGGGTGCCGCAATCGGTCCATTCGGTCATGATCGGCTGTGACACCGCCTTTGCCCGCGACATTGTTTACGCCGATGGTGTACCGATGGATGATGCCACCGCCGCCATACCAGTCGGCATCAGTTGTCGGCAATGCCCGCGTATTGATTGTTTGCAACGCGCCCACGCCCCGGCAAAGCCGGTTGCATAAGCGGGTTGGTGTAAATTTAAACTGGATTTCGCAGGTGGCGTGCCACACTCTAAAGTCGAATAAAATAAAAGACCGGAAAACGTTAAGGTCGATTTTATAAAAAACCAAAATCGGGGAGAACGTCGTGACCGACAAACCAACGGTCCTGATCGCGGAGGACGAGGAAACAATTGTCGAATCCCTGGCCTTTCTGATGGAGAAGGAAGGCTTCACCGTCAGCATCGCCACCAATGGCCAAAGTGCTATCGACATCATCAGCCGGGACATACCCGACATGATTTTGCTTGATGTGATGATGCCGGGACGAGACGGATTCGAAGTTGCCCGATCCGTGCGCGAAAACACCGCCACAAAACACATTCCCATCATGATGCTCACCGCGCGCACCCGCGAAATAGACCGCCGCAAGGGGCTGGAACTGGGGGTGGACGATTTCGTCACCAAGCCATTTTCGACCCGTGATGTTGTCGCCCGCGTCAAGGCATTGCTGGGCCGTAGAACCTAACTACCCAGCAAGCAAAGGCAGGGCCCCGCCATGACCCCACCCGCCAAACTGACCGAACGTGCCCTTGTTTTGGCCCTGACTGCCTTTTTGGCCTGGGTGCCCCCACTGGTGGGCATTTTTTCGCTCGATGGCACCCTTTGGGGAATGCCGGTGTTGTTTGTGTATTTCTTTGTCAGCTGGGCGGTTTTTATTGCCCTGTGCGCCCGGATCACGCGCAAACTGCGCCAAAGTGCACAACAGGCGGAGGACATATAACCCATGCTGTCGTCCGAAGTTGTGATTGCCGTTTCGCTGATTTATGTCGGCCTGCTTTATGCCATTGCGTGGTGGGGGGACAAACGCGCCCGCGCCGGGCGGTCGTGGGTGCGCAATCCAACGGTCTATACCCTGTCAATTGCCGTTTATTGCACCAGTTGGACCTTTTATGGCGCGGTCGGGTCTGCCGCGCGTAACGGGCTGGAATATTTGACCATTTATCTGGGGCCGACGATCATATTTCTGGGTTGGTGGTTTTTGCTGCGCAAAATGCTGCGCATTTCCAAGGCGCATCGCATTACCTCGATCGCCGATTTCATTTCATCGCGCTATGGCAAAAGCACCCAGCTTTCGATGCTGGTGACCTTAATCGCGGTCATTGGCACCACCCCCTATATTGCCCTGCAATTAAAGGCCGTTGCCACCAGCTATACCGTGCTGACCGTTTGGGGCAGTTCGGTATCCGAACCGTTTGTCTCGACATCGCATATTTTTGCCGATAGCGGTTTTTGGGCCGCCACCGGTCTTGCCCTGTTTGGCATTTTGTTTGGCACCCGATTTATTGATGCCGACGAACATCACGAAGGGATGGTGGCCGCCATTGCCTTTGAAAGCCTGGTCAAACTGTTTGCCTTGCTTGCTGTGGGCATCTTCGTTTGTTTTTTCATGTTTTCCGGGCTGGGCGATTTATTCAGCCAGGCTGCCCAGGCACCGCGCACCGCCGGGCTGTTAAAATTACAACCCGATAGCGGCACGCGCTGGTTCACCCTGATGGCCCTGTCGATGGCGGCGATATTAACCCTGCCGCGACAGTTTCAGGTCATCGTGGTGGAAAATGTCGATGAACGCCACCTTGCCACCGCCGCCTGGGCGTTTCCGGCCTATTTGCTGCTGATGAACCTGTTTGTTCTGCCCATTGCCCTTGCCGGGATGGGGGTGTTGCCCGCATGGGCCGACCCGGACTTTTTTGTGTTATCCGTTCCTTTGTCACAGGGGCAGTCGTTTTTGGCCCTTGCTGCCTATGTCGGCGGGCTTTCGGCCAGTACCAGCATGGTCATTGTCGCGGCCATCGCGCTTTCAACCATGGTGTGCAACGATCTGGTTATTCCGGCCTTGCTGCGTTTGCGCTGGTTACGGTTGACGGAACGGGGCGATTTAACCGGGCTGTTATTGTTCATTCGCCGCGCATCCATCGTGCTGGTGGTGTTTATGGGCTATATCTATTACCGGTCCGCCGGGGCGGGCGATGCGCTGGCCGAAATCGGCCTCATATCCTTTGCCGCCACCACACAATTTATCCCCATTATGGTGGGGGGCCTGTTTTGGAAAGGCGGCACAAAAACCGGGGCGCTGGCAGGCCTTAGCGCCGGATTTGCCATTTGGGCCTACACGCTTTTGCTGCCATCATTTGCTGATTCCGGCTGGATCGACCCCAAACTGATTACCGATGGTGCCTTTGGTCACCCGTGGCTAAGGCCCGAGGCCCTGTTCGGGCTGGATCATTTCGCCCCGCTAACCCACGCCCTGATCTGGTCGATGGCACTAAATGCCGGGTGTTTTATCGTGATCAGCCTGTTTACCAATCAGGGCGGGCTGGAACGTATACAGGCCACCCTGTTTGTCGATGCCTTTTCGCGCAAGGGTGGGGAAACCGTGATCTGGCGGTCATCGGCCACCATCGATGATCTGTATGAACTGGTGGAACGGTTTTTAGGCCGCGAACGCGCCTATCATGCCTTTTACGATTATGGCACGTCGCGCCATACCGCATGGCGTGGCAAAGGCGAAGCCAATGCCGACATGATCGCCTTTAGCGAACGGTTGCTGGCAGGCTCCATCGGGGCGGCATCGGCCCGGGTTATGGTGTCCTCGGTCGCCAAGGGCGAAATGGTCAGCCTGGATGAAGTGCTGGAAATTCTCGAAGAAACCTCGCACGTGATCGAGCATTCCCAGCGCCTTGAACAAAAATCGCGCGCGCTGGAACGCGCTGCCGCCGAACTGCGCGCGGCCAATGACCGGTTAAAGGAACTCGACCGGTTAAAGGACGAGTTTCTGACCATGGTCAGCCATGAATTTCGCACCCCGCTGACCTCGATCCGGTCTTTTTCCGAAATTCTGGTTGATACCCCGGACTTGGAAGCCGAACGCACCGAACGGTTTTTAAACGTGATTGTGCGCGAAAGCGAACGCCTGACCCGCCTGATTGACGACCATCTTGACCTTGCCCGCCTGGAAGCCGGCCATTCGGACTGGCAACCGCGCGATGTGGACCCCAAAGCCGTATTGCGCGAAACCATAGATGCACTGGAAGGTTTGTTTAACAGCCGCAATACCAAATTACGGGTCGATATTGGCGGCGATACAGTGCACCTGTTTGTTGATCGTGACCGGTTAACACAGGTGTTTATCAACCTGTTATCCAACGCAGCGAAATTTGCCAACCCGGAAAAACCCGAAGTCTTTGTGCGCGGGGCCACACATAAAGACGGATACCTCGTTTCCATTTCCGATAACGGTGCCGGTATTGCCAGTGACGAAGCCCAACTGATTTTTAACAAATTTGCCCGTGGCGGCAAATATCCCGGCGATAAACCGCGCCCGTCGGGCTCCGGGCTGGGGCTGGCGATTTCAAAACATGTTGTTGAACATTGCCACGGTAAAATCTGGGTTGAGAGCAAACCCGGCCGCGGTGCCACTTTCAACGTCTTTATTCCCGTAGCGACAGCACCTGTGACACATACGGTTTAAGGGCTTGCCCGCGTCGTTGCTTAACCAGGCCCGCCTTCTTCGCCGCGTCCCTGAAGCTGCTTGTGCAGGTAATCGATAAAAAGGCGCACCTTGGCCGACACATTATGCCGTTCGGGGTAAACCGCATAAATATCGGCATCGACCTGGGCATAGTGTGGCAATACCAGACACAACCGGTTGGCACGGATATGACGGGCGATGTCCCATTCGGACCGCAACATAATGCCATGCCCGTCCAGCACCCATTTTAAGGCAATTTCACCGTCATTGCTGCTTAAGGTGCCATGCACACGCACGGTTTCCGAATGCTGGCCGCGCTGAAATTTCCATAAATCATAACTGGCATTGTCCTGACGCAAAATAATGCAATTATGCCCCGCCAGATCCGCCAGTGTTTTGGGCACCCCTTTGCGGGCCAGATAGGAAGGTGATGCACATAAAAACCGCCGATTATCCTGCAATTTACGGGCGCGCAGGCGTGAATTGGGCAACCCGCCAAACCAGATGCCAAGATCAAACCCTTCCTCAACCAGATTAATCGGTGCGTCGCTTAACACCAGTTGCACCTCGACCTCGGGGTATAAATGTGAAAATTCCGAAATCACCGGGGTCAGATATTCGCGACCAAACCCGAAGGTCGCATTAACGCGCAGCAACCCTTTGGGGTTTTCGCGCGCGGTTGCCACGCGTTGCTCAAGCTCCTCGATCTCGCGCATGATTTTGATCGCACTTTGAAAATAAGCCTCGCCTTCGCTGGTCAGGCTGATACGGCGCGTGGTGCGGTTCAATAAGCGCACCCCCAACCGGTCTTCCAGCTTTGCCAGCCGTTTGCTGACCGCGGGGGGCGACAAATTAAGTTCCAGGGCCGCAGCCGACAAATTGCCCTTGCGCGCCAGCAACACGAAAAACCCCAAATCACTGTCTGACGACATTATTAACCCAAACGACATAATGAAATGAAAATTCAGAAATTATACAAAACCAATAATAAATCTACACTTCAATCGTCCGCTTTGCAGTTTAAAAGCCCCCACCGGCGTCCTACCGACCGGATTGTGTGGCGCGCAAAGGGACGACCAACAAATCCGCAAACCGGGTATCGCCAATAATAACAATGCCTTCCCCGGTTTCGGCACCGATACTGTCAATAAGGACAGGTCGTGTGGATGTTAAACAAACGGGAGGAATACCAATGCGTAAGCTTGCGTTAGCAGCAGCCTTTGCCGCGACCCTGATTTCAGGCCCGGCCTTTGCCGAATACCCGGATAAAACGGTAAACCTGATTTTGCCCTTCAATGCCGGGGGTGAATCCGATGTGTCGGCGCGCTTTCAGCAACCCTATTTTGAAAAAATCACCGGCCAGCAAATGGTGATCCAATATATGGCCGGTGCCGGTGGTGCACAGGCCTGGTCACAACTTAATTCCATGGAAGGTGATGGCTATACCCTGATGGGCATCAACCTGCCGCACACGGTTTTGCAGCCGATGGAAAAGGATGTTGGCTATGAAACCGATGATTTGGTGGCTGTAAACTATTTTCACTACACGCCAAATGCCCTGTTCGTGCCCAAAGACAGCGAATTTCAAAACCTGCAACAGCTGATCGACTATGCCAAAGCCAATCCCGGCCTTGTCACTTTCAGCGGCTCGGGCTCCAATTCCGCCAACCAGATCGGCCAGACCCAGTTTGACGCACTGGCGGGCATTACCACCACCTATATCCCGTTTAGTGGCACCGGACCGGCCGTTACCGCCATTTTGGGCAGCCAGGTTACCGCCGGTTTTAACTATGTTACATCGGGTGTGAATAACGGCGACGGGATGCGGATGCTGGCTGTGGCGTCTGAAAAACGGGTCAAGGCATTCCCCGATGTTCCGACCTTCAAGGAACTGGGATTTGATCTGGTCGGCGGGGCGTATCGCGGCGTTGCGGTACCTAAATCCACCCCGGAAGACATCCGTCAAAAACTTTCCGACATCATCAGTGAAATCAACCAAAACCCCGAATTCATCAAAAAGATGGAAGATGCCGGGTTTGTTCTGACCGACATTCCCTATGCCAAAATGGCTGATTTTGTTGCGCAAAAGAAAAAAGAATACCGCGCGATTGGCGAAAAACTCGGCATCGCCAACCGCTAAAAACAAAAAACGGGATCAGGGAGGTTTATCACCATGGAACTGCTTGGCTATTTGTTAAGCGCGCTAACGCCGCTCAATATTCTTATGGCGCTAGGGGGCGTGGTTCTTGGCACTGTCATTGGGGCATTGCCAGGTTTATCCGCCACCATGGCGGTGGCCGTTCTGGTCCCGTTTACTTTTACAATGGACCCCGCCACCGGATTAATTGCCCTGGGTGCGATCTATACCGGGGCCATTTATGGCGGGGCCTTTGCCGCCATTCTGGTCAATACACCAGGCACCCCGTCCGCCATTGCCACAACCTTTGACGGGTTTCCGATGGCCAAACGGGGTGATGGCAGCCTTGCCATCACACTGGCAACGCTATCTTCTGTTTTTGGCGGCCTTGTCGGCGGAATATTTTTGCTGCTGTTATCGCCACCGCTGGCCAAAATTGCGCTGGCCTTTGGCCCGCCCGAATATTTCTGGCTGGCCATGTTTGGCTTAACGCTTATTTCCGCCCTGTCGGTTGGCAATACCCTTAAGGGGCTGATGGGCGGCTGCTTTGGCCTGATGCTGGCGATGGTCGGGGTTGCGGTTGTCGGCGGTGATTTGCGTTTCACCATGAACAGCCAAATCCTGCTGGGGGGATTTGACATTGTTTCCGCCCTGATCGGCCTTTATTGCATTCCCGTTCTGATTGATCTGGTTGCCACCCGCGACCCGCATTTAAAAGTCGAAACCGGCAATCGCGGTATTCGCCTGGCCGAGGCCTTTGGCATTGCCTGGCACAGCAAATTTAACGTCATTCGCAGCGCGATTCTGGGCACCGTGATTGGCGTTCTGCCCGGTGCGGGCGGGTCGGTGGCCGGGCTGGTTTCCTATTCCGAAGCCCGCCGGTCCTCAAAACACCCGGAACGGTTTGGCACGGGCGAACCAAATGGGGTTATCGCCACCGAAACCGCCAATAATGCCACCGTGGGCGGCGGATTTATTCCGACATTGGTTTTGGGCATTCCCGGCACCCCGCCCGATGCCATTATCCTTGGGGCCCTTCTGGTTCACGGGTTTAAAATCGGGCCAACACTTTTTACCCAGCAAGGCGAAATTGTTTACACCTTCATTTTCGGTTTGCTGATTGCCACCTTGCTGATGTTGCCTGCCGGGTTGCTGATCGGGCGCTATGCTTATAAGTCGATTGCATCGATCCCCAAAACCATGCTGGTGCCGACCATTGCGTTCCTGACAATCATTGGCAGCTTTGCCATTCACAGCAACATCCACGATGTGCAAATGATGTTTGGCCTGGGCATTGTCGGCTGGATTTTAAACCGCTGCGGTTTTGCCCCCTCCCCCATCGTTTTAGGGCTGGTTCTGGGCCAGATCGCCGAACAGGGTTTTGTGCAATCCTATCTGATTGGCAATGCACGCGGCGATATTTTGGGCATGTTTTTCACCCGCCCCATTAGTGTTGGCATTATCGCCCTTGCCGCCTTTACCCTGCTGTATCCGTTTTACGCCCACCACAAAAAAAACCTCATCCTTGCAAAACTGGCGGTCGAAAACCCCGGCACCGACATTATGGGCGATGCAGAGGCGTCGGCCACCATTCCCAAAACCGGCTTGCTGAGCCAGCCGCGCGATATGGCCGGAACTATCGTTGCTTTGGTCCTGATGGTTATGTGTGCCTGGGCGCTTAGCCAAACCCCGGCCATGACGCCGATGGGGTCGGTTTTTCCCACCACCATTGCCTTGGTGTTGCTTGTTTTTGCTGGCTTTTTTGTTGGCATCAATATTCTACGTAAAAACGGCCCGCGCCCCTCCGATCCGGCCAGCACAGCGGAATCCAGCTCGCGGCGCATTGGCCTTGTGGTTGCCATGGGGCTGTGGATTGCCGCCATTCCGTTGATCGGATTTCTGGCCGCAGGCATCATCGCGTTTTTCGCCTTGGTCGCCATCGCCAATTATGACGGCCTGCCCGCAAAATCCATCATCCTTCACCTGCTGTCGGGATGCGTCATTGTCAGCGCAATGTATGTCCTGATGGCCGAAATCTTGCTGATCCGTATGCCACAAGGAATTTTGTTCTAGGCACGTCCAGGCATTGGCAGACCACCCAAAACCGAAACACAGCAAACACAAGAGACTGAACATGAAGAATTATCATATTGCGGCCATCCCCGGCGACGGGATCGGCAAAGAAGTTATTGCGGCCGGAATTGAGGTTTTAACCACCCTGGCACAGCGCGATGGCAAATTTGGCGTTTCGTTCGACCAGTTCGATTGGGGATCGGATTACTACAAACAGCATGGCCTGATGATGCCCGCCAATGGCCGTGACCAGATTGCCCATCACGATGCCATTTATTTTGGCGCTGTTGGCGCCCCTGATGTGCCCGACCACATTACATTATGGGGCCTGCGCCTGGCAATTTGCCAGCCGTTTGACCAATATGCCAATGTGCGCCCGACCCGCATTTTACCGGGCATTCAAAGCCCGCTCCGCAATGTCAAACAGGGCGATCTGGACTGGGTGATCGTGCGTGAAAATTCCGAAGGCGAATATGCCGGTCAGGGCGGGCGTTCGCACGTTGGCCTGCCCGAGGAAGTCGCGACCGAGGTGTCGATTTTCACCCGCGCCGGTGTCACCCGGATCATGAAGTTTGCCTTCGATCTGGCCCAGTCGCGCCCGCGCAAAAAGCTGACCGTGGTAACCAAATCCAACGCGCAGCGCAACGGCATGGTGATGTGGGACGAAATCGCCGCCGAAGTGGGCCGCGATTACCCCGAGGTCGAATGCGACAAAATGCTGGTCGATGCCATGACCATGCGCATGACCTTAAAACCCGACACGCTTGACACCATCGTTGCCACCAACCTGCATGCCGATATTTTGTCCGATCTGGCCGCTGCATTGGCCGGGTCGCTCGGCATTGCCCCCACCGCCAACCTGAACCCGGAACGCAAATTCCCCTCGATGTTTGAACCCATTCACGGGTCGGCCTTTGATATTACCGGCAAAGGCATTGCCAACCCCGTCGCCACATTCTGGAGTGCGGTGATGATGCTGGAACATCTGGGTGAACAGGCCGCTGCCGACCGGCTGATGCGCGCGATTGAACGTGTCACTGCCAACCCCGACCTGCACAGCCCTGATCTGGGCGGCAAAGCCACCACGCGCGAAGTGACCGATGCCGTTATTGCCGCCATCATGGGCGACAACAGCTAATCGTTTTCAAGCTGGCTCCGCGCCTAAAATCCACCAAACCCGCAGGCAAAATATCGATGACACCGCCTTTTGACTTTTCTGAAAAAACAACAGCTTATGACCTGTCATCCCCCGATGACATTCGTCACTTTCTGGACGTTTTGTTTCGCACGGCCATCAAGGCGGCCGACCCGGCATTTTGCCTGCCTCCGCACCTGCCAAATCCGCCTGCCAACGGCAAAACCGTCGTTATCGGGGCAGGCAAGGCCGCTGCGGCAATGGCAAGCGCGCTGGAACAATATTGGGGCAACAATACCGATCTGTCTGGCGTCGTGGTCACACGCTATGGACATGAAGTTCCGACCCGTAAAGTTCGCGTTAGGTCGGCATCGCACCCGGTGCCCGATGCTGCCGGAATTGCCGCCACTCGTGAAATTTGCAATGCGGTGCAAAACCTGTCCGCCAACGATCTGGTTATTTGCCTCATATCTGGCGGCGGGTCAGCATTACTGGTCGATCCAATTGCCCCGATTACCCTTGATGAAAAGCAGACCTTAAACCGCGATTTGTTAAAATCAGGTGCCAGTATTTCGGAAATGAATTGTGTAAGGCGGCATATATCGCAAGTCAAAGGCGGCAAACTGGCGGCACTTTGCCATCCGGCGCGGGTCATGATGTATGCCATTTCCGATGTGCCGGGCGATGCTTTTCTCGATATTGCATCCGGCCCGACCATTGCCGACCCGACCACCTGCGACGATGCACTGGCAATTTTGCAGCATTACAACATCGACACTGCCCCCTCGATTTTAAACGTGTTGCGCAACGGGATTGGTGAAACCCTCAAACCCGGCGACCCCCGTTTACACAACGTTACCTGCCACATGGTCGCCACCCCGCAAATGGCACTGGAAGCCGCGGCAAAAATATGTGCCGATCACGGCATTTCCGCCCATATTCTGGGTGACAGCATTGAAGGCGAGGCCCGCGATGTGGCACATGTGATGGCAGGTATGGCCCGACAAGTGCAAAAATATGGCCAGCCTTTTCACGCGCCCTGCATCCTGTTATCGGGCGGTGAAACAACCGTCACCGTCCGGGGCAACGGGCGCGGCGGGCGCAATGTGGAATTTTTAATGGCGCTGGCAAACATCCTGAACGGGCAACCTGGCATTTATGCCATCGCCGGCGATACCGACGGCATTGATGGCATCGAAGAAATTGCCGGTGCCATTATCACGCCCAACACCCTGAAGCGTGCCCGCCAGAAAAACATCAACATCAAGGACCAGTTGGCCAACAATAACGGCCACGGCTTTTTTGAAAAATTGGGCGATAGCATTATCACCGGCCCGACCCTTACCAATGTGAATGACTTTCGTGCCATTCTGATTACCGACCCAATACCTTTATAACCAGCCCACACCCCCGCCATCCCGATCAAACGATACAGGAAAAACCACCATGTCGCATAAAACCCATAGAATTGCCGTCATCCCCGGCGACGGAATTGGCAAAGAAGTCGCCCCGGAAGGCGTTCGGGTGCTAAAAGCCACGGCAAAAGCCTTTAATATCGACCTTCATTTCGATGATTTCGATTTTTCCAGCTGCGACTATTACGCCCAACACGGCCAGATGATGCCCGATAACTGGAAAGACCAGGTCGGCAACCATGATGCCATTTTTTATGGTGCCGTTGGCTGGCCCGCCACGGTGCCGGACCACATTTCATTGTGGGGGTCGTTGATCCAGTTTCGCCGCGAATTTGACCAATATGTCAGCCTGCGCCCGGCGCGCCTGATGCCTGGTGTGCCCTCGCCGCTGGCCGGGCGCAAACCTGGCGATATTGATTTTTATGTGGTGCGCGAAAATACCGAAGGCGAATATTCATCGGTCGGCGGCAAGATGTTCCCTGGTACCGACCGCGAAGTGGTGATGCAGGAAACGGTTATGACCCGCACCGGTGTTGACCGTATTTTGAAATACGCGTTCGATCTGGCCCAAAAACGCCCGCGCAAACGCCTGACATCGGCGACCAAATCCAACGGCATTGCCATTACCATGCCCTACTGGGATGAACGCGTTGTCGAAATGGCCAAGAACTACCCCGATATCACCTGGGATAAATACCATATCGATATTCTAACCGCCCATTTCGTGCTCAACCCGGACCGCTTTGACGTGGTTGTTGCCTCCAACCTGTTTGGCGATATTTTATCCGACCTTGGCCCGGCCTGCACGGGGACCATCGGCATTGCGCCCTCGGGCAATATCAACCCCGAAGGCAAATTCCCGTCCTTGTTCGAGCCGGTCCACGGATCGGCCCCCGACATTGCCGGGCAAGGCATTGCCAACCCGATTGGCCAGATCTGGGCCGGGGCCATGATGCTGGACCATTTGGGACATGCCGACGCCCATGACGCCATCCTGCGTGCCATTGAAAGTGTTCTGGTCGATGAAAACCTGCGCACCCGTGATCTCGGTGGCAAGGCCGATACCATCACCTGCGGCAAGGCAATTGCCGATGCGATTTGCGCATAATTCCGGCCAAACCGGCAACGCCTGAAACATCTCGGCCCGGTCGCCATCCTGCGGTATCCGGGCCGGGCATGGTCAAGGTGGCCAACGCCACTGCCCTTGCCCCGTCAGGAACGGCCCTGTTTCAAGACCAACTGCCAAAAACCCTCGATCATCGGACTTTGGCGGCTGGCCGGGCGGAACAACCGGATTTCGATGGGGATGATCAAATCTTCTCCGCCAAAAGGCACCAGCCGCCCGGCGGCAATATCGTTTTGTACCAATGTTTCAGGCAACCACGCCACCCCGGCCCCGGATCGCGCCATGGACTGCAAAGTGGCCGCCAAATGCGATGTAAAACTTTCACGCAAGGCAAAGGATGGGGCGTTATCGGCCCAACTGGCCCGCATAATGCGCCCCAGGCCCGATTCCCGGCGATAAGCCAGCCACGCCACATCCCCCTCCAACGCGCGCGCCTTTTGACCGAAACCCGGCGCGCAAAGCGGCATCAAGCGGTCCTTACCAATCACCACACTTTTGAACTGCCCGGCGGCCAGGTTACTTTGCATTTTGCGGTGAAAATGGGCCAACAAAAATTGCGCATCGCCGCGTTGCATCACCTGTTCGCAGGCCTGCATGCTGTCTGATATCAGGTTAAGGGTGCCAAGCGACATTAACTGCCCCATTTCCTGCATCCAACCGGGAAAAAAGGTAAATGACAAAGCATGGGTGGCCGCAAACCCCATCGCCGCCTTGTTTTGCCCCGCCACCTCGCAGGTTTCCCGGCGCAATTGCAAAACAGACCGGGTTAAGGCTTCTGCCTGATTACGAAAATGCAACCCGGCCGGGGTTAGCGACACATCGTGGGTGGTGCGCTCAAATAACGGCGTACCAACCCAGTTTTCAAGCGCGCGGATCCGGCGGCTAAAAGCGGGTTGGGTAATGTTGCGCGCCTGTGCTGCCCTGGAAAAATTAAGGCAGTCTGCCAGTGCGATGTAATCTTCAAACCAGCGCAATTCCATTTGGTAATGCCGTTTTTGTATAACAAAACACCACAATGGCATTGGTCATCCCATTGGCACAAGGCCTAAAATCGCGACATCAAACAGGTTAAACCAGTACAACAGGGCCAATTGTTATGCGTATTCTTGATGTTGTCGAAATCACCCAACCCATCGCATCGCCCATTCGTAATGCCTATATCGATTTTTCCAAAATGACAACCAGCCTGGTTGCCGTGGTAACCGATGTGGAACGCAAGGGCCGCCGCGTTGTCGGCTACGGGTTTAATTCGAATGGCCGTTATGGTCAGGGCGGGCTGATCCGTGAACGGTTTCGCGATCGTATTTTACAGGCCGACAAGAACAGCCTGCTTAACGATACCGGCGATAACCTGGACCCGCATAAAATCTGGTCGGCGATGATGCAAAACGAAAAACCCGGCGGGCATGGTGAACGCTCCGTCGCGGTGGGTACCATCGACATGGCGGTGTGGGATGCGGTGGCCAAAATTGCCGACAAACCCCTGTTTCGCCTGCTGGCCGAACAAAACGGCGTAAAAGCCGATCCGCGCGTGTTTGTTTATGCCGCAGGCGGTTATTATTACCCTGGCAAGGACTTAGGTGCACTTCGCAATGAAATGCGCGGCTATCTTGATCGCGGCTACAATGTGGTTAAAATGAAAATCGGTGGTGCCGACATTGATGAAGACCAGCAACGGATCGAAGCCGTACTGGAAGAAATCGGCTCGGAAGCCCAATTGGCCGTCGATGCCAATGGCCGGTTCGATTTGGAAACCGGCATCGCCTATGCCAAAATGCTGCGGCAATATCCGCTGTTCTGGTACGAGGAAATTGGCGACCCGCTGGATTATCAGCTTCAGGCGGCAATGGCCGAATTTTACCCCGGTGCGATGGCAACCGGCGAAAACCTGTTTTCCCATCAGGATGCGCGCAATTTACTGCGTCATGGGGGAATGCGGCCAGATCGCGACTGGCTGCAATTTGACTGTGCACTGTCTTATGGGCTGGTGGAATATCTGCGCACCCTTGATGTCATCAAACAGGCGGGCTGGTCGCCCAAACGCTGCATTCCGCATGGCGGGCATCAAATGTCGCTTAACATTGCCGCAGGTCTGGGGCTTGGCGGCAACGAAAGCTATCCCGACCTGTTTCAGCCCTATGGTGGCTTCCCTGACAGCGTGAAGGTCGAAGACGGTTACATCACCATGCCCGAATTGCCCGGCATCGGCTTTGAAGGCAAGTCCGATCTGATCCGCATCATGCGCGACCTTGCCCAATAAAATAACACGAACGCAACGCGTGACGTAAACCGGACGACAAAAAAGAAAGGCGCGCCAGGCAAGCGTGCCTTCCTTTGTATTTTGCGTTTTCAGCCTGCGCTATAAGCGCTGTATTCCAACCCTGAATGTTTAGCGCGCCAAAACCTCGGTCGCAAAATTCACAATCCGCATGTTTTCCGACACGCCTGATGTGAGGCTGATCTAACGGCCTGCAAAATCTATACTTTTATCGCGAAAGATCAATCAAACCCCAGAGTGGGTAAATGACAAAGTTCAATGGGTTAAATAGCAAAGACCATCTGCGTCTTTGATTTTCTTTCCGGTGTTTGCCGTCAATCAGTTGCCGCTGCATAAAATGATGAAACTTATACAGTTTCAGACCGCACATAAATCTGATCATTCACAAAAAAAACAGCCCGGCTTGCAAGATGCATCTGAACTATAAGGTGGGTCGAAAGTTATGACTTAATTCGTGTTTTAGCACTTCCCACCCAAAATTCACTATACTTATATACAGTATAGCTAATCCCATCACCCGCCCCTTCCGCAAAGACGGGCAGATCAGCATAACATTTTGGTATTACCACTTATAGCGATTGAAAATTCGAACTATTTTTAACCGAATATATTAACCTTTCAAAATGAAAGCAGATCCTCCCGGCTCAGGATCAACGCGTAATTTTCCAAGCCTTCCTGTCATATTTTTCACTTTGAACGGCTTTCAACAAGCCCATCAGCCATGTTGTTGCTCAATTTCCAGTAGATGAATTTAAGATTGTCTTGTGGACAACGGTTGCAATTCAAAATAAAATAAACAATTTAAAGTACTGTCCATTTTTCATATGATCAAACCACCTGCTACCAAAACGTCTTGCCCATCGGAAGAATAGGTACTATGTAGGTTCACGAAATAATTCTTTTCAGGAGAAAATAATGACCAAAATCGATATTTCGCAATTAAGTTATAAAGAACTTCGCGATCTGATGGAGCAAACCGAAGAAGAAGTTGAAAGCCGCAAAGAACAGGCGATCAAGGAACTTCGTGCTGAGTTCAACCAAAAGCTTCACGATGCCGGTTTTTCAATTCGCGAACTGTTCCCGGACGTTTTTAAAATGACGGTCGAGAGTTCATCTGCCCCGACCAAAAACAAGCAGTCAACGCCGCCAAAATACCGTAACCCTGAGAACCCCGAAGAAACCTGGACTGGCCGTGGCCGCGTCATTGGCTGGGTTCTTAAGCTGGCTGAGGAAAAAGGCACCACTGTTGATGCCATCAAAACCGATCCGGCTTACCTTAACCCGGACCACCCCAATTATAAGATCCATGTCGCTGACCTGGAAAAATAAGATCAAGGCCCCCAAACCGGGGGCCTTTTTAAATGCCTGAAAACCGCAAAAAATACCAAACCATCTCGACATCAATCGATGTTTAATCCCGCCAGAGAACACGTACCGACATGGTCGCAGCGGCGGTTCTGTTTTCCACGGCAAGTTTAACAAATATCTGTTCGAGATGCTTGTTCACCGTTCGAGGCGACATATCAAGAATTTCGGCAATTTCCTTATTCGACTTGCCATGTGTTACCCATAACAGAACTTCAGCTTCCCGGAAGGTCAGATTAAAAGCTGTGGCTAATTGTTCCTCGTCCGATCCTTTTTGGCCATCAATCAGGCGGATCAGCTTTTCAACACCTTCCCCTTCATCCAACAGACGAAATTCTATTTCCGCACCATTGCGTGAAAACTGGAACACCCCGGGAAGACCGCTGCCACCTGCATCGGAATGATCCCCAAAAAGATGATCAACGATCTCCCATGGGAGCCGGGCGGCCTCGTCGCACCGTAAACCGGCATAGCGCATCAATTCGCCTGCCTGCGGTGTTGCCCACAAAATGGCGCCAGACGGGTCACAGGCAACAATGCGCCGCCCGGTAGAATCCAGCGCCTTGCGGGCCGAACGCGCGCGCCGTGCATTGGCCAAATGCACCCGAATACGCGCAAATAACTGATCAAGGATCACGGGCTTGGCAACAAAGTCCACCCCGCCAGAGGCCAGTGCGCGAACAACATGTTCACTTTCACGAAAGCCGGTCATGAAGATAACCGGGACATCTTCACATCCTTTTTCCGATTTCAAAACGCGGCAGGTTTCAAAACCGTCAATGCCCGGCATCATCGCATCCATCAAAACAAGATCAGGGATACGGTTTTCAACCAGGCCAAATGCCTGGCGGCCACTGGTGGCAACCTCAACATCCATTCCTTCCATGGAAAGGGCATCGGTCAGCATGGTTAAACTTTCCGGTGAATCATCGACCACCAGAATATGGGTTGGTACATTCAGGTCAGGCATCTTTCCGTCCGACCTCCTCAATCGCAGCTATGAAATCCTTCAGACGGAAGGACTTGGTCAGTTTCAACATATGCTGGCAAAATCTTGCCGTATCGGGATGTGACAATTCGATGTCTTTCAACGTCACTTCAATCGAGCGAATAAAACCAATCTGCCCCAGAGTGGTCAGTTGACGCAATTTGTCCGGTGGGGGAATTTCGTGACTTTCAAAGCAAGGTGCCACGACATCCTCGCCCCCTTCGCCGTTATCTTCATAAACCCAGGACAGGGACATCAGGCTGGCAAGGTGATCAAACAGGTCATCAAGCTTAAAGGGTTTGACCAGATAACTGTCATAAAGCAGCTTGAATTCCTGATTGGTGCGCTCGGGACCGGCGTCGGCCGATATCATCAAAATCGGAACCTTGAAATCCATGCCCTGTCGCACCCGTTTTGCCACTTCCCATCCCGAAAGCCCCGGCATGGCAATATCAAGAATAATCAGATCAGGCCGGTTAAGGGCAATCGCTGACAAACAGGCATGACCATCGGTTGTCAGCACAACGTTAAAGCCAAGCGGCAAAAGCGCGTCTTCCAGCAACGCACGCTGATCGGCATCATCATCAGCCACCAAAATGGTCCGGGGTGGCCCGGCATAGCCGGTTATAGCCTGATAAGGGCGAATTTTCTTGTTTGGCTCGCCGGTTGAAGACAGCATTAAACGGATGACAAACCGCGTGCCCTTGCCCGCCTCGCTTGTAACAGCAAGGTCGCCGCCCATAATTTCAACCAGCAACTTGGTAATCGTCAGCCCCAGCCCGGTACCGGGGGTTTGCGCCATACCGATGGGTTGTTCGGCCCGTTCAAACGGCAGAAAAATACGTTCAATGTCTTCCTCGGCAATACCAATTCCGGTATCGCGAATGTCAAATGTTGCAATCTGATTGCTATAACTGACCGAAAAACTGACCGTCCCGCGATGGGTAAATTTAATCGCATTCGACAGCAGATTGATCAAAACCTGCCGCAAACGTTTTTCATCGGTATAAACATAAGACGGGATCGCCGATATGGGCTGAAACTCAAAGGCAATGCCCTTGCTTTGCGCCATCAGGGTAAACATGTCGACGATCTGGTCCAAAAACGGGCGCAGGGCTGTTTTATATCGATATATCTCCAGCCGTCCGGCCTCGATTTTGGAAATATCAAGCAAACCCTCGATCATGTCGGCCAGATGTTCGCCGCTGCGTTTTATGGTTTGCGCCGCATTAAGAATATAAGGCGGCTGCCCGCCCGATTGACGTTCCAGTAATTGGGCATATCCCAAAATGGCACTTAACGGTGTGCGCAATTCATGACTAAGGCCAACCATATATCGGCTTTTGGCCAGATTGGCCGATTCTGCGGCTTCTTTTGCCTGTTTTAACTGACGGTCGGTTTCGTTATGGGCGGCGATTTCATCCATTAAAAGCCCGGTATGGCGGCGGGCTTCTTCTTCGGCAAAACGCCTATTTTCCTGGGCCAGAACAAATAACCAGACCACAATGCCCGATATGACAAAAATAATGACAAACAATTTGGTTAATGTCAGCTCGATAAGATCGATCGAATTACGGGCATCCAGGCGGGTTTCAAAATAAATCAGCCAGAAAACCAGCCCCAAAACCCCGGTCACTGTCAGCAGCATTCCCAGATAATGGGCGATACGGGTATTCACCCACCTTCCAACACCGGCTGAAAAATGGGTTGTGGCAAAGGTTCGCAATTGCCCGGAAAACCGGCCATGGGGTTTACACATGTCATGGCAGCGCGAATCAAGCGAACAACATAACGAACAGATCGCCCCGGAATAAGCCGGGCAATATGCCATGTCTTCGCGATCAAAGCGGTGTTCGCAAATACAGCACGCTTCAATGTCGCCCGTCGCCCAGTCTGTTGCCGTGCTGCGCGCCAGATAATACCGGCTTTTGGTCAGAACCGCGATCACGGGCACCAGCACAAATGCCGATATCAGCGCCACATAGGAATACAGCTTTGATATCGTCTCGCCAAACAAACCGGAATAGGCCAGCAAGGCCAGCAAAATGGCAATGCTCATGGCACCACAGCCAACCGGGTTCACATCATAAAGATGGGCCCGTTTAAATTCGATATGGCGCGGGGCCAGACCAAACGGTTTATTGATCACCAAATTTGAAACAATGCACGCCATCCAGGCAACCGCAGCAATCGAATACAGGCCCAGAATATGTTCAAACGCCCGATAGACGCCAAACTCCATTAACAACAGGCCGATCAGCACATTAAAAACCAGCCAGACAACCCGGCCAGGGTGGCTGTGCGTCAAGCGGGAAAAAAAGTTCGACCAGGCAATTGATCCGGCATAACTGTTGGTCACATTGATTTTTATCTGACAGATCACGACAAAAATGCCGGTCAGGCCAAGGGCAAGTTCTGGCGATGCCAGCATCTTTTGAAAAACATTCAGATACATACGCGTGGGATCAGCGGCATCAGCAAAGGTCACGCCACTTTGAAAGGCAAAAAAGGCCAGAAATGACCCCGCCAGAATTTTAAGCGCCCCGATCACGATCCAGCCGGGCCCGGCGCTGAGTAATGCTGTCCACCATGCAAACCGGTTACGATGGTCCTTGCGGGGTAAAAACCGCAAAAAGTCGACCTGTTCGCCGATTTGCGCCACCAGCGAGAACAACACCGCCGATGCCGCCCCGAAGGATGCAATCGAAAACGCCCCGTCAATTGGCCCAAATAATCCGGTATAGCCCGTCCATTGCCGCACACTTTCGTGGCTGTTAAGGGCGACAAAAACAAACGGGGCAATTTGCAAAATCACCCAGAACGGCTGGGTCCATGCCTGAAACTTGTTGATAAAGGTAATGCCATGCGTCACCAGCGGGATAATGACCAGCGCACTGATAATATAGCCCAGCGACACCGGAATTCCGGCGCACAGTTGCAAGGCGGTTGCGACAATGGCGGCCTCAATCGCGAAAAAGATAAAGGTGAAACTGGCATAAATCAGCGATGTGATGGTCGAGCCGATATAGCCAAAACCGGCGCCCCGGCTGAGCAGGTCAATATCGACACCGAATTTCGCCGCGTTATAGGCGATCGGAATGCCCATCAGAAAAATAATGATCGCGGCCACAACAATCGCGCTGATCGCGTTGTGAAACCCGTAATTCAGCGTGATCGAGCCGCCAATGGCTTCAAGGGCCAGAAAAGACACCGCGCCAATCGCTGTATTGGCAATGCGCCAGCTTGAAAACCGCCTGACCTTATAGGCGGTAAACCGAAGCGCATAATCTTCAAGTGTCTGGTTTGCCACCCAGCGGTTATAGGTCCGCCTGATCCGTGGAATCCTGATTGTTGTTCCCAAAGCCTGTAGCCCGCCCTGCTTTTTGCAAATGCGAAATTCTCCCGGATGCACGATAACACATTCGCGAAAATTCCAGCTCTTTTCCCTGTGTGACAGTCCGTTCGATGATTTTTTGTATTTATTTTCATCTAAACCATCGGTGCTAAAAATGTGAAAAACAACAATGTTGCAAACAGTTGCCGCGTATCTTTTTCCAGCATGAAACGATGGTAGGGGTAAAATGCCCCATGGCATATACGTCAAATGCCCGATTGTTGCGTTGCAAAATTTCTGACGAACTAAGCCGCAGTTGGCACGCAGATAAGCCAGCACTGCTTAAAAAATCATATGTCAGAATGAGGCTTCGCAATGAGACAGAACATAACCTCTCGATTTTCCATAACACGCAGGGCGTTACTGGCCGGTATGGCTGTTCTTCCCGCCCTTACCTTTGCATCCGCGCCGCTTCGCGCCCAGGAAGTTGCGACCGCCGATGCCAACACCACCGGCCTGGCCGTTACCGACGATACCGTCAAAGTGGGTATCTTACATTCCATTACCGGCACGATGGCGATTAGCGAAACCGGCTCGGTCGAGGCGGAAAAACTGGCCATCGACCAGATCAATGCATCTGGCGGTGTTCTGGGTCGCAAGATCGAATATATCCAGGAAGACGGTGCATCGGACTGGCCGACCTTCGCTGAAAAAGCCAAAAAACTGTTGGTGGAAAATAAAACCGCCGCCGTTTTCGGCTGCTGGACATCGGCATCGCGCAAGGCTGTCTTGCCTGTTTTCGAACAATATAACGGCATGCTGTATTACCCGACCTTCTATGAAGGCCTCGAAGAATCGCCGAACGTCATTTACACTGGCCAGGAAGCAACCCAGCAGATCATCGCCGGGATTGACTGGGTTGTGCGTGAAAAGGGCGCGAAATCCTTTTATCTGCTGGGCTCAGACTATATCTGGCCGCGTACCGCCAACAAAATTGCCCGTAAACACATCGAAAAACTGGGTTTGAAGGTTTCTGGCGAAGATTATTACCCGCTGGGTAACACCCAGTTCAATTCCGTGATCAACAAGATCAAACTTAAAAAGCCTGATGTGATTTACGCCATCGTCGTTGGCGGCTCCAACGTTGCTTTCTACAAGCAGCTTAAAGCGGCCGGTATCGACATGTCGAAAGAAAAGCCGCTGTTGCTGACCATTTCGGTGACCGAGGATGAAGTCCTTGGCATTGGCGGCGAAAACATTGCCGGTGCCTATGCCGCGATGAAATATTTCGAAAGCCTGCCCAACGATAACAACAAGGCTTTCGTTGCCGCATTCAAGGAAAAATGGGGGGCTGACAGCGTGATTGGCGATGTAACACAGGCCGCCTATCTTGGCCCGTGGCTGTGGAAAGCTGCTGTTGAAAAAGCAGGCAGCTTTGACATCGACAAGGTGCGTGCTGCGTCACCGGGGATTGAACTGACCACCGCGCCCGAAGGCTATGTCCGTATCCACGAAAACCATCACCTGTGGTCGCGCACCCGCATTGGTCATGCCCGTGCCGATGGCCAGTTTGACGTCGTCTACGAAACCAAGGACCTGATCGAGCCAAATCCGTTCCCGGAAGGCTACCAGTAAGTCCCTGGTTTGCACCCCGCCATCCCGGTTTCTTTGCCGGGATGGCGTCCCCTTTCGGATGATTTTTCATCCCAACAGGTAACCGTGGTGAGGCGACAATGATCGGCGATTACACTTACACCGAATTTACATCCATTTTGGCCATGCAAGGCTTTGCCGGGCTGACGCTGTTTTCAGTCTTCGTTTTGATGGCGCTGGGGCTGGCGATCATTTTCGGCCAAATGGGCGTTATCAATATGGCGCATGGGGAATTCATGATCCTCGGCGCGTATATGACCTATCTCTGCTCGCAATTCTTCAGCGAATATCTGCCATCGCTGTTTTCGTTCTATTTTTTCTTCGCAATGATCCTGGCCTTTGCCGCGTCCTTCCTGTTGGGAATGCTGGTTGAATGGGGATTGATACGATTTTTGTATCGCCGCCCGCTCGACACGCTTTTGGCAACCTGGGGATTATCGCTGATCCTGCAACAGGCCTATCGCTCGATTTTCGGGGCGCGCGAAGTGGGCGTTACCCTGCCCGACTGGCTGATGGGGTCCATCGCGCTCACCGACATCATCGAAATTCCGATCAATGGTCTGTTTGTGATGGGATTAACCGCGCTAATAACTTTTGGCGTTTATTTCGGGATGTTCCGGTCGAACTGGGGCAAAAACATGCGGGCCGTTGTGCAAAACCGCACCATGGCCGGGGCTGTTGGCATCAACACCAAAATGGTTGACCGCATGACCTTTGGCCTTGGCTGCGGCATTGCCGGCATCGCCGGGTCGGCCTTTACCATGATCGGCTCTACCGGGCCAACCGCCGGGCAGCTTTATATCGTCGATACCTTCCTGATCGTTGTTTTTGGCGGGGCGGGCAGCCTGATTGGCACCATTGCATCGGCATTCTCGATCTCGCAGGCGCAATCGGCCATCGAGTTTTTCCTAAGCGGATCAATGGCCAAGGTTCTGACCCTGCTGACCGTCGTCGGTATCCTGATGCTGCGCCCGCAGGGCCTGTTCACCCTTAAGATCCGTCGTTGAGGAGGATGAAACCATGTCGCCTGCTCTGTTCCTGTTTCGCAAGCGTGAATGGATCTACTTTGCCATTCTGGCCTTCGTCCTTGTCATCGTTTTTCCAACATTATTCGACAATTTCCGCCTTAATCTGATTGGCAAATATCTGACCTACAGCTTTGTCGCCCTGGGTTTGGTCTTATGCTGGGGATATGGCGGCATCCTTAGCCTGGGTCAGGGCATATTCTTTGGTCTGGGCGGATATTGCATGGCGATGTTTTTAAAACTTGAAGCCTCAACCCCCGAGGCCACCGCCATTCAATCCACACCGGGCATTCCCGATTTTATGGACTGGAACCAGTTAACATCGCTGCCTTTCTGGTGGCAGCCGTTCCATTCCTTTACCTTTACCCTGTTTGCCACCATTGCCGTCCCGGT
Organism: uncultured Thalassospira sp.; assembly: GCF_963976115.1. Lineage (GTDB taxonomy): Bacteria > Pseudomonadota > Alphaproteobacteria > Rhodospirillales > Thalassospiraceae > Thalassospira. The sequence goes on from NZ_CAXBJJ010000006.1 coordinate 87,085, forward strand.
CGCACTGGCCTTTATCATCAGTGTTGCCATGTTCAAACGCCGGGTTGGCGGGGTTTATTTCGCCATCATCACCCAGGCCATTGCCGCCATCCTGACCATTCTGATCATTGGGCAGCAAGGCTATACCGGCGGGGTTAACGGCATCACCGATTTACGAACCCTGCTGGGCTGGGACATCCGCAGCGACAATGCCAGATATATTTTCTATTTCATCTGTGTTGCCCTTTTGCTGGCATCTCTGATTGTGGCGCAATTTATCCGGGTTTCAAAATTCGGCCGGTTGTTAATCGCCATGCGCGACAAAGAAGACCGGGTCCGGTTCTCGGGCTATGACGTTGCCAATTTCAAGATTTTCATCTTTTGCCTGTCCGCCGCCCTTTCAGCCATTGGCGGGGCCATGTTTACCCTTCAGGTCGGCTTTATGTCGCCGTCCTTTGTCGGCATCGTGCCGTCAATCGAAATGGTGATTTTCTGCGCAGTTGGCGGTCGTTTGTCGATCTTTGGGGCGATTTACGGGGCGTTGCTGGTCAATGCGGCAAAAACATCGCTGTCGGAAACTTTTCCCGAACTGTGGCTGTTTGCCATGGGGGGCCTGTTTATCGCCGTTGTCATGGTGTTCCCCGAAGGGGTTGCCGGGTTGTACCGCCAGCATATCGAACCGTTAATCCTGCGGGGCGCGTCGCTGTTGCGGGTTGGCAAGGTTCGCAAACCCCGCCCGGCGGCGGAATAAAGGAGGTCATTGTCATGGATGCTGCACACCCCAAGGACTTCCTGCTGAGCATCGAGGGACTAACCGTTTCCTTTGATGGTTTTAAAGCGGTCAATGACCTGTCCCTTTATGTCGAGGAAAACGAGATCCGCGTCATTATTGGCCCAAACGGAGCGGGCAAAACCACGGTACTGGATCTGATTTGTGGTCGCACACGGGCCACCGAAGGATCGATCCGGTTTCGCGGGAAAGAATTAACCAGGCTACGCGAGCATGAAATCGTCCATGCAGGCGTCGGCCGTAAATTTCAGAACCCGTCTATCTATGAAGATCTGACGGTGTTTGAAAACCTGGAACTGTCCTTTCCACGCGGGCGCAGCGTGCTGGGCGCATTAGCCTTCCGCCGCGATGCCGAGGTTATTAACCGGGTGGAGGAAATTGCCGAGATGATTTTCCTCAAAGATCATCTTCAAACAGATGCCGCCATTCTCAGCCATGGTCAAAAGCAGTGGCTTGAAATCGGCATGCTGTTAATTCAAAGCCCAGAACTTTTGATGCTTGATGAACCTGTTGCCGGCATGAGCGTTTCCGAACGCCTGAAAACCGCCGAGCTTTTAAACACCATCATTAAAAAGCATTCCGTCATCGTCATCGAACACGACATGAAATTCGTCGAGGACATCGCCCATCGGGTGACGGTTCTGCATCAGGGCAAGGTTCTTTCCGAAGGTTCGATGGAGCGGGTCCAGAGCGACCCGAAAGTCATCGAAGTCTATCTCGGTCATTAAGAGGGACTGTCATGTTATCGATAGATAAACTTCACGTCGCCTATGGGCAGAGCGAGGTCATTAACAATCTGTGCCTTGAGGTCAAACCCGGAGAAATCGTTGCCATCATGGGCCGGAACGGCATGGGTAAAACCACGCTGATGAAATCGCTGATCGGCATCATTCCATCACGCAGCGGATCGATCAAAATTGGCGATGCAACGCCCGAAAGCCTGGAAAACCTCGAAAGTTATCAGCGCGTGGCCAAGGGGCTTGCTTATGTGCCGCAGGGCCGCATGATTTTTCCGGCCTTAACCGTGCGTGAAAACATCGAAACCGGCTTAACCGTGACCGGCAAAACAGCCGTTCCGCCCCTTATCTATGAGCTGTTTCCGGTGTTGCTGGAAATGAAAGACCGGCGCGGCGGCAACCTGTCGGGCGGGCAACAACAACAGCTCGCCATTGCCCGTGCGCTGGCATCCAACCCCAAAGTTCTGCTTCTTGATGAACCCACCGAAGGCATTCAGCCCTCGATCATCAAGGAAATTGCCCGAAGCCTTTGCCGCATCCGCGACGAGATGGGCCTGTCGATTGTGGTCTCGGAACAGGTTCTGAGCTTCGCACTGGACATGGCTGATCGCGTGCTGGTGATCGAAAGAGGTGAATTTGTTCACGATAGCCCGCGTGCGAGCATCGATGAAAAGAAAGTCTCGGCATTCCTGTCGGTTTAACCGGGACACCTGCGAAACAAAGTTCCATATCAGGGAGTTTTATTATGGTTGATACGCTTATCAAGGTAGATCTTTCAGAATCGCCCTATACCAACGAAAAGATCCATAACCGCTGGCACCCCGACATTCCGATGGCATGCTGGGTCGAACCGGGCGACGATTTTCGCGTCGAAACCTATGACTGGACCGGCGGGCAGATCAAAAACAACGATGACGCCGCCGATGTGCGCGACGTCGATCTGTCACAGGTTCATTTCCTCTCTGGCCCCATCGGGGTTAAGGGGGCCCAACCGGGCGACCTTTTGGAAGTGGAAATTCTCGATATCGGCACGTTCGATAACAGCCTGTGGGGCTTTAACGGGTTTTTCTCGAAACAGAATGGCGGCGGCTTTCTGACCGAACATTTCCCCGAAGCGCAAAAGTCGATCTGGGATTTTCACGGCATGTTCACCAGTTCGCGCCACGTTCCCGGTGTTAAATATGCTGGCTTGATCCATCCCGGCCTGATCGGGTGCCTGCCGGATCGCAAAATGCTCGATACCTGGAACACCCGCGAAAAAGCCCTGGTCGATACCGACCCGCATCGCATTCCCGAACTTGCAACCTTGCCCAATGGCGGCCCAACCGCCCATATGGGCAGCCTGAAAGGCGACGAACGCGACAAAGCCGCCGCCGAAGGGGCGCGCACCGTGCCGCCGCGCGAACATGGCGGCAACTGCGACATCAAAGACCTGTCACGCGGGGCCAAGGTCTATTTCCCCGTCTATATCGATGGGGCAGGTCTGTCGATGGGTGACCTTCACTTCAGCCAGGGCGACGGCGAAATCACCTTTTGCGGTGCCATTGAAATGGCGGGCTGGTTGCATATCAAGGTGTCATTGATCAAAGACGGCATGCAGAAATACGGGGTTAAAAACCCGATTTTCAAACCGTCCCCCATTGTCCCGAAATATGACGACTACCTGATTTTCGAGGGCATTTCCGTCGATGAACAGGGCAAACAGCATTATCTTGATGTGCATATTGCCTATCGTCAGGCCTGCCTGAACGCCATCGAATACCTTAAAAAATTCGGTTATACGGGTGCACAGGCGTACGCCATCCTGGGAACAGCCCCGGTTCAGGGTCATATTTCCGGTGTGGTCGATATTCCAAATGCCTGCGCAACCCTGTGGTTGCCGACCGACATTTTCGAATTTGACATCATGCCAGGGTCAAATGGCCCGACCAAATACCTTGATGGCAAAATCGATGTACCACTCGCCCCCGATCTTTAAGACCCCAACAAAGCCCGTTGATCGCTACCGGTCAACGGGTACCAAACCCGATCTCATCGCGTATTGAACCTGGTGCAAGGAATGACGCCATGCCCTATTACGATTACGAATGCACAACCTGCGGGCCTTTTACCGAAGTGCGCCCGATGGCGCAATCCGCCGCCCCCTGCACCTGCCCCGATTGCGGGCAAATGGCGCCGCGCGCCATTCTAACGGTGCCCAATTATGCCATGATGGATGCCGGAAAACGCCATGCATCCTCCACCAACGAACGGGCATCGCACGAACCCAAAAGCAGCAAACAGCACACAAGCGGGCACGGCCCGGGCTGTTCGTGTTGTGGCGGGGGCAAAAAGAAATCCAGGGCGATTTATCGCCCCGATGGCAGCAAAACATTTCCATCTGCCCGCCCCTGGATGATCAGCCACTGATCCCCAGCCAGACAATACGTGACGAATAATATGAAAAGGGGTGACGCAAAACACCCCTTTTGGTCCATCTCCGCACGGTTTATGCTGTGGCAGGCACAGGCTTAATTTACCGCGAACAGGTCGTGATCCCGCACGCTTGCCCGCATCAAAAGCGGTGCGACAAGAAGACCGGACAACGCAGAAAGATCGTCAAGATCAGCTGTGCGATAGGTTCCCTCGACATGCAAAATGCTGATGGCCCCAATGGCCTGCCCTGCCGCAACCACCGGCACGCTCATGCAGGATGCACATCCAACAGTTTTGATCCGTTCATGATCGGGAAATGTGCGTTGCATCGCGGCCTCATCTTCACCAAACCAGGGCTGTTTTTCACGCAGTACGGTTTGGCCCCACGCGGTTGGACCCATTTTTTTGCCAATTGAAACCGGATATTTTTCCAGGTTGTTCGACCAGACCCGTTCACACAAATCACTACCCTGACTCCAGGCAAAAAACGTCATCAAACGTGGTGAAAACCTTTGTGTAAGCAGATCGGCGACGAAATCGAAAGAAGATTGCGGTTGAACCGCGCAGGCATAGGCAGCGGCCAAACGGCCCATATCAATGTCAGTCATAAAGAAAACCTGGTAACCAAAGAGCAATTTCAGGGAAAACAACCAGCAGCGCGATTGCGACAAGCATCAGGATGAAGAACGGCAGCGCATAAACGGCAACACGCCCCACCGACTGCCCCGTCAGGCTTTGCAAGATGAACAGATTAAACCCGACCGGCGGGGTAATCTGGCCCAGTTCCACGGTGACAATCAAAAAGATGCCAAACCATACCGGATCAATACCGGCCTGCATGGCAAGCGGCAGGGTAATGGGCAGGCTCATTACAATGATGGAAACGCCATCAAGAAACAGGCCCAGCACCAGATAAAACAACGTTAGAACAACAATCAGCATCACCGGGGAAAGGTGCATACTGCCAATCGCCGTGGCGACTTGTGTTGGAATGTGCAGATAGCCCATTGCTGTTGATAAAAATGCCGCCGCAATCAGAATGGAGCAGATCATTGCACTGCTGACCACCGCGCCAAGCAAGGTGTGAACCAGCATGGCAATGGAAAACTGGCGTAGAAAAATGGTAATCACAACCGCGCCAAATACGCCAACGGCAGCGGCCTCTGACGGGGTGGCAATGCCCGAATAAATCGCGCCTAAAACAATCACCATCAAACAAATGATCGGCAATAAATCGACAATCGCCGATCCAAACTGGCGCAGCTTATATTTTGTATCGGCCTTTGGCGCGACATCGGGCGTGATCAGGGCACGCACCACAATATAAACTGAAAACAGCCCCGCCACCATAATGCCCGGCAATACACCCGCGGCAAACAACCGGCTGATCGAAACCTCGGCCAGAATGCCATACACGATCATGACAATAGAGGGCGGAATGAGCAAACCAAAACTTCCTGCCCCGGCAAGCGAGCCTAACGAAAGCGACTGGTCATAGCCGCGCTTTGCAAGCTCGGTCGTGGTTATTTTGCCAACCGTTGCGGCGGTGGCGGCACTGGACCCGCTGACAGCGGCAAACATCGTGCATCCCAAAACATTGGTGTGCAGCAACCGCCCGGGCAGCCAGTTTACAAACGGCATCAACCCGCGAAAAAGGCGATCCGAAATGTCGGTACGGAAAATGATTTCGCCCATCCATATAAACATGGGGATGGCGGCCAGTTCCCATGTGGTTGAATATCGATAGACAATGTTGGCGGCAATCGTACCGATACGCCCGATATCCATACCCGCAATCAGCACCAGCGATGCGCCGCTGACCGCCAGCAAACCCACAAATATCCAGACCCCCATTCCAAGAAACAGGAAAATCAGGCACAGGACCAATCCCGCCGAGAGAAGTGCATCCATAATAAAACTCGGTTTCCAGAAATGTTACAATGCCGGGGTTTCGTGGTTCTGATCGTCAATGAATTGCCGGATCAAAAGCGCAATGAACTGAAGAAACAGCAGGCACAAACCGACAAGGATAATGCCCTGCGGGATCCACATGGGAACTTCGGCGATGCTGCTGCTGACAGAATGGCGCGTCCAGGCACGCGCAACCCGCACCCAGATAAATGAAATCAGAAGCCATGTGACGCCAAGTCCAACCAGGCAACTAAAGACTTCGAGCAACTTGCGATTTTTTCCCGTAACATGCCCCAGGAAAAGCTCCACCCGAATGATGCTTCCTTGCGCCAGAGCATAAGGCAGGGCCAGAAAAGTGGCCGCCGCAACGCCATATCCGACCATTTCATCCATGATGAAAGTCGAACTGTCAAAGACAGTCCGTAAAACGATTTCCAGCAGGATGAACGACACCATTCCCACCAATGACAGCGCGGCAATCGCAGCGCCCAGCTTGGACAAGCTATCAATGAATTTGACGAGGAATTTCATTTTCTGACCGGTTCAAGAATGACAGGCATGAAAATAACATGCCTGCCACAGGTTCATAAAGAGATGCCGGCTTATTTCGCGCGCAAGGCGTCATACTGCTCTAAAAGCGCCTGCGCATCCGCACCAACACGGGCTTTCCACTGTTCAACTTCGGGCGCGGCCGATTTTTTCAGCAAAGACAGAAGTTCCGGCGAAATATCCTTCGTGATGGTCACACCATTTTCAGACATTTTGGCATAATTGTCCTTCACGCGTGTGTCCAAAGCGGCCCAGCCATAAGCCTCGGCTTTCTTGGCGGCATCAAGAACGGCCTTTTGGTCTTTTTCGCTTAAATCATCAAAGGCATCGCGGTTCATATGGGTTACCTGCAATGGCAACGCATAGTTCACTTCGGTAAAGTTCGAAAGATATTCCCAAAACTGCGAGCCCGCACCGCCATCAGCAGATGTTAAAACAGCATCAATGCCATTGGTTGTCAGCTGCGGAACAATATCGCCCCAGCTAAGCTGTACCGGGGAGGCACCTGCATTTTGAAGTGTTTTTGTACCCGGCGTATCAAACGTCCGAATTTTCAACCCTTTGAGGGATTCAACCGTGTTGATCGGCTTGTGCGCCCAAAAGCCCGATGCAGGCCAGGGTGCCGCATACAAAAAGATCTGATTGTCGCCCTCAAGGGCTTTTTCGTAATAGGGGCGGGTTGCTTCATAAAGCTTGCGGGTATCTTCAATCGAGGTTGCCAGAAACGGCAGTGACGACACCAGAAAGATCGGATTGATCCCCGACCAAGCACCCGAAAAAGAAGACGCAAGCTGTACTGCGCCATCGCCAACAGCATCGTAATGGTCAACCGATTTAATACCCAATGCCCCGCCATGATGCACGGTGACATGCACATTGCCACCGGTTTCATCTGACAGCGTTTTGGCAAAAAAGTCGGCTGTTTGTGCGTGAATGGAACTAACCGGATATTCGCTGGCCATGTCCATATTAACTTCGGCATGGGCGGTGACCGCACCCAGACCAAATACGAGCGCAAAAACCGGAAGGATAGACTTCGTCATTATGGTTTCCTTTTAAATCAAGTGAAGCAATCAAACGCCGACGTTAAAATGACCCGGCATTTTTAAAGACCCGTCCACCCTTCATAATGAACGGCATATGCGCGCCCTGGCGGGTCAGCAGAGATAAATCTTTAAGCGGGTTGCCATCAACAACGATCATGTCGGCAAACGCACCCGGCGCAATCACACCGATTTCGCCTTCTTTACGCAGAACCTTGGCTGCATCAATGGTTGCGGCACGGATCACGTCTTTGGCGGGCAAGTGACGGCCGCGCAAGGTAAATTCTTCAGATTGATGATCATGCATCTCGCCCAGAAGGTCAGAGCCATAGCCCATCACCACACCCGCCTTGTGCAGATATGTCAGGCATTCCAGACCAGCCCCCCGGACATCTTCGATCTTGGCGACAGATTCTGCAGGCAGCCCAAATCGCGCCCCTTCACGGGCCAACAGGTCGTAGGTCACGTTGGTCGGAATAACGACAGCACCGGCCGCGCGGATCAGGGCGGCGGTTTCAGGTTTCATCAGATTGGCATGTTCGATCGATTCCACCCCGCATTCAAGCGCACGGCGGATCGCCTCGTCGGTGTAAAGATGGCCCGAAACATACATTTGTGCGTTTTTGGCTTCTTCAACGGCGGCTTTCAGTTCGTCGCTGGAAAATGCCAGAACCGCAATCGGGTCGGTTGGCGACGAAACACCCCCGTTTGCCATAACCTTGATAAATTCGGCCCCGCCTTTAATCTGCTCGCGGGCAGCACGGCGCACTTCATCGACACCATTTACAACAACCCCCAGCGATCCGATCTGATTTTGATAATAATCAACCGACCGCAGGTTATGCCGACCACGATAATCGGTGTGACCACCGGTTTGTGACAGGGCTTTGCCACAAATCACCAAACGCGGGGCTGGCAGGCCATCCTGTTCGATGGCTTCGACCAAGCCGTAATCGGCACCGCCAAGATCGCGCACGGTTGTAAAGCCGCGCATCAACATCCGTTCCATGATTTTCGCCGACCGCAAGGCGACCAGTGAATTGGGAAGATCGGCATTTTTACCAAGGCTGGTGGTGGTGGCAATGACATGCACATGGCAGTCAATCAGGCCCGGCATAACCGTTTTGCCGTGCAAATCGATAACATCAGCACCCGCCGATGTGACATCTTTTGCGACGTCGCAAATACGATCATCCTCGATCAGAATGTTAAGCGGTTCGGTTGGCTCGGCAAGGGAGCCATCAACGATACGAGCATTTTTGATCAGTTTAAGAGACATGATTTTTCTTCTGTGTTGGTGGAGCGAAGGGGACTTTCAACACCCATGCCATGGACGAACATCTGACGCATCAAATGGCGCCACATGGACAGGCGTTCAGCAAAATAATCGGTATAGGAACGGACGATGGTCTGTGCCAGCATCCGGCGAAACAGGCACATCTTGGCGTTCAGGGCGACTTCCGCATGCTTGGGGTCAGCATCATATCGTCGGGAAATCACCGCCCATATGTCATTTAGCGCGCTGTGAAAACCCTGAATGACCGGAACCAGACGCGTTTTGTACAAGGCGTTGTGAGGCATTTCCGGCAGATATTCCAACGTCACAGTCACGCCTCCCCCCCCCCCCTTTTTTTCAGTCGCATTTATCACCAGCCTGATAACAACAGTTGGCCTGATATAAAACAAACAGTCAAGATTGTTTGTTTATTAGTCGGTTAAAATCCACCCGTTTTCCCTCAGCTGTCTTTGATGGAACAAAGACAAAGCGCCTGCACCTGAAGACCTTTAAACTTCAGGGAATCGCCTTAACGATAGGCAAGTGTCGGCAACCAAAGCGACAGGACGGGAAAAAGCATCAGGATCAGAAGTGTGATAAAATCCATCACGATGAACCAGCCAACGCCACGGAACACTTCTTGCAATGTCACAAGGTTCCCCAGCGCCCCTTTGATCATATAAACATTCAGGCCAACAGGCGGGGTGACAAGGCCAATTTCCAGCAACTTGATCAAAATGATCCCGAACCAGACCGGGTCCAGCCCGGCACCATGCACCAGCGGCAAAATCAGCGGCAGGGTCAGCAACAACAGACCAATTGAATCGATCAGCATCCCCAACACGACATAAATCACCGTGACAGCCAGAAAAATCCACCACGGGGCCGAACTGACCCCTAAAACAGCATCGGAAAATGCTGTCGGAAGACCACTTAACGCCAAAAACCGGGTAAAAAATACCGAACCGATCAGGATCACGAAAATACCGGTTGCCGCGACGATGGTGTCACACAATGCGTCTTTAATTGCCGTCCAGGTCAGTGTTCCACGCACGGCCGCAATCACGGAGGCAACAAAGGCACCAACGGCCCCGGCCTCGGTCGGCGAAAAAACGCCCGAGAATATGCCGCCCAGGACAGAGAAGATTAAAACCGGCAACGGCCAGATCGTTTTCAGCGCAGCACGTTTTTCTTCGCGTGTCGGAAGTGTGGTCACCGCACCGGCAAGCGATGGTTTCAGTTTCACACGGACAATAATCATGGCCATGTAAACAAGTGCGGATAACACACCGGGAATAAACCCGGCCATGAACAATTGCCCGACCGAAACCTTGGCATAAACACCATACAAAATCAGAAGAACACTTGGCGGGATCAAGGACCCCAATGTGCCCGACGCCGCAATCGTACCGGTCGCAAGCCCCCGGTCATAATTGTTGCGCAACATTTCTGGCACGGCAATACGCGACATGGCAGATGCCGTCGCAACACTGGAACCAGCCGCTGCGGCAAAAAACGCACATGCCCCGACACTTGCAATTGCAAGGCCGCCAGGTAACCGCGCCAAATAAAGCCGGAGTGCTTCAAACAAGCCTTTGGTCATATTGGTCGAGGAACAGATGAACCCCATTAACAGAAACATCGGTGCGGCGGTTAATTCCCATTGGCCGACATATTCAAACGGGGTGGCTGAAATTGTGCCAAAGGCAACATTCATATTGAACATCGCCGCAATGCCGCCGATGGAGACAAGCCCCAAACTAAGGCCGATTGGTACGCGCAGTGCGATCATGCCAAGGGCAACAAGGGTCCCGATGATCCCGATATCAAGATTACTCATTTTGCCCTCTTACAATGCACGCCAGCGCGTCAGCGCCTTTAACAGGTTGCACAGGATCGCCAAAAGACATCCGATAAACCCGATCGGCAATGCCCAGCGGCTTGGCCACACATAAAACAGGAAATTGGACATGATCGTTTCATGCGAGCGCGTCGCCCGAATGGCGTCGATCATGCTTTGCCAGGCCAGCAAACCGAAAAACACAAACCCGGCAAGGCAAGCGAGGATATAAAGGATCACCTGGGCGGAGCGCGGCATTTGCTGAACGAACAGGTCAACACGGATGTGCTGGTTTTTCAGCTCGACATAACCGAAGGCCAGAAAAATGGCGCAAACCATGTAATAGTACGAAACAACTTCGAGGGTTCCGGTAATACCGACATCCGATACCGCCCGAAGCAGCACATCGGCTGTGACATGCAGCATCATAAGAACAACGAAAATCGCCGAAATCACAAGAAACACCGTGTTCAGCCAGGATACACAGCGATAGAGCAGGCCAGAATCGTCATCAGCGATTTCGGCCACGTCATCATTGATATTTAAAGGCATGGGACAGCTCTGCTTGATGCCGAAAATGAATTTTCAAATGCAACCGATGCCCGCAAGGATTACGCAACCCCACCCGACATCGGCAAAACGCAAGTACCGCACCCAAAGGATGCGGCACCAGCGACTTATTTGATCCCGTAGGTCGCAGGATCAAGCGTGCCATAAATGTTCTTGCTTGCGATTGCTGTCAGGGCATCAATATTGCTGCGGTCAACATTTTTCAGCAAACCTTCCCACTTGGTGTAAGTGGACCGAAAATCATCGATCAGTGCCTTGCCATCGGCAACGCCATATTTTTGTTCGGCAACGGTATAAACATCGCCCAGCACTTTGCTGCGGAAAGCTTCGACCGACGCCATCAGTTCCGGCGATGGCTGCGCAATCTGGTTGCCCTTTTCTTTGGCTTCAACCAGGGCTTCTTCTGAACGGGCAAGATAATTCACAACCATGTTCGACATGGCATGTGCTGTGGCATTCATCAGTTGCTGACGCTGGGTTGTCGTCAAACCGGCCCAAAAACCGGCATTATAGCCCCACTCCGGCCCGGACCAATACATACCCGTCGGAAGTTCGGTGGTATAAGGAGCAACTTCCCAAAGCGAGCGATCAATCAGGTCGTTCGCGGCATTGGTTGCACAATCCAGCGTACCGCGTTCAAGGCCGGTATACATTTCGCTCGACGGCACATTTACCGGAATCCCGCCAACTTCCTCGACCCATTTGGAAACGCTCGATCCGGCGGTTCTGATCCGTTTTCCCTTGATGTCTTCCAGGGTCGTTACGGGCTTGCTGCAAAACAAAATATAGGGCGGTGTGGCATAGGCCCCCAGATAGACAATGCCATTGTCCGCCCATTCTTTAAGCTGGTCTTTGTTATGCATGCTAAAATCGGCAACGGCAAAGATCGTCGTCAAAGGATCGGAATAGTTAAATCCCAGTTCCTGAACTGCATTGGCAACGGGAAGTTCAGAGGGCGTATAAACCGCGGCAATATTGGCCACATTGGCAATGTTATCGCGCGCGCCCTGAAGGCTGGCACGCGGCGCCAAAAGCACACTGCCGGTATAGACTTGCGGGTTAAGATCACCCCCCGATATTTCTTTTACGGTCTTTGCCCATTCGACGTAACCGAACTTGCTGAGCGGATGCTCTGCATCATAAAACGAATTGGCAATAAAGCTGGTTTCGGCATGGGCGCTCAGGGCGCTTCCAGCCACCACAAGGGCTGCGGCCACTGTGGCAAATGTTTTCTTGTCGATCATCTAGGTCTCCTGATATCAGATCGCGAATTGCCTTCCTGGTGTATAAAGTGCGTCCTTCAGTATGCGGGCTCGCCGTCTTCTGAATGTTATGCACAACAAACATACAGACGGGTCTGCTTGTAAATGTCAATCGCTATAAAACGGGGCTTGTAGGTTTTATGCTGGTTGCAATAAGTTAGCCCCGAGCAAAGATGCAGGAGTATTACGTCTTATGGCATTGAAAAATCAGACGTCAGGCGCGCCCGATGCGCCCCGAAAAACAACGCCTGCCCAAAGACGAAGAACCCAGGCTGAACGGTCCAGCGAAACGCGACTACGCGTCTGTCAGGCGACGTTACAGGCCCTTAGCGAAACCGGGTACGAACGAATCTCGACGCTGGAAATCGCCAAAAGGGCGAATATTTCCCGAGGCGCACTCACCCATCAGTTTCCCACGCGCAACGAATTGATCGTCGCGGCTTTTCAATATCTGATCCAGTCCTGGGAAAACGCATGGCCCTTTGATGACCAGCAAGGTCACCCCAACATGGAAACAGATGAGCTGATTGATGTGCTGTGGGAAAAACTGTTTTCGCCCGATAAATACATGGCAGCCCTGGAATTAATGCTGGCGGCCAGACTGGACGATGACCTGGGCCAGGACCTGCGCAATGCCATGTCGCGCTGGACAACAAAACGCGACAACATCATCGCCGAAATGCTGGGTGCCACCCAGGATAACGAACGCACACGCACCTTGATCCAGATAAACCTCTGCCTGCTGCGCGGTTTGGCCGTTCACAAAAGTTTTGACAGTAAACCCGACGCGGCAAAACTCATCATCGACCAATGGAAGGAAATCATGCGTGAAATTTCGAAGTCCGGAAATTTTCTAAAGCGCGGATAACAGGTTCCAGAATATCTTCTGACAGTTACAAGCGCTAGCGCTCAGCGATGGCGCATTTATACTATCTGACAACAGTCTAAGTATCGATATTGCCTGGAAAATTGCATTTCGCGGATGTCCCAAATGCATGCTATCTGCTGGCAGTAACAGATCTACGCCAGCCAAGCCCAAAAGTCATTCAAGATCAGGAAAACAACGATGGTGCCCCCGGGGAGAATCGAACTCCCACTCACAAAGTGAAACAGATTTTGAGTCTGCCGCGTCTACCAATTCCGCCACAGGGGCAGCAAGGCGCTATATGCGCCGTCCATCGTGGGGGCGGATAATAGCGAGAAATTTGTATTGGTCAATGGGGGTTTTCTTAAAAAAATCATGTAAATCACGTTTATGTCAGAAAGCATTGCAGCAACGGGGCAAATGGAGTTACATCACATCGCGTTTCTGCAATTTACTGGCCGGTTTGCGGCCCAAAATCAAAGGTCGCAACTGGTGCTTCGCAAACTCTATGACTGGACCCTGAGCCTGGCATCCCATCGCCATGCTGCGGTCGCGCTGTTTTTGATCGCATTTATCGAAAGTTCGTTTTTCCCGATCCCGCCCGATATTTTGCTGATCCCGATGATCCTGGCCGCGCGCAGCAAGGCATGGCGCTATGCCGCGATTTGCATGATCGGCTCGGTTCTGGGGGGCATGGCGGGCTATGCCATTGGCCATTTCCTGTTTGACAGTATCGGCCAGCCGGTTCTGAATTTTTACGGATACAGTGCCAAATTCGACCAGTTCCGCGACTATTATAATGAATGGGGCGCGTGGGCGGTGTTTATCGCCGGTGTCACACCCTTCCCTTACAAGGTCATCACCATTCTGTCCGGTGTTACCAGCCTCGACCCGGTCATTTTCTCAATCGCATCGATTCTGGCGCGTGGCATCCGTTTTTTCCTGATCGCCGCGCTGATCTGGAAATTCGGCCCGCCCATTCGCAATTTCATTGAAAAACAGCTGGGTCTTGTCTTTAGTATTTTCATAATTGGGTTAATCGGTGGTTTTGTCGCGATCAAATATTTGATCTGACACCCGCTTTCCCACCCCGCGTCATGGATGGAGTCTCATGGGATCGTCATATTCTCGCCGTCGCAGTCCGTCATCGACACCGGCATTATTTCTTGTTCTGGTTTCTGCTGGCAGCCTTGGCTTTGCGTTCTACGCTCAGTATATCCAGAAACTGTTGCCCTGCCTGCTCTGCCTGTATCAACGCGTTCCTTATTATAGTGTGCTTGGCCTTGCCCTTGTTTCACTGCTGTTTTTGCGCCAGCCCGGCATATCGCGCGGCCTGATTTACCTGTGCGGCCTGGCCTTTGCCATTGGTGCCGGCATTGCCTTGTACCATGTCGGGGTTCAGGAACTGTGGTGGGATGGCCCGGAAATGTGCGGTGGACTGCAAAGCGGCGCCAGCAATATTGCCGACCTTAAGGCGCAATTGCTGGCCCAGCCGATTGTGCGATGCGACAAAATTGAATGGAAACTGTTTGGCATCACCATGCCGACGGTCAATCTGTTCTTCTCGATCGCCATGGCTGTTTTCTGCTTTATGGCCCCCAGCAGCCGCATGATGCGCACCCACCATTAAAGCATTTTTCCTTTAATATGACCCATGCCACGCCATCACCCAAACATACAAAGCCGACGCGGTGCCCTGCGTCGGCTTTTCTTTTGGCCGGGTCGTATGCACAAAATGGCAGCAGGATTAAAAATCGTAATCGAGTTCGGTATCCCAGTATAAAAAATCCCGCCAACTTTCATGAAGATAGTTTGGCGGGAAAGATCGTCCGATAGCCTGCAATTGCTGCATAGAAGGCTGATCGGGCCGTCGGCGCAAATGCAACCCGGCCTCTTTCACCGATCGGCTTCCCTTGTGCAAATTACAATTGCCACATGCGGCAACGATATTGGTCCAGTTGGTGCGCCCGCCTTTACAACGCGGAACAACATGGTCGAACGTCAAATTATTAACCGGTAAACGATCGCCGCAATACTGACAGCTAAACCGGTCGCGTAAAAAGACATTAAAACGCGTGAATGCCGGTGTGCTTTTGATCGGCACATATTCTTTTAACGAAATCACACTGGGCAATTTCATTTTAAAGGAAGGCGAACGTACCTCGCGGTCATATTCAGACAGAACATTAACCCGATCAAGGAACACCGCCTTTAACGTATCCTGCCAGGACCACAAAGACAGCGGAAAGTAACTTAACGGGCGAAAATCGGCGTTAAGCACAAGGGCCGGACACGTATTGGGCGATAGAAACATTTCATCCGCTCCGCCGTGTTTACAGAGTCGTACCGCCTGTCTAGCATCTTCGTCACGGGGGGCTGATGAACATCCTGTGACGTTTTACATCCAGGTGGTAACGCACGCATAAATCACTGATTGGGAAAAGTATAAACGATTTTCCCAAAAGCGCAAATCGCCAAATGAGTCGAGTCGCCGCAGCGCAGCGACAGCCACGCCAGCAGGCCTTGTTTAAGGCAAACTTACCCGCCTGGCACGCCCGGTTCAGAACCGAAACACCATGCGAAAACGACACCGTCCCCGTCTGACAAACACCGATGAAACGCAAAACAGCCGAAACGCGCTGTTCCGGCTGTTGGCGGCCTTTCGACGAAATTATCCAAAGCAAAAGGCCCGTCAAAAACGGGCCTTCGTACTTCGTTAAAACAAAATTGCCTTAGGCAGCTTTTGCTTCAGCAGCTTTAACGATCTGACGCTTAACCTTAAGCAAATCAGCATCCAGCTTGGTATTCGCGGTGCCGATAAGAAATGCATCCAGGCCACCACGTTTTTCGATGGTGCGGATTGCATTGGTGGTCAGACGCATACGGACCGAACGGCCGAGCGCTTCGCTCAGCAGCGAGGTCTGCTGCAAGTTCGGAAGAAAACGACGTTTGGTACGATTGTGGGCGTGGCTCACATTCATGCCGACCAAAACGCCTTTGCCGGATACCGGGCAGCGACGTGCCATGACCTGATCTCCTGGTCTAAAAATTCGCAAAAGGACGCTTGGCCTGAACATGCAGGCCCGCGCTTGGAGCCGGGTTAATACTGCCTCAAAACAGTGCCGTCAAGCCTCTTCCATGCATTTCATCAACAATCGCTTCGGAAATTTCCGTTTCGGTGCCCGTTTATCGCTTTTGGCACTTTTCCACGCCGCCAGGTAGTATTGATGCGCAATGTTCATCTGGTTTTGATCGACAACCATCACCGGATTCTCGCATATTTTTTTAATCCGGCCGGGAAATTTACCCTGTCGCGGCCTGGCGAACCGGGATTCGCACCCAAAAATCGCTGATGATTCCTAAACTTGCATCAAACACCCCCCTGGCCGACTGCCTGAGCAATGCTGCCTGCGGCCAAAATGACAACGGTAGAAATATAGAGTATCATCACCGGATGGGTAAAATGGGCAAGGCGGGCAGGAAACGCATTCTGAACCACCGCCGGTCCCGACTGCCCCTGGTCCGACATATTGATAACGGATACCTGATAGGTGAAGGGCACTTGGTATTGCCGCCCCAAACCGCAAAACAACAATGGCGCGGTATTGATCCTTGTCAAAACAGGTTTCAGGCTCTGGTGTTATGGTGCTGCAGATTTTAGGGAGCCTGTCTATGACGGGCCCGCGCTTGGGGAGCAATGAAGAGATGAAAACCGATTCCAAAGTCGCCTTGCCGTTAATCGGCATTCTGCTGGTCGCCGTTATCGGCCTGGTCTTGTATCTGACCGGTTTCGTATTGGCGACCCTTGGTATTTCAATTGCGTCGGCATGGATCTATGTCGCGTTGGCGCTGGTTCCGGTTGCCTTTCTGATCCTGCTTGATTTCAGCCGCTAAGCCAAAACGCGCTGAACAGCCAGACACCAAAACAAAACAGCCTGCCGAGTGTTCGGCAGGCTGTTTTGGTATCGTTAGCCTGCAATCAGCCCTTCTGCGCGCAATGACGCCAAAACCGACGGACGGTTACGCATCCTGTCGCTGAAATCGCCAATATGCGGCCAACGGAAAATATTCAGCCCCAATATCCCCGCCCAATTGATTGCCACAAACAGATACGCATCGGCAACGCAGAAATCGCGCCCCAACAAATACTGACGGCCGTTCGAAAAAAGAGTCTCGAGTTTCTCAAATTGAGCGGACAGTTTTGCAAATGCGGCGTCGCGTATATTCTGATCCACGACATTCTGATGCAATGGTTCGAACTGCATATTCATTTCCTGTTCAATTTCCAGCAGGAAAGCGTCCATTTTTGCCCGCTGGCTTGATCCGGGTTCGGGTGAAATGCCGGTTTGCCAAAAATTATCGGCCAAATACACCAATGTTCCAACACAGTCAGTGACCAGACCGTCACCCGCAAGTTTCAAGGCGGGTACGGTGCCATCAGGATTGATGGTAAGGAAATTTTCACCGTTTTCGGTCTTGTTGTTCTTTTTATTAATCTTGACGAGATTAAATTGCTGCCCTGTTTCCCGAAGGGATATGTGGGTTGAGAGTGAGCAAGCCCCCGGCATATAATACAATATCATCTTGGCACGTCTCTTGGCTTTGCATGTGACAACCTGTCCCCCAACAGCCGACAACTATCGCGATATAAATGGAATACCAATTTATAAACGCAAGGGTTAGATGCAAAACCACCACGTTCTTATCCAAAAAAAATACATCCCCCCTCTGTTCAGCGCGTTTTTTCATGATCAAACCGGTCATACGGGTTTTGGCACCCTAAAAAATCTCGAAGACCTGCCCGGTTTGCAAACCTTCAACCGATTTGGCATAGCCCAGGGCCGCACGGGCCGCTGGCACCGGGTCATGCCCGCGGAAAAATGGCCCATAGCCTTCCATGGCTTCGCGAATCACCCCGGGGCTAACTGCGTTGATCCGCAGGCCGGGCTTCATCTCAATCGCACTGGCACGCACGAAACTTTCAAGGGCCCCGTTGACCATCGATGCCGAACTGCCATAACGGATCGGATCTTTGGCCAGAATGCCGGTTGTCAGGGTAAAGGATGCCGGGTCGGCCACGTAATCACGCCCGATCAACACCAGGTTCACCTGCCCCATCAGTTTGTCGTCAATGCCGATCCGGTATTTTTCATCATCCATATCGGCAAAATCGCCAAAATGGACTTTGCCGGTCGTCGCAATCACGGCATCCAGCGTGCCGAGTTTCTCGAACGCCGCGCGAATACTCGATGAATCACACAGGTCCATCACAACATCGCCGCTTGTGCGGCCTGCGGTAATAATATCGTGGCGTGTGCCAAGCTCGCGTGCAACGGCTTTGCCAATCGTGCCCGAGGCACCAACAAGAAGTATTCTCATCACTTTAATTCCCTATCAGGTGAAAAACGATGAAAGAAGCTTCTCACAAACACATTGGTTCGATAATCTGCCAATTACCAAACACATTGTTCATATGGTTAAACAATGAAACAGTATTTAACCGAAATGCACAGCTTTGCCGCCGTTATGGAATATGGCGGTTTTACTGCGGCAGCAAAGGTTTTGAACGTTTCCAAGGGCCTGATCAGCCAGCAGGTCACCCGGCTGGAAGAAGCCCTGGGCACACAATTATTATTTCGCTCCACCCGCAAACTGGAGCTGACCGAAACCGGGGCGGCCTTTCTGGTTTATTGCCAGCGCCTTGGCGAAAATGCCGAAGCCGGTTTTGACGCGGTCGAAAGCCTGCGCAAAAGCCCGACCGGGACGGTTCGCATTACCGTTCCGGTTTCATTTGGCGAGATTTTCCTCAATGACATCATCACCACGTTTCAGGGGCATCATCCCGACATCGTGATCGAGCTGGAACTGGAAAACCGCTATCGCAATTTAAAATCCGATCCGGTCGATATGGCGATCCGGGCCGGTTTAACCGACGATCCCGACCAGGTTGCCATTCCACTGGGCCAGCTTTCCGAACTGGTCTGTGCCAGCCCCGCCTATTGGCGAACCAATCGGCCGCTGATCACCCCGACCGATCTGATCGACCATAATTGCATCAATAATTTCCATTATTGCAAAGACAATCGCTGGCTGTTTTTTGGCGCTGACGGCCCGCAATCCATTGTGGTACGCGGCACATTACGCCTGAACCATTACCCGCTGATTCGCAATGCAGCCTGCAATAATCTGGGAGTGGCCCGCCTGCCGCGATACATAGCCATGGCAGAGATTGCCGCAGGTCGGCTGGAAACCCGGCTCGACGCCTATAAATCCCCGCGCAGCCCCATCAGCCTTGTTTATCCTTATCAAGGCGCACTGCCGCTTAAAAACCGCCTGTTCATCGATTTTATCCGCAACTGGTTTCATACCCGGCCCGATCTGTTGGAATCACAAACCTAACGAATAGATTCTTCAAGTCTCTGTTTGAAATAGTTAAAACTTGGCATATCAATCTGCAAAGGATCTATCTGTCCGCTACAGATTAAATCATTAATTTCCCGCGCTGATTCCTGCCCATTTAAAGCTTCGCACAAACGTTTTTTCAGAGCATAGGGAGATCGATCATTACCAGGCGTGTTTTCCAACGCTTGACAATCCTGATATGGGGGATCTTTTACGGCACATAGTAGCCATGCTTCAGATTTGGGACGCGGCACCATTGGCACACCTCGGTCAAATCCTTCGGCATCAAACCCTGCCGTAATAGAATAGACCTTGTCCTCCCAAACACCCCGCCTTTGCGAAACGGTCCCATCTGCATCACGAAACAAAATAGCAACAGGCTGATCATCATTCTGTTCTTCAGCTTTCACCCGAGCCAAACGGGCCAAAGCCCTCGCATTTCGATGGAAAAACGCTGTTTCCTTTTTCGATTTTGCACCGGGAAAAGACATACCCTTTTTACCCGAACTAAGCCGCTTCGATGCATGAGAAAGTTCCGTTTCATGCACAAATTGGATGATCCCGGATTGCAATGCAGAATAGCTGTGATTTTCTTCAATGATTCGATCAATAAAATATGTCATCGGCCCAGCGACAAACAGGCCATGCCCATCTAAAGCTCCAATATCACTTGGACCTTCACCACTCACCAGATAGATCATGCTGTTTCAGTCCATTTTTGGGGGAAATTTCTTGGTAAAGTGCTTTTAAATCCGTATCGGCAAAAACTTCACCCGGCCCCATGACAGACAATTTTTTGCGCATTGAGGGAATATCGAAAAACCGGACAGCTTTGACAGCTCCGTCGATATTTCTATAAAGATAATTTACAGATTTGAGCGCGACTTCGTCGGGCAGATAATTAAGAATCAACGGACTATGCGTTGTGGTAATGACCTGAGGACGCGATTTCAGAACGACGTTCACCAATTCTTCTGTCAATTCCGGGTTAATTCCGTTCTCAATTTCATCAAATACAACCAACGCATTCTCACTTTGCAACAAAGCAAGAATAGCCAACACCCTCAACACACCGTCATTAATATGTTGCTGAAAAGTTGTTAAGTCAGTGCCACCATATTTTTCGACAAGAAAAAGTTCTTTCCAGCCCGAACGCATGGATTTCGTCTTAAAGTTTGAACCGGGATAAAATTTGGACGCAACATCATGCAATT
This sequence comes from uncultured Thalassospira sp., assembly GCF_963976115.1. Taxonomy (GTDB): domain Bacteria; phylum Pseudomonadota; class Alphaproteobacteria; order Rhodospirillales; family Thalassospiraceae; genus Thalassospira. The sequence continues at coordinate 107,938 of NZ_CAXBJJ010000006.1, forward strand.
TTTTCAAAGATTGTGGCGACATTTCATGGATCAATGCTGACAGCTTTTCTCCGCCCAAACCAAGGCTACCACTTGCCTCCCGGCTTCTTTTTCGAAGCGACTGGGCCGACAAGGCATCAAGCACCTGCATGTCCCGCCATAATTGCTTTATGCTACAAATTGCAGGCCAATCTTCCAGTTCAACATCTTTTAGCTGAAAGATATATGATCCCTTGTAATCCGTTCTAATTTTAGCACTTCTTTCCGGTTTCTCCAGGTTAATAAAAACCCCATCAGACACTCTGGCGACAGTTTTCCCGTCAACTTTAATCTCTTCCTGAGTACAACGCATAAGTGACCGGTTAAAGGAGGCGCGCCAGGAACCACGATCCTGACTATCTCCCGTTTTGAAATCAAACTCTAACTCAAATTCAATATTGGATCTCTTCTTCAACTTGGAATTTAAATCTGCGGCAGACCAATCGCGTGCACGCAGCCATTCATCGGTATTCCCTTTGGCAACACTGGAGACAAAATCAATAAATTGCAAAACAGTGGACTTACCCGCACCATTCAAACCAATCAAAAAGACAGCCTTGCCAAGTTTCAATTCAAAATCGACAAGTGCCTTGAAATTGTCGACATAGAGCCTTGTCAACATATCGAATTTCCTTTGCGGGAAGGATTCAGGCTACATCCTGATAACAAGTTCCTGCGATCAGAAGCAACTATAGAAAAAAGTATCCAGCTTGCTACAAAACGACCATATCAAAAATCTTCGCCACACAAACACCTTTGTCACGCATTGACCGCAAGGTTTCGGATTTATCGCGTTTGGCAAACCGTTTGCCATCCGGCCCGGTCAGCAATTTGTGATGGTGATATTCGGGGATATTGTAACCCAGTAATTCTTGCAGCAGACGGTGCAAATGGCTGGCAAAAAACAGGTCTTCACCGCGTGTTACCAGCGAAATCTCCTGCAAATGGTCATCTAGCGTCACCGACACATGATAGCTGGTCGGCGTATCCTTGCGTGCCAGCACCACATCGCCAAAAATTTCCGGTGTTGCCACCTGTCGGCCTGCGGCGCGGTCATGCCAGTATAATCGCTTGCCCCCCTGTTTTATTGCGCGGCTCATATCAAGGCGCAGGGCATAGGATTCCCCCGCAGCAATACGTTCGGCACGCTCAGACGCACTTAAATGACGACAGGTGCCAGGATAAAGGGCACCATCCGGCCCGTGCGGCGCATTGCCGATCCGGGCAATTTCCGCCTGAATGTCCTTGCGGGTGCAAAAACACGGATAGAGCAAATCCCGATCCGCCAATCGGTCCAGCACTTGCTGATAATCGTCAAAGTGGGCGGATTGCACGCGTACCGGCGTTTCCCATGTCAGGCCCAGCCAGGCAAGGTCTTCGTATATCGCCTCGATATATTCCGGGCGGGCGCGGGTTTGGTCGATATCCTCGATGCGCAGTAAAAACCGGCCATCATCACCGGCATTACGGGCGGCAAAAACAGCCGATGCCGCATGGCCCAAATGCAAATATCCGGTCGGGCTGGGGGCAAAACGGGTGACCTCACCCATTTTGCCAGCCCCGTATATTTATATTACCAGCGATCCTTGTCGCCATGTCCCTTATCCTTGGCCGTATCGGCCGCCACATGGCGCAGCGGGCGTTTGGGGCCGCGTTTGGGTTTTTCATCAAACAGATCGGAAAGTTCGCGCAGCATGGTGCCGCCCAGTTCTTCCGGGTCATTAATCGTCACAGCGTGCTGATAATAGCGCGTCACATCATGACCAATACCAATCGCCAGCAATTCCACCGGCGACCGAGTTTGAATCCAGTTAATCACTTCACGCAAATGCCGTTCCAGATAGTTGCCTGAATTAACCGACAGCGTTGAATCATCAACCGGTGCGCCATCGGAAATCACCATCAAGATCCGGCGTTGCTCATTACGCGCCAACAAGCGTTCATGCGCCCATAACAGGGCTTCACCGTCGATATTTTCCTTTAGCAACCCTTCGCGCAGCATCAAACCAAGGTTTTTGCGCGCCCGGCGCCACGGCGTATCGGCGGCCTTGTAAATAATGTGGCGCAAATCGTTCAGACGGCCCGGTTTGGGCGGTTTGCCCGCATCAACCCATGCTTCGCGCGATTGCCCGCCTTTCCATTGGCGGGTGGTAAAGCCCAAAATCTCGACCTTCACCCCGCAGCGTTCCAGCGTGCGCGCCAGAATATCGGCTGACAGGGCGGCAATGGTAATTGGCCGTCCGCGCATGGAACCGGAATTGTCAATCAGCAAGGTGACCACAGTATCGCGGAAATCGGTATCATGTTCGAGCTTGAACGACAGCGGCGTCGAGGGCATGGCAACGATCCGCGCCAGTTTGGCCGCATCAAGAATGCCTTCTTCCAGGTCAAAGTCCCACCCCCGGTTCTGCTGGGCCATCAGGCGACGTTGCAGCCGGTTGGCAATGCGCGAGACAACGCTTTGCAAGGCAGCCAGCTGCTTATCGAGCATCGCACGCAACCGGGCCAGTTCCATGCTTTCGCACAATTCATCGGCAAAAACGATTTCATCATATTCGCGCGAGAACGGCTCATATCCACGTTCTACCGGTTCGTTGCGGCCATCAAATTCCGGCTGTTCGCCCGGCCCGGCAGGTTGTTCTTCCTGCGATTGGGCTTCAAGCTGCTGGTCGTCAACATCGCCCTCGCCGGTTTCGGCATCATCCGCCCCGCTTTCCTGCTGCTGATCATCGCCGTTCGGGTCGGTTTCATCGCTGTCGCCCTGCTCGCCGCCCTGGCTTTCCTGTTCGTCATCCGGGGCGTCGTCGCCGTCTTGCTGGTCCTGATCGTCACCGTCTTTTTCAGGCGGCTCTTCGAGCAAATCGTCTTCTAGCGACAAATGATCCAGCAAGCGGCGCATCCCGCGCGAAAAAGCTTCCTGATCATCGATCATATTGCGCAGATCAGAAAGGTCGCTGCCGGCTTTTTCCTCGATCTCGGCGCGCCACAGATCGATCAGGTTGCGGGCTGAATCCGGGGCTTTTTCGCCGGTAAACAATTCACGTGCCAACATGCCAATGGCATCGGCAAAGGGGGCATCTTCGCGCGCAGTAAGGCGATGAAAGTTTTTTGCCTTGCAATCGGCATCTTCGTGGGCGCGCAGGTTTTTGCGCACACCGGGAAAATAACGCGACCCAACGGCTTCATAACGGGCGGTTTCCAGCGCTTCGTAAACGGCCTGGGCCTCGGCACTTTCGGGCATGCGTTTTTGATGCAGGGCCGCATCATGATGACGCAGCTTAAGCGCCCAGCCATCGGCAACACCGCGCAAATCGGCCACTTCATCCTTGGGCAGCGCCTGTTTGGGCATGGGCAGGCGCACATGTTCGCCATACCCGCCCGGGCGCCCGCCTTTGACAAAGCCGACCTCCAGATCATTGCGACCGGCGAGCGCACGAAATGTCGCCGCCGTGCCGCGCAGAAATCCGGAAAGCGCCTCGTCGTTTTTCATCGCTTGCAGTCTCGTATTGCTGGGGTTTCGGGCGTTGCGTCACAATTTGCAACGAACCTGAAGTCAGGGATGGTGCGCTTAACGCACCATCACATTGATTGCACTTTGCGGCAGTTCCTCGCCAAAGCAACGCTGGTAATATTCGGCCAGAATGGGCCGTTCTACCTCGTCACAGCGGTTAAGAAAAGTGACACGGAAGGCATAGGCGATATCGTTAAAAATCTCGGCATTTTCAGCGAGCGTAATCACAGTACGCGGACTCATCACGGTTGAAATATCGCCCGACACAAACCCCTGACGGGTCAGATTGGCAAGGGCCACCATTGCCTCGATCTTGCTGCGACCTTCGGCATTATCAAAACTGGCAACTTTGGCAGCAACGATGTTGGTTTCATCGGCAACAGACAGATAATTCAATGTCGCCACAATCGACCAACGGTCCATCTGCGCCTGGTTAATCTGCTGGGTGCCATGATAAAGGCCGGTGGTATCGCCCAGGCCAACCGTGTTCGATGTGGCAAACAACCGGAAAAACGGATGCGGGTGGATCACTTTGTTCTGATCAAGCAAGGTCAGCTTGCCATCAACTTCCAGAACACGCTGGATCACGAACATCACATCGGGGCGACCGGCATCATATTCGTCAAACACCATGGCCACAGGACGTTTCAGGGCCCAGGGCAAAATGCCTTCGCGAAATTCGGTAATCTGTTTGCCATCACGCAGAACAATGGCGTCCTTGCCGATCAGGTCGATACGGCTGATATGGCTATCAAGGTTGACCCGCACACACGGCCAGTTCAGGCGTGATGCCACTTGTTCAATATGGGTGGATTTACCCGTGCCATGATAGCCCTGAATCATCACACGACGATTGTGGGCGAACCCCGCCAGGATCGCCAGCGTGGTATCACGATCAAAACGATAGGTCGAATCGGCAGCCGGAACATGTTCACTGGTCTGGCTAAAGGCCGGGACCATCATATCGGAATCAATCCCGAAGGCCTCGCGGACAGAAATTTTGGTATCGGGTGCATCCAGCGGATGTTCCGCTGCACCACCGCTCGCTTCGTAACTTTGGCTCATAAGGACTCGCGCATTTTGGGGCCGGTTGATCCGACCGAATGTGTCATCTTCGTCATTAATAACGATTAAGCCGCCGCGGACAAAGGAAAGATACCGAAAAATTTTCCCGCGGGGCAAAAACCCGTGCCTGCACCCCCCATTCGCGCAAGCGGGTTATATCGAAACGCGTGCTTCGAGATCGCGAATATAGGTCATCAAACTCGAATAAGCAGCACTGATGGTTTTAAACCGTTCCTCGGCGCGCTTGTCCCCCCCGTTGGCATCGGGGTGGTATTTTTTCGATAGCTGTTTGTATTTGGACTTCAGCTCGTCTTTGGAAAACGGCCAGCCCAGATCCAGTGTCGCCATTGCCATTTGCTGTTCACGCGGCATGCCAAGGGCCCCGGCCTTGCGCGCGGCATCTTCGGCATTGCGTTCACGACGGTGGGTATTGGGGTCGCCACCTGGTCCATGATGGGTTTGTTCACCTTCTTCGTTGAAAAAGCCAAAACCATCAGAAAACTTGAAATCGAATGGTTTTTTGGCCCCGCGAATATGGCCAAATCGCCAGGTCGGGCGTTGCCAATGGGCGTCGCGGCGCACATGTTCTTCGATATCATCGGCTTTCATGCCGCTGAAATAGTCCCAGGACTTGTTGTATTGCCGCACATGCTCCAGACAGAACTGATAATAGGTGCTGAGTTGGCGGTCCTTGGGGGCTCTGAATTCCCCATGCTCCGCACAGCCAGGCCAATCGCACTCTGGCAGATCGGGCTCGCTAAAATACAACGTCTTGCGTTTGTTTCGTTGCGCTCTGTTCATGGAGGTTTATATGTTCGGAACATTCAAGAGATGCAATATCATATGTGCCGATTGCGAATGATAAAAGGGTTGAAAAAATTTACGGCTGCTCCTTTCCGTCGCAAAAGAACGCCAAAGTTACCGCGATTTTAAAGAAATCGAGCCATCCTTCCAACGATTAGAGAATGTTACATGCAAGTTGCCCAGCAAATCCGCGAGATCATCACCGCCCGGTTCACCCCGGCCAAACTTGAAATTATTGATGATTCCGCCAAACATGCCGGTCATTCCGGTGCGGACCCCCGGGGCGAGTCCCATTTTTCAGTATTGATCGTTGCCGATTGTTTTGACGGCCAGAATCGCGTGAACCGGCAGCGCATGGTTTATAGCGCGCTCGACGATCTGCTTAAAAACCGGGTTCATGCCCTGGCCTTGAAAACCATGTCGCCAAGCGAATGGGCCAATATTGCCAAATAAAGACTAAATGTTTAAACATTTAGGGCATCCCACCATGATTTCAGCCCGAGACCCGATGCAGGTTCGGGGCGGAATTTTACCCTCGTGCCCAAGCGAACTGTCCTGATGGATATGATGGATATGAGATGGCAACAGGTGGGGTGTGTGCAAAACAAAGCGAACCGGCAAATCAAACGCGCACCTGTTTCAGTGCTGGTGCTGGTTCTCAGTCCTGGCTGGTCAGGGCTGCCGTCACATCCAGCCCGACGGTCAGCGCGCCCAGCACGTCGCCGTTTTGCGGGTCTGTCACCGGCATCGTAATTTGCGACAAAAACTTTGATGACGACGGGTCATAGTAAATATCGGCGATTTGCACGGCATCGGCGGTTTTTTCAGCAAAGATGTTAAATTTGGCTTCGCTCGACTGATCATAATTGCTGGTCGGGCTGGACATGCCAATGATCAGCCCCTGACGATCAAAAATGAAAGCCTCGGCGAAACGAACATCGCGGTTACGATAGGCACGTTGCAAATAGGTGGAGACATCATTTTGCAAAATTTCGGCCGCCAGGCGCGACGCGGTTCCATTGGCACTGGCTTCCTGCCAGTCGCGGTCCAGCGCCACAACTTTGTCCGGGCTAACAATAGTGCCGGTTGCCGGGTCCTGTTGGTTGGCTTGGTTGCGCAGGGCGTTGATCAGTGCCGGGGCCCGCATCAGTTGGCGAATCCTCACCACTTCTTCGCGCATGATCCGGTCTTGCTCGTCATGATCAAGTTTGACCACGGCAGGCTCGCAGGCATCAAGGGCCCGGTTCAGCTTTTTCAGGATTTCAGGGTTCTCTTGTATGTAATTGTGGGCAAAATACATGACCAGCGGCATATAACTGGCAAAACGCTCGCTAAAATCATCGGCGTTCAGGTTCAAATCTTCGCGTTTCCTGGCAAAGGATTGCTGATCCGTCACGGCAAAATCAATCCGACCTTTTTGCAGCAACGCAATCAAAGACCGCAATGAAGGCGCATGAACCACATCAGGATATCCCTGATCGAGAATCCATTCTGCTTCGTTTGAACCAAGAACCGCCCCAACCGTTACATTCTGGTCGGGATGGGGAACACGCGACGGACCGTCATTGACATGATGACGTGACACCCAAACCCATTTTTCCAAGGCCAGCGGCAATGTTGGCTCGGCGTAACTTGCCATTTCAGGTGACAGCCGCGACAGGAAAAAACCGTCTGCCTGACCCTTGCGGGTCATATCGCGGTTGCGCTGGCGGGGGGCAAGGGTGATGCCGTAATCGACATCGATTTTTCGAAATGCACAATCAAGCCGACGGATTGTTGTGCCGGTCAACGCACCGTTATCAAATTCCTGGTAGGGCGGCTGCAAATTTGTCTGAAGGACGAGAAAACGCTTGCTGGCAGGGTCCGCCTTTGCACGGTGATATCCTGCCAGCCCGGCAACCACACTTAAAAACAACATCAGGGCCAGTTGTTTTCCACCCCGATAAATCCTCACCTGTGCCATAACCGTCCCCAAGCAATACCCTATCCCACATACCTATCCAATATTGGGGCAAGAACGCTTGAAGACAATCTCTTTCGAGTAGCATACCTGATCTATAGTCTAGTATATTAAACAACACCTTGCAAAACATACATCTTCAGCAACCGAAAATCGCTCTGTCGCGGCGGTTTGCCGCCAGAATTTAATAATTCTTGGGGAATATGCCCCATACCCGTCACGAGTCCCGATTGCCAAACCGGCAGGTTTTAACCGTCGTCCCCGGTTGTTCCCTCAACGCCCGCTGCCATCAAACACCCTGACCAGACAGGACATATTGAAACGAATGTGCATCTTTCGTGATTAATCCGGATCGGGGCCAGTATAGTTATCGGGGGCGATACGTTTTACAGCGGCCCCGTCACTGCGCCAGCCATGGCAACTGTTTACCAGCGGGTTTTCGCGCTTGCGCGGCGTTGCCATGCCTTCCTGTTCCTGGCGTTGTTGTTTTTCAGCGGCTTCGCGCGCACGAATTGGAAAAATGGTTTGAAAGGCCGTGGTTGCCACCGGCCCCATAAGTTCCGTCAAATGGGTACATCCATGAATACCGCCAACCCGTTCACGTATTTGCCGTTTTAATCCCGTACCAATTTTCAGCCCCACCAGCTTTTTGTAATTTGGGGCAATTTCTCCACAGGCCGCAAACGGCGCATGATCGGTTACGGCTTCGGCGTCCGTGATAACCATGTCATTGCCCACGGTAATGCGCAGCCACATCTGATGGATCGGCACCCCGGCGGGGATTTCGCCGCGATCATAATTGGCAAAGCCATAGGTTTTAACATCGGTGATATGCCCTTCAATATCCCACAGGCCATCGGCACGCCGATAACCGGTGCAGGTTATTTTTCGGGTATGTATGTGTTCTCGCGGAGCGGGTTCTGACAGGGGCATTTTTCTCTCCTTTACGTAAACGTAAAGACAGAACAAGCCTCTGTGTCAACTCAGAAACGCACTTTGCAAGATCAAGCCGTCGCCTTTGGCGATGCAATCAGACCTTAAAACAGCAAAATGCCGGAGCCATAAACCTTAGGCAACGCCGTAATCCGACCCGAAAATGAACTTTTCACGGTCACGCACTTCGTCTTCCAGCCCCTCCTTGACCACATTGAACAAATCACGGATGGAGACCATGCCTACAACGGTTTCCCCGTCCACCACCGGCAAGTGGCGATAACGGTGAATGCTCATCAGAGCCAGCGCATCTTTGGCGCTGTCGTTGGGGCGCAGGGTATCGGGGTTGGCCGTCATCACGTCGGCAAGTGCTGTTTTGGCGGGGTCAAGTTGCTTTGCAACCACCCGGTTCACCAGATCGCGTTCCGTAAAAATACCGGCAAGCCGGGCAGAATCATCAACGACAATGACCGCACCAATTTTGCGTTCGGTCATCAGTGACACCGCATCCATCACGGAATCGGCAGGGTTAAGGGTGGCCAGGGATTGTTCCTTCACGAGACCCGGTACGATTTTTGTGTCCATTTTGTCTCTCTATGCGGTTTGCTGTTGCCGTTACATGGCACCACTGGCGAACCGGCGCAAAACCGGCGGGAATGCCATCAGACAAATTTTAACCGATAAGTAGAACATTTGCGACCATTTAACACGTAAAACCATAAATAGCCGATCACAAAACACATCAGCCCGCAGGAATGCTGCGGGCTAATGTGTTCTTTAAACAATGGTTTCGGGTCGTCAGCCGGTTTTGCAAAAAGAGACCCGCTTAGCTATCGTCGCTTGCAGGCACACTGTCACCCTGGCGCAGTTTTACCCGCGTCACCTGATTGCGCACCCGGCGCAAGACTTCAAATTCCAGCCCGTGAAAGCGAAACTGCTGCCCAACATCGGGAATACGCCGGGTTTCATAGAGCAAAAGCCCGGCAATGGTGGCCGCTTCCTCGTCTGGCAATCGCCAGCCGAAACGACGGTTCAGGTCGCGAATGGTCACATCGCCGCGCACAATGACAGAGCCATCGGCCTGCGGCTGCACGCCGACCACCTCGACATCGGTTTCATCGGCAATATCGCCAACGATTTCTTCCAGAATATCTTCCAGCGACACCACACCTTCAAAGGCACCATATTCATCGACAACAATCGCGAAATGCTCGTGCCGTTCCTTAAAGGCCTTTAACTGGTCGGCCAGGGTTGTCGAATCGGGAATAAACCACGGCTTTGCCGCAAGTTCGCGCACGGCTTTGGCGTTTTCAGGTTTGTTACCCCGTACAATCGCCTTTAACACTTCACGGGCATGCAACACACCAACAATGTTATCGGGGTCATTCTCATAAATCGGAATACGGGTGTGCGGGCTGGCCAGCACGGTTTCCAGAATTTCATCCATCGAGCGCGACACATCAATCATCTGCACCTTGCGACGGTGCACCATGATTTCCCACACGCCGACATCATCAAGGTCAAGAATACCGTGCAGCATCGCCCGTTCAGCCTGATGATCGCCAATCACTTCGTCATCGGCATGCAGTTCAATTGCCCCGCGCAATTCGCGTTCGCTGTCGGTACCAGGGCCGTCGCCACTGCCAAACAAATGCATGGTGGCGCGCACAATAAACTGGATGGTTTCGGTAACGGGGGCAAAAAGCGTAACCAGAAACTTCATCGGCCGTGCAACGCGCAACGCCATGCTGTCAGCATGTTTCAGCGCATAGGTTTTGGGCATGATTTCCGCAAAAATCAGCACCAGGGCGGTCATTGCGGCTGTTGCATAAACCACGCCGTTGGGGCCAAAAGTGGCAATCATCACCGATGTTGCCATCGCCGATGCCAGAATATTGACCAGGTTATTCCCCAGCAGGATCGCGCCAATCAGCCGTTCCTGGCGTTCGCGCAGGCGATTGACAATAATAGCGCGGGCATCACCATTCTGTTCCTTGTGATGCATGATCGAACGCGATGCCGCCGTCAGGGCCGTTTCCGACCCCGAAAAAAACGCCGACAACATCAGCAGAATAAAAATCACGACAATCGTGATTGTCATTTGGTCCCCTCGTTATCAGAAGGACAATTTTTGCCCTTCAAGTTCAGCCAAACAATGTATCACACCTGCCAGCCCGAATAATCAAAACCGGCAGGATCAATTCGTATCAATGCCTGTCAGCGCATCACAATCGCCACAAAAGAACGTCACCCGTCGCTTGCGCCTAATTGGATTGGCACGACCGTGAAATAGCCGACCGCATTTTGCCGACATCCATTTCGCGCGACGTAAACGCCTTGCCAATGCCCCGGGTCATAACAAAAGTAATCTGCCCGTCGCGAACTTTTTTATCGTGCGACATGTGGCTGATCAACCGGTCAACGTCCCAGTGCACACCGGCAATTTGCGATGCCCGCACCGGCAGGCCCACCGCAACCAGATGTTTAATGATCCGGGCTGTCTCCTGTGCCGGTGCCATGCCCATTGCCGCACAGACATCATGCGCAATGACCATGCCCATTGCCACGGCTTCCCCGTGCAGCAACCGCCCGTCATAGCCCAGTTCGGCCTCGAATGAATGCCCAAAGGTGTGCCCCAGATTAAGCAGGGCGCGCTTGCCGTTTTCGCGTTCATCCTGCGACACGATCCGCGCCTTGGCCGCACAACTGCGTAATACCGCCTGTTTACGTTCATCACCATCTTTGGCAATCACGGCCGGGGCGTTGATCTCCAGCCAGTCAAAAAATTCGGGATCATCAATAAGGCCATATTTTGCTATTTCGGCATAGCCCGCCAGAATTTCGCGTTCCGGCAAGGTATCAAGCACGGCGGTATCGGCCAGCACCAGCCGCGGTTGATGAAACGCACCCACCAGGTTTTTACCCGATTTGGAATTAATCCCGGTTTTACCGCCAACCGAACTGTCAACCTGGGACAAAAGGGTTGTCGGGATCTGGACAAAATCCAGCCCGCGCAGCAAGGAAGCCGCCACATACCCGGCCAAATCACCAATCACCCCGCCGCCCAGCGCAATAATCAGCGTTGAGCGTTCAATGCCGCGCGCCAGAATTTGTTCAACCACCTCTTCAAAGCAGGCGAAACTTTTTGAGGCTTCGCCCGCAGGCACCACAACACTGTGATGCCGGATGCCCGCGCGATCGAGCGATGCCGCCACAATTGGCAAATGCAGTTTGGCAACTGTGGCATCGGTGATCACGACCACCCCGGCCGATTTCGCAAACGGGGCCACATAAGTGCCGGTTTCGGGTAACAACCCGCTGCCGATCACGATGTCATAACTGCGTGCGCCCAGTTCGACGCGAAGGGTTTCAGCACTGTTCAAGATTTCAACTTTCCATTGTCATCAAAGGCCTCTGCCAAGGCGGCAAGAACCCCGTCGCGGGTATCCTCTTTCGAGGCATCCCCACAATCAAATGTTACATTGGCACCGGCATAAACCGGATAGCGCGTTTCAATCAGCTCGGCCAAAATCTGGCGCGGATTCCCTTTATTTAACAACGGGCGATGCGGACGCCCCGCTGTCCGATGAACCAGCACTTCCAGATCGGCCCGCAGCCAAACCGAAACACCCTTTTCCAAAATAAGTTTACGGGTTTGTTCACGGATAAAAGCACCACCGCCCGTCGCCAGAACAACCGGGTCGCCTTCAAGCAAGCGCGCAATGACGCGTTCTTCGCCATCGCGAAAGGCATCTTCGCCATAAAGCCGAAAAATATCGGCGATCGAGCAGCCCGCAGCTTCCTCGATTTCGCGATCGGCATCGACAAAAGGCAGATCAAGCGTTTTGGCAACCATACGGCCAATGCAGCTTTTGCCCGCCCCCATCAAGCCAACGAAAACCAGCGACCGGTTGTTTAACCTGGCACTGATCGTTGCTAATATATCCGTGTGCAAACCCGAATCGGCAATTTTGCTCTCCATGACCGGTTTGCAATCCTGTTTTACCATGTTCATACGGTCCCTTGACCGCCTGAGACGTGTTGACACTGTTGTACAATTCTTTAGGGCACGGTTGCGCGGAACGCAAGCAAACCGCACGGAGAATTGACGATCAGTATGCCCAACTTCACCATGATCGTAAAATTGACATGCAATTATTAACGTTCTCGGCCCTAGACTGCCTTGGTCCTGCCGAATTAGGATGTAACCAGTTTTTCGCAATATGACTGATGTCTCGGTCAGAACACCCAAACCAAAGCTTGAGAGCCCATGAAAATTCTATCCCGGATCATTCTTTTTCTGATTATCGCGGTTATCGCGGGTGGCGCCATTTTCCTTGTGACCTGGGATATACCGGCACCGACATCGCAAATCGAACAGCCCATCCCTGATTCGAGGTTCAATTAAAATGCGTCCAGGCACCACCAGGGCCTGTGTCTTTGCCTGCCTGACCGGGTTGGGTACATTGATGCAGGTTATCCCCGCCCAGGCCCAGCAAGGCCCCGTTCCGCTGTTTTTGCAAAACCGCAATGCCGATACCCAAACCCCGTCACAAGATGGGGCCACGGCCACCGGTGCAACACCGACAGCACCGGGACAAAATGACGGAACACCGGGTGGCGCCACAGGATCGCAACAAGGCATACCCCAGGGACCCAATGGGGTTTTTGGCTGGGGCAAAAAGGGCACCAGCCTGAACACCCCGACGGACCCTGATGCGGTGCAAACACTTGAACTAAACGCGGTTGATGCCGAATCGGTCGGGGTCCTTGATCGCGATTCAGGTGGCTTGGGCGCGGATATGTGGTCTGGCAGCAGTCGCCTGACCGCAGCCAACCTGATTGACGGCCTGCCCGACCACCCTGCCAATCGTGCCATGCGCAATCTGGAACGGCGAATATTGCTGAGCATTGCCGCCGCCCCGGCCGACCACAAAGACATCAGCCTTGTGGCCCACCGCATTGCAAAACTGCAATCAATCGGGGCCTATGGGGATGTTGCCCGGCTGATCAGCGTGACATCGCAAAACAAACCCGCCGCCGACCTTGCCGAAGCCGAAGTCAACGCTCTTTTGGTAACCGGCCAGCTTGACGATGCCTGTGCCGCGATTGATGGATACGGCACCCGGTTCGATACATCGTTCTGGTTAAAGGCAGCGGTCTATTGCCAGCTCCGCAGCAAAAACACATCCTCCGCCAGCTTTAGCACCGATCTGGTGCGCGAAGTCGAAGGTGAAAGCGACAAGCTGTTTTTTGCCTTGAACAAGGCCATTCGCAATGGCGGCAACGTTCCAACCGCTCTTTTGGTCAATTTGCGCCCGCTTGATGTGGCCATGTTGGAACTGACAAAACAGGGCCTGCCCGCCAGCCTGTTACAAAATGCCGACGCCCCCACCCTGATCGCGTTTGTCAAAAGTGCCAATACCGCATCTGATTTAAAACTTGAGGCGGCACGCCTTGCCGAACGGCAAGGTTATATTACCACCGATGAACTGGCGACCGTATACAAGGCCGTTACGTTCAGCTCCGCCGAACTGCAAGATGTGCTTAATGATGCCAGCGAAAGCGCGCCAGCCCGCGAATATGCCAAGCTTTACCAAGCGGCCGCCAAGTCCGATGTGCCGGCAGTACGGGCAGAAATTCTGGCCCATATGTATGACAATGCGCGTAACAATGGCGACTATGGCCAGATTGCGCGCCTGTGTGCGCCATTGCTTGAAGATGTCCCCATCAATAACGATTTTGCCTGGTTTGCCACCGATGCGCTGGCCGCATCAATTTACAGCAACGACCTTGAACGCGCCGGGGGATGGCTGTCGCAGGCCAAGGCATCGGCCAATGCCGGTAACGCGCTTGAAGGCCGCCTGATTGTTCTATACCCGGCACTGGCTTTATCCGGGCTGGAAGACACCGGCGCAACCGATGGCGAAAGCGCCACAAGTACCGGCCTTGCCGCGATCAGGAATTACGGATTGGGCGGAACGGTAAAACCAACCCCGCCCCTGACCGAAACGGCCCCGACATCGCAGGCCCAGGCCAAACACCGGGCACGCATGGATGAATGGGCCGAACAGCAAATGGCGCGTGACGACCAGGTGGCGGCACGGAATGACGCCGAACTGGTCTATAGCCTGTTTGCCGCTTTTGGCATCGAAGTCCCGGAAAAATTGTGGGACAACCTGCTGGTTCAGCCCTATGTCGTTTCGGGTGCCGTTCCCAATGCCGGGGTGGTTCACAAACTGGCACAGGCCGCGCGCAACAATCAGCGCGCAACTGTGGCGTCGCTGGTTGTCATCGCCAATGGCGGCATCAGTGCCGATCTGCAAAACCCGGTTTCACTGGGCCAGTCCATCGCCGCCCTGCATATGGTGGGGCTGGAGGGCGACGCACGACGCATTGCCGTTGAAACGATCATGGAAAATGGCCTGTAAACGATCATGGGTAAAAGAACGACATGGTGACACACCCGCGTGACGACCGGCTTGTTTCCGATTTTCTGGAAATGATGGCGGCTGAACGCGGGGCCAGCCGTCATACGCTTGATGCCTATCGCCGCGACCTTGACGATTATAGCGCATCTTTACAGGCGGCAAAAACCAGCCTGTCACAGGCTCAACCCGATGATGTGCGTCGATATCTGGGTGAATTGGCCGATGCCGGGCTTGCCGCACGTACGCAGGCCCGCCGCCTGTCGGCGGTGCGACAGTTTCACAAATTCATCTATGGCGATGGCATTCGCAACGATGACCCGTCGGCCCATATCGACAGCCCCCGTCTGGGCATGGTGCTGCCCAAATTTTTAACCACCGATGAAATTGACCGCCTGATCGATACTGCCAACCGGCAAGATGGCATCAAGGGGACCCGTCTGTTGGCGATGGTCGAACTGCTTTATGCCACCGGGATGCGGGTTAGCGAACTGGTCGAACTGCCCTATAGTGCGGTCGCCCGTGACCCGCAAATGCTGGTGGTGCGCGGCAAGGGCAACAAGGAACGCCTGGTTCCCCTGTCGGCCCCGGCCAAACGGGCATTGGTTACCTATATTGAAATCCGCGATGCGTTTATTCCCCTTGATAGCGGCGGCCAACCGGGGAAATCGATCTATCTGTTTCCCTCTCGTGGCAAAACCGGCCATCTCACCCGGCAAATGTTTTTAAACATGATCAAGGATCTGGCCCATAAGGCAGGCATTGCGCGCTCACGCGTGTCCCCCCATGTGCTGCGCCATTCCTTTGCCAGCCACCTTTTGGCCAATGGGGCAGATCTTAGAAGCCTGCAACAAATGCTGGGCCATTCCGACATTTCAACAACCCAGATCTATACCCACGTGATCGAGTCCCGATTGCGTGGCCTTGTGCAGGAACACCACCCGCTTGCGCATAGAAAGCCCGGTTAGGACAGGTTTTGGCGCACAGCTAATCCCGTGACAGCCGGTTCATTATCAATACTTTTGTATAACTACCCGAAACCTTATACGCGACTATTTGACGCTTGATTGATGTTGTCATCTATCGGTCATTCAATTGTCATCAAAGTGATACCAAAAGTGCGCTAACAGCATGTTGATTGCAGCCTGCCAAGACAACGAGGTTGCTTAACGATCCGCTGCACGAGGGTAAATGAGCGTGACGCTCAGGTCTGATGATACCACCGTTCCGACGTCCATTTCTGCGCATAGACATGTTCCGCGCGACTGGCCCCATATTATTAAAACGATAGATTTTGCCTTCCAACCTATCATCAGCACCCATACCGGGCGCGTTTTTGGGTATGAAGCGCTGTTGCGCAACTGGTCGGAAGCCGGTTTTGGTTCCATTCAGGATGTGTTTGATACCGCGTGGGAAAACGACGTGCTGCACCGTGTGGACATGGAGTTTCGCGCCATTGTCATCAACAAGTTTGCCCGTCTGCCCAATGCCGATAAATTAAAGCTGTTTTACAACTTTGACAGCCGTGTTGTCCGCACCGCCGATTACCGCCCCGGCCAGACGCTGGAACTTCTGATCGCCGCGGGGCTGGGACCCGATGCAATGTGCCTGGAAATTTCCGAACGTCACGACATCAGCCATGCCCACAATTTTCAAGACATCCTGCTGCGCTACCGGGCCCAGGGTTTCAAGGTGGCAATTGATGATTACGGCAGTGGCTTTGCCCAGATGCGCGCGCTTTATGACTGCGAACCCGACATCATCAAAATTGACCGTTTCTTTATTGATGGCATGGACAAGGACCGGCGCAAGGAACTGTTTGTCACCCAGATTACCGGCTTTTCGCACATGATTGGCGCGCAAGTGGTCGCCGAAGGTGTGGAAACACTGGAAGAACTGATGTGTTGCCGTCGGGTCGGTTGCGATTTTGTCCAAGGATTTTTTATCGCCCGCCCCTCGGTTACCCTGCCTGAACGCACCGACATCATCCCCGAAGTGACCGAAATTTTAGTCCAGAAGCGCCGCCAGGGTGACCATGACGGCGAATTGCTCCGCTCCTTCATGATCGAGGCACAGGCCGTTCCTGACACCATAAAACCCAACGATATTCTGGATTTCTTTCAGAAAAACGCCGATTCAACCATTGTCCCCGTGATCAATCGCCGCGATGAACCCGTTGGTATTATTCGCGATTCGGACTTCAAAGCGTTTATCTACACCCCGTTTGGCCGCGAATTGCTGCAAAACCCGTCCAACCGGGCCTATTTGTCGCGCTTTTTGCGCCGCTGCCCCTCGGCCGATATTGGCACCAGCCTGTCTGATCTGCTTGAAACATTTGTGTCGGCCGACACGCTTGACGGGCTGATCCTGACCGAAGACGGGCGCTATCTGGGTGTTCTCGACCAGCGCGCTCTGTTGCGTGCTGTGAACGAACGCAACACCCTCAATGCCCGTGATGAAAACCCGTTAACCCGCCTGCCTGGCAACAGTGCCATTTATCGCTATGCGGCCAATGCCCTGTCCAAACCGCGCAAACGACGTTTTGCTGTCTATTTTGATTTCGACAATTTCAAACCGTTTAACGACCGCTACGGGTTCCGCCAGGGGGACCGCGCCATTTTGCTGTTCAAGGATATTCTGGGAAAGGCTTTGAGCCAGAATGCCTGGTTTATCGCCCATGTTGGCGGCGACGATTTTTTCGCCTATGTGCAATCGATTGATTTTGAAGACGCTGTTTTGGCCGTGCGTCGGGCACAAGCGATGTTTGACGAGGAAATCAAAAGTTTTTACGACCCCAACACCCGCGAAACCGGCTTTTTGCAAGGCAAAGGGCGCGACGGCAGCAATAAACGTTTTCCCTTGATGACAGTCAGTGCCGCCCTGATCAGGGTGCCGCCAAATCGCACCGATATCACGCTGGATCATATTTCAACCGAAGCCGCAAAACTGAAAGACCAGGCCAAAAACAGCCCGGACCGGTTTGCCACCGCCCTCTATGAAACTAGCGATTCGTATAGCAATCCTCCAAGTGCGGGTCAAACAGCCCCGGCCCGCGAACAGACTGCACTCTTGGAGCAATATCCGGATTGATATTTATCTTTTTATTTTCAAATAGTTATTAAAAAAATACAGCCTTTGTCCGACGATTATATATGGCAATTATCCCCACAAATAAATAATGCTTCCCACGGTCAGCGGCCAGATTATGATGTGCGGCCTACCCGGTTGAATTTTTGTTTTTGTTTGCGCGGATATATCGCACGCCATGATCGGCAAAATTGGTTCTGTATATAATGCGGTTGTTCCTGCGGCCCTGCGCCCGATTGCGCCAGTTGCCGAACCTGCGGCGCGTGGCGATTTTGACCAGATCATTGACCAGACCGGCGAGGCCCTTAGCCCCTCCTCACAACGCGATACGATTGGCGATGATCGCAGCGGACAAAAAAACCTGCCGCGCCAATCGCAAAATGCCGCTGCCAGCAGCGCAAGCGATGCCTATTCAGCCCTGACCATTGATGCAAACGAACCACAAAGCGCGGCGACCGGATATAGCCGTACCGGCCAGGCCGCAAACATTGCGGCCCTTAACCTGCCGCGCGGCAGCCGCGTTGACCTGACAGCATAAATATTTAAAGCATCTTTCTTTTAATATGACGCACTTTGTTTGATTTTGGCGTGCCGTTTGGCAAGGCACAACGCGCTGAGCGATGCGGCACATCGGTCGAGAGGTGTAACGCGGCCAAACGCCGCCAAAATTAAACCCTGCGCGGGCAAAGTGCGTCATATTAAAAGAAAGATGCTTTAAGGCCGTTCGATGATGAAAAACGCCCTTCCCCCCCAAACAGGGCCGGTGATCAGTTGCCGATGCCAAAAACATCGCGCCAGCCTTGCCACTGCCAAATCATTTCAGCCAATATATCGTAGCCTGCCGCATCGGGATGATATCCGTCCCCGCGACGCAAGGCGCGTTGCCATGTTTCATCGGTCCGGGTGCGCGCCAACACATCAAAATAGGGAATATCCATTCCCTTGGCGGTTTCCGCAAACAGCTGGTTCAATCCTTCCAACCGTTCATTGACAATTTTACTCGACCGCCCGCCATCAATAACGGCCTGCGGCCCCACCCACAGGGTCGGGGCCATCGCGCGGGCTTTGGTCATGATATCGGTTGCATTGGCAAGCGATTGCGCATGCGACACCCGCATGGTGGTTTCCTCGCCGCGTTCCTGTGCGTGGTTGGCATCATTAAGGCCAAAGCAAAAAACCAGCACCAACGGAAAATCTGCGACCTGTCGGCGTGTGGCATCAGCCTGCCAGCGATCCTTTAAATCGCTGCTGGTTTCGGCACGAATGCCCAAATTATAAATTGTCGCATCCAGCCCGACATCGCTTAGCAACCGTTGGCCAAGGCGCATCGGCCAGCCGCCCTTTTGCCCGTCGCGCACGCCATTAACCAGACTGTCGCCAAAAAAACAAATCCGATGGCCAATAATACGATCTGTCATTTTGTCTCCTGAGGCAGATTGGAATCCGGGCGGGTTGGAACATGATCGGCCATATAGGCCATCAAGCGGGTGTGATCCGGGGTCATATCGTTTTCAAGCCAGTATTCTTCGGCCAGGCGCAACAATTGCCCTACCATCGGGCCGGGCGGCACCAGGTTTGCCTGCAATATATCGCGCCCCTTTACCGGCAATTGCGGTGCCTGCCACTCATGGGCACAGGCCAACATTTCCTGCCAGCGGGCATTTTCACCCGGCATCGGGCGCTCCGCCCTGGCGGCATGATCTGCCCATGCCATGATCACGGCATCGCGAAAGGCATCGGCCCCTAAATGATACAAATGGCGGCGAATACGTTTGGCATCCATCACGTTGCTGATCAGGCGGAAACTGGCCGTCATCAACGAAAACCGTTCGACTTCATCGTTGGATAACCGCAAAGAACGGGCGCATTGCGCGGCATGGGCAATGCCTTCATCGCCCCCCTTGTCCGATGTAAACAATGCCGCCATCCGGCGTAGCGGATCAACGGTAATCGCCGGGTCGGCCAAGGCCGTGGTTTCAAGCCATTCAACAATACGCAGCCGGGGAATATTAACCAGTTCAGGCAAAATAACCGGCAACACCGAAAACCCGACCATATTGGCAATGGTGGCGGCCGGCGTTTTGGCACGCAGCAATTTAAACATTTCATCGCGGATGCGTTCGCGCGATACACTGCGCAGCCCGGATGCCCCCTTGCGGCAGGCTTCGGCACCAATCGCATCAAGCGGCGGACGGCCAAAATGAGCAAAAAAGCGAAAGAACCGCAAAATGCGCAAATAATCCTCGGCAATGCGGTCTTCGGCCACGCCAATAAACCGCACCTTGCCCGCCCGCAAATCACTTTCCCCATCAAACGGGTCATAGATGGTGCCATCAGGGTCGCAATACAGGGCATTAAACGTAAAATCGCGGCGCTTGGCATCTAGCCACCAGTTATCGGTAAAGGCGACTTCCGCGTGGCGGCCATCGGTCATGACATCAACCCGCAGGGTGGTAATCTCATAGGAATATTCGTTGATAAGGGCCGTAATTGTGCCGTGCTGCAACCCGGTCGGAATCACACGAATGCCCGCATCCTCAAGGGCCTTCATGCTGGTTTCGGGTTTTAAATCGCAGGCAATATCCACATCACCCAGGTCGCGCGCCAAAAGGGCATCGCGCACAATGCCGCCGACATAGCGCGCCGTGCCGCCCTTTTGCGCCAGGGCGGCAAACAGTCGTGCTGTTTCAGGCGTTGCCATAACACCATAAGGGGCCAAATGGCCGGTGGGGTTAAGTTTTGTCATGCGCGTTCTTGCGAGGGATCAATCAGAAGGATCAAAACAAGCCGGTTTGGTTATTCCGGCTTTTTGGGTTCAAAATAGCCTGGCGAAATAACACCGTCTTTCAGTTCGGGGGCGTGATAAATCGAATCAGGCGAGGCACCGCTTGTCAGGGCGGTAAAAACCAAAATACTTCCGGCCAGCAAAACACCAATTAAAAACAGCAAAAGCCACGGTCCCTGATCCCACGGTGGCACCACATCATGTCCTTCTCGGATCGCTTTTGTCCGCGCATATTTCAACCATATGGCGTAAATCACAAATGGTAAAATAATTGGCAGAGCAATCTGGATAATTTCACGCAGCATGGCAGCTTTCTTTCTGAATTATCACAACGGCATCAATGACACGCCACAGCAACAAAGCCAAATCATTCAGCCCCACCCTTAAGCTATTTTCCGGTTGGCCGGGTCACGTTTTGCTGATGAGCCCTTAACACGTCGCTGAAATTCACCAGCATTCCCGCCGTTGCGCCCCAAATATAATAATGTTGATAGGGGATGGCAAAATAGCGCCGCCTGGCCCCTTCAAAATCCACGGTTTGCAGTTTCTGGTTGCCCGGTTCAAGGATAAACGACAATGGCACCTCGAAAACCTCGTCGACTTCAAACGGATCGGCCACAATATCAAACGGCGGGGTTATGATACCCACAACCGGCGTCACCTGAAAACCAGTGACGGTATAATAATCATTCAACCGACCCAGCAGGCGAATATGACGGCGATTCAGCCCGATTTCTTCTTCGGTTTCGCGCAAGGCCGTTTCATCCAGATCGGCATCGACATCTTCCTTGCGCCCGCCCGGAAAGCTGATTTGCCCGGCATGGGCCTTCAAATGGGCGGTTCGCCGGGTTAAAATCACCGATAATCCATCGTCACGATGCACCAGCGGCACCAATACCGCAGCAGCACGGGATTTAAGCGCGCCTTCGGCAAAGGCGCGCGCACGGGATTTGGAACCGGGAAAATCAACAGCATGGTCCCCAACACGCAATTTCAGACCCTCGCGCGGGGCATTCAAGGCCGCCATGATGTTGTCAGGTGTCATGCTTCATCATTCTCCACCGTGCCAATTTTAAAGAAACGTCCATGGCTGTAAACGCCAAGGACGGTGTCGGGGCTATCAGGGGCGGTTATTTCTTCGGCCCAGTCGACCAATTGATAAAAACTTGCACGGTTCAAACGCGCTTCAAGCCCGCGATCCAGCGCGATATAGGGCGATGGTTCACCGGTTTTGGGGTTTTCCTCCACCCGCAACGAATGGTTTTCATCAAGTTCCACCCACTGGTCAATATTGGTGCGCATCCGGATCACGCCGGTTTTGGCGGCGTGATCTCCCTCTTCGTCGGGCCGCGCCCCCGTCTCATCATGACCACGCGTCACCTCGACCACCACAAAGGCCGCGTCTTCCACATCGATCCGCGCCATTTCAGCGGGTGTCACCAGCCAATGCCCGCCTTCTTCGTCACGCTGTAAAACGGTGGCAAACAGTTTGACCAGTTCGACCCGGCCAATGGGGCCACCTTGATAATACCAGGTTCCATCACGATTTATGGACATAGGAATATCCCCGCATATTTGCGGATGACGGCCTGCGGGCGGTTTGCCGCTCCGCAGGCGTTTCCAAAGATTTTCGGCAAGATCGACAGTTTTATCGTTTTGGGTCATGCTATACACTTACGGTCAAGGTTTCTAATATAGCCTGCTTATTAACTAGTTTACGATCCTGGAATTGCCAGCCTGTGTGACAGCCCGATAGATCCAGCGCAACAGAGGATGCAGAATTTACGGCCATGACAAACACGCAGACCTTTCCTGAAGAATTTGGCATGTCGCGCGCCAGCAGCCTTGAACAGGATGCGGCCCGCCTTGATGCCTGTGTTGCCCGTCTGGGCGAAGCCCGCGATATGATCGCCTCTATCATATTCGGCCAGGATGAAGCCGTTGACCAGACATTGATCGGGGTTTTGGCCGGTGGTCATGTTTTGATGGTTGGCGCACCTGGCCTTGGCAAATCATTAATGGCCCATACCCTTGGCAAGGCATTGGGCTTACTTGATAAACGGGTTCAGTTTACCCCCGATCTGATGCCGGCCGATATTCTGGGCTCCGAAGTGCTTGACGACGGGCCCGATGGCAAACGCGCCTTTCGCTTTATCAAAGGCCCGGTTTTTTGCCAGTTATTGCTGGCTGATGAAATTAACCGTGCCAGCCCGCGCACCCAGTCGGCCCTGTTACAAGCCATGCAGGAACGCGAAATTTCGGTTGCCGGTTACAGCCATGCCCTGCCCGTTCCGTTCCACGTGCTGGCCACCCAGAACCCGTTGGAACAGGAAGGCACCTATCCCCTGCCCGAAGCCCAGCTTGACCGCTTTTTGTTGGAAGTGCGCCTTGCCTATCCCGATCAGGATGCCGAACGGCGCATTGTTGCACAAACAACAGGTCGCCATATCAACCGGCCCCGTCAGATTTTGCATACCGACGAACTGATCGAAGCCCAGGATTTTGTCCGTCGCCTGCCCATGCCTGATCGCGTGCTGGATACCATTATTGCCCTGTGCCGCGCGTGTCGCCCCGAAAGCACTCCGTTTGCCGATATTGCCAACAATGTTGCCTGGGGGCCGGGCACGCGGGCCGCACAGTCGCTGTCGCTGGCATGTCGGGCGCGGGCCATGTTGCAGGGGCGTTTTGCCCCGTCGCCTGATGATGTTGCGGCCTTGGCTGTGCCAGTGTTGCGCCATCGTTTCGGGCTGACCTATGGCGCACGCGCCGATGGCTTTTCGGCCGCCTCGCTAATCACGGATGTTCTTTCAAAAATAAGGGATCAGCAAGCATAATGGTGCCTGCGCGCAATTTGCCCGATCAGATTGCCGCCGCCCGTTCACTGGCGGCGCGATTGCCGCAACTTGTTGACGAATCCCGGCGGATGGCAACGGCCCTTCGCAGTGGTTTGCATGGCAATCGCAAGGTCGGTCCGGGCAGCGATTTCTGGCAATTTCGTCCCTATATTGCCGGTGATCCTACCGGCCAAATCGACTGGCGGCGCTCCGCGCGCAGCGACAAGACCTATATCCGCCAAACCGAATGGCAAGCCAGCCACACCTATTGGATATGGCCGCTATTTGGCATGTCATCGTTTTGGGCATCGGATGCCAAAGGCCCGCCCAAAGCCGACCGCATGATGGTGATCGCGCTGGCACTGGCCGATTTGCTGTTGCGCAATGGCGAAACTGTTGGCGCATTCGACCCGCCCCACAGCCGCATTACCGTGCATGACCAGCTTGCCAAACTTGGCCATGCCATGCTGGCTGCACCGTCGGACATGGATGCCGGTGGCAACAACATTCATCCCGGCCGTCGTAATACCGTTCTGATCGTGGGGGATTTTCTGGAATTTGCCCCGCTTGAACGCGCGCCAGCACCGATACTGCGCCGCTTGGTCCACAATCAGAATGATGGCGCCCTGATACAGGTTCTCGACCCGGCGGAATGCACACCGGATTTTGCCGGGCGCATCGATTTCACTAACACCAATGACACCGTAATTTTCCGCAGTGAAAAATTTGAAGACCTGCGCGCGGAATTTATCCATCGCAGCCGGAAATGGCGTGGACGCATTCGCGATGCCGCAATGGCCAGCCAGTGGCTGTATGACCAGCACATCACCGACCAAAGCCCCAGCCAGACATTGCTGGCCCTTTACCAGCACATTACCGAACGACCGGTACGCAGTGGCAAAACAACGGCCAGCCCCCCCAACGCCGGGCATCGGCCATGATATTTGGTGCCGTCACGTTTTTATATCCTGTGCTGCTGGCTGGCTTGTTGTTGCTGCCGGTCTTATGGCTGATCATTCGCAGTGCGCCGCGCCGGCCGCGCAAAATAGTTTTCCCAGCCGCCCTGCTGTTAATTGGCGCGGCCCATAACCGCCGCAATGCCGAACACGCACCGCTTTGGCAAACGATTTTACGCAGCCTGATTTTACTGGCCTTAATACTGGCTGCCGCCCATCCGGTTTTAAACAAAACCGATTACGCCCCGGAAAACGGGGCCATATTGGTCATGGTTGATAACAGCTGGTCTGGCGCCGCCCACTGGCCCCAATACCAGCAGGGCATGAAACAAATCGTCAATCAGGCGCGGTTAAACAACCAGTCGATCTTTATTGGTGTTACCGCGCCCGAAGCAACAGGGGCCAACAGTAGCGACCTGCCGCCGCTCCAGGGTCCGCTATCGCCCCATGATGCCCAAAATGCATTTGATCGATTGCAACCCCACCCCTGGGCACCTGCCTACGCGGCCCTTGCCACAACGATTGCCGACCGGCAGGATATTACCAACGCCATCGCTGGCGCCATTCTTCTGACCAATAATATTGATGCCCCGGGCAAAGCAACACTTGCCACGGATTTATCGGCTGTATCGCCGCTTATCGTTGTGCATCCCGGTGCCGAAATTCATAACGGCACCATTGTTATCTCTGCTCTTGCGCGCAACCGCAATGGCATGACCGTTACCCTAAGCCATAATGTACAGCCCGCAGCACGGCAAACCACACTGGTTGCACGCAATGATCGCGGACAAATCGTTTTGCGCCACCCGCTCACCATCGCCCAACAAACTGCACGCACCCGTATCGAAGTGCCCTTGCCCGGCGATATCGCCAATGCAATCCAGACCGTTGGCCTATCCGATATTGAAAGTGCGGCGGCCCTGTTTCAAACGGGAGCGAAATGGCAGCAACGCAAGGTTGGCATCGTGGTGAGTTCCGGCGAAGGCCCCGTCTTGCTGTCCGACCGGTATTTTTTCCTCGATCGGGCGATTTCACCTTATGCCAGCATCACCTATGGCACCCTGGACAGCCTTTTAGGGCAAAAACCCGATATTCTGGTAACAACCGGCACCATACCGGGGCTTGGCAGCCAGCAGGGCGCACTGGCACAATGGATCGACAATGGTGGAATGCTGGTTCGTTTTGCTGGCTCCACCACCAGCAGCCCCGATGACCGGTTTTTGCCAGTAACATTACGGCTGGGCAATCGCGATTTTGGCGGTTCCATGTCATGGGAACGTCCAAAACATTTAACCCGCTTTGGCGAAAACAGTCCGTTTTCGGGCTTGCCGGTGCCCGAAGAAATAACCGTAACACGGCAATTGTTGGCCGAACCCGACCGCGACATTGTTGCAAAAACCTGGGCCCGCCTGACCGACGGAACCCCGTTGATTACCAGCATCGCGCAAAATGCCGGGCGCATTGTTTTATTCCATGTCACACCGTGGGCGGACTGGTCAAATTTGCCAATGTCCGGGTTATTTGTCGAAATCTGGCAACGCCTGCTCCCCCTTGCCAGTCCCGAAAACCCGTCTTCCCCGCAAATACAGACATTACTTGCCCCTCAATCAATCCTGGATGGTTTTGGCCGCGCCCATCAGCCAGATCCGACGGTGCTGCCTTTGCAAACCGACAGCGAAATACCCGGGCCCCGTCACCCGCCCGGCATTTATGGTCAAAACGGCCAGGCTATTGCCTATAATCTCGGCCCGTATCTGACCGGGCTGGATGTGCCGGTGCGCTGGCCCGATCAGGCACAAATCAAAACCCTGTCTGACGATAACCAGGTCGATCTGGCAACCTTGTGCGTTTTTCTCGCCTTCTGCCTGTTTCTGCTTGATACCCTGATCCTGATTATAACCGGTGCCAACAACCGGTTTCAGGGCCACCAGCGCGGCAAAAAAATGACAAAAGACCTGGCAAAAGCCGACAGGAACGCTGCGATGCAATCAACGACGTTCGCGGCCCGACCGACATCGCGGCCGACAACACGCACCCTTTTCATGCTATTTCTTGTGTCGGCAGGTGCCCCTTTGATACTGGCCGGGTTGGGCCGCGTCCCCCCTGCGCACGCACAGGAAGAAAACGTAACACCGCGTGATTTTCAGGCCGCCTTGCATCCCAGGCTGGCTTATATGGAAACCGGCGTTGCCGCCATCGACAGGCTGAGCCATGCCGGTCTTGCAGGGTTAACCGATACCTTGCGCAAACGCACGGCAGCCGATCTGGCCGCCCCTGTCATGATCAATCCGCAAACCGATGATCTTGGTTTCTATCCGCTGATTTACTGGCCGCTGGCGGAAGGACAAAACGAACTGTCAATCTATGGCCGCGAACAATTGAACCGGTATCTCGCCAATGGCGGCATGATCCTGATTGACACCCGCGACCGCGAGGTTGAACCCGCCCGTTTGCGCAGCCTGCTTGCCGGTATTGAAATACCGACACTGGCCCGCGCCCCGCGCAATCATATTATTTTTCGCAGCTTTTACCTGCTTGACCAGGCCTATGGCCGGTTTGATGCCACATTATGGGTCGATGCCCGCCCCGACCCGCGACTTGATGGTGTGGCATCGGTTCTGTTTGGGGGCAATGACTGGGCGGCATCCTGGGTTCAAACCCGGTTAGAACTCGAACAATACGGCACCGCCACGCGCAACCCGATAGACGATATTTCGCCCCGCCAGCACGAGTTGGCCCTGCGATTTGGCGTTAATCTGGTAATTTATGCCCTGACCGGCAGCTATAAGGGCGATCAGGTTCATTTGCCCGCCATCCTTGAAAGGCTGGGCAGATGAACAGCTTGCAGGATTTTCAAATCAATCCGCTGATTGCACCGGGCTGGCTTGGCATGTTAACCGTGGTGGCGGTTAGCCTTGTTATTGTTGCCCTCGCCTTGCGGTTACGCGGCAGCATCTGGCGCGCAGGGATGATGGCATTGTTGCTGGTCGGGTTGCTGGCCCCGCAATTTACCGATCAGTCCCACGAAAAGCTAAGCGACATTATTCTGGTTCTGGCGGATCGTTCCGACAGCCAGAAACTGGGCAACCGAACCGCCCAAACCGATCAGGCGATTGAGGCATTACACCAGAAATACGATAATGATCCTGACATCGACCTGCGAATTGAAAATGTGCCCGGCACAACACACACCAACATGTTTGCCGCCCTTGACCGTCTTTTGGGGGGCATCCCGCGTGAAAGGTTGGCCGGGGTTGTCATGATCACGGATGGGCAGGTCCATGATGTTCCCAACCGGTTGCACTTAAACGCCCCCTTACATGTTCTCATCACCGGCACCCGGGACGAACGCGACCGACGCCTGCAAATGCACCAGAATGTCGATTACGGCATTGTCGGGAAAAACGCCGAATTCATTGTCGAAGCCATCGACCCCGATATGGTCCCCGGGGCACCGCTGGGCGTGACCCTGTTGCAAGAAGACGGCACGGTCCGGCGCTTTACGATGCCCGCCAACCAGAAGACACCGATTAGCATTCCGATACCCCATGCCGGGCCGGTTATTGCCGAATTGCGCATGGCCGCCCTTCCCAACGAAACCGACACCACCAACAACCGGCTTATTTTAGAGACCACCGGGGTCCGCGACCGGCTTCGGGTGTTGTTACTATCGGGCGAACCCCACCCTGGCGAACGGGCCTGGCGCAATTTGTTACGCGCCGACCCCGGGGTTGATCTGGTTCATTTCACCATTTTGCGTCCGCCGGAAAAAGGCGACGACACCCCGATCAACGAACTGGCACTCATCCCGTTTCCGATTCGCGACCTGTTTGAAGTTCGCCTGCCGCAGTTTGACCTGGTGATATTCGACCGCTATCAACGCCGCGGGGTGTTGCCAGTGCAATATCTGGAAAAGGTTGTTGAATATGTGCAAGGCGGCGGGGCCGCACTTGTGGTGGCCGGGCCTGAATATATTGCCGCCGATGGCCTTTCCGATACGGTTCTGGGGCACTTGATGCCGCTTGCCGCCACCGGGCGTATTCTCGAACAAAGATTTGTCCCCAAGGTGAATGAAACCGGGCGTCTGCACCCGGTGACCTCGGCCATTGCCGGACCACGACAGGCCGCCCCCAAATGGGGCCCGTGGTATCGGCAACTTGAAACCCGGCCAACCAATAATCAGGCCATGACAGTAATGACCGGCATCAACGACCTGCCGTTATTAACCCTGTCGCGGGTCGGCGACGGGCGGGCGGCAATTTTAACCAGCGATCAGATGTGGTTGTGGCAACGCGGGCACGATGGCGGTGGCCCAATTGCCGAATTGCTCCGCCGGTTATCACACTGGTTAATGAAGGAACCGGCACTGGAAGAAAACACCATTGAAACAACCCGGTCCGCCGACGGATCGTCGCTGAACCTGACCTGGCACAAAATCGGTGCCGATCCGCAAACAGCAACGGCACTTGATCCGGTAACGTCCCGCGCCATTCAGGCCCCCTTCACCCGCCAGCCCGACCAGACATGGCAGGCCCGCATTCCGATCGCGCAGCATGGCCTTATTCGCATTACCGCGCGTGACGTCGAAGGCAAAAGCCAAACAGCCCTGCATGTGGACCGCGATGTGCTGACCCGCGAACGGCGCAACACCGCATCAACCACCGAAATCCTAAGTGATGTTGTTTTAGCCAATCACGGCTATATTGGCCGGGTAGAAAGCGGTTTGCCATCCTGGCGGCGGGTTGACCGTGACGCGATCTGGCATGGGTCAAACTGGGCAGGAATGGTCCACACCGACAGCTATCGTACCCTGATTGGCGCCACCACCACCTTGTTGCCGTTGCCTGTCCTTGCTTTCATTGGCGTTATATTGTGCCTGTTTGGCTGGCGACGCGAAACACGATAGGGACGCGTTTCCTGGCAAAATGGGTCATATTAAAGGAAAAGTGCTTTAAATGTTCAGGTGCGCGTCGCTTGTGCGTCCGATGGCATGCTGTCTGAAACAGCTTCATTAACACCGATACGTTTGATCTTGCCACAGGGTCCGCGCATGTCGATGGCCAACCCGTTATCAAACCGTTCCACCAGAAAATCGATAAACAGGCGCACCTTGGTCGGCAGATGGCGGCGTTCCGGGTAAACCGCGTAAATACCACCCCCCAGCCGGGTCGAATAATCCGTCAGGATTGGCACCAGCTCGCCGCTATGCATGGCATTGGCAATGATAAATTCCGGCTCGCCTGCAATGCCCAGACCGCGCCGGGCCGCCGTTGCGGTAAATTCACCATTGTTGCACCACAAAACCGGGTTCACCCGCACACTGGTATGGCCATCCGGGCCATCAAAATCCCAGATATTGGGATTGGGCGTATTGGTATAGGCAATCACGTCATGGTCGCTTAAATCGGCGGGATGTTTGGGGGTGCCGTGTTTTTTAAGATAATCGGGCGACGCCACCAGTTGGCCGTGAAAATCGGCCAGTTTGCGGGCGATCATGCTCGAATCGCGCAGGCGCGTAATGCGTATCGCCATGTCAAACCCTTCCGCCACCAGGTCAACCATATGGTCGGCCAGATGAATATCAACCTTCAACCCCGGATAAAGCTGCATAAAATCGGCGATCACGTTGGGTAAAAACTGCTGCCCGAATGTTAAAGGTGCCGAAATGCGCAATATCCCACGCGGCGTGCCGCGCAAATCGGTCAGGGCGTGTTCCGCTGTTTCAATTTCTTCGACCACCCGGGCGCAATGCTGATAAAATGTAGACCCGGCATCGGTCAGGCTTAGTCGCCGGGTTGTGCGGTTCAACAGGCGAATGCCAAGGCTGTCTTCAAGTTTGGTAACATGTTTGCTAACGGCGGATTTGGACATGCCCAGCTTGCGTGCCGCCCCGGAAAAGCTCTGTTCTTCCACCACCCGGGCGAAAACCGTCATGCCATCAAGATTACCAATAAGCATCATATCATCCTTGCTGTACCGCCTGCATTGCACCGACTGTTGCGCATTTGGAAACAAATTAATGTCACATCACCCCATTGTCTTCAACTTGGAAAACGTCAAAATGAGGACAACAGATATGGGAATTTTGAAGGTCTGCTATCTAAATAGCGGACCAAGACAAAGGAAGCAGAAATGGGATTGTTGATAGACGGCGTCTGGAAAGACCAATGGTATGACACCAAATCCACCGGCGGCAAATTCAAACGCCAGGACAGTGCCTTTCGCCATCAGATTTCAGCCGATAGCAACAGTCCGTTTCCGGCTGAAAAAGGGCGCTATCATTTGTATGTGTCCTATGCCTGCCCGTGGGCGCATCGCGCCCTGATCTTTCGCAGCCTGAAAGGGCTGGAAGACATGATATCGGTTTCGGTGGTGCATTGGCGCATGTTGGAAAACGGTTGGGAATTTTCGCCCGAAGATGGCCTTGGCGATGACATTGGCAATCGCGATTTTATGCATCAGGTCTATAAAGATGCCGACCGGAAATATACCGGGCGGGTGACGGTGCCGGTCCTGTGGGACAAAAAAACCGGCCGCATCGTCAATAACGAATCGTCCGAAATCATCCGTATGCTCAATACCGCCTTTGACGGGCTGGGTGCCAAACCGGGCAACTATTACCCGGAACATCTGCGCGCTGAAATTGATGCGGTTAACGAACGGGTTTATCACGACGTTAACAACGGCGTTTACAAATCGGGCTTTGCCACAGCACAGGACGCCTATGAAACAGCCGTCACAACTCTGTTTTCGACGCTGGACTGGCTCGAAAACCGCCTTGATCAGCACCGCTTTCTGATTGGCAATGAATTGACCGAAGCCGACTGGCGGCTCTTTACAACCCTGGTCCGCTTTGACTCTGTTTATCACGGCCATTTCAAATGTAATATCCGCATGTTGAAAGACTATCCCAATTTATGGGCCTATACCCGCGACCTGTATCAGCATCCCGGTATCGCCCAAACGGTGCATTTCGATCATATCAAAGGCCATTATTACGAAAGCCACACCATGATCAATCCAACAGGGATCGTCCCGCTTGGCCCTGATCTGGATTTTAAGGCCCTGCACGACCGCGCAGAACGATTCCAGGGCTAAGCCCCGCTTTATCCCCTGTCTGCCAACTTGCACCTTGCCATTAAACAGGTCACAAAGATTGCGTCCTGACCTGTTTAATGGTGCTGCCAATGCCTTCGATCCAGAATATCTACGATGATCCGACCTTCCACAAAGGGTATCGCGCGCTGCGCCAAACCGGCAGCGGTTTAAATGATGTTCTGGAACAACCGGCGCTGCGCAGCATGTTGCCCGAAAGCCTTGCCGGGCTGGATATTCTAGACCTTGGCTGCGGCTTTGGTGATTTTGCCCGTTATACCCGGAGCCAAAAGGCCGCATCCGTCGTCGGGATGGATGTTTCGGCCAAAATGTTAGCATCGGCACGCCAGATGACAAACGATAACGGCATTACATTCGAGCAAGGCGCAATTGAAAACCTTACGGCAACGTCCTTTGCCAAAAGGTCGTTTGATCTGATCGTATCCTCGTTGGCGCTACATTATGTGGCCGACTACCCCGTTGCCATTGCCAATATTGCCCGTCTGTTAAAGCCCGGCGGCAGATTGGTGATCTCTGTCGAACATCCGATATGCACCGCGCTGGCCGCTCAGCAATGGCAACAGGATGCCGCAGGCAATGACCTGTTCTGGCCGATTGACAATTACCGCGATGAAGGCCCCAGGCACACCAGCTGGTTTGTTGATGACGTGATCAAATATCACAGAACCGTCGAAACCTATGTGAATGGCCTTCTTGATACCGGGTTACGGTTAACCCGTCTTCTCGAACCCGAACCGGTGACAGTGGGCAGCAATACCAAATGGGACAACCATCGTCGCCGACCGCCCTTTTTACTTTTGGCCGCCCAAAAACAATGACAGACGATGGTAAATGGTCGCCAAAACGAAAAAACCCCCTTGGCGTGTGTGCCGAGGGGGTTTTTACTTTTAAAATGCGAACCTGATTAATTCAGGCGGCCTTTGATTTCAGAAATCGCGCTATCAACCAGTTCGTCAGCCTTCGCACCGGTAACCTTTTCGGTCACCATTGCAAGGGTTGCCTGAGTGGCAATTTCAGCCACATGAGCCCGAACTTCCGCAACAGCCTGGGCTTCCAGGTTGCCAATGCGGTCCAGGGCCTGCTGTTCACGACGCTTAAGCGACGCTTCAAGTTCGGCCTTGGCGTTTACCAGCATGCGGTCGGCTTCAGCCTTGGCATGGGCACGAATTTCATCAGCCTCTTTCAGTGCTTCGCGCTGCTTGGCCTGATATTTGGCCAGAAGCTCCTGAGCTTCTTCACGCAGGCGTTGCGCTTCGTCAAGTTCGTTGGAAATCTTGCCAGCACGTTTATCAAGTGCTGCCGAGATCCCCTTTACAACCTTGAAGCCGCCAAAAATGACAACAACCAGGAAAGCAAGGGTGACCCAGGTTTCCGGATTGGTGAAGAAACTACCGTGTTCTGCTTCCATGGTGTTTATTCTCCAATCACTGCCGCAACTGCATTTTCAGCAGTTTTGGACTGAACCTTGACGCCGATCAGTTTTGCGGTTGCGTCGCGGGCAATATCGGCCGCGGCTTCAGACACACCACTGAGCGCGGTTGTCTTGGCTTGTGCAATCCGCTTTTCGGCTGCAGATGTCTTTTCAGACAGCTTCCTGGCCATTGCTTCGGTTTCGACAGCCTGCTGTGCAGTTGCCTTCTCCGATGCTTCGCGAATATCGGCATGAGCGGCATCCCGGGCTTCTGCCAGGGCTGCTTCGTACCGTGCGATGGCGGCATCGGTTTCGTCTTTCAACGCCCGTGCCTTGCCAAGATTGTCTTCGATAGTCTTGTGACGGCGTTCAAGAACGTCACCAACTTTCGGCAGGGCAATTTTCGACATCAAAAAATAAAGGACGGCGAAAACAACAACCAGCCAGAAAATCTGGGACGGGAACGACGAAATATCAAACTGCGGCATAGCCTACTCCCGAATTCAACGACACCGGCGAGAGTTCACCCTCGCCGGGCCGAGTATTCGCGCAACGGGCGCCGATTAGCCGAACAGAACGATCAGCGCAACGACGAGTGCGAACAGTGCAATAGCTTCGGTAACGGCAAAGCCGATCCAGCCATAAAGTTCAACATCGGCTTTGGCAGCCGGGTTACGACCGACAGTTGCGATCAGGCTTGACCAAATGTTACCCACCCCGATACCGGCACCAATCATACCAATAGCAGCCAGGCCAGCACCGATCATCTTTGCAGCATCGAGTTCCATAACTTCACCCTTTCGAAATTTCTTACAGGCAATAAGAAAAGATCACACCAGTCCACAGCACATCAGTGCATATGGATCGCATCATGGAGATAGATGCAGGTGAGAATTGTGTAAACATAGGCCTGAAGCGCGGCAATGCCGAACTCCAGAACGGTAATCCCCGTCAGCATTGCGAAAGGAAGCACGCCGAAAATGCCGATGAGTCCGACGAATCCGCCAATCACTTTCAGCATGATATGGCCGACCGTCATATTTGCGAATAGTCGGATAGCCAGGCTGAACGGACGAGAGAAATAGGAAATGATTTCGATCGGGATCAAAATGATCGCGGTTGCTATCGGGGCACCTTCCGGGAAGAACATACGCAGATAATGCGTTCCGTGGCGCGCAAAACCGATAATCGTCACACCGACAAAAATCACCAGAGCCATCGCAAACGTTACGATAATGTGGCTCGTAAAGGCAAAACCGTGCGGGATCATCCCTAAAAGGTTCCCGAACAGCACAAACATGAAAAGCGTGAAAACAAACGGGAAATACTTGCGCCCGGCAGTTCCCACATTATCTTTGAGCATGTTGGCGACGAATTCATACATCACCTCGGCTGCACCCTGCCAACGTCCCGGCACCAGTGCGCCACGACGCATGCTAAGCGTCATGAACGCCGTTACGAGAACGGCTGCGATCACCATCCAAAGGGCGGAATTGGTGAAGGATACATCAAATCCACCTACCGAAAGATCGGCCAACGGCTTGATTTTAAACTGCTCTAGCGGTCCAGCCACCGTAATCCTCGCTCAATCTTGTCAGGCCAAGGATTATTCCTTGTCCCCCTGCTTGGGCTTTCCCATCGCACGTCCAAGTCCAATGGCACTATCATACCCTTTGGCTGCGCGATAGGCGTTAAGTCCCCCGGCACCTGCCCCAAGAATGACAAAAAGGACAAGCAACAAAGGCATCGTATTAAAAAACCGGTCCAGTCCCCAACCAATTAACAACCCGACAACGACAGCAGCGATCATTTCCGCTGATATCCGCATGCCAAGCGCCATGCCCGCCGATGAACTTTTCCGGCCCCCCGAAACCGGGCCTTGCTTTTCTTCGCGCCGCCCGACAACGGCTGTTAATTTGCGATCCAGTTCAGCTAACGAGGCGCGATCTTTTTCTTCGCTCATCGTAACAAACTCCGCGCTAACAGCCTTGTTGGCAACACAAGGAAAGGCGCGGGCAACATACTTAGCCCCCCATAGGCTGTCAAGCCGTAAAACCCGGATGGTTGCCGCATGGAAAACCTCATTTAACAAATTGAAAAATAACAATTTTTACCGAAATACCACACTAAAAGCCCCTCAGGTGTGTTCGGGATCACTCCTGTTAAACCCATGCCCGGAAACAACCGCCACCCCGCACAACCGGCGGTTTCCCTAGGTTCCACGACAGAAAATGCCACATTTGGACACGCATTCGCCCTAGCTGGTTAAATTAAGCTCATGCTGTTCTTTTTGCGAATAAACTTCTGCCTGACGCAAATCAACCGACACCAGCGACGATACACCACGTTCTGCCATGGTAACACCGAACAAGCGATTCATCCGTGCCATCGTCATACGATGATGGGTAATCACCATGAATCGCGTATTGGCATGACGGCCAATGGCCTCAAGCAACCGGCAAAAGCGGTCAACGTTGGCATCGTCAAGCGGGGCATCCACTTCGTCGAGCACGCAAATCGGGGCCGGGTTGGTCATAAACACAGCAAATAGCAGGGCCATCGCGGTCAGGGCCTGCTCGCCACCAGATAGCAATGACAGGTGCTGCAGTTTTTTGCCCGGCGGAGATGCCATAATTTCCAACCCGGCATTTAGCGGGTCATCGGCATCGGTCAGCATCAGATGGGCATGGCCACCGCCAAACAGCCGGACAAACAACTGCTGGAAGTGCTTGTCGACCTCCTCAAACGCCTTGTTAAGGCGCTGGCGGGCTTCGCGGTTAAGCTGGTTAATGCCATTGCGCAACTTATCGATGGCGGCCAGCAAATCGTCACGTTCGGTCGCCAGGGTGTTTTTCTGTTCTTCCATCTCGGCCAGTTCGACCTCGGCGCGCAAATTAACCGCCCCAAGGTTTTCGCGTTCGCGCGACTGGCGGCCAAGGCGGGCTTCAATATCGTTTTCGGCGGGCAATGCGTCGTTCTGGTCCAACATGGCCAGGTCTGCCAACTGGTCTGGCGTGGCATTCACCCGTTCGCGAATCCGTTCGATCAAATCGCGGCGATATTGTTCGGCCTGCTCTAGCAAAGCCTCGCACCGCACCCGGCCTTCGCGGGCATCGGCCAGTTTTTGTTCGGCATCCTTCAAGTCCTGATCGGCCTCGCGCTGGGCGGTTTCGGCATTGACCAGCGCATCGGCGCTGTCCTTGCGAGTTTGTTCCGCCATGGCGATGCGATCGCTTAGAATGGCACGGCGTTCCTCGATCTCGTCGGGGCGCAGTTCCAGCTCTTCCAGCTCCATCTGCGCTTCTTCCTGGCGTTCGCGCAATTGGGCCACGCGATCACCCGCCCCTGCGGCACGTTCGTTCCAGGTGGCAATTTCATTTTCAACAAATTCCAGGCGTTTGCGCCGCCCCGACATATCGCGCTGCATCCGCTCAAGCTGGCTGCGCGCCTCCATCTGGTCGGCCCGCGCATCAGAAAGATCGGCGCGCTTTTCATTTAGTGCTGCCTTGATTTCGATCAGGCCTTCGCTGCTTTCCTGCGGTGTTGCGGCAAGTTTTTCCTGCTCGGCAATCAGTTCATCGAGGTCCTGGCGGGTGCGGTTAACCACCTCTTCGGCAGTTTGCAGTCGGCCTTCAATGGCGCTGGCATCGCGTTTGATATTGGCAATTTCCTCGCGCGCGCGCGAAAGCTGGCTATCGGCTTCGCGCGCCGCACGGTGGGCTTCCTGTTCAGCATTGCGGGCTTCGGTAATCTGGTCGTTCAGGCGTTCCACATTGTCACGCGCCGTTTCGGCCCGTTCCGTGCTTTCTGCCACAACATCGTCCATTTCGTCGCGTTCGGCGCGCAATTCTGCCAGCCGGTTCCGCTGGCGCAACCGGGCCGCAGCAGGCAGTTCTGCCCCGGCCAAAATACGATAGCCATCCCAGCGCCATAACGCCCCTTCGCGCGACACCAACCGCTGCCCGGTTTGCAAATCCCTGGACAGCCAGTTGCCGGTCGCATCGTCCTCGACCACGCCGATTTGCCATAAACGCCGGTTCAACACTGCCGGTGCCTGAACAAACCGGGCCAACGCCAGCACATTGTCGGGCAAGGCAGGATCATCGGTTGATGGGTCCACCCCGGCCCAATGGGTAGGGGATTGAATGGCGTCAGGCGCATCCAGGTCTTCACCAAGGGCGGCGGCCATCGCCAGTTCCAACCCGCCCTGCACCGTGATCTGTTCGATCATGGGGGTATATTCGTCGTCACCGCTGGACTTAACCAGACTTTCAAGACCGTCGATTTCGGCAATCAGGCGGGTTTTGCGGGCTTCGACATCGCGCTGGGCATCACGGGCATCGTTTTCGGCAATTTTGGCGGCATCTTCACGATCACGAAGTTCGGCCAGGCGCATTTCGGCATCTTCAATCGCCATTTTGCGCTGCTCGACCGTTTCTTCGCACGCTTCCAACGCCATTTCCGCATCTTCAAGGGCATCGCTAAAATCGGCCTCAACCCGGATATCATCTAGTTTCGCCACCGCCTCGTCATAACGATCTGTCAGGCGAATACGGCGCGCGCCCAGTTCTGACAGGCGCTGCTGCACCGATTTTAACCGGGCATCTTCGGCGGCGGCACGGGTTGTCAGTTCGTCAACTGTGGCTTCAAGCTCTTCAACCTGCAGCGCTTTTTGTGCAGCGCGTTCGCGGGCATCATCAAGCTCGTCATCCTCGCCACCCTGGGCATCCCGAAGCTCATGACGCTCATATTTCAGCTTGTCCAACGCCCCCTGGGCATCATTGGCCAGTTCCGCCTCGCGTGCCAGATCGGCGTTAATTTGCTGAACCCGGGCGCGTAGTTGCGCCATCTGGGTTTCAATTTGCTGCTTGTCTTTATCTAACCCTTCACGCTCGATCACCAGACGCTGCAAGGCGGCACTGGCTTCGGCTTCCTGTTTGCGCAAATCGGGCAGACTGGCGGCAATATGGGCTTGCCGGGTGGTTGCACGGGTGACTTCGGCGGTTAAATCGCGCACGGCCGATTCGCCGGCCACCAGCAATTCACGGGCTTCATTCTGGCGTTTTGCCGCTTCCTGCCAGCGAATATGAAACAGCAAGGCCTCGGTCTGGCGAATGCTTTCGCTTAGCTTGCGATAGCGTTGTGCCTGCCGGGCCTGTTTTTGCAGCGATGAAATCTGGCTCTCGAGCGTGACGAGAACATCTTCGAGACGTTCAAGGTTCTGATCGGCACTTTTTAACCGCAACTCGGCCTCGTGGCGGCGCGAATGCAGGCCGGTAATCCCGGCGGCCTCTTCTAGCACCAACCGGCGTTGCGATGGTTTGGCCCCGATCAGCGCGCCAATTTTGCCCTGCGATACCATGGCATTGGACCGCGCACCGGTTGCGGCATCGGCAAACAGCAATTGCACATCACGCGCGCGCACATCCTTGCCATTTACCTTGTAATTAGACCCGCCACCGCGTTCGATACGGCGCACGACCTCAAGTTCTTCATGATCATTAAACATCGCCGGGGCACGACGTTCGGCGTTATCAAGCACCACGGCCACTTCGGCCACATTGCGCGCCGGTCGGGTCGACGTGCCACCAAAAATAACGTCGGACATATCTGATCCGCGCATTTGCTTGGCCGATGTTTCGCCCATCACCCAGCGCAGGGCTTCAACCAGATTGGATTTGCCACAACCATTCGGGCCGACAACACCTGTCAGCCCGTCTTCAACCCGTAATTCGGTTGAATCAACGAAGGATTTAAACCCCGTCAGTCGCAGCGACTTGAATTGGACCAATCAGTTCCCCCGGCCGATAAAGGCCCGTGTGTTTTACCGGCGCATTCCATAACGCGCCGGTAAATCATGTTTCAATCGTTTAGTTGGTCAGATCGTCAACCTTGTCGGCAAAGAATTCCAGATCCTTTTCGCCGGCATAGGTTTTTCCGTCGATCAGAAAGGTCGGCGTCGAATTGACATTGTATTTCTGTTCGGCTTCCAGGCGCGCACCAACGATGCCGTTCATCAACGTTTCATCGGCCAGACATGTGTCAACCATCTCGCCATCCATACCGGCAAAACGGGCAACCTGCTTGATGCCTTCAATCGGATCTTTGCTCCGTGCCCAGGTCATCTGCGATTTAAACAGCAATTCCAGAACCCCGAAATAACGATCATCGCCCGCGCATTGCGCGACGGCCGATGCGCGCAATGCAACCCCGTCTAACGGGTAATCGCGATAAATCCATTTTACTTTGCCGGTATCGATCAGTTCTTTTTTGACCTCGGGAAATACCTCGTTGGCAAACCGTGCGCAGTGCGGGCAAGTGAAAGATGCATATTCAACAATCGTCACCGGCGCATCTTCTGCACCCATTACATGTTCTTTATATTCGGTGGCTTGCGCCCCCTGAGCAGTCAGTGCTGCCAGAGAAACACCAACCACGGCAACAAGGTATTTAAACGGCTTAAGCAAGGAAACCTCCGTTAAAACAAACTTTTGCGATTACAAGCCGGTTGCACGCGCCAAGTCAACACAGCCGCGAAAACTGCCATTGATCCAACGAGTCGCAAACATCACCCGCAAATGGGGCAAATCCGTGTTTATCCTTTGTCGGACAATGATTCGACAAAGGCAGATACCGGATGCATACCGCACACATATCACCGCCAGTCAAATTCAACCATAAACACGCACCCTTGCGCTTCTGATCATTTTTTTCCGGCACCACTGACATGACGACCCAAACGCAATAGCACTTCCCGCAGGGCCGGGTCTTCGATTTCATTGATCACTTTTTCGCTATCCTGGCGAATTGGGCCTTCAGGCACATGAACCGGACGGCGAATACGGGCTTCGGGGCGAGAAATTTCGCCCTGCATCATCTTGATGCGCTCTACCGCACGATAGCCAAAATAGGTATTCACCCGATCAATGATTTGCGGCATGCGATGCTGCAGCTCCAGGGCCATTGGCCCCGAGACCCGCACAATCAGGGTGCCCCCGCCCGCATTTTCACCACGCGGCTGGCTGTAGCGCACCGGTGCAGTGCAATCTTCCAGGGCCGGACCAACAATTTCGCCCCAGTGCAATAAAATCTCGGCCTGAAAAAAGCCGCGCTTGCGCACCAATGGACGGGTCAGGTTCGAAACAATCGGCGCCACATTGCGCAGGCCCGCACGACGGTCGGTATTGCCCATCGGGGTAATTTTCTGGCGTTTCTTAACCGCATTTTTGGCACCAACACGGTTCCCACCCTGATCCAGGCCAGATGCGCGAAACGTATCACCGGTATCTTTTCTATTGGTCATGGCAATATCTTTATCTCTTGCTCAGGGCTTTTTCTCTTGCTCAGGGCTGTTTTTTCTTGCTCAGGGCTGTTTATCCCCTAGGGTCGCATCAAATTTGTCACCGCTTTCGCCATCCCGCACACCATATCACGGAAACGCCGTGCATTTCACTGATCAAGACATCAACACCCTGCGTCGCACCATGCTTGAATGGTATGATCGCCATCATCGTACCCTGCCCTGGCGGTCAGAACCGGGCGATTTGCCCAATCCATATCACGTATGGCTTTCCGAAATCATGTTACAGCAAACCACGGTCATTACCGTAGGGCCTTATTTTGCTGCCTTTCTGGCGCGCTGGCCCACCGTCACCGATCTGGCCAATGCCGATTTGGACGAAGTTTTGCACGCATGGCAAGGATTGGGCTATTACGCACGCGCACGCAATTTGCACAAATGCGCCAAAGTGGTTGCCGACGCCTATGCTGGCCAGTTCCCCGATACCGAAGACGGTTTGTTAAAATTGCCCGGGATTGGCCCCTATACCGCCGCAGCGGTATCGGCCATTGCCTTTAACCGCCCGTCCAGCCCGGTGGATGGCAATATCGAACGGGTGATTTCACGGCTGTTTGCGCTTGAAACACCGCTGCCCGACGTCAAACCGGAAATAAAAGAAAAAACCGCCACCCTGACACCACCAGACCGCCCCGGCGATTACGCCCAGGCCTTGATGGATCTTGGCGCGACCATTTGCACCCCGCGCAACCCCGCCTGTGGCATTTGCCCATGGCAGGCATTTTGCGAAGGGCGTAAAACCGGCATTGCCCCGGATCTTCCGAAAAAACGCAAAAAACCGGCCAAACCCACCCGGGTTGGCTATGCCTTTTGGATCCAGCGCGACGATGGTCAAATCCTGATCCGCCGCCGCCCGGAAACCGGTTTGCTAGGCGGGCTTTATGAAGTTCCCGGCAGTGAATGGCGCGCCATCGAGGCCCCGGATGCCATTATGCGCGACGAAGCCCCGCTTAAAACGGACTGGCGCGAACTTGGCGGCACCGTTGGGCATACATTTACCCATTTCCATCTTGATATCACCATTCTGGCAACCCGGTTTAACAACGATACGGCAATTGAACCAAAGGGCATCTGGACGACAATTGACGGCCTGGCGGATTTTGCCCTGCCAACAGTCATGAAAAAAGTTGTCCGTCACGCGTTGAAACATCTGTGACAAGCGATCAAATACGCCAACCGGCGTTTGACCCGCTTCATCGCATCATACCACAACAAAAAGGCCCGCAAACTGGCGCGGGCCTTGGTATCAAGCATTGAAGATGAAAAAATCAGGCGGTTATATCAACAACCTGACCACGCCCGCTGCTTTCAAGCGGCTTTGATTGCGCTTCCTGTGCCTGGGCGGCCTGTTCAACACGCTGTGCCGGGGGGACTTCCAGATCATTGCCACCCGTTTCCGCAATCGGGGCTGCGGCCTGTTGAATCTGCATCGGATTGGGCACGTACGCCGCACCATAACCACCAATCTGCATGACAATCTCCAATCCGCTAAACTTATCAACCCCGGATTTATAGCAGAAATCATCGCAAAACAAAAAGGCCGAAACGCGCAATGCGGCGTTTCGGTCTTCACATTTATGTCAGCAGAGCCGTTTTCAAGGCCGCACCCAAAGCAGAATCAGGCCGACATCGTGCCCATTTCCTGACGCAACTGGGTACGCAGATTGTCAATCGAAACCAGTCGTCCGTCACATTTATAGTGCCAGTAAGTCCAGCCATTACAAGCCTGTGCGCCCTGAACCTGGGCCCCGACCTGATGGATTGAACCTGCAGCATCCTTATGCGCAATAGAGCCGTCTGCACGAACCAGCGCTGCGACATTGCCCCGGTTGTCGTAAATTTTTTCGCCCGGCGTCAAAAGCCCGCGTTCGATCACGGCGCCAAACGGAATACGCGGCAAAGACCGCTTTGACTCGGTCAATTCCAGGCTTTCACCATCAAGCATCTGCACCTTGGCAATGCGCGCACGCGCCGCATTGGCATAGTCTTCTTCGCGTTCCAGGCCGATAAAATGACGCCCCAGGCGACGGGCGGCAGCCCCGGTGGTGCCGGTACCAAAAAACGGATCCAGCACAACATCGCCCTGACGGGTGGTTGCCATCAACACGCGCTGCAGCAGAGCTTCGGGTTTCTGGGTAGGATGAACCTTTTTACCCTTGTCGTCTTTCAGGCGTTCCCCGCCCGAGCAAATCGGCAACAACCAGTCAGACCGCATCTGCAAGCCTTCGTTAAGCTGCTTCATGGCTTCGTAGTTAAACGTAATCGCTTTCTGCTCGGCATTTTTGGAGCACCACAGCAACGTTTCATGCGCATTGCAAAACCGTTTGCCCCGGAAATTGGGCATCGGGTTGGTTTTGCGCCAGACAATGTCGTTAAGCACCCAATAGCCGATATCCTGCATCACCGTGCCAACGCGGTAAATGTTATGATAGGACCCAATCACCCAGATCGCGCCGGTATCCTTAAGGACACGCCGTGCTGCGTTCAGCCAGTCACGACTGAAATCATCGTAATGGCGGAAACTGTCGAATTGATCCCAATGATCGTTAACGGCATCAACCTTGGTATTGTTGGGCCGCAGCAGATCACCACCCAGCTGTAAATTATAGGGCGGATCGGCAAAGATCAGATCAACCGATTTTTCCGGCAGGCTGTTCATCAGTTCGATGCAGTCGCCGACCAAAACCTGATCAAGCGGTAAAGTTTGCTTCTTTGTCATAATG
Source organism: uncultured Thalassospira sp. (assembly GCF_963976115.1). Classification (GTDB taxonomy): domain Bacteria; phylum Pseudomonadota; class Alphaproteobacteria; order Rhodospirillales; family Thalassospiraceae; genus Thalassospira. The sequence continues at coordinate 150,926 of NZ_CAXBJJ010000006.1, forward strand.
CCTTCACGGTTCCCCCTTGAAACTTGAGGAAATCATGAGCGCAAAAAGTTAACAGACTCCGAAAATTATTGCGGAGTCGCCATACTTTGAATGGAATTTCAGTTGTTTAGACAATCTTAACCGATAAGCGTCAAAAGACTGGGAAATTTTGCCGATCAAAGCCGATTCGCCAGACCAGATTCCGTAGCCTGAGAAAAATCAGGCCCCGACGCGAAAATTCAGCAAACCTGCAGAGTCTCATTGCATCGCACAATATTTGAGCTAAGTTTGAGCTAAAAATTTTACAATTTTTGTTCTCTAGTCGCCAATTGCGGCAAAAATCAGATTTAAGGAACTCAAATGTTTTACGAACCGGGCAAAACTTCACACAACCTTCCCCATGATCCGTTCAAGGCCTGCGTTGTTCCGCGCCCCATCGGCTGGATTTCCACCCTGAGCCTTGACGGACATGCCAACCTGGCCCCCTATTCATTTTTCAATGCGGTTTGCGGCAACCCGCCGATGGTGATGTTTGGGGCCAGTGGCGCATCGCGCGACAGTGCGGCCAATGCCCGTGCCACCGGCGAATTTGTTGCCGCCATTACGCCAAAATCAATGCTGCGCGAAATTAACCTGTGTTCGGCCCCCTTGCCCGCCGATCAGGATGAATTTGTTCATGCCGGGCTGGAAAAAATGCCCGCATCTGTCGTCAAACCGTACTTGGTCAAGGGCGTTCCGATCCATATGGAATGCAAGGTTTTCCAGATTGTCGATCTTCCCAGCCCCAACCCGGAAAAACCCAATAGCATGGTCATTGGCACGGTGGTTGGCATTCACATTGACGACGCGGTTATTGTGAATGGCATGGTTGATATCACCCTGTTTGAACCGCTCACCCGCCTTGGTTATGAAGAATACGCCACCATTTCTGAAACCTTCACGGTGCGGCGCGAAGACTTTTGGTAAGGCGCTTGCGTTCTTTATCGATATGGCAAAATGAACAATGCCATGCGATGCGCATGCGAACAATGAGACCGCAAAATAGCGACGCAAACCAGCTGGCACGGCCTTGATTTCAAATAACGCGACACAAACATGGCTTTGATCCGTCATAGCCTGAAGGGTCTTTGCACCCCGTTCCGATCCAAAGTAAATGTTTAAATAGCCTGAAATAAAACCAAACTATAGATTGATAGTCGTGAACGTTGCAGAACCCTGATATTGCGGTGGATGAACGTATAAACATCTAGGATCGTCGCATGAAAAAATCACTTCTCTCTGCCAGCATGATGGCCATTGCGTTGGCCTTCACCTGGCAAAATACGGGCCATGCAGAAGAAAAACATGCCCATTGGAGCTATGAGGGGGCGACAGGCCCGTCATACTGGTCCAGCCTTGATCCGGCCTATCAACTTTGCGGGACAGGACGAAATCAAAGCCCGATAAACCTGGCCAGCATGATTTCATCCAAGCTGGCCCCGGTTAATTTTCAGTATCAAACAGGGGCTACCACCATCACCAATAACGGCCATACTGTGCAGATAACCGCCGAAACCGGATCATATATCGCCTTGAATGGTCATGGTTTTGCGTTGCGCCAAATGCATTTTCACGCACCGAGTGAAAACCAAATTGACGGGAAATCTTTTGCGCTGGAAGGCCACATGGTCCATGCCGACATCAACAACAATCTTGCTGTTGTGGCGGTTATGTATGAAATCGGCGCGCCGAATGCAGCACTTGGCGAAATCTGGGGCCTGTTGCCCGAACATGCAGGCGAAACAACAACAGCGCCGGCATCCTTCAAATGGTCGTCCATCCTGACCGACAACCATGACTATTACCGTTTCAATGGTTCGTTAACCACGCCGCCCTGTGATGAAGGCGTAACCTGGCTGGTTTTGAAACAACCCCAAACCATTTCAGCCGAGCAATTAACAGCCTTTACCCATACCCAGCATGGCGACAATAACCGCCCGGTGCAGCAGATATTTGCCCGTCCGGTTTTACAGTAACGCATCTTTCAAACCTGCCATATGATTTGCTGCTTTTACCCGCCCGAAAAGCGCGGTAAAAGCAGCCCATGACAGATATTTTTTCCGCACCAAACGGCATTGAAGCCGTCATTGAACCTATGAACGCCACCGGTTATCTGGCCGCTGTCGGGTTCGAAGAACAGTTGCGTCAGGAACTGGGGGACGTTATCGAAACCCACGACCGGCTGATGTTTGCGCCTGGCCCGGAAAGACGGGTGTTCTGGGCGCAAAATGTCTGGCGCAATCCGGTTCGCATTGCCATTCCCTCGATCAAGGGCGCGGCCAAGATTTTGCGCTTTAACCAGCGCAACTGGGCCCTGTTCAAGTTTGACCATTTTTCGCGGGCCAAACTGATCGAAGCCAACCTGCCCCACGTTTCGGCCAAACGGCAGGTTTTTGGCGACAATGCGCCAACCGCGCCGCTAGGGTCCTGGACGCTGATCGATCCTGATACCATCATCGCTGCGGCGGACTGTTCCAGCCCGTGGAAAAACGGCGAAATCGAATTTGAAGAAGATAAAACCACCCCGCCCAACCGCGCCTATCTGAAACTGTGGGAGGCCTTCACCCGTTTGGGCATCCTGCCGCAAGACGGCGACATGACAATGGATCTGGGCGGCAGCCCCGGCGGCTGGACCTGGGTTTTGCACGAAACCGGCGCCTCGGTTATTTCAGTCGACAAGGCCAAACTGGACCCGCGCATTGGCAGTTTGCCCCGGGTGGATTTTCGCCAGGAAAGTGCCTTTGGCCTGGAGCCGGAAAAAATCGGCCATATCGACTGGCTCTGCTCGGACGTGATTTGCTACCCGGACCGCCTGTTTCGCCTCGTCAACCAGTGGATGGATGCGGGCATGGCGACCAATTTCATTTGCACCATCAAAATGCAGGGCGATACCGACCACGCCGCCGTGGCACAGTTTGCCGATATTCCGGGATCAAAGGTTGTGCATTTATACAACAACAAACACGAACTAACCTGGATGAAAGTCCCCGGTATTACCGACCAATAACCCGTTTTGCGCCCGATCCTCCTTTAAAGTATATTTCCTTTAAGGCAATCGCGGCATCGGTCTAAAGGGCAAATCGTTTAGCCATAACGATTTGCCCTTTAGAGCATGTTTCAAGAGTGGTCGTCGTGATCAAACACCGGGATAGACGGGTCTAGCGGGTAATAGTCGCCCTTGAACGCACAAAATATTTGCGATTTGGTTTTGATGCCCGAGGGGCCGTCCAGCGTGCCGGGTGTAAGGGCAATGTTTTTTGACCGCACAACCCGCCAGAACAAACCCGACCCGCATTCCTTGCAAAATCCGCGATCGGTTTTTTCCGACAATCGATACCAGCGCAAACCGTCATCGGCGATCAAATGCAATTCATCCTTGTTGACCGACGCATAGGCGCTGACATGGCCATGCAGCCCGGCACATAAATGGCAATGGCACAAAACGGCATCCTCTATCTCGCCATGCACCTGATAGCGCACTGCACCGCAATGGCATCCACCATGATGCCGGGCCGGGCCGGAATGATCTTGCACGTGGCCGTGCGGATCGTTCTGATCGTGATCAAGCATGCTTGCTATCCTTATATCCTACGCGAAACACCGCCAGATGATGTTAGCTAAAATTAAGCAACCTTACTATAGGCGCAACTTCAGGGCAAAAAGCAGGCACCTGCACAGCAACACAGGATCATTCCAAAATACCGTTCACAGGCATGCCCGCAGGAAAAGTGCTTTTAATGTTTGAGATTGTGCACACACAGTCCTATTCTGCCGCTCTAAAGCATGCTTTAGCGGGGGCAAGATGCAAACAACCCTTCACATGATGGGAAATTATGACCGATCTTTCTTATCACTATGATGTACTTGTCATTGGCAGTGGTGCAGCCGGGCTGAGCACCGCGCTTAAAGTTGCCCCGCATGTCAAGGTTGCCGTCCTGTCCAAAGGCAAAATCGACGAAGGCTCGACCAATTATGCGCAAGGCGGCATTGCTGCCGTGCTTGATGCGGCCGACAGCATTGAAAACCATGTTGCTGACACCCTGGATGCCGGCGCGGGCCTGTGCAAACGCGAAACCGTGGAATTTGTTGCCAAAAACGCGCCAGCCGCGATTAAATGGCTTGATGAACTGGGCATTAATTTAACCCGCGACCCTGAAGGCGGCAATGATCAGCCCTTTCACTTAACGCGCGAAGGCGGGCATAGCCACCGCCGCATTGTTCACGCCGCCGACGCCACGGGCAGGGCTGTACAAACCACCTTGCAAAAGCAGGCCATCGCCCACCCCAATATCGATATTTTTGAAGATTATCTGGCGATTGACCTGGTCACCGACCGCAAGCTGGGCGGCGAAGGCCGCCGCTGCGTCGGGGCCTATGCGCTGGATTTAAAATCAGGCCGGGTGAAAAGTTTTAATGCCCGCACCGTGATTTTGGCCACCGGCGGGGCCAGCAAGGTTTACCGGTTTACATCCAACCCCGATGGCTCGACCGGGGATGGCATTGCCATGGCGTGGCGGGCCGGTTGCCGGGTGATGAATATGGAATTTAGCCAGTTTCACCCCACCTGCCTGTATCATCCGCAGGCAAAATCATTTCTGATTTCCGAGGCCTTGCGCGGGGAAGGCGGTAAATTGCTGCTGCCCGATGGGACCCGTTTCATGGACCGGTTTGACGCACGCGGCGAATTGGCCCCGCGCGACATTGTTGCCCGCGCAATTGACCACGAAATGAAACGCCTGGGCAGTGATTGTGTATATCTTGATATTTCACACAAGGGAGCGGATTTTATCCGCGAGCATTTCCCGACGATTTACGAAACCTGCCTTGGTTTTGGCATTGATATGACCCGCGAGCCGATCCCGGTGGTGCCCGCAGCGCATTATACCTGCGGCGGCATCTTAACCGATCTGCGTGCCCGAACCGATTTGACCGGCCTTTATGCCATTGGCGAATGCGCGGGCACCGGCCTGCATGGGGCCAACCGGCTGGCGTCGAATTCATTGCTCGAATGCCTGGTTTTTGGCGAAGCCGCATCGCGCGACATTATCGAGGCCCTGCCCGTTGATGACCGCTTTACCGATTTGCCGCCATGGGATGAAACCGGTATTACCGATTCCGACGAAGAAGTCATCGTTGCCCATAACTGGGAACAGCTGCGCAACATCATGTGGGATTTCGTCGGCATCGTCCGGACCACCAAACGCCTGCAACGCGCCCAGCATCGCATTGATTTGCTGTTGTCAGAAATTGACGAATATTACGGCAATTTCCGTGTTAGCAACGATTTGCTGGAGCTGCGTAACCTGTCGGTGGTGGCAAAGCTGATCATTCAGTCCGCCCTGTGGCGCCGCGAAAGCCGGGGCCTGCATTACACCACCGATTATCCGGAACGTGATGATACCGGCGCACCGCGCCAAACCATTCAGGTGCCCGAAAACTTCGCCGGTCGCTGGGTGGTTTCGGGCCAATGGAAAAGCTGAGCAAACAGTCCCCCCACAGGATAAACCCATGACATTGACCCATACCGGCACAAAAACCAGCACCGCCCCCGGCCAGCTTTGCGGCATTGCCCGCAAGGCAGCCCCGCGCGCCACTATGGAAACGCTGGATCGGGTTTCCGTTTCAACCGAACTGGGGCTGGAAGGCGATTTTCGCGGCAAACTGAAAAAGCGCAAGGTCACCGTTCTGGCACTGGAAGACTGGCAAGCGGCTTGTGCCGACATCAACCGCCCTGATCTGGACTGGACGGTGCGGCGCGCCAATTTGCTGGTATCGGGTTTCGCCCTGCCCCGCGAAACCGGCACCCGTTTTGCCGTTGGCGACCTGGTGTTAGAGGTTTCAGGCGAAACCGACCCGTGCAAGCGGATGGAAGAAGCCGCAACCGGGCTTGAACATGCCCTGCGCCCGAATTGGCGTGGCGGGGTTACCTGCCGGGTGATCAAAGGGGCGGAAATTACCGTTGGCGCACCGGTGCTTTTGGTTATCACAGACTAATCGACATAACGGTCGGTTTATCCCGATGCAGCCATTAAAGCATTTTTCCTTTAATATGGCCCATCTTGTTTCATCTGGTTTTTGCCCTGCCCACAACAGCACCAATGTGTCGTCGTATATGCAAATCGCCCCCCAAAAAGCGGGACCGCACTGTTGCAGTCCCGCCCTTTGTTCCGATCAATAATTTGCCGCCTTGTCTATTTGGCCATCGGTGCGCCATCTGTGGCACCGGCATGGGCTAAAATTTCCTCGGCCTGGCGAATTTCCTGTTGTTGCGCCCACATTTCGTCGTAAAGGCCCTTTTGTTCCAGCAAATCCTGATGGCGGCCACGTTCGGCCACCTTGCCATCACGCAGCACAATAATTTCATCCGCATCAATCACGGTGGACAAACGGTGCGCAATAATCAGCGTTGTATGCCCGCGTGACACATCGCGAAGGGCTTGCTGAATATCTTTTTCCGTCCGGGTATCAAGTGCGGATGTGGCTTCGTCAAAAATCATGATTTTCGGGCGTTTCAGCAACATCCGCGCAATCGACACACGCTGTTTTTCCCCACCCGAAAGTTTTAACCCCCGTTCGCCCACCATGGTTTTAAACCCGTCGGGCAAGCCTTTGATGAAATCACGAATGCTGGCAAGGCTGGCAACAGTGTCGATCTCGTCCTGCCCGGCACCGGGGCGGCCATAGGCAATGTTATAGGCAATGGTATCGTTAAACAGCACGGTATCTTGCGGCACGATGCCGATGGAGCGGCGCAAGGACCCCTGGGTTACATCGCGCACATCTTGCCCGGCAATGGTGATGCGCCCGCTTGAAACATCATAGAACCGGAATAACAGGCGCGTTAACGTCGATTTACCGGCCCCGCTGGGGCCAACCACCGCAACGGTTTTACCTGCGGGAACTTCAAAGCTGACACCCTTCAGAATCTGGCGGTCTTCATTATAGGCAAAATGCACATCATCAAACCGCACCGTCGCTTCCTGACACACAAGTTCACGGGCATCGGGGGTGTCTTCCACTTCCTTGCCGACATCGAGCAACGAAAACATGCGTTCCATATCGGTCAGCGCCTGTTTGATCTGGCGATAAACAAAACCCAAAAAGTTCAACGGTATGTAAAGCTGCAATAAATAGGTATTGACCAGCACGAAATCGCCGACGGTCATATTGCCGTTTTTAACGCCATTTGCCGCCAGCAGCATGTTCAAAACCAGGCCAACTGCAATGATCGCACCCTGACCAATATTCAGTTTCGACAACGATTCCTGCGATTTGACGGCAGCAACCTCGTATCCGCGCAAGGCATTGTCATAGCGCGATGCTTCATGCACCTCGTTATTGAAGTATTTCACCGTTTCATAATTGATCAGGCTGTCAATCGCCTTGGTATTGGCTTCGTCGTCGCGCAGGTTCATTTCGCGGCGATATTTCATCCGCCATTCGGTCACGATCAGGGTAAAGGCAATGTAAATCACAATGGTTGCAAGCGTGATCAGCGCGAACCATACATCATACAGAACCCACAAAATGATCGACACCATCCCGATTTCAAGCAGGGTCGGCAGGATATTGAACAGCATGAAAGACAGCAAAAATTCAATGCCCTTCACCCCGCGTTCAATGGTGCGCGATAACCCGCCCATCTGACGATCGAGATGAAACCGCAACGATAACGCATGTAAATGTTCAAACACGCCAAGTGCCGCATTGCGAATGGCACGCTGGGCAACCTTGGCAAATACCGCATCGCGAATTTCACCAAAGGCCGATGACAACACCCGGACCAGGCCATAACCGATAATCAGACTGATCGGGACCGTTACCAGTGCCGCCACATCGCCAGTGGCTGCTTCCTTGCCCCCGCCCAGTGCATCGACAGCGTATTTATATAAAACCGGCACATACACATTGGCGACCTTGGCCCCCAGCAGGAACAAAAGCGCGATCACAACGCGGATTTTCAGTTCCTTTTCGCCCTTGGGCCATAAATAGGGCAGAAAGGTTTTGATCACACCCAGATCGGCGCGGGCCGATGATTCTTTTGCACCCGTGTTTTTCACATCTTTGTCCTTGTTGAACCCGTCCCCGGCGTGGGTATTGCCGCAATGACGCAGGCATCCATAAACAATATTCCCAAACCCACCCCTCACAAATGGCCCGTATTACCGGTTTTGGCAAGCACGCGGCGCGCAACACACTGTCGCCAATTGCGCAACACCGTCCTTCATTGTGCAAAACAAAAAGGGCGTTTCCCACCCTGGCAGGAAACGCCCCGTCTTTTTAAAGTCCGGCCCGGTCAGGGCGCGGCGCGATACAAACGATGGCCAAAAAACCCGCTATCGCGAAACCGATACAGCGTTTTGGCAACAGCCAATACCGCCAGATCGATCAGCGGTTCGACCAGAACAACCGTCATATAGGCCGCGCCAAAACTGGCGACATGTGCCACATTTTCCGCGCCAAAACCCTGCCCGTAAAAAGCCCAGAACCCAACCCAGCACACGATACCGCCCTGATACGAGGTCGAAAGCGCCAGTGCCTGCAAATAGGACACATCCTTATAGGCACATTTGCGCGGAATTACTTTTTCGGCCAGAACGCCCATCGCAAAAAGCGGCACCAAAAGGGTCGTCAGGTTCATGCCATATTGCGGCAAATCGAAGGGGGCAAAAAACACGCCCTGCACCAGCAGGCCCAGCACCAGCCCGATGGCCGCCGGGGCCGCCCCGAAAATCAGAAACAGGGTCGATCCCAAAATCAGATGAACTTCCGACACCCCGACCGGGTGATGGGGCAACACCTCGAAAAAGAAAAAAACCAGCACTGTGGTAATGATGCTGCGCACCAAAAGCGACCCCACACCTTCGCGGCGTGCGGTATCGATTGCCATTTTTGCCGCCACCCCGACGGCACCGGTTGCAGTGGCATAGCTTAATGCGATTTTGGCGCCATCAACAACGCCAGGTTCGATATGCATATTATAATCCTTTCTTGCACCCACCGTGCATGGACAGAGCAGCATGGCTGGCCCTGTCAGTGATAAAAATTCGGGCAGGTCTCCTGACTTGTGCCAATTGTTGCCATTCCGTCTTCCCGGGATCATCCCAGTGACATCAAGGAGGCAACCGGCACCTACAGTTGCGGGGGCAGTTATGGATTTGGCAAAATATGCACTAATATGCCGCACCATATTCCCTATTATTCCCGATCAGTCAGCCCAACCGGAAAACCCGAAGTTGCACGCTATCAGACCCGACATCCGTCAGGTAAGTAAAATAAGCCGCCAAACCAAAAAAACCGACATGGTTTAGATCCGTAATAAACCGCAGCCTGAAACCGCACCAAGGTGATTGCAGTTGTATGCGGGGCGGACTATGTTGCTAATTTGTTGACGATTTCACAATTTAAAGACAACCCGCTTGCACACAGGCAGCACCCATAGACGGAAACAGGACCATGACGGCACTTGCCAGCACCGAAAACCAGGACATATCACACCTTATGCTTCGCATCGGCATTGCCGCGCGCGATGCCGCCCTGATTCTGGCCCAGGTCCCGTCACAACCAAAAATTGATGCTTTAAATCATGCCGCCCGCCTGATCCGCGAAAATGCCGATGAAATTCTGGCTGCCAATGCCATTGACATGGCAGGCGGACGCAAAAAAGGCCTGACGGCCGCCTTGCTCGACCGGCTTGAGCTAACCCCTGCCCGTGTTGAAGCCATGGCAAAGGGGGTTGAAGACGTTGCCAGGCAGAACGACCCGGTTGGCCGGGAAATGGCCCGCTGGACCCCGGAACATAACGGGCTTGATATTGCCCGTGTCTGCGTGCCGTTGGGTGTGATTGGCATCATTTATGAAAGCCGCCCCAACGTCACCGCCGATGCCGCCGCGATGTGCCTTAAATCGGGTAATGCCGCCATTTTACGCGGCGGGTCTGAAAGCTTTAATTCATCCCGCGCGATTTTTGATTGCATGAAACAGGGTGTGATTGCAGCAGGCCTGCCCGAGGGCAGCATTCAAATGATCCCGGTCACAGATCGTGCCGCCGTTGGCGAAATGCTGAAACTGTCAAATTACATTGACGTGATTGTGCCGCGCGGGGGCAAATCCCTGATCCAGCGCATTACCGATGAAAGCCGCATTCCGCTGTTCAAGCATCTCGAAGGACTGTGCCACACCTATATCCATGCCAGTGCCGACCCCGCCAAAATCAACGACATTGTGCTGAATGCCAAAATGCGCCGGGTGGGCGTGTGCGGCTCCACCGAAACCGTGTTGATCGACCGCGCAATAATCAGCACCCTGTTACCCGCCCTTGCCGATGCCCTTGCCAAAGCAGGCTGTGAAATGCGCGGCGATGACACAGCCTGCGGTATTGATGCCCGGATAAAACCGGCAACCGAAGCCGACTGGTCAACCGAATATCTTGATGCGATTGTATCGATTAAAACAGTTGATGGCGTGACAGAGGCCATTCACCACATCAATCATTACGGATCGCACCATACCGATGCCATCCTGGCCGAAGACAGCGCTGCTGCCGAGGCGTTTTTAAACGGGGTGGATAGCGGTATTGTCATGGTCAACGCATCAACCCAGTTTGCCGATGGTGGCGAATTTGGCATGGGGGCGGAAATTGGTATTTCGACCGGCAAGCTCCATGCCCGTGGCCCGGTTGGAGTCGAACAATTGACCAGTTATAAATATGTGGTGCGTGGCACCGGGCAAACCCGCCCGTGATGAGCGTTCGCATTCCGCGCCGTCATAATGCCCCGCCCCGAGTCGGATTATTGGGCGGGTCATTCAACCCCGCCCATGAGGGGCATTTGCACATTTCGCTTGAGGCGTTAAAGCGTCTTGAGCTTGACGAAATATGGTGGCTGGTATCGCCGCAGAACCCGTTAAAGGCCCGTCAGGGCATGGCGGGGCTGACCGAACGCTTTGATTCGGCGCAAATGATGGCAACACATCCCCGCATTGTCGTTTCTGCAATTGAAACACAGCTTGGCACCAGTTATACCGCCGACACACTTGCAGCCTTGCAACGCCGTTTTACCCAAACGCGATTTGTATGGCTGATGGGCGCAGACAATCTGGCACAATTTGATCGCTGGAAGTTCTGGGAAAAATTGATGTATTGCGCGCCCATTGCGGTTCTTGATCGCGAGGGTTATTCTAATAAAGCATTGCGTAGCACCGCAGCACAGCGTATGGAACGCTGGCGCATTGCCGCAGAAAAGGCAGGTCTGCTGGCCGACATGGAAACGCCAGCTTGGGTTTACCTGCCGATACGGCGCCATCCGGCTTCCTCTACGGCGATTCGCGCCGAAGGCCGATGGCAGGTTTGACCTGTGGGTGTTTTAATTTCCGCATAATGGCGGCGAACATCCACCCTAAATTAAGGTGGCGACAATAATTACCGCAAAACAACGCCTGACACCGAGCGAGTTGCTTGCTCTGATTCAGGAAACGCTGACGGACGACAAGGCCGAAGATCTTGTCACCATTAATCTGACCGACAAAACAGCCATGGCTGATTTTATGATCATCGCTTCAGGTTCCAGCTCGCGCCGGGTCGCCTCGATGGGTGAACATATTGTTGAAAAACTGAAAAGTTCAGGCCAGGGCCGTGCAATGGCCGAAGGCACCGAACAGGGTGACTGGGTTCTGGTGGATGCGGGCGATGTGATCATTCATTTGTTCCGCCCCGAAGTTCGCGCCTTTTACAACATCGAACAGATGTGGGGCGTTGAAAACCCGGCCCTGAAACAACAGGCTGCCCGTCTGTACTGATCGGCACATTTTGCTGTCGCCCGGCGGATTTCGCCGGGCCACCAGCCTTCTGTGATTTGGCAAACCGGTTTTGGTGTTTCTAGCCCTTCCAAACAGGGCGTATCTTATTTTGCGCCCAAATTTGCCAATCTTCCTTTGCTGATCCTGCCACAAAACAAATGGGCGACCCCGCATGCAAATTACCCTTGCCGCTGTAGGCCGCATCAAGGCAGGCCCGGAAAAGGATTTGTTCGACCATTATGTCGCCCGTCTTCGCTGGCCTTTTGTGCTGCGCGAAGTCGAGGAAAAGAAAAAGCTGCCCCCGGCCCAACTTAAGGCCCGCGAAGCAGAGCTTTTGCTGGGCGCAATCCCCGAAAATGCCTTTCTGATCGCCCTGGACGAACATGGTCGCGAATATGGATCTGTTGATTTTGCCCGGAAACTTGAAGGCTGGATCGACCAGAATGGCGGCAATATTGCCTTTGCCATTGGCGGGGCCGACGGCCATGGCGATGTAATAAAGGCCCGCGCCAATACATTATGGTCATTGGGCAAGGCAACATGGCCGCATATGCTGGTCCGCGCCCTGATCGCTGAACAGCTTTTTCGCGCCCACGCCATTCAAACCAACCACCCCTACCATCGCGAGTAGCAAAAACCTATCCCTTGGTGGCGAAATAAAAGACTTTATCCCCAAAAACTTGCAAGCCATATAAGCAACAGCTAAACAAGTTGCCTGTTTAAAAACACAAGGGGGATTTTGTGTTGTTTCAAAAACTTCGTTTGGCAGCAACCATTGGCTGCATAATGTTTCTGGGGGCCTGCGCCGTAGGCCGCAGCGTTGTCGATATTAACGCGCCTTCGTCCTCGCCCAACCCGCAAACCGGCACGTCCATTCGTTTGGTTGATGTGGTTGATAATCGCGTATTTCAGGTTAAACCGCGATCTGCCGATATTCCGTCGCTTTCAGATGCAAAAATTGGCGATCGCAGCATTACTGAACGTGCCTATGCCCGCAAACGCGGTGGATTTGGCAAAGCATTGGGCGATGTCTTGTTGCCTGAAGGTGAAACCGTTGCCAGCCAGATAAAACAGGCCATCACCACGGGATTTCGCAGAGCCGGATACCGCGTGTTTGATGCAAACAGCACCGACCCCGATGCCCAAACCGCCATTCCGGTGAATGCCGACATCAGAAAATTCTGGACATGGATGCAGCCCGGTTTTTGGCAGGTAACATTGCATAACCGCACCGAGGTTATTCTGAATGGCGATCTGCCCGCCTTGAAAGATGGGCTGACCATCGAAAACCATTATAGCGACGGCATGCAGATGGTACTCGACAATGACTGGACGCAAACAGCGTCGCAGGCCCTGGTCGAGTTTTCCGACAAATTGCGCGACGCCCTTTTGCTCCGCAGTAAATAAAACCCCGACATAAAAATGCCGATCGCCATTCATTTTTTAGCGATCGGCACCAATTCGAGCAGAAGATAGCGGGCAAAAAAGCACCCGTTATTTCAATTTGTATTCCATTCGCACCACACCGGACGGGTATATATGGGTTGCAATCGGCATCGGCTTTAAATGGCTGGTGTCCTTGCCAAACAGAGAAATCCCTTCACCCAGCATCACGGGGATGACAAACAGATCAATTTTATCAACCAGACTGGCCATCAAAAACTGATTGATCACGCTGGCCCCTCCCACGATCCAGACATCGCCATTATCAATGCGCTCATTACGCAGGGCATCGCCCAGTTCCATCAAACTGCCGCCAAACGCCACCGTATTTTCCGGTGCATCCTCAATCGGGTATGATGTCAGAACAACGGTTCGCCGGTCACCATAGGGCCACGCACCATAAGACATAACCTGATCAAAGGTTCGACGCCCAATAATCAGGGTGCCAACCTGATCCAGAAACGTCTCGAAATTGAATTCCATCGGGTCATAGTCGTCAAGCCAGTCAACCGCCCCGCTGGAGCGGGCGACATAGCTATCCAGACTGACCGCCACATAAATGCGGAACAGTTTTTTGCGCATCAATATAACCCAACCAATTGACCGGATTTTTCCGGTTTAATTTTAGTTTAAGTTTAAAAACACTGCCGGAAACAGGTGGCAACATTTCGGCTGAAATGGGGTTATATGAACGCAAAAAAGCGCGAACCACCCCAAAAACCGACATTATTCGACCTTTGAGGCACCTATTAACGCCATATTCGATCTTATCAGGACTATTTTTGGTCTGGATCAGACTGTTTTTCGACCAAAGCCTGACGAAACAGGCGTGTAAAACACATTTCCGTATCGTAAGACCCGTTTTTGTCATTTTGGCGTGCTATTTGATACGACACAGTGCGCCGAGCAATAATTTAACACTCGACCACATTGACATTGACCGCCAGCCCGCCCTGGCTGGTTTCCTTGTATTTGCTTTGCATATCGGCACCGGTCTGGCGCATGGTTTCGATCACCCGGTCCAGCGATACGGTATGTTGACCATCGCCGCGCAAGGCCAGCCGGGACGCATTGATCGCCTTGACCGCCCCCATGGTATTGCGCTCGATACAGGGCACCTGCACCAACCCGCCAATCGGGTCGCATGTCAGGCCCAGATTATGCTCCATGCCGATTTCGGCAGCGTTTTCCGCCTGTTCGGGCGATCCGCCCAACACCGCACACAATGCCCCTGCCGCCATCGAACAGGCCACACCGACCTCCCCCTGACAGCCCACCTCGGCCGCCGAGATCGAGGCCCGTTTTTTATAAATCGAGCCAATCGCCGCTGCGGTTAACAAAAATTCACGAATTTTCGCCTGGGTGACATTGGGGCAAAACCGTTCATAATAGCGCAAAACAGCCGGAATAACGCCTGCCGCCCCGTTGGTGGGGGCGGTGACCACCTTGCTGCCTGCGGCATTTTCTTCGTTTACCGCCAGGGCGTAAAGATTAACCCAGTCAATAACGGTTAACGGGTCTTTTAACCCGGCCTCGGGGCAATCGACCAGTTCGCGATACAGTTTGTTGGCCCGGCGCTTCACCTTAAGCCCACCGGGCAATATGCCCGGCGTGGCACATCCGCGATCAATGCAATCCATCATCGCCTGATAAACCCGATCGACAAATTCATAGGTTTCATCGGCCGCCCGCCACGATTTTTCATTTTCCATCATCACCTCAGCAATCGATAAATGATGTGCCTTGCAAATCGCCATCAATTCATCGGCCGAAGAAAAGGGATGGGGCAGGGTAATATTATCGCCCGAATATTCCGCCCCGCGATCATCGCCCGATACGATAAAACCACCACCAACCGAAAAATACTCCTGGCAATGCAATCGCACGCCATGACGGTCAAAGGCGGTAATCCGCATGCCATTGGGATGCTGCGGCAAGCTTTCATCCATATGAAAAACAATATTATTTTCAAAACTGAAATCTACCTTTTGCTGACCAAACAGCATCAGGCTGCTATCGCGCTTGATGGCATCAATCGTGGGCGCAATGGTATCAGGGTCGACAGTCCGGGGGCGTTGCCCGCACAACCCCATTAAAACGGCGGTATCGGTGGCGTGCCCCTTGCCTGTCAGGGCTAGCGACCCGTAAAGATCAACAATGACGCTGCCGGTTTGCGGCAGCAATTGGCGGGCATCCATTTCAAGGCAAAACCGGTACCCCGCCCGCATCGGGCCGACGGTATGCGAACTCGATGGTCCGATGCCAATGGTATATAAATCAACAACAGAAAGATTAACGTCCTGGGGACGTTGCGTGGATGAACTAGGCATAGGCCTCCTTCGGCTCAAGATCGCGTTGTTTTTATGCGACATCAACGAACCGGTGCCAGCCCCCTCTGTCCTTTGGGGCCAAGTGGCCCTTACCTGAGATTGTGCGTCGGGCGGAGAACCACCACGACTTCATCCTTCGGTGGAAAGACGGCAAAACCGGCTTTCACTCTCCAGAGCCTCAATCCGCAACGGTTCTTGTGCCTGAGAGTGTCCAGGGCAAATTGCTCCTTCGGCGCCGCCCGGAACGTTGCCCGACCGATCTCTCCCATTGCGGTATACGAGGTATCACCGTTTAAGGGTTTTATCGTACATGCCGGACTGGAACCTTGTCAAAGAAGCGCTGAGGGTAGCGTGAAAATTTCGCGCAGGGTGGCTGTTCAGCGCCATCTTTCATGATAAGTTACCAACAGAATTTGCGTCAGATGGCGGCACCCACCGCGCCCGGCGCCGTTTTGACTTGTGGCTGTGTCACCATTTACAAATTTGTTTACTGGTAATTCAGCCTTTTATCCTAGAAGTGGGGTTATGACAGTGACTGTATCGAACGCCGCAAAGCGCCCTCGTCCGGTAGTGCTATGCATTCTGGATGGGTGGGGCTATCGCAAAGAAAGCGAAAACAACGCCGTTGCACTGGCCAATACGCCGGTGTGGGACGATTTGTATGCCCATAATCCAACCGGCTTTATGAAGGCCTGTGGCCTGGATGTTGGCCTGCCCGAAGGGCAAATGGGCAATTCTGAAGTCGGCCATATGAATTTGGGTGCCGGTCGCGTTGTGATGCAGGAACTGCCCAAAATTGACGAAGCCGTCAAAACCGGCAGCATTGCCGATACCGATGCCGTTAAAAAAATCATCGCCAGCCTGAAAAAAAGCAACGGCGTTTGCCACATTGCCGGGCTTCTGTCCGAAGGCGGGGTTCATTCGCACCAGGCGCATATGGCAGCCCTGGCCAAAATTATTGCCAATGCCGGTATTGCCGTCAAAATCCATGCCTATACCGATGGCCGCGATACCCCGCCGCGCAGTGCCGCCGGGTTTTTGAAAAAATTCCGTGCCTTGCTGGGCGATGCCAACATTGAAATTGCGACCCTTACCGGGCGCTATTATTCAATGGATCGCGATAATCGCTGGGAACGGGTCAGCCAGGCTTATTTCGCCATGGTCGAGGGCAAAAATTACAGCAAGGCCCAAAAGGCAAACACCGCTGAAGACGCCATTGCCAACGCCTATGACGCCGATACCAACGACGAATTTATTCTGCCCACCATCATCGGCGACTATGACGGCATGAAAGACGGCGACGGCCTGCTGATGACCAATTTCCGCGCTGACCGGGCACGAGAAATTCTAGCCGCGCTGTGTGCGCCTGATTTTGACGGCTTTGATCGTAAAACGCCGGTCAAATTTGCCGTGCAGGCCGGGATGGTCGAATATTCATCGAGCCACGCCACATATATGGATGCGATTTATCCGCCCAAAACCCTGCCCAACATCTTTGGCGAAGTGGTTTCCAAGGCGGGCATGAAACAGTTGCGTATCGCCGAAACCGAAAAATACCCGCATGTTTCGTTTTTCTTTAACGGCGGCGAAGAACAGGTTTATCCGGGTGAAGACCGCATTCTGGTCCCCTCGCCCAAGGTTGCGACCTATGATTTGCAGCCCGAAATGTCGGCCCCCGAAGTTTGCGCCAGGCTGGTTGGCGCCATTGAAGACGAAACCTACGACACCATCATTGTTAATTTCGCCAATCCCGACATGGTCGGGCATAGCGGCATTTTGTCGGCAGCGATGAAAGCCGCCGAAGCCGTTGATGAATGCGTTGGCAAAGTGGTTGCTGCGGTTCGCAAGGTCGGGGGCGTTATGTTCATTACCGCCGATCATGGCAACTGCGAAACCATGGTTGACCCCGAAAGCGGCGAACCCCACACCGCCCACACGCTGAACCCGGTGCCGACCATTCTGGTCAACGGGCCAAAGGGCGTTACCCTGCGTGATGGCCGCCTGGCCGACGTCGCCCCGACATTGTTGCAATTGCTGGGATTACCGCAACCCGCGGACATGACCGGCAAATCGCTGATCGAAGGTCTGAAACCCGATGCTGCGCTGCCACCGGCAAGCTGATATTGGCAAATGGTTGATCGCTCCGGCACTTGCCGCCGTCATGGTGGCCAGTGCCGGAGCGTTTTTTCCGTTGGGCGCACAATCGCTGCGCAAGGTCGACTCACGCCTTGATGCCGTGCAAAGCCAGCTTTCCCAACAAAAAAAGCAGGAAGAATTCCTGTCGCGCAAATCACATGAATTGCTAACCGAAGAACAGGCCCTGCAATCCGAGGAAATTTCGGTTGCCCGTCGGGTTCAGCAATTTGAAAGCGAACTGACCGAACTTGAAGACAAGCTGGTCGATCTTGAAAACCGTGAAAAAGACGCCACCACCGCGCTGGAAGACAAAGCCGGGCAATATGCCCGCATCCTGATGGCGCTGGAACGGTTATCGACCACCCCGCCCGAAGCCCTGATCGCCCTGCCGCGCAGCCCGCAGGACACGTTGCGATCTGCGATTTTGCTAAAGGCGGCCCTGCCCGGTGTTGAACAACACGCCAAAGATTTAAAACGCGAACTGGGCGAGATTACCGACCTGCGCGCGACGATTAAAACCCGGCGCAGCGAGCTGGGCGACGTTACCGCAAAACTGCGCGACGAACGCGAAAGCCTGTCGCGGTTGCTTGACGATAAACGCCAGTTGCGACAGGACACCGAAGATGAAGCCCGTGAAGCCGCCCGGGCTGTGCAAAAAATGGCACAGGAAGCCAAAACGCTGGGCGAACTTCTTTCCAGCATTAAAAACCGCGCCGATGGTTTGCCTTCCCCGCGTGAAAAACCGGACTATGAATTGGTCAAAGACGCACCTGAGAGCGAAATTGACGATGTGCTGACCACAACCCAAACCGCATCTGTTGGCAAACCGGCGGCGCAAACCGGCATCCAAAACAGCGACGCGGCGCAAGAAGTAGCGGTCGCAAGCTCGATTACCGGGGCCCGTGGCCATTTACGCATGCCCGCGGCAGGAAAAATTGTAACACTTTTTGGTGAACGCAGTGTTCAAAGTGGACTTCCCGGCGGCGCGCACGCCAAGGGAATAGAGATTGAAACGCGCCCCGAAGCTCAGGTTGTGTCACCTTTTGATGGCAAAGTGGTGTTCGCTGGCCCCTTCCGGGGGTATGGCCGCCTCTTGATTATCGAACACGGCGAGGGATACCATAGCCTTGTTGCGGGTTTTGATCACCTGGACAGTGTGGTAGGACAATATGTACTGGCGGGTGAACCTGTTGGAACCATGGGCGAAAACAGGCCAAAATTGTATCTCGAAATGCGCCATGACGGCGAAGCGATCAATCCGCTTCCCTGGCTGGCATCACAAAACGGCAAGGTAAGCGGATGAAAACGTCTCGATTGGTAGTATTTGCACTGGCGGCGGGCCTTAATTTCGGCCTTGTAGCGCCGGTTTTTGCACAATCCACGGCCCCCGGTAGTACCCCGACATCGTCAGCCGAAACCTATCGGCTGCTAAACCTGTTTGGTGACGTATTTGAACAGGTCAAAGCCAAATATGTTGAACCGGTCGACGATAAAAAACTGATCGAGGCGGCCATCAACGGCATGCTGGCATCGCTTGACCCGCATTCATCCTATTTGAATATGGATAATTTCAAGGATATGCAGGTCGATACCCGCGGTGAATTTGGCGGGTTGGGCATCGAAGTCACACAGGAAAACGGCTTTGTAAAAGTCATTTCGCCGATTTTTGATACCCCTGCCCAAAAGGCCGGAATACAGCCGGGCGACTTTATCACCAATATTGATGGCAAATCGGTGCGCGGCCTGCCCCTGAACGACGCGGTCGATATGATGCGTGGCAAGGTCAATACCGACATCCGCCTGACCATTGTGCGCAAGGGTGAACAGGCCCCGTTCGATGTAACGCTGACCCGTGCCGTGATCAAGATCCAGTCGGTGCGCCCGCAGGTTAAAAACGACGTTGGCTATATTCGCATTACCAAATTCAGCGAACAAACCTATAGCGGCCTGCAACGCGCCATCGAAGACCAGAAAAAGGAAATCGGACCGAAACTGAAAGGTTTCGTGATCGACCTTCGCAACAATCCCGGCGGGCTTCTTGATCAGGCAATTGACGTATCCGATGCGTTTTTGAATGAAGGCGAAATTGTTTCAACCCGCCCGCGTGATACCCAAAACACCGAACGCTATACCGCCAAGGAAGGCGACCTTGCCGACAACCTGCCAATTGTTGTTCTGATCAATGACGGGTCGGCATCGGCATCGGAAATTGTCGCTGGTGCCTTGCAGGATCATGGCCGCGCCATCATTATGGGCACGCGCAGCTTTGGCAAAGGGTCGGTTCAGACCATTTTGCCGATGCCCGGTAACGTTGCCCTGCGGCTGACCACGGCACGCTATTACACCCCGTCTGGCCGTTCGATTCAGGAAGTCGGCATTGTGCCCGATATCATTATTCCCCAGTCGAAGGTCGAAACCATCGAAACCGGCCAACGCCGGTCCGAAGCCGACCTGAACGGAGCCTTGCATAACGAAGATTCAGCGACTGTCGATGCTGAAACCCAGGCAGACAAGCTCCGCCAGGACGCCGAAAAAGTAACCGAAGACGATTATCAGCTTGCCCGCGCACTTGATATGATCCGGGGCATCTCGCTTTATGGCAGCTTCAGATCAAAAAGCTGAAAGATCGTGACGGGAACAGGAAGAGACTGACCCGCAGTGATCGGTAAACTGTTCAAATTTCTGCGGCCAGGCCGCAAAACGGAATCCTCTGCAACCGATACGGATGACGCCATGTTGTCCGACACGGTGGCGGAGGATGTTCCGTTTACAGAACTTCCTGTTGCCGAACAATACCGCCTGTTGCCGGCACGTCCGCCGTCGCGGCGCTGGCGGCTGTCCAAACTTCTGCTGCTGGTGCTATATCTGCTGCCTTTTGGCGTTGCATATTTGGCCGCCCTTCCGCTTATCGACCCCGAAACGGGTTGGCGGCTGATCCATCTGGGCAGCCCCAGGGTAACAGCGGCCATCCCCGGCACAGAACGCGAACTTCAAAGTGAAATCGCCAAGGGTGTGCTTGATATCGAGGCCCGAAACCGTGCCGAAGAAGAAGCCCGCCGTAATGCAACGGATAATGGCAACAACGCCCCCGACGCACTGGGTGACCTGCCACCCGAAATTGCCAAACTGACCGGTCAGGGATCAGGTGCGACGGGCAATGAACCCGCATCTTCAGGTTCCCTCTCGCCCGAGGAACTGGCTGCCATGGCCGAAGAAGGCGGGTTTGAGCAAAAGATAGAAGCCGATCCCCTGCGCCCGGCCCCTATTCCCGGTCTGGATGAAGAAGGCAGCTTTGGCAGGGTTCCCCGCATTGCCGATGATGGCACAACACCGGCACAGGCCTATGCCCGCCCCTTTACGCTTGAACCCGAACAACCCTATGTCGCGGTTATTGTTACCGGGTTGGGGCTAAATACCGACCGCACGGCCAACGCCATCGAAGATTTACCCCTCAATATTTCACTGGCCCTGTCGCCCTATGCCGAAGATCTGCCCAAAACGCTGGCACGTGCCCGGCAAATGGGCCACGAAGTGTTTTTGCAATTGCCGATGGAACCCGATGACTTCCCGTTATCCGACCCGGGGCCGCGTGCCTTGATGACCACCCTGCCCGAAGGCGAAAATCTGGTGCGGCTGGAATGGTTGCTGGCGCGCTTCCCGGGATATGTCGGTGTTGTCGGGCATCTTGGGTCAAAATTTGCCAATCTCGACAGTTCGATTCGCCCGGTGATTGATTTTCTTGATAAAACCGGACTGATGTATATTGATGGCAACAATACCGGGACCGTCAGCCTGGCCGCCCAACTGGCCGCCAATGCAGAAGAACCCAATGCCATCATTGATTTCAATATTGATACCATCCCCAGTCGCCAGGCAATTGACGCCCAGTTAAGTGCACTGGTGAACAAGGCAAAAACCGACGGTTTTGCCATTGGCCTCGCCCAATCCTACCCGGTGACAATTCAGCGGTTGCGTAACTGGGCGCAACGACTGGAACGTCAGGGGGTAAAACTTGCACCGGTTTCTGCCCTTGCCAGCAAGCAGGTCAAACCGCAATCGCCTCAAGAAGCTGCCGCCACCCAACGCATGAACGAGACAACTGAAAATGCGCATAAGGGCGACGCTTCGCCAAACAACGCTGACGCCACCGAACAAACCATCGAGGGTAATTGATCTGCCATGTCCAAAGATCCTGACAAAAAACCCAAATCAAACAAGAAGAAAAAATCCAGAAAGATCAAAGCAGGCACCCTTCCCTTGCCCCTTGATGCCGGGCAATCGTCGGGCAGCGATGCTTCGGATACCAACCTTCCCTATCGCCCTTGTGTTGGTATTGCTTTGTTTAACGGGCGCGGCGATGTCTGGATTGGCAATCGTATCGGCTTTGAAGGTGCATGGCAACTTCCCCAGGGCGGTATAGATGGCGACGAAACGCCCAAACAGGCAGCCCTGCGCGAGTTGATGGAAGAAATTGGCACCGGCCAGGCCGAAATCATTGCCGAAACCCCGGAATGGCTCACCTATGATTTACCCCCGCATTTGATCGGCAAGGCATTCGGCGGCAAATATCGTGGGCAAATGCAAAAATGGTTCGCCATGCGCTATCTTGGCACGGACGAAGACTTTGTTATTAACGGCGCGCACCCGGAATTTGATGCCTGGCGCTGGAACGATTTTTTATCCCTGCCCGATATCATCGTTCCGTTTAAACGCCCTGTTTATCAGCAGTTGGTAGAAATCTTCAAAACTGTTCCAGATCAAATCAAACAAGCCGACGATCAGGCATAAGCAAATTTGAATGCTTGAACAAAGCGCGCATTTGATTAAATTCCTGTGTCATCAACACCCCTTGGTTTAGAAAGGCTTTAAAATGGGTATGGATCGCCTGATATTCGGTATATTGACCGTTGTAGTTGGCCTTGGAGGCCTGTTTTATGCGTCGGCCGCGCATGATGGATATTCCTATTTTGTCGGGCTGATTATGTTTTTTGGCGCCATCCTGTTCATGTTCTCGCTGATCAACAGCCATTTCGACGAAATCGAAAAAACACATTAAGCCCCAGCGGATGCACGCCCGGCGGGGTCCTGACGAAAGGACCGGATTTTGACCAATACACATTGGGACCCAACTCAATATGGCCTTTTCGGTGATGAACGCCGCCGCCCGGCAATTGACCTGATTGCCCGCCTGCCCAAACCCGCCCAGGGGTTTAATCCTGCACATATTGTTGACCTGGGATGCGGTCCTGGCACCATTACCTCGCTTTTGGTTGATGCCTTTACCGCCGACGGCAACAAACCCGCGGTTACCGGCGTCGATCATTCGGCCGAAATGCTGGAAAAGGCCCGCGCCCATGATGACCGCGTCATCTGGCAGCAAGGCGACATTGCATCCTGGGCACCCGAAACCCCGGTTGACCTGCTGTTTTCCAATGCTGCCCTGCAATGGGTCCCCGGCCATGCGAACCTGTTGCCGCGCCTGTGCAGCTTTGTAAAACCCGGCGGATTAATCGCCTTGCAGGTCCCCAACAATTTCCTGGCACCCAGCCATCAGTTGATCGCCGAAGCCGGAGAAAAATGGGAAAAAGAAGTCTCAGCCGCACAGGACCAGCTTAAAATTATGCGGCCGGGCGACTATTTCGATGTTTTGGTCCCCCATTGTAACAATGTTGATTTATGGCAAACCCAATATTGTCATGTTCTGCGCGGGGAAGACCCGGTTTTCAACTGGGTTTTTGCAACCGCCCTGCGTCCGGTTCTGGCCAACCTGCCCGACGATGACGCACGGGCGGCCTTTTGCGACCATTACAAAACCAGGCTAAAACAGGTTTATCCGGCCCGGCCCGATGGCCTTACCCTGTTTCCGTTTAACCGCCTGTTCATTGTTGCCAGCAAAGCCTGAACACCCTGGTTACCAGCATCATTATGCCCGCTGCCGATGCGGGAAATGAACATCGCCACGCAAAATAACGCCAATCAAAAGGGCAAGGATATGACACTGACAAAAAGCACCCTTACCGGGCGTTGCCGTTGCGGGCAGGTTCGGTTTGAAATCAGTGCCCCTCCGTTACTGACTGCCGCCTGCCATTGTGCGGGCTGCCAAAGCATGAGCAGCAGCGCATTTTCGTTGACCGCCATGATCCCGGGCGATGCCTTTAGGGTAACCCAAGGCGACCCGGTGATTGGCGGGCTTCATGGACCGCAACAGCATCATTATTTTTGCCCCAACTGCATGACGTGGATGTTCACCCGCATCGACGGGTTTGATGCATTCGTTAATGTCCGCCCCACCCTGCTTGAAAACAACCAGTGGTCGACGCCGTTTATCGAAACGATGACAAACAATAAACTCCCCTGGGTGCAGACCCCGGCGCACCATCGCTATGACGAATTCCCCTCCATAGACGACCTGCAACATTTAATGGTTGAGTTCGCAGCAGCCCATGACTGACGAAGACAAAAGCCCGCCCCCTTCCCGCCGCAACGCCTGACAAACAAAAGCCCGGATCGCACCCGTCACGAAATTATGACATGTGGACCATTGGCACGGGCTGCTTCAACTGTCATGATCACGGATCAAAATAGCCGACCCCGGATGGTAACATCGGCTGCCAGAGCACCATCGCCCCCGAAACACCTTTCGTGACGACGGTTTATCGCAACCGGCAACAGGGCACGGGCCGTATCGCGCCGACCGGCCCGCAACAATCACCACAGGTTTTAAAATGTCAGATATCGTCGCGACACAAGATGCACAAACACCGACTCCGGGCCGGGTGGTGCGTGATGTTTTCGTCAATCTGTGTGGATACGAAACCCGCATTCGCCAGTGGGGCACACCGGGTAAACCTGCCATCATCATGGTGCATGGCCTGGCCCGCCTATCGACCGATTTTGACATTGTTGCCCGCCAGTTGGCCGATGATTATTTTATCCTGTGTCCCGATATTCTGGGCCGGGGTTATTCCGCCTGGGCGCAAAACCCGGATCAGGAATATGTACCGGGCTTTTACGCCGCCCAGCTGATGGAGATGCTGGACCATTTCAATATCGACCAGTGCAGTTGGATCGGCACATCCATGGGCGGCATTGTCGGCCTGGTGGTTGCCGACGTGGCACCAAAACGCATCAGCCGAATATTGTTGAACGATATCGGCCCCGAACTGGCACAGGATGCCGTCGACCGAATCAAATCCTATGTCGGTGGCACGCCGGAATTTACCAGCATCGCCGAGATAGATGCCATCTTGCGGACCATTTATGCCCCGTTCGGCCTGGAAAATGATGCCGAATGGGCCGAACTGGCCCTGAATTCGACTCGTCGCCTGCCCAATGGCAAATATGCCATGCATTACGACCCGCGCGTGATGGCGGTTTTTCGCGACCAGATCGACGATTATGACGGCTGGGATATGTTTAACCGCCTGTCCTGCCCGGTCACATTGTTTAGCGGCGCGCAATCTGACCTGGTACCGGAAACAATTGTGAAAAAAATGCAGGATGCCAGACCCGATATGGCGGTGCTTTCTCTGGAAAACTGCGGTCATGCGCCCTATCTGAATACGAAGGCCCAAGTCAATTCTGTTAAAATATTCTTAAAAAGTTAGACTGGTCACACATAAACCACTTTGATCTGCACACTGGAACCATCCTGAAAAAGCTGGAAAACCGGCAGGGAATGGTTGCCATGCAATAAGTCAGCTAGCCTTTTGCGCCGAAATGACCATATTGCCGAGCCTGACACGCAAACAAAAAACCGCATCCCGTCGCCACTTGCGCGTCGGTCCAAAGATGCAGAATTTTTCTTTCAAGGGCGTCCTTTGCAGTGCCTGCAAATGTTCATATCCATGACAGTCGATTTATCGATGTCACAAATTGAACGCTGCAGACGGTACTGACGTGATCAAGACGGGAACAACGGCGATGAAAACGCAGCAATATCTAAAAACGGGACTGATCGGCGGCATTTCGATGCTCTGCGCCGCTTTTCCGTTTGGTGCTTGCGCGCAACAGGCCGTTAGTGAAACCGACATGGCGGTTGCAGCAGCGCCAACGGAAACATCCAGCCAAATATCAGGCTATCTGGTGCAGGGTATTTTACCTGGCCCCGGACGCAATGGTTTTGACACCTATTTCAGCAGTGCGCCCAGCCGCAGCCACGGCGTGGTCCTGACCCTGCCCGGCAGCAAATCCAACCCGAATGACAACAACCAGGCCGGATTGATGTGGTTTGAAGCAAATAGCAATCAAACCGCAAATAACGGCCTTGCCGCGCAGTTTGGCATTGGCTATTCGCCAAATCGTGCTGTTGGTTTTGCCTTTGGCCCGGTCGTCGAACTTAACGGATCGCTTGGTCATCATATCGGATCATCATCAAGCGATAACGAAGATTATCTCGTCACGCCAACCCTGCGCAATGACACCGGCATTTCAAGTGTCGGCTTCGGCTCCGGGCAGGGATCAGACAGCGCCGGGCTTGCCGCCAGCCTGTCCTATATGCCGTTCGAGGATTTATGGGTCGGCATTCATGGCCGGTTGACCAGCGAGTTGACATCGTCCTCCAGCGGAAGCTCGAACGACCGGTTTGATGCCATGCTGGGTCTTACGGCGGGCTATCGGCTACAATTTTAAGGCATAAATCATCAATTTTCGCGAAAATTGCGTTCGGATGCGGGTGATCTCTTGCCAGTACCGCAACGAGGTTGCATGTTGCCCATAGCAGCATTTTTAATGCACTCTGCAAAGGCCGGGCAAAATACCTGCCTTTGGTTTTAGAATGACGGCAAGCCCTGGAAAATAAATGACCGTGTCATCTTCGCCTTTTTCCGGTTCTTCTCAAGATCCGTTTCTCGCTTGCAAGGAACTGGCTGCGGCCAAAAATGCCAATCTGTATCGGGCCGCCATGCGCCTGAACAGTGCGCGACAGCGGTTCTTTCTGGCGGCTTATGCCTCTATGCGGGTGATTGACGATATCGTTGATGACGGATTTTTGGAAAAATCCGATGCCGAACGCGATAACCTGCGCGATGACACCTTTGACATGATCGACCGCTGGCAAGACCAGATCGAAGCCGCCAAAGTCATGGCCGACAACCCGTGGCCCGATGTTGGCCCCTTGCCCGGCCCGGTCTATGACGCGCTGACCCTGACGTTGGGCGAAAGCGATTTATCGGTGGACCCGTGGGTTAAACTGGCCGATGCGCTGCGCAAGGATGTCGCCGAAGACCCGCTCGATGAATGGGACGATTTTATTGGCTATTGCGAAGGGGCCACCGCCGCCCCGGCATCGATTTTCGTTTATCTGCTCTCGGCCCGCTATGACGAGGAAATCGGGTATGTTTCCAATTTAACCGCATCGCCGCTCTATCATGCCCGCGACATGGCGATTTTTTGTTATGTCATCCACATCCTGCGCGACCTGCCGATTGATATCAAAGGCCCCGACCGGCTGGTGACCATTCCCGGCGAAATTCTGCTCGCCGCCGACATCAGCATTGGCGAAATTCGCAATGCCATTGGCCAGCAAAATTACGATGCCCTAAATGTGATGGGCACCTTCATGCTGGAAAAGGCATGGGAACATTTTGAAACCGGGCAAGCCCGCAGTGCCGAGCTTCTGGCGATTCTCGAACCCGAAGAAACCGACACATTATCACGGTTGTTTAGTGTCTATATTGAACTTGCCGCAATGATGGATGCCGGATACGGCGCGTTTCTGGCCGACCGGGTCGCCATTATTGACACCACAGCCGAAAAAAGCCTGCCCGATCAAACCACATCCGCCGATATTGCGATCAAAACAATACCAGATACAGACAATTCCGAATCCGGGTCCAGCGACAACAGTACCGCATCGTAACAGCGAAATTCGATATTTCTGTTTTAAATCATTTAAATAACAAAGGCCCGGCACATAAAATGCCGGGCCTTTGTCGTTCAAATTAATCAGACTTACAAAAGCCTGTCGGTTCAGTTCACGGCCTTGGCACCTGCGGGCGCGGCCGGTGTCGCGGATGCAGCGGGGGCATCTGCCTTTTTGCCCACCAGCAAGGCTGATGCATCGGCATGTTGCACCAACTGTTTGCCGGTATAGCCCGCAATGCGGAAATATTCCGGCCGCGCGGACAGTTTCAGGGTGTAATCCCCGTCCTTGCCATCGCCTTTGCCAATCAGATACTCAACCGGCTGATCCTTGCCCTTGATCGTCAGGGACAGTTTCAACACCGGCTGATCCATGCCGTATTCGGGTTTGGCATCGGTGCCCAGTACCGATGAAATCCGAACCTTTGCCACCATTGCCGCCAATATTGAGGCCGCAGCAGGCTGAAGTTTCTGGTCCGGGGCCGCATTGGCAATCTCCCACACCGTTTTGGTATCGGCTTTGTCCTGGTCTGCCATATCGGCATTTTCACCGGCAGCCGGTTTGGCCGCCGCCGAAGCCGCATCCTTGTCAGCGCTTGTTGCGTCGGTGGTTTTGGCAACAGGTGCCTTGTTTGCCACCAGCGACAAGCCATCGACATCCATTTTCACAATATCGTCCGCCGATATTTGCAAAGCGGTGCTGTCGATCCAGTCATCTGCCTTGGCCGGGGCGTCATAACTGCCCATGGTTACGGCATAGACTTCGTTCTGGTCATCGCGGCGGGCATGAATTTGATGGGTGCCCTGCGATGTGCCAAAATACAGCACAGCCTTTGTTGCATCCCCCTTGGCAAGGGTAATGCGACGTTCAAAATCATCTTTGGCCAGTTTAAACCGTTTTACAGCGCCACTGGATGTTGCGATTGGCAAACCTTCATGAAGTCCCGAAAGTTTACTGATCAATCCGTCAACTTTATTGCTGTCAGCCGGGAAATTGCTTTGATCGGGCAATTTCCAGTCCTTGCCGGTTTTCACCAGCACAACCTTGGCACCGTCTGAATCCTCAATCGTGACATGGTCGATGTTATCGGTTTTGGCAGCGACAAGTTTGTCATTTCCAGTGCTGTCGCTGTTTTGCGGCTGGTAAAAATTAATACCAATGGCGAACCCGACCTGGACGATAAATAACAGCACCAATATCTGAATGGTCCGTTTCATAATTTCAGACCTCCTGAAGAATGCGCTGGTAGTGTTTGCGTTCGGCTGCCGCCACCCGGCGACGCCAGCCCCACACGGCCAGAAGACCGAACAGGGCAATACCGTAATTCAGATATTCCCACATCTGTTCAGAACCTTCGGATGTTGGAACAAGGGTCCGGGCAAACTGGGTCCGTCCGCGCAAGGCCAGCAAAGACTGATCTTCAAGCGACCAATCGACCACATTTTGCATAAACTCCAACGGGGCCGTGTAACGCGTGCCCATCCCGCGCGAAGCAAGGCTTAACGAGGTATCATCGGCAAAGCTGTTGGACCCCACCAGAACCAGACGGGCGGAAGACGGCGAACGATCAATCACACCGCCAATCTGGACGTTTTTGTCGTCGTCCTTTTTGGCCGTCGCAGCGTCGTTCTTTTTCGCACCGTTTTTGTCGGCGTCTTTGGCAGCATCGGCCAAAAGCGGCGAGTCTTTACCGGCATAAAAGGATTTGAACTGCCCTTCAATCGCGACCGCCAGATCATGCGATCCACGGCTTCCCGCAACAGCAAAGCCGGTATCAGGGTGGGCTTTGTAATCGGGCAGAATGTCGGTGCTGTCCGACAACCAGCTTTTTGAGGAGCTATGCAGAAGTTCTGTGACCGTCCGATCCTTGTTTTTGGCAGGATCGACCGTAACCGGCGATGCCCAGTCCAAGGTTAGCTGGTCCAGCCCGGCAGTAACCGGGTTATCGCCATTTAACTGATCGCCGCGCAAATCGGGGAAATGCGGATAAGGCATCATGCTGATTTGCTGAACGGTCATCCCGCCAATTTTACGTTCAACCGGCACCGGCAAAGACGCATTTTGAGGGTCCAGCACCATTTTGTCATCGATTGTCACCCCATAACTGGCAAGCCAGTCTTTCAGGCCAGAGCTGACCTTTTTGGCCGCAAGGGTGTTGGTGATGCTGATATCATACGGCGATGTTGCCATCACCACACTGCCACCGCGCATCAGGAACTGGTCAATGGCAAAACGCTGTTTGTCGTCCAGGTTAACCGGGTCCAGCACCATCAGCAAATCGGCTGCTTCGGGCACATGGCCGTCTTTCAAATCGGTTTCCACCACACGGGCGTTTTCCGACAGGGTTTTGTAAAGTTCGGTATATTGCGGGCCCGGGGCCTGCTGCATATAGGGGCTGGGCGGGGGGGATGCCGGTTTCATCAGGGCGATGGTTTTCAAAAAGCCCGGTGCCATACGATGCAGGGCCGAATCGATCGATCGTTTCAGCGCAGCCTTGTCGGTGGTTTCAGGCAGCGGCACCTGCACCTCGTCCTTGCCGCTTTTCAGCATCATGTAAAACCAGAACGGTTGCGGGTTCATCAGGCTGGCCACTTGCGGGCCAAAGCCATAATCATCTTGCAACCGGGTTGCCAGCGCCCCGTCATTGGCGTCGGGGTCCTGAAAGGCAACGTTGAACTTGTCGCCTGCCTGCTTTTTATAATCCTTTAAAACGTCATCCAGCGTTTTGCGAAATTTCTGCAACTGGTCGGGCAGTTTGTCACCTGGCGAAATAAAGCCTTCAAACGTGACCGGCCGGGTCATGTTTTCAAACGGGTTGCCGCCGGCCTGATACTGATTAACCAGCTTGCGAATGGTGCGGCTGATTTCATATTCCGGGTTTTTAAGGCCAACATTAATGTCGCCTTCACCCTGGGTTTTCACCTCGATCAAATCGCCATAAGTCAGGGTCTCAAACTGATCACCATAGGCAACAACAACATCGAAATAGGAATTCACAACCGACGACTGATAGCGGCTGTTGGTCTGGAACGGCACCGGACGAATACCGTATTTCGAGGCAGCTTCCTGTTCCTTGTCGGGGTCGGCTGTGGGGTCGATAAATTCAACCCGGACATGCCCTTTTGATGCCACCTGATATTCCGCCAGCAAATCCTTTATCCGGGGGACCAGAGGGGCGAGCAACGGATGGGTGCGCGGCGAGAAATAAGCGCGGATCACCAACGGTTCGGCCAGATGTTGCAGTTCCTGTTTGGTCGAGGATGACAGCGAATAAATATGCTGGCGGGTCATATCCGCACGGGCCGCCGTAATCGGGGCCAGCCAGAAATTGGCCGCGATAAAGTTCAGCACAAACAGGGTGGCAACCGCCCCCCACAAACGATGTTTGTTGCTGGCCGGATTGCCATGCCAGCGCAGTTTTTCAAGGCTGAACAGGTTCAGCGTTAAAAACACCCCCACGATGGACAGGTAATAATAAAGATCCCGCAGATCGAGAACACCGCGCGTAATTGACTGGAACCGGGTGCCGGTGCCAAGGGCCGCCAGTAAACCGCCAACTTTATCACCAAACAGCGATGTCAGCGTATCAGACCCGATCAGGTAAAAAACACCGCAAACAAGGGCTGTGAGGATCAGGGCGACAATCGGGTTATCGGTGCGACCGCTCATGTAAAGGCCGATGGCGATATAGGACGCGGCCAAAAACAGCGTTGCAACATAGCCGCCCATCACCGGCCCCCAGTCCAGCGGGCCAAGAATAGACACTGTGACGGGCAATGGCAGGGTAAGCACCAGTGCCAAAACCACCAGTAGCATCGCGGCCAAAAACTTGCCCAGCACCAGCGAAATTGGCCGGACCGGCGCGGTAAGCAGGGTTTCAAGCGTGCCTGCCCGGCGTTCTTCGGACCAGGCCCGCATGGTTAGGGCCGAAACCAGAAAAATCAGTAATACCGGCATCCATTTAAACAATGGCTGCACGTCGGCAATGTTGCGGGCGAAAAAGGTTTCAACCCAGAAAAACACAAACAGATTTACCGCCAGAAACGCACCAATAAACAGATAGGCGGCCGGGGTTGCGAAAAACCCCCGAAATTCCTTGCGGGAAATACGCAGGATGTCAGCCATTGACCACCTCCTCATTGACCTCGGCGAAAATGGTTTCCAGATCGCGGCGTTGCGGTTGCAGGGCATAAAGCAGCACGCCGTCGCGGCTCAGGGCCTGGGCAATGACCGGGGCGGCATCATTGCTGGCTTGCAGCCGGTAATGATGGCGACCGCCTTCTTGCGAATGGCTGACAATGCCGGTGATTTCAGGAACGGTTGAAAAGGCCTGTTGCGCATCGCGGTCTACGGTGACCAGCAAACCACCCGATTCCTGCAATTCATCAATGCGGGCATCGACCACCAGTTTGCCCGCCCGCATGATCAGCGCACGTTCGCAAACGGCCTGTACTTCCTGCAAAATATGGGTGGAAACAATCACGGTGGCGGATTTTGCCAGATCGGCGATCAAATCGCGCATATGGCGGATCTGGGTGGGATCAAGGCCGTTGGTGGGTTCATCAAGAATGATGATATCGGGGTTATGCAAAATCGCCTGTGCCACACCAACACGCTGGCGATACCCACGCGACAGGGTTTGAATGGTGGCGGTTGCCTTAACGTCAAGAACGGTACGGCGAATGGCACTTGCCACCGCAGCCGGGCGTTTGTCGGCAGGCACACCATGCAGGCTGGCCTGATAATCGAGATAGTCGATGACTGTCATTTCCGGCCAGACCGGGCAGTTTTCCGGCAAATACCCAATGCGTTTCTGAATGGCGCGGGTATCACGCCCGACCTCCAGATCGTCAATGGCAATTTTGCCCGAAGTCGGCTCCAGATAGCCGGTAATCATTTTCATGATCGTGGTTTTCCCGGCACCATTATGGCCCAGCAAACCGACGATCTCGCCGTGCTCTATTTTAAAACTGACGTCGTCCACCGCTATGAAATCACCATAGCAGCGCGTCAGATGCTCCAGTTTGATCATCTGTTAGTTCCGTAAACGGGATTTTTGAACGAGATGGGACACATGCAATTATTCACGCATCGCGGGGAGAGCGACACATGCCAGCTTTTTGCTGAAATTCAAGAAACCTGCCCGTTACGAAGGCGGGGGAATAGGTGTAACGAGCGGGCAGTGATGAAATCGGCTGTCATGACCAGTCATTGTGACAAACGTCCATGCTGTGACAAAACCAGGAAGGGTTAACACCCCCAACCTTTGGCTAGAACATGGCAACAATATGACACCCTGCCCATGGGAGCCAAAATTGCAAAATTTTGCTAATTTTGTGCAGGGCAACATTAGCAAACCCCGCAAGGAATAACGGCTTGCGCGGCAGTTCAAAACAGCACCAAACCCCGTATCATCCCCAAACAGCGCCTATTGTTTGACCTATACCTTTTGTGAATCGCAATACTGGAAACCGCCCGAACACATAAAACCCTCGCCAGATTTTACCGGCGAGGGTTTTATCATTCAGGGCATCATCCGACGCAACAGTCTGGCTGACAAGCCGGTTCGGGCAGCTGCCGGGATCAGTCCTGGTGCAAGGCGGCCACACCAGGCAAAACCTTGCCTTCCAGCCATTCCAGAAAGGCACCGCCTGCCGTCGATACATAAGAAAAATCGCCATCCACACCAGCATGACGCAGGGCAGAAACTGTATCGCCACCACCGGCGACAGACAGCAACTTGCCAGCCTTGGTCAATTTGGCCGCGTGTTGGGCAACCGAAACGGTCGCTGTGTCAAACGGGACAATCTCAAACGCCCCCAGCGGGCCGTTCCACACCAGTGTTTCACAGCTTTCCAGGCGCTTGTTCAAATCCGCAATCGTTTCCGGGCCTGCATCCAAAATCATGCCATCGGCATCTATCGCTTTCAGATCCGAAACAACATAATCAGCATGTTCCTTGAATTCCCTGGCAACCAGACCATCGACCGGCAACACGATTTCGCAATTGGCGGCTTCGGCCTTGGCGAAAATTTCGCGGGCGGTTGCCAGCAAGTCATGCTCGCACAGGGATTTCCCCACATCAACACCCTTGGCCGCCAAAAACGTGTTGGCCATACCGCCGCCAATCACCAGCTGGTCAACCCGTTCCACCAGATTGCCTAGAAGGTCCAGCTTGGTCGAAATTTTGGCCCCGCCGACAATCGCCATAACCGGGTGTTTGGGGGCCTCAAGCGCCTTGCCAAGGGCTTCAAGTTCGATCTGCATTAGCCGCCCGGCATAAGCGGGCAATTTGCGCGCCAGCCCTTCGGTCGAGGCATGGGCGCGGTGCGCACAGGAAAAGGCATCATTGACAAAAAGATCGCCCAGCTTTGTCAGTTCTTCGACAAAAGCAGGATCATTCTTTTCTTCTTCGGCATGGTAACGCAGGTTTTCCAGAAGGGCGATGTCGCCGTCCTTTAACCCGTTTACGACATCGGCGGCAGCCTGACCAATGCAGTCATCGGCGAAAATAACCGGGCGGCCCAACTGTTTTGCCAGGGCATCGGCCACCGGCTTTAATGACATTTCGGCAACGCGCTGGCCTTTGGGGCGGCCAAAATGGGTGATAACCACCAGGCGCGCTCCGGCATCGGCCAGCTCAATCAGGCCCGGCACCGTCCGGTCAATGCGGGTGGTATCGGTTACGACGCCATCTTTCATCGGAACATTAAGGTCGGCACGCAGCAACACGCGCTTGCCTGCGACAGAAACACCGTCAAGCGTATTGAAATCAGCCATTATCAGAACCTGCCTTTGCGTTTAACAAGCCCCGGCGGGGCAATGAAACCATGCCCCAAAACCGGAAACAGCCGCCAGAACAGCGGCGCGATCATCGGGAACCTTTTTTGGCCGATCTGCAAGCCCGGTGCAAGCCCGAAGCGAAAACCGGATCAATGAACACCAAAAAGGGAAGGATGGAGAATACCGGAAAAACTGGTGGCAACCGGACCGGTCATCAGCACATGATCATCGGCCAACCATTCAATGCCCAGAACGCCGCCATCGAGAACAACCTCGACAGTGCGCCCGGTCAGGCCGCGGCGCGCGGCGGCAACCCCAACCGCACAGGCACCGGTGCCGCACGCACGGGTAATGCCCACACCGCGTTCCCACACCCGCATCCGAATGCGATTTTCCGCCATCAAATGGCAGACTTCGATATTGGCGCGTTCGGGAAACATATCGTGATGCTCCAGAACCGGGCCGTATTTTTCCAGATCGATGCTTTCGGCATCGTCAACAAAAAACACGGCATGGGGGTTGCCCACACTGACACCAACCGCGTCAGATAGCGGTCCGACCGAAACCGGAATGTGGTTGGTATCAACAGCCTTAAGCAATGGAATTTCGCGCCAGTCCAGCCAGGCCGGACCCATATCAACGGCAACCTGGCCATCGGCAAGCCCGCGCGCTTCGAGCAGCCCGGCAACGGTTTGCACCGTCACATCGCGACGGTTCAGTTCGCCCATCAGCACATCGGCCACACAGCGCGTGGCATTGCCACAGGCAGCAACTTCGCTGCCATCATTGTTGCGAATGCGCATAAAGGCATCGGCGTCGTCATCACGCGATGGTTCAATGACAATAAGCTGGTCACAGCCCACCCCGGTTTTACGATCCGCAATGCGGGCGGCGGTGGCATCGTCCATGTCCAGAACAACCGAATCGCGCCGTCCGTCAAAGACGACAAAATCGTTGCCCAGGCCATGCATCTTGGTAAAGGAAATTCCGTTCATATCCGTTTCGCTACCGGCTGTAAAAAAGCGACTACAGCCTGACAGCATCACGGCTTTGATGCCGGGGCGCAATAGCGGATTTTGCGGGGGACATAACCGGCATCTGAAAAAAACGATTTCAACCGCATATTAGGTTCATCCACCGCAACATATGTTGCCGCACAGCCGTGCAGCCGTAACAACCGGTCCATTGCCTCGCGCATACAATTAAGAACATGTCCCCGCGCGACAATTTCCACAGCTTTTACATTATCAACATGTAGAACCGGCCCGATGCTGATGTCGGTACGAACTTCATACGAAAACAACCCGTGAACATAGCCACGTTCATTGCAGACAATGACGATTCCCTTATCACGAAGCCATAAGCTCTCAGCGACCGGATCATCTGCACAAACGTAGTCAGCGACGAAATCCTGCCATTTTTGCAAGGTCATCCCGGCTTCGGTCATCTGGACCAAAGGATAGGTCATATCTGCGACCCCGACGGTTAGGGGGCGTGCGCTATAGGTATTCAACATGATGGTTTTCCCGAATTTATACGCCGATCATGACGTAAAGAAAACGGGTCAGCGTTGATGTGCATCAACAACAACCGCCCCAATAACAAGGCATAAGCATTACTGCGACAAAACATTCCGACGCGACAGCAAGGTCACCGGTTTTATTTCGCGCATAACGTTAAACGCCCCATCATTGATAACAATCAATGTAGGGCGAACGAAATGTGCCAATATTAGCGGAAATCTATGTTTATATGCGTTTTGTTTGAACTATGTGGTATGTCTGAATGACGATCACAGGTTGAACCGGAAGTTTTAATCGTCGGCGGCACGGGGGATGACAAGGTCATTGCAGGATGCCGCCAGGGCTGTTCGGATTGCCGGCCCCAAGCGGCAATCCACCCGCACACGCAAACGGGAGTCGAGAATGAGCCAGGGGAGCATGGCACAGACGGCTTCGTCCGCCGTTGACTACAATATGGACGTAGTGCGCTGGGGCGCGCTGGCGACTGTCTTTTGGGGCGTCGTCGGCTTTCTGGCAGGTGATCTTATCGCTTGGCAGTTGGCGTTTCCCGCATTGAACTTCAACATCGAGTATCTGAATTTCGGGCGTTTGCGCCCGCTTCACACCTCGGCAGTTGTTTTTGCATTTGGCGGCAATGCGCTGCTGGCGACATCGTTTTATGTCGTACAGCGTACTTGTCGCGCCAGCCTGTTCGGTGGCAAGGCCCTGCCTGCCTTCGTTTTCTGGGGCTATCAGTTGTTCATCGTCATGGCCGCTATCGGCTATGTGCTGGGCATCACCCAGGGCCGCGAATATGCCGAACCGGAGTGGTTCGTTGACATTTGGCTGACCATCGTCTGGGTTTGCTATCTGGCCATCTTTGTCGGAACCTTGCTGAAACGCCAGGAACCGCACATTTATGTGGCCAACTGGTTCTACCTGGCCTTCATCGTGACCATCGCGATGTTGCATCTGGGGAACAATCTGGCGATCCCGGTTTCGTTTTTCGGCGCCAAATCCTATTCGCTGTTTTCTGGTGTTCAGGATGCCCTGACCCAGTGGTGGTATGGCCATAACGCCGTGGGCTTCTTCCTGACGGCTGGCTTCCTGGGCATGATGTACTACTTCATTCCCAAGCGCGCCGAACGTCCGGTTTATTCCTACCGCCTGTCGATCATTCACTTCTGGGCGCTGATTTTCCTTTATATCTGGGCTGGTCCGCACCATCTGCACTACACGGCCCTGCCCGACTGGGCGCAAACCCTTGGTATGACCTTCTCGATCATGCTGTGGATGCCGTCCTGGGGTGGTATGATCAACGGTCTGATGACCCTTTCAGGGGCCTGGGACAAACTGCGTACCGATCCGGTTCTGCGTTTCATGGTTGCCGCTGTTGGTTTCTATGGCATGTCGACCTTTGAAGGCCCGGTCATGTCGATCAAAGCGGTTAACGGTTTGTCGCACTATACCGACTGGACAATCGGTCACGTTCACTCTGGCGCTTTGGGCTGGGTTGCATTCATTACCTTTGGTGCGATCTACTTCCTGATCCCGGTTCTGTGGAATCGTGAACGCCTGTATTCCATGCGTCTGGTTGCCTATCACTTCTGGCTTGGCACCATTGGTATCGTTCTCTACATCACCTCGATGTGGGTATCGGGTATCATGCAGGGCCTGATGTGGCGTGCCCACGATCAGCTTGGTTTCCTTCAGTATTCCTTCATCGAAACCGTTGAAGCCATGCATCCCTACTACATCATCCGTGCCACCGGTGGCGCCCTGTTCCTGCTGGGTTCCTTCCTGATGGTCTGGAACGTCTACAAGACGATCCGTGGTGATGTCCGTCGGGAAGCACCGATCGGGGTCAGCGCCCCGGCAGCGGTCCAGTAAGGAGGGATGGAAAATGCTTCTTAAAAAACACCACTTCCTCGAGAAGAATGTTTTCTTCCTTATTCTCGGTATTTTTCTGACCATCATCGTCGGCGGGATTGTTGAAATCGTTCCGTTGTTCACGATGGAACAGACGATCGAGAAGGTCGAAGGTGTTCGTCCCTACACGCCGCTGGAACAGGCAGGCCGGAACATCTATCTCCGCGAAGGTTGCTATAACTGCCATTCGCAGATGATCCGTCCGTTCCGTGACGAAGTGGAACGTTATGGCCATTACAGCCTGGCTGCAGAGTCGATGTATGACCATCCGTTCCAGTGGGGTTCCAAGCGTACAGGGCCGGATCTGGCACGTGTCGGCAGCAAATATTCCAATGCCTGGCATGTTGCCCACCTTGAAGATCCGCGTTCAGTCGTGCCAGAATCGATCATGCCGGGCTATCCGTTCCTTGCGAAAAAGGAACTGAAGTTCGACGACGTTGCACAACATCTTCAAACGTTGCGCATGGTCGGCGTTCCCTACACCGATGAACAGATCAAGGACGCCGTTGCGGACCTTCATCTTCAGGCCACCGCAGACGAGGATTACGACGATTTCCTCGCCCGCTATCCGAATGCCGCCACCGGGGATTTTGACGGCAATCCGGATAAGCTGACCGAGATGGATGCCCTGATTGCGTATTTGCAAATTCTGGGACGGATGGTGGACTTCACCACCTACAACCCAAGCATGAATCTGCGCTGAGACAAGGACGCGAATTATGGAATTTTTTTCCGCACTCGCTGATTTTCTCCGGCCCTTGTGGGGTCTGTGGCTGATGGTTTTCTTTGCTGTGATTATTGCTTTCGTCATGTGGCCAAGCAAAAAACGGCAAAAAGACTTTGAAGACCATGCCCAGATCCCGTTCAAGGACTAGGACGAGGGAGAACCGAGCTATGTCGACGCATGTCGAAAAAGACAATGTTACCGGCCGCGAGACAACTGGCCATGATTGGGACGGCATCAAGGAATTGAACACGCCGCTCCCGTCCTGGTGGGTCTATGTCTTTTGGGTCTGCATCATCTGGTCGATCGGTTATTGGGTGGTTTACCCATCCTTTCCAACCGCACACGGCTATTTGAAGGGTATGTTCAACGTTACCGAACGGTCGAAAATTGAAGAAACGATGGCAAATGTAACTGCCGAACGCGCGCCTTATATGGCACGCCTCGCAGCACTGGATGTTGACCAGATTGCCAACGATTCGGAACTTCTCAATTTCTCGATGGCAGGTGGCAAGGCTGTATTTGCTGAAAACTGCGCCCCGTGCCACGGCACGGGCGGGGTTGGCAATACCGGCTTCCCGTCGCTCCAGGACGATGACTGGCTGTGGGGGGGCACGCTTGACGATATCTCGCAGACCCTTCATGTCGGTGTTCGCTGGTCGCAAAACGAAGATACCCGCTTCAATGATATGCCTGCCTTTGGCAAGGATGGCATCCTGTCGCACGATGAAATCAACGACGTCGTGCAACATGTCATGTCCTTTGGTGGCCGGGAAACCGACCCTGCCGCCGCCGCACGCGGAACAGAAATCTTTGCTGATAACTGTGCGGCCTGCCACGGCGATAACGGCAAAGGCATCACCGAAATGGGTGCGCCGAACCTGACCGATAATATCTGGCTGTATGGCGGCGACCAGGCCACCATCACAGCAACGGTCACCAATGCCCGTCGCGGCGTGATGCCAGCCTGGGAAGGCAAGCTTAGTGACGAAACCATCAAAATGCTGGCGGTTTATGTTCACTCGCTTGGTGGTGGTCAATAAGGATTATCCTTAACGACCCCAACGGAGCGGTCTGAACACCCTCCGTTATCCAGACAAAAAGAAGACCGGGGTTTTGCCGCCCCGGTCTTTTTTATTGGCGATTACCGATAAATCACAACTTGTAACTCAGCGAGAATTTAAAGTTGCGCCCCTTGCCCGGAAACACGCCCAGATAGGGTTGATAATAGCTGTCAAAGACGTTCTGAATGGTGAAGTTTGCCTCGGCCCCGTAAAAGGCTCCGTCATCGGGGGACCAGCTGACAAAAATATCATGCAAGGCATAACCCGCACTGGCCGGATAAGGCGAATAGGGGAAAACGGCATCGTCAGGAACATCTGTCTGACGTTTGACAAACTTGCCTTTCCAGCCCAGCGACAGGTCATAGGGCGCAATCTTGTAGCCCAGTGTCGTCACCAGTTTCATCGGCGCAATGTCATAAACCGGCTGATCGGCGGCCTCTGTATCACGGATCGAGCCGTTATGTTCACCTTCCATTACGGAAAAAGTCGCCCCGCCAAAAACACCCGGGCTGTCATAGTAAAACTCCGCCTCGATCCCCTGGGTATAATAACCCGGCAAATTGGCATAAGACGGCGCATTATCTCCATATCGGGCAATATTCGGGCTGCCAAACAGAACCTGGATATTGTCCTTCACATCATTGCGAAATACCGACAGGCGGGTATGAACCACGTCCTTGTCCTGCATCACGTTATCAAAACGGGTCGCCAAACCGATCCGCTTTGAATTTACCCGCTCCACATTTAGCTGGTTGGATGTCGCCCGGCTGCTGCCCACCGTATAAATTTCGTCCACCAGCGGGGCGCGCAACTTATAGGCCCAGTCGCCAAACAAGGTATAATTCGGGTTCATTTTGTAAAAGACATTCACCGACGGCGAAAACCCGCTATAGGTTTCCTGACCATAATCATGCCCGACAGCAGGATTGTTATAACGACTGCCTGCATTGGGCACCCCTTGGCTGACAATATAATCATATCGCAAACCCGGTGTCAGTTCGATGCCATGGCCAAAATCAACGCTATATTCCCCCCACCCGGAATAGATGGACTGATTGCCCGAGGGAATATTATAAGGCTGCAAATATCCATAATTATAGTCGGCCTTTTTCGCATTAAACCGATCATAGGCCCAACTGTCACGGTCCTGATATTTATACTGAACCCCATAAGTGAAACTGTTATCAAGCCCGAACAGTTCATAGTCCGACTGGTTATAAAGATCGGCGGTATAAGTGTCATAGGTCAGCCAGTTAATGTTGCCGCCCAACCCCAGGCTGACAAACATATCATCAATCAGACGGTCATCACGCTGCCGGGTGCGCGACCAGCTTAGTTTTGCTGTGGTGTTGATCAAATCGCTGTCGGGGTTATAGGTATATTCGCCCGACAAGGATCGGTCGCTGGTTTCGCGGTCCACTGTGGATCGTGCGAGAGCAAGATCATAGCCATACCGCCCAATCTGATAATCAGACGGAACAATCTGGCCGCGCTTTGCGGCAAAGGGTGCCAAACGGTCGCTTTCGGACATCGCCCCGGCCACTTCAAAAAAATGGTCGTTCCGGTCCAGGCTGCCTTTGAAATGGCCACTATAAAGGGTACCCGATGACAGGTTCAAACGCTGCCCATCGCTGGTGCGGAACTTTTTATTCGCCCGGCGGGTCCCCGAAACCAGCAACTGAATCCCGGCATCCTTGTCTTGCCCGTAAACCGCCGTGGTTTCGGTATTTTCATTCCCATTGGTCGCATAGCCAAATTTGGTGAAAGCCCCAAAATCCTGCCCTTCCTTTAACATATCGGCCGCCGATTTTGTTGTAAGCTCCACCGTGCCGCCAAATGCCCCATAGGAGCGCGGCGAAAATGCCCCTTTATGCACATCAACTTTCTTGATCAGGTCCGGCTCGATAAAAACCGTGCCCTGACGGTATTTCTCGAAATCCTTTTGCGCGCCATCAAGCAGGATTTTAACATCCTCCTGATCGCCAAACCCCCAGATATTAAGAGATTGGCCCTGCGGGCGGGCCGTGCCGTTCATATCGATACCGGGCAAATCATCCATCAATTCGGGGACGGTTGTTGCCTGAATGCGGTCGATCATTTCACTGCTGACCGAGGAAACACCGACATTG
This sequence comes from uncultured Thalassospira sp., assembly GCF_963976115.1. GTDB lineage: Bacteria > Pseudomonadota > Alphaproteobacteria > Rhodospirillales > Thalassospiraceae > Thalassospira. The sequence goes on from NZ_CAXBJJ010000006.1 coordinate 192,642, forward strand.
AAACGGTCAATATGATCGGCAACGATAATCACCGGGTCGAGTTTCAGAACCTCGTCTTCGCGCGCAGACAGCACATCTGTCGCAGGTTTGCCGGGCAATATGATGATGCTGCCATTACCAAGCTGGTATCTCATACCGCTTGCCCCCAAAAGGTGGTTTAAGGCCTGTTCAAGGCTATAACGCCCGACAAGAGGCCCCACCTGCTGATGACCATTCACCCCGTCACTCAGCGCAACGGGACGGTCAACCTGCTGGGATAACAGATCAATCGCCGAAACAAGATCGGTGCGGGGGATATTGAATTGCAAGCTGCTATCCGCCGCCAGTGCCGGTTTTTGCTGGGCAAAGGCAGATACCGAAATAGCAGGGATCAGGGCCGTACCCAACAGCAATACCCATTTAAACGAAGAACCCGATGGCAAGGGTGAAGTCATATTCTGGTGTCCTAAACTATCTGACGGCAGGGAAAGAAATCCGGCTTGATAGTAAGGACGCAGAAACAGCTGACTGCCCGACAAAGAAAATGAAAATTATTCGCAATTAGTTTTGGAGTTACGGAAAAAAGCCAAAATATGCTGGAATTCCGAAATTTCGGTTGGCCCACAATCTGCTGGACGACACCATCCAGCACTCTCAGCGATGCATGCTGGCGAGGGCTACCCGATATTTGAGGGGGTTTTTCCAATGGTGCCGGAAAGTATTCGCGCGAAAAACCCGACCGAAACAACACCAGCTGATCAGATAGCCCTCACCAACACATGCGTCGGATATTGGTGGCTGATCCCCACCCATAGCGGAATGGAAACCAGCCACCGCAAAGCTGTGTTACAGGGTCACACCCACGCTGCGCAGGAAGGCTTCCATGCGTTCATCGACCTCGGCTTTTGTTTCAGCCCAGGCCGGGATGGTACGCAAAAGATTATTATGCCAGACCATCAGGTGTGGATAATCACCGAATGGAAACTTTGCCCGGTCAATTTGCGAAAACGGTGCTGCAATATCGATATCGGCAAAGGTCAGCGCATCGCCAACCATGAAATTCCGACCTTCAAGATGCTGGTTCAGCACTTTCGCCGCCCCGTGGATACGGTCTTCGGCATATTTAACCACGGCTTCGTCCTGGGGCTGGCCCATGACCGGTTTTGCAACACGCTCGCCAAAAATGGTGGTGGTAAAGGTGCGCCATTGCTCACCCGACCAGAACATCCATTGCAAAACCTGAAACCGTTCTTTCTCTGTCCTGCCAACCAGCGGGGAATCCGCCTTGCTGGCAAGATAAAGGTTAATGGCCGATGCCTCCCATAAAATGGTGTCTTCATCCTCCAGCACCGGTGTCAAACCATGGGGATTAAGGCGTGCCTTGAAGGCATCGGTCTGACTTTCGCCTTTGAACAGGTCAATTTTGACGCGCTCAATATCAATGCCCATGATCTTTGCCGCAGTGGTTACACGGCGCAGGCTGCCCGAGCCCGCGTCACCGTAAATCCTGATCGCCATTATAATACCTTTCAAATCAAAGCCCGTGACTGGGCGCTGCCACGGCTATATATCCATTCACATATCGAATGAAATTGACGGAATTATAATACCATCTATTCTATTTTAGAATTTAAGATGATTGTTTTAGCAGCCATCCATGCTGCGAAACGTAGCGTCACAAGGTAGGCAGCACGATAAGCCAAAGCATTGGGGGCAGCCCTGCGCCATCGGATGGCCCTGTCTTTCCCTGCCCAATAATCACGGGCTTGGTCGCGCATATGAAAACCGGAAAAGTGAATGACCGGGTAAGCAGAAATTGAAAGGTGGAGAATGGATAAGCTGGATGCCATGCGAATGTTCGTGCGCGTTGTTGAAAGCGGCAGCTTTTCGCAGGCGGCGCGAGATTTGAATATCAGCCAGCCAACCGTCAGCAAGCAGCTTGCCGCCCTTGAAGCCCGGCTTGGGATCCAGCTTTTGCAACGTAATTCGCGGGTGCTGGCCGTTACGCCCGCCGGACAGGACTATTACGAAGCCACCCTTGATATTTTGCAGGATATAGACCTGATTGAAGAAAGGGTGACCGAGGGGCAATCCGCCCCGGCAGGATTGATCCGCGTATCGGTTTCCCCGGCATTCGGACGCATGTTTATTATTCCCAGGCTGGCGGAATTCCGCGACCGCTTCCCCGATATTTTGATTGAAATGGAGGTATCGGGTCGGCATGTGGACCTGATCGAGGAAGGCATTGATGTTGCCATTCGTATTGGGCGGCTGTCGGATTCAGCCCTGATCGCCCGCCATATTGGCGATATGCGCATGATCACGCTGGCATCAAGCACCTATTTTTCCCGGCATGGCACCCCGCAAAACCTTGATGAGCTAAGCCAGCATCACTGCATCAGCTATGTTTATAAAGGCGACATTATGGGCTGGGGTTTTCTGGTAAATGGCGAGCAAGTTACCTTTGATGCCAAGGGTGCCTTTCGCACCAATGATGCCGAACATGTGCGCGGTGCGGTGCTTGCCGGTTTGGGAATCGCCCATCATGCCAGTTGGCTTTTCACCCGCGAACTGGCAAGTGGCGAGGTGATACGCATCCTTGATGCTTATGCACCATCGCCCTACCCGATCAATGCGGTAACAGGTGCCGGGCGGCGCATGTCATCACGCGTGCGGCATTTTATCGACTTTCTGGCAGCCATTTGCGCCGGGCAGCCTGAACTGAAAATAGCAGATGACTGAAGCACAAACGGCAAGGCACCTAATAAATCAGCGTTAAATTGCCGGTTACCGGCTGAATGGTGATGGGGGCCAGTTTGGCCAGTACGGCAATGGTTTGATCAGCGCGTGTCAGGTTAAACCGCCCGGTTATCCTTTTTTGTTCCTGATACAGGGGCGAAAGTACAAAACGGTGCCCGCTATGGCGTGAAATACCATCCAGCACATCGGCAAGCGGGGCGTTGCGAAAACTTTGCCAGCCCTTGCGAATTTCCAGTGCGTTTGCCAGCGGTACTTTGGTTTGCAGGGCATCGTGCCCGGCACCAAGCCACAGGCGGTCGCCCGGTTTCAGTTCATAATTGCGGCTATCCCCGGCATTGCCATGCACCCCGACAATGCCTTCCAGAACCGACGTTTCAACATCATTCCCAATGATGGAAACGGCAAATTTGGTGCCCACTACCCGCACCGTTGCCTGGTCGGTAATCACCTGCATCGGTCGTTGCCGATCCTTGGCGGCCGAAATAACGATACTGCCATGGGAAAGGCGGATGTTGCGAAATTGATCATTGAAGGCAATGTCATAATCACTTCCCGGCGCGACCGAAGCAACCGAGCCATCCGCCAGATCAATTTCCTGCCAGGCGGCATCGCGCGGGATTACGGCAACCGCAGATAAGGCCGCGACCAGCGCAAAACCCGCACCAGCAAGGGTCATACCCAACCGGCGCAACGGATTAGCCCGCCGTGCCGGTTTATGGCTCAAGTCTTGCTGCCGAACTTGCTTGGTCCGCAAGGGCGATGCCATACGGCTTTGCTGATAGGCAAGACTGATGCGATCAAACGCTTCACGGTTGCCCGGTGCGGCGTCACACCATTGGACAAAAGCCGCGAAATTTTCGGCTGCGCGGGCATCGTCGGCCATCAAATGCCACCAGTCACGCGCCGCCTGTTCCTGTTCCTGTTCCTGTTCCGCTTTGCTCTGATCGGGCCCGGCCATCACAGGATATCCAGATTACACATCAATTGAGGAATGCTCGCTGCTACTTTCAGGTCTAAATTCATGATCCTAACTGTCCTTGTCGGAAAAATAACGCCTTTTTCCAACATCGTGCCGGCGCAATATCTCGCGCAGGTCACTTAAGGCACGTTGAATGTGTTTTTCAATTCCCTTCTTGGTCAGGCCTGTTGCATGTGAAATGGCGGAATAGCTCATGCCCTGAACGCGGCTCATACGGAATATCCGCGCGCGTTTATCGGGAAGTTCGGCCATTGCTTCCATCACCCGGTCCAGCGTTTGCCGATGTTCCAGCCGCTGTTCAGCGGATGGCGACTGATCGGATATTTTCTCCAGCCGGGCTTCAAGGCCACTGCCATCATCCGCCCATTGCCGGGTAAACTGGCGTCTGCCGTGATCGCGGATCAGGTTGATCAGAATGGTGGCCAACAGGGCATCGGGTTTTCCGACCTCGGCCCAGTCCAGTTGCATGGCACGGGCAAAACATTCCTGGACGAAATCCTCGGCATCTGTACGCGAACCGCACCGCTGATAGGCAAGCGCAAGCAACGCCTTGCGGCGCTTTGAAAACAGATTATGCAGCGGATCATGTGCAGACATGCCTGAGCTTGCGAAACCAACAGTGAAAAACAGGTTGGTGCCGTTGGTAACAGCTTTGCCACAAAACAACAATGTAAATAATAATCATTATCATTATTGTTATAAATACATAGATGCCCACTTCACCCGGCAGGTTCCTATACCCGGTTCATATGCGAATCTGGCGACGCGACGACTCATATTCGCAGTGAACCCTTCGCAACCATTTTTCAACAGCGATTTGTATGGGTATTGTCCGGCAAAATTACGTTCTTTTATGTCGCAAAAACCTCCGTTTCATGCGGCTTTCAGACGTACTTTCGTCAAAAAAATTCATAAAATTTAAAATCCTTCGCATCTGCAAAATCGCCCTGCCGTCAATACCGATCCGGTCCTTTATCACAACTTTTGAATATAAAACCGTGACACTTCAAGCACTTGCTGATGACCGGGCATCAGTTCCCCTGCTCGAAAACAGGATTTGCTTCGGTTGAATACGTGACAGGTAACCGTCCACGAGCAGTTCGCAGGGCCGAAAATTGATTTGTGTCATGGAACAGCAAGGCCAGTTTCCAATATTTTGCCTGCGGGATTTGAATAATCCCAAGTCTGTCAGGCCGAGCGTGCCGACCTGACAGATCCCCGCAGACCAGCTGGTTGATTGCCCGACAATCAACAGAGAGAGCAGACGGTCTGTATCGCACGGCGAATGGTCAGGTCCCGATCATGGAATTATCTCGTACTCAATCATCCGCGCCCGAAAAGATGACGCCGCAACACAATGACGCGCCGCTTGAGGACGACATCCCGTTATATAAAGACCGTGAAAAGGTCTACCCGAAACGGGTTTCGGGCCGTTTTCGCAATCTGAAATGGTTCGCGCTGATCGCGCTATTGGCCATCTACTGGATTGTGCCGTGGTTGCGCTGGGATCGGGGGCCGTCAGCGCCACATCAGGCGGTCCTGATCGATATGGATCAGGGCCGGGCCTATTTCTTCTTTATCGAAATCTGGCCGCAAGAAGTTTATTACATTACCGGCATCCTGATTTTGGCTGCAATCGGCCTGTTTCTGGCAACCTCGCTATTTGGCCGCATCTGGTGTGGCTATGGTTGCCCGCAAACCGTATGGACCGACCTGTTCATGCTGGTTGAACGGTATATCCAGGGCGACCGCAATGCCCGGATGCGCCTGGACAATGCCCCGTGGTCCCTTGAAAAAATTACCAAAATCGGGGCGACCCATATGGCATGGATCGTCATCTCCTTGCTAACCGGCGGGGCCTTTGTCCTGTATTTCAACGATGCGCCGACGCTGATTGTCAATATTGTCACCGGCAATGCCAGCATGGCTGTCTATGTCACCATGGCCTTTTTGACATTTTCGACTTATCTGCTGGCGGGTTGGGCCCGCGAACAGGTTTGCACCTATATGTGCCCGTGGCCACGGTTTCAGTCGGCCATGCTTGATGACGAATCCATGATCGTCACCTATGAAGGCTGGCGCGGCGAGCCCCGTGGGCCGATCAAACGCAAAAATCTGGAACGTGGCGAAGTCCCTGCCGTTGGCCATTGCGTTGATTGCCGGGCCTGCGTCAATGTGTGCCCCACCGGGATCGATATCCGCGATGGCCTGCAACTTGAATGCATCGGCTGCGGTTTGTGTATTGATGCCTGTAACGACATCATGGACAAAATAAGTTTCCCGCGCGACCTCGTGCGTTTCGACTCGGTCCAGAATTCGCAATTGCGCGCCCATGGCCAAGCCACCAAAGTTCGCATTGTGCGCCCGCGCACCATTTTCTATTCCATCTTGCTGGTACTGGTGTCGGGCGTGATGATGTTTGGCCTGCTCAACCGCAGCACGACGGACGTTAATGTCCTGCGGGATAGAAACCCGCTTTATGTGCCGCTTTCCACCGGCGATGTCCGCAATGGCTACACGCTGAAAGTTCTCAACAAGGAACAAAGCGCGCAAACTTACCTGCTGGATCTGTCGGGCGTTAATGCCACCGATTTCCAGGTTATTGGTCAAAAACAAACTGCCGATGGCACGTTTTCCCTGACAGTCCCCGCCGATCAGGTCGGAAGCTATCGGGTTTTCATTGCCGCCACCCCGTCAAGCCTGCAAAGTGATGCCACACCGATTAATTTCATTGTGACAAACACCGAAACCGGCGTTTCTGAAACCCATGACACCATCTTTGCCGGCCCTAAAAAATAGGGTCGCCCCGCCGAAAAGGGCCGTCGAAATGACCACTACAACGACCACAAACTCGATCCCGGCTTCCTCGGGCCCGCGCAAATCGGACCGGTGGATCCCGTGGTATTTCGTGGGCGGCTTTGCCGTCATGCTGTTCGCCAATGTCTGCCTGATTGTTTTTTCCCAAACCAGTTGGGTCGGACTGGTCAGCGACCACGCCTTTGAAGATGGCAACTCCTATAATCAGGCCCTTTCCGATGCGCGGGCCCAGGCCGAACTGGGCTGGCGCACCAAGGTCACGGTTGCAGGCGTGATGAATAACGAAGCCACCATCACCGTCCTGTTCCGTGACAAGGTGCAAGAGCCGATTTCCGGCGCAAAGATGGAAGCGGTTTTGATGCGCAATGACCGCGACGATATGGATGAAAAAATCATGCTTGATGAAATCAGCCCCGGCGAATACCGGACCCGCGCCAAGGTTCCGGTTTATGGGAACTGGAAATTGCGCATTGTCGCCCATGCGCAAAACCACGACTACCAGGTCGTCGAGGATGTACTGATTAAACAATGAACGCCGTGATCGCCTGCCGCCATTGTGGCGAGCCGGTGACTGCCAGTTCGCCGGCTGGACCTGACTTTTGCTGCACCGGGTGCGAAGGCGCCTTTTCCCTGATTAATGATCTGGGCCTTCAATCCTATTACAACCGCCGCAGCGTTGATCCCAACATTCGCGCCCTTAAACCCGAAGATGACGGGTTGGGCGCCTTTGATTTTACCGATCTTGTCAGCACCGGCGAGAATGGCAACTGCCGTCTCGACATGATGATCGACGGGCTGCATTGCGCGGCCTGTGTGTGGCTGATTGAAACTATTTTACAACGCCAGCAACAGGTGGTTCAGGCCCGGATCAATATGACCACCCGGCGCCTGCATCTGGAATGGCACGGACAGGCCGGTGATATTGCCGGGCTTGTGGCACCGGTTTTCCAGATGGGATACCGGTTGATCCCGTTTGACCCTGCAACCCTTGAACGGGCCGCCGACCAGCGCAATCGCGAACTTTTACGCTGCCTGGCCGTGGCCGGGTTTGCGGCAGGCAATGTCATGCTGTTATCGGTGTCGATCTGGGCTGGCTACATTCAGGGCATGGGTGAATTTACCCGCGACCTGTTTCACTGGTTTTCCGCCCTGATCGCGGTGCCTGCGGTTGCCTATGCCGGACGGCCCTTTTTCAGGTCGGCCCTGGGGGCCGTGCGGCACGGCCGGGTCAATATGGATGTTCCCATTTCGCTGGCCGTGCTGCTGGCCTTGGGCATGAGCCTGTTTGAAACCATGCGCGGTGCCGAACATGCCTATTTTGACTCTGCCATAACCTTGCTGTTTTTCCTGCTGATTGGCCGCTATCTTGACGGGCGCGCGCGCAGCCAGGCCCGGTCCGCTGCCGAACATATGCTGACCTTGCGGGCACGATCCATCACCGTGATTGAAAAAGATGGCACGCGCAAATTGCTGGCCCCGGAAAAAGCCCAACCCGGCATGATCGTGCTGGTTGCAACCGGCGAACGGGTAGGCGTTGATGGCAACATCATTGACGGACAGTCCGACATCGACACCAGTGTTATCAGCGGCGAAAGCCTGCCGACCCCGGTCACAATTGGCAGTCGGGTTTTTGCCGGCACCATGAATTTGTCGGCACCGATCCGGGTGCAGATCACGGCAACAGGCAACGCGACCCTGCTGGCCGAGATTGTCCGACTGATGGAAAATGCCGAACAGGGACGGGCAAAATATGTCGCCCTTGCCGACCGGGTTGCCCGTGCCTATGCCCCGGTGGTTCACAGCCTGTCGGCCCTGACATTTCTGGGCTGGTGGTTGATTGGCGGTATTGGCTGGCAGGATTCGCTCATGAATGCGATTGCGGTGCTGATTGTCACCTGCCCGTGTGCGCTGGCACTGGCGGTGCCGGTGGTTCAGGTGCTGGCAACCGGGCGGCTGTTAAAAGCCGGTATTCTGGTTAAATCGGCCACAGCGCTGGAACGGTTGACCAAAATTGACGGCGTTTTGTTTGATAAAACCGGCACCCTGACAACCGGCCGCCCCGAACTGATCACAAAACCGGACCCCGATGCCCTGAAACTGGCCGCATCAATGGCCGCAAACAGCAACCACCCCCTGTCACGCGCTCTGGTTCGTGCGGCGGGCGACACATTTGTTGCCACCCGTGTCACCGAACATCCGGGACAAGGGCTGTCGATGATGACGGCACAAGGCGAAATTCGGCTGGGCAGCCGTGATTTCTGCGGGGCAGGATTCGCCATTATTCCCGCACCATCCGAAAACGGGCCGGAAATATGGCTGGCCGAACCCGGCAAAGCCGCCACCCGGTTTGGCTTTCGCGATTTGCCCCGGCCCGATGCCGCCAGTACCATTGCCGCCCTGCGTCGGCAGAAAATCCCGATACAGCTGCTGTCGGGGGATCGCGTGGAAAATGTGCGTCAGCTTGCTCTCGAACTCGACATTGCCGACTGGCAGGCGACATTGTCACCGGCGCAAAAAGTTGCCGTGGTTGAACAACGTGCCAATGCCGGTCATCATGACCTGATGGTGGGCGACGGCATTAACGATGCCCCGGCCCTGTCTGCTGCCCATGCATCGATGTCACCGGCAAGTGCGGCTGAAATCAGCCAGAACGCCGCCGACATCGTATTTCAGGGCGACAGGCTGGGCGCGGTTTTAACTGCCCTTGACGTTGCCCGAATGGCCGACAGGCTGGTGCGTGAGAACTTTTCGCTCTCTTTTGCCTATAATCTTGTCACCATTCCTCTGGCCGTGGCCGGAATTGTAACACCTCTGATCGCAGCCATCGCCATGTCAACATCATCCCTGGTTGTCATTGCCAATGCGTTGCGGCTAAACTGGAAGAAACAATCATGAGCAATCTGCTGCTTTTAATACCGATTGCACTGTTTCTGGGCCTTTTAGGGCTGGGTGCCTTTTTATGGGCATTGAAGTCCGGGCAATTCGACGATATGGATGGTGCCGCAAACCGAATACTGTTTGACGATGACGAAGATATCGGTCCCAATCCCCCGCGAAAAGGATCGAAATCACAGTCATGAAATGATTGTCTTGTATCCTTTCATCACAATCGTCTAAAGTAATTCCAGTTTGTGCGCGTATATACTGTGCAACCTTGGAGAAACAGATGGCGGTTCGTTCCCAGCTTTGTGAGGCCTGCGATATTCGGGACCTTACATTTTGTTCTGCCTTGCATGGCGAAGAACATATTCGGCTGCGTCAACTACTGACCCACGTTCAGTATGACGGGCACAGCACCATTTTCCATGAAGCTGAAGATGCCGATTACGTCTTTAACGTAACCTCGGGATCGGTGAAACTTTACAAGCTTCTTGGCGATGGCCGCCGCCAGATTACCGGCTTTCTGTTTGCCGGTGATTTTCTGGGCCTGGCCCTTAACACCACCTATAGCTATACCGCCGAGGCGATCGAACCGGTAACAGCCTGCCGCTTTCCGCGCCAGAAGCTGGAACGCCTGTTTGACGAATATCCGCGCCTTGAAAAACGTATGCTTGGCATGGCGGTTGATGAACTTGCCGCCGCACAGGACCAGATGCTGCTGTTGGGCCGCAAAACCGCCAAGGAAAAAGTGGCGTCCTTCCTTTTGATGCTGGCCCGCCGCCAGGAACATCGTGGCATGGATGCTGCCGGCTCCATCGAGGTTCCGATGAGCCGATCTGACATTGCCGATTATCTGGGGCTGACCATCGAAACGGTGTCGCGCACCTTAACGCAGTTGCGCAAGGAATCGACCATTTCGCTTAAAGACAACAAGCATATCGATGCCATCGGCATGAGCATGCTCGAAGATTTGGCCGAGGGGCTGTAAATCCTTTAAAAACAGCCATCTTTATGGGGTCGGGGCCGCAAACGGGAACCACCCCTGACCAAAGTGCATATGCAACTGCGAAAAAATATTTCGCGCCCGCTGTCATCCTATTGTAAACATGACTGCCCGTCCGGCGAAGACCGGGCTGTACATACCGGCACCCCCGGGGGAGAAACGTCATGAGCACCACCACAAATAAAAAGGGCCGGATCACGGTTCCCGCCCTTCGCGCCCGCAAGGGTGCCGAGCCGATTGTCTGCCTGACGGCCTATACCACACCAATGGCCCAGCGCCTTGATGCGCATTGCGACCTGCTTTTAGTTGGCGATTCTGTTGGCACTGTGGTTTACGGCATGGACAACACGCTGGCTGTTACGGTTGATATGATGATCAACCACGGCAAGGCCGTGATGCGGGGCAGTAAAAATGCCTGCGTCGTCATCGACCTGCCCTTTGGCAGCTATCAGGAATCCCGGGAACAGGCCTTTCGCACTGCCGCCCGGATTTTATCCGAAACCGGTTGTGCTGCGGTCAAATTCGAAGGCGGCGCCGAAATGGCCGACACCATCGAATTTTTGACCCAGCGCGGCGTCCCCGTCATGGCCCATATCGGCCTGATGCCCCAGCAGGTCAACACGCTGGGCGGCTTTAAATCGCAGGGTCGTGACGATGCAACCGCCAGCAAAGTTATGCTTGATGCCAAAGCCGTTGCCAGGGCCGGGGCTTTCAGCGTTGTGATTGAAGGGACGGTCGAAGCCGTTGCCCGCGCCATTACCGCCGAAATCGACATTCCCACCATCGGCATTGGTGCCTCACCGGCCTGCGATGGTCAGGTGCTGGTCACCGAGGACATGCTGGGTCTGTTTTCCGATTTCACCCCGAAATTTGTCAAACGCTATGCCAATCTGGGGGATCAGGTGGGCGAAGCCGCAGCCCGTTATGCCGCCGAAGTTCGCAACAGAAGCTTTCCCGGTGACGAACATTGTTATGGCATGACCAAACCGGGCAATTTGCGCGCGGTAAAATAAGACAAGACAAGCGATTTTCAAAACATGAACCTGCTTACAGTTCACACCGTCGCCGATCTGCGCGCCCAGGTTGCCAAATGGCGCGCAGAAGGCCTTAAAATTGCGCTTGTGCCCACCATGGGTGCGTTGCATCAGGGCCATATCAGCCTGACAACACTGGCCCGCCAGTTTGCAGATCGCGTTATTGTCAGCGTTTTTGTCAATCCTACCCAGTTTGGCCCGACCGAGGACTTTGCCGCCTATCCCCGTACCCTGCCCGACGATCAGGCAATTATGGATGAGGCCGGGGTCGAACTGTGTTTTGCCCCCACGGTTGAAGAAATGTATCCGTCGGGCTTTGCCACCCGCCTGCATATCGATAAAATGACCAACATGTTGTGTGGTGCCTCGCGCCCCGGCCATTTTGACGGTATGGCGCAAGTGGTTAGCAAATTGCTGCTTCAGGCCCTGCCCGATGTCGCCCTGTTTGGCGAAAAGGATTACCAGCAATTGATGGTGATCAAACGTTTTGTCACCGACCTGAACATTCCGGTATCGATCATCGGTGCCCCCATCCACCGGGAAGATGACGGGTTGGCCATGTCGTCACGCAATCGCTATCTCTCTGCGAACGAACGCAAAACTGCTGGCACCCTGTATCAGGTGTTAACGGCCATTGCCAATCGCGCCGCCGGGGGCGATGCCATTGAACCCTTGCTGGAAACCGGTCGCCAGCAGATCGCGGCGGCAGGTTTCACCCCGATTGACTATCTAGAAATTCGCGATGCCGACAGCCTGGACCTGATGCAGGGTGTGATAGACCGCCCGGCACGGGTTTTTGTTGCTGCCCGCCTTGGCAAGGCCCGCCTGATCGACAATCTTGCAATTATGCCGCGCTAAAGTACCATCGCAACGACGCCTTGCCATTGCAGCATCCCGATACGCGGGAAAGGCCGTTCAAACCGGTGCGAATCCGCATCGCCCGGGCGGTTGCGGCCTGCCCCCTAAAATGTCGGTAAAAACGGCAGAAACCGGCGATTTCACCCCGCTTTGCGCTTGACTCTTACCCTGTACTCACTTAAACACCCCTCAGCAAAGGTCATCCGTGTGGTGACTCCCCCAGTCCTCGAGATCTCGAGCACTGGGCAAATTTTTTTTGTGCGCACATGGTGGAAACACCGGCAAACAGACGGGATATGGGATGTTTGAAGGACTTAGCGATCGGCTTGGCGGCGTTCTCGACAAACTGCGTAAACGCGGTGCGTTAAAGGAATCTGACGTCCGCGAAGCCATGCGCGAAGTTCGCGTCGCCCTGCTCGAGGCTGACGTCGCCCTTCCCGTTGTGAAAGATTTCATCAGCAAGGCGACGGAACGTGCTGTCGGCCAGGATGTTCTGCGATCGGTTACGCCAGGCCAGATGGTCGTCAAGATCGTCCATGATGAACTTAAAAACATGCTGGGCGATGGCGAAGAAATCAATCTTGCCGCCACCCCGCCGGTTCCGATTTTGATGGTCGGTTTGCAGGGTTCTGGTAAAACCACCAGTTCCGCCAAAATTGCCCTGCACCTGACCAAAAAGCGCAATAAAAAAGTCCTTCTGGCCTCGCTCGATATTTATCGCCCGGCCGCCCAGCAGCAGCTTAAAATTCTGGCTGATGCCAATGGTCTGCATGTTTTGCCGATTATTATGGGCGAAAAGCCGGTCGCCATTGCCAAACGTGCCATGGATATGGGCCGCAAGGAAGGCTTTGATGCCGTGATCCTTGATACGGCGGGCCGCCTGCATATCGACATGGAACTGATGAGCGAAGTCGCCCAGGTCCGTGATGCAGTAAAGCCAACCGAAACCCTGCTGGTCACCGATGCCATGACCGGCCAGGACGCGGTAAACGTTGCCAAGGAATTTGCCGACAAGGTTGGCATTACCGGCATTGTTCTGACCCGTGTTGACGGCGATGCGCGCGGTGGTGCGGCCCTGTCGATGCGTCAGATTACCGGTTGCCCGATCAAGATGCTTGGTGTTGGCGAAAAAATCGACGAGATGGAACCCTTCCATCCCGACCGTATCGCGGGCCGTATCCTTGGCATGGGCGATGTTGTCAGCCTGGTTGAACGGGCCGCAGAAACCATCGAGCGTGAAGACGCTGAAAAGATGGCCAGGAAGCTGCAAAAAGGCCAGTTCGACCTGAACGACCTTCTGGCACAGCTTAAACAGCTTCAGAAAATGGGCGATCTGTCGGGCATCATGGGAATGTTGCCGGGCATGGGTGCAATGAAAAAGCAGATGGCCCAGACCAAGATCGACCCCAAGCTTTTGAAACACCAGGAAGCAATCATTCAGTCGATGACCGTGAAAGAGCGCGAAAACCCCGCGCTCATCAAGGCATCGCGCAAAAAACGTATTGCGGCGGGTTGCGGCCTGAGCGTTCAGGACGTCAACAAGCTTCTCAAACAGTTCCAGACCATGGCAACGATGATTAAAAAAGTCGGCAAAATGGGCAAAAAAGGGATGTTTGGCAAAGGAATGCCCCAGATGGACCCATCCATGCTGGAAGGCGGGGATGCTGGCAATGTTCAGCTTCCCAAAGGTTTTCCCGGTATTGGCGGCGGTATGCCAAAACTTCCGGGATTGGGCGGCGGTGCTTTGCCGCCGGGCTTTCCGGGGTTTGGTAAAAAGAAATAACCAGGCCCCCGGTTCGAAAGAACCACTTCAAGCGGTCTCGCGCGAACCTCTCTTAAAGGTTCCTTCGAACCGGACCAAATTGGCCCTGTAAAGGGCCGTAACGTAAAGACTACTAAACCCGAGCTGAAAGGAACTTATCCGAATGGCTGTCAAGATTCGTCTCTCCCGTGGCGGTGCCAAAAAGCGTCCTTACTACCGCATCGTAGTTGCTGACGCCCGTGCGCCTCGCGACGGTAGCTTCATCGAAAAAGTCGGAACCTATGATCCGATGCTTCCGAAAGAAGCTGAAAACCGCGTTACCTTCAAAGAAGAACGCATTAAATATTGGCTCGGCGTTGGCGCCCAGCCGACCGAACGCGTTGCCCGTTTCCTGGGTAAAGCCGGTCTGGCTGATGCGTTCAAACCGACCGAACAGCCCAAGAAGTCTGCTCCGAAGGCGAAAGCCCAGGAACGTCTTCGTGAAAAAGCTGAAAAAGCTGCTGCCGCTGCTGAAGCTGCTGCCGAAGCTGCCAGCGAATAATTGGCTGATCGTACGATCTGATCAGATACCAGGTAATTGTGAACTGACATGGCTGAGAACCGCAAATCCAAAAGCGATACAGATTTTGTCTGCATCGGCATGATCACGGCCCCTCACGGGGTTCGCGGTGCCGTGCGCGTCAAAAGCTATACCGTCGATCCGGATAATCTGGTTGGTTATGGCCCGTTATTTGATGCCAAGGGGAAACAGAAATTCAAACTGTCGCCCGTTGGCCACGTTCGTGACCAGTTGATCGCCAAGATCGACGGTGTCAATGACCGTGACGGTGCTGAACGACTGCGCGGAACCCGGCTTCATATTCCACGGGCGGCATTGCCGGACACGGAAACAGACGACGAATTCTATCTTGCCGATCTGGTCGGTCTGAAAGCGATCCATATTGATGGATCTGTTTTTGGCACCGTCCGCGGCGTGGCTGACTTTGGGGCGGGCGATGTCATCGAAATCGCCCTGGAAGAAGGCCGGGGAAAAGTTGTTGTGTTGCCGTTTACCCGCGCTGTTGTGCCAGAAGTGGTTTTGTCGGAACGCAAGCTGGTGGTTAATCCGCCCGAGGGGCTGTTGCAGGAAGATGAAGGACCGGGCAATCGCCCGCGTCGGGCATCAAAATCGCGCAACAACACCCAGGCCGACCGCGACTCCGAAGCCGTGACCGCAGATGCGGCAGGCGCGGAACCCGCGACCGGCAGCGGAAAGGAGGCCTGAGGATGCCTGTGTGGCAGGCCAAGGTCGCAACCCTGTTCCCGGAAATGTTTCCCGGTGCTGTTGGCCAGGCTCTGGCGGGCAAAGCACTGGAAAACGGGATCTGGTCGTTAGATGTCAAAGACATTCGCGATCATGCGACGGACCGCCACCGCACGGTTGACGATAATCCTTTCGGGGGCGGGGCCGGTATGGTCATGCGCCCCGATATCGTCGATGCCGCCCTGCGTGAACTTCGGGCTTCGGCACCGGAGTTACCGCTGATTTATCTCAGCCCGCGGGGAAAAATGCTGAACCAGAAACGGTGCCGGGAACTGGCAGCGGGACCAGGTGTGATGCTGTTATGCGGTCGATATGAAGGTATCGACCAACGCGTATTGGACGAACACCAGGTCGAGGAAATCAGCATTGGCGACTACATCCTTATGGGCGGCGAATTGCCGGCCATGGTCCTGATTGAATCGTGCATACGCCTGATCGAAGGGGTGGTGAATAAAGCTGCTTCCGTCGATGAGGAAAGCTTTGAAACCGGGTTGCTGGAATATCCGCATTACACGCGCCCGGCCAATTGGAACGGGCGTGACGTACCGGAAATTCTACTCTCCGGGCATCATGCCAAGATACAGGCCTGGCGGCTTGACCAGGCAGAAGAAATCACTCGTGAACGGCGTCCTGACCTTTGGGATCAGTATGTTGCCACGGGCCCAGCAAAGAGGGTTAAATCATGACCAATGCAATCATTCAGCAGATCGAAAAAGATCAGCTTGATAAAATCTCCGCAAAGCGTGCCGTCCCCGAATTTGATGCCGGTGACACCGTTCGCGTTCACCTGAAAGTTGTTGAAGGCACGCGCGAGCGTATTCAGCAGTTCGAAGGCGTTTGCATCGCGCGTAAAAACCGCGGCCTGAACTCTTCCTTCACCGTGCGTAAAATCGCATCGGGCGAAGGTGTTGAGCGTATTTTCCAGAACTATTCCCCGGCCATCGACAAAATCGAAGTCGTGCGTCGTGGTGATGTTCGTCGTGCAAAGCTTTACTACCTGCGCGGCCGTACGGGTAAGTCGGCACGTATCGCCGAACAGACCACCGGTCACAAAGGCAAGCTGACGGCGGCTGAACGCAAGAAGTAAGCTGACCACCGGGAAACCGGACAGCACAAAACGGGTCCATTGCAAAATGGGCCCGTTTTTTTATTCCCGGCCACAACCTGCCCCGACCTGCGAAGACCAAACCATGGCGGTATAGCCATTTTAAGTGCTCGCAAAAGTTGTGTTATGGCGAATCGGCAAAAGGGGCCTCTCAACCATCGCATTGGCGGAATTGTTCGCCCTTAGCCATCACCTTTTCCTATATCAGCTATTTAAACTATAGGGCTTGATCCCGGTTTATCGCTGGCACCAACCACCCAGAGATGCCAAAATCTGATCATTTCAATTTAAAGATGTTGTCGTCCGAAAAAACACCCGCTCTGGCGCTTGCGATTTAAAAGCGGGCGTGTATAAAAACAGTCCCGCGGCAAAAACAGCCCCGGGCAAGCGTTTCTGAATAATAAAATTTCGCAGCGAAAAGCTGCGCCGGAGGAAATGGCGGTATCCCGCCACCCTGCATTGCCGCCAGATCATCCCGTGATGACCCTGCGACATCATCCCCGGTATCATTCACATCGCCTGCCCTGTGCATCATGTTTTGCAATACCGCACACAGGATCGAATAGAGAGGAGGTCGAGATGGGAAACCCGAAAACCCTTTTTGACAAAATTTGGGCAAGCCATGTGATTAACACGCAGGATGACGGCACCTGCCTTATTTATATCGACCGCCATCTCGTTCACGAGGTTACCAGCCCGCAGGCCTTTGAAGGCCTTCGCAATGCAGGTCGCAAAGTGCGCCACCCGGAACTGACGCTGGCCGTGCCCGACCATAACGTGCCGACCACCGACCGCTCGCAGGGTATCAAGGAAGAAGACAGCCGCATTCAGGTGGAAACCCTTGACCAGAACGCGCGCGACACCGGCATTCACTATTTCCCGATGAACGACCTTCGTCAGGGTATTGTGCATATTGTTGGCCCGGAAGAAGGCTTTACCCTGCCCGGTGTGACCATGGTTTGCGGCGATTCGCATACCTCCACCCACGGTGCCTTCGGGGCGCTGGCATTTGGTATTGGTACCTCCGAAGTTGAACATGTTCTGGCAACCCAGACCCTGGTTCAAAAACCGGCCAAAAACATGCTGGTCAAGGTCGAGGGTGATTTGCACCCCGGTGTGACCGCCAAAGACATCACCCTTGCCATTATTGGCCGCATCGGCACCGCAGGCGGCACCGGCTATGTCATTGAATATGCAGGTTCGGCCATTCGCGCGCTTTCGATGGAAGGCCGCATGACGGTTTGCAACATGTCGATTGAAGGCGGCGCACGCGCTGGCCTGATCGCACCGGATGAAAAAACCTTTGACTATATCAAAGGCCGTCCGATGGCCCCCAAAGGGGCGGCATATGAACAGGCTGTTGAATACTGGAAAACCCTGCCGTCTGACGAAGGCGCGCATTACGACAAAATCGTCGAACTTGATGCCAATGACATCATCCCGCAGGTAACCTGGGGCACCAGCCCGGAAGACGTTGCCCCGATCAGTGCCGTTGTGCCCGGCCCGGACGATGTAACCGATGCTGGCAAGAAAAAAGCCATTACCCGTTCGCTTGAATATATGGGTCTGGTTGCCGGTACGCCGCTGGAAGAAGTTAAAATCGACCGTGTTTTCATTGGTTCTTGCACCAATGGCCGGATCGAGGATTTGCGCGCCGCCGCCGTTGTCGCCAAAGGCCGCAAGGTTGACGCATCGGTCAATGCCATGGTTGTTCCGGGGTCCGGTCTGGTCAAGGAACAGGCCGAAGCCGAAGGTCTGGATCAGATCTTTATCGAAGCGGGTTTTGAATGGCGCGAACCGGGCTGCTCGATGTGCCTGGCAATGAACCCGGACCGTCTGGAACCGGGCGAACGGTGTGCATCGACATCTAACCGGAATTTTGAAGGCCGTCAGGGCCGCGGCGGCCGCACGCATCTGTTAAGCCCGGCCATGGCTGTTGCAGCTGCCGTCACCGGTTATCTGACCGATGTTCGTAAACTTGAAATTGTGTAAGGCACGGCAATGTCTGCACAAGCCTTTATGATCACCGAAAACGGCGTAACGCGGTATGGGCGGGCAATGGTGTTGGAAAGCCTGTTGCCCCAGCTCACCGGTATTAACCTGCCGGATTTCGTCGCCAATGACATTGACGCCGCCGAAGACCTGATCGAAGCGCTGGGTCTGGTGCTGGACGCCGAAAACAAGGGATAAGACAATGGACAAGTTTGACACTTTAACCGGTGTGGCCGCACCGTTGCCGATGCTCAATGTCGATACCGACATGATCATCCCCAAGCAGTTCCTCAAGACCATTAAACGTTCCGGTCTGGGCAAGAACCTGTTTGACGAAATGCGTTTTGACGATCAGGGCAATGAAATTCCTGATTTCGTTTTGAACCAGGCGGCCTATCGCAATGCCAAAATCCTGGTGACCGGGGCCAATTTTGGCTGTGGTTCATCGCGCGAACATGCGCCCTGGTCGCTGCTGGATTTTGGTATCCGGTGCATTATAGCCCCCAGCTTTGCCGACATTTTCTATAACAACTGCTTTAAGAACGGCATTTTACCGATCGCGCTGCCGCAGGAAGATGTTGATAAACTGATGTCGGATGCCGAACGCGGTGCCAATGCCACGGTAACGATTGACCTGGAAAAACAGGAAATCACCGGCCCGGATGGCGGTTGCATCAAGTTTGATGTCGAACCGTTCCGCAAGCATTGCCTGCTGAACGGCCTTGACGACATCGGGCTGACGCTGCAACAGGCCGATGCGATTAACGGTTTTGAAGCCGAACGTGCGGCTTCCCAGCCCTGGCTGTCGCTTTAAAAAATTCCGGGTGGCGCAAATATTTTGCGCCGCCCGTTTTTAATTCCCGCATGTCTGGCGCGCTTGCGCGCCGCTGTTTCTTTGCGAAGGTTTGAAAATGACGATTACCAAAAAAGTCCTGATGTTGCCGGGTGACGGCATTGGCCCCGAAGTGATGCGCCAGGTTCAGCGCGTTATGGACTGGATGGCTAAAAAACGTGACATCAATTTCGACGTCACCGAAGGCCTGATCGGCGGCGCATCGATCGATGCCCACAACAACCCGCTGACCGACGAAACCCTGGCCGATGCCATGGCGGCTGATGCGGTTCTGCTTGGTGCCGTGGGTGGTCCGAAATGGGACAATATTCCGTTCGATATCAAACCTGAACGCGGCCTTTTGAAAATTCGCAAGGAAATGGGCCTGTTTGCCAATTTGCGCCCGGCCCTGGTATTTGACGCCCTGGTTGGCGCATCGACCTTAAAGGAAGATGTCGTCAAAGGCCTGGATATCATGATCCTGCGCGAACTGACCGGCGGCATTTATTTCGGCCAGCCGCGCGGCATCGAAGAACGCGACGGTGTCCGGTATGGTTACAACACCCTGGTTTATTCGGAACCGGAAATTGAACGTATCGCGCGCGTTGCCTTTGATATGGCGATGAAGCGGAACAAGCGCCTGTGCTCGGTCGACAAGGCCAACGTTCTGGAATCCACCGTTCTGTGGCGCGAAGTTGTTGAACGTGTTGCCAAAGACTTCCCGGAAGTTGAACTGGGCCACATGTATGTCGATAACGCCGCCATGCAACTGGTCCGCAACCCCAAACAGTTTGACGTGATGGTCACCACCAACATGTTTGGCGATATCCTGTCTGATTGTGCGGCCATGCTGACCGGATCACTGGGCATGTTGCCGTCGGCATCGCTGGGGGCGGCCGATGAAAACGGCGCACGCAAAGCATTGTACGAGCCGGTCCACGGCTCTGCCCCGGACATTGCCGGCCAGGACCTTGCCAACCCGCTGGCAACCTTGCTGTCCTTTGCCATGATGCTGCGTTATTCGTTCGACATGGGCGATGACGCCACCATGATTGAAACTGCGGTTCAGAACGTTCTGAAAGGTGGCCTGCGCACTGCCGACATCATGCAGCCGGGCATGGCAAAGGTTTCAACCACCGTTATGGGTGAAGCCGTTATCAACGAACTGAACAAGCTTGTGTAACCACAGCCTGTTCATAATCTGAATTTTAAGGCCGGAGCCATCAGCGCTCCGGCCTTTTTATTTGGATTCAACCCATTGGATCGCAGAAAGAACAAAATAAATCGTAATCGGTTCATGCAATACACACCCCGCGTGATATGTTGGTGCACAATTTTTCCAAATTTGCAGGGAATCGTTCGATCAGATGGCCAAAACCGCAAAATTCATTCTTGGCAGCGTCGTTATTGTCGCTGCTGCTGGTGTCGGGCTTCACTTTTTGGCCCCGGTCTATACCGAAAACAATCTGCGAAGTGCGCTGACCGATCCGCAATCAACGATCCGTGGCGAATTTGGCAATTTTCAGATGTCGCCGTTCAAAGGCACCATGTCTGCTGACAATGTCAAAATCACCAGCGTCGATAACGCCGTTTATAACGCACAGCATGTCGACATCACGGGCATCGACTGGCTTGCCGTTTACGGGTTTAATCCATCTGGCGATGCGTTGGCGGGTACCATGGCGTTAAAAGGTGCCACCATCGCGGTGAATGGACGCAAAATTGCGTTTGATCAGGCAAGCCTTACGGGCGTTTCGGCCGATCCGGCAAGCTGGCTGCCCGAAACATTCGCCGCTGCCGATATTCAAATCCCCAACCTGACCCAGACCTATCAGGATCAAATCAGCACGATCGAGGATATCCACATTCAGGATATCGCCTCCAGCCATATTGGCGGCATTACCACGGGTGCCTGGAGCTATGATGCCGGGCCAGATCAGGGCAATGCCAGCATTGCGCAAAGCATCTTTGCCAATTGTGCAGGCCCGCTGCCGCTTTTACAGCAGC
Source organism: uncultured Thalassospira sp. (assembly GCF_963976115.1). Lineage (GTDB taxonomy): Bacteria > Pseudomonadota > Alphaproteobacteria > Rhodospirillales > Thalassospiraceae > Thalassospira. The sequence goes on from NZ_CAXBJJ010000006.1 coordinate 213,953, forward strand.
TTGACAACAGTGATTTTAACTGGAATTCGGCTGAATCTTGTAAAAACATGGCGCTGGCCGATTTAACCATGTCCCTGCCCGACCATTCCGCCATTTCGGTGGCGGGCATATTGATCGACGGCATGACCACACAATCGATTGAAACCGCCAGCATTAACGCGCTTAAAATTCGTCTGCCCAAAAATGAAGGGTCCTTCGAAATCGGACGGGTTGAGCTCAGCGGGTTTGATCAGGCCATTGACCCCGCCCTGATCCCGGTCCCGGGCGAAAAGTTTGACTTTGACCGCTGGCTGGCGGCATTTGAAACCGTGAAAATCGGCAAGCTGGAATTTTCCGACCAGCATTACACCATGCCCGATGCAGAAATACGCTGGGACCGGTTCGCCATCACCAACCTTGCCAATCACGTCATTGGTGAAGTGTCGTCGAGCGGACTTTCCGTGCATGGCAGCACCGTTGCCCAAACCATGAAAATCGGTATGGATCAGGCAACATTTCGCGATATTGACATTGCCAATATTGCTGCTTTGTCCCGCCAGTTCAAGGGCATGACCGCCAACAACCCGCAAGAACAACTTGCAGAAATCCAGGGCAAAACACTGGGCGATTTCGGTTTTCCCTTTAACCCGCCAGTCTTGTCTACTTATTTGCTGACCGGTGTGGAACTTGGCATTACCGGCAGAGAAACCTTCCATCTGACATTGGACGAGCTGGGCGGCGCATTGGGGGATGTTGGTCCGGTTCGCGAAGGCGGCCCGAATGTTGCCCGGACTGCCACCAGCCATATGGGCGGCCTGAGCATCGATATGCCCGATGAAATCAGCTCCGACCCGCGTATTACCAGTATGCTGGGTGTGGACCGATTTAGTCAGATTACAGTGGATATGGACGCACATCAGCGCTGGAACACAGAAAATGGTGAGTTCCAGTACGCGCTTGATGAATTAACCGTTCGCGATTTTGGCACTGTGAAATTCTCCCTGACATTGGCCGGGCTGACATCGGACATCATCGGTCAATTGCAGGACGTTCCCGTGATCGACACCGAACAGCGCATCGGCAAAATCCTTGGCGATTCGGCGCAACTCAAGGACGCTTCGCTGGAAATTTCCGGCGACAACCTGATGCCAACCGTGTGGAAAATTGCCGCAGCAACAAGCGGCGTTCCCGCCGACCAGTTGCAATTAACCGCCGGATTGGCCGTTATCCAGGCCCAACAGCAATATGGAACAACCGGGCAATTGGGCGCGTCGCTTGCGCAGTTGGCAACCTGGCTGGCAAAGCCGCACCGCCTTCAAATCACCCTGACACCGAGCCGTCCTGTTGCGTTTGGCCCGCTCATAAAGGCGAAACACCCGCCCACGCCGCCGGTTATGGCCGAAACCTTTGGCCTTAAAATCCTCGCCAATGATGAAATTGGCAAATAGCCGATTGCGACAAACACGATCAGATCTTAACGGCCAGGCGCATCCCTCCGCCTGGCCGTTTTCAATTGCACGGCAACCTGTGTTCGGCAGGAATGCATAACTTTAACTAAAGCACTTTTCCTTTAATATGATCCGTTTTGTTTGTTTTTGGCGTGTCGTTTGGCAAGGCACAGCGCGCTGCGCGATGCGGCGCATCGGGCGAGCGGTGTAACGCCGCCAAACACCGCCAAAATCAAACCCTGTGGGCCAGCTCAGTCTGCCGCCTGGCCGCGTCGAAATCCTTGTCCGTAAACCCATTACGCCCTGCGGACTTCTCCTTGCCAGGCGGCAGACTGAGCTGGCAAAATGGGTCATATTAAAGGAAACGTGCTTTATCTATCGGTTGAAATACGGCAAGCTTGTCGGGATTACGATGCACAAAAACACGGTCAATACTGCCGTTATTTACGGTAAACGTAATCGCGCTATGCACAACACCGTCTCTGGCAAACAGGACCCAGCTATCGGCTTCACTTTCCCGGATCAGTATATCCGAGGTCGCAAAATTTTTGCGCCAGACCCCGGCAAAGAACCGGGCAACATGATCCGTCCCGAACAATATGTTAAGATTAACACTGGCTTTACCGCCGCCGTCACTTTGCAACATCACGTCGGGCGAAAGCAGGGCCGCAATCCTGTCGGCCCGGCCCGATTGCAAGGCAGCAATGAAATCTGCCAGATCATCCCGTTTTAATCGCTGCGCGCGCCCGGCTTCGCCGGATAGAACCGCCGCAACACCGCGCATATCTGTTGCGGGTTTGCCCTGTTCCGACGCCCCCTGATCTTGCATTTTTCGACGTGCTCGAAACAATATTTGCCGGGCATTGTTGGGCTGGTTTCCCAGTGCTTTGGCAATGGCGGTATGATCCCAGTCAAAAACATCATGCAAAACCAGCGCGATACGCTCAGACGGCGAAAGCTTTTCAAGCATCATCAGATAAGCCTGAGACAGGGAATCCTGATCCATCAGCGCGGCTTCGGTGTCATTGGCAAACGGGTTCACCCAGGGTTCGGGCAACCAGTTTCCAACATAATTTTCGCGGCGACGGCGGGCTGATTTCAATACATCAAGGCATAAATTGCTGCACACCCGCACCAGCCAACCAACCGGATCTTTGAGGCTGGCAGCATCTGTGTTCTGCCAGCGCAACCAGACATCCTGAACCGCATCTTCGGCATCGGCGTGGCTACCCAGCATGCGAAATGCCAGGGCAAAAAGCCTGGGACGAAGTTGTTCAAAAATTGCTGTCGACATCTTACCGCCTTGCCCTATCCAACACACGCAGCGGCACAGGCTTGCGCCTGTACCGCTTAAAGCATCTTTCTTTTAATTGCTGTTATCACCGTGTTTATATCATGGCCGTACTATAGCGGGAGGGACAGGCCGACCCGTTAAACCCGAAAATTCCAAATCAGGCCCGTTGATGCTGAGCCACACCCAACCGGTTCCACGCATTGATCAGGGCAATACCGGTGGTAAGTTCCGATATTTGTTCAACATTAAAATGCGCGCCAAGGGCTTCAAAGCTGGCGTCAATTGCCGTGGAATCGGCACCAGCAGTCAGTTTTTCGGCCCAATCAAGGGCTGCACGCTCATGCGCATCAAAGTCCCGGGCAGTGCGCCACACAGCCAGCATGTCGATTTTATCCTGCTGCCCGCCCTGTTTCAAATAATCGTCACGATGCATGCGCAGACAAAACGAGCAGGCATTCAGCTGCGATACCCTGCATTTCACAAGCTCGGTCACCGTTTTTGGTACCGTGTTTTCAGTCTCGAACACGGTCGAGGCATGATACAGCCCTTTAAACAAAGCAGGGCTGGTTTTGGCAAATTCAAAGCGGCTCATGGTGCAATCTCCTGTTTGCAAATGGCGAAAAACATTCGCTGCAAACAGGACGAGACAGCATGGCGTGCCGTTACATCACGCCGGGATTTTTTCCCAAAAAACAATCATCGTCAAATTCAGGCCCGGCGGCACAGTTATAAAACCCCAAATAACCATTATTGAGTTAAAGCACTTTTCCTTTAATATGACCCTCATACCAGACGCAGCATGGAATTTAACGGCGTCTGGTAAGATCTAACTGGCGTTGATGTTGGTGCGACCGCCGCCTTTAACCCGTCCGCTGGTAAAGAAAACCGCGCCTTTGCTCAGGAAATTCCACTTTTGCTCAGGAAATTCCCCTTTTGCTCAGGGCTGCGGCCAATGTTGGATGCAAAACCCAGTGCCAGTCCCCGGTTTCCATCTGCCTGCCGTCGGCCAGACTAAAAATAGCGGCAAGATACTCGCTAACATCGGTTTGGCATTGTGGCAACCCGGCCGCCATCGCAATTTTGCGACCAATGCGCCCGTATTTTTTAAGGCCGATACGCGGGCCAAAATGCCCGGCAGCAAAGGCAAGGTCCAACCCGGTAATACAATGATGCGGGGCACGTAAATGCGCGCGCAGCATATCGCGCTCGCAACTCGACAAATCAACACAGCCCAAGGCTGCACAATATTGATCAACCGACCCGACATAGACCGGTCGGTCCCCTGTATCCGCTGCGTCTAATGTTGTTTGCATATCGGAGTTCACAAAATCCCGCCCGTCGCGCTGGCGGGCATGCGAATTGAGAGACGGCCTGGAATCGGGCTGAGAATGGCTTGAATACAGCATGGTTTTCCTCCCTAAAAGGAAATCAACCGTTCATATCCGGAGTATCCAGGGCCGGTTGCATCCCTGTGTCCCGGTTGGCGGACTCTTGCGGTCCACTGGGTAGGCACGTTCAAAAATACAAACCGTAATGCTGTTATTTATGAGTTATTATTTGGCAAATCAGGTAACGGCGGCAGCAAAATGGCATGGAAAACACCCCACCTTGCTGCCCGCATCTTTAATTGTGACGAAAGCCGGATTTGGTAAATACAAACTGGCCCACACGCATGCCACCACCGCCCTCGCGCGCATCAAAGGCATTGATGCAGCCCGCCAGGTAAAATTCCCACATCCGCTTGAACTCGGTATCGTATTTTTCCGGGTCAAGCTGATCCTGAATGTCGCGAAATTTGTCCCGCCATGCCATTAAGGTTCGGGCGTAGTTTTCGCCGGGATGAAAATGGCAGGCTTCCACATCCAGATCGGCCTGTTCGGCTGCTTCAACCACCTCATGCACGGCGGGAATATAACCGCCCGGAAAAATATAGCGGTCGATCCACGGCGAGGTAAAATCGGGCCGGGGCTTGATAATGGTGTGAATAACCGCACGTCCGCCCGCCTTTAACAAGTGGCTGACCTGGTCGAAATAGGTTTTGAATTGCGGACGCCCCACATGTTCAAACATTCCTACCGATACCACACGGTCATAACGTTCCTTGTTGGCTTCGGCAAATACCCGGTAATCCTGCAAGTGATAATCCAGACCTTCATGGAAATCGTCCGGCAATTCCGCCTTGCGTTCCAGTGCCCAGTTATATTGTTCGATCGACAGGGTAATACCATGGACCTCGGCCCCGGTGGTCCGGCGGATAAAGCGGCTTAGCCCGCCCCAGCCACAGCCAATATCCACAACCCGAGTTGCGGGATCGGTAATTTGCAGACGATCCGTGGTCAGCGTCATTTTATGCTGCTGGGCCTCGGCCAGGTTTTTGGCCCCGTCATCCCAAAATGCGCAGGAATACTGCATGTCAGCATCAAGAAACCGGGTATAAAGATCGTTGCCGATATCATAATGATGGCGCACCCGGCGGGATGCGGCCTCGACCGAGGTAAATTGCGCAATTCTAAACTTGAATGCCTGCAATTTTTCGATCAGCAAACCAAAGCTGCTGCTGGAATGGCCACCATCAAAATTAAGGCGCAACACGCGGATCAGGTCTTCAAGCTCGCCTGACGTAATATCGAGCCCCCCCTGCATGTAAACTTCGCCAAATCCCGGGTCGGGGCTTAACGCCATTTTCATGGCATTGGTCCAGTTGGGCAACGTCATGGTTGCGCGTGGATCACCGCCATCACCAAGGGCGACCTCGTGGCGGTCATTTGCACGCACGACAAGCGTGCCGCGCGTTACATGTTCACGGAAAAAATCCAGGACTTTCTTGTCAGTCCAATTCAAAGTCATCGGGTACGTCATAGCCGTCCTTCTCAAGCCGGAAATGCGACAACCCCCAAAATTGTGAAACATCAACAAACATTTCACAACCCCCGTACGATATAGTGACATATTTCACTGCAATCTCAAGCAGTAAAAACTGAAACCATCCTTGCGCGACGCCGCAGAAAGCCTTACATCTCGCGCAGCTTACCGGTCGGTTCAGGGTAACCCTATACAATTGCCCAGGGGGAAATCCGATGCACATGCACACCGCACCAAAACAGAAAGAGGCACTTGATGGGTTACAAAATCGCCGTTGTTGGCGCCACCGGCAATGTCGGGCGCGAAATGCTCAACACACTGGCTGAACGCAACTTTCCCGCCGAGGAAATCTTTGCGCTGGCATCATCGCGCTCAATCGGGCGTACGGTTTCGTATGGCGATGACGACCTGATCGTTCAGGACGCCGCCCGCTTTGATTTTTCTCAGACCGATATCGCCCTGTTTGCCGCAGGTGGTGAAACGTCGAAAAACATGGCCCCCAAAGCCGCCGAAGCCGGGTGCGTCGTTATCGACAATTCCAGCTACTGGCGCATGGAACCGGGCGTTCCGCTGATCGTACCCGAAGTTAATGGCGATGCCCTTGCCGGTTACGCCAGGAAAAACATCATCGCCAACCCCAATTGCTCGACCATCCAGATGGTGATGGCGTTAAAGCCGCTGCATAATCTTCAGCCGATCAAGCGCGTTATCGTCTCGACCTATCAGGCTGTTTCGGGCGCTGGTCGGGCGGCCATGGACGAGCTGTTTAACCAGACCCGCGGGATCTATGTGAACGACCTTCCGACCAGGGAACAGTTCACCAAGCAGATCGCCTTTAACGTCATCCCCCATATTGACGAATTTATGGATGATGGTGCGACCCGCGAAGAATGGAAAATGATGGCGGAAACCCGCAAAATTCTCGACCCCAACGTGGCCGTTCATGCCACCTGTGTGCGGGTGCCGGTTTTTGTTGGTCATTCCGAAAGCATCAATATCGAATTTGAAATGCCGGTGACCGTTGAAGAAGCCCGCAAGGCGCTGAAGGCTTTTCCGGGCGTGTCGGTGATCGATTACCGCCGGGACGAAGGTTATGTCACCCCGCAGGAAGTGGCGGGGGAAGACAATGTCTTTATCTCGCGTATTCGCAAAGACCCAAGCAACGCCAACACCCTGTCGCTGTGGTGTGTCAGCGACAATTTGCGCAAAGGGGCGGCCCTTAATGCAGTGCAAATTGCCGAATTGCTTGTTTCGGATTATCTGCCAAAGAAATAACGCCATTTTCTAATTGGGCGTCTGTTTAAGGTGGTCGCCCGGATTTGGGCGGCCACCTTTTTTTGCACCAGTTTAAAACCGGCATCACGGACCCGGTTAAAACAAGCAATAAAAATCTTGCCAACCCGTTGGCAATGCTTTGCTTGCCTCCTCAAACAGGTACCCAGCATGGCAGCAACCGGCAGAATGATTTGGCAATTTTTCCTTTGTCCTGTTGCCAGAACCGGCGTTAGGGAACAAAAATGACACCAACAGCAGCGCACACCATGGGCGCGCACGGCCAACAAAAATAAAATCGGATAAAAGGGATGGTCAAACGAACCCGAAAAGAAGCCGCCCGCCTTGATGAAGCCGCCCGTGCGGGATGGCTTTATTATTGCGCAGGCAACACCCAGGACGAAATCGCAACCAAACTGGGGGTCTCGCGGCCAACAGCACAAAGGCTGGTCTCGGCCGCCGTCAGCGAAGGTTTGGTCAAGGTAAGGCTGGATCATCCGATTGCCGACTGCATGGAACTGGCCGCCCGGTTGCGCGACCGCCATGAACTGGAACATTGCGAGGTTGTGCCAACCGACCCGGCCGCCCCCGATGCCATGTTTGGTATGACCCAGGCCGCAGCGACAATGCTGGAACGTGTTTTACAATCGCCCGAGCCAAAGGTTATTGCGCTGGGTACCGGGCGTGCCATGCGCGGCATGGTAAACGAAGTTCAGCGCATTGATGCCAGACACCACAAAATTGTGTCGCTGGTCGGCACCATTGCAACCGACGGTGCCGCCAGCTTTTATGATGCCGTGACCGAACTGGCAGACCTGACCCGTGCGCCGCATTACCCGTTATCGATCCCGGTGATTGTGCCACGTGCCGAGCAGCGCAAACCGATGCAGGAACAGGCGCCAATGGACAATATCCTGCATTTGGCAGCGCGCGCGGATGTCAAATTTGTGGGTATTGGCCAAATGGGCGATGACGCCCCGCTGCTGGTGGACGGGTTCATTACCCCCGACGAACTTAAAAGCCTGCAAGATCACGGTGGCATTGGCGAACTGATCAGCTGGACCTTTGATCGGCACGGGCAAATTCTGGACCATGACGTGAACAACCGCGTGACCAGCGCGCCGTTGCAAATCCCGGCGCAAAACACCATCGCCGTCGCCAAGGGCGCGAGAAAGATTGCGGCGATTCGCGGTGCAATGGCAGGCAATTTAATTACATCGCTGGTTACAGATGAAGGCACCGCACGGGCATTGCTGCGTTAAAAACGCCAAAACAATCTAAATAAATCAAATCCCTATCGAAACCCGCAGCCCATAGCTGCGGGTTTTTTCTGTTGCGGCGCACAATCGAATTGGGTTGACAAGCTGATTGAAAATTGAGTGAATGCTCATGTCATGAACAAATGATCAAAATAAGCAACGCAGTTTGCTTGACGGGAAAGCGTCCTTTAGGGAGGAATTATGAGACATATCAAGGGAGCAGCGCTGTGTGCGTTGTTGGCCGGTGGCGTCGCATTTGGTGCCAACGCCGAAACCAAACTGACCATCGCCACGGTGAATAACGGTGACATGATCCGCATGCAAAAGCTGACGGATGACTTCACCAAGAAAAATCCCGACATCTCGCTGGAATGGGTGACGCTGGAAGAAAATACCCTGCGTCAGCGCGTCACGACCGACATCGCCACCAAAGGCGGCCAGTACGACATCATGACGATTGGCACCTATGAAGCGCCGATCTGGGCGAAAAAAGGCTGGCTGGCACCGCTCGATAATCTGGGTGCGGACTATGACGTGGACGACATCATGCCCGCGATCCGCTCGGCACTGAGCAACGATGGCAAGCTGTATGCGGCACCGTTCTATGCCGAAAGCTCGATGATGATGTACCGCAAGGACCTGTTCGAGAAAGCAGGCATCGAAATCAATGGTCGCCTGACCTGGGACCAGACACTCGACATTGCCAAAAAACTGCATGACCCGGCAAATGGCGTTTACGGCATCTGCCTGCGTGGCAAAGCCGGCTGGGGCGAAAACATGGCGCTGATCACGACCATGGGCAACGCCTATGGCGCACGCTTGTTTAACGAAGAATGGAAGCCTGAATTTAACGATCAGGAATGGAAAGATGCCCTGACGATGTATGTCGACATTCTGGGCAACTATGGTCCTCCGGGCGCAACATCGAACGGCTTTAACGAAAACCTGTCGCTATTTAACGCGGGTAAATGCGCCATGTGGATCGACGCAACGGTTGCCGCGTCTTTCGTGACCAACCCCAAAGATTCCAAGGTTGCCGATCAGGTCGGTTTCACCGAAGCCCCCTGCGCTGTAACCTGCACCGGGGCCAACTGGCTTTGGGCCTGGAACCTGGCAATCCCGGCTTCGTCAAAAAACACCGATGCCGCCGAAAAATTCATCGCCTGGGCCACCTCGAAATCCTATCTCGAACTGGTCGCCAGCAAAGACGGCTGGGCGAACGTTCCCCCGGGAACCCGCATGTCGCTATACCAGAACCAGAAATATCTTGATGCCGCCCCGTTCGCCATCAAGACCCTTGCGGCCATCGACAGTGCCGATCCGATCAACTCAACCCTGAAACCCAAGCCCTATGTCGGGGTTCAGTTTGCCGCCATTCCTGAATTTCAGGGCATCGGCACCGTTGTCGGCCAGCAGTTTTCAGCCGCCCTTGCCGGTCAGGTCACTGTTGATCAGGCATTGGAAAACGCACAGCAATCCACGGATCGCACCATGCAGAAAGCCGGATATTACTGATCCTGGTTCTGTAATCTGACCTCCTTGACCTGGTAGACTGGGTGGCGGGCAATTTCGCCACCCCTTTTCTTCCCGGGTTCGTCAAAGACACTGCAAACGGGGAGCGCACCATGTCGACACGGGCCTCGACCCTGGCCGGGCGCTTTATGGCCACACCGTCGATCATCGCGTTGTTTTTGTGGATGATCGTGCCTTTGGGCATGACAATTTATTTCTCATTCCTTCGCTATAACCTGCTCACCCCGGGGACGGAGGAATGGATTGGCCTGGTTAATTACAAGTTCTTTTTAACCGACCCTGCCTTTTTTGCCTCTCTTACCAATACGCTGCTTCTGGTTGGCTCTGTTCTGGTCATTACCGTTATTGGCGGCATTTTGCTGGGATTAATGCTTGATCAACCCATTTTTGGCCGTGGCATTTTGCGTATTCTGGTCATTTCACCGTTTTTTATCATGCCAACGGTCAATGCCCTGGTGTGGAAAAACCTTTTGATGAACCCGGTGTCAGGCTTTTTTGCCTGGATATCGACATCACTGGGGTTTCAACCGATCGACTGGTTTACCCATGCCCCACTCACCGCGATTATCATTATGGTGGCCTGGCAATGGTTGCCCTTTGCCACCCTGATTTTGCTCACCGCCTTGCAGTCGCTTGACCGCGACCAGAAAGAAGCCGCCCAGATGGACGGAGCCGGCCCGGTGTCGATTTTCTTTTACATTACCCTGCCCCATCTCAGCCGCGCGATCACGGTTGTCATCCTGATCGAAACCATTTTCCTGCTCAGCGTGTTTGCCGAAATTTTCGTCACCACGGGCGGCGGCCCCGGCTTGTCGACCACCAATATCGCCTTCCTCGTCTATACCCAGGCCCTGCTGCAATATGACGTTGGCGGTGCTTCGGCGGGCGGTATCGTTGCTGTCATTCTTGCCAATATTGTTGCGATCTTTCTGGTTCGCCTCATCGGCAAAAACCTCGACGCATAGGGGACGACAATGGAAAGCAAATTCAAAACACCTTTCGGGCGATTTGCCTATTCGGCCTTTGCCTGGATCGTCGGCCTTGCCGTTTTCTTCCCCATCCTGTGGATGGTGCTGACCAGTTTTAAATCCGAACTTGATGCGGTCAACATGCCGCCCCTGTTTTTCGACTTTAACTGGACGCTGGAAAACTATACCGGGATTTTAGAACAGTCGAACTACTTCAAGTTCGCCATGAATTCGATCATCCTGTCGTTCGGATCAACCTTTATCGGCCTGATCTTTGCGGTGACCTGCGCCTGGGCCATGGCCTTTAACCCGACCAAACGCACCAAGGATACCTTGTTGTGGATGCTATCGACCAAAATGATGCCACCGGTCGGTGTGCTGGTGCCGATCTATCTGGTTTTTCGCGACTGGGGCCTGCTCGACAGCCGGTTTGGCCTGATCATGGTTCTGTTTTTAATGAACCTGCCGATTATGATCTGGATGCTTTACACCTATTTCAAGGAAATCCCGAAAGATATCCTTGAAGCCGCCCGGATGGACGGGGCCACCCTGCCCAAGGAAATTCTCTTTGTGCTGTTGCCCATGGCAATTCCCGGCATCGCATCAACCATGCTGCTTAACGTTATTCTCGCCTGGAACGAAGCCTTCTGGACCTTGAACCTTACGACCTCGGATGCAGCCCCGCTGACTGCCTTTATCGCGTCCTATTCCAGCCCCGAGGGGTTGTTCTGGGCAAAATTATCGGCGGCATCGACCCTTGCTGTTGCGCCCATTCTGATCGTCGGCTGGTTCTCGCAGAAACAGCTTGTCCGTGGTTTGACCTTCGGCGCGGTGAAATAACCGCCGCCGAACCAAAATATACAGGGAAGGAACACCACCATGGGTGCAATCCGACTGGAAAATGTCAAAAAAAGCTTCGGGAATATCGATGTTATTCCCGGTGTCGATCTTGAAATAAATGATGGCGAGTTTGTTGTATTTGTCGGCCCGTCGGGCTGTGGCAAATCAACGCTACTGCGCCTGATCGCCGGGCTGGAAGATGTCACCAGCGGCAAGATCATGATCAACGATGTTGATATGGTCAATGAATCACCGGCCAAACGCGGCCTGTCGATGGTGTTTCAGTCCTATGCGCTTTATCCTCATATGACAGTTTATAAAAACATCGCCTTTGGCCTTAAAATGGCGGGCGAACCCAAGGATGTTATCGAAGAAAAAGTGCGCAATGCTGCCAAAATCCTGAACCTGACCGACTATCTTGAACGTCGTCCGGGCGCGCTTTCGGGCGGGCAGCGCCAGCGCGTTGCCATTGGCCGGGCCATTGTCCGCAACCCGGCAGCTTTCCTGTTTGACGAACCGCTGTCAAACCTTGATGCCGCCCTTCGCGTCAATATGCGCCTTGAAATTACCGGCCTGCATCAGGAACTGAAAACCACCATGATCTATGTGACCCACGATCAGGTCGAAGCCATGACCATGGCCGACAAAATTGTGGTCTTGCAGGCAGGGCGGGTCGAACAGATTGGCAAGCCGATGGATCTGTATGCGCGGCCAGCCAACAAATTTGTCGCGGGTTTTATCGGATCGCCGAAAATGAATTTCATTGAAGGCGATTATGCCAAAGCACGCGATTGTGCCTGTGTTGGCGTGCGCCCGGAACATTTGCTGCTGGGGGCAGATCGGGGCGACATCGCCGCAACCGTCAAAATTGCCGAGCATCTGGGGGCTGAAACCTATTTGCATGTCAATGCCGACACGATTGGCCCGATGACGGTCCGTGCCACCGGCGAAGTCCCGCTGGGCGAGAATGACCGTATCTGGTTAACGCCGGACCCTGAACGCATTCACCGCTTTGACAAAAACGGCAAGGCAATTGCACATCAGGATTAACAAAAATCCGGACTTTTGATCGGATATATAAATAAATTCCGGTCAAAATCCTATTTTTCCACCGAAAAAACTGCGAGATTAAAATGTATCTGAAAATGTTCGATCTGACCGGACGTCGCGCCTATGTCACAGGCGGAGGCCGCGCCATTGGTCTTTCCTGCTGCGAGGCCCTTGCCGAGGCAGGAGCACATGTGGTTATCGGCGACATCAGTGCAGAAGTTGCCGAAGAGGGCCGCGACTACCTGAAATCCAAAGGCTATGATGCCAGCATCGATTTGATGGATGTTACCAACCCCGACCAGGTCCGCACCAGTGCCGCCAAACAGGCCACACAGGGCGGCATTGATATTCTGGTCAACAATGCCGGTATTGCCCGTTCGGAAACACCGGCCGAAACGGTTGAGGATGAACATTGGCGCAATGTCATTGATGTAAACCTGAATGGCACATTCTGGTGCTGTCGCGAATTTGGCAAACAGATGCTGGATAAAAAACGCGGTGCCATCGTCAATATCGGTTCCATGTCGGGTTTTATCGTCAACAAACCGCAAGAACAGGCCTATTACAACGCATCGAAGGCAGGCGTTCATCACCTGACCAAATCCCTTGCCGCCGAATGGGGCGCACGCGGGGTGCGCGTTAACGCGGTTGCGCCAACCTATATCGCAACCCCGTTAAACGAATTCGTCAAATCAAAGCCGGAAATGTATAACGCCTGGATCAGCGGCACCCCCATGGCCCGCCTGGGAGAAACCCATGAAATCGGGTCTGTTGTTTTGTTCCTGGCATCTGACGCCGCCAGCCTGATGACCGGTTCCATTGTTTTGGCTGATGGGGGCTATTCCTGCTGGTAAAATGGCAGGTTTAGCCGACGATCACTGTCCTGAAATGTATTTGTGATCGGGCCAAGACAACGGATGAACGGGGCGTGGTTGTGGGACCTACGCCCCGTTCGCTTTTTCAGGGCCGTTTATATGAACGGTCCATCTAATTAATGCATGTTTCCTTTAAATCACCGCCCCTTGCGCGGCAAGGCGTTTGGAAAATGCGTTCATTTGTGTCACATCCACGCCGTCCATATCAAGGAACCGGGCCAGGTGATGCAAATGTGCATATAGCTGTGCTGCAACATCATCATTGTCACAGCCCTGTTCGGCATGGGCGGAAAAAACCCGTAACAGCTTTGCCTGCCGGTCGGCCTTCAAATCCACACGGGCGACAAATGCGCCATTGAGCATAAAGGGCAGCACATAATAGCCAAACTGGCGCTTTTCGGCCGGGGTATAAATTTCGATGCGGTAATTAAAACCAAATATGCGTTCGACCCGGTCGCGTTCCCACATTACCGGATCAAACGGCACCATCAGGGCCGACGGCGTTGCCCGACGGCGTATTTTGGCATCCGGTGCAATAAAGCCCGGCTGCGCCCATCCCTCAATCTCGGCCGGAACCAGATCGCCATTTTCAACCATTTCGGCCACGCGTGCCTTGGCATCCTCGGTCGGCAGGCGAAAATATTTGCGCAAATCGGCAATGGTCGCAACCCCCATCGCCACAATGCCCTTCGCAATCAGTGCGCGCTGGGCCACATCGCGCGGCAATGCCGGTTCATGGGCAGCATCACCGATAATCCGGTGGGGCAAATCATATTCGCGTTCAAACGAACTGCGCCGTTTGCGTGCCATCACCTGCCCGCTCCAAAACAGATATTCCATCGCCGTTTTGGCCTTGGTCCAGCCCCACCACTGGCTGCCCCCTTCGCGGGGTTCCTCATTAAGTTCACTTGCCGCTGTCGTACCTTCACGATCCAGATGGCGCAGCAAACTGGCAACAAAATCGGGTTCATCGTCCGCAATGCGGGCCATGCGGCCCCACATGCCCAAGCCGCGCAGGGCATCTTCCATGCGCCAGCGATAAAGCGGATAATCTTCCACCGGGATCAGCGATGCCTCGTGCCCCCAATATTCAAACAGTTTGCGCTGCTTTGCCGTGCCCCAGCTTAACTGGTCCAAAAGATCGCGGTCATAAATACCAAGCCGGGAAAAAACCGGCATGTAATGCGCCCGGCTTAACACATTCACGCTATCAATTTGCAGCATGTTGGTCTTGCGGATCATCTTCATGATCCGTCGCCGATCCACCGGGCGGGTGGGGGCGGGTTGCTCGAACCCCTGTGCTGCCAGGGCCAGATGGCGGGCCTGCTTTGCGGAAATGGAAACGGGCTTTATCGCGCTCAGATCAGACATGGCATCCCCAAACAATTCTTGTTTCGATCCTGTAATCAACGGTTTGGCCTGATGCTATCACACCATGCTGACAATTTTGGCAGGAGCTTTTCTGTTTTTGTTCTGCCCGGGTCAGCAATAAAAAAGGGGCAGACACATTGCCTACCCCTTTTAAATTCAATCAGAAATCCGACCTGAAATATCGACTTGGCAGATCAGCCGCCAAAACCCAGTTTCGGCGGCGTCACACCATTGGCGCGACACGCCGCAATCAGGGTGTTATTCAGCAGGCAGGCAATGGTCATGGGGCCAACACCGCCGGGAACCGGGGTAATGGCACCGGCAACCTCAACCGCGCTGGCAAAATCAACATCGCCCACCAGTTTCATTTTGCCGTTTTCGCCTTCAATGCGGTTAATCCCCACATCAATCACGGTGGCACCTTTGCCGATCCAGTCGCCGGTAATCATGTTGGGGCGGCCAACAGCGGCAATCACAATATCGGCACGGCGTACTTCTTCGGGCAAATCGCGGGTGCGCGAATGGGCGATGGTCACGGTGCAGTTTTCTTTCAACAGCAACTGCGCCATCGGCTTGCCGACAATATTGGACCGGCCTACAACCACCGCACGCTTGCCCGATAAATCGCCCAACGTATCTTTTAGCAGCATCAAACAACCATAGGGCGTGCACGGGGCAATGCCATCGCCGCCGGTTGCCAGCGCACCGGCATTGATAATATGAAAACCGTCCACATCCTTGGCCGGGTCAATCGCGGCGAGAACGGCGTTTTCGTCAATATGTTTGGGGACAGGCAACTGGCACAAAATGCCATGCACCTTGGGGTCGTTATTTAACTGGGTAATCACGGCCAGCAAATCTTCCTGGCTGGTTGCGGCCGGAAGCTTGTGCTCGTAAGAATTCATGCCGCATTCAAGGGTTTGCTTGCCCTTGTTGCGGACATAAACCTGGCTGGCCGGGTCTTCGCCCACCAGCACCACCGCCAAACCCGGAACAACACCGTGCCCGGCTTTCAGTTTGGCAACTTCGCGGGCAATGTCGCCGCGCAGTTTTGCGGCAAATGCCTTGCCATCAATGATTTTTGCACTGCTCATTTTAAATCCTCGCCCGTCCATTGATTGATTTGCGCCACGATCTGCACGGTGTCGCCCGATATGGTCAAAACCTTGTTCCGGTCGGTGTGACCGCTGACAATGGTAATCGCCGATTTCGGCCACTTGGCGGTTTTTGCCAGCAACTTGACCAACGCATCGTTTGCTTTGCCATTTTCCGGCACGGTTGTCACAGTGGCTTTCAGGCGGTTCTGCCCGTCGGCATCTTCCTGTGCGCCGCCAACGCTGTTGCGCGACGCCTTGGGTGTCAGCCGCAGACAAAGCCGGACACCCTTGCCGTCTGGCAGAATATCACATGCGGGTTTTGCCATGATCAGCGGGCCGTTGTCAGCAACGAAAAGGCACGGTTAATACATCATCTGCGCAAATAATTCGAACATCAGGCTTTTAAGAAAGCTCAGCAACAAAATCAGCACGACCGGCGACAGATCAATGCCCCCCATATTGGGCAAAATCGCCCGGATCGGTCGCAAAGCGGGCTCGGTAATGCGATACAGAAAATCCCCAACCATATAGACGAAACGGTTACTGGTGTTGATTACGTTAAAAGCAACCAGCCAGCTTAGGATCGCCTGAAGAATCAGACACCAGATATAAAGGCTGATAACTGTGCTTATCAGCATCAGGACAGACTGCATTACCGCTCCTTCTTGTTGTCGGGCCCGTATGGATGACGGAAACCAATTCACCGCGAAGGTAATGACAAGGACACATGGGCGCAAGCGCCAAGCCACCCGAACGGGTGGATTTGGTCAAATTTCCCTGTATTTCCAATCAAAAATCAGAACAGGCGGCCTTGTTTGCGCGCCCAGATCGCCACAGCAACCGGAATGGTCATGGTTATGGCAATCGCCATCACACTCATTGCCATGCCCATACCAACCGATCCCTGTTCAAATTGCCGCCAGATAAACAACGCCACGGTTTTTGTGCCGATGGGGGCCAGCAAAATGGTGGCCACCAGTTCGCGCGCTGCCACCGCAAAAACCAGCAACATTGCCGCCAAAATACTGGGGAAAATCAAGGGCATTAAAATACGGAAAAACACCTTGATGCCCCCGGCCCCGGCCACGCGTGCGGCGTCTTCCAGGCTAACACTGACCTGGCGCAGGGCGGCATTGGCATAGCGCACCGGATAGGGCAGCAACAAACAACAATAAGCCAGCACCAAAATACCGATGGTATTATAGGGGGTTATCGGCAACCACGGCTGGTTCCACGCCAAAATAAGGCCCACCGCCACCACCACACCGGGAATGGTGTTGGGCATCAGGGTTAGAAAATCGAGGATACGTGATGAAACCGTGCGCTGACGCACCACGACATAGGCCGTCATGGTGCCCAATATGCCGGTAATCAGCGCAGCCCCCAGCCCCAGCGACAGGCTGGTGCCCAGGGCCTCCATTGCGCCACCGGAATTGGCGAAAATTTCGGCGAAATTATCGGTCGAGAAATTATCTGCCGCCAGACCACCGGAAATGGTCCGGGTGGAGGCGGTTAAAATCACCGATAAAATCGGCATGACCGCCCCTAAAAAACCGATAATGGCAAAAAACATCACCACCGGAATCCGCCATACGCCCAGTTCAGCCGCACCGCTTGCCCCGGGTTTGCCCGAAACGGTTTGAAAATCGCGGCGCGAGACAATGCGGTTTTGCAAAACAAAGGCCGCCATCGCGATTAAAACCAGAATAACCGACAATAACGACGCACCGGGCAGATCAATCGGATAATCCGACAGGCGTTGTTCAATGCCGGTGACCAGCACCAGAAAACCGCTGCGTGCCGCCAATGCCGCCGGTGTGCCAAATTCTTCAATCGCCATGGCGAACACCAACAGCAGGCTGGCAGCAATGGCAGGCGTGGTAAGCGGCAATGTAATGCGCCAGAACGACCGCATTGGCGGGCAACCCGCCACACGGGCCGCCTCAAGGTAGCGCCCGCCAATCGAGGCCACCATGCGCGAAACCGCAAAATAGACAACAGGAAAAACATTCAGCGTCATAACAAAGACGACGCCCCAGAATGAAAAAAGAAAACCACCGAAATTAATGCCGGTTATCTGTTCCAGATAACCACGCGGCTGCAATGCCATGATCCAGCCAAGGGCGGCAATATAGGGCGGAATGGTAAAGGGCACCAGAAACACCACATCCCACAGCCCGGCAAAGGGAATGCGAAACAGGCCGCGCAAAATGCCCAGCGGCACCGCCACCAGGGCCGAAACCAGCACCACACTGCCGCCCAGCATCAGGGTGTTAAGCGTCCAGGACAGCAAGTGTTTGTCAAACAGGGTTACAACAAACCGCGAAAACGGATTGGCAAAAATGCCCCGCGCAATATCGGGAAAAATGGCCTGTAAAATGACAAAAAGCAGCGGAAACGCCACCAATACGGTCAAAACAGGGGCAACGGCGGCAAATATCATGCCGCCATTGCCAAATACCCGCGATGTAAGATGTTTCAGGCGCACGACAGGCCTTTATTCCATGCCAAAGGTTTTGGCAAAGTGATCCAGAACCGCTTTACGGTCGGTTTTCGGGTCGACTTCCAGAATTTTAAGATCGGCAATCAACGGACGATCTGCTGTGACATCGGCGCGCGCCGGCATCAACTGGGTTTTTGCCACCAGAGCCTGACCGGCATCGGACAACACATAGTCGATGAATTTTTTGGCGTCATCCGGATGGGCCGATGTTTTCAAAATCATCATCGGGCGCGGAGCAATCACGGTGCCGCTTTTCGGGAACACAATTTCGATTGCCTCACCCTTGGCCGCCTGTGCCAGACCAATATAGTCGACCGCACCAAAAACAACGGCCTTAGCCCCCTGCAATACCGGGTTCAGGGCCTGGGCATTGGCACCGGGAACAATCATTTTGTTTGCAGCCAGACCATCAAACAGTTTCCAGCCGAGATCTGGCTGTGCGGTTAATGCCGCAACCAGTTCATAGGCCGAACCGGACTGTGCCGGGTCCGGCATCGTGATCAGGTCGTGATATTCCGGTTTGGTCAGATCGGTCCAGTCGGTCGGTTTCGGCGTGCCGCTTTTCGGGTTCCAGGCAATCGCCAGTGCCGAAATGCCCTGGGCTACATATCCCGGGCCTTTGAGAAAATCGGGAACGTTTTTGGCATTGGCGCTGGTGTAATCCAGCAGCATGTCTTTTTTGGCAAAGCTGGTGGCGGTTTTCCACGATGCCGAAATAACAATATCGGCCACCGGGTTGGATGATTCAGCTTCCAGGCGGGCCATCACCTTGCCGGTGGTGGCCTGAAAAACATTGACGTCAATACCGCTCTCATCCTTGAAACCGGCCGCCAGCTTTTCAATCAGGCTGCCCGGGCCTGCTGTATAAACCGTCACACTTTGCGCCATCGCCGTGCCGGAAAGGGTCAGGCAGGCAAAACCCGCCAACAGAACAGTTTTAAGGCTTTTCATCGTCGTTATCCCCAATTTAAAAATTGTATGACTTATGCACGGTGGGTCTGCACGTCTTCATGCGGGTACCAAAAGGCCCGGTCCCACGAAATATCAAGATCATGACGGGTGCCGTCGCCAAGGCGGGTGGCGCTGAACATTTCCAGCGCAATATCAGGCTCAAACCGCATCTGAACGGCATAGCCGTCGCCGCGAAACATGCTGTGAACAACCGTTCCGCGAATGGCATGTCCGTCGGCAATGCTTTCAACGGTGCCGGCACCGCCAATTGATGGCACCAGCGCCGAACGCGGCAAAAACAAATCCCCCGATTTGCTGCCATTCACAAGCCCGGCAGGCGGGCATAACCGATGCGCCCCACCCCGGATCACCAGATCGCCGCCGTCAACCTCGGCGGGAAGCACCAGCCCCAGCTTCAGAAAATCAACCACAATGGGCGAAGACGGATTGCCCACCAATTGTTCGGGAGCATCAATTTGCAAAATATTGCCGCTGTGTAAAATCGCCACGCGATCCGCAATGGCAAAGGCCTCGCCGTGATCATGGGTGACATAAACCGCCGTCATACCCAGTTTACGCAGCAAAGACGCAATATCAATCACGAGGCTTTCGCGCAATTCGCGGTCCAGGTTGGATAAGGGTTCGTCAAACAAAACAAGGCGCGGCCGCGATACGATGGCGCGCGCCAGCGCCACGCGCTGTTGCTGCCCGCCCGAAAGCGTTCCCGGTTGCCGGTCGCCCAAATGGCCAAGGCCAACCAACCCCAATGCCTCGGCAATGCGGGTGTCGCGTTCGGCCCGGCCAATGCCCTGCATTTCCAACGGAAAACCCACATTTTGCGCCACCGTCATATGCGGCCACAGGGCATAATCCTGAAACACCATGCCAATCGACCGGCGTTCGGGCGGTACAAACGCCCCGCCGCTGGCATCGGCGACCTGTTGATCGCCAATATGGATCGATCCCGTGGTAGGGCGCGATAACCCGGCCAGCAACCGTAACAAGGTTGTCTTGCCACAGCCCGACGGCCCCAAAAGGGCAACCACCTCGCCCGGGGCCACGCTTAAATCAATGGTTTTAAGCACGGTATTGTTGCCGAAACGTTGCGAAACGCCGGTCGCAATAACCGGAGAACCGGTTTGCACAGAGGATTTTTCAGCACTGATCATGAGAGCGATCGGACTTTTCAAGTTTATTGACCGCTCAAGGATTTATCATGCCGAAATTGTTTCAATTTTTAATATTCAGTTGCATTTTAATTACAGATTTATGTCAATCGGCTCTGCAAGCGCACACTTGCACAGTATTTACGCAACCCCGCCTGTACACGGGTTGAAAAATGCTGAAACCGGCGCTGTTTTTGCTTGCGAAAATTGCTATTCTGCGTGCACCGTAACCCCGCATCCAGGCATCCAGGCATCCAGGCATCATCAATCATGACCGAGCCCATCAAACAGTCCCCGCCCCCGGCAAACGAAGATATATTTGCCACTGGGGCACAACCGCACCGGTGCAAGTGGGCCTTAACCCATATCGATAAACCGTTTTATGTTGCCTATCATGACCACGAATGGGGCACGCCGGTGCATGACGACCGGCATTTTTTTGAAATGCTGATCCTGGAAGGCGCGCAGGCGGGGTTAAGCTGGCTGACGGTATTATCGCGGCGCGACCAATACCGTGCCGCCTATGATCATTTCGATGTGCAAAAAGTGGCGGCCTATGACGATGCCAAACAGGCCGAATTACGGGCAAACCCCGGCATTATCCGCAACCGCCTTAAAGTTTCCAGCAGTGTTGGCAATGCCCGCGTTTTCTTAAAAATCGTCGAAGAATTTGGCAGCTTTGATGCCTATGTCTGGCGTTTTGTCGGGGGCGCCCCCATCATCAATCACTGGCAAAACCACAGCGACGTTCCCGTTACCACCGATGTCAGCGACGCGCTGTCGAAAGACCTTAAAAAACGGGGTATGCGGTTTGTTGGCTCAACCATCATCTATTCGTTTTTACAGGCAACCGGACTGATCATGGATCACACCACCAATTGTTACCGGTATCACGATCTAAGCACCTGAAACTCTATCCGTCAGCCTGCCCCCTCCGCCACTGTCATCCTATCGCCAATGCCAATGCACCGGCGGCATTCCGGCAACAGGGGATCGGAAGCTGGCGATTTTTCCGTCATGAAGGCAGCCAAGATAAACCGTTCGCAAATCGGGACCGCCGAACGCCACACTGGAAATATTGGCAAGGAAACGGCCCC
This sequence comes from uncultured Thalassospira sp., assembly GCF_963976115.1. Taxonomy (GTDB): domain Bacteria; phylum Pseudomonadota; class Alphaproteobacteria; order Rhodospirillales; family Thalassospiraceae; genus Thalassospira. The sequence continues at coordinate 235,518 of NZ_CAXBJJ010000006.1, forward strand.
GCGATTCAGACATGTGTTCAGGCCCGAAACGACCGGCAAGGAATTCCTCCTCGACGAAATCAACCCGTTCGGGATCGCTGTCTTCGAGCAAAATTTGCGGTTCCTCGCCGGGAACCACCCGGATCAGCCGGTTGCTAATCACGCTGGTCAGCCAGATCGCCCCGGTGCTGTCAAAGGTCAAACCATCGGGAAACGTCCCATGGCCAAAGCTTGCCACAACCTCGCGCGTGCCCAGCGTGCCATCGGCGCGCAACGCCAACCGTGTCAGACGACGGCCAAAAGTTTCATTAACATAAAGCCATTCCCCCGCCGGATCGACGGCGACCTCGTTGGTAAACCCGAAACCATCCGCCACGATCCGGGTGCCGTGCTGGTCGGCGACAAAAACAAAGCCGTCATCGGCATCAAGCCGGTTGGCGCGCGTTCGCGGTTGCAACCGGGTACTAACCGTGCCCCAAATCCGACCCTGGGCATCAAGGGCGACAAAATTACACGGTAACAGGGTTTCCCCATCTGCCGTGGTAATAAAAGGTGTTGCCTCCCCGTCCGGCGTCATCCGCCAAATGCCGCCGCTATCGGCCAGGTTGGCGGCAAGGAACGACCCGTCGCGCATCAGGGCAATGCCGTTCGGCAAAAGTGCTGATGTGCCCGGTGCTTTTGGTGCGCCGATAAAGGATTGCTGATCATCTGCGCCCAATCGGACGATCCCGCCGCGCCAGTCGCAAACAAAGACTGATCCTGATGCCGTGGCCAGAACGCATTCCGGGCGTTCAAGCCCCACGCCGAGATAGGTTAAACGGGACGGATCAATTGGAAATGACATCGTTCGGGTAACCTCATGAAATTCACGCAAAAGAATTGAGGACAAAATGGCACGCGGTAACGGGGCTTTAACCTGTGCCTAACGGTACAAGGCCGTTGGCAGCCACATTGAAAACTGCGGTACAAATGTCACCAGCATCAGCACAATCAGCAGCGGAACGAGAAAGGGCATGGTGGCACGTGCCGATTGCTCGAAGGTGACGTTAGAAACCTTGGCCAGCACATAAAGCACCATGCCAACTGGCGGGGTTAACAGGCCGATCATTAAATTTAACACCATGATCACGCCGAACTGCACCGGGTCCACGCCAACGCCAACCGCAAGCGGCAGCAGGACCGGTACCAGAATCGTGATCGCCGCTACCGTTTCCATGAAACAGCCCACCACGAACAGGATCAGGTTAATCAGTATCAGCACCGCGATCTTGTTGTCGGTCGTCATCGCAATCATGTGCGCGAATTGCTCGGGCACACGATTTTCGGTCAAAATCCAGGAAAAGATCGATGCACTGGCGACGACAAACAGAATAACAACAGTGGTTTCCATCGATTCCCGGCTGACCGCAACAAAGCTTTTCCAGTTCAGATTGCGATAGACCACGGTTCCCAGAAACAAGGCCCAGGCAACAGCGGCAATTGCGGCTTCGGTCGGAGTGAAAATACCCATTAAAATGCCGCCAACAATCAACAACGGCGTAATCAGCGACAGGAACGCTCGCGAGAAACTATGGGCCAAAAGGCGCAAGGCAAACTTGTTGGCCGGGGTATAACCACGCCTTCGTGCATACCATGCGACCATGACCATCAGCGATGCGGCCATCAGGAGGCCGGGCACCATACCTGCGGCAAAAAGTTGCCCGATCGAGGCCGAGGCCAGAACCCCGTAAATCACCATCGGCAGACTGGGCGGAATAAGCGGGCCAATCGTTGAGGATGACGCGGTGATCCCGATTGAAAAATCGGTATCATAACCCGCTTCACGCATCGCCTTGATCTCGATTGCCCCCAGACCACCGGCATCGGCAACGGCCGCACCTGACATGCCTGCAAACAAAACCGAGGCCCCGACATTCACATGTCCCAACCCGCCACGCATCCAGCCGACCACGGAGGTTGCAAATCCAAAAATCCGCTCGGTAATCCCGGTCGAATTCATCAGATTACCCGCCAGAATAAAAAACGGCACGGCCAGCAAGGGAAAGGAATCAACACCGCCAACCATACGGTGAATCACCACCAGGCCCGGAATATGTCCGGAAACCAGGATATAAATCAATGATGATCCCGCCAGTGACAGTCCAATGGGCAAGCCCAGAAAGATGAACACCGCCAATGCAGCAAACAAAAGAATAATCAACGGAAGGTCTCCCCGAAAGCGAGTGGCGCGGATCAGCGTTCGCCGTAGCGTTGCCCGATATTGCGAATGGCGATGACAATGGCGCGCAAAGTCATGGCACCAATGCCTGCGGCAACAGTCCAATAAACGATCCCCATCGACATATTAATGGACGTCATTGGCTGATTACTCATGGCATTGGCGAGCTTGATCGCGAAATAGGTCAGCGCCCCAAGGATGACGATGCTGACAAGATCAATCAGCGCCGCCATCACGCGGCGGACCGGGACGGCAACGATCGTATGCAAATAGGTCATATTGACATGCGCATGTCGTTTGATCGCCGCAGCCGCACCGATGAAAGTCATGGCGATCAGAAGATAACGGCCAATTTCCTCGGTCCAGCCAAAAGAATCATTCAGGGCATAGCGAGTAAAGAACTGCAAAAAAATGACCGCGCCGGTCGCCCAGAAAAGCCCCAACCCCACCATATCCTCGACCCCGAGGCGGGGTACCGGCGCATCCTGATTGGCCGTCATTCCGTCCGTTTCATCCGATATCGCGAAAGGCGTTTCCCTGCGTCCTCGCTCAAAGAGCGAGGACGCAGGCGTGCTGTTCTTGTCGTCCATTTTCATCACCCCGGCACATTCCCAAAAAATGTCGCACCATTGATCGTCATAATCAGGTGATCAACTGCACTTTTTCATAATCGGATTTGCTCCACGGCACGTTCTCGCCGGTTAGTTCCGGGATCATCTTTTTGCGGAAAGCTTCGCGATCAACTTCATCAACCGAGACGTTGTATTTTGTCTTGAAGTCGTTAATCAGTGACATTTCGGTGGTACGTACTTCGTCGGTGCATTGGGCCATGGCTTCATCGAAAACCTGCGAAAATATCTGCTTGTCCTCGTCCGAAAGCTGCGACCACAATGAAGAACTGGTCATCGCGACCAGCGTGTCGATCATGTGGCCAGTCAGCGCGATATGCTTTTGAACTTCATAGAATTTCTGGGCAAAAATCGTCGGCAACGGGTTTTCCTGACCATCGACCACGCCTTGTTGCAGGGCCAGATAAACCTCGGAAAAGGCAATCGGGGTCGGATTGGCACTGACTGATCGCGGAAAAAGCAGGTAAAGCGGCACATTGGGAACGCGAAGTTTCAGCCCCTTCATATCATCTGGCTCGGCGATTTTCTTGTTCGATGAGACATGACGCAGCCCGTAATAAACCGTTCCGACAACATTCAGATTTGAGCGCGTATTGAATTCGGCGGTTACCTGTTTGCGCATGTCGCTGTCGCGATAGGCGACCCAATGATCGAAATCGCGGAACATATAAGGCCCGCTGATCAATGCCATCGGCCCATAAGCACGGCTGGCCGTCGGGCTGCCGGTAAAGCCCATGTCGATCGTACCAAGGGTCAGGCCTTGATAAATCTCTACCTCGCCGCCAAGCGAGGAAGACGGAAACACATTGATCTTATAACGACCCTGGGTTTTCTCATGGATTTGATCGGACGCCCACAGCACCCATTTATGGAAGGGCTGGCTATCATTGAAGATATGGGCGAATTTCACTTCCTGGGCTGCGGCGAAGGCCCGGGGGCTAAAGCTGCCTGCGGCAAAGGTTGCCGCTGCGGCCATCCCGGCCCCTTTTAAAAACTGGCGCCGCCCCAGGCCCCAAACGGACCCGTTCTGGTTTTCTTTAGACATGAATTCCTCCTGTGTTATTTTTTACCTGCGTCATACTTCTGGTATTTTCGCATATCCCGCTGGTTTACCAGCGGTGTTTGAGGTACACTAACAGTGACCTATCAGATAGGTCAACAGGCAAAAAGAAGAGGCCTAAAGGTTTGATATGAAAACACGCAGACAACCAAAGGTGCGCGAACCGATTTCTTCTTCCGGCAAGGCATTGCCGGAACGTCGGGTCAAACGCCAACGGCTTCACGAGCAGGTCGCGTTGCAAATCGAGGGCATCATTCGCGACAATTACAAACCAGGTGATCCGCTGCCATCCGAACGGGAATTGATGGAGCTTTTCGATGTCGGGCGCTCTGCCGTGCGCGAGGCGCTGACCCTGCTATCGCGCATGGGTCTGGTCGTGGTCCGCAATGGCGAAAAGGCGCGGGTTGCAGAACCAACCGCCAAGGCCATGATCGACGATTTATCAGGAGTGGCACGACTGCTGCTTGCAGAGGCCGAAGGTATTCATCATTTTCAAGAAGCGCGTGCCTTACTGGAAATCGGGCTGGTGCGAATTGCAGCGCAACAGGCCTCCGATAAGGATTTGCAGGTTTTGCGCGCGTTGCTAGATGACAATCGCGATTCCCAGAATGATTCTGAAGCGTTCCTGCGCAGCGACGAAGCCTTCCACATTGCGATTGCCAAAATCGGGGGTAACCCTATTTTTACCGCTGTTTATACCGGTGTGGTCGAATGGCTTGACGATCAGCGCAACATTTCGGCCAAATCGTTGGACGGCAACCGGACCGCCTATCAGGCGCATGAAAAAATCTATGCGGCAATTGCCGCCCACGACCCGGTCGCAGCCGAACAGGCAATGGAGGACCATCTTGTCGCCGTTGCCGAACGCTATTGGCGGATGAAAGCTATCATCGAAGCATAAAAGTGTAACTTCGGGATCGACATTTGTTCAGGCAAGGCTGCTGGCGCGCACGATCAGTCTGGTTTTCAGGACCCGGTTTTCTCCGATGGCCTCACCCAATGCCAGTTCGGCGGCAAGGCGGCCTTTTTCCACAGTATCCTGTGCAATCGTCGATAAGGGCGGGCGGGTGCGCCCGGCGCGTGGAATGCCATCATAGCCGATCAGCACAATGTCGCCCGGTACCGACCGTCCGATATCGTTGATCGCTTCAAGCGCCCCGATGGCGATAATATCAGACATGGCAAGAATGCCATCGATTGCGGGGTTGCTTGCCAGCATCTTGCGCGTCTCGATGCGTGAATTTTCCGACAGGTTGTCGCATTCAATATGGACAATATCGGCAGCCGATATTCCGGCATCGCGCAAAACCGCGTGATAACCCGCCAGCCGTTCACGCACCACCCGGTGGCTAACCGAACCGCGCCGGCGTGCATCCATCAGGCCCAACTGGCCTGCCTCGTCGGCCTGAAGCGACAGAATGGCAAATTTACGTGCTCCGCATTCCAGCAAATGCCGGGCCGCAGTTGCCGCCCCTTCAAAGTCGTCCAGCACCACTGTCGCCGTCGCGCCGACAATGTCGGTATCAATCCCGACCATGGGTAAATTGCGCCGCCGAATGGCAGAAATAATTTCGTTATTGTCGGAATAGCAATGCACCAGAAAAGCATCCACCGCCGCATTATTAACGGCCATAACCGCCTGTTCCTGATTTTCGGCCGAAATAATCATCATATTGACGGCCTGGCGGGCGCATTCACGGCCAATACCGCGCAAAAGTTCAATCGCAACCGGGTCGCTAAAGGCATATTCAAGGTTATCGGGAAAAACCACGCCCAACGCGCCGGCCTTGCCGGTGCGCAGCATGCGCGCCATCACATGCGGCCCGCGATATCCAAGCTCGCTTGCAATGGCCAATATCTTTTCGCGCAATTCATCGCGCACCAGATGCGGCTTGCCAAAAGCATTCGACGCCGTTCCCTGGGATACCCCCGCAGCCCTGGCCACATCCACCAGCCGAACCCGTTCGCCCATATGCCGATATTCCCCCGCTTTGCGTTCGTCACGTTGCGCAAATACCCTAGCACATCAGATGACATTTTTTTGAATCGGTTCATCATAATATTGACAGATGCCATATGACACCCCCACAATGCATTTATTGAATCGATTCATTGCGATTCTATATGGCAAATTGTCCCTTCGCAATTTGCTGACCGCGCGCTTGTTGGTGTTTGCGGTTTTCCCGGCAATCTCGTATTGCACTTCCATACCCTGCCGCCCCTGAAGTCGGGGCGGTCTTTTTTTGTGCTATGTGGTGAAAAACCGTCTCAACACCCCGGCGGCATTATCGCAACCAGCAAGCGGCACATGGCGCTAACCGCGACGATCCGCGATTGTCTGGCGAAAGGTAAGGTTGATGCGCGGCGCTACCGGACGGGCGGTTTTGGGAATTTGATGTACCCAGTGATGCTGGGTTGAGCCTGCCATGACCAGCAACGAATTATGGGGCAGGTCAACACTCACCCGGTCGCCGTTCTTTTTATGGCGCAAATGAAACCGCCGTTCCCCGCCAAAGGACAAACTGGCGATAACCGGGTTTTCGCCTAGCACATCTTCATCATCGGCATGCCAGGCAACGCTGTCGCGCCCGTCACGATAAAGGTTTAACAACACCGTGTTGAACCTGTGGGCTGCCTTTTCCTCGGCCAGCTTGCGCAAGGGCACCAATACCTTGGGAAACGGGGCTGCCGGGTGATAAACGCCGCTATAACGATAGGCAACCTCGCCATACCACGCGGTTAAACGCGGCACCGCAACATCGCGCCCCATAATAAAGGCTGTTTCCTGCTGCCAGTTAAGGGCGGTGTGCAACCGGTCAAACACGCGATCAGCATCTGCCGTTGGCAGCACATCACGATATAGCCATGCCTCGCCATCACAGGGCAGAATATTTTGTGGCGGCTGGTCAGCAAACAGATCGCGTATCATCCCGTTCTTCCCTGGCTGGAATGGGCAACGTCCATATCAATGTTTTAGAATCAGGACCCTAGGCGGTTTTGGCGCAAATTTGAAGCATCGTCACACCTGTCGCCGCCGCCGGGGGTGATGTTCTTCATATTGCAACGCAACAAAACCCTCCCAATCCGGTTTACCAATACAGCATCCGAAAGGCTCAGGGATACGTCGAACGGCCCGTTACCCCAATGCCAAGGCAGGCACGCAACAAACCTTTTATTCTTCATGGGCTTACATAAAGATTGCTGTGCGAATTTGATCGCAGTACCGGAAAAACCGGTGATATTGACGGGTCTGTTTGCCGTGCGACTCCTTGTGCCGCGTCGCAAAAACGATTCGACAGGTGGCCTGTTAATATGTGGCACACCATATAGGCTAAAATCGTGATTTTGCTATACTTAAGGTCATAAAATAGCAAGGTAAACAACCTATCCACCCACCCGTTTGGAATGAGCTTTATGCTCATTCTTCTTTTCCATTTGATATCGCAGGTAAAATCCCGCGACATACATCTGATGGTACGTGGTGGATGTCTTTGGATGCCAATAAAGCAGGCAGGGGTCCGGGGAAACGTACACAGACGGTCGGCTGGCAAAATTGCGGTCGGAAGTTCTAACAGGGGGAATAAAATGTTTCTGTCGAAACGCAATCAGATCGCCGAAAACCAGGCCGCCCTTTCGCTGGTGCAGGCCCAGCAGCAAGAAGAAGCGCTGCTTTACAAACATATTCTCAATGCCATTCCCAGCCGATTGCTTGCCTGCGACCTGGACGGGGTTGTGCGTTATATGTCCTATGGTTTTGGCGAGTTGATCTATTCGGGGCGCGGCGAACAGGCAGCATCGGCCAAAGGAAAACGGATAAATGATCTGCACCGGGTTCTGGGGCAGGATAAATTCCGTAATATTGGCCGGTCACTCAACCGTTTGCCGCTGGAATACCGGGTTCGCATCGAAGAAGACACCATCCTGATTGCTATCACCGTCATGAAAAATGATGATGGCACGCCTAATGGTTTCGCCCTTTCAGCCGATATCATCACCGATGAAATCACCTTGGGCAAAAGCTGCGTTGATCTTTCGAGCGATGTCAGCAATTCGGCTGTCGCGCTTAAAAAACTGTCGGGCGAACTGACCAAAACATCGGCCACCAGTGCCGATCTGGCCGGTTCCGTGCGCGGCTCGGCCGACAATACCGCCGTTACCGCCCAGCGCGTTGCCTCGGCATCTGAAGAAATGACACAGTCGATCAACGAAATTTCCAGCCAGATCGGCCGCCTGACCGAAATCGCCAATCGCGCGGTAAAGGAAATGGATCATACCGGGTCGGTCATGAACCAGCTTAGCAACGCGGTAGATGAAATTGGTTCGGTGGTAAAAATCATTCAGGATATCGCCAGCCAGACCAACCTGTTGGCCCTGAATGCCACCATCGAAGCCGCCCGCGCCGGGGATGCCGGCAAAGGTTTTGCCGTGGTTGCCAACGAAGTTAAAACGCTGGCCACCCAAACGGCGCGTTCAACCCAGGAAATCACCGATCGCATCAGCGCCATTCGAGACAATACCAGCCGCGTTGTCAACGAACTGGGCGACACCCGAACCGTGATCGAGGAAAACGAAGAAATTGCCGGTAATCTGGGTGCCGTTGTCGAACAGCAACGCGCGGCCTCGCAGGAAATTACCATCAATATTCAGGACGTCGCCAATGGCGTGAAAAAGATCTCGGGCGATCTGGGCAATCTTGATGCACTGGCCGATCAGGCATCGGACCAGGCAAATCGCCTTGCCAGCTTCTCGGTCGATTTAAACAGCCATTCCGATAATCTTTATCACCAGGTTAAGAGTTTGCTAAAGAACGTCGAGTAAACTTTCGCAATCAAACTCGCCCCTATGCGAACCCCGGCATCATTTTGTGATGCCGGGGTTTGTTTTTCAGAGCATGTTTCCTTTATCCACATCCCGCCGAACTTTCGCATTTATCGACCCGTTAAAAACCAGCTTGCCATCGCGCCAATATGTCTATAATGTTGGACATATGGACACAAATGAAATCATCGCGGTTTTCGCCGCCCTCTCACAAATCACCCGGCTGGAGGTATTTCGCCTGCTGGTGCGCAATGAACCCGGTGGCCTGCCTGCGGGCGAGTTGGCCAGGCTACTTGATGTACCCCACAACACCATGTCGTCACATCTTGGGGTATTGTCGCGATCAGGGCTGATCCGTTCGCAACGTCGGGGCCGATCAATCATTTACCGCGCCAGCATTGCCCGTATGAACGATCTGCTGGGGTTTATGGTCAATGATTGCTGTGCAGGCCACCCGGAGCTGTGCCACCCCCAATTATCAGACATAATCCCTGACAGTTCCCGTAAATCGGAAGCCAAAACATGATCCCGCTGATTTATCACAACCCCGATTGCGGCACATCGCGCAACACCCTGGCCATGATGCGCCAGTCCGGCGAAGAGCCCCATGTCATCGAATATTTAAAAACGCCGCCGACACGCGAAAAGCTGGTGAAACTGATCACGGCCATGCACATCACCCCGCGTGATTTGCTGCGCCAAAAAGGCACCCCCTATGACGTGCTGGGACTCGATGATGACAGCAAAACCGATGCTGATTTGATTGAGGCCATGCTGGCCGATCCAATCCTGATCAACCGGCCCATCGTGGTAACCGAAACGGGAACCCGCCTGTGCCGCCCGTCGGAACGCGTGCTTGATCTTTTGCCCCACCCGATCACGACCTTTACCAAAGAAGACGGCGAAACCGTGACACGCAAGGCCCCGACCCGATAATGACAGACATCACTTTGAACGATCTTCCCAATATCGACGCCGACAGCCTGCATCGCGTGGATTATGCCGCCCTTGCCGGGCCAGATGCCCCGCACCACGCCCCGCGTATTCTTGTTCTGTACGGGTCATTGCGCGAACAATCCTATTCCCGCCGGGTCGCCGAGGAAGCAACCCGGCTGCTGCAATGGTTTGGCTGCGAGGTTAAAATCTTTAACCCGGCTGGCTTGCCCCTGCCCGATGATGCGGGGGCCGATCACCCAAAGGTGCATGAATTACGCGGCCTTGCCGAATGGTCCGAAGGCATGGTTTGGGTTAGCCCGGAACGCCACGGGGCCATCACATCGGTGATGAAGGCCCAAATCGACTGGATTCCCCTGTCGCTGGGCGCGGTACGGCCAACACAGGGCAAAACACTGGCAATCATGCAGGTGTGTGGCGGCAGCCAAAGTTTTAATAGCGTCAACCAGTTGCGTATTTTAGGCCGCTGGATGCGGATGGTAACCATCCCCAACCAGTCTTCCGTGCCCAAGGCATTTAATGAATTTGATGAAAATGGCCGGATGAAACCCTCTCCGCTTTATAACCGTATTGTCGATGTCTGCGAGGAACTGGTGAAATTCACCTGGCTGACCCGCCACCATTCCCCCTATCTGACAAACCGCTATTCCGAACGTGTCGAAACCGCCGAGGAACTCTCCCGGCGCGTCAATCAACCCTCTATCTGATCAGGGAATAGCTTATGCTTGCAGTGCTGATTTTTGCAATCACGCTTGTTTTTGTGATCTGGCAGCCACGCGGCCTTGGCATCGGCTGGAGTGCGATGGCCGGGGCCGTGGTTGCGCTGGCCTGTGGGGTGGTCAATTGGGGCGATGTCGCCATTGTCTGGGATATCGTCTGGGATGCCACATTTACCTTTGTCGCCCTGATCATTATCTCGCTTATTCTGGATGAAGCTGGTTTTTTTGCCTGGGCGGCGTTGCATATTGCCCGCTGGGGCAACGGGCGAGGACGGCTGTTATTCCCGCTTGTGATCATGCTGGGTGCGGTCATTTCGGCATTTTTTGCCAATGACGGGGCTGCCTTGCTGTTAACCCCGATTGTGCTTGCCATTCTAACCCGGCTTGAATTTAGCCCAAAATCGGCTTTGGCCTTTATCATCGCCACCGGTTTTGTTGCCGATTCAACCAGTTTGCCGCTGGTGATTTCCAATCTGGTCAATATCGTTAGCGCCAATTTCTTTGACATCAGCTTTGCCCGCTATGCGCAGGTGATGGTGCCCGTCGATATGGTTTCACTGCTGGCGACATTGCTGGTTCTGTGGCTGTATTTCCGCCGCGATATTCCATCGCATTATGACCTGAACCTGCTGGAAGCACCCGGCAATGCCATTCGCGACCGCCAGGTGTTTTATGCCGCCTTTCCGATCATCACGATTTTGCTGGTCGCCCTGTTTGTGACCGCCCACTGGCACACCCCGATTTCGCTGATCATGGGGGCCGCCGCCCTGACCCTGATCGCCATTGCCGGGCGCTGGTTTAGCGCCAGGCACAGCCATGTCATATCGCTAACCCATGTTTTTAAACACGCCCCCTGGCAAATTGTGCTGTTTTCACTGGGCATGTATCTGGTGGTTTACGGGCTGGGCCAGGCATGGTTAACCCACTGGGCATCGGGCATATTGGCAATGCTGGCAACACAGGGCCAGGTGGTTGCCACCATTGGCACCGGCTTTGCCGCTGCTCTATTGGCATCGATCATGAACAACATGCCCGCAACCCTGATCGGCGCGCTGGCGATTGATCAGGTTCATGTCACCCCGTTAATTCAGCAATTAATGGTTTATGCCAACGTCATTGGCAATGATCTGGGACCCAAATTCACCCCGATCGGTAGCCTGGCAACCTTGCTGTGGTTGCATGTCCTGGCGAGCAAAGGCCACAAAATAAGCTGGGGTCAATATATGAAGATCGGCATCGTTATCACCACACCGGTGCTGTTTTTCACCCTGCTGGCACTCGCGATCTGGCTGCCTTTAATCTCGGCCCCTTAAGGCACGTTTCCTTTAACATCAATATCGCAAGTATGATTTGCGGTTACCCGGCAACATCCTTTGTTGCCGGGGCCACAAAATAAGGATCAAACGGCACACCATCGCGATTGGTCGTTTTTGCCATTTGATCAACTTCTTCGGCATCCAGCCCGACGGCGGAATACAAATTGATGGTTTCCAGTTCCAGGCTGGTCCGGGCATCGGCCAGGCCCTGTTCCGATTTGGTCAGGGTGCGTTGTGCATCCAGTACATCAAGGAAATTTGACAGCCCTTGTGTGTAACGTACCCGGGATTGTTCAAACGCCTGGCGATGATGGGCCACCGCCAAAATAAGACTGTCGCGCTGCGACACCGCCCCGACATAGCCAAATATTGCCGATTCAACATCACTGATCGCGGCCAGCAACGTTTGACGATATTGATAAAATGCCTGTTGGGCGCGTTCTTCGGCCACGGTGATGTTGGCCTTGCGCACCCCGCCATCATAAAGGGTGGCGTCAATCACCGCACTGATCGCAGCCAATGCCGTGCGGACAATCGGCCCGGTACCAAACCCCGTTGCCGCCATCGACAGGCTGCCCTTCAATGTCAGTTCCGGGTATAAATCAGCCGTTCGCACGCCAATTTCGGCAGTTGCCGAAATCAGGCCCAGTTCAGCCGCCCGCACATCGGGACGACGGCGCAACAAATCGGCGGGCACGCCAATGGGCGGGGCATTGTCAAATTCCGGCAGGGCATCAGCCCGGCTTAGCGCATCGCGATAGGTGCCAGGTTGGGCGCCGGTTAAAATCGCAATCGCATTGATCGAACGGTCGATGCTGGTTTGCAAAACCGGCAAAGTGGCCTCAATATCGGCCACCTCGGCGCGGGCGCGCGATAAATCAAGGTCCGATGCCAGGCCAGACCTGGCGCGCAAGTCAACGATGTTGCGGGTCTGGCGTTGCAAATCCAGCGAATTGCGCAACAATATCTGGCGTTGCTGGGTACCGCGCAGGGTAATGTAATTACGAATAATGTCGGCAATGACGGTACGATAAACATCTTCACGCAGGTAAACCTGCTGTAAAATATCGGCCTCGGCCACTTGCCCTTCACGGGCCTGCCCGCCCCAAATATCCGCGCTCCACGACAATTGAAGGCTGGCATTGCCGCCAAAATCGTCCTGATAATTTCCTTTTTCCTTTGTCGACCATTGCCGTTCGGCACTGCTCCCGCCCGATGCCGTCGCCTGCGGGCCATTGCCGCCACGCACACCCCGGGCAACGGCGCGGGCCTCGGCAATTCGGCTGGCGGCAATTTTCAAATCAATATTGTTATCAATCCCGTCTTTCACCAACTGGCTTAGCACCGCATCCGACGTACTTTGCCACCAACGGGTTTGATCGGGTTTATGATCGGCAATTTGTGGCACTTGCGGGCCATAATTGGCCTTTAAGTCAAATTGTGGTGCCTGATATTCCGGCCCTGCCGTCACACAGCCACTTAACAGCAAAAGTGACAGGCCCCAAACCGGGCTTCGCCTTAAAACTGACCCCTTCCGCATCACCCGGCACTCCCTTCATATTCATCCGTGTCGGGAATGGATTGGGCAATACGCAACTCGTCTTGCAGTTTTTGGCTGCCATCGGCGCGCGCCGCCACCAGCGGGGCCAGCAACAAATATAAAACCGGGGTCAAAAACAGGGTAAACACGGTGGCAAAACCCAGCCCGCCAAAAATAACCCAGCCAATTGCCGCGCGGGCCTCGGCCCCGGCACCAGTACCCAGCACCAGCGGCAAACCGCCCAGCACGGTTGAGATCATGGTCATCATAATCGGGCGCAGGCGGATCATTGCAGCATCATGGATGGCATCGCGCACCGATTTGCCCTGATCGCGCAGCTGATCGGCAAATTCCACCACCAGAATGCCGTTTTTCGCCATCAACCCCACCAGCATCACAAGGCCGATCTGACTATAGATATTGATCGAGGTATGGCTGATCACGAGGGCAAAAATGGCCGCCGCCAACCCGAACGGCACGGTTAACACCACAACCGATGCCGACATGAAACTTTCAAACTGTGCGGCGAGCACCAGCAACACCACCAGCACCGCGACCAAAAACGTAATCAGAACATCATGCGACGTTTCGCCAAGGGCCGCCGCATCGCCTAAAAACAGCAAACCGGTTCCGGTGGGTACAACGGTTTTGGCAGCATTTTCAATATCGCCAACCGCCTGTTGCAGGGTATAGCCGGGCGCCATATTGGCCGTGACGGTCACCGCACGTTGCTGTCCTTCCCGGTCCAGTTCCGATGCCACCGCCTCTTCATCCAGACGGATAATCGATGACAGCGGCAAAATACGCCCGTTTTTGCCCGGTACAAACAGGTTATCAAGGTCGGATGGATCATTGATAGACCCGGCACTGCTGCGCAATTTGACCGGCACGGTTGTGTCATCCACCGAAAGATCGGTGACTTCATACCCGTCAATCATGGCCCGCAAGGTGGTATCGAGGCTGTCAATCGACACCCCGAGATCAAAAGCGCGCTGACGGTCAATATTCACCAAAAGCTGCGGCTGGGTGGTTTGATACCCCACCCGAATGCTGGTGATATTGGGGTAATTCCTTTCCAGTTCTTTTTGCAAAGCCTGGGCGTTGGCGGCCAAATTGCGATAGTTGGTCCCGGTCAGGGCAAATTCCAGACTTTCGCCCGAGCTGCTGCCCCGCAACCCCAATGAATTGGGCTGATAGACAAAGGCCTGAACACCCGGCAATGCATTCAGTTTTCCCCGGATTGATGCGGTAATTTCCTGCTGGCTGCGACTGCGTTCTTCCCATGGCACCAGGCTGGCAATCACAAGGGCGCGGTTATTGTCGCGAAAACCAACAATCGTATAAATATTCTGGGCCTCGCCACGGGTTACAATTGGCCGCAAAATATCTTCAACCGCTTCGACCTGGCGGTCCATATAATCAAGGCCAACCCCGTCCGGCCCGCGCAGCGACACCAGCAACCGTCCCCGGTCTTCTTCGGGCAGCAATTCCTGTTTTACCGCCGAAAATGCCCCCGCAGCCAGGACCGCGACAATGATCGATGCCAGCACCGTCATCACTGGAAATTTCAATACCAGTTCCAGAATGCGTTTGTATAACCCGCCGAAAAAGTCACCAACACGATCGAGCAAATGAAATTTACCATCGTCTTTCTGGTGCTTTGCGGGATCAATATGTTTCAGGCGCGATGCCAAAAGCGGGCAAAGTGACAGGGCAACAAAGGACGAAATAGCCACCGAAACCGCCAGCACAAAGCCAAATTCGCGAAACAGACGGCCTGCCGTACTGGGTAAAAACGAAATCGGTACAAACACCGACATCAATGTCAGCGTGGTGGCAATCACGGCAAAAAACACCTGCCGGGTGCCCAATACCGCGGCCGCCAGCGACCCCAGCCCCTGATGCCGCCTGCGCTGAATATTTTCCAGCACCACAATCGCATCATCAACGATCATGCCCGTGGACAAAACCAGCGCCAGCAAGGTCAGGATATTGATCGAAAATCCCAGCAACCAGATCGCCGCCACCGTGCCAATCAGGGCAATGGGAATGGTCACCGTCGGAATAAGTGTGGCACTAAAAGATCGTAAAAACAGGTACAATACCCCGATCACAATCACCACGGCCAGCACAAGGCTGCGGATCACTTCCCACAAGGCACCTTCGATGAAAACCGAATCGTCGGAATTGACCAGCAGCTTAACACCGTCAAGCTGGGTATTGAGCTTTTCGGCGGTCGCCCGCACACCTTTGGAAATTGAAATGGTGTTCGATTGTGCCTGACGCACAATACCAAGGCCAATCACCGCCCGTCCATCAAGGCGGACATAGGATGTGGCATCGTCAGGGCCATAATAAATATCTGCCACATCACCCAGGCGTACGCCATCGCGCACAAAGATCGCCTTGATATCTTCGGGTTTCCAAACCGAGGCATTGGCCCGCACAAACAGTTTCTGATCGCGGGAATCAAAACTGCCCGCCGGAATATCGAACTTTGCCGTTTTCAAAACGTCGGCAATGTCATCAATCGAAAAACCATAGCTGGCAAGGCGCAACGGATCGACGCGCACATGCAAAACTTTCTCGCGGTCGCCATTTTCGTTCACCTCGGCCACACCGGGCACCGATAACAGGGCCGGTATCACCTGGTCTTCAACAACATTTGCCAACTCGTCCTCGGTCAGGCTGCTGCTGACCACGGCCAGGCGCATGATCGGGCTGGCATCTGAGTCAGCCTTGACGACGCGAATATCATCAACCTCGTCGGGCAGGCTGCGTTGCGCGCGGCTTACGGCTTCGCGAATGTCATTGGCGGCATCGTTAATTTCCACATCGGGCGAAAATTCAATCCGAACCCGCGAACTGCCTTCCTCGCTGCTTGAACTGATATCCTGCACACCGCTTACCCGCGATGCTGCGCCCTCGATGATGCTGGTTACTTCGGTATCCACCGTTTCCGGCGAGGCCCCGCTATACGTTGCCGATATGGTCACAACCGGTCGGTCGATATCGGGAAGTTCGCGAATTTCCACCCCGGTCATGGCGGCCAGACCGGCCAGAATAATCAACAGCGAAATGACGACAATCAGGATCGGCCGTCGCACACTCAGCGATGCAATGTCGTTATTTTCCGACATATCAGGTGCCCCCGTCCACAGAGCCGTTTCGTTGGGCAATGCCTTGCTGGTCATCTTCGCGAATGGTGGCGGCAACATTCCGCCCCGGGCGCAATCGCTGCACGCCTTCGACCACAATCAGGTCGCCTTGGGCAATCGGGCCGTCAAGCAGGATATGCCCGTTGGTACGCTTCACCACCCGAACCGGCACCCGGTTGGCCTTTTCCCCTTCGATCCGCCACACATAGGTGCCGCCATCGCCCCACAAAACCGAAATTTCAGGAACCGACGGGTAAGACTTGCCTTCAACGTCGATATAAACCGCAAACGACATGCCAGAACGCAACCGGCCACTGGGGTTGGGAATACGGGCACGCACGCTAAATGTCCGGCTTTCGGGGTCAACGCGGCTGCCAATGGTATCGACAACCCCTTCAAATTTCTCGCCGGGCAGGCTCCAGGTTTCTACCCGCAATGACTGGCCCGGTTGCACATCGCGAAACCGGGTTTCCGACACCTCGAAATCAACCAGAACACTCTCAACGTTATCAAGCGTGGTGATCATGGTTGTTTTATCAATCCGGTCGCCAATTTCGACAGCGGGAATACCGATCATGCCATCAAACGGGGCCAGAATGGTGCGGTCATCCAGATCAACCCCCGCCTGATCAAGGCGAATGCGGGCTTCGGCCAAAGCGGTGCGGGCTTCGTCAACTTCGCTGTCGGAAACAGCCCCTTGCGGGCGGGCCTTTTCGTAACGGTCCAGCATCTGTTTGGCGTCGCGCACCTGCACAGCGGCAAGGTCGCGGGCCAGTTTTTCGCGGGCGGAATCCAGGATCAGCAACACCTGGCCGGTTTTCACCTGATCGCCGGCATGAACCAGCACATCTTTAACCTCGCCTGCAACCGGCGGATAAAGCTGCACACCCATGGCGGACCGGCCCGTTCCCACCGCTTCGACCACCGTGTTGTCCGGGGTTAAAACCGCATATTGGGCAATCACGGGCAAGGCCGGAACAGCTAAAGCCGGTTTACCCGACGCGCCCGGAGCACGGCCCGCGTCATTCTGAACAATAATCGGCCCCCCACCAGACAGAAATGGCAATTTGCCGTTGCGATAGGCCATCAACCCACCACCAAGCACCACCGCCACCCCAAAAATTACAACCAGCCTAACCATTCGTGACATCGAATGTCCCGTCCCCTGAATTCAATTCGTGAAAAGCCGCGAAACCGGTTTGAAAAGGCATCAAAACCCGCTATCGGGTTTTTAAACAGCCCTGACATTTACACTGCCATTCACGGCGAAAATGTACGAGTTCAAAATTGTACGTCATTGTATCAAATAGTACGAAACGTCAGTTTCGATGCCATGGACCATCATAACCTATACGTCAAAATACCACCGATGAAATGACCCGGCATAAAAAAGACCGGGAAACGAGCAGGTCGCTCCCCGGTCTGACGGTTGCATTCCAGAAAAATCGTGTGCTGCCTGATATTAACCGGCAATCAGGCGCGGTTCGATAAACGAATCGTTCGCCACCTCGGCACGCAAACGGTCTTCGTCATCATAAAGGGTGCGGGCTTCGGTCAGGTGTTTTTGCCACATGCGGGCAACAAACATCACAAGGTCGCCGCGCTGTTCAAGCGGATCGGTAAATTTCAGGCGCATTTTCGGGCCATCAAGCCCTCTGCGGCTCATCACTTCAACATTATAGCGGCCCTTGAGACCGGCAATTTCCACCGTCATTTTACGGCCCCGTTCCCAGTCCTGTGACGGAACAACCGAAATCCCCCCAATCGATAAATCATACAGGCTGGTATGTGTTCGTTTGCCCTGGTCATCGAACATTACGGCAATATCACGCCGCGCCATCACCCGCGCATCATCACCATTTTTATCGTCTTTGTCGGCGGCATCGCGTACCGCCCGGTTTAGCGACAAAGTTAACTCGCTCACATGGGCGCTAACATCATCGGCATGTCCGGTCAGATCAAGGCTCAGGCTGCGGGTATGATCAATATCGCGCGATACTTCCAATATGGCATCACCCACATTTTTTGCCGCATCACTGGCCGCACGAATGGCAACCGAGATTTCCTCGGTCTCGCGGCGCTGTTGGGTAACATCGCCGGCAACCTCGTCGGAAATTGTCATCATGTCGCGTACGGTAATACCGACATTTTCCATCGCAGAAACACAGCGATCGGTCACGCTGCCCATCGCGCCCACATGGGCGGTAATCTGTTCGGTGGCTTCGGCGGTTTGACCGGCCAGGTTTTTAACCTCGGCCGCCACCACGGCAAAACCACGTCCGGCCTCACCCGCCCGGGCCGCCTCGATGGTCGCATTCATCGCCAGCATGTTGGTCTGGGCGGCAATACCGCGAATCAGATCAACCATCTGTTCAATACTGGTCGCAACTTCGCGCAAATCATCAACCGCGGCGGCAGATTGACGGGTACTGTCCACGGCCGATTGCGCAATGGTGCGCTGGCGTTCAACCCGCCCGGCGATGGACCCGATGGCCCCCGACAGGCGTGTCGCCGCATCGCTGATCGATTGTGCATGTTCCCGGCTTTGATCGGCGGCTGATGTTGCAGCTTCGGTTTGGCCGTTTACACGATCAGCGGCAGCGGCAACTTCGCCCACCGCATCGCGCATCCTGTTCACCTGGCGCGAAACCGATTCAACCAGCCCCGATGTTTCCCCTTCAATGGTCTCGGCCATGCCACCCAGCGATTCCCGGCGTTTTTCTTCTTCCTGGCGTTGCAATTCAATGCGATCTTCGGCCATGGTTTCAATTTTCAGGGCATTGTCGCGGAAAATTGAAACGGTGCGGGCCATCACGCCAAATTCGTCCCGGCGCTTGATATCAACCAGGTCAATATTGGTATCGTTGCTGGCAAGGCGGGTCATATCGCTATTTACACGGCCTAATGGCCGCAAAATGCTTGTTGCTGTCCCTGTTGCCATCACAATGGCAATCAGCGCCCCGATCCCCGCCACAATCATATTGGTCATGGCCGAACTTCCCGATTTACTGTGAACCGCGTCCACCAGTTCATTCTGTCCGGCAATGGCTTCGCTGCGGATCTGTCCGGTAATCTTTTGCACTTCCCGCACAGCCATTTTGAAATTGGTCATCGACTGGCTAAAACCGATATACGAGCCTTCAAACTGGTTCGCCCCCTGTTTTAACAAATCATTATCGCGCGTGGCATAGGAAAACAGTTTTTTATCTGCCCGCTTTAACGATCCTATCGCCGTTTTGATCTCGTCAAGAAGACCGGTCAGGGACGATGTGGCATTGCGGGCTGATTCCAGGGTTTCAGGGGTGCGGACAATCGCATATTCCAGGTTGCTGACAATGGCGGTCAATTTTTCCTGCGACAGGCGGTCACCATATTTTTCCGCAATTCCCGGGTCGCGTTTATTGATAAACGCCACCAGATCGGCGGACGATCCCCCCATCTGATGCGCGCCCAGCAGCATGGTATCTGCCGATGCGGTCATATTTTCCGCCCGCAAGACCAGCGGCTCCAGGGTGGCAATGTATTTTTCGGCCAGAACCTTCAATTCAGTGGCTTTTTCTTCATCACCAATCGCGATCAGCGCATCGGCCAGGTCTTTACGACTGGAAATCGCATTTCCCTGAATGACGGCAATTTCGTTGCGAACCTCCGGGTCAACCGTTTGCGCATAAAGCAGCACCTGGTTTGACAGCCGTTCCAGCGTCAAGGCATAGTCATTGGCCAGGCCAACCAGTTCCGTTCGTTTGGCAATGCGGTCCGCATCACTGGAAAACCCCAGCAAATACCACGACGACAGCGCACTAAGACCCAGCAGCATCAACACCAGAATTAAAAAGCCCGCATAAATGCGATGGCCAATGCGAATACGGTCAAACAACATAACGGCTCCGAAGGTTCGGTGAAAATCGTTTACGTTGCTGCCTTACAATCAAACGGGCGCCGTTTTTGTAACACTTCAATGAAGATCATGTTTCAGCCGTTTTATGCGCGCAACAACCATCATCAAAACAGCAAATGAACATTTATCACGGCAATAACGCATCAAATGAACCCATCCTTACGAAGGGGGACATCCCGTGCCTGTCAAATTACCATCCCACCATGCGACTCGGTGATTTATAGCCGTTCCAATAACATTTTCAGCCTTTTGTACCATTCGCTCGCCAACAAGATTGTATGGCATCAATATTGTACAAGCTGGCCTTGAAAATCCGCGTTATACTGGCTCCATGACCCGTTTAAACCAACCGATCCGGGCGGCAGGGCGCCCTCGTGAACATGTTCGCGAACATGCGCGCCATTGGCGGGCAGCGGACGGCATTGACCTGTTTGAAGCCGACTATAAACGGTTCACCTTTCCCAAACACAGCCATGATTATTACGCCTTTGGCACCATTCTGAATGGCGCAGAAAAGTTTCTGACACGCGGCACCACCCACATTGCCCGGCGCGGCCAGCTTTTGTTAATGAATCCGATGCAGGTCCATGATGGCGGCCCGGCCAGTGATGATGGCTATCACTACCAGATCATGTTTATTGCCCCGCAGATCTTTGCCGATCTGATCGATGAAATATCGCCCAAAAGCAAAGGCCTGCCGTTTTTCAGCCAGCATGTCATCGACGACCCGGTCCTGCATTTGCAACTGCAAAAACTGCACCGCCTGTTTCTGCCTGAAACCCGGCATTTAACCAGTAACCTGGAACGCGACAGCCAGCTTCTTTATGGCGCTGCCCGGCTGGCCCTGCGCCATGCCGATGCCCCACCGTTTGAATTTCACCCCGGTGCCGAAGACCGGCGCATTCGCAAGGTGATCGACTATATGATGGCGCATCAGGATGAAAACATCTCGCTGGAAACGCTCGCCGCCCTGACCGGGTTAAGCCGGTTTCACCTGTTGCGCGTTTTTAGCCACGCCACAGGCCTGCCCCCGCATACCTATCTGAACCATATGCGCCTGCGCCGCGCCAAACGGATGCTGTTTGACGGCCACAGCATTGCCGAAACGGCAGCCGCCACCGGTTTTTCCGATCAAAGCCATTTAAACCGGCATTTTAAAACCATGTGGGGGGTCAGCCCCGGCATTTTTATTGCCAATATGCGATAACCGCAATTTCATCCAATATTGGAACGGGTCCAAGCGCGCATAATTAATCCCAATTAAAAATGCCTTTGCATAAATATTGGGAAAACGTCATGTCGTCTGCTTCGCATTTTACCGCAAGCGCCCTGCGGCGAGGTGCCCTTGCCTGTTTGCCGCTGTTGCCCAGTACCTTTATTTTTGGTGCGGTTCTCGGTGTTCTTGCCACCCAGCGCGGGCTGAGCCTTGGTGAACTTTTATTCATGAGCCTCACGGTTTTTGCCGGGTCGGCCCAGTTTGTGTCGGTTGATTTGTGGCGCGAAACCATTCCCGCGCTGACCATCATTGTCGCCACCGTCATTATCAATCTGCGTTATGTGCTGATTGGGGCGTCACTGCGGCCGGTTTTTCGCGGTCGCCCGTTATGGGTTAAAATCTGCGCCATGCACATGGTCGCCGATGAAAACTGGGCCATGACCATGGCGCAAAAGGAAACACCGATACCGGGCTTTCTGTTAGGTGGCGGCCTTTTTCTTGCTGTTGTTTGGGGCACGGGCAATACACTGGGTTATTTGCTGGCAGGGGGCATTCCCGACCCCAATGTCTATGCGCTTGATTTTGCCTTTACCGCCATCTTTGCCGCGCTCACGGTGGGCATGTGGAAAGGCCGGGCTGACCTGCTGCCCTGGATCGCCGCAGCCACGGGGTCGATTGTCGGCCATTACCTGTTACCCGGCACATGGTCGATTCTGGCTGGTGCGGGGGCCGGTGTTGCGGTTTCCGCCCTGACCTGGCCCGGCGGCGACACCGCCCCTCGCAACACCGCAACTCCGCCCGCCGACAGCCAATATGCACCGCATGCAGGAGAATAACCCGTGACCGATTTCATGATCCTCACCCCCGAAGCGATCCTGACCATTCTGGGCATGGCGGTTGTTACCTATGGCATGCGGTTGGGCGGGCTTTTAATGGCAGACCGTTTGCCACAAACCGGGCGCTGGGCCCATGTGCTTGAACGATTGCCCGGTGCGGTTTTAATTTCGGTCTGGGTGCCAAGTGCGCTGTCGGCCGGGGCGATTGGCATGGTCGGCGCTGCGGCCACATTGATCGCCATGGTCGCCACCCGCAACCTGTTTGCCGCCATGATTGCGGGTATGGGGCTGGTCGCCTTTGGCCGTTATTTTATCGGAGCCTGAAGCTCAACCCTGAAGGTTCCGTTTTGTGTCGCGATCACTGCGACACAAAAGCCGACAGTTTTGATCAACTGTCGGCTTTTTTTCCTGTAACCTCAACAGAACGTCGTCTGCTCTGGTTGTGGCTGCTTATGCCGCAACCATATTTTGCTCACGCGTCGCTTCGAACCGGCAGTTTGGCCAGTCACGCTGGGCTGTTTCCAGATGCCAGGCATTGCGGGCAATGAAAACCAGGGTTTTGTCATGGTCTTCAAACAGGGCGGACTGGTTGGTATCGCGGAACTTTTTTAATTCCAGCGGGTCATCGCACATCACCCAGCGCGCGGCATAGGCCGGTGTTGGTTCGAAATGAACCTTGATGCCATATTCCGCTGAAATGCGTTCTTTAAGCACTTCAAACTGAAGCTGACCCACCACACCGACGATCCAGTCGGCCCCCATCATGGGTTTAAACACCTGTGAGGCGCCTTCTTCGGCCAGTTGTTCCAGCGCACGTTGCAGATGTTTGCCTTTTAACGGGTCATCAAGGCGCACTTTTTGCAGCAATTCAGGTGCAAAGGCCGGAACACCCCGGAAGCGCAGATCTTCACCTTCGGTCAGGGTATCGCCGATCCGCAAGGTGCCATGGTTGGGAATGCCAATAATGTCGCCCGGCCAGGCTTCCTCGGCAATGTCGCGTTCATTGGCAAAAAACAGCATCGGGTTATGCACGGCCATTTGTTTGCCCGCACGCACATGTTTTAATTTCATGCCGCGTTTGAAATGCCCCGAACACAGACGGATAAAGGCAATGCGGTCGCGGTGGTTGGGGTCAATATTGGCCTGCACTTTAAACACAAAGCCCGAAACCTTGGTTTCGTCGGCATTGACCGTGCGGGTGGCGGCTTCTTGCGGGCGCGGGGTGGGGGCATTCTCGGCAATGCCGCGCAACAATTCCCGCACGCCGAAATTGTTAATGGCAGAACCAAAAAATACCGGCGTCAAATGGCCTTCGCGGTACGATTCGACATCAAATGGCGGGCACATTTCGCGCACCATTTCCACATCCTCGCGCAATTGCGCAACCAGATAATCCGGCACCAGTTCGTCCAGTTTCGGGTCATGCAGACCTTTAATCTGGATCGCTTCCTTAACGACGTTGCCGCCCTTTTCCATGAACAGAACCTGATCATTGACCAGATCATAACAGCCGCGAAAATCACGACCCGAGCCAATCGGCCAGGTCACCGGGGTGACATCCAGCGCCAGATCCTGTTCGATCTGGTCCATCAGTTCAAAGAAATCGCGGGTTTCACGGTCCAGCTTGTTAACGAATGTCGTAATCGGCACATCGCGCAGGCGGCACACTTCAAACAGCTTGCGCGTCTGGGCTTCAATGCCCTTCGCGGCGTCAATCACCATCACCGCACTGTCAACCGCGGTCAGAACCCGGTAGGTATCTTCGGAAAAATCTTCGTGGCCCGGCGTATCAAGCAGGTTGAAGATATTATCTTCAAACTCGAACGTCATCACCGCCGAAGATACCGAAATACCACGGTCCTGTTCGATTTTCATAAAGTCCGAACGCGCCCCGCGCTGTTCTTTCTTTGCCTTGACAGCACCGGCCATCTGAATAGCACCGCCAAACAGCAACAGTTTTTCCGTCAGCGTGGTTTTACCCGCATCGGGGTGCGAGATGATGGCAAAGGTCCGGCGGCGCGAGACCTGATGGTCGATCGACGACATGGTGGTTCCAATAATCCTGAGACATTCAATTGCGGCGCACTGTACTGATTTTTAGCCATGATACCACAATGAAATCGTCATATCGGGCATGAAGCGGGCGGTTCAAGCCAAAAAAGGCCACCGAACAACATAACGCGCGAAACGATACGGCAACCGGCATCAATCAAATGCGACAAAATTCATCCCTTTCACCCGCGAACTGCGCCGTTTGTGTCGCAGTGAAGCAATTTTTTTGTTCGCAGTTGCAAGATAAACATTTGAAAACAAGGCGTTTGCGAATTCATTCAAATTTAACAATGCAAAAAAGGGTGACAAGTGCGGATTAGCAGGCGTAGGATTCTGATGTTCGGTCATGAACCGAACTTAAAAGGGGACAAACGAGTGCCGCAAATCAGCGTCTCACATCGTATCTTTTCTCCCCCCGGATCGCAGATGCGAAATGCATTTGGGTCCGGCACACTTCCTAGCCGTCCTCTTATTTACAAGATGAAGAATGTTCGCGCGCCTTTCCAACACTGGAATGGCGCGTTTTGCTTTTTTGCACAATGTAAGTCGAAAGCCGCTGAAATTTCATGTGTTTCGGATGGTTGCGACTTCAAATCGCGAGGTGATCATCATGGGTAAGCGCGCAGCACGCCGTCGGAGCCATCCGCAGCAGTCAGATGGCAACATCCACGAACTGTTCGACGAGAACAAATCAACCTGGGACCCCTTGGCAGAGCAGGGCCAGACCGTGCCACCAACACATCGCGATCAAAGTTTCCGCCGCCATATTCGACCCAAAAGCGAAAATCAGGCGGCCCTGATGCAAGCCATTGACGATTTCAACCTGGTTCTGGCCCTTGGCCCGGCAGGAACCGGCAAAACCTATATCGCTGTTTCCAAAGCGGTCGAGGCGCTTGATGCCGGCGATGTGGGCCGCATTGTTCTGGCCCGCCCCGCTGTTGAAGCGGGGGAAAATATCGGTTTTCTGCCTGGCGATGTCGAAGCCAAAATGGCCCCCTACCTTCGCCCGCTATATGATGCCCTAAACGACCGGCTGGGCAATAAACGCCTGCGGACTTATCTATCAGACGGCACCATCGAAATTGCCCCGATCGGCTATATGCGTGGCCGTACTCTCAACAACGCCTTTGTAGTGATTGACGAAGCGCAAAACTGCACCTATGGCCAGCTTAAAATGCTGGTCACCCGTCTGGGCTGGAATTCCACCATGATCCTGACCGGCGACCCCGACCAGACCGACCTTTTGCCGGAATTATCCGGGCTTTCGGAAATGGCAGATCGCCTGCAACATGTCGAAGACATTGCCTGCGTTCAGCTGCGCGACAAGGATATCGTCCGTCATCCGCTGGTCGCCAGCATGTTGACGGTTCTGTAATCCTCTCCTTTCGCGACCGCATTAAAACACCAAAGGGGGCTGCTTTTGCGGCCCCCTGCTTTTTTCTGATCACGATCTTGAGGGTTGAAGTCCGAACACGAACAACTCATCGCCCGGTAGCAAGCTCGCTGTTAGACGCGGGAATATCATCCAGCCCCACCTTGCGCGCCCGCGCGGCATGCCAAAATTCGGGGTCTTCGGTATAACCGCTAAATTCATCGAGATGGATATCTTCAGGCGGTTCGGGGTGGATGGTAATATCAAGGTCGGGATATTCGCCGCGAATGCTGTCCATCACCTGATGGCAAATGGTGTGGGCTTCGCGCATCAACATGCCACCATCCATGATCAGTTCAATTTCGGCAAAACGATGCACGCCCGATGACCGGGTGCGCAAGCGGTGAATGCCGATCACGGATTTGTGTTTCATGGTCAGTTCAATAATGCGCTGGCTGTCTGGTTCGGGCAATTCCCGGTCCATAAGTACGGCAACGGCTTCGCGCCCAACCTTGGCGGCGGAATAGAGCAGGAAAATCGCAACAATGCCGCCAATAAGCGGATCGGCCCACAAAAAGCCCGATCCGACCAGCAACAGGGCGATAATGACCGCGGCATTGGCCAGAATATCGGAACTGTAATGCAGCGAGTCGGCTTCTACCGCCATCGATCCTGACATGCGCATGGCCTTGCGTTGCAGCAACACCAGCCCCACCGTCATTACCAGCGATACGATCATGATATAGATCGCTTCATTGGCCAGGCGCATCGGCTGCGGGTTTACCAAGCGCGAGGATGCCTCGGCGAGAACCAGAATGGCCGCCCCCAGCATAAAGGCCGACTGAAACAACCCGGCCAGCGGTTCGGCCTTGCCATGCCCAAAACGATGATCATGGTCGGCAGGGCGCCACGCACTGCGCACGGCCATGAAATTGATCACGGACGTACCGATGTCAAGCATGCTATCAATCATCGAAGACAGAAGGCTGACCGAGTCCGTCATGAACCATCCGATGGCCTTAAGGGCAATCAGGGTCGCAGCAATGATAATGGAAGCCGTCGTCGCACGACGGGCCCACATTTCTCGCTGTGCAATGTCGATCACAGGACATTGATTCATTTCACGACCCTTCGGTATGGCTAACTGTACGCTTGAGCAGGGTGTATATAATAATTCTATTTAATGTGCCCGTGCAAATAGCGCAAATTTGATATTCCGCAAGGTTTCCAAACTTTGCATCGCACATTATACCGGCTCGAACCTGAATATAAAGGATTGGCAAGCCCCCATGATCGTTGAACTCGGACACTATGCCCTCGTATTGGCGCTCGCGATGGCGTTTGCCCAATCCACTGTGCCGTTTCTTGCCGCCGCGCGCAACGACAGTGCGCTGCTGCGTGTTGCCCCGCGCACGGCGATTGCGACCTTTGTGCTGGTTGCCTTTTCCTTTGGTGCGCTGACATATGCCTATGTCACGTCCGATTTTTCGGTTTTAAATGTGGTGGAAAACAGCCACACCGCCAAACCGCTGATTTATAAAATTACCGGTGTATGGGCCAACCACGAAGGATCGATGCTGTTATGGGTCTTGATCCTGACACTGTTTGGTGCGGCGGTTTCGGCCTTTGGCCGCAATTTGCCCCCCAGCCTGCTGGCCCGGGTGGTCGGCGTTATGGGGCTGATTGCGGTTGGTTTCCTTTTATTCATCCTGCTGACCTCAAACCCGTTTGAGCGCATCGCCAACCCGCCGCTCAACGGTCAGGGCATGAACCCGTTATTGCAGGACCCGGGCATCGCCATTCACCCGCCCTTCCTTTATCTCGGATATGTCGGTTTTTCCGTGGCTTTTGCCTTTGCCATTGCCGCCCTGATCGAAGGCCGGGTTGACCCGGCATGGGCGCGCTGGGTCCGCCCGTGGACGCTGGCCGCCTGGGTCTTTCTCACTGCAGGCATCGGGCTTGGCTCGTGGTGGTCCTATTACGAACTGGGCTGGGGCGGCTGGTGGTTCTGGGACCCGGTTGAAAACGCGTCTTTCATGCCGTGGCTGGCCGGTACGGCCCTGCTGCATTCTGCCATTGTGGTTGAAAAACGCGATGCCCTTAAAAGCTGGACCATCTTTCTGGCCATTATCGCCTTTTCGTTTTCCCTGCTCGGCACCTTTCTGGTTCGCTCCGGGGCTTTGACATCGGTTCACGCCTTCGCGACCGACCCGACACGCGGCATTTTCATTCTGGTTTTGCTGGCCCTGTCGGTTGGGGGCTCGTTTGCGCTCTATGCCTGGCGCGCCCCCACGCTAAAAGGCGGCGGACTATTTCAGCCCATTTCGCGCGAAGGGGCGTTGATTTTCAACAATGTGTTGCTGTCAATCGCGGCGGCAATGGTGTTTTTAGGCACCCTTTATCCGCTGTTTTTGGAAACCCTGACCGGAGAAAAAATCTCGGTTGGGGCGCCGTTTTTTGATGCCACCTTTGTCCCGATCATGACACCGCTGATCATTGCCATGGCCATCGGCCCGTTTTTACCCTGGAAACGCGCCGATCTGTTTGTTGCAATTGGCAAACTGAAACTGGCCATCGCCATTGTTGTGGTGACAGTTCTGGTGACTTACTGGCTTTCGGGTGGTCCGGTTTTTGCCCTGTTTGGCATGGGGCTGGCGGTGTGGCTGTTTGTCGGCTCCATTGTGGAATGGGCCGGGCGGTTCAAACTGTTTCGCGAACCGTTGGGCAACAGTTTTCGCCGTATGCGCAATTTGCCCCGCTCCGCACATGGCATGATGCTGGCCCATGCCGGGGTTGCCATTGTCATTGCCGGGATCACCGGGTCGCAAGCCTGGACCACTGAATCCGTTCAGTCGATGGCAATTGGCGATAGTGTCAAGGTCGGAAGCTATAATTTCACCTTAAACGACATCAAGGAAATTCAGGGGCCGAACTACATGGCCCGGCAGGCCCATATCACGGTTCAGCATCCGGGCGATAAAACAACCATTCTGGCACCGGAAAAACGCATTTACACCGTCGAAGGCCGCCCCACGACCGAAGCCGCCATCAAGTCGTCCTTTACCGGCGATGTCTATGCTGTTTTGGGCGATCCCGATGAAAACAACAACTGGGTCACCCGGTTTTACATCAAACCGATGATCCCGTGGATGTGGGCAGGCGGGCTGGTGATGGTCTTTGGCGGGCTGATGTCCCTCTCTGACCGGCGTTACCGGGTTGGCGCACCGACCCCGTCGCGCAAGGCTAAAAAATCCGCCCATGCGGCCCAACCGGCCGAATAAACGGCAAAAACGAAAACAGGATACCCCCTCCCCATGACTGTCTGGATTGTTTTTGCCCTCGTTACCGTTGCTGTTGCCGGGTATGTTCTTTGGCCTGTGATAACAGGTGACAAACGCCCGCCCGCCCAACAGGGCGATGGCGATGCCCAAAGCACCGCGGACCTCGAAAAGTCGGCTGCGGCGCACAATGCCGAACTGGTCGACGAGGATGAACTCCAACGCGACCTGACCGTCTATCGCGACCAGCTAAGCGAAATCACCCGCGACATTGACCGCGGCATTTTAAGCGCTGAACAGGCCGATGCCGCAAAAATTGAAGTCCAGCGCCGCATTCTGGCGACCGACCAGCGCATTCAGGCACGCGCCGCCAACCGTGTTGGGAAAACGCCAGGCGCCTTTGCCCGCCCTGTCGCGGTGGCGCTGATCCTGATCGGCCTGATTGGCGGCTTGGGACTGTATCTTGATATTGGTCACCCGGCACTGCCGGACCGGCCTTTCGCCCAGCGTGCCGATGAAATCATGGCCGCACGCAATGCTCAAAACCACAATCAGGATCGTGACCGTGCGCTTAGAAATGCAGTCGCCGATCTGTCGCAAAAACTGATCCAGAACCCGGGCAACCTTTCAAACTGGGAATTGCTGGGCACCAGCCTGATGGCATTGAACCGCCCGCAAGAAGCACAAACGGCCTTTCTTGAGGCGGTTAAACTTTCCAACCGGGACGGCGCCTATCTGGCAATGTATGCCGAAGCCATCATTCGTGCCAACGACGGGCAAGTCACCGCCCCGGCACGCGGCGCACTGGAAGAAGCCGCCAAATCTGGCAATGACAACCCGCGCATCGGATTTTATCTTGGCGTTGCCGATTTACAGCAAGGCCATGCCGATGCCGCCGTCGAACGCTGGATATCGCTGGTCAACGCGGCCCCCGCCGATGCCTCATGGGTGCCGATGGTGGTTCGCCAAATTCAGCAAGCAGCCCAGGCCGAAGGCATTGATATTACCGGCCGCCTGAAATCGGCCAATATTGCCAATCGCCCCGCCATTGCCGGCAATGTCGGCCCCAGCCAGCAAGATATGAAAGCCGCTGCCGACATGTCGCCTGAAGAACGTCGACAAATGATTGAAGGCATGGTCGGGCGGCTGGCATCAAAGCTGGAAGAAAAC
This sequence comes from uncultured Thalassospira sp., assembly GCF_963976115.1. GTDB lineage: Bacteria > Pseudomonadota > Alphaproteobacteria > Rhodospirillales > Thalassospiraceae > Thalassospira. The sequence goes on from NZ_CAXBJJ010000006.1 coordinate 265,731, forward strand.
CCGCAAGACCCCGATGGCTGGGCCCGCCTGATGCGTGCCTATATGGTCATGGGGATGCAAGACAAGGCACAGGAAAGCTACCAGCAGGCACAAATTGCCCTTAAGGACGATGCCAAAGCCCTCGACCAGTTGTCCATCATCGCCGCACAATCAGGCATTGCAACCAATTAAAATCAATAACCAAAGTTGATCATCCGTCGTCGCGTCATACCCCTATGACGCGACTCGGACTTTGCTGTTTTGAAATGTGCAGTTGCACAAAGGCCGTCTTGCAGGTTAAGAATCGATCCCTGAAAAAAATCGCGATTGGTCCTGTTTTGGCAGGCTGTTCAAGGTGGCAAAGCCGAAAAAATGTCATTTTTTATCCGCAAAAGATCAAATTGCGAACGACAATCAAAAACTACTCATCTATAAATATCCGGCAATGCTATAATCCAGTCTAGTACAGTGCTAGCTAACCGGGGTATTATCCCTGTTCATAAGAATAATGGAGCTTGGTGGAAATGTCAGCGGTGAAGACGCCCAGCCATTTATTGCTGATTGAAGATAATCCCGGCGATGCAAGGCTTGTGGAAGAAGCCTTAAAGGAATTTTCCCGCCCGGTAAGCCTCCACCATGTTAAAGACGGCATTACGGCCCTGCAATTCCTGCAGAAAGACGGGCAGTACCGCAACGCACCACGGCCAAAGCTGATATTGCTGGATTTGAACATGCCCCGCAAGGACGGCCGCGAGATGCTGCGCGATATTCGCAGTGACCCGGCATCGGCCAGCATCCCGGTTATTGTTCTGACAACATCGGGGGCCGAACGCGATGTTGATCTATGTTATGCCGCCGGTGCCAACTGCTATTTGCGCAAACCGGTTGATGTGGTTGAATTTATCGATCTGATGAAAATGATCGAAACTTTCTGGCTTGATACGGCCTTAACGCCGTCACACTAACGCATATTTCCCTGCGTTTGTGGCTTTACATCCCTTATTTTGGCATGCCCGGCACCTGTAACGGCTGTGCTTTTCAGCTTTTTCCGCGTGTACTTGCTTTCATTACATCAATAAATGCCCGCAATCCGGAGGGTACATGCCGATGACCGGGATAATATAAATACAAACCGGCAATTGGCGGGCACCAGTCATCAAGTACGGTTATCAGGCTCCCATTTGCCAGCGCGTCTTCGGCAACTTTTTGCGGCACATACGCAATGCCAAGCCCGGCCATGGCCGCCTTTACCATCAAAACAGGATGATCCAGCGTTAAACTGCCTGGAACATCAATATGTAATTCCTGCCCATGACGGGCGAATTCCCAATGATAGGGCTTGCCACTGGGCAAACGATACCGAATGCAGTGATGGAATTTCAGATCGTCCGGTATGTGCGGCAAAGATCGATTGTTAAAATAAGACGGTGCTGCGACGGCAACAAACCGGGTTTGTCCGCCAAATCGCACCGCAATCATATCTTGTGGAATGGCCTCGCCTAACCGGATACCGGCGTCAAAACCTTCGGCGACAATATCCACCAGCCGCCCGTCCGTTACCAGATCCAACGACATATCGGGATATTGCGCCAAAAAGTCCGGCACCACCGCATCCAGCAACATTGCAACGGCAATGTCACTGGTGTTAATCCGCAGCATGCCGCTAGGCCGATCCCGAAAATGGTTTACTTCTTCAAGCGCAAAATCAAGGTCGCGCAATACCGGTTGCAACCGGGACAACAGTTTTTCGCCCGCCTCGGTCAGGGCGACACTGCGGGTCGTGCGATGAAACAGACGCACCCCCATATTTTCCTCCAGGGTACGAATAACATGACTTATCGTGGATGGGGCCAACCCCAGTTCGTCGGCTGCTTTGCGAAAACTTTGCCATCCGGCAATACAGGCAAACGCCTTCAGATCATTAAGGCTGGGGGTATAATTCATGGGTATTTACCATCAAGTCATGCCAATTAGGCAGCATAGACCCAATAATCTAAAAATCTATAGTCATACATATCTTCTCCAACCAACGAGGTATGTATGACCCGCACATGGTTTATCACCGGCACGTCTTCCGGTCTTGGTCTGGAAATGACCAAAATCCTGCTCGCCCGTGGCGACACAGTCATTGCAACAGTTCGTAAACCCGGCATTCTGACCGACCTGACTGCCCAATATGGGCATCGGTTATATGTGATGCAGCTTGATGTCACCGATACGGCACAAATCCGTGACGTGATTAACCAGGCATTTGCCCGGTATCCAACAATTGACGTCATCGTAAACAATGCCGGTTACGGCCTGTTTGGTGCTGCCGAGGAACTTGGCGATGATCAAATCGTTCATCAGATTAACACCAACATTATCGGGTCAATCCAGGTGATTCGCGCTGCCCTGCCGCATTTGCGTGCGCAAAAACACGGTCGTATTTTACAGGTATCATCCGAAGGCGGACAAATCGCCTATCCTAATTTCAGCCTGTATCATACCACCAAATGGGGAATTGAAGGCTTTGTCGAAGCCGTCCGGCAGGAGGTTTCAGGTTTTGGCATCGACTTTACCATCATAGAACCCGGCCCCACCCAAACCGGCTTTGGAGATGGCCTTATCAGCCCACCCCCGTTAGATGCCTATAAGGGAACACCAGCCCATCAGGTTCGCGAGGCGATAGCCAATGGTAATTTCGCCATCAAGGGCGATGCCGTGAATACAGCACGGGCGATGGTTAATTCCGTAGATGTAACACCTGCCCCGCTTCGTGTGACACTGGGCAGCACGGCCTATCATGCGATCCACGCGGCCTTGCACGAACGCCTTCGTAGCCTGGAGGCCCAAAAGGACATCGCATTTTCTGCCGACCGCGTCGAAACACAGCGCCCCTGACGATTTTGACGCCAGATAAAGTGACATGAGCAGACCGTAAAACACGCGATATTCATCATTACGACACGCGCTGACCATGCCCTGCGACAGGACAACAAAAAGGGCCGCTATCCGAATGGGATAGCGGCCCTTTTATCGTGACATTTCTGTCAGATCAGTTGGTCAAAGCATCAATCTGTGCAGCAGCAACCTGGACTTCACGTTCGGCATTTGCCTTTTCGTGGGTCGTTTTTGCGGCATCAAACGCAGCCTTGGCAGCTTCCAGACGGGCTTGTGCGACATCGGCCTTGATGTCGGCAACAGAAATCGCTTCTTCAGCCAGAATGGTGCAACGCTCGGGGTTAACCTCGGCAACACCACCTGCAACAAAAATGCGTTCCGAAACCGTGCCACCTTTATAGATGTCAATGACGCCCGGACGGATGGTCGAGATCAGCGGTGAGTGCTTGGGCAGCACACCAAAGTTCCCGTCCGTGCCCGGAACAACAACCATCTCTACCGGCTCGGATTTGAGCAGGGCAGACGGCGAAACCAGTTCCAGTACAGTCGTATCAGTCATGACAGTCCTCGCTCCTTACCCGGAGGGGGACCGAAACTGCCTTAGGCAGCTTCGGCCATCTTCTTGGCTTTTTCGATGGCTTCTTCGATGGTGCCGACCATGTAGAATGCCTGTTCAGGCATATGGTCGTATTCACCAGCGCAGATCGCCGCGAAAGCTTTGATGGTGTCTTCGAGCTGAACGAACACGCCCGGGCTACCAGTAAAGACTTCTGCAACGTGGAAAGGCTGCGAAAGGAAACGCTGGATTTTACGGGCACGTGCCACGACCAGTTTGTCTTCTTCCGAAAGCTCGTCCATGCCAAGGATGGCGATGATGTCCTGAAGACCTTTGTAGGTCTGCAGAATACGCTGAACTTCACGTGCGGTTTCGTAGTGTTCCTTGCCGATGACACCCGGATCGAGTGCACGCGAGGTAGAATCGAGCGGATCAACTGCCGGATAGATGCCGAGCTCGGCAATCTGACGGTTGAGCGTCGTGGTCGCGTCAAGGTGAGCAAACGAAGTTGCAGGTGCCGGATCGGTCAAGTCATCGGCCGGGACATAAATTGCCTGAACCGAGGTAATAGAACCTTTTTTGGTCGAGGTAATACGTTCCTGCAGCGCACCCATGTCGGTTGCCAGCGTCGGCTGATAACCCACAGCAGACGGGATACGACCGAGAAGGGCTGACACTTCCGAACCAGCCTGGGTAAAGCGGAAGATGTTATCGACGAAGAACAGAACGTCCTGGCCTTCTTCGTCACGGAAGTATTCCGCCAAAGTCAGACCGGTCAGAGCAACACGTGCACGTGCTCCCGGGGGTTCGTTCATCTGGCCATAAACCAGTGCAGCTTTTGAATCGCCTTCGAGATTGATAACGCCTGATTCCATCATCTCGTGATAGAGGTCGTTACCTTCACGGGTACGTTCACCAACACCGGCAAAGACCGAATAACCACCGTGGCCTTTGGCCACGTTGTTGATCAGTTCCATGATAAGGACGGTTTTACCAACGCCCGCACCACCGAACAGACCAATTTTACCACCCTTGGTGTACGGTGCGATAAGGTCGATAACCTTAATGCCGGTAACCAAGATTTCGGTGTCGGTTGACTGATCGATGAAAGCCGGAGCTTCGCGGTGGATCGGGGACCGTTTCTTGGTGTTCACCGGACCACGTTCATCAACCGGCTCGCCGATCACGTTCAGGATACGACCCAGGGTTTCCGGACCAACCGGAACCGAGATCGCGTCACCGGTATCGGTGACTTCCTGACCGCGCTGCAGACCTTCGGTGGTGTCCATCGCGATCGTACGGACCGCGCTTTCACCAAGATGCTGTGCAACTTCAAGAACCAGACGCTGACCGTTGTTGTCAACATGCAGCGCATTCAGAATGGGAGGCAGTTCGCCGTCGAATTTAACGTCGACGACGGCGCCCATTACCTGGGAAATTTTCCCCGCCTTCTTGTTCGCCATAGGTATTGTCTCCTGCTCGGACAAAACTATCCGTTAACTTCCTGCGACCCGCTTACAAAGCCTCGGCGCCGGAAATGATTTCAATCAGTTCATTGGTGATCTGAGCCTGACGTGAGCGGTTGTATTGGATGCTCAGTCGGTCGATCATGTCGCCGGCATTGCGGGTTGCGTTATCCATCGCGGACATACGCGCACCGTGCTCGGATGCACTGCTTTCCAGCATGGCACCGAAAATCTGGACGCCAACATTACGCGGCAGCAAATCAGCCAAGATTGCTTCTTCGGACGGCTCATACTCATAAACCGCAGAAGAACCAGTGACTTCTTCTTCCTGCTCTTCAACATCTGCTCCCGCGAACGGAACCAGCTGCTGCGCTGTAACAACTTGCGAAATAGCCGACACGAACTTGTTGTAGAAGATCGTGCAGACGTCAAATTCGCCTTCTTCGTAAAGCGCCAGAACCTTGTCAGCAACTTCGGAAGCCGAAGAGAAATTAATCCCCTTCTTACCTTCGATGCCGATATACCGGGCGACAATGTCGCCACCAAATTCACGCTTAAGCGCATCTGCACCTTTACGGCCAACACAGATCAGCTTCACGGTTTTGCCTTCGGCCTTAAGGGCACGAATTTTAAGACGTGATGCTTTTACGATTGATGCGTTGAAACCACCGCAAAGGCCGCGGTCCGCGGTGAAGACGACGAGCAGATGCACGTCATCCTTACCAGTACCGGCCAGAAGCTTTGGTGCCCCTTGCACTCCACCTACCGCAGCTGCGAGGCGGCCCAGCATCGTCCCCATGCGATCAGCATAGGGACGCGCTGCTTCCGCTGCATCCTGCGAACGGCGGAGCTTGGAGGCAGCCACCATCTTCATCGCCGAAGTAATTTTCTTCGTCGATTTGACGCTGGCAATGCGCGAGCGCAGATCCTTCAAACTAGCCATTGCGTTTCCTCCTTCGCCTAAAGTTCAAACTTACGCGAAGGTTTTCGCGAACTTGCTGAGGAACGCTTTAAGCTTGGTTTCGCTGTCATCAGACAGAACCTTCTCGGTGCGGATCGCATCAAGGATGTCAGCGCCACTCGAACGGATGTCCGACAGGAACTGCTCTTCGAAGGCGCGAATCTTGTTGATTGCAACACCATCAAGGTAGCCTTTAACACCAGCGTAGATCACCACAACCTGCTCTTCGACTTTAAGCGGCGAGTACTGCGGCTGCTTGAGCAGCTCGGTCAGACGTGCGCCACGGGCCAGAAGTTTCTGGGTTGCCGGATCAAGATCCGATGCGAACTGTGCGAATGCTTCCATCTCACGATACTGAGCGAGTTCCAGCTTAATCGAGCCAGCAACCTGCTTCATCGCTTTGATCTGTGCGGACGAACCAACACGCGAAACCGACAGACCAACGTTCACAGCCGGGCGTACCCCCTTATAGAACAGGTCGGTTTCAAGGAAGATCTGACCGTCGGTGATCGAAATCACGTTGGTCGGAATAAACGCCGAAACGTCGTTGCCCTGGGTTTCAATAACCGGAAGTGCGGTCAGCGAGCCAGCGCCGTTTTCGTCGTTCATTTTCGCAGCACGTTCGAGCAAACGAGAGTGCAGATAGAAAACGTCACCCGGGAATGCTTCACGTCCCGGCGGACGGCGAAGCAGGAGCGACATCTGACGATATGCAACTGCCTGTTTGGACAGATCATCGTAGAAGATCGTTGCGTGCATGCCGTTGTCACGGAAGTACTCGCCCATTGCGCAAGCAACAAACGGTGCAAGGAACTGCATCGGTGCCGGATCAGAAGCGGTCGCAGCAACAATGATGGTGTTTTCCATCGCGCCACGTTCTTCAAGGACCTTAACAACCTGTGCAACGGTCGAACGTTTCTGACCAACAGCAACATAGATGCAGAACATCTTTTCGCTGTCGTTTTTCGCAGCATCGTTCACCGGCTTCTGGTTCAGAATGGTGTCGATGATGATGGCGGTTTTACCGGTCTGACGGTCACCAATGATCAGCTCACGCTGGCCACGGCCAATCGGGATCAGGGAGTCAATTGACTTGATACCGGTCTGTACTGGCTCGTGAACCGATTTACGCGGGATGATACCCGGTGCTTTGACGTCAGCAAGGCGACGTTCTTTTGCACCCAGATCACCTTTGCCGTCGATCGGGTTACCCAGTGCGTCAACGACGCGACCGAGAAGTTCTTTACCAACCGGAACGTCAACGATGGCGCCAGTACGTTTAACCTGGTCACCTTCCTTGATCGTACGGTCAGAACCGAAGATCACGACACCAACGTTGTCTTCTTCGAGGTTAAGGGCCATGCCCTTAATACCACCTGGGAAGTCAACAAGCTCACCAGCCTGAACATTGTCCAGACCGTAAACACGGGCAATACCATCACCGACGGACAGAACCTGACCGACTTCGGCGACTTCGGCATCAGCACCAAAATTGGCAATCTGATCCTTAAGAATAGCGGAGATTTCCGCGGCGCGGATTTCCATCACGCAACCCCTTTCATAGCGAGCTCGAGCTTCTGAAGTTTAGTCCGAAGCGAGGCATCAAAAACCCGGGAGCCGACCTTGACGATAAGACCGCCAAGAACCGCCGGATCAATTTTAAGGTCCACTTTTACAGTGGCGCCGACAACTTCTTTGAGAGCGCCGGTAACGGCTTCGATTTGCTCTTTCTTCAGCTCGGCTGCCGAAGTCACCTGAGCGGTCACTTCACCATTATGAGCTGAGAGCATGGAAAGGTAGGAATTGATTACGCCCGGCAGGACAAACAGACGACGCTTCTGACATAGAAGCCCAACTGTCTTCTTGGTCACCTCGGAAACACCGAGCTTATCAAGAAGAGCAGCCATCGCCTTGGCCTGCATATCCCGGGAAATCACGGGACTACGGAGAACATTCCGGAGCTCATCGCTTGTTGCGATGGCTTGGTCGAGCAATTCAAGATCACTTTTGACAGCATCAAGCTGCTTGGCCGATTTGGCCAAGTCAAATAGTGCTGTGGCATAGCGCCCTTGGAGCCCGGTCGCGGCAGTATTTTGGGACACCGGTGAAAGCCCTCAATTCTGGTTATGAGAACGACTCGGATACATATAAAAAAATGATCCCCCGAAGAGACGGCCCTTCGGGAAGCGAGCGTTTGGTAGCACATGTCCCAGTAAGGAGCAACCCCCGCGCCACCGCAATTGTGACGAGTTTGGCCCCCAGATACGATGTAAAGCCGTCATCGTTGAAAAATCGCGGCGTTTTGCGCCTTCGCGTAGCCTGCCTGCACCCACGGAAACGGCGCATTTCAGGCCAGGGCGCTCTAAAAAAACCACGAATCTTGAAGAATCTGGCAAAATTAAGCCATCTCCCCTGATCAACCAGAACGCAACTGTGATCCAGCACACAAGATGCCCAACCCAGAGGGGAAAATGCGCTAATGAAAATCCCGCAAACCCGATTCTTTTTGAGACGAAAAAAAGCAAATGCCCCGCCACCGAACAGCCATCGTTAAACTGACGGACCAAGTCCCATCCTAATGATCGCGGATGGCCGACGGGTTCCCGGAGTCAGACCCCATATTGTCAGATGTGCGATCCGGTACCATCGCCCGTGGCCTGCCACACACGGTTGCGATTGATGGCCATCTTTGCATCGGTTTCCTCATGCAGGTCCAAACCAAATTGCGCGACCAGCCGATGCAGCAAAATCATCACATCGGCACTTTCCTTGCCAATTTCACCAGGATCGCGCAGGGCAACCGCCTCGCGCAGTTCCTGCATTTCCATCATCGCCCGGTCCACCAGCGCAACCGGATCGGCAACCGGCCCGAAGGTCTGCTCGGCCCACGCACAAATGCTGGCCTGATTTTCGTTATTCATCTTCATCATATTGTATCCGTAAAGTGTTTTGAGGAAGACCTTCGCTCATATAGACTATTCAAAAGGGGTAACCACTTATTGGAGAACACAATGTCGCTGGACAGCAAGGCTGTCTACCGTCTGTTTGTCAGCCTGTTGATCGGGCTGCTGGTGCTATTCTTACCCGGCCCGTCATCCGCCCGCCCCCTGATCATTGAAGGGTTAAGCGAGGCACCGCTTAAATGGCAGGATGGCACGCGCATTCGCGGCATTGATATCGACATAATGAAAGCGGTTCTTGACGAAATGCAAATTTCCGAATTTGAATTTCGGCTGGTCTCCAGTGGCAATCGTTTGCTTTATAACGCCCGCAACGGGGCCAGCGACATTGTTCTGTCGCTGTCGCAATCTTCCGAACGACAAGAGTTTTTGGAATATCCCGACCAGGCCCATTTATTGCTCGATTGGCGTTTCGCCATTCGCAAGGCAGATCGTAACCGGATCTCGTTTCGCAACTTTTCCGATCTGGCAGGCTTGCATATCGGGGCGGCGGCCAGTTTTTCCTACAGCCCGGCTTTTTGGAATAGCGGGCTGGATATCGAAACTGTCGCCAAAAACAACCTGCTGATCCCGATGCTGCTGCATGGCAGATTTGATGTCGTGCCTCTTAATTACATGACATCGCTATACGAGGCGCGCCAAAACGGCATTGCCGACAATCTGATCTTTTTGTATCCCCCCATTCGTCAGGCTGCCTATTATAATGTCTGGTCCAAGGCATCGACCTATGACGGCAAGCAGATCTTTCAGCAGAAATACGACGACATTATCCGCAAAATGCGGAACGATGGCACCCTTGCCGCCATTATCGAACGATATATTGGCCCACAGAAATACATGACAAAACAATATTCCCAATAAAGGCAAAACCGGCTTTATCCGCGATCAGACAAGCCGCTACATAAAGCTGTAAGGATCAATATCGATCTGAACCCGCACACTGCCCGGTGTTTTAACCCGCCCCAGCCATTCCTGTATCACCGCCTGTACTTTTACCGACTTATCCGTCCGCAGCAAAAACCGTCGGCGAAACCGCCCGCGCAATAACGAAAGCGGGGCCGGTGCCGGGCCGAGAACGACGATGCCATCGCCGCGCGGGGCCGCCCGGCCAATGCGCCATGCGGCTTCATCAACCTCGTTTTCCTTTTTGCCCGACACAATCAGCGCGGCCAGCCGCCCGTGCGGCGGCATGCCGTATTTCATCCGTTCCGACAGCTCGACCTGATCAAACGCATCGCGATCCCCCGCGGCAATCGCCTTGATCACGCGGTTGGTGGGGTCGGCTGTTTGCAACAAAACCGTCCCGGGGCGTTCGCCGCGCCCGGCGCGCCCTGCCACCTGTGTCAGCAACTGATAACTGCGTTCAGCGGCGCGCAAATCGCCCCCGGCAAGGCCCAGATCCGCATCAATCACCCCCACCAGCGTCAGCATGGGAAAATGATACCCCTTTGCCAGAATTTGCGTCCCAATTAACAAATCGACTTCGTGGTTATGCACGCGGTCCACCAGGGCCGCTGCGGCCTTGGGCCCGGAAATGTTATCTGATGTGGCGACTTCAATTTTCAAATCGGGAAAGGTCTGGATCGCTTCTTCATAAAGCCGTTCGACACCGGGGCCACAGGGGGCAAGTTTTTCCTCTGCCCCGCAGGCCGGGCAGGTATCGGGAATTTTGGCGCTATAGCCACAATGGTGGCATTGCAATTTGCCCCATGCCCGGTGTTCAACCAGCCATGCCGTGCAATTGGGGCACTGAAACCGGTGGCCACAGGCCCGACACAGGGTTAACGGCGCATAACCCCGGCGGTTTAAAAACAGCATCGCCTGCTCACCGGCGGCAAATGTTTCCAGCAACCGTTTTTTCAGGGTCGGGGTAATCCAGCGCAGCCTTTCGGGTCGATCAACCCGGATATCGACAATTTCGACGCTGGGCAAAACCGCCACCCCGTGTCGCTGGTCCAAAACCACCCGTTCATAGCGGCCCGCCTCAACATTGGCCAAGGTTTCCAGCGACGGGGTTGCCGATGCCAGCATGACAGGAAACCCGCCCAGATGCCCACGCGCCACCGCCATATCCCGGGCATGATAAATAACGCCTTCTTCCTGTTTAAAGGCATGTTCGTGTTCTTCATCGACCACGATCAGCCCCAGATTTTTATAGGGCAAAAACAATGCCGATCGCGCGCCCACAACCAGTTGCGCACTGCCGTCGGCCACCGCCCGCCAGGTTTCACGCCGTCGCGCCTGCCCCACCTCGGAATGCCACAAAGCAGGTTCCACACCGAACCGGTCGTAAAAACGCCGCAACCATTGGGCCGACAGGGCAATTTCCGGCAACAGCACCATCACCTGTCGCCCCAGCGACAAGGCCGTTCGGACGGCTTCAAAATAAACCTCGGTCTTGCCCGACCCGGTCACACCATCAATCAAGATCGTTGAAAACTGGTTGGCTTCGACCTTTTCACACAAAAAATCAGCCGCAGTTTCCTGGTCGGGCGACAGATCGGGCCGCCCGATTGTCAGGTCTGGCGGGCTAAACGGCGACGGCGGGGCCACTTGTTCGCGTTTGACCAGCCCGGCATCGACCAGCCCTTTTAGAACACTAACCCCGGTGCCGGTTTCGCGCAGGATGTCGGCCTGATCCAAAAAGGAATGATCGCGCAAAAAACCAAGAACGCGTTTTCGCGCCGGTGTCATGCGCACATTATGGTCCGACTCGGTAATGCCGCGCGCCAAACCAAAGCGAAAAACCGGTTTTGGCGCATCAAGCGCGTCAACCACGCTCATGCCCATGCGCAAAACAGCCCCTTGCGGACTTAATGTATAGGCCGAAACCCAGTCAATGAAACGGCGCGCAATGGCGCCCATCGGCGGCACAGGCAGCACGCCATAAATCTCGCGCAGCTTGGCCGGGTCGACATCGCCCCTGGCATCGCCCCACACAACACCACGCTGGGTTTGACGTCCCAGCGGAATTTCGACAAAATCACCTGGTTCAAGATCAAGGCCGTCGGGAACGACATAGTCATATGGCCCCGCCAAAGGCAGGGGGGGCAGCACAGAAACCGTGCGACGTTCAAACAGATTTCCCGTTATGGCCTTTGCGGCGCACATATATTATAAACCCCGTCACGATAGGCTGGCGTGATCCGAACCGTTTGTGGTCCGGTTTTACCCGGCTCGAAACGGTCCCACAGCCAATAGCAGTAATCTGCGTCATCGAACAACGGTCTTCATCAGCAGGAATTACAATGAAGTTCTTCATCGACACCGCCGACATCGACGCCATCCGCGAACTTGCCAAATCAGGCCTGGTAGACGGCGTTACCACCAACCCGTCGCTGGTTGCCAAGGCTGGCCGCCCGTTTATCGACCTGATCAAGGAAATTTGCGACGTTATTGACGGCCCGGTCAGCGCCGAAGTTGCCGCCACCGATTATGACACCATGATCGCCGAAGGCCGCAAGCTGGCCGCGATTGCCGACAATGTCGTCGTCAAATTGCCGCTCACACCCGACGGGCTTAAAGCCTGCCGTACTTTCACCGACGAAGGCATTAAAACCAACGTCACGCTGTGCTTCTCGGTTGGTCAGGCCATTCTGGCTGCCAAAGCCGGTGCAACCTTTGTTTCACCCTTTGTGGGTCGTCTTGACGATATTTCCAGCGATGGCATGCAGCTGATCGCCGATATTGTTGAAGTTTACAACAACTACCCGAACTGGGAAACCGAAGTGCTGGTCGCATCCGCCCGTGGCCCGCAGCATGTTGTCGACTCGGCCCGTCTGGGTGCCGATGTTGTTACCATCCCGCCGCAGGTTCTGGGTCAGTTGTTCAAACACCCGCTGACCGAAAAAGGCCTGGAAACCTTCCTGGCCGATTGGCAGAAAACCGGCCAGTCGATTCTTTAAGGCTTTTTAGCCCTGCGAATCACTGACCTGTAAAAGGATGGCGTTTTTTACGTCGCCCTTAATCAGCATTTAACCCGGTTGCCGTCATTCTGGCAGCCGGGTTTTTTAATGAGACAACAGATTGCCGGGACCAATGGAACAAACTGCTTTGCGCGCCGAAGACATCGCAACATATCTTGCCGACAACCCAGATTTTTTCAAACATCGCCACGAACTTCTCGACAGTCTGGAAATGCCGGTACGCCATCACGGGTCCGGTGTTGCCGACATGCAGCAATATGTTGTCGAACGCCTGCGCGCCGAAAGCGATCGTTTGCGCGGTGCCACCAGCGAACTGATCAATATTTCCAAATCCAACCTCGAAACCCAGCAACGCATTCATCGCGCGGTTCTGGCCCTGCTAAATGCGCGCGGTTTTGAAACCTTTGTCGAAGCCTTGCAGGATCTGGTGCCCGATCTGCTGGATCTGGACTGCATCGCGATTTGTTTTGAAGAACATCCCGAAAACCCGATCCCGCGCTGTGGTGGCCGGGTCCGCCGCCTTACCCACGGGGCCGTTGACCAGGTTCTGGGCGAAGATCATGACGTGTGGCTGGTGCCCGAACATGCCGGTGACGAAGCCATTTTTGGCCCCAAGGCCGATATCGTCAATTCGGCTGCCCTTGTACGTCTGGCCCCGTTTTATGGCGATCCGGTTGGGCTGGTCGCCTTCGGTGTGGCCGAACCGGGATATTTCAGCCCGGCACAGGGCAATGATCTGATCATGTTCCTGTCTTCCGTGATTGAATTCGGGGTGCGTCGATGGCTGACAAATCCGGCCTGACCCCCGCAAGTGCGTTAACCGCCCTTTCCCTGCCCGCCGATACCCGCAAAGCCGTCGATGACTGGCTGCAATGGTTGCGCAGCGAACGGCGGGCCTCACACCACACCACCGACAATTATCTGGTCGATCTGTATGCCTTTCTGGCATTTACCGACCAGCATTGTGGCGGTGCGCCTGCTTTGGCGACCCTGTTGTCCTTAAACCCGCGCGATTTTCGCAGTTGGCTGGCACACCGCAACGATCTGAATATGGCAAAATCCTCGACGGCACGGGCACTTTCGACCCTGCGCAATTTTTACCGTTTTCTCGATCGCACCGGGCGCGGGCAAAATGCCGCCATTACCACCATCCGCAATCCCCGCCTGCCGCAATCTGTGCCCAAACCCTTATCCCCCGAAGATGCCTTGGCCGTGATTGACAATGCCGGTGCCTTTCAGGATGATCCGTGGCTTGCCAAACGCAACCTGGCCCTGTTCATTTTGCTCTATGGCTGCGGTTTACGGATTGCCGAGGCACTTGACCTTAATGCCGATCAACGCCCGCAAGGCACATCGCTGATCATTACCGGCAAGGGCAACAAGCAGCGCCTGGTGCCCGTCCTGCCCGTGGTGATCGAAGCGATTGACGATTATATCGCCGCCTGCCCCTATCAGCCCACCGGTGCTGATCCCCTGTTTTTAGGCGCCCGCGGCAAACGCCTGATCGCGCAGGTGGCCCAGCGCGAAATGCGCCGCATTCGCGCCTTGCTGAACCTGCCCGAAACCGCAACCCCGCACGCCATGCGCCACAGCTTTGCCACCCACCTTTTGGCCGGGGGCGGCGATTTACGCACCATTCAGGATTTGCTGGGCCATGTGTCGCTGTCCACAACCCAGCGCTATACCTCGGTCGATAGCGAACGGTTGATGGCGGTTTACCGGGGGGCTCATCCGCGCGCCCGTTAACAAAACAGATCAATATCTGCGTCGATGTTATCGACAATTTCGTTCTTTAATTCGACAAGTGCCATAAAATCAACAGTTTGAAGAAACACTATCGGTGGCTCCCGCGTTGCATTGTCATGCACACACCCAACAGGAGTCTCCCCGTGAAGCTGTTTCGTACCCGCCGGTTCGACCAGACCCAACGCCATCGCGACCTTTATAGCCTTTATGAACTGATTTATGCCGGGGTCGATCTTTTGGCCGCGATTGCCTTTATTATTGGCAGTATCCTGTTTTTTTACAAATCCCTGATGGAAGCGGGCACGTGGCTGTTTTTGGTTGGCAGTATCTTTTTTGCCCTGCGTCCCACCGTGCGTATGCTGCGTGAACTTCATCTCGCGGCTCTGCCATCGGGTGGACAGGAAGAAACCGAAACAAATACCGGCTTGTAGGGGATAGCCCCAATCACAGCCGCGTCAAATATCGTTAAAAATTTGGTTGTCATCACACAGGCTTTTGCCCTTACACTGCGCACATACATTGTTCTGGCACAGAAAGGCCATCTGATGATTCTTCGTAGCTCCGCTGCCTCGCCTTTTGGTCGCAAAGTCAAAATGACGGCCAAATATCTTGGTGTGTATAACGCCCTAAGCGTGGAAACTGCCGATACCACCAACCCGGAAGACACCCTGCGCCAGCAAAATCCGCTGGGTAAAATTCCGGTCCTGATTTTGGATGACGGGCGCAAATATTACGATTCGCGCGTGATTTGCGAATTTCTGGACTCCAAAGCCGATGGCCGCACCCTGCACCCCACCGAAAGCGACGCCCGCTGGGACGCGCTGACCCTTCAGGCGCTGGGCGATGGCATCGTCGATGCCTCGATCCTGCAAGTATATGAAAAACGCATCCGCCCGGAAGAAAAACAATATCAGGGCTGGCTCGATTATCAGTCCGAAAAAGTAACCCGCGCGCTTGATGCCCTGTCCGCGACCCCGCCCAGCCTTACGGGCGATATGACAATTGGTCATTTTGCCGTGGCCTGTGCACTGGGCTATCTCGATCTCCGCTTTGAAGGCGCATGGCGGGCAAAATACCCAGCGCTGGTGACCTGGCTGGATGCTTTCCGCGATCTGGTTCCGGCCTTTGATGCCACCGGCCCGGATGCCTGAATAATCTGCTTCATGATCAAAGGCTTAAACCACATCACGCCTGTCTTGCATGATGTTCGCAACAGCTTTGCCTTTTATACCGACGTGCCGGGGGAAACCCCTGGCACGCTGGAACAGCGGTTCCTGTTTGTTGCGGGGCGATCAGACCAAGCCTTGATCATGATGCACCGCCGCTTGACATGTTGTTTACCTAACAGTCGACACCAGCACCAATACCAAATACCGGCCCCGCCCGCATGAAAACGCCCCGATCGGAGAATTAAACTATGTCCCGTCTCAACAGTGTTATCCGCCGTCTGCAAGCCCAGCGCGATTGCCTGAATGCATCCGCTGTCATGATTGATGGCCTTGAAGGCATCGTTCTTGAAATTGGCCTTGGCAATGGCCGCACGTTTGACCATCTGCGCGAAATTATGCCAGATCGCGAAATCTATGTCTTTGATCGCCAGATCAACGCCCACCCCAAATGCATCCCCGCCGATGACCATTTGTTTTTAGGTGATATTTTCGAAACCCTGCCCAAAGCCTGCGAACAATTTAAAGGCCGGGTTGCGCTGGTTCATTCCGATGTCGGTACAGGCGATGAAGACCTGAACGCGAAAATCGCCTCCTTTATCGGCAGCACCCTGCCCCCGGCCCTGATCAAAGGGGCCATTGTCGCATCGGATCAAAAAATCGATGTGCCGGGCACCATTGCCGAACCGCTGCCCGAAGGTGTGCCCCAGGACCGTTATTTCTTCCGTCGTTTTCAGGGATAAATTCTATGGACAGAAACACTGATAGTGCCCCGAACACCAGCGCGCCAACCGGGGCCGATCTTGCCGAAGCCCTGGCATTTCTGAAAAAACATCCCGATGTTCAGGCAATTGATGTGTTTCTGACCGACTGCCACGGCATTGGTCGCGGCAAAACCATTCGTCGCCACGAACTTGAAGGGCTTTTTACCACCGGCCGGGCCTTGCCGATGTCGCTGTTCGGGCAGGATGTGGCAGGGATAGATGTCGATGCCTCCGGCCTTGTCCTGACCGAAGGGGGCGGCGATAAACGCTGCTGGCCCATTCCTGGCACGCTGGGCTATCTGCCCCATGCCCACCGCGGGCAAATGCTGATCACGATGTTTCATGATGACAACACCCCGGTCGAAGGTGAACCGCGCCCGGCCCTGCTGCGCCAGATCAACCGCGCCCGGCACGCAGGCTTCACCCCGATGGGGGCGTTTGAACTGGAATTTTACCTGATCGACCCGCAACGCCTGCCCGACGGGCGCTATCAACCCGCCCCCTATGTGCTGACCAAACGCAGAAGCAGGCAGCGCAACACCATGTCGGTCGACGAGCTTGACGAAATGTCGCCCCTGTTTGATGCGATCTATGACGGGGCCGCCCATTTGGGCTTAACGCTGGAAACCCTGATTTCCGAATATGGGCCGGGGCAATATGAACTGACCATTCGCTACCGCGATCTGCTTCATGCTGCCGATGACGTGATCATTGCCAAACGCCTGATCCGCACCTGCGCCCGGCGCTTTGGGATCGAGGCGTGCTTTATGCCTAAACCCTTTGGCAGCGAACCCGGGTCAGGCATGCATTTGCACTTGTCGCTGGCCGATGAAAACGGCAACAACCTTTTTGCGGACCAACCCGATGGCAGCCTCAGCCCGCTGATGTGCAATGCCATTGGCGGACTGCGCCAAACGGTAAGCGAAACCATGCTGGTTCTGGCCCCGTTTATGAATAGCTGGCGGCGTTTTGCCGCCAGCGTTTATTCGCCCGCCTCCGATGACTGGGGCGTTGAAAACCGCAATGTCGCCATTCGTGTCCCCGGCCATCCCGGCAAAACCCGCCATTTTGAACATCGCGTTGCCGGGGTCGATGCCAACCCCTATATGGTTGCCGCCGTCACCCTTGCCGCCGCCCTTGACGGCATTGAAAACCGCAGCGACCCCGGTGCCCCCTGCACCGATGAAATGAATGTCGCCAAAAACCCGACCGACCTGCCGCGTAGCTGGCTTGAAGCCATCGACCGCTTTGATCAGTCCACCTTCGCCCGGCATGCGCTGGGCGATTGCCTGCATACGGCCTTTGGGGCGATCAAAAGGGCCGAATATGAACAAATGGCGCTTGAAGTAACCCATGCGGAATGGGATTTGTATGGGTTTACGGTTTGAAATTGACCAAACCAATACCCTTTTTAAAATTCACTCATGCACCAAGCTATCTTGATCACAGCCCGGACCGATGGCAAAATTATTGACAATCAGGTCAATACTACTTACAAATAACGTCGAGACGCATTTATGGAAACATATATGCTCTCTTTCCGAGGCCCATGCCATGTGCATGGGTTTTCGTGTATCTGGGGGACCGGGCAGATTATGACGCTTTTCAATGTCTATCTTGACGAGTTTGGTCACATCGGCCCTTATCTTTCTCGGAAGCACCCAAAGTACAAAGAAAGCCCTGTCTTCGGGTTAGCCGGATTTATTATTCCGACCCACGAAATACGCGGCTTCAGTACCTGGTTCTACCAACAAAAATGCCGATTACTTGATTTTGAAATTAAACGCTCTCATGCACATCCTGCGACTTGGGAAAAGAAAGGATCGGCTCTTTACACGGTACAGAATGTCAAAAAATACCGGGAACTGAGAAATTTCACCAACCGGCTATTCAATAAAATTGACCGGTTGGGAGGCCACTTATTTTATGTCGGGCTTCGAAAAACCTCTCCGATAGAAGAACATAATCCTAAAAGCCTTTACCTTGCTGTGCTTCGCGAAGCCATCAAACGTCTCAACAGCTTTTGCGAAGAAGATTGTCAGGACAGTGCGTTATTCACCCTCATCATGGATGAGCATGAACAGCGGCTTCAGTTTGTAACAGAAGCCGCTCGTGCAATGTTCAATAGCAATGAACCACGCAGATGCCTCGTTGAACCGCCTTTTCAAGTAGAAAGCCACCTGTACCAAACCGTACAGGCTGCGGACTGGATTGCGGGCCTCGTAGGACGCATGGGATGTCACTGGCAAGCTCATGAAGAATATCCGGATTTTGAAATATTTAGCACTTACTTCGAAGCAAGACTGAACGCAGCATCGGTCAGAAGCGGCATCAGATCATATCCCAAAAATACACCGGGCTTCATCTCTGACGCCTCTTTGGACTAAATGCCCCATTCCCTTGCCATCCTGTGCCAATAGCGATATTGAGGTTTCATACAGTCATTAACTTGCAACATCGGGTCCCGCTGATTACCTCCGGGTTGCAACAAGGCGAGATGAGACAACGCCATGAACCAGATTATCACCATTGCCGAGGCGCGTGCCGGTGCAATGTCTGAAACCCAGATCGATCCGACCCTTGATCTTGAGGCGGAAATTGCCCGCCTTAAGAAAGAGAAAAACGCCATCATTCTGGCGCACTATTATCAGGATGGCGAAATTCAGGATTTGGCCGACTTTGTCGGCGATTCACTGGATTTATCGCGCAAAGCCGCCGCGACCGATGCCGATGTGATTGTGTTTTGCGGTGTGCGTTTTATGGCCGAGGTTGCCAAAATCCTCAGCCCGGAAAAAACCGTGCTGCTGCCCGATTCCAAGGCGGGCTGCTCGCTCGAGGATTCCTGCCAGCCCGAAGCCTTTCGCAAATTTCGCGAACAGCACCCCGACCATGTATCGATCACGTATATCAATTGCTCGGCCGAGGTAAAGGCTGCGTCTGATATCATCGTTACATCGTCAAATGCGGCTGAAATCATCGACCAGATCCCGCTCGACCAACCCATTTTATGGGCACCCGACCGCCATCTTGGCAGCTATCTTGCCAAGAAAACCGGTCGGGACATGGTTTTGTGGCAGGGCTCGTGCATTGTGCATGAACAGTTTTCCGAACGCGAACTGATCCGTTTGAAAACCCAGCATCCCGATGCCAAAGTCGCCGCCCACCCGGAATGCCATGACGGCATTTTACGCCATGCCGACCAGATCGGGTCGACCCGCGCCATTCTGGAATATGTGATTGACGGCCCCGACCAGAAATTTCTGATCGCAACCGAACCCCACATCATTCACCAGATGGAAAAGGCCGCTCCGCACAAAACCTTTATCCCGGTGCCCGGTGCCGATGGCAGCTGTGCGTGCAACAATTGCCCGTTCATGGAACTAAATACGCTGGAAAAGCTTTATCTGTGCCTGGTCAATAACGGCCCACAGATCGTGATGCCGGAAGATTTGCGGCTTAACGCCGTCAAGCCGCTTGAACGGATGCTGGAAATGTCAAAAAGCATTCCGTTGAAAAAAGAGGCCTCGGCCGAAAACGCCGCCTGATCCGAAACATTCAGGCCCTGCACATCGGCTGCGGGGCCTGTTTTTTCTGTACGATCTGTGCCCTTCCTTCATCCCCGATCCAACAAACCGGCGCATCCCATGACCGAATTGACCCAAAGCGAAATTTCCGACTTTATCGACCGTGCCTTTGCCGAAGATATTGGCACCGGCGACATCACATCGGACAATGTCATCCCCGAAGATGCCCGCCTGCGCGTTGCCGTGGAAACCCGCGAAAGCATTGTGGTTGCCGGGCTTGATATTGCGCTGGAATGTTTTCGCAAACTGGTACCCGATGCCAAAATCGAAAAGAAATGCAACGATGGCGATACGTTAAACCCGCAATCGGTTCTTGCCGTCATCGAAGGGCCGGCGCGGGGCATTTTAACCGCCGAACGCACTGCATTAAATACGTTGCAGCACCTTTCGGGCATTGCCACCACCACCTGTGCCTATGTACAGGCCATGGGCAAAACATCGGCCAAACTGCTTGATACCCGCAAAACTTTGCCGGGCTGGCGCAAGATGGAAAAATACGCCACCCGCATGGGCGGGGCGCAAAACCACCGCATGGGCCTGTATGATGGCGTTATGATCAAGGACAACCATATCGGCGTTGTCGGATCTATCACCAAATGCGTGGAAATGGCCAAGGCCGCCAACCTGCCCAAGATCGAGGTCGAATGCGATACCCTGCACCAGGTGCGCGAAGCGGTTGAGGCCGGTGCCGATATTATCCTGCTTGATAATATGGGCCCGGACATGCTGCGCAAGGCCGTCGCCATTGTCGCGGGTCGTTGCAAAACCGAGGCATCGGGCGGTGTGCGATTAGATAGCATTGGCGAGATTGCCGCGACTGGCGTTGATTACGTATCGGTTGGCCGCATTACCCAAAGTGCGCCCGCGGTTGATATCGGGCTGGATGTCGCCATTATCTGAAATTTCCTAAACGAACCTGCCCAGGGCCTGTAATTTTTCTACAGGCCCTTTTTGTCAGTTTAAAGCCATCACATTGCAAAATGGCAACACCCCGTCCGACTTACACCTTAATTGCTGAAAATATTAATTTTTTGCCACTTCTTTGTAAGAATCGGCCACATTTTTTATCCGACTTACGACGACCTCATAAAATAACCCACCACTTAAGAATAGGTCATTTAGTATCTTAAGAGTAGGATATGCCTACAACCGGCGTAGTTATAAAGGTGTTCCATTTTTACTAATAATTTGCGGTAACGAACAAACAGATAAAACCTGGGGATGCAATCCCCCATATTTGCACCAATCCCGTAAATATATGAAGTTAAATAGCATTTTTAAATATTTAAAATTTCTTTCCCTATCGGGTGTCCGTTTTTGGGTGCCAGTTTCGCGACCTTAAATTAGGTAAAAATAATCTAAATTTGTCCCGAAAAAGAAAACTAACCTTATGTATATTCATTATTGGAGGGAAAAAAAGACTCATATTATCTACCCCGAATAAGGCAGACTCGCCCCGCGTTACCTCCCCATAGTTATGGAACGATCAAAAACAGAAGCTTAATCTATCACTGGCGAAAGGATAATGACCATCCAGCTAGGCCATACTGACAAATCCTTAAGAGATAACCACGGATCACTTCGGTAGGGAACAAATCGAACTTAAATACTTTGGGGGAACTATGACGTTGATTGATGAAAATTCCATTCAGCATGTTGCCATCGTACATCCGGGTAGTTTGATGCGCCATGCCTTGACAGCAATTCTTGAAGAATTCCACAATATCTCTATTTTCAGTGCCGCGTCACTGAAAGAACTCTGTAACGATATCCACAAGAATCCCCGCCTGGGCGTCATTTTATTTAACATAGATGATGTCTCGCAAGACATTATCCATCTCACCTCCCTGCGCACCCAATATCCGGCGATCAAACTTCTTGCGCTTTCGCATCATTACGAACTGGAAGATCTGTTCGCCCTGTTTGAAATAGACATCGACGGTGCTTTGCTTGACGATGTTTCACAAAACACCCTGAAACTGGCGTTCCGGATACTCAAGGAAGGGCAGAAACTGTTTCCATCGAATATGGCGCAAGTCCTGCTGGCACGCATACAGCACCCATGCGCCGCAGTCGCGCCAGACATCATCGAGGACGAGGTGGATCTGTCCCAGCGAGAACAGGAAATTTTACATTGCCTTGAAAAAGGTGACTCAAACAAACGCATCGCCCTTCGGCTCGATATTGCCGAGGCCACTGTCAAGGTGCATGTCAAAAGTATCCTGCGAAAAATCGGCGTCGACAACCGAACCCAGGCGGCGATCTGGTCGCTTCGTCAACGAACGCGACCTTTTGGACAAACCTTTTTTGCTGCACCACATCGATCGCTCTCACGCTTCAATCATCTGCCCGCGTAAGACGCATCAACAAAAAACAATAGCACAATTTTTACACCCGACTCCTTGGCTACATTCAGTTTTGCCCTGGGATAACTCCCTTATGGGCTGGTCCGTAATTACAACCGTGATGACAGAGATAGACAGGGGCGCGCGTGCTGAAACGGGGCATCCCCTTCCATCTAAAGCAGCAATGCATCATCCTATCGCTGACGTGTCAGTTCACAGGGCCGTTCCCCCGATTAACCCAGCCGAACCCATTGAAATATACGCACCTTGCAGCAATTTTCATTGTGCATCGCGCCTATTCGAAAAAGCATTGCAGGCATATTCAGGGGCACCCCTAATAAACACACCCAAATTGCCAGTCAGCATCAACACCTGACAATAGTCACCCGAAATAGATAATAAATAAAGTAACTCTACCCCTACTGGAGAATAGATTTGGAGGCACTTGGTAGCTATCCTGATTTTGACAGCACGGGGATATCATCCGGAACATCCACATTTTACTCGAAAGATTGAAATGCTTAGTCCATCCGGATGAGTTTTCTTTTGCAAAAAGACACCCCCGTAAATTAGAAAGCAACGAATACAGGGATAACGACAATGCGGATGTCAAAGAGCTCTGCGGAAATACTCGTCGCAGTTGTACATTCTAGTTTATTATTACGCACTGGTCTGACCAGTCTGCTGGGTCACACCAAAAATGCAGAAATGATCAATGCCCCAAATCTTGATGATCTGATTTCGGTAACGCCGGCAGGTCGTAAAATCGATGTTGTTCTTGTCAGTATCGATAACTTCCAAACACAGATGACCTCGCTAGCCACGTTTCGGGAAAATAATCCCGGTGTCCGCATCATCACACTGGCCCATGAATACGACGCCGAAAGCCTGTTTGCATTATTCAACCTTGGCGTTAACGGGGCTTTACTTGACGATATATCTCAAACAGCAATAGAACTCGCCTTCCAGCTGATTACAGAAGGTGAAAAGATTTACCCGTCAAACCTTGCCTCCATTATGATGGAACGCTTTCATTTCATGGCATCGCTTGAACTCGATACGATCGATATGCTCGATATCGAACTTTCCCCACGAGAGCATGAAATTCTTGAGTGCCTGGCGAGTGGTGATTCCAACAAGCGCATTGCGATCCGGCTAAACATCTCCGAAGCCACGGTCAAGGTGCATGTCAAAAGCATCCTGCGTAAAATCAAGGTCGATAATCGCACGCAGGCGGCAATTTGGGCCCTGCGCAGCCAGCCACGTGGCACTGGTGGTTACGCCACTTCGCTTAGCTAAATCACGTTCCGCCCCAAACCCACATCGAGAGTAACCCGTCATTTTACATCAACAATTCCAGTTCAACCCGCCTGCCCGTCCAAAGGCGACCAGACGGACCCAACGATCGCCATCAACCATCCTTTAACGCCCCGTTATCCCGGGGCGTTTTTTTCGTCCTAAAAGCCCGATGCCATCCATGTCCAGCCATCCACCGGCGATGCGGTCACCGGTGGGATCAGGGCCCGGCCATCCCGCGACAACAAATTTATCCAGCCGTTAATGGTATATGTGGCCGCCATACTTTGAAGCGGAGAAAACCGTCGGTCGCTATCTGTGGCCATAAAATAGGCATTGAAAACCCCCACCGAAATACCGCCAACGGAAATCGATGTGCCCTGATATCCCGGTAAAATCTCGCCATCAGCCGTTCGCACAATCGCCGTTCCACCCTTGCTTTTTTCCACAGATAGCAGTCCGCCGGTGGCATCGCGCAGCATATTCTCGGGCCGACTGTTATAAAGTTCATCATTAATTATCGCCTGGCGTGCCGCCCGGCTCATGCCCGGCGCCCCGGTCGGCGTATTAAAGGAATACGGCTTGTTATTGAATTGTGCCTGCCCGGTGGAAGAAAATCCGGCCGTAAAAATCAGCCCTGCCAGCACTGGCACGCCATATCTCGTTATTTTTTTCAAACCTGTAAAACCGGTCATGATGTCCTCATCCTTTCATGAAGATTACATTCTATCAGTCGCATATGGTCTGTTTTGAACGTAAAGTCAGGTCGAAAAACCGCTCTAATACCGATGCCCCGGCGCTACTCCCGACGTTAAGAGCAAAAAGTGTTCAATCGAGTTATCCTCTCAGGCGCACTAAAATTCGCCAACAAACCTGATCGGTCCTATTTCTCGAACTCTCCGGAATGGCGTTCGATGAAATAAGCAACAATCGCCGCCTGTGTTCGGGTCGAAACGCCAAGGCAATCGTAAATTTCGAACAGCCAGTTTTTGATTTCCGGAATACTGTAGTTGGCATAGCGCGCAATTTCGGCATTGCTTTTGCCTTTTTGAACTTCCCGTAACAAATACCAGTCCAGAACAGTCAGCTTTTTTGCCAGGGCTGCGGCACTATCACCCAGCAACAACGCCACTCCATCCAGGGTACCAGGCAAAAGCCAGTAATCCTCGTCTGCCAGCAAGCAGATCTCATCTAGCAAAGCCGCCGTTGATGAAAACATCAAGGCATTGCTGCCACACTCGAAATGCCGCCCGACAATATAGTGCCCGTCGTCCACAAACGTGATCAATGGCATTTTGCGGGCCACACGAAACAAATACCGGACCTGTAAATGGCTTAACAATTCCATTCGTCGCTGACCGATCAGGGCGGCGCAAAACCGGTCGCCTTGGCGCAAAACCACCCGAAAATCAGGGTCGGCAACCGGCATCCATCCTGTATCGGCATCGAACAGGGCGTCTATTTCCGATGCGCGAAAGCCAATTAACAACACCTGGCGTTTATCATGTTCCATGCTGATGGAAGTATTCATGTCGGCTTCTTTTCTAGCAACATTCAAGAGCCTTGATTCAAAACATTTTTCCGCTTCAACGCAATATGCTCTATAGCATATTCATATTTAAAAAGTAGTATCCATAAATAATTACCGAAATAATCAATTATGAAACAATGAATAAATATGATATTTTTTAATAACCATCTTTAACCACCAAGTAATCATTTATGTAATCTGGAATAAATACCCGGCTGTGCCATAGTTACATTAAGCAAACGGCAGTTATAATTTGCAGTTTGGTTCTTGGGGAAACACAGCAGGGATTGGAAAAATGTTTCGTAAAATAGCCGCAACCGCATTGACCGTTACAAGTCTGGCGGCATGCGCTCCGGGGCCGGGTTCCTATTCACAGAACCGTATCGACCCGATGGTTTCCTTTCCGGTCACAGATAACGAAACACCTTACAGCGCCTGTTTGCGCCTGTTGAAGGATGTCCCGGCAAACCGGCTTCCGATCTTTGCCGTGGGTGAAGTCGCAGACAAAACCGGACAGCTTAACTATGACGAAAACGGTCATGCCGTGTCGCAAGGTGTTAGCGAAATGGTGATGAGCGCGCTTTACAAATCCGGTCGCGCAAATCTGGTCGAACGGTTCGATTTGCGCATTCCGCTTGCCGAAGTCCGCTTGTCCGAACAGGGCCGGCTGACCCGCTCCATTGAGCAATATGGGAAAATACCGGCCTCCGACTTCATTCTGGTCGGGGCCGTAACCGAACTTAACTACAACATCCTGAGCGAAGGCGCACAACTTTATGTCCGGGGCATTGGCGGCGGGGGAAGAACCGTCGTGATCAATGTCGCCATGGATTTACGCGTCATCGATTCAAAGAATTTCTCCGTGCGCTATGTCAGTTCATTGCAAAAGCAAATCATGGGCTACGAAATCAGCGCCGGGGTCTTTCGTTTCTTCGGGATCAATCTTGTCGAATTTGACGCCGGGCGCATCCGGAACGAGCCGCTACAGCTTGGCGTCAGAGCGGTTGCAGAAATGGGGGTCTATCAGATCATGACAGATTTCTTGGGGCTGCCGCAAACACCGGAATGCGAACTTAGCAAAACAAGCGACATGAGCGCGCATCTGGAGCGGTTTTCTAAACTTTCCGAAACGCACACAAGTAATCAACAGGAGTAACCAAAATGCTTAAGACCAAACTGTTGCTGGGCACCGTCTTAACCGCTGGTGTACTGGTAATCGGGGGCCCTGCCTTTGCGTTCGACAATGTTGAATGGTCATGGGATGGCAATGTCGACACCAATGTCAGCGTTGATCTTAACATTGACGATCCCGCAGAATTTTCGATGGTGGAAATTTTGCAGGAAAAGCTCGGCAGCACCTCAGCCACCTCGAACGTACATGGCATTCACAACAACCAGCCAATCATGAGCGAAACCTCAGGCACTTTCACCTTTGAAGGCGAAGCCTGGTCAAACAACTCGCCGTCCAGCCTGGACCCGGATGTTGCCGATTTTAGCGAAACAACCTCGGGGAATGTTGATGGTATTGATGCCGGTCAGGGGACAAACCCGTCCTCCTTTGGTATTGCCAATGGTCCGGTTGGCAACAACCCGGATTCCGAAGGCGGCATTGCCTCTGCCGGTGGTGCATTTGAAGGGGCCGACATTACGGTTACCGGTGCAGTATACGACCCGTTCGGTGCCGATGGTGTGGGTAATGGCGAAAGCGACGGTGTGATTTTCACCGTGAGTGTTGATAACATTCAGCCCAGCGACAGCTATGACGCGGCAACCGAATTGCCTAAGCTTAATGCCACGGCAACGGCCCTGGCCAACAACGCATCGGTGTCGGGTGAAGGTGTTGTCAATGTTCATGCTGGCCAGTTTGCCTTTGACGCAGCAACAGGTGGCGAACCCGCAGGTGGCGACGCTGCTTCGGCCAGTTACGGCATGGGCAACCAGACCAGTCCGAACACCAATCTTTCCGGTGCCCTCGGCCTGACCCTGCTTGCGCTAAATGGCGACATCGCACCGTCATCGGTAACGGCAACCACCAATGCCTATGACATCGACAACTTCGCTGTTGACGCCAGCGCAACGGCTCTTGCCAACAACATGAACATCTCGGTTCAGTCTGTATCGGCTGGAGAACCCCCGGTTGACGGCGATACCCAGTCAATGTCGGCGGCCTTCAATCATGGTGGCAATGGCGACTGGGGTAATGGCGGAGACACCGATGTCGACGGTATCCAGCCGGACGTCGCCCTGATTTCCGATGTTACCCAGTTTGCTTATGCAAACGTAACGGCAAACAGCAACATCTACGATGTTAATCTGAACCACTATACCGGTCTTGGTTCGCTTGATCAGCCCGTTATCAACGGTGCTGCCACGGCAATTGGCAACAATCTGTCAATCAAGGTTGGTGCCCCGGCCATCGACGATTAATCCCGCAAGGAGAGGGGGAAAGATTTTCCCTCTCTCTTTCTTGCCTCCGCCTGACGAAAGGAAAATCTGATGTTTACGGTCTCTCGACCCGCTTTGCCCCGTCATGTTTGCCCTCAGGTCAAACACGCCCTAAAATACGGGGCAAAAATTCTGACATTCGCCGCCATCCTCACAGCATCGGGGCCTCTTTCGGCGATGGCACAAATGTTTGAAAAACCCTGGTCCGCTCCGGACCAAAACCGCGCATCGCTGGCTGTTGTGATGAAGCAGGCAGAATCCGGACTTCTAAGCGGTTCGGGCAGTGCCACGACATCGTCCGGAACCAGCAGCCTGACCCAGCTTGTCTGCGGCGGAGGGGGCGGCACCGCAAGTTCCACGGCCAACTCGGCCTGCGTGATTCTTAATAATTCAAATGGCACGGTAAATGCCGGACAGGATTCGACTGGCGATCAAACCGCCAATTCCAATACAGAAACCAGCACAACAAATTTGAGCGACGCGCTCGAAAATCTGTCCGGCAACCAATAATCAATCAAATAATTCCGCCGGTCGCCGCCCCTCCCCCCAATCATCCCCGGGCGGCAGCCCTGCACGTTCTGACCCCAATCAGGAACGTTATTTCCCGGCCCGTGCAACTCCCCACTACCCTGCGGGCCGGGCTTTTTTCCATCAGAAAAACCAGCCATCAGCCTGTTTTCCATCGCGACGATCCAACCCGTCACCGTTCCCCATCAGGCAAATCCCGGGTTGCCGGAGTGGCTTGTGCCGGGCTGTCCTGTGTTTTGGTGTGATCATAATCGATATCGGAACTTTGTTGTTCCGGCTTCGCACTTTGTGGCTGGGACACAATGGCACCCGCCTGACGATACCTGCCGCTTTCATCATCCTCATCGGCAACCGGATCGGCTTTTTTGCGCATCCGTGGTTCACCCGAAAGACTGCGGATCGCAGCCTCCAGCCGGTCCATATCGCGCAAATTGACATCGCGCTGCGGAAACGGAATTTCGATACCTTCTGCGCGAAAACGTTCCAGCAACTCAAACCGGATCGCACTGGCAACCGACAGCACATCGCCAATATCGCGCAGAAAATAGCGCAATTCAAAATCCAGCGAACTTTCGCCAAAACCCAGAAACACAACCTGAGGGGCGGGATAACTTAAAATCTCGCGACGCTTGTCGGCCAGTGCCAGCAAAATATCGCGAACCTTGTTGGCATCCGCCCCATAAGAAACCCCGATGGGCACAATCCCGCGCCCGGAACGTTCTTTCAGGGTCCAGTTCAGCACCCGGTTTGAAATCAGTTCGGAATTGGGAATAACCACCGATGCGCGATCAAAGGTTTCAATCTCGGTCGCACGCACCCGGATGTCTTTGACAAATCCCTGATCTGCCCCCACCACAATCCAGTCGCCAACCTTGATCGGCCGTTCGATCAGCAAGATCAGGCCCGATACAAAGTTATTCACAATACTTTGCATCCCAAAACCGATACCGACCGAAATGGCACCGGCAATGATTGCCAGGTTGGAAAGATCAACCCCCGCCGCCGACACCGCAATCAGAATGGCCAACCCAATGCCGACATAGCCGAAAATGGCCGAAACCGAATGCTGCAACCCTTCATCAAGCTTGGTATTGGGCAGAACCTGCGTGTTCAGCATTCGCTGGAAAAACCGCATCAGACTTAACAGCAACAAGAACAGGAAAACGCCAATCAGAATGGCGCGCAAGGATATGTTGATACTGCCAATCTGAATGCCAACAAACGCGGTTTCGACCGCGCCGAGCAGATCGGTCCAGGCAATATCGGTAAACACCAGAATCGCGGTTGGAAAGGCCACAATTATCATTGATGCATCAATTGTTACCCGTAACCAGAAATACAGTGTGCCATGCACGGCATCGCTGGTGGTTTCGTCACGCGCGGTATCGGGCTTAACCAGATAGGTATGAATAAGGGCGCGCAGAAATTCGCGTATCAGCCAGTAACTGGTGGAAAACGCCAGTGCCAGCATCATGTTTTCCAGCACAAACCGCGCCAGCGCCACATAACCGATAAACGACAGGATCGGCAGCAACACCGATACAAATAACGTAACCCGACGGCATCGGCGCTCAACCTTGCGCCACCAGTTTTGCTGTTCATCAACCGCGTCATGTTCCCACCATGTGCCAAGGGCGGCAACAAACATCACGGCACAAATCAGGGTGATATTGCTAAGGCTTTGCACCAGTGCCAAATCAAGCGAAGCCCCGATTGTGGTTGCCCCTTGCAGCAGCACAATGTCAAAGGCAAAAATCAGGGCGGCAAAAAGGCCTAAAAACCCGACCACCCGCGTCCCGGTAATGGTCGTCCCTGCCGATCGCATTTGCGGGGCAAAGGGCGAAAACACACTGCGGATGGACGCGCCGACAAACATCAAAAACAGGACGGCAAAAAAACACTGATTGATCAATTCACCGCCACTGCCAACCATCAGGTCATCCTGGGACGCCAGAACACGATACATCACAAACAGCAACAATCCCGGCACAATCGCAGACAGCGAAAACCGCGTTCCCGAAATCAGTGCCAGTCGGTCTTCTGTGGCGGCATGTTGCCAGCGCGAAGGTAAAAAGCGAAAAACCAGAACCTCGCCACCAATCACTGTTGCAACAATAGCAAACAGCAAAAACACCAGTTCCGGTGCAACATCTTCCAGCCGATCGCCAATATGGTCCGCCAGATCAATATTCGAATACCGGCTGCGCACCACGTCCGGCAGGCTCATCGCTTCGGCCGTGCTTTTCTGCCACACAGCCGGGTCCCATGGCACATCAGCGCGGCTAAAAATACGCCGGGTAAAGCGTTCGCGCGACAAACGCCCAACCTGATCCAGCAATTCACCAGCCCGAAAAGCAGCCAGTTCACCCTGTTTCTGAATACCACTAACCCGCGAAATTTCCTTGTTCAGGCGGTCTCGCTCTGCGGTAACAGCGGGGACTTCACCCGCATCGCCTTCGGGTTTTGGCCCCAGCTTGCCCAAGGCAGCATTCAAGCGTTCCAGCTTGGTCTGCGCCAGGGCCTCAAGGTCGCGTGCATCACTGATCGACCGTTCCAGTTCAGACCGGCCATCCGCCAGGTCCCGCCCGCTCACACCCGGACCTGACAGCTGTTTTTCAATCTTGTCGAATGTCTTGTTCCAGCCTGCCAGGATCTTTTGCGAATTTTCGAGGATGTTTGCCTCATCCACGCCGCCGCCACGGCCCTGTGCATGGCCTGCACCCGGTGTTCCCATGGCCATAAACAGCGCGAAAACAACCAACAACATGACATGGCGAAACTTTTTCATCTTTACCCGAACCATCGTGAGTTTTTCATCGTCCTGCAAGGCAGCTTGTTTGTGCCCGAATTGTAATGTCAGATCTAACGATCCGGCACCCGTAACGTTCCCGTACAAACAGACAAGTGCACATATATACCTATGACAGCACCGCCCGCTGATTACCATATCGTCCCATAACGGCCTTTAAACATTTGTCATGTTAAATTGATCAGTCTTTGATCCCAAATCGCCACGGACCCGCACCAATGACCCCAAAAGCACTGATTAATGCATTTCGAATTGATCATACCGGCAAGGGTGTTGCCCTGTCGGTCGATGAATTTGCCACATCAATTCCTTCCACTGGCGACGGCGAATATATCTGGGTTCATCTGGACTGGATGGAACCCGGCGTTGCCGCCTGGCTCAGCAGAACGGTCGGCCTGGATGCCAGCATTGTTGAGGCCTTGGTAACACGGGCAACACGGCCGTCGGTTCTGTTTTACGATGATGGCTATTCAATGAATTTGCGGGGCGTTAATCTAAATAACGAATCTGACCCGGCGGACATGATTTCAGTCCGCATCTGGTGCAGTGAAAAACTGGTGATCACGCTGCGCAACAAGCGTTTATACGCGTTTGACGATATCCGGGCGAGTATCGAGGCCAATACAGCCCCGCCCGTCAGCGATGCTTTTGTGCTGACGGTTGCAGAACGGCTGGTGTTTCGCATTGATGATGAAATCCACACACGGGATGAAAAATTCGACATCCTTGAAGACCTGATTGACGACACCCCCATATCCGAATGCAAAACCCTGCCCCTGCGCATGGAAATAATGGATGTACGCCACCGGCTGTCGCGATTGCGCCGCCATATTGCCCCGCAACGTGACGCCCTGATAAAATTTGTCACGGAAAAACCCGGCTGGAGCGATAAAACCCACAAACGCCGGGCGCGCACCCTGACCGACCGTGTGACCCGGCTGGTCGAAGAACTTGACAGCTTGCGCGAACGCACCCAGATCGCCAATGACAGCCTGATGGCAATTGAAAGCGAACGCATGAACCGCACCATGTACTGGCTAACCGTCATTGCCGGGCTGTTCTTGCCCATCAGCTTTGTCACCGGGCTTTTAGGCATCAATGTGGGGGGCATCCCTGCGGCCAACAGTTCGTGGGGCTTTTGGGGCGTATCCCTTATTCTCGCCGCCGTGGTGGCATTCGAAGTCTGGTTATTTAAAAAACTGCGCCTGATCTGACGGGTTATGTCGTGCAGGTAATATCCCGCTCAACCAGACCTGGCGGGGATGGCGACAATTGCCCCGTTAACAAAGCAGCATCCCGCATATTGCATTGCACGATGACGATGTTTTATGTCTTCTTGTTCCAAACTGCCTGTGTGCCTGCTGGTATCTTTTGAGAACCGGTCGTCTTTCAGGTCAAAAATTGTGCCGGGGCCTCAAAAACCGGGGCGCTGCGTGTCTCATTGCCTGGAAGTACTCGAATGTCTGACGGCCCTCTTGCCCGATATCGCAAAAAAATCGCTGATGGCGACCTTGCCTATGATCCCATGCAGGAACTTTGCGCTGAAAAGCTGCAAAGCCTGTTTAATGCAGTGCGGGACTATCGCCCCAATAATGGCAAGGGCACCTGGTATGAACGCTTTGGCCTGACCAAACGCCGCAACGACCCGGAACCGCCACAGGGCCTGTATATTTACGGCGAAGTCGGGCGTGGCAAATCGATGCTGATGGACCTGTTTTACGAAACAGCCCCCGTCGAACATAAACGCCGGGTGCATTTCCACGACTTTATGCAGGATGTGCATGAATGGCTGCATAAATTTCGCAAAACCCGCACCAGCGAAGACTCTGATCCGATTCCCCCTCTTGCCAGGTATCTGGCCGATCAGGCGTGGCTGTTATGTTTTGATGAAATGCAAATCACCGACATTACCGATGCCATGATTGTCGGCCGCCTGTTTGAAAAGCTGTTTGATCATGGCGTGGTGGTGGTCACCACATCAAACCGCGTGCCCGATGATTTGTACAAGGATGGCTTGCAACGGCAAAATTTCCTGCCCTTCATCAACATGATCAAGGAAAAGCTCGACATATTGGAGCTTGCCAGCCGCACCGATTACCGAATGCGCAACCTGACGGCGGCCGACGTCTTTGTTTACCCGGCCGATGACAACAGCCCGGCCCGGATCGACGAATTATTTGCCAAAGTGACCGAAGGTGCGCGGGTAGATGCAAGCAGCTTGCGTGTCAAAGGCCGCGATATTGCCATTCGCGCCGCCGGGGCCGGTGTCGCCCGGTTCAGCTTTGAAGAACTGTGCACCCGTCCGCTCGGCCCGGGCGATTACATTGCTCTGGCAACCCATTTTCACACCATCGTGATTGATCTGATCCCGCAGATTGACCGCTCACGCAGTGACTGGGCCAAACGGTTCAACACCCTGATCGACGCCATGTACGAGCATAAAACCAACCTGATCTGCGCCATGGCAACCAACCCGGAACATCTTTATACCAGCGGTGATTTTTCGTTCGAGTTTCAGCGCACAGTGTCGCGCCTGACCGAAATGCGCAGCCAGGAATATCTCGACCAACCCCACCTGACCTGACAGATAAAAGCCAGCCCCGGCTTTCTCGCCGTTGTATCTGTGCGGCCAAATGTCGGGTCGTTCTGCATTCACCTGGCGCTAACCACAAGCCCACCGGCACCGACTCCAAGACCGGCAGATGTTGGCACTGCGGCATAATTCAACCTGCACACGTCCTGCAGATACAGAATCTTGCGCAAAGGCCGTCAAGCCGGGCTGGAAAGAGCAGAATATTCAATCGCCTTGATGGAATTAACATCCCGCTGGTCGCATGGCTGATCCCCAATTCGCGCAAACCTGAGAGCTTTTAAAAGGTAAACTGCGACAATTTTGCACGACTGCCAAACTTTCAGGCAGTGCTCTGCAACATACATCGCCAGAGTTTGCCACGCCTTCGGCGTGCTTCGCAGTCGCAACATGATCGGTTTTTAAGCGTTTAGACAATAGTTGCAACAAACCCCGAACTGGCGGTTTTCCGGGTCAAAACAACGGCGTTTCCCCTTGTAAAACGGGACGAATCGGTTTACCACACACGATGTTTGTGAACGATTATTTCGCGTTCGCAGGTTTACATTTTCAATCGCGCTCCCCAGTTAAGTTTCAACGCCCCGGAAGCGCAATAGGGAAGAAGGTAACGGAATGGCCCGCAACAAGATCGCGCTCGTCGGCGCTGGCAATATCGGTGGTACTCTGGCCCACCTCGCTGGCCTGAAAGAGCTTGGCGACGTCGTACTTTTCGACATCGTTGATGGCATGCCGCAGGGCAAATCGCTTGATATTGCTGAATCCTCACCCGTCGACATGTTTGATGCCGACCTTAAAGGTACCAGCGACTATGCCGGTATCGCCGGTGCCGATGTCGTCATCGTCACCGCAGGTGTCGCCCGCAAGCCGGGCATGAGCCGTGATGATCTGATCGGCATCAACACCAAGGTCATGACCCAGGTTGGTCAGGGCATCAAGGAACATGCCCCGGATGCATTTGTTATTGTTATCACCAACCCGCTTGATGCGATGGTCTGGGTGATGCAGCAGGCAACCGGCTTTGATCCGAAAAAAGTCGTCGGCATGGCCGGCGTTCTGGACTCAGCCCGTTTCCGTTATTTCCTTGCCGAAGAATTCAAGGTTTCGGTCAAAGACGTCACCGCATTCGTTCTGGGCGGCCACGGCGACACCATGGTGCCGTCGATCCGTTATTCGACCGTTGCCGGCGTTCCGATCCCTGATCTGATCAAAATGGGTTGGACCACGCAGGAAAAGATCGACCAGATCGTTCAGCGTACCCGTGATGGTGGCGCCGAAATCGTTGGCCTGCTGAAAACCGGCTCGGCATTCTATGCCCCGGCAGCATCGGCGATTGCGATGGCTGAAAGCTACCTCAAAGACCAGAAGCGCGTCATGCCCGTTGCAGCTTATCTCAGCGGCGAATATGGCGTTGACGGCATTTATGTCGGTGTTCCTGTTGTTCTTGGCGCTGGCGGCGTCGAGCGCATTGTCGAGATCAATCTCGACGAAGAGGAACAAGAAAACTTCAACAAGTCCGTGGCGGCCGTTCGCGGCCTTGTCGACGCCGCCAAGGGCATGCTGTAAGAAACGCGGAACGGGCCGGTTTTAAACTGGCCCGTTTTTCTGTCATTGTCCCGGGCTATTCCATCGGGGCTTTGGCCGCGCGGATTGCAACAACGTCCCTGTCCTATTAGCGGGACATTGAAACCACGATTTCTGACCCACAGGAAATCGTACGGAAGGCAAGAAAGCGACCGAACATGAACATTCATGAGTACCAGGCGAAAGAAATTCTTCGCAAATACGGTGTGACCGTGCCGAACGGCAAGGTCGCCTATACCGCACAGGAAGCCATCGAAGCAGCCCAGTCTCTTGCGGGTCCCATCTATGTCGTCAAGTCCCAGATCCATGCTGGCGGCCGCGGCAAAGGGACCTTCAAGGAAGCAACTGCCGGTGACAAAGGCGGCGTTCGCGTCGTTAAAAGTGTCGAAGAAGTCGGCACCAATGCAGGCCAGATGCTGGGCGCGACCCTGGTTACCCACCAGACCGGGCCGGATGGCAAGGAAGTCAAACGCGTCTATATCGAAGAAGGCTGCGATATTGCCCGCGAACTGTATCTCTCGATCCTCGTTGATCGGGCCTGCTCGCGCGTGATCTTCATGGCATCCACCGAAGGTGGCATGGACATTGAAGAAGTTGCCGAAGCAACCCCGGAAAAGATCGTCACCGTTGACATCGATCCGGCAGCCGGTTTCTCTGGCTTCCACGGTCGCAAACTGGCATTCGCCCTGGGCCTCGAAGGCAAGCAGGTTTCCAAGGCCGTCAAATTTATGACCGCCATGTATAAATGCTTCCTTGAAACCGATGCTGCCATGGTTGAAATCAACCCGCTGGTCGTCACCGGCGACGGCGACATCATCGCGCTTGATTGCAAAATGAACTTCGACGACAACGCATTGTTCCGCCATGCCGACATCGAAGAACTGCGCGACGAAGACGAAGAAAACCCGGCCGAACTTGAAGCGGCAAAACACAGCCTGAACTACATCAAGCTTGACGGCAAAATTGGCTGCATGGTCAACGGTGCCGGTCTGGCCATGGCAACCATGGACATTATCAAGTTGTATGGCGGTTCACCGGCAAACTTCCTTGACGTTGGCGGCGGTGCCACCAAGGAACGTGTGACGACGGCTTTCAAACTGATCCTGTCTGACCCGAATGTCGAAGGCATTCTGGTCAATATTTTCGGTGGTATCATGCGTTGCGACGTCATTGCTGAAGGCGTTATTGCCGCAGCACGCGAAGTGAGCCTGAATGTTCCGCTGGTTGTTCGCCTTGAAGGCACCAACGTTGATCTTGGCAAGAAGATCCTTGAAGAATCCGGTCTGCCGATCGTTTCGGCTGACAATCTTGCCGACGCCGCCGAAAAGGTGGTCAAAGCTGTGAAGGAGGCCGCGTAACCATGGCTGTTCTCGTCGATAAAAACACCAAAGTTATCTGCCAGGGTTTCACCGGTTCGCAGGGGACCTTCCACAGCGAACAGGCCATTGCCTATGGCACCAAAATGGTGGGTGGCGTTACCCCGGGTAAAGGCGGCACCAGGCATCTTGACCTGCCGGTTTTCAACACGGTTGATGAAGCTGTTCATGTTACCGGTGCCAATGCATCGGTGATCTATGTTCCGCCTCCCTTTGCTGCCGATGCCATCCTTGAAGCAATCGATGCCGGTATTGAACTGGCTGTTTGCATCACCGAAGGCATTCCGGTTGCCGACATGGTTCGCGTCAAGCGCGCCCTTAGCGGCACCAGAACCCGCCTGATCGGCCCGAACTGCCCGGGTGTTATCACCCCGGACGAATGCAAGATCGGCATTATGCCCGGTCACATTCACCGTCGCGGTAAAATCGGTATCGTTTCGCGTTCCGGCACCCTGACCTACGAAGCCGTTGCCCAGACCACGGCAGCCGGTCTTGGCCAGTCGACCTGCATCGGTATCGGCGGCGACCCGGTTAACGGCACCAACTTCATCGATTGCCTCGACCTGTTCCTGCGGGACCCGGAAACCGAAGGCATCATCATGATTGGTGAAATTGGCGGTTCTGCCGAAGAAGAAGCTTGCGAATTCCTGCAGGCATCCAATGTTAAAAAGCCTGTCGCCGGTTTCATCGCCGGTGTTACCGCTCCTCCGGGAAAACGCATGGGCCATGCCGGTGCGATCATTTCCGGTGGTAAAGGCACTGCGGATGCTAAAATGGAAGCAATGCGCAGCGCGGGTGTACTAGTTGCCGATTCCCCGGCAAGCCTTGGCTCGACCATGCTCAAGGCTTTGAAAGGGTAATCAGGGTAATCAGAGGAAAGGCAAAGGAAGGCGTAGCCCCGTTGGGTCATCGCCTTCCACGACCACAAATGAAACCTCAAGATCTTGACACGATTCTAACTGAGTCGAATGCAACCTATATCGCGGAACTTTACGCCCGGTATCTGGAAAACCCCCAGTCGGTAGACCAGAGCTGGGCCGCGTTTTTTGCAGGGTTGCAGGACGACGCATCCGACCTCCTCGCTGAAATGCGCGGGCCGACCTGGCAACCACGGGAAACCAAGGTTGTTGGCGGCATGGAAGGTTACGACGTATCCCAGGGATACAGCGAACGTCCGGTCAATGGCGGTTACGCCCCGGTTGCGGCAAGCCCCGCATCCCAGGCGACAACCGTTAATTCCGATGCTATCCGGGCGGCCGCAAACGATTCAATTCGCGCCCTGATGCTGATCCGCTCCTATCGCGTGCGGGGTCATCTGGAAGCCAATCTTGATCCGCTGGGCCTTGCCCCGCGTGATCCCCATCCGGAACTGCATCCGAAAACCTATGGCTTCACCGAAGCCGATCTGGATCGTCCGGTTTTCATTGCCAATGTTCTTGGCCTTGAATCGGCAACCATCCGCCAGATCGTATCGATGGCCCGCAAAACCTATTGCGGCTCCATCGGTATCGAATTCATGCATATTCAGGAACCTGAACAAAAAGCATGGATTCAGCAGCGGATTGAAACCATCGGCAATCAGACCGAATTTACCACGCGTGGCAAAGAAGCCATTCTGGATCGCCTGATTGAAGCCGAAGGGTTTGAAAACTATTTGCACACCAAATATGTCGGCACCAAACGTTTTGGTATCGATGGTGGCGAAGCCCTGATCCCGGCCCTGGAACAGATCCTCAAACGCGGCAGCCAGCTTGGCATCCGCGAAGTTGTGTTTGGCATGCCCCACCGTGGCCGTCTGAACGTTCTGGCCAATGTCATGTCCAAACCGTTCCAGGCGATCTTCTCGGAATTCATGGGTAACCCGTCCAAACCCGACGATGTCATGGGTTCTGGCGACGTTAAATATCACCTTGGCACCTCTGCTGACCGTGAATTTGACGGCAATGTTGTTCACCTGTCGCTGACAGCGAATCCCTCGCACCTTGAAGCGGTTGATACCGTTGTCCTGGGCAAGGTTCGCGCCAAACAGGCACAGCGCAAGGACACGGCCCGCGAACAGGTTATGGGTATTCTGATGCATGGTGACGCGGCTTTTGCCGGTCAGGGCCTTGTTGCAGAAACCTTCGATCTGTCCCATCTGAAAGGCTATCGCACCGGCGGTACCATTCATTTTGTGGTCAACAACCAGATCGGCTTTACCACCAAACCGTCGGACTCGCGTTCTTCCCCCTATTGCTCCGACATCGCCAAAGTGGTTCAGGCCCCGATCATTCACGTCAATGGCGACGACCCTGAAGCCGTGGTACATGCAGCGCGCATCGCCACCGAATTCCGTCAGGAATTCAAACAGGATGTCGTGATTGACATGTTCTGCTATCGCCGCTTTGGTCACAACGAAAGCGACGAACCGGCATTTACCCAGCCCAAGATGTATGACGTGATCGGTAAACACCCGACCACGCGCGACATCTATGCCCAGCAGTTGATCAAAGAAGGCGTGTTCACCGAAGCGCAGGTCAAGGAACGCCACGAAAAATTCCACGCCTATCTGGACGAGGAATTCAAGGCATCCGAGAACTATCGCCCGAACAAGGCCGACTGGCTTGAAGGCAAATGGTCGGGTCTGGCATCAAGCCACGGCGAAGATGCAGACTGGATCGGCGAAACCGGTGTTGATGACAATCTGTTGCAGGAAGTTGGCCGGGCCATTTCGACCCCGCCCAGCGACCATGACATCAACCGGAAAATCCTGCGTCAGCTTAAAGCCAAGGCCAAAATGTTCGAGACCGGCGAAGGGATCGACTGGGCCACGGCCGAAGCACTGGCATTTGGGACCCTGATGTGCGAAGGCACCCCCGTTCGTCTGTCCGGTCAGGACAGCCAGCGCGGGACGTTTTCACAGCGTCATTCCAAACTGGTTGATCAGACCACCGAGGCCAAATACACCCCGCTGAACAATATCCGTACCGGCCAGGCCGAGCTTGAAGTTCTCAACTCGCCCCTGTCCGAAGCCGGTGTTCTCGGGTTTGAATATGGCATCACCCTGGCAGAACCGCATTCGCTGGTTCTGTGGGAAGCACAGTTTGGCGACTTTGCCAACGGTGCCCAGGTCATCATTGACCAGTTTATCAGTTCGGGCGAAGCCAAATGGCTGCGTATGTCCGGCCTGGTCATGCTGTTGCCGCATGGCTTTGAAGGTCAGGGACCGGAACACAGCTCGGCCCGTCTGGAACGGTATCTGCAGCTTTGTGGTGAAAACAACATGCAGGTGGCGAACTGTACCACCCCTGCAAACTATTACCACATCCTGCGCCGCCAGATCCGCCGCAGCTTCCGCAAGCCGCTGATCCTGATGACGCCGAAATCGCTGCTGCGTCACAAGCAGTGCGTATCGACCCTGTCCGAATTTTCGACCGGCACGACCTTCCAGCCTGTTTTGGCCGAAACCGCCAAACTGGTTGACGATAAAAAGGTCAAACGTGTCGTTCTGTGTTCGGGCAAGGTTTATTACGACCTGCTGGCAGAACGCGAAAACCGCGGGATCGAGGATGTTGCCATTGTGCGCGTCGAACAGCTTTACCCGTTCCCCGAAAAGGAACTGGGTGCCCAGTTGTCGCGTTACAGCAATGCCGATGTGATCTGGTGTCAGGAAGAACCCGAAAATATGGGTTCCTGGTACTTTGTCGATCGTCGGATCGAAAAAGTCCTGACCGGCATCAAGCACAAAACGTCCCGTCCGGTATATGTCGGTCGTTCTACGGCGGCTTCTCCGGCGACTGGCCTTCTCAAGATTCACCTGCGCGAGCAGGCCGAACTTGTTGATGCCGCACTCAGCGTCAAATGATTTCACAGACAGGCAGGGACCCTTCCCTGCCTGTCTGGTCTGATCTGGTCACAACATATTTTTATTTGAAATCGGCAGACCCACACTGCCTTTTTAAAAACGGTCGAGGAAAAAATGGCGACTGAAGTTAAAGTTCCCGCGTTGGGCGAATCTGTTAGCGAAGCCACCATTGCCAAATGGTACAAAAAAGTCGGTGACACTGTTGCTGCTGACGAACCGATTGTTGAACTTGAAACCGACAAAGTAACGGTTGAAGTCAACTCTCCGGTTGCTGGCGCAATTGCCGAACTGGTTGTTGGCGAAGGTGACGAAGTTGAAGTTGGCGCGCTGATCGCCATGATCACCGAAGGCGCTGCAGGTACGGCCGCCAGGGAAGAAGCTCCGGCGGAAGCCAAGGCTCCGGCCAAAGAAGAAGCTGCTCCGGCCCCCAAGGAAGAAGCCAAACCGGCGGCTCCGGCGGCGGCAAGCGCACCGGCAACCCAGTCCGCCAATACCGACCACCCGCTGGCCCCGGCTGTGCGCAAGCTGGTCGAAGACAACAACCTTGATGCCGCGAAAATCCCGGCATCGGGCAAAGATGGCCGCCTGACCAAGGGCGACGTTCTCGATTACCTTGAAGGTGGCAAACCGGCTCCGCGCGCCGCAGCAGCGGCCCCGGCAGCACCGGCAGGTCCGAAACCGCAACGTAACCTGCGGGACGACGAAGAACGCGTCAAAATGTCCAAGCTGCGCCAGACCATCGCGCGCCGCTTGAAAGAAGCCCAGAACACCGCCGCCATGTTGACGACCTATAACGAAGTCGACATGACCAACCTTCTGGCGTGCCGTAACAAATACAAAGACGGCTTTGAAAAGAAACACGGTGTGAAACTTGGTTTCATGTCCTTCTTCATCAAGGCCTGCACCACTGCGCTGAACGAATGGCCGGCGGTGAATGCCGAAATCGACGGCGATTCTTTCATCTACAAAAACTACTGCGACATCGGCGTTGCCGTTGGCACCCCGCAGGGTCTTGTGGTTCCAGTGATCCGTTCGGCTGAAAAGAAAACCTTTGCCGATCTGGAAAGCACCATTGTCGATTTTGGCAAGCGTGCACGTGACGGCAAGCTTGGCATGGACGAAATGACCGGCGGTTCCTTCACCATCTCCAACGGTGGTGTTTTCGGCTCCCTGCTGTCATCGCCGATCCTCAATGCGCCGCAGTCCGGTATTCTGGGCATGCACAAAACCCAGATGCGCCCGGTTGCCATTGATGGCAAGGTTGAAATCCGTCCGATGATGTATCTGGCACTGTCTTACGATCACCGTGTGATTGACGGTCGCGAAGCTGTTTCGTTCCTCGTCCGCGTCAAGGAATGCATCGAGAACCCGGAACGCATCCTGCTCGACATCTGATCAGACAAAAGGATCACTTACTCATGAGCGAGAACTACGACATTGTCGTGATCGGCGGCGGACCTGGCGGTTATGTATGCGCCATCCGCGCCGCACAGCTTGGTCTCAAGGTTGCCTGCGTTGAAAAACGCGGCACCCTGGGCGGCACCTGCCTGAATGTCGGGTGCATTCCGTCAAAGGCATTGCTGCATTCTTCGCACCTGTTTGAAGAAGCCGACAAGCATTTCGACATCCATGGCATCGACATCAACACCCCGAAGGTCAATCTTGAAAAGATGATGGCCCGCAAGGACAAGGTTGTTGATTCCAACGTCAAGGGCATCGAATTCCTGTTCAAGAAAAACAAGGTTACCTATGTCAAGGGTGCAGGCGAAATCGTCTCGGCAACCGAGGTTAAGGTTGCCCTGCTTGATGGCGGCGAAGAAACCCTGAGCGCTAAAAACATCGTCATTGCCACCGGCTCGGAAGTTACCCCGCTGCCCGGCGTTGCAATCGATGAAAAGCAGATTGTTTCCTCCACCGGTGCTTTGGAACTGTCGTCTGTTCCCAAAAAACTGGTTGTGATCGGTGCTGGTGTTATCGGCCTCGAACTGGGTTCGGTCTGGCGTCGTCTGGGGTCGGAAGTGACGGTTATTGAATATCTTGACCGTATCCTGCCCGGTATGGATGACGAATTGGCCAAACAGACCCAGCGCATTTTCGCCAAACAGGGGCTGAATTTCAAACTGGGTCACAAAGTGACCGGTGCGAAAACAGCCAAGGG
Organism: uncultured Thalassospira sp.; assembly: GCF_963976115.1. Lineage (GTDB taxonomy): Bacteria > Pseudomonadota > Alphaproteobacteria > Rhodospirillales > Thalassospiraceae > Thalassospira. The sequence continues at coordinate 308,225 of NZ_CAXBJJ010000006.1, forward strand.
CGGCGTCAAGCTCTCGGTTGAGCCCTCAAAGGGGGGGGATGCCGAAGAAATCAAGGCGGACGTTGTTCTGGTCGCCATTGGGCGTCGTCCGTTTATCACCGGTCTTGGCCTTGATAAAATTGGTGTTGAGCTGGATGATCGTGGTCGCGTTAAGACCGACGAATATTTCCAGACCAACATTCAGGGCGTTTTTGCCATTGGCGATGCCATTATCGGCCCGATGCTGGCCCATAAAGCCGAAGAAGACGGCGTGGCTCTTGCTGAAATGATCGCGGGCGAAGCTGGCCATGTCGATTACGGCAAAGTCCCCGGCGTTGTTTACACCTGGCCCGAAATTGCTGCGGTTGGCAAAACCGAAGAACAGCTTAAGGACGAAGGTGTCGACTATTCGGTTGGCAAATTCCCCTTCACCGCCAATGGCCGTGCCAAGGCCATGGAAAGCACCGAAGGTTTCGTCAAAATCCTGGAAGACAAAAAAACGCACCGCGTCGTCGGTTGCCATATTGTCGGCCCCGCTGCTGGCGACCTGATTGCCGAAGTGGTTCTGGCGATGGAATATGGCGCGTCTGCCGAAGATATTGCGCGCACCTGCCATGCCCACCCGGCACTGGGTGAATCGGTTAAAGAAGCCGCCATGGCTGCCGATGGCCGTGCCATCCACATGTAATTCACATCCCTTTCGGGTGTGTGACAGGTCAACGGCCGCTCCTTTTGGGGCGGCCGTTTTTTGTCGTCTGGTCCCTGCCTCCAGTCCCGCGTCATCTGATCTGCATGTCCGAAACAATTATTGGCAATCTTTGCCAATGACGATAATATTTAGTAATTGAATGGAGTTTCGACATGCCAACCAGAAATGTCAATTTGACCGACGATCAGGATGCCTTCGTTGAAAAGATGGTCAAGGCCGGAAAATACCAGAATGCCAGCGAAGCCATGCGCGATGCCGTGCGCGGATTGCAGCAACGCTGGAAAGAGGACGAGTTGAAACTGGAACTGCTGCGCAAAAGCATTCATGACGGCATTGCCGATCTTGAGAACGGCGATTACAAAGATATGGACGATGTGGACCTTGAAGGCTGGCTCGCCCACCCTGGAAAAACCACCAGCAAACCTGCCGGAGCCTGATCCTTGGCAGCGCAGTACAGGCTTACGATGTCGGCCAGAACCGACATCAACGCCCTTCTCGATGAAAGTACGCGCCAACACGGGCAGGACGCACGCAACCGTTACGCCGCCTTACTTCTGGCGGCACTCCGCAGGATCGCCAAAAACCCCGAAGGCGGTGCAACATCGGCAAGACCGGAATTACACCCTAACGTTCGAAGCTTCCACATCCATCATAGCCGCACCGAAAGCAACGCCGCCCCGATCAGCAATCCGGTACATGTAACTTTCTACCGCACCACCGAACCGAGCATCGTTGAGATCATCCGCATCCTGCATGACCGGATGGAACCAAGTCGCCACTTTGAAGTTGCTACGAATCACAAGACATGAACGAGAAAAAGAGACGACAATGGCGCAACTAAACGAGCAAAAAGCCGCCCAACGGTTAATCAGATCAAAGGAGCGCGTCGCGGACCACGGGGAAGTATTTACGCCAACTTGGCTGGTTGAGGCGATGCTCGACCTTGTTAAGGATGAGTCCGAACGCATCGACTCCCGCTTTCTGGAACCTGCCTGTGGCAGCGGTAATTTTCTGGTTCATGTCCTGCAACGGAAGCTTGCCGCCGTCGAAATCAAGTGCGGAAAATCCGATTTTGAAAAGAACCACTATGCGCTTCTCGGACTAATGTGCATCTATGGCATCGAACTTCTAGCTGACAACATGATCGAATGCCGCGTCAACCTCATTGAAATTTTTGCAGATTATCTAAGACTGAATCCGTCAGATAACCTCTACCGTGCTGCATTGGCGGTGCTATCAATCAACCTTGTTCAGGGTGATGCGCTAACCATGAAAACGCATGATGGCGAACCAATTTCATTCGCCGAATGGGGCTATCTTGGCAAAGGAAAGTTCCAGCGGCGTGATTTCCGCCTCGATGTGCTCACCGGATCATCCGCTTTCAGCGCCGAAGGCACCCTGTTCGCTCATCTTGGCAAACATGAAATCTTCAAACCGATCAGGACCTACCCAACAATGACGGTGAACACACTGGCAGCTGCCTACGAAAATGTACCGGAGGAAGCCAAATGAGTCTGCAAGCCAGCTTTACCTTGCGTGGCAGAAACCCGGATGTACTGACCTGCATCGCGAATCTGTCGAACGACGAGGTATTCACACCTCCCGAATTTGCCAACCAGATGCTCGACACCTTGACCGAAGCATGGGCAGCTGACCACAACGGCGAGAACCTCTGGACTGACAAGAAGGTGCGGTTCCTCGACCCATTCACCAAGAGCGGCGTGTTTTTACGAGAAATCACCAAGCGGCTGACGGAGGGCTTGAAAGACGAGATACCGGACCTGCAGGATCGCGTCGACCACATTCTAAACCAGCAGGTGTTCGGTATTGGCATCACCCATCTTACCAGCTTGCTCGCGCGCCGTAGCCTCTATTGCTCGAAACACGCCAACGGTGAGCACTCTGTTGCAAGAAGTTTCAAGAACGACGCCGGAAATATTTGGTTTGAACGTACCGAGCACAAGTGGGCGGAAGGCAAATGCAAATTTTGCGGCGCAAGCCAAGCATCGCTCGACCGAGGAGATGACCTCGAGACTCACGCTTACGCATTCATTCATACCGACAACATCAAGTCTCGGATCGCCGAGCTCTTCGGAGGCGACATGCATTTCGACGTAATCATTGGAAACCCGCCTTATCAATTGAACGACGGCGGACATGGAACAAGTGCAGCCCCAATCTACCAGAAGTTCGTTGAGCAGGCCAAAAATCTTGAGCCGCGATATTTGACAATGGTTATACCGTCCCGCTGGTTCTCTGGCGGGAAAGGTCTCGATGATTTTCGAGAGTCGATGCTATCTGATAATCGTTTGCGTTCGATTGACGATTATCTCAGCGCCGCAGATGTTTTCCCAGGTGTGGGCTTGAAAGGTGGCGTTTGTTATTTTCTTTGGGATAACGAGAACCTAGGGCCTTGCCGCGTCGCCACCCATTTCAAAGACTGGCCCATATCAGAGACAACACGCCCACTTCTGGAGAAAGGTACGGATATTTTCATCCGATTCAATGAAGGCGTATCAATTCTTCGCAAGGTCATTGCCCAAGAAACAGGGCAAGACACGATCTTGTCATTACCAGATGATCTACGTTTTGATCGGCTAGTTAGTTCGCGGAAACCTTTTGGGCTTGAGACAAAATTTAAAGGAACGGCCAAAAAGCGTAGTGACGACGACCTCACTATCTACCAAAACGGCGGTATAGGCTATGTAGCTCGGAATTCGATCTCCACAGGTAGCGGTGTGATCGATACGTGGAAGATATTTGTTGGTCGCGCCGCACCTGGCACAGGAAACAGAGACACCTATCCCCACCGCATCATCAGCACGCCATTCGTTGCAGGACCCGGCACGATTTCTTCCGAAACCTATCTATGTATCTCCCCTTTTGAAACCCAAGAAGATGCCGAAAATGCTTTATCATATCTGTCATGCCGCCTGACACGTCTTCTAGTTCTGCTTCATAAGCCCTCTCAAGATACAACACGCAAAGTGTATACGTTTGTCCCTGTCCAGAGCTGGAAAAAACGTTGGACGGATGCGGACCTTTACGCAAAATATAATCTAAACGCCGAAGAAATAGCTTTCATCGAGAAAATTGTTCGCCCTATGGATTTGAAGAGTGACTTGTTCGGTGAAATCTTGGTGGACGAAGATGAATAAGCACTCCATCAAGGAAATCCTCGCCCCCAAACCTGAAGCCCGACCACGCATCTACGCTTATTCGATTGCGGATGAAGCACACGCTGGTCTTCTGAAGGTCGGACAAACGACACGCGATGTGAAACAGCGGATCGCCGAGCAGGTCAAGACCGCTGCTATAAAGAACTATCAGATCGAATTGGACGAACCGGCGGAGCGTGACGACGGAACCGTGTTTAGCGATCGAGAAGTGCGCGCTACTCTGATCCGGAAGGGCTTCCAAAACATTGAACTGGAATGGATGCGATGCTCAGTTGCGGACGTACGTACCGTGCTTACCGAACTGCGCACTGGGAAGAAGTTCAGCGGAACGCATCATCAAACATTTTCCATGCGTCGAGAGCAGGCAGAAGCGGTTAACGTCACGCATGCCTATTTTCATTCGCGTTGGGCGGAAGACATGCATGCGGTTCCGCGATTCCTCTGGAACGCGAAAATGCGCTTTGGCAAGACGTTCACCTCCTACCAACTGGCCAAAAAGCTTGGCGCGAAGCGGGTTCTAGTCGTCACCTTCAAACCGGCAGTCGAGGATGCATGGCAGACGGACCTTGAAAGCCATGTGGATTTTGACGGTTGGCAATACCTATCAAAATCATCGGGTGGCGACCCGACACAGATTGATCGCAACAAGCCTGTTGTTTATTTCGGTTCTTTTCAGGACCTGCTTGGCCGTGACACGGCTGGAAACATCAAGGCGAAAAACGCGTGGCTCCATAAAGAAAACTGGGACCTCGTGGTGTTTGATGAGTATCATTTCGGCGCGTGGCGTGAGACTGCCAAGGAACTGTTCGAGGGCGAAGATGAAGCGGTCTTTAAGAAAGAAACCAAGCTTGAATACGCCACTGATCTGGATGGGGTAAACGAGGATCTGAACGTTCTGTCGCAGAAGGAAACCGAGTTCCTTCCCATCACCACCAAGGCCTATCTTTATCTCTCCGGCACGCCGTTCAAGGCATTGGCGACGGGTGAGTTTATCGAAGAACAAATCTTCAACTGGACCTATACAGACGAACAGCGTGCCAAGGCCGGTTTTGTCGCCAAGAACCCCGGCGAATGGAACCCTTATGGCGCACTGCCACAAATGCGTCTGTTGACCTACCAGATGCCCGACGAACTTGTAGCAGTCGCGAGCGCAGGTGAATTCGACGAGTTCGATCTCAACGAGTTTTTTGCTGCCAACGGCACAGGCGACGCGGCGCAATTCAAGCACAAAAACGACGTTCAGAAGTGGCTGGACATCATCCGGGGGCAGTACGCAGCAAAAGCTGTTGAGAGCCTTAAGACAGGCACCAGGCCTCCGTTTCCATATTCAGACGTTCGCTTGCTGCCCTATCTGCAGCATTCCTTCTGGTTCCTGCCCAATGTGGCGGCGTGCCATGCAATGGCAAAACTCCTCACTGAGAAGCACAACACCTTTTGGCGCGAATACGATATCGCCGTTGCCGCCGGTGCGTCGGCAGGGATCGGTCTTGACGCCCTGCCGCCCGTGCGCAAAGCCATTGGAAGCGGGTTCGACACCAAGACAATTACCCTCTCATGCGGCAAGCTCACCACGGGAGTCACGGTAAAACAGTGGACATCCATTCTGATGCTTCGCAATCTGAAGTCACCAGAAACCTATTTTCAGGCTGCGTTCAGGGTCCAATCACCTTGGTCCATCAAGAACCCGAACGGCGACAACCCTAACGAAGAGGAAATCCTGAAACCCGTCTGTTTCGTTTTCGACTTTGCGCCAACGCGCGCCTTACGGCAGCTTTCGGAATACGGGATAGGCCTTTCACCCAATGAATCGAACCCGGAAAATGCAGTAAAGGATCTGGTATCCTTCCTGCCGGTACTGGCCTACGACGGCGCGAACATGACCCAAATCGACGCAGGCGGTATTCTCGACATCGCGATGGCAGGCACGTCGGCAACATTGCTGGCGCGCAAGTGGGAAAGCTCGCTGCTGGTCAACGTTGACAACGATACCTTGCGCCGGATTATGGATACTCCCGAAGCGATGTCCGCAGTTGAACGCATAGAAGGTTGGCGTGCGCTGGGTGATAAGATCATCGAAACCATCATCAACAAGAGCGACAAAGTCAAAGCTCTCAAGGACAAAGCACAGGGTGGCGAATTATCCGCCAAAGAAAAGAAAGAACTGACGGACGAGGAAAAGGAATACAAATCAAAACGAAAGCTCGTTCAGGAAAAGCTGATAAAATTCGCGACAAGAATTCCTGCCTTCATGTATCTGACGGACTTCCGCGAAAATACACTCCGGGACGTGATCACCAAGCTGGAACCGGACCTGTTTCATGCCGTTACAGGCCTAACGGTCGCCGACTTCCATCTGCTTGTCCGCCTTAAGGTTTTTAACACCGAGCGTATGAACGAAGCCGTCTTTGCATTCCGCCGTTATGAGGATGCGTCGCTACGTTACACGGGTATTGAAAGTCACGAGGGCCTGTCACACTACGGACTTTACGATACAGTTGTAGCTCGGGAATAACAGATATGACTCAAGCTTAGCAGCAGATGTCTGATTGTGATGATACCCCTAGCAGATTGGCCCACAAAAAAGGGGGAATACGACCAAAATCGTATCCCCCTTTTCAAACAAGGCAAAATGCAAAAAGAGACGATTATGTTGACGCCTTTGCGGCCTCGGCCATCCAGTCAACAACCATCGCGGCAATTTCCGCGCTGTTATCATCCATCATGGGAACATGGCTGTTACCCCGGATGCCCATCCTGGGAAGGTCCATTTCCGTCGTTTGTTTTCCGGCATCTGACAGAACCTGACGGTACTGATCGGTCGCCGTGCGATATTTTTTCCACGACGGCACGTCGTCGATAAAATCGCCCCACATAAACATATGCGGAATATCACCAATGCGGGCGACATCTTCCGGCGTCAGGCGCGGCGCACCGGCGGGTTCAATAACCACAACAGATCGCACCAGATGCGGCACCCGTTTCACCATATTCAGGGCAAACCAGCCCCCCTGGCTATGGGCGACCAAATGAACCGGGCCAACCTTTTCCAACGCCGCCTGATAGGCGGCCAGCGTCATTTCGTCATGTGTCGTCCAACGTGGCACCAACTGGGATGCCAGGGCATCAAACCCCGCAACCGGGAAACGCTGCCCGGCATAGGGAATACGGTCATCATAGGATGCACGCGCCCCAACCCGATACATGCTCCAGGCTTCTTCCTTGGTGCGAAAAACCGGCCCGGTGTCATAAATTTGCGGATAGGGCGACCATGATGCCCGTCCGCGTTCAACGGCATCGGTCACAATCACATTGTAACCCGCCTGTAAAAACAGCCACTGCCACCCCGGACGCCCGTCGGGGGTGGTTTCCCAGGTCACGCCGGTCATCGCTCCGCCATGCCAAAACATAACCGGGGCCTCATGGCGCGGTTCGGCAAGTGTGACACAGTTGGCATACAACTGACCGGTCACATAGGATCCGTTCAGGTCCACCTCGCGCGACATACCCTCGCCCGCAACGCGCATAACAAACCGGGGCTGGTCGCTGAGCTCAACGGTTTCCCCACCAATGTGAAAACTGCTGATTTCGGAAACCACAACATTTCGGGGCGTTATTTTTGCAACAGGTACATTCATGATTGTGTCTCTGCCCCAATATCCGACGCGGCAATATCATCAGGGTTCAGCGCAATCAGCCGCACACGGACAGATGTATCGAACTTTTCGGCAAGATAGCGACAAATCGCATCCGCACAGGCCTTTCTAACAGGGGCCGGGCGGCTTTCAGAGGCGCGGTGATCCATTCGGACCAGCAAGGCACACCCGGTTACCGCGCCAAATGCCGGTACAAACATGATTTGTTCCGTGCCAGGACGCGGTGCGAGATGTTTATGAATAATCGCCAATAAATTTTCGGCGGTATTCGTGGCATCAAGGCTGACTTTTTCAACCAGTTCAGGACTAACAGTGACGGTCAATATTGGCATATCGCGGATTTTTCCAGTTAACGACCATAAGCCAGCTCAGGCAGCCACAGGCTGATCTGCGGCACGAAGGTCACAATCAGAAGCAAAAACATCAGGATCAGGACAAAAGGCAGGGTCCCGCGAATGACAGTTGCCATTCGTTCCCCTGAAATGTTCTTGAGGATAAAAAGATTAAGACCCACCGGCGGTGTGAGCAGGGCCAGTTCCATATTAAGGACAACCACCAGACCGAAATGAACCGGATCAATCCCCAGATGGCCGATAATCGGCAGGACCAGCGGGACAAAAATCAGAATGACCGAAATCACCTCGAGGAACATACCCAGGACAAACATGATCGCGTTTGCCAAAAGCAGGAATTGCCAGGCATTCAGGCCCCATTCGGTTACCATTGTCGCAATCGAACGGGTCACACCGGCACTGGTCAACCAGTGACCAAAAGCCAGGGCCGACAGAATGATAACAATAATGACAGCAGTCTGGCGGATCCCTTCGGACAGAACATCGGGAATGTCGCGCAGCGGTACTTCACGATAGACAAACACGCTCACGATGATTGCGGCAAAGGCAGCAACCCCGGCGGCCTCGGAAACGGTCACGAACCCGGTGTAAATACCGCCTAATACCACAAGCGGAATAAACAGGGCCGGAACGGCATCACGGCAACATTTCATCACCTCGGCCCAGCTCATGTCATCTTCAAGCGGCAATTTGTTTTTGCGCGAATACCAGATGATATAGGCAACAAACAACGCACCCTGAAGCAAACCAGGGATCACGCCAGCCAAAAACAGACGGGGAACCGATGCCTCGGCAATCAGGCCGTAAATCAGCAATGGCAAACTGGGCGGAATAAGAATACCCAAAGTTCCGGCAGCGCCCACCGTACCAACCGAAAAGCTGGCCGGATATTTACGGCTTGCCATGGTCGGGATAAGGGCCGTGCCCATGGCCATGGCCGTTGCCACCGATGACCCGCAAATCGCGGCAAAAAACGTTGTCGCAATAACGCATACAATCGCCAGACCGCCACGATTTCGCCCGGCAATGGTGCTGGCAAAATTAATCAGCGCCCGGGTAATACCGCCGCGTTCCATAAAGGTGGCAGCAATCACAAACAGCGGCACCGCAACCAGGGTCTGCGAATTCATTTCATTGGCAAACTGCTGCGCCAGCGAGATCAGCGGCACGCCGTCAACCAGCCAGCCGATAACAGCAAGAGAGCCAAGAACAAGGTAAATAGGGACCCCGGCCAGCAGCATCACAAAGAACAGCGCCAGCATTAACCAGATAATCATAAGAAATTTGTCCGTTAATCAGCTCGTCAACGAGGACGACCGGCTTTCGCTCAGGCGGGTGATCAAAAGCATCACATAACGCAGCAGCGAAAATCCGTAGCCAAATGGCACAGCAAGATAAAAAATCCACATCGGAAAGCTCAGCGAACTGTCACTGATTTCACCGAACCGCAGGCCAAATTGCACCACATCGATCCCTGCCTTGAGGATGATCGCGCAAAAAACAATTCCGACCAGCAAAACAAGGATTTCAAGCACCTTGCGCATTCTGCGAGAAAACAGGTCAACCACCAGGTCAGCACGAACGTGTTTATCCTGTGCGGCAAGCGAAGGCAGACTTAACATCGTCGCCCAGCCCACCAGATAGACCGTCACCTCCGCCCCCCAATCCGGCAAATAGGCCGGTGCCAGATAGCGAAGAACCGTCTCTCCCACGATCAGGATAATCGCCATAATGGCCATTATCCCGATCAGGAATTTCTCAACACATTTAAGAACGTTCGAGACCCGGTATACGAAATTAAGAATGTTCACGTTCTGCTCCGTACCCGGTTCAGGAATTTACTGTGCGGCGGCAATCGCGGCTTGTGCCCGGGCGATGAAATCCTTGTCCATGTCAAGTTCATCAACGATTTCGGGTTGGGCCTTCATCAGTTTCTCACGCATTGCGGCCAAATCTTCTGGCTTGGCATCAATGGTTTCAATACCATGTTCGGCATTGGTTTTACGGGCGTCAATCTGGGCCTGGGCGGCAACATCACGCACCTGGTCAACCATGTTTTCCCAGGTGTCGCGCATCAGATTTTGTAAATCTTCCGGCAATTTCGACCATGCAGCCTGGCTCATAATTGGCACATATTCAATAAAGGCCTGCTTGTCTTCATAGGCGTATTTGATGCCTGCATCCCACAATTTCGAGCTGGCAACCGATTCCTGCGTTGCCCAAATGGCCGAAACCACATCGGTCTGCAATGCCTGTGGCACATCAGACCAGGCAATTTGAACGGGATTTGAGCCAAACACACGATAGCGCGCCAATGTTGCCGCACCGCCCGGAACACGAACAATCTTGTCCTTGAAGTCGTCAGGCGATTTAATCGGAACATCGGTGGTAAAAGCGGTACCATAGCCAAGATCAAACGGACGACCCAGTACAACTACACCCAGCTTGTCTTCAATCCGCTGGTTCAACTCCTTGCCAATGTCACCATCGACAATCTTGTAAATGACATCCTTGCTTTGCCCGTAAAACATCGGCAACAACAACATCCCGGCTTCCGGAACATATTTGGAAAGATGCTGATGTGCCGGGGCGGCCATATCAATGGCACCTTGCGCCACCGCCGTTGCCACCATCGGCCCCTTGTATTTCGAAGCCGAGTCAAACACCCGCATTTCAAGCCGCCCGCCCGACTTTTCGTTCAGGGCTTCGGCGAATTTACGAAATGACACGTTCCGCACATGGTTGGGTGACGTATCAAGCGACACATCAATGGTATATTCGGCGGCATGTGCCTGTGGCAGCAATGTCGCGCCAATCAGCGCGGCAGCGGTAAAAAGTGCTGAAATCTTCATTAATCTGTTCCCTCCTGATGTGGCTATTGTTGATTTTTAGCCACATGAACGCTAGCACCGCACCCATTAAAAGAGTAATATATAATTTCAAATCACCCATACATAAAAGTTATATGTCAGCGGCAGAACACAGATGAAACAGGCCCAACATCTTCTAAACCTGCCACGATTGGCCGCATTTGTTGCGATTTGCGAAGAAGGCAGTCTTAGCAAGGCATCTCATCGTCTGGGCATTGCGCAGCCTGCATTAAGCACCATGATCAAGAAAATCGAGGATGATCTGGGTGTGCCGATTTTAACACGCCATGCGCGCGGGTCAGTCCCCACTGCCGCCGGGCGCGTCCTGCTTAAAAGTGCCTATGAAATGCTGGGCATCGCAGAAGCCACCCTTGAAGAAATCGGCACCACCAGTTCCGACCCCGAAGGCGAGGTTGCCATTGGACTGCCCGCAGCAACCTCGATGGTTCTGGCCGTACCGCTGATCAAGCATTTGCGAAAATGCCTACCCAAGGTTTCCCTGCGGGTTGTTGAAACCTTTTCCGGTTATTTATGGAACTGGCTTCAAGACGGCAATCTTGATGTTGCGGTGACGTTTGATCGGGTTTCCATCCCCGAAATCGTCTGCCTGCCCCTGTGCAAGGAAGACCTGTTCCTGATCGGTAATTCCAACCTTTTAAAAAGCGCGCCGAACCATATAACCCCCCACAATCTGTATAAATTCCCCCTGATCCTGCCCTCACGCATTCACGGCATCCGTGGCAAGGCCGAAGCCTTTGCTGCATCGGGCAAAGGTTTGGACATTCGGATGGAAATTGACGCCAGTACACATCTGGTAAAACTGATTGCCGCAGGCGAAGGATTTGGGCTTTTGGCAAAATGTGCCGTAACCGACGAACTGGCACAAAAAACCGTTCGTGCCATTCCACTTGAACCCAGTCTTTCACGGCAGGTTTCGCTGGGTATTCGCCGTATCAAAATGCAAAACCCGGTCGTCGCCCGCGTGGTTGAGGAAATGCAACATATCAGCGCCGATCTAATCCATGCGGGCACATGGCCCACCAGCGACACCTGAAAACCGCGTTCAAGCCATATATGACCCAAACGTAAATTATTCCAACGCGCCCGACGGCGACCAGAAATTCCCTGACAACACCAACAAACACAGTAACGTCACGCTATCCTCGTAATAGTCCATATGACGGTCGCGGATATTGGCATACATATCATTCAGCCATTCCTGCCCATCAGGCAGCAACATGGATGCCACCGCCATTGGCGCAACAAACAAGGTACTGTTTTCGGTTTCATAGGGAAGCGGTAACCCGCTTAGCAAATATCCGGACTGAATTTTGCCCGGGTCGCCTTTAACCCGTATGCGCATCCACCTTGCCATATGTCGGGCAATGGTTGCAGCCTTTGGATCATGTTCCAACAAGGCATCGCTGGCCAAGCGCCAGGGCACGCGGGCTGCATTAAAATAATATGCACCATCATAATACCCCTCCAGATAGTTCGGCGGCGCGGCATGGACGGTGCCATCGGGTTCGACAAGGACAAAATCGGGCAGCAACCCGGTCCGCGGCGAAACCTCCTGTTGCAGCGCGCTGGCAACATCAAGCACCCGATTTCGCACCTTCGCCCAAAGCAGATCACCCGTTGCCCGACCAAAGGCGGCAAAATGACCGGGCATAAAATCTGACGGGCGCGTTCCCCATTGATCATATTCCGCGCCGTTCGGAACCACCCAGTCGCCCAGCAAAGGCAACAAACTGTCCGGTCCAATTGTGCTTTCTGCAAGTCCCGCAATCACATCGCGCGCAGCCTGCAAATAAGCCGGGTCCTGCCACTGATCTGCGGCTAATAACAGGGCGAAGGCAATGTCGGCATCACCATCAAAAGCATTGTCGTTTCCCTTGGGGTCTGGCGGAATTTGCCATCCCATCAGGCGCGGGTCTCCATCGCTTGGCCATTGCCGGGCAAAGCGCCACATGCCATCAAACAGGGCCTTGGCATCGGTGGTGGCATCGCGGTCCGCCCCGGCCATCAGGGCGGTGATGATCATGCCATATCCCTGCCCTTCCGACACGGTGCGCCCGGCTTGATCATGACCAAAGGTCACCCGGTATTGCGGGGCATCGCCGTTTGCGCCTTCAACCTTGCGCACATAATCGGCTTTCCATTGCTGGTAAAATTCCACAACATCCGCGTCGCGTTCTTCTGCGGGCCAGCGCGACGGAAACAGCGCACCAGTGCCATAGGATTGATGCTGGGGAAAAGGACGCAGGGCCGTCTCGGCCGCCTGCGCGCCTGCGATCAGACCACGGCCAGAAACAATGAAGGCACCGGTTATGATCATCGCCATCGCAAAATTGCGGTTAAAATCGGCTTTCATTTAACCCCTTTATCTGCAATCCCGCGTGACCATCTGGCTCATTATATGCTTAATAAACATTATTATCCTGTCTTTGGAGCTTTGCCATGACTTTATCAATCGGACTTGTCGCCCACGACCGTCGCAAACGCGAAATGGCTGACTGGCTGGAAACCCACAAGCACCAGTTTGCCACTGCCCGCATATTTGCCACCGGCACCACCGGCCGCGTGCTTTTGGAACGCTTTCCCGATCTTGATATTTTTCCCTTGAAAAGTGGCCCGTTTGGCGGCGATCAACAACTGGGTTCCATGATTGCGCAGGGCGAAATACAGGCCATGTTTTTCTTTACCGATCCGATGACACCCCAACCCCACGATGTTGATGTGCGCGCCTTGATCCGGTTGGCAAACATGTATGAAGTGCCGATTGCATGCAATCGCAGCACCGCCGACCTTTTAATCAGCAACCCGAAATTCGAGGAAATCTGCGAGCTTTATCGCGGCCATTCCCCCGAACAGGATTTTGCCGATTACACCAATCGCAAGGTCTGAACCGGCGCGCGCATTCCGGGATCGTAAAAATACCATCCAGAAATGCGCTGCAAACCTCCTTGAGCGGTCACCCGCCGCTACCAGCTGGCAACTTCAAGGATGGCATCGGCAAAGTCATTCGGCGCTTCCTGTGGCAGGTTGTGCCCGATCTTGCCCGCAAGCGTCCGATGCCGGTATTTGCCGGAAAATTTATTGGCATAAGCTTCGGGTGCCGGATGGGGCGCGCCATTTGCCGCGCCTTCAAGCGTTATTGTCGGAATATTAATCACCGGCATGGTGGCAAGTTTTGCTTCAAGCGCGTTATATTTTGCCTCGCCCGTGGCCGTACCCAAACGCCAGCGGTAATTGTGAATGACGATTTCCGCATGATCGGGGTTTTCAAATGATTGGGCCGTGCGCGCGAATGTCACGTCGTCAAAATCCCATTGCGGCGATGCCAGTTTCCAGATCAGTCTGTTGAAGTCATCGCGGTTGGTTTCATAGCCGATGCGCCCGCGCTCGGTCGCGAAATAAAACTGATACCACCATGCCAGTTCGGCCTTGGGTGGCAACGGCATCTGATTCCCCGCCTGGCTTCCGATCAAATAGCCGCTGACCGATACCATCGCCTGACAGCGTTCCGGCCAAAGGGCCGCCATGATATTTACGGTCCGCGCGCCCCAGTCAAAGCCACCGACAATGGCACTTGCAATGCCAAGCGCATCCATCAGGGCAATCATATCAACCGCAAAAACCGATTGCTGCGCATTTCGGACGGTGTCGGCGGAAACGAAACGTGTCGCGCCATAACCCCGCAGATAGGGCACAATCACCCGGTATCGGGCATCGGCAAGGCGTGGTGCGACCTCGGCAAAGCTGAAGATGTCATAGGGCCAGCCATGCACCAGCAGGACCGGCCTGCCGTCCTTCGGCCCCATTTCCGCATAGGCGATTTTCAAGTCGCCTGCGATGACGGTGTGCAGGGCGGTGAACGCGTCGGGAATGGTGCCTGCGATTGCCGCTTTGGCACTGTTTCCGAACGTCACAAACTGGCTTGCCGCAAGGGCCGCAGTCGCCGAAAGGATCAGACTTCGCCGGTTTTTGTTGATCGGTTCAACAGGGGTGTTGTCAGTCATTTTGGGGTTTCCTGTAATGTCTGCCGCCTGGAATCTAGCGGCCAATACCGGTTGATGTAGAGGCGGTCGGGAAAAGCGACATGTTTGCAATGTCCTGCGGGTCGGTGTCCCACGCGCATGGCCACGCGGCGAGCGCAGCCACCGCCAGCACAATCACCATTTTGCGCATCCTGCTTCTCCTTATTTAATTATCTTGATAAATATTATTACGATAATTAAATTGGACGCAACCATTTTTTGTTTGATCATAATCATTATCTTGATAAATTAATTGTGATCAGAGGGAGAAACCGGACATGCGATCAGATACTGCCAGGTTGGCCGACTTCATGTGCTTCACGGTCTATTCGACCAACCTCGCCTATTCACAGGTTTACAGACCGGTTCTTGAACAGCTTGGCCTGACCTATCCGCAATACATCACCATCATCACCCTGTCGGAAAAAGACGGTCAGTCGATCAAAAGTCTGAGCGAAAAACTGTTCCTGGAACCCAGCACGATTACCCCGATGGTTAAACGTCTTGAAGCAATGGGTTATGTCACCCGCACCCGTGACATTCATGACGAACGCAGCGTTCTTGTCAGCCTGACCGAAGAAGGCCGCCTTCTGCGCGAAAAGGGGTTGGGATTTGGTGCGAAAACCGTAGCGGCATCCGGCCTTTCTGCCGATGAGTTCAGGATGCTGCAAAAGGCAATTGCAAAGCTTCGCGACAACCTGATCACATCGGCAGAACAGGGCTGATCATCCCGCAACCTGTCAGTTGATCAAAAGCACCGGCTCGTCGCGATAAAGCTCGGGGAAAACCTCTTTGAACTTGTCGATTTTGGGCTGCTCGAACAGCGCGATATAGGGCTGTGTCAGATGGTTATAAAGATAGTTCTGGTGATAGGCCTCGGCCGGGTAAAAAACCTTTCCCGGTTCGATGCGTGTGGCAATTTTGCTGCCAAAAACCCGGGCCCCGTCCAGTTGCGCAATATAGTCATGGCTGACTTTGCCCTGCGCGTCATCGGTCGGGAAAATGGCGGAACGATACTGGGTGCCAACATCCTGCCCCTGCCGGTCAAGCTGTGTCGGGTCATGTGCGACCGAGAAGAAGATCTGTAACAGCTGCCCATAACTCACCACATTCGGGTCAAAAACCACCTGAACGGCTTCAGCATGGCCGGTTCGCCCGGTTTCGGTCTGCTCATAGGTCGCGGTTTTGGCACCGCCACCGATATAGCCCGACACAACCCGCGTCACGCCCGTGACATGCTGGAAAATGCCCTGCATGCCCCAAAAACATCCCCCGGCAAAAACCGCCGTTTGGGAACTGCCCCGATCCTCGATATCCGTGACCGGCGGCGGGATCAGTACCGGTTTGCTGATGGCCGGTGCATTGCGGATCACAACAACCGCAATCGCCGCCAGCACAAGCGCGCCTGCGCTTAAAACCTTCCAGCCTGTTCTGTTCCTGAACATCTTTGTATCATCCAATTTAATTATCAACATAATAAATATGACGATAATTAAATTGATCTCGTAATGGCGATTTGTCCAGCCGCAAATACGCCGGGAAAATTCAAGTGTGTGTGAATGCCACGCGACATGCCGGGTCGCCCGCAGCACTCTCAATCCAAGCGGTTAAGCATCTTTGCGAAACGGGCATATCTGCATCCCGATGAATTATCGCCTTGATGATGCGACAAGGTTCTGAATTCATGTATTCTTTACTGGCAGGCCATTCACCAGTCGGCCTGCCCTATCCAGTGCCCCACATCAAACTGATGCGACCGCCCCATGCAACTCGCCTATGACCTGATCGCCGCCATTTTTCCGATCTTTGCTGCCATCATTGTTGGCGCAATCCTGAAAAAATACCTGATCCAAAGTGGCGAGGTTTGGGCGGGAATTGACCGGTTGACATATTATTTACTGTTACCGGCCCTGTTAATGATCGGCATTTACCATGCCGATTTCAGCACCGGCCATGCCGGCACCGCCGTTGTCATCACCATGGCAGCCACATTGGTGCTCGCCGCCATCATGTTGATATTTCGCCGTGTCATCACCAAAAACACGCCGCTCTTTACCTCGATATTTCAGGGATCGGTCCGCTATAACAGTTATGTTTTATTAGCCGTTGCCGAAGCGCTGTTTGGCCGCGACGGGCTGGCACTGGCGATTGTGTTTATTGCCGTGATGGTGATTGTCACCAATATTCTGGCTGTGGTTGTGCTAAATGCCCTTAATGGCCGGGGCGGCAATTTTAAACGCATTGCCATGGGGCTGGCCAAAAACCCCATCATTCTGGCCGCCGGGGCCGGGGCGGTTTTAAACATCGCCAACATTCACATCCCGTTGCCGATTGAAAACACCGCATCCCTGCTTAAAACTGCGGCCCTGCCGCTGAGCCTGCTGTCGGTTGGGGCGGGGCTTAAATTTGTGCTCGACCGCCATTCGCTGGGCGCAATCGCCTTTAGCAATGTGGTCAAACTGGCCTTGCTGCCGTTAATCACCGGCATTGCCCTGCACCTTGCCGGTATTAACGGCATGGTGCTGGCAATGGGGGTTTTATATTCGGCTATGCCGTGCGCCGGGAATGCCTATATCCTGGCCCGGCAATTAGGGGGCGATGCCGATGTCATGGCCTCAATCGTCACCATCGAAACCTTGTTCTCCGCCTTCACCATTTCCGTTATCGCCGCCATACTGACTGTCAATTGAGGCCCGGTGCGGGGCAAAATCGCCGTCATAGCCACAGGCGACCAATGCATCGCGCATCAGTTCGGGCGGCGGGGCATCGACCACAATCGGGTCGCGTTCGGCGTGAAACGGCACCACAATCCGCCGTGATAACAAATGCAAGGTGGGCGGGGCCCCAAAAACAGGGGCCTTGCCGGTGCCATAAAACGGGTCGCCAATCACGGGGAAACCGATATGGTCCAAATGCACACGTAACTGGTGGGTCCGCCCGGTATGGGGGACCAGTTCCAGCCATGTCATGCCCTCTGCACGGCCCAGCACCCGGTATTCGGTGCGTGATTCCTGGCCGCTATCATCAACCACCATACGCCAGCCGCTTTCATCATTAAACTTGGCAATTGGCGCATCAATAAAGCCATGATCATCGGGCACGGTACCACGCACCACCGCCCAATAGGCCTTGTCGATTTTCTTTTCGGTAAACAGCCGGGTGATTTTTTTCGATGACTTGGCATGGCGGCATAACAGCAAACATCCTGCCGTATCGCGGTCCAGCCGGTGGGCCAGGGTCGGGATAGAGGCAATGCCAAACGTCAGATCGGGCAAATAGGCATCAACGTGAAAATAGGTTTTTGGCCCCCCGTGCGATGCCAGCCCCGGCGGCTTGTTGAGAATAATCACATTTGAATCGCGGTGCAAAACACAGGCGATCAGGTCTTCGGCAATGGGATGGGCCATAAAACAGTCACTTCCTGACGGGGCAAATTAACAAACAAACGAGCAAGCAAAACCGGACAAACCCTGACGGGGATTGATCCGGCATCCTTAAAACTTCGTAGGGAATATATGGATTATGCCACAATAACAACAGCGCCTGGGACCAAATCAATGAATCGCCCCCGTGATGAAAGCGACTCTGGCCTGCAAAAAGCATCCCCGGCCAGGCCCATAAGGTCGCGTTTTATGCGGACGGTGGCAAAACTTGCCATCTTGCCGGTTTTTTGTTTTTCGGCGCTTGCCCATGCGAACGGTACGGCGGCCTCCGCAAACGACACCACCGCGCGCCCAGCCCCGCAATCTATCCTGCCTGGGGCAAACTGCACCGATATTGATCCGGTTGCCCTGTATGGCGGGCATGAATGGAACTTTCAAATCCGCCGCGAAGGGTCCCCGGTGGGGATGCATAAACTGCAATTTCATACCGGCAAGGATGGCATTCAGGTCATCGCCGAAAGCATGATCAACATCTCTTTTCTGGGTTTTTCCGCCTATAAGTTTGATTATCGGTCCGAAAGCCTGTGGCAAAATAACCGGTTAATGAAACTTGCCGTCGCTGTTGACGATGATGGCGATAAAACCAGCCTGAAGGCCCGCTATGACAGCACGCGCAACACGCTGGTTGCCACCGGACCCGATGGCAAATTTAGCCTGCCAGCAGGAATATTTCCCACCAATCACTGGCATTGCGGCGTTCTGGGGCAAACACAGCTGTTAAACACCATCACCGGGCGACCCAATAAAATAAACATTCGTAATATGGGCATTGAAAAAATCGTTGCAGGCAATGGCGGTAAAGCCCGCATGGACGCAACCCATATTCAATATGACGGCGAATTGCTTACCGATGCCTGGTACGATGCCGACGGGCGCTGGGTCCGGCTGGCCTTCAAGGCGCGGGACGGCTCGCAAATTGTCTATCGTTGCCTGACCTGCACCCAAATAACAAAGGCCCCGCGATGAAAAACAAAAGCTGGCAGACCATTTGGGTTATCGGCGCATCGGCAGGGATCGGTGCCGCAATTGTGCAAAAATTTACCACCGAGACCGACGAAAACACCACCAGACACCTGGTCATTTCCGCCCGCTCGCAAAAAGCATTAGAGGAAATGGCCCTGGCAAGCCCGCGCATTTTTGCCGTACCTTGCGATGTGGCAGACCCGTCATCGGTTGATCTGGCGTTAGATCTGATCGAAACTGATTATGGCCTGCCCGATCTGGTGATTTATTGCGCCGGATTTTACACCCCGATGCCGGTAAGTGAATTTTCCCGCGATACCATCGCCAAACATGTTGCGGTTAATTATCAGGGCGCGGTCAATTGCCTGGACCCGTTATTGCGCAAAATGCGCGCCCGTGGGCACGGCGAAATTGCCATTACCGCATCGGTGGCGGGCTATCGCGGTTTGCCCAAGGCAGGTGCCTATGGCCCAACCAAGGCGGCCCTGATCAATTTGTGTGAAACCCTGCGCGAAGAACTGACCGGCAGTGGCGTGATCATACGGGTGATTAACCCCGGTTTTGTCAAAACCCGCCTGACGGACAAAAACGATTTTGACATGCCCTATTTGGAAACACCCCAACAGGCGGCAAACTTTATCTATAACGGCTTATGCAAAAACAATGATTTCGAAATTGCCTTTCCGCCGCCCTTTGTCCGCCAGCTTAAAATTGGCCGTATTTTGCCCTATAGCTGGTATTTCAAAATGATTGAACGGGTGATGCAAAAATGAATACCCAAAACCAGGATGATCCCCGGATCAAGGCCCTGCAAAACTATGCCGATGTTTATGCCAGGTTAACGCCCGGCACACTTGATGCCCTGCGCGCTGTAACCACGCCCGACATCTGCTTTACCGACCCGTTCACCACCCTCAACGGCCAGGATGCCCTGTGTGCCTATATGGGTAAAATGTTTGAAGACGCCGAAGATGCCAAATTTATCATCAGCCACCACATGATCAGCACCGATATGGGGTTTTTACGCTGGCATTTTTCAGCAAATATTCCGGTTATCGGCCAATGGAACTTTATTGGCATGTCGGAAGTCACCTTTAACGCCGACGGCACCCTGATTGCCAGCCATACCGATCATTGGGATTCAGGCAGCAAATTTTACGCCAAAATCCCGGTTTTAGGCTGGTTTATTCGGCGGCTTGCGAAAAAAGTGGCACATTAGGTTTGGCAAAAAACAGCGAAATTTCGCCAATTTCCACGCCCCATTTGCTGACATGGGCGCGGTTAACCAAAACCCCGTTGGGCTGCAAAAACATCCAGTCATCAAAACGGACGCGCCAGGTGCCATCACCGACCTTCAGGTCCATGACATAATTCCAGTTCAAGGCATTGCCATATTGAACACCCCTGGCCGTGCCGACAATTTCGTCAAACGTACCTTCATATTCATGATCGGCGGTTTTGCGAATTTTCCACACCCGCTGATCTTTTTCACCATCATCATAAAGGAAATCTTCGGTCAGGGTTAAAACCCCGTCATTGACCGTTCCGTTAATGTCGACCGTAAATTGACGGCGCAAGGTTCCGAACCTGTCTTCAAATATGCCCCATGCCCGACTGTGCCCCTGAAAATAGGAAAACACATCGAAAACGGGTTCTTTATTTTCAAAATCCTGTGGCTTCATCGCCCCGCATCCACTGACAAAAACAACCATCAAAAAAGCCAACCCTAACCGCAACATGTCGTTATTCCCTTTGATAAATTGGCAAAGATCAGAACGTACGACGGTTCAAGCGCCGACGCAGGGCAGACTGGTGACGGGCATCAAGCGGGAACCGCCACATCATAACAACCGCCATTATTTTCAATACGATGGGGATCAGCGCATAGATCACCAGCAGCATCAACATTGCCAGCGTATCGTCGGGGTTTGTGCCATTTGCGGCTGTAGATGACACATCTGTCAGCCCCAGATAACCAAGGATCGGAAACGCCACCCCGGCGGCCACCGCCATGGCCAGTTTGTTGGTCATATTCCACAGCGCAAATAAAAGGCCGGTGCGGCGTTTACCAAACCGGTAACGATCCCAGTCATCGACATCGGCCTGAATGGCGGGGGGCAAGGCCATGTCCGCCCCCAATGCGGCGCCGGTCAGCGCACAAATAACAGCAAAGCCAGCGAAATCGCCAACACCCAACACCGGGACAAAGGCAAAGGCAACAATTGCCACGATCATGGCACCACACCATACCCGGTGCTTTCCAATCGCCCCACTTGCCCCAACCCACACCGGCATGGCCACCACCGCACAGGCAAAATAGATCAGGATCAAAATATTCTGATCTTCCTGCCCCAGCCCGAGCCCGTATTTGACAAATAACGGAAAACACACCGCCGGCAGCCCGTTGGCCAGCCCGTTTATCAACCAGGCGCCTAACAGGCGTACAAACAAGCGGTTCTGCCACAACCCGGCCCATTGCGAGGGCGACGGGACAGAAGCACGCATATCCCCGCTTCCGGCCTGAGATCTCACCGCGCCCGCGCGCGCACGTCCTGCCATGTTGCGCAGCATATCGGGTACAAACAACATGAGGCACGGTACCGTCACCGCACCCAAAACAATCGTTACCGTTGCCAAAAGGCTGGTCTGTTCCAAAGGCCCGTTCACAGCCAGCATAACCGGCACGCCCCCGGCACACAAAATGCCGATCACCCCGGCCCCTTCGCGCAGGGCACTGATCTGACTGCGCTGTTTATAATCGCCCGAAAGCTCGACCCCCCAGGCCAGGTAAGGCACCTGAAACATTGTCCAGCCGATAAACAGCACACTGGCCCAGCCAAACAGATAAAAGGCCGAGGGATGCAAGGGCGGATTAAACACAAACCAGATGCCAATACCGGCAATAACCGCCCCTGCGCCCACCCATGGCTTACGCGACTGGCTTCGATCCGACAAATACCCCACCAGCGGGTCCGTAATCATGTCAATCAAACGGATGGCGAAAAACACCAACCCGGTCAGGGTAAGGCCCAACCCTAGCGTATCGCCATACAGGCTGGGCAGTAAAACATAGGCCGGAATAGTGGGAATAGCAGCCGCCAGGGCTGGCAACGCATACATAAATGCCGGAAACGGGCGGTTTTGACGTATCATTTAAAATGGCCCCCTTCGCGCTTGTGCCAACCTTATCGTTTCACGCCCTAAGCGTTCTGCCTGCCATGACCAATCACAAACAGGCCGACATCAATGGTTCCGGCTTCAAACCCGGTTTGGCAATAAGACAGGTAATATTCCCACATGCGTTTGAAACGTTGGTCAAACCCCTGCTTGGCGATGGTTTCCCAGGCATGTTGAAAATCGCGCTGCCATTCGCTCAGGGTCCGGGCATAGGATTGGCCGAAAAATTCCGAATGCTGCACTTCCAGCCCCGCCGCCAACACCGCTTTGTTCAGGGCAGTTGGCGATGGCAACATACCGCCGGGGAAAATATAACGCTGAATAAAATCAGCCCCTTCACGATAGCCCTCAAACCGGTCTTCTTCGATGGTAATAATTTGTAAAACAGCCTTGCCACCGGGGCGCAGGCGGTTACGGATCATTTCAAAATAGGCAGGCCAGTGTTCTTCGCCGACGGCTTCAAACATTTCGATGGATACCAGTTTGTCATACTGGCCATCCTGATGGCGATAATCACGCAGCATCAGGTTGGTTTTACCCGCCAGCCCGGCAGCATTCAGGCGCTGCTGCGCATAGGAAAGCTGTTCTTGCGACAGGGTTAAACCATCGACATAACAATCATAATTTTGCGCCGCAATTTCGGCAAACCCGCCCCAGCCACAGCCGACTTCCAGAACTTTCTCGTGCGGCAAAAGCTCGGCCAATTCGCAAATACGGTTATATTTGGCGGTTTGGGCGTCGGCCAGCTTCTGTTCGTCATGTTCATACAGGGCGGCGGAATATGTCATGCCCGGGTCCAGCCACAGGCGGTAAAATTCGTTCCCCAGATCATAATGATAGGAAATATTACGCCGTGATCCTTCAATGGTATTGGTATTGCGCAAATGGGCCAGGCGGTGCACCAGACGCGAAATCATACCTGCGGCAAAGCGCGCCTGAACAATGGGTTCATTTAAAATGGCAAGCTGCATCAAACAGGTTAAATCGGGGCTGCGCCATTCACCATCGATATAGGCTTCGGCAAAGGCCAGATCGCCGCCGGTTGCCAGTTTGCGAATGGCCCGCCAGTCACGCACATCAAGAACCGCGTGCAGGTCAAGCCGTTTCTGCCCGGTAAAATTCAATGTCCGCCCGTCGGGCAACACCAGCGTTAAACGCCCGTAATGCAAATGCGACAATACCCGCACCAGCATCCGTTCCAATACGGTTTTAGGTCGCACAACACTGCTGATCAGCGGTAAAATGCGGTCGCATAATGAACGAACAACCAATGAGCTAGAACGGGAGCGATCAGGCATGGCTTTTACCTTTTTCCTGCATCAAGGACGACAGACGGGCTGGGAACAATCAATGTGATACGGTTTTGCGGCGGGGATGGACGTTTGTGAAAGGTAAATCCCTTGCGCCACAAATGCAGGGCTTCCCAATGAATGCCTGCAACAACCTTCAACGTCATCAACGGATAGCGCATAAAAACAGCCAACAGATTGCGATCCGTCAGCTTTGTCCGCTCGCCAGCAAAGGCCGCATTTAAAAACAGGCCATCGTCATCGCTTTCGTCAATCGATACGGCAACGCGGTTTTGTGGCGGTTTAATCCGGAACCGGTAATCGGCCTTCATGCCGATAAACGGGGAAACATAAAATTCCTTGGCGCATTGCTGATGCACAATGCCTTTGGCATCCTGGCTGCCCGGTGTCACGGGGATCAAATAGCCGTGCCGATCGCCAAATGTGTTCGATACATCGTGTAAAATTGCGCCCAGTTCGCCGTTTTCGCGATAGCAAAAATAAACGCTGAGCGGATTAAAAACAAAACCAAGGATGCGCGGATAACACAAAACATCCACCCGCGCGGCACAGTCGGCCAAATCGTTTTCGCGCAACATTTGTGTGATGCGGGTGCGAATATTGCCGCCTTCCCCCTTAGCGTCACCACAGCCAAAATCACGGTCATGAAACGAAAACAGGTTAAACCTGTTGCGGCTAAACAGTTTCAACCGGTCGCTTAAACTGTCTATTTCATCAAGATCGAACAGAAACGACACCACCCGATAACGCAACCGGTGCTGACGCGGACGCAGGCGATGATGGGTTACCAACCCTTCATACAGGGCCGATCCCCGATATGTTTCCGGCCTGTGATCCGGGCGGGTAAGTGCCATTTATGCCGCCTCGCTGTCATCACGCGGGCGCGATGACGGGTGCGATGACAGGGGGGATACATGAATGCGCCCGCTTTCATTTTCCACATCCCACGGGCGTCGCACTGCGCCCACCGCCTCGGCCACCGCCAGACCGGACTGAATACCGTCCTCGTGAAAGCCATAGCCAAAGTAACTGCCGCAATACCAGATATTTTGCGTGCCCTGAATGTTCCACAACATGCGCTGGGCGGCCATTGCCCCGTTATCAAACACCGGATGATCATAAAGAAAGGATCGAATGACAGACCCGTCACGCGGGGCAACCGGCGGGTTCAACGTCACAAAAAGCGGCTGATTATCATCAATATGCTGCAACCGGTTCATCCAGTAGGATACGCAGACTTTCTCCTCGGCTCCAACAGTTTGGCGCAGATAATTCCAGCTTGACCATACCTTGGGGTTCTTTGGCATCAGGGCCGGGTCATTGTGCAAAATCGCCAGATTGCGTTCATAGCGAAACGCGCCCAACAACCGGGCAACGGCGGCATCGGGTTCGGCCTGTACCGCCAGGGCCTGATCGGCATGGCAGGCCAAAATAACATGGTCATATTCTTCGCGCTGACCATAACGGTCCTGGACAAAGGCACCCGTTGGGCTGGGGCCAACTTCGGCCACGGCGCGGTCCAGAACCACCGTACCAATGCCCGCCATCATGCGGGTCACATATTCGCGCGATCCGCCCAAAACAGTGCGCCATTGCGGGCGATCTTTTATTTGCAGCAAACCGTGATTGTCGCAAAACCGCACAAAGGCCGCAACGGGATAGGCCAACATCATATCCACCGGCGTCGACCAGATGGCCGCCCCCATTGGCAATAAATGATCATTAATAAAGGCCTTGCTGTAACGATTGGCACATAAATAATCGCCCAGGCTTTGCGCACCGGCTTGGGCATCTTGCAATACCCGGGGGGCCTCGCGATAAAAGCGCATAATATCGCGGATCATGGCCCAGAAGGCCGGGCGCAACAAATTGCGCTTTTGCGCACACAGGCTGGCAAGGTCGCTGCCACCATATTCAACCTGCCCGTGATCCAGCGATGCGGCAAACGACATATCGGTTGCCACGGTTGGCACATTTAAATGCTCAAACAGGGCACATAAATTAGGGTAACTTGCCGTATTATAAACAATGAACCCGGTATCAACCGGGGTGCCATTGGCATCAACCGTGTTGGAATGCCCACCGGGGCGGTCATCCTTTTCATACAGTGTCACGTCATGCTGTTTTGACAACAGCCAGGCAGCGGACAGGCCCGAAATGCCGGAACCAACAACAGCGATTTTCATTTTTGAACCGGACCTGATCATTCTTTGTGCCTGCTTGCGGTTTGCTGATATAGATTACATATAGCTACGTGGAATTCATGTATCCGGATCAAAAAAATACGATGCCCGTCAATTAATTAGGCAGCCTGTGATCAAAACTTTGAATCTGGATGATCCAGCACGAAACAAAGACCGTATCTCGACTTATGATGCATAATGTCGCGGTTCGGTCCGATGAAGGGCCAGTGAAACATATGAACGATACAGCGACAAAACGACGCGTCCCGGCCAACCCGGAAGAAGCACGTCAGTATGCCGACTGGATCGTTGCGGTTGCGGCCTCGCGCGACCGGGCGGCTTTTGCCCGGCTGTTCGCCCATTTCGGGCCACGGGTAAAAGCCTATATGTTTCGCTTTGCCGGAACCCAGGAAATGGCCGAAGAACTCGCCCAGGAATCAATGATGCAGGTATGGCGCAAGGCGCACCTGTTTGATCCGCAAAAAGCCGCGGCCAGCACATGGATTTTTACCATTGCCCGTAACCTGCGGATTGATCGGTTACGGCAACGCAAACATATCGAAGTGGATGACGCAGACTCGACATTGATTGTCGACGAAAGCCCGATTGCCGACGAACTCGTCAATCAAAGTGAACAGGCAGCGCTGATACAGATTGCCCTGGGCGCGCTTCCGCAGGATCAAAGAGTGATCGTAGAATTGTCGTTTTTTGAAGAAATATCGCACAGTGAAATTGCCGAACGGCTGAAAATTCCGTTGGGTACAGTAAAATCACGCTTGCGGCTGGCGCTGGGTAAAATGCGCGGCGGACTGGAAGGTGTCGCATGAATATCAAACATCACCCGACACACGAAACACTGCTGGCCTATGCTGGCGGATCGTTGTCGCAGGCCATGGAACTGATCATTGCGACCCATATGACATTGTGCCCCCAGTGCCGAAACAAGGTTGCCGAATTTGAAGCCTGCGGCGGGGCCATGTTAAATGACAGTGCCAGCCTTGATATGAGCAACGACGCGCTGGATCATGTTATGGCGATGATCGAGCATGAAAGTGCCAATGAAAATGCCCGCGTCGAACCTGCTGCCATCCCGCGCCGGGTCGCGGTTGGCGGCAGTGTAACGGGCAGTGCTGTGCCATCCCTTCCCACCCCGTTGGCAAACCTGTTGCCCGACAATATCCTGTCGCTGGAAGATATTCCGTGGCGCACACTGGCACCGGGCGTAAAGCATTTTCCGTTAAAATCGGTGCAGACCAAAGGCTCGGTAAGATTGCTTAAAATTGCACCAGGCACCAGCATTCCCGATCATGGGCATAGCGGCCATGAAATGACCTTGCTGCTTAAAGGGTCTTATATCGATGATGTGGGCCGGTTTCGCGCCGGAGATGTTGCCGATCTGGCCGATGATGTCGACCACCAACCGATTGCCGACACCGCCGAGGACTGCATTTGCCTGATCGCGACCGACGCGCCGCTTAAATTCAACAGTATTTTACCCAAATTACTGCAACCCTTTATCGGGATGTAAAGCCAGGCTTGGGCCTAAAACCGTTAACTTGCCGACTGCACCGGCCCTGCAATATCAGGGGCTGGTGCTTTTTTATTGGGCCTTCACCAACCAGTCTTGATAATGCACGCCGGGGCCGGGCAAATGCACCACATCGCGCAGCCAATCGCCAATTGCGGCCAATTGCGCATCAAACTGGTAAGGCGGATTTACCACCAGCAATCCCGAACCCAGCATCCGCCCCTTGCCACCGCCATGGCTGGCGGCAATTTCACTGCATAAAACACCACCCGTTGCCGGGATCTGGCGGAACATATCGTGCAATTCGTGATCAAACCCGTCTTCCAGGATCGGATACCACAGCATATAGGTTGCCGTTGCCCAGCGCCGATAGGCGGCAATAATCGACCGTGCCGCCCGGGCATAGTCCTGTTTCACATCATAGCTGGGGTCCATCAAGACCAGTCCGCGCCGAATATGGGGCGGCACCATCGCCACCAGCCCCTCATATCCATCCCGTTTTTGCAGGGTCACACGGCGATCATGATAGAGGCGGCGGTCCAGTGTTTCATATTCGCGCGGATGTAATTCCATCACTGACAAATGGTCGTCTTCGCGCAGCATTTTTTGCACAATAAAGGGCGAACCGGGGTAATAAAGCGGCGGCTCCAGCACTTCATCACCATCCATACCGGCTTCAAATTCAACCCCCAAACCGCGATTATCTGGCACAAAATCCTCAATCAGGTCCAGATAGGGCACCAGGTCCACGGGCACTCTTTGTTCTTGCTGCACCGCAGCAATTCCGCCTTTCCATTCGCCGGTTTTTTGCGCCTGAAGACTGGCTAAATCATACCACCCGGCTCCGGCATGGGTATCTATCACGCAGAACGGCTTGGTCTTTTTTTGCAGGTGCGCCAAAATCAGCACCAGTGCCGAATGTTTATGAACATCGGCAAAATTTCCGGCGTGAAACCCGTGCAAATAACTTAACATAATGGATTAATCCTTTACCGGGCGACGGCGGTTAAATGGGCGCGCCCCGCGCGACGACCGCGCGGCACTGTCCTGGCCCGTTATATCCGAGGGTGAATCTGATGACCTGGCGCTGCGGGTACGATGGACCTTCCGCGATGGCTTTGCATCATCGTACACGGAACCATGTGCCGCAGCCTGCCCACCGCACCGGTTGGCAAACGATGGTTTTTTCGCCCTGCGCGGGCCTTTTGCCGCATCGTCCGACCGGGGTGCCGCAGTTGGCCCGGATAACGGCGCAGCTCTGGGGGCGGCAACCTCAATTTCGCGCCATTGCCCCGGCACCAGTCCATCCAGCGTCCAGTCGCCAATGGCATATCGCACCAGCCGCAAGGTTGGAAAGCCCACCGCAGCGGTCATACGGCGCACCTGCCGGTTACGGCCTTCGGAAATGGTCAGTTCCAGCCAGCTTGTCGGGATCGATTTGCGAAACCTTACCGGCGGGTCGCGTTCCCACAAACCGGCAGGTTCGTCGATCCGACGGACACGGGCTGGCAATGTCATGCCATCCTTTAACATTACACCATTGCGCAGGGCCGCTAGCGCGGCATCATCAGGGTCGCCATCTACCTGCACCCAATAGGTTTTGGTTTTTTTATATTTGGGATGGGCGATTTGCGCGTTTAACGGGCCGTTATCGGTTAACAATAACAAGCCTTCGCTATCGCGGTCTAACCGCCCCGCCGCATAAACACCGGGCAAATTGACATAGTCAGCCAAAGTCTGCCGACCGTTTTCACGGTCGGTAAACTGGGTCAGAACCCCATAGGGTTTATTGAGTAAAATCAAGCGCGCCATCATCGCCGCATAAAACCGCTTTTTGCCGACAAGTCAATCCGGGCGATAAAACTTTACGCCCGCCCCACCCCGGATTGCCAGTGCAAACTGACCAGAGCCAAGCGGGCACAAAACAGGGCAATAGACCCAAAATACCGGTTTGAACTAGTCCTCAAGCAGATATTCCATCGTCGTCACAACCCGAACGGTTTTATTGATCTGGTTGGATTCCTGCATATTTGGCGCACCATCGGCTGCCAGAATTTGAAACAGGCCCTGGGTTGCCCGGCGAATGCCTCCCAGTTTACCGCCAGAATCCTTGGCAAATTGCTGCCCGCTTTCGCGCGCATTGGCGGTTGCCCTGGCGATCATTTCCGGTTTGATGTCGTTTAGTTTGGTAAACATATAACTTGGCCCGGCATTATAGCCCTGCCCGCCCAAAACAATGCCATTTTGCAACAACTTGCCAATATCCTGCGATGCCTTTGCCACGGCTTCGACATCATCAGAGCGGACCTGCACGGTCTGGCTGACAATATAACGGCTTTCGA
This sequence comes from uncultured Thalassospira sp., assembly GCF_963976115.1. Taxonomy (GTDB): domain Bacteria; phylum Pseudomonadota; class Alphaproteobacteria; order Rhodospirillales; family Thalassospiraceae; genus Thalassospira. The sequence goes on from NZ_CAXBJJ010000006.1 coordinate 337,954, forward strand.
CCGGGCCGGAACGGTAACTTTGGGCCAATTGATCGGTAACCTGCAAATTTTGCAGTTCAGTCTGATCGCGCGAAATCCCATGGGTTTCGAGGAACTTTTGCAGAATTTCGGTATCGTCCTCGATTTTCTTCTGGGCCGTTTGCAAAACATCGTCGGTGGCAACAAAAGTAATGGGCCACACGGCCCGATCGGCCTTTACATCCTGTTCCGCCAACCCTTTGACGGTGACATAGCGATCCAGCGCACGCATATTGACAATGCCCCGCCCCACCATCGCCCCCGCACCGATAAGCCCGACCGCAACCAACAAGGCGGCAATGACACCTGAAACTTTACCCATTTTTCTGTCCGTTTCCTGTTTTGCCCAAAGCCACACCGCCCCGGACCGTTGATCGACAAAGGCAAATACTGCGCCACCCGGTCAAATTTTGGTACCACCGGGCAGATTCCCTATGGTGACTAGACCCACAAATAATGGTCAAATTTTGGTTGCAGTTTTCCTGCCCTTGAATGCATTCAAATTCTCGTCGCACAAACCTGTTGACCATGTTAAAACCACGCATCCTTTCTGCGGATGATGCCGCCCGAAACGGCCATTCCGTGTTGCACACCAAACTTCGGGGGACTGCCTTTATGCGCCGCTCAGAAATCAATGCCTGCATTTTGCACGCCAAGGAACTTTACAATTCGATTTCTTTTCGCCTGCCCGAATGGGCACATTTTTCACCAGAAGAATGGGACAAACAGCCCGACCTGGCAAAATGGTGCAACAACCACCAGATGGGCTGGGACGTGACCGATTACGGCGAAGGCCGCTTTGCGAAACGCGGGCTGATCCTGTTTTGCCTGCGCAATGGCATTTTGCGCCAGCCAGGCGAAGTTCCCTATGCCGAAAAGATCATGATTGTGGGCGAAAACCAGGAATGCCCGTGGCACTATCACAAGGTCAAGATGGAAGACATCATCGTGCGCGGTGGCGGCAACCTGGTGGTAGAGCTTTATAACCTGACGACAGACGGCGAAATGGACAAGGACAGCGACGTTCATGTCCGCACCGATGGCAAACTGAACATTCTGCCTGCCGGTGGCAAGCTTGTTCTTGAACCCGGCCAAAGTGTTACCCTGCCGCGCACCATGGTGCATCGCTTTTACGGCGAAGAAGGCAAGGGTGCCGTCATTGTCGGCGAAGTTTCACAGGTCAATGACGATCTGGCCGATAACTATTTCTTCGATACCGATGCCCGTTTCACCAAAATTGACGAAGACGAAGCCCCGATCCACCCGCTATGGAACGAATTGGGAAAATAAGCACCGGTTTGCTTTAAAATGCAAAACACCGCCCGCGCCTGTGCCGGGTGGTGTTTTGTCGTTTACTGGCCGGAAAAGATAAACCTATTCCGCCGGGCGCGATCCTTCAGTTTCGCTGCGCGGCCCCAGTATTTCGGCAAATTCGGGCATTTCGCGCAGGCTTTCAAACTCCACTTCCGACCACGCGGGTTGGCGCATGGCATCTGACAATTCAACAGCGCGGTGCAAATCGGCCAGGGCGGCCTCGCGAAAACCAAGCCCGGCATTCGCGCACGCACGCTGATAATGGCCATTGGCACTTTCGGGGGCTTCAGCCAACAGCCGGTTACACAGGCTTAGCGCCCAGTCGCGTTCGCCCAGCATCAAGGCTGCATCGGCCTTATAAGCCATCACTTCCGGGTCGCCGGGTGCCATTTCCAGCATCCGGTCATAAATCTCGATCTTGGATCGCGGGTTGGTCACCTGATTGGCCTGCAACCAGTAAGCATGCAGGCTTTGGGTGCGTTCGATCTGGCGCTGGTTTTCGTTAATCACCTGACTTTTCAGGCGCAATTCTTCTTCCAGCGCGCTTAACCGTGTTTCAAATTCGTCTGACAGGCGGCGCAGTTCTGTATGGGCCAGCGAGCGCACACTGGATTTAAGTTCGCGCAGCGACTGCCAGCCCAGCATGGTCAGCAAGGCTCCCACAGCGGCAACAAAATAAAAGAAATAGGTCACCGTATTCGACGAATAGCTGATCGCCTTGTCAATTGCCTCTAGTTGACGATTGACCACTTCGCGCATCAGGTCGGTGCGCATTCCCTGCATATCTGTGCGCAGGGATTTTATTTCATCTAACAAATAGCGTTCCATCAAGGGCGGCAGATTGCTGCGTTCTTCAGCAGTAACCTTGCGCACATCAACCATCCGGGGGAGGGACTCGGCACCAGAATCGTCGCGGGGCTGTTGTGCAAAGACAGGGACCGCCACGACCAGTCCGATTAATGTCACCAACATTGTTATTTTTACACGAACAGGTAAAAACACCCTACGCCTCCCGGTTGTTATTTTTAATTTGTCAGTATCATATTAGACTGTTTATCACGATTATAATTGCCTGATTTTTAGACAGATCAAACCTTTTCGGTAATTTTGACCCAAATCAAGACGAAACGGGGTGCCGGGCACCTATACAAAGGATGGGAATTATTATATTTGTGATCTTTAATCATGTGAGCGTCGTTCAACAGCAAACGTGTCTCTGTTTTCCCGTCATCGCTTCTGAAAACCGTCCCTGATCCGGGCTTCTGTTACGAAAACTGCTTTTTTTATCCCATTATGCAGAACACACTCAGGACATCGCGACTGATGAATGAACATGTCGACGCCGCAAGAAAGGCACGCAAGATCGCGCGGGAAACCGTTGCGCTGCTTTCGAGCCTGGATATTGCGCCGACGCCATCAAATTATGCCCTGTTTTACCACTATTTGTCAGGCACCAGCGCCGAACTGACCCAGACGATCGACATTTTGCGCTCCAACCATCAGGAATTTGATGTGTTGCGGTGCCATTATTTATGTGAACGTTTTTTTGGCTCGCAGGCCTTTAACCCGGTGACGGCCAACCATGTGCCGGGCATGTTGCAAAACCAGCCCTTACATACACGCCTGATTGATGCGCACCCGCCTCATATGGCAAACGCATCACTGGCACATGAAGATGATGGTGGCCTGACTGCTGGCGCAGCAACCGAATTTGAAGCCAAACCGGCAACAAAAAGCGATGTCGAATCATCGGAAATTTCACGCCTGCGCCAGGATCTGGAAGAAATGCGCCGCGAAGCCATGACCGACCCGTTAACCGGCATTGCCAATCGCAAAATGTTTGACCTGCAATTGCGCAACCGCGCAATGGAAGCGATGGAAACCGGCACACCGCTGTGTTTGCTCATGATTGATGTTGATCATTTCAAACAGTTCAACGACACGTATGGCCACCAGACCGGCGATCAGGTTATCCGCTTGCTGGCCCAGACATTGCGCAACAATATCAAGGGTCGCGATACCGCCGCCCGGTATGGTGGTGAAGAATTTTCAGTCATTCTGCCCCGTACCGACATGAAGAATGCGCGCCAGCTGGCGCAGATCATTTGCCAGAATGTCCCGCAACAAGACGTTATCAGTGAAATTGACGGATCGGCCATTGACCGGATCACGATATCCATCGGCATTGGCTGTTTTGATTATGGCGAACCGCTAGGCCACTTGATACAGCGTGCCGATCAGGCCCTTTATCTGGCCAAACAAAAAGGGCGGAACTGCGTCGTAACCGAAGATGCCCTGAAGGAAGAAGCCCCAAAGGACGTTGCGGTCAGTGAAATCCCGGTTGCGCAAAAAAGCCATGCCGCAGAGCCAAGCCTGACCCGGGATGACAAATCAAAGCACCCCAAAAGCATTACCGCCTGATAACGATTTTGCCGCCATCAGATAAAGGCAACGCGCCGTGACGATTGGCCGGGCTGTTTTATCGCAATCGCGATCAAGACCGGGCGCAAAGGCTGACAGGCAGACATTTTCAGCTTATAAGCAGGCCGTTTCCATTTATGTCATGACAGAAAAGAATTGAACGGCCGTGAAAAACCTCGATGTAATCGTTATTGGTGCCGGTGCGGCAGGTCTGATGTGCGCCATCGAAGCCGGCAATCGTGGCCGGTCCGTTATGGTAATTGATCACGCAGACCAACCGGCAGAAAAAATCCGGATTTCCGGGGGCGGGCGCTGCAATTTCACCAATCTGCATGCCAAACCGGAAAACTACATTTCACAAAACAAACGTTTCTGCGTCTCGGCCCTTAAACGCTACACCCAGCACGATTTCATCGCCCTGGTGGATCGCCACAATATCGGCTGGCATGAAAAAACCCTGGGTCAGCTTTTTTGCGATGAAAGTGCATTTCAGATCATTGATATGCTGCTTTATGAATGTGAAGATGTGGATGTCGATATCAAACTGTCCACCAGCATCAAGGAAATTGAAGCGGCCCCGGATGGCGGATATATCGTCACATCACTCAGCGGTGCGCGCTGGCACTGCCAGTCGCTGGTGGTTGCCTGTGGCGGTTTATCGATCCCGAAAATCGGGGCAACCGGCTTTGGCTATCAGATTGCCCGCCAGTTCGGTCTTGAAATTATCCCCACCCGTGCGGCCCTTGTTCCGTTGACATTCGACCCTGACACCCGCGCCGATCTGGGCCAAATGGCCGGTATTTCGGTGGATGCCGTCGTCGCCCACCAAAAAACCCGCTTTCGCGAAGGGTTGCTGTTTACCCATCGCGGTCTCAGCGGCCCGTCGATTTTGCAAATTTCATCCTACTGGCGCGAAGCCGAAACCATCCAAATCAACCTGAACCCGGAACAGGATGCGTTTGAGCTGTTAAAATCGGCCAAGGAAGAAACACCAAAACAGATGGTGCATAACGTGCTGTCACGCATGCTGCCCAACCGGCTAGCGCACTATATTACCGCCCGTCACGGCCTCGAACGCCCGATTGGCGAAACCGGCGACAAGGCCCTGCGCAAACTGGCAGGTGATGTCAATCAATGGCAAATCGCCCCGCAAGGCAGCGAAGGATACCGCACCGCCGAGGTAACACTGGGCGGGGTTGATACCCGTGAATTATCCTCGCAAACCATGGAAAGCCGCAAAGCACCGGGGCTTTATTTCATTGGTGAAGTTGTTGATGTTACCGGCCATCTGGGCGGGTTTAACTTCCAATGGGCCTGGTCATCAGGCTGGTGTGCCGGGCAGGTTGTGTAAACAACCAAGGTTTAAACGCACCTCTTCCCACCTTATCCTGACGTATATTTTGCCCCGGTCAAACAACGCCACCGGAACATTAAAGGTCTGCCGACGTTTCTCTATCAATTGTTAAGAAAACAATGGTGGCTCCCACCAAAACAAACAACAGACGAGGTCCGATCATGACAGGATTTGGTGGTATCTTAGGCGTTATCATTCTGATTGCCGACATTTGGGCAATTATTAATGTGTTTGGCAGTGGCGCAAGCACCGGCTCAAAAATTTTATGGACGATCCTTATTCTGGTCCTGCCGCTAATTGGCTTGATCATCTGGTTCTTTGCCGGTCCGCGCAGCGGCCGGGCGTAGTTTAACGAACCTTGCGATAATACAGTTTCCGCCCAAGTAAAAAGACGACCGTCCTTTCGGGCAGTCGTCTTTTTCATTTTCGCGTCTTGTTTCTGTCTTCTATTCCTGGTTAAAGACCAAAAGAAAAAACAACCAGCGCCCCAGCCGCCATCAACAGCAAACGGATGGCCGCAGGCCGGGGCGATATGATGCCATATGAAATGGCCCCCAGGCCAACAGCAACCTTAACCGTCGCCGCCATCGCCAGCATCGGATGGCTGGCAAGCGCAATGAGCGACGGATTGGCGACCATCGCCAAAGGCACCAGATACAACCCGACCCCCAACGACATTGCCGTTCCTGCGACCTTCAGCCAGTTTTCCTCGACCATGCCGGCGGCAATGAATACCGCCCCGCACACCGGCGGCGTAATGGTTGAAAGCAATGCAAACCAGAACACAAACAAATGCGCCTGCAACGGATCAAGCCCCAGTTCGCCAAGGGCAGGCCCCGCCACCGATACGCAAATCACATAGGCCGCCGTGGTCGGCACTTCCATGCCCAGCACCAGACACGCGATAGCCGTTAACAACAAGGCAGGCCACAACATGCCACCCGAGCCCGACAGCAACAGCGAGGTGATTTTCACGCCCAGCCCGGTCAGGCCCAAAACGCCGATCACGATGGAAGCACACAGAATGATCGAGGCGATCATGGAAATTTGCCGCCCGGCATTCAGGCACACATCAATGAAACGATCACGGCTGCGCTGTAAATCAAACGTGAGACCGGCATCAAAAAACAGCAACCCCGCCCCAACCAGAAGGGCGATGCAGGCCGCATATTGCGGGGTATAGCCACCGCCAAACATACCCCATAGCAACACCGTGAACGGTACCAGGAAAAAGGCCGAGGTAATGACCACAGCGCGCAATGTGGGTCGGTCTTCATCGGGCAGGCCGGGCAAATCATACCGCCCGGCATAGGCATTAATGCCAATCCAGACGGCCAGAAAATACAAAATCGCTGGCGGCAGTGCGGCCACCATAATTTCAGAATAGGGATGGCCAGTCAGTTCCACCATCACAAAGGCCCCGGCCCCCATCAAAGGCGGCATGATCTGCCCGCCCGATGACGCCACCGCCTCGACCGCAGCAGCAAGGCGTTTAGGGTAGCCCAGCCGCGTCATCGCAGGCAGGGTAATGGCCCCGGTTGACGCCACATTGGCCGAGGCAGAGCCCGAAATGGAGCCAAACAAAGCCGATGAAATAACCGACACCTTGGCCGCCCCGCCGCGCAAGCGTCCTGCTGCGGCACCTGCCACATTCATAAAGCCCTGCCCGGCTTCACCCGCATTCAAAACCGCGCCAAAAATCACAAAAATCGCAACAATGCTGACCGAAACGCCGGTCAGGCTGCCCCACAAACCACCTTCGGCAATGGTCAGCGTTCCCAGCATGCTTTCAACCGGCAAACCGCCATGACCAAACTCGCCGGGGATATATTGCCCCCAAAACCCGTATGCCAGCGCAAGCGATGCCACCAGCGGCAAAGGCCAGCCAATGGCACGGCGCGCCATTTCCAGCACAATCAGCAAAACGGCCAGTGAGACAATGATCTGGAAGTTATCCGCCAAAAATCCATATTGGTCGGAAAGTTCGCTGTGATGCAGCGCGATCCAGCCACAGCCAAACAAACCGATGGCCGTCAGAACCATACCGCTGATTTTTTGCCAGGGTGTTTTGGCAACAAAAATCAGCGCCCATGGCAAGGCCAGCGCCATATGCAACGGGCGGCTTACCAGATTGGGGACAAGGCCGGAAAAAATCAGCCATAGATGAAATACGATGGATACAGCCCCAAGGGCGATCCAGACCGGGCGGGCAAGGCCCGGATGGGAAGCAGATTGCATGATATTCCTGAAACAGAAGGCCCGGCGCAACTCAAACAGGCACACCGGGCCACAAGGGCAGATAACGTCGCAAAACGCTTAAAAAGACGCTTATTTCTGATCGTCGCGAACCGGAAAACCGGCTTCGGCATAATAGCGCAGGGCACCGGGGTGAATTTTGCCTTTGATATTGACCAGCATATCGGGCGTAACACCTTTCCACCACGCGCTATCCTGGCCCATTTTGGCTTTCTGCCCCCAATAGGTTTTGGTCAGGGTGTAGGCGGTATCATCGTCCATGGCTGTGGTCGCATAGGCAATCACCGACAGCGATGATGTATGAATATCATCGGTCTGGCCGTTATATGTCCCTGCCGGAATAACGGCGAGGTCACGACCGGTTTTTGTAATCTGATCATCGCCAAGCGACAGGATTTTCACATCCATGCCTGCTGCGGCCTCAATCACGTTCGGTGCAGGCCATGAACCAGCCGTGACAAACGCGTCGATCTGACCATTTTTAAGGGCCGCCACGGCATTGGATAATTCGGCACTGGCAAGTTTTACTTTGTCTTTCAGGCCAAACAATTCCAGGTATTTTTCGCCTTCCTTGGCCCCGAAAGATCCCTTGCCCAGCAAAACTGTTTTACCTTCAAGGTCGGCAAAGCTGTTAATGCCACGATCCGCACGTGCCACAAAATGCATGGTCAATGACGGAATAGGGAACAAGGCGCGAATATCGGCAAATTTATCAGTCGGGCGACCTTTGAACGGGCCCGTGCCCGCCTGTGCCGATGCAACCAAAGCGGGCGGCGATGTAAACATATAGTTGCCCGGGCGTGCCGAGGCTTCCATCACATTCTGCACCGATCCCTGGCTTTCCTCGACCGTGACAATAATATCGCCCTTGGTGCCGGTTTTTGTTGCTTCGGCAAACTGGGCCGCCATCTGATAATAGGATGACGCCGATTTGGCCGATTTAAGGGTGACACGGGTTTCGGCATGTGCCGCCGTTCCCAGCGCGCCAAGCAGGCCCAGGCCTGTCGCCAAAACACCGATTGTGCGTAAAATTTTCAAGGTATCCTCCCGTTTTTCGGCCAGCCCCATAATCTTCCATCTGGCCGTTTGCCGTTCAAGTGCGCAAAATTCCACCCGATATCGGGCAAACCCTGGCAAATTTCAACCAATTCCAGATCATAGAAAGCATGCAAAGGGCAAAGGTCAAGTAACTTGTCGCGCCCAAAGCCGCCCGCCGCAACGCAGCATTTCACGCTTTATTTATATCCATCCTTGCAGCCGCGAACGCCCGCCCAACCCGCAATTGAAGACGCACTGCATTTGCCAGCGTTTCAGCCATGTTTGTTTTCATGTTATGGTTGCGTATTGATTGCTGGTATTTTCAGGCAAAATGGCCTATGTGCGGCACATCACGTCATGCCGTTTGGGAAGGTTTCCCAAATTCTGCCGGGAACACCCCGGATTGGAATACGTTCCTGAAAATCATAACCGTTCTCCCCTGGCAGATTGACAGCCCCGCTGTCGGTCCGGCAGGGTATTTGCCGAAATCCTGCAACGCCAAGAGGTTGGCCATGTCGCGTTCGCCTATTGCGATGATTATTGCCCTGTCGGCGACCCTTTTTGCTGCCTTCACCCTGAATTCCGGGTCGTCGCTGCAATCATCGCTGTTGGCGTTGCGTGCATCCTCCGAAGGGTTCGCGCCGATCTATACCGGTATTATTATGGCGTCCTATTATTCCGGTTTTGTCGGTGGCATCATCTGGGGGGCGTCCCTGGTGAACCGGGTCGGTCATATCCGCACCTTTGCCGCGCTCGCCTCTACCGGATCGGCCATTACGCTGCTGCATGCCGTGTTTGTCGATCCCATCACATGGTCGCTGTTTCGGGCCATGACCGGTTTGTGCCTGTCGGGTTTGTATCTTGTTGTTGAAAGCTGGCTAAACGAGCAGGTCGACAATAATTCGCGCGGTGCCATGATGGCGGCCTATATGACCGTGTCGCTGGGCGGCCTGGCCCTAGGGCAGTTAATGCTGAACCTGTCGCCGATTTCCGGGTTCGAGCTGTTTACACTGGCATCGGTCTTATTGTCGCTATCGCTTGTTCCCATTGCCTTGACCCGCCAGCCGCCGCCTGCGGCCGTTAGTCACAAACGCATGAAGCTGCGGCGCCTGTTTAAAATTTCGCCGCTTGGCTTTGTCGGTGCGGCTGGCAGCGGTGTTTTTTCGGGGGCGATTTATGGTGTTGGCCCGGTGTTTGCCGCCGATCTGGGCCTACCCACCGCGGATATCGCCACCTTCATGTTTTTTGTCATTCTGGGCGGCATGCTGTTGCAATGGCCGATTGGCCGCGCATCAGACATGGTGCCACGCCAATATGTATTGATTGGTTTGCTGGTCGGCCTGATCATGACCGGCCTGGTGCCTTATCTCATGCCGGAAACAGTCCGCAACCACCTGTCTTTCTGGGGGGCTTTACTGGGTGTGTTTACCATGCCGGTCTATGCCATTTCAGTGGCCTATGTGAATGACTATCTGACCCCGGACGATTTTGTCCCCGCCAGTGGTGCCCTGTTGATCGTTTATGGCGGGTCGGCCGCATTTGGCCCGATTGTCGGTTCCCTTTTCCTGGATTATTTCGGTCCCTGGGGCTTGCCGCTCCTGTTTTCAATCGTGGCTTTTGCCATGGCTGTTTTTGCCACCTATCGGGCCGGTTTTGGTCGCCGGATCACGCTGGAAGAACAGGGAACATTCGTTGCGGTCCCCCGTACCACACCAATGGTTACCGAACTGTCGCCCCTTGGTGACGAAATAACCGCCGATGAAGAATCGACTGCGGCACAGGCCGCAACAAGTGACGCCGCACAAAACCGCGATACATCTTCATCCGGCGGGTCATAACACCGGAAATGGCACCTTTACAGAGCCAAAAGGCCCACTCTGGATCGCGCAAGAATCAGGGTTATTGCCGCCCGGATCCTTTCAGCTTTTCAAACGTTTTCCATAATGCGGAAAACATCCCGCAAATTTGAAAGCTGTGGTGGACCGGGGATGGTGCAGGCACCTATGCTAGGTTCAGATAGCGGGGCATACCGATACGTGCCCGGTTAAACCGTGATCACTGGCGAGAGGAAACATGACCCAAAGAATCAGCAAAGGTAGCTTGCAGGTTGCAACCGTGTTGCATGACCTGGTGGCAAAAGACGTCCTTCCGGGCACCGGAGTGGATGCAGATGCGTTCTGGGCATCGTTTGAAAAGCTGGTCAAGGAACTGGGACCGCGCAATCGTGCCCTGCTGGCCAAACGCGATACCTTGCAAGCGCAGATTGACGCATGGCACCTGTCGCGCCGCGATCAGGCCCGCGACCCTGCCGCCTATAAGGAATTCTTGGCCGAAATCGGCTATTTATTGCCGGAAGGCGATGATTTTTACATTTCCACCACCAATGTTGACGCCGAAATTGCCCGCGTTGCCGGGCCGCAGCTGGTGGTGCCGGTGATGAATGCGCGCTATGCCTTGAATGCGGCCAATGCCCGCTGGGGCAGCCTTTATGATGCGCTTTATGGCACCGACGTGATTGACGCGCTAGACGGCAAGGAAAAAGGCAAGTCCTTTAACCCTGCACGCGGGGCCGCTGTGGTGGCCTATGCCGCCGATTTCCTTGATCATGCTACCCCGCTGGCAAATGGCGCACATGCCGATGTTGCCAAATACGAAGTCCGCGATAATGGGGCGGGCTGGTGGGCGCTTCAGGCAACCCTGAAAGACGGCACCGAAACCGCCCTGGCCCAACCGTCACAATTCATCGGCTTTAACGAAAAAGATGACGCCGTAAGTGCCATTTTGCTGCGCAATCATGGGCTGCATGTCGAAATTTCCATTGATCCGACCCACTTCATTGGCAAGGACCACGCTGCCGGGGTTGCCGACGTGATCATGGAATCGGCCCTGACCACCATTCAGGATTGCGAAGATTCGATTGCCGCCGTTGACGCCGAAGACAAGACCCTGGTGTATCGCAATCTTTTGGGCCTGATGAAAGGCACATTGGAAGAACAGTTTGAAAAAGGCGGTAAAACCCTGACCCGCCGGTTAAACCCGGATCGGACCTATCAGGGGTTTGATGGCCAGGAAGTTACCCTGCCCGGTCGCAGCCTGATGCTGGTGCGCAATGTCGGCCATCTGATGACCACGGATGCGGTACTTGATGGTGATGGCAACGAAGTGCCCGAAGGTTTCCTCGATGCCATGATGACCGCCGTGATTGCCAAGCACGATATCGAAGGCAATAGCAGCGTTTCAAATTCGCGCATGGGCAGCATCTATATTGTGAAGCCCAAAATGCACGGGCCCGAAGAAGTGCAACTGACCAGCGACCTGTTTGCTTTCGCCGAAGAAGCCGCCGGTCTTGCCCCCCATACCCTTAAAGTCGGCATCATGGACGAAGAACGCCGCACCACGGTAAACCTGAAGGAATGCATTCGTGCCGCACAGGACCGGGTCGTGTTTATCAATACCGGCTTCCTGGATCGTACCGGTGATGAAATCCATACCAGCATGGAAGCTGGCCCCATGGTCCGCAAGGATGCCATGAAGGACCAGTACTGGATTGCGGCCTATGAAAACTGGAATGTCGATATCGGCCTTGAATGCGGCATGAAAGGCATCGCCCAGATTGGCAAGGGCATGTGGGCCAAGCCGGACCGCATGGCCGAAATGATGGAAGCCAAAATCAGCCATCCCAAGGCCGGGGCCAATTGTGCATGGGTGCCCTCACCCACCGCAGCCACCCTTCATGCCATGCATTACCACAAAATTGATGTGCGTGCCGTGCAAGACGAAATTGGCAAGCGCGACCGTGCCAGCCTGGATGATATTCTGGCTATCCCGCGTCTGGGCGATCAGCACCCGATGCGCAGCGAAATCCAGGCCGAACTGGACAACAATGCCCAGGGTATTCTCGGCTATGTCGTGCGCTGGATCGATGCCGGGGTGGGCTGTTCCAAGGTACCCGACATCAACAATGTCGGCCTGATGGAAGACCGTGCCACCCTGCGCATTTCCAGCCAGCACATTGCCAACTGGCTGCATCACGGCCTGTGTGATGAAGCACAGGTGATGGAAACCATGAAACGCATGGCCGCCATCGTGGACCAGCAAAATGCCGGTGATGCAGATTATCGCAACATGGCACCTGACTTTGACAACAGTGTTGCCTTTCAGGCGGCATGTGACCTGGTATTCAAGGGCCGTGAACAGCCCAATGGCTATACCGAACCGGTCCTTCATGCCCGCCGCCGCGAAGCCAAGGCAAAATACGGGGCCTGATCACCCCTGCCAAACAAAACTTAGCCGGTGGTGACCAAACATTGCCGGGCGTCAAATACCAGCAAACCCCGCCCTTTCGTGGCGGGGTTTGTCGTATCTGGTGTTTAACACACGGCCCTCAAAGGCACGTTTCCGGCCTAAACAGCTCACCCAACAGCCTTTGTTTTTTGTAATGACACAATAAAAAATATATCTAACCACCAGTTGAACAGTTAATTGGATCATATTTTTTAATATATCCGTAATATTACTGAAATTTACAAATATTTGATAAAAATAAAAAGCGATAGTTTATTTTTATATTTCTAATTCTGGTTGATACAATGCGATACTCGATATATTTGTCTCATTTTTTGAGAATTTATTTATATTAGACTTTTTTTTATTTACTGCTTATGTTGATGAAACTTCATCGTCACTTCAAATGACACGCATAATGGAAATGCGGTTGTCCTTCAGGGCAACCAGAACGCATTCCGCCAATCAGCACATCAGGAGGCTACAAATGAAAAGCATCTTTCGAAAACTTGCGCCTGCCGCTGCCATGCTTGCCATGGCAACAATGGCTTCGACCCATGCGCAGGCAGAAACATTAACCGCCGGGGTTGAAGCCGCCTTTCCGCCCTGGGCCTATGTTGAAGATGGCAAATATAAAGGCATCGCCATTGATGCCATGCGGGCAATTGCCAAAGACCAGGGTCTGGATGTTGAATTCAAAGACCTTCCCTGGCCGTCCTTGATCCCGGCACTGGTCAAAGGGCGCATTGACCTTCTTGTCACCGGACTGAACGTGACCCCGGAACGCGCCAAGGCGCTCGATTTTACCATTCCATGGTGGGAAAACGACGACGAAATTCTCGTCCCCAAAGATTCCGACAAAAACCTGATCACGGCAATGTGCTGCGGGGCCACAGTTGGCGCCCAGGGCGGTGCGACCCAATACAAATGGCTTGAAGATAATCTGGCGTCAAACGACAAGGTTGATATGACGCTGCGCGGTTACGAGGATTACGTTACCGCCATCGCCGATATGCTTGCCGGTCGACTGGATGCGGTTGTGACCTCGACCGACACCGCCGAGGACTTCATTGCCAAAGGACGCCCGATCAAGATCGCCGGGACCATTCAGCAAAACCAGCCCCAGGCCCTTGCCGTTCAAAAGGGTGACCCGAAAAAGTTGCTCGGCAAAATCAATGCGGGGATCATGAACATTTATAAATCCGGCCAGTGGGCCGAAATTGTTCATCGTTATGCACCGCAATCGACCATTCGCGACATCCCGACCACAATGCCTTCCTATGTCGATACCTATCAGGGCGACATTCCCGGTTACACGAAGTAACGGACGGCTGGCCGTATTGCTGCACCCACAAGGTTGTAGCAATACGGCATTCCTTTTTGTTCCAACGAGCATGAAAACATGATTTTCGAAACGTTGTTAAGCCAGATGCCCTATCTGGCCCACGGCCTTGCCATCGCCATCGGGTTGCTTGTTTGCCTGTTGTCATTGGGCCTGGTGCTGGGCCTGGTGCTGGCGATCCTGGAAGTTTACGGTCACTGGACGCTGCGACTGGTTTGCGTCCTGTTCGAGCGCGTTTTTCGCGGCATTCCGGCAATTGTGTTGCTGCTGCTATTTTATTACGGCGTCACCGATTACATTGAAATGGGGTCGTTCACGGCGGCCGTTCTGGCCCTGGGTTTGCGTTCGGCAGCCTATCAGTCGCAAATCTTTCGCGGGGCCTTCCTGTCGGTGCCCACCGGCCAAATGATGGCCGCACGCGCCATGGGCATGAACAAATTGCAAGCCATCCGCGAAATCATTATGCCGCAGGCCCTGCGCATGTCGATCGGACCATGGACCAACGAATTTTCCAGTGAATTAAAGGCAACATCGCTTGCCTATGTCATCGGCGTCGTCGAACTGACCCGTCAGGCCAAATACATCATCTCAAATACACAGGGCAACATCCTGATTGTTTTTGGTGTGGTTGCCCTGATGTATTTCGTCGTCAATCGCGCAGGAAACTGGGCACTGTACAGATTAGAAAACCGTCTTGCTCTACCGGGCTTTGAACACAGGGGAGACGCATAATGCTGCTGCGTGTTGAAAATATTCATAAAAGCTATGGCGCGGTTGAAATCCTCAAAGGTGTTTCCTTTGACATGGCACCCGGGCAATCCAAAGTCATCATGGGGCCATCGGGTACTGGCAAATCAACGCTTCTGCGCTGTGTCAACCATCTCACCCCGCCCGATCAGGGCCGGATTTTTGTTGAAGGCGAAGAACTTACAGCAAAAAACCTGAATTCAATGCGCCAGAAAGTCGCCTTTGTCTTTCAGGATTTCAACCTGTTTACCCACCTGCGCACGGTTGAAAATGTTGCCATCGGACCGCGAAAATTACGCGGCTTTGGCAAAAAAGCGGCCCTTGATCTTGCCTATAAAGAACTTGAACGTGTTGGGCTGTCGGACCGGGCAGATGCCTATCCCGCCGAGCTTTCAGGCGGGCAACAACAGCGGGCCTCAATTGCGCGCGCCCTTGCGATGGAACCCAAGCTGATCTTGTTTGATGAACCGACCAGTGCGCTTGACCCGGAACTGACCGGCGAAGTGGTTTCGGTGATGAACAAGCTGGCATCCGAAGGCATGACGATGCTTGTGGTCAGTCACGAAATCGGTTTTGCCCGCAAGGCAGCAGATGAAGTCATCTTCATGGAAGGTGGCAAAATCATTGAACAGGGGCCGCCTTCGCAATTGTTTGAAGCACCACAGCAAGAACGGACACGCGCCTTCCTCAACGTGATCGAGCACGGAGGCGACGAATGAGCGCGTGGCTCGATTTCGCAATTGAACATTTGCCCTATGTGCTTCAGGGCGTTCCAACCACGCTGGGGCTGTGGGTATCGGCGATAACAATCGGGGCGATATTGGGGCTTGTTCTGGCGTGGGCGCGCATTTACGGCAACCGGCCAATCTATTTGATAGCCACGATCTATGTGGAAATCTTTCGCGGCACCCCGATGCTGGTACAGATGTTGTTCATCTATCTCGGCCTGCCGGAAATTGGCATTGTCTTTGACCCGCTAACCGCTGCCATTATCGCCATAGGCCTTAATACTGCGGCCTATCAGGCCGAATATTTGCGCGGTGCTGTTCGCTCTGTTCCCACGGGGCAGATGACGGCGGCCCGTGCCCTTGGCATGGGAAGGTTTCAGGGGTTTGTAAACATCATCCTGCCCCAGGCCTTGCGCCGTGTCATTCCCCAGTGGTCGAACGAGGCTATTTTAGAACTTAAATATACCTCGATCGCCTATGCCATCGGCGTCACCGAGATCACGGCACGCGCCGAAAAAATCGGCTACGAGACGTTTCAGTTTTTCGAAGTCTTTTTGCTCATCGCCGCAATCTATGTGGTCATGACCAGTGTGGTCGCACAACTGTTGCTGCTGTTGGAAAAGAAGGTCTCGGTCCCTGGGCTTTAGGCGGTTTTTAAAACACGCACCGGGTCACCCTGCCGATATTATCGCCCCCCCCTCTGACACACTGCACAAACCCCGCCCTTTTTGAGGCGGGGTTTGTCATATCAAAAGCATTTTTCCTTTAAGGTGCCTTCAAGTCAGAATTTCATATCCCTTGGCCGTCACAACAATGCTGTGTTCATATTGCACTGTCGGCGCACCAGTATCGGCATACAGGGTCCAGCCATCATCCTTGTCTTCGGTCGCCCATTCGGACCCCAGCGACAAAAACGGCTCAATGGTAATGACCTGGCCTTTTTTAAGGGTACGGCGTTCGTGCGGGTCATCCCATGTCGCAATGGTGGCAGGTTCTTCATGCAAGGACCGACCAACACCATGGCTGGCAAGGTTGCGGATCAGGGTATAGCCGTTTTTGCAGGCAAAGTTTTCAACCGTCAGGCCGATTTCGCGCAAAGGTGTGCCGTGGCGCACCTTGCGCACAGCCTGCATCATCACTTTGCGGCCATCTTCGCACAGCTTTTTAATCTCGGGCCGCGATGCTTCAAACCCGCCCAGAACAAAACTGGCACCGGTATCGGCGAAATACCCGTTCAGGGATGCCGACACATCGACATTGACCAAATCGCCGGTTTCCATAACGCGGGGGCCGGGAATGCCGTGGGCAATCACTTCGTTCACACTGATGCAGGTGGCACCGGGGAAATTATATTCCCCTTCCGGGGCTGAAATGGCCCCGGCGGCATCGAGCATGGCGCGGCCAATGTCATCAAGCTCGGCCGTGGTCATACCCGGCTCGGCGGCAGCGCACATTGCATCGCGTATTTCGCCGCACAAACGCCCGATACGGCGCATGGCAACAAGGTCGGTTTCGTTTTTAATTGTCATGCAAAGGCTATCGCGTTTTTGGGCCGCAAAGTCAAGATTGCAGCATCCCGGCCCTGTATCGCAACATCGCGTGCCGTGATACAGGCTCACCACGACCCGCACATATTCAAACGCCGTGATACATATGGACCCTTGCGTAAATCGCGCTGGCAGATTACGCCCTGTCGGCTATGCTGCGACCAACAATCACCCCATCAACATGGCAATGGACACTCAAATGACCATGACCGACATGACCTATTGGCTCGAACTGACCGGTGTTGCCGTTTTTGCCGTGACCGGTGCGCTCGAAGCATCGCGTCGGCAAATGGACATTGTCGGCTTTATCCTGATTGCCACCTTTACCGGCATTGGCGGTGGCACGGTGCGCGATGTGATCACCGGCGAAACCCCGGTTTTCTGGATCCGCGACCCGGCCTGGATCATTACCTGCATTGCCAGTGCGGTGGTGGTGTATTTCACCGCCCACCTTCTTGAACGGCGTTATGTTGCGTTACTCTGGCTTGATGCCCTGGGGTTGGCGATGTTTGGCGTTACCGGGGCGGCCATTGGCCTTAATTTAAACCTGTCGCCGCTGGTCGCGATTATCCTTGGTATGATCAGCGCCACCTTTGGCGGCATGGTGCGCGATGTGGTCTGTAACGAATTGCCGCTGATCCTGCGCCCGGAAATTTATATTACCTCGGCCCTGCTCGGGGCGACGATTTATACCGTGGGCACAGCCCTGCTGGAACTGCCCAGGCAGCCCGTTGCCCTGGTGGCATTTTTATGTGCCTTTGCCCTGCGGGCCGCCGCCCTTAAATATCGGCTCAGTTTCCCGGTTTATCGGGCACGCCCGGGCCGGGAATATTAAAACCCACCGAAAAAACATCGCAACTGGCTGTATGTAGCGCGAAAATATCGATCAATCGCAATTCGTTAACCGCGAAAAGGTAACGGCATTTCCTTTGCAAAAAATGATTCGGTATTTTATTGATAAAACACATTTTCCATGCTGTAGTTGTTTTCACATCGTGCCTGCCTCCTATAAAGGTCCGATACGGACCCGGCATGCACCCCGATATTCATGACAATAACAGGCCAGTTAAATGCTTGAACATTCGATGAACGCCCAGGACATTCTGCCGCACGATACGGCATCGGCCTTGCTGATTGGCCGGGTCTGGGACCCGCGCGCAAGCGGGCCGACACCGGTTTTGATCGCAGATGGCACATTACGCGATATCAGCGCATTAGGTGCTACCACCAGCCAGCTTCTGGAACGCGACGATCTGGTGGAAAAACTTCGTAATTCCGACGATTTTGCCGTTCTCGGCACGCTGGACGAAGCCCTTGCCAACAGCACACCAGATGCCGATCTTGGCAAACTGCATATTCTGGCCCCCAACGATGTTCAGACTGTTAAAGCCAGCGGTGTGACCTTTGTGTCCAGCCTGCTTGAACGCGTGATCGAGGAACAGGCCCGTGGCGATTCATCGCGCGCCGACCAGATCCGCCGGGAAATTACCGAAATCATCGGCGAAGACCTGTCGCAAATTCAGCCAGGGTCCGACAAGGCCGCCGACATTAAAAAGGTGCTGCTGGAAAAAGGCGCTTGGTCGCAATATCTGGAAGTGGGTATTGGCCCGGATGCCGAAATTTTCACCAAAGCGCCGCCGATGTCATCGGTTGGTCAGGGGGCGAATGTTGGCCTGCACCCGATTTCGCATTGGAACAACCCGGAACCTGAACTGGTGCTGGCGGTAACATCAAGCGGGCGCATTGTTGGTGCGACCTTGGGCAATGACGTGAATTTGCGCGATGTCGAAGGGCGCTCGGCCCTGTTGCTGGGCAAGGCCAAGGACAATAACGGTTCTTGCGCCATCGGCCCGTTCATTCGCCTGTTTGATGGCGATTTCACCCTGGAAAATGTCAAATCGGCTGATATTGCCCTGACCATTGACGGCGAAGACGGCTTTCACCTTGAAGGTGTCAGCTCGATGAGCAAGATCAGCCGCTCGCCGGAAAGCCTGGTCGGGCAGGCCATTGGCAAACATCACCAGTATCCTGACGGCTTCATGCTATTTTTGGGCACCATGTTTGCCCCGGTGCAGGATCGTGGTGCCAAGGGGGCAGGCTTTACCCACGAAACCGGCGATATTGTCAAAATATCCACCCCGCAACTTGGTGCGCTGGTTAACCGGGTGGATCGCTCCGACAAAATTACCCCATGGTCATTTGGCATTACAGCCCTGATGAGCAACCTGGCAAAACGCGGTTTGCTGTAAACAGCCTGCAACGGCTTTTATCCATAAACACATAAACCCCGAACATCACCGTTCGGGGTGACCTTCCCCCCGGAACAGTCTCACTTACAGGGTGAGTGGTTTCGTTGATACTT
>NZ_CAXBJJ010000007.1:0-322864 GCF_963976115.1 uncultured Thalassospira sp.
CCTCTCGGAAACTGGTATCACAAACCTGTCAAGGTAGCCGTGGTGAGACGCTTACCATAAAGCAGGGTTTCAGACTGCGGATCGTCTTGCACATACATCCCCCCGGACCCGTCACCATCAAATACCGCCAGAACCTTGCGCCGACCGAAATCTGAAAACGGCATCGAAAAAACACCCTGTTATTTTTTGGAAACCGGGAATTCATTCTAACATTCAGATTTTATTACGGAAATGAGGATGATGCGTAAATCTGAGGATGAATCCGGGGGAATCCGGGTTGATATCGTTTCACGCTGAGGGAACGGTCGAGGGTGGGCCGATTATGTAAGGATGCATAATCCCGGGGTGTCGCGAAAATCACCGGATTGTGGACCCGGAAAGCATCCGGAATTTCTGACATGAAAGTGTCACTTGCCCTATCTTATTCATGTCGATAAATCCGGACATATGGAATTTTTGAATGTGGCATCCGTTTTGGGGGTTCCGCGTTCATGACAGTTGTGCGGTTAGACAGAAAGCTGCGGTCCTGATCGCTTTGTGTGGATGTTTGAATACTGCTGATTATATTTTGTCGTTTTTACATACCGGAGTAAAAAACATGTCAGGCGGAAGTTATAATATCCTGTTTCTGTGTCAGGGGAATTCGGCGCGTTCGATCATGGCCGAGGCCATTATGAACGGCGAAGGAAGTAATCATTTTCATGCTTATAGCGCGGGATCCCATCCCCGCGGCGCCCTGCACCCCTATACAGCAGACTTGCTTTCAGGATTGGGGCATGATCTGACGGTGTTTTCCTCCAAGCCGATGGAAGTTTATTCGCAGCAGGACGAAATCAAATTTGATTTTATTTTTACGGTCTGCGATCAGACCGCAAAAGAAAGCTGCCCTGTTTTTCCCGGTGCCCCGATGAGTGCACATTGGGGGGTTCCTGATCCTGCCGCTGCAACAGGGACAGAAGCTGAAATTCGTCTTGCATTTGCTGAAACCTATCGCATGTTGCGGAACCGGATTTCGATTTTCACCAGTTTGCCGTTTGCGTCACTGGATCGCATGTCGCTGCAACGCAGACTGGATCAAATTGGCGAAACGACCATGCCCGTAAGTGACCCGGCCTGACAATTGCCAAATCTGACAAAACATGTCACGGGCCGGGCCTGTGGGGAAAGACAAGATTTCGGAGACGTGATAATGAACAGCAAGATACGAATTGGGATTAACGGCTTTGGCAGAATGGGCCGACTTGCATTACGCGCAGGGTGGGGGCATCCCGATCTTGAGTTTGTTCATGTCAACGAAATCAGCGGGGGGGCTGCCACGGCAGCCCATTTGCTGGAATTTGATTCCGTTCATGGGCGCTGGAACAAGCAGGTCACGTGTGGGAATGACAAGATCATCATTGATCAGATGCATGTCCTGAGCTTTAGTGACAATTCCGATCCTGGCGATACGGATTGGGCCGGGATTGGTTGCGATATTGTTCTGGAATGCACGGGAAAATTCAAAACGCCAGATACGCTTCAGCCTTATTTCGATCAGGGTGTCAGGAAGGTGATTGTTGCCGCGCCGGTGAAGGAAGGGGCGCTTAATATTGTTTATGGCGTGAATGATGATCTTTATGACCCCGCCCGGCACCATCTTTTGACAGCGGCGAGTTGCACAACCAACTGCCTGGCCCCGGTGGTCAAGGTTATTCATGAAAAAATTGGCATTGTGCACGGATCGATCACGACCATTCATGATGTAACCAATACCCAGACCGTGGTGGATCTGCCGCACAAGGATTTGCGCCGGGCGCGTTCCTGCCTGCAATCGCTGATACCGACCAGCACCGGATCGGCAACGGCGATCACGATGATTTATCCGGAACTGAGCGGAAAGCTGAACGGGATTGCCGTCCGCGTTCCTTTGCTAAATGCGTCGCTGACCGATTGTGTGTTCGAGGTGGCCCAGGATACCGATGTCTCAACTGTTAATTCTTTGCTGCGCGAGGCATCGGAAACATATCTTGCCGGTATTCTTGGTTATGAGGAACGACCGCTTGTCAGTGTGGATTACCTGAACGATCCGCGCTCGTCGATTATTGACGCCGCATCAACCATGGTCATCGATAAACGACAGGTCAAAATTCTTGCCTGGTACGATAACGAATGGGGTTATGTGTGCCGTATGGTCAATCTGTTGACCAAGGTCGGCACCAGCCTGTAGGAAACCGGAATGTCGGTCGCCATCCGCAACTATGCTCTTGTTACCGCCGCCTATTGGGGTTTTACCCTGACAGATGGTGCGTTGCGAATGCTCGTTTTGTTGCATTTCTATAATCTGGGATATTCCGCGTTTGAAATAGCCCTTTTGTTTACTCTTTATGAGTTCGCCGGGATCATAACCAATCTGGTCGGAGGGTGGCTGGCACAGGCAAAAGGATTGCGATTTACCCTGTTTGCCGGCCTGATTTTGCAAATTCTGTCGCTTTCCGCCCTGTCGCAAATTGATCCGCACTGGTTACCCTGGATATCAGTTGCTTATGTGATGGGGTTGCAGGCGGCCTCGGGTGTGGCCAAAGATCTGACCAAAATGTCGGCCAAAAGCGCGATCAAGGTTCTTGTTCCGACCGATGCTGATGGTGCATTGTTTCGCTGGGTCGCGCTTCTGACCGGATCAAAGAATGCCCTTAAAGGGGCAGGGTTTTTTCTGGGCGGAGCCTTGTTGGCGTGGTTTGGTTTTGGCGGGGCCTTGCTGGCCATGTCGGCGGGTTTGACCCTGTTGCTGATTTCCGTAGCAGTTAGCCTGGGCAACGAGATGGCGAAACCCGCAGGCAGTGCCAAGCCGAAATTTCGCGAAGTTTTTTCCAAAGATCGCCGCATCAATATTCTTTCTGCGGCACGGTTGTTTCTGTTTGGATCACGCGATATCTGGTTTGTGGTCGGGCTGCCCGTCTTTCTGACATCCGAACTGGGCTGGGGAGAGATCGAAGTCGGCTCTTATATGGCGCTCTGGGTGGTTGGGTATGGTTTTATTCAGGCTATTGCCCCCAAATTGCTGCGGGCCGACAGCACTGCGCCCGATGGCATAACAGCACGCCTGTGGATTTTTGCTCTGATCGTTGTAACCATTGCGATTGCTGCCACGGTTCATTTCAATATTGCCCCGGAACTGGCGGTTTTGGGCGGGCTTCTTGTTTTCGGGCTGGTTTTTGCGGTGAATTCATCGCTGCATTCCTATCTTATTTTGGAATATGCCCACGGCGACAAGGTCGCAATGAATGTCGGTTTTTATTACATGTCAAACGCAGTCGGGCGTCTGGCGGGAACCATTCTTTCGGGTGTCGCCTATTTGTATGGCGGGCTGGTGGGATGCCTGGTTGTATCGGCCCTGTTCCTTTTGGCAGGGTGGGCGATTAGCTTTGGATTACCCAAGGCAAAAAAGGTTTCATCGCCGGAGTGATGCTGGCTTTAACCCGGCGATGGAACCAGGCTTTTTTAGCATCTTATTTTTCACGATTGATCGGGAAATGAGGACGGACCCGGATTGCCCGCCATGGGATTTTGGCAGGGTGACGGGATCGTTCTGATGTCGGGACCAGGGCTTTCCAGGCTATGAAGAAGGTCTGTTTACAGCGGCAGGCGTCGGGCACGCTATGGACCTTGTGGCGCAGACGGTCGTTGCGCGCCAGGCAGAAGATATAGTCCATGCGGTTGGTTTTGACCCGCGCGTCAGGTTGTCGTGGGCAAAGCCGGACTCGCCGTGAACCAGAGAAGCTGTCCTCTATGTCATGAACGCCATCAAGGCCCGGACCTCAACCCCAGGCGCCCTTGTCGTGGCGGGACGGGATCGCGAAAAACACCCTGTCAATTCGGATGAAGTCAAAATTCAGCATAACTGTTTGTTATCAATGGATCTATTTGGATTTTTCCGGATTTTGGTGAGGGATCCGGGTTGAACGTTATTGGTGTGCTTTTTGTGCGTCAAAAGCGGGCCCAAACGGCGATAGGAAACGCTGCGACGAGCGGCTGGTTTTCGGAGTTTTAAAACGATTATTCCAGTATTTTCAATGCCTGACAGCCAATTGTTTGTCTCTGGCAAGGGGCGATATTCTGACGATTTCACAAAATTTCGCGGTGCTGATTTCATCAACCCCTGGTTTATTATTTGGGCGATTTACGAGGGGCATTTCGAGGCTGATGGGAGCAGAGGGGGAATGAATACGCCGATTTATCCTCACATCGGCGTGAAATCAAAAGGATTTATTGTCACATCGTGTTGAAGGGTCGTGTGCACGAGTTGCAGTGACGGTGTGCCTTGTGGTTGCTATCAAAAGAGTGTCGCAGCGAATGGGAAAAACCGCCGCGACATTCAAAATCGGGAACTTTTACCAAAGGGAAAACAGAAATGAAAAAAGCACTTGTTTTGGCAGCAGCACTTTCGGCCGGCCTGTCAATGGCTGCAACCCATGCCTCTGCCGCAGATGGCCAGGAGAAATGCTTTGGTGTTTCCATGGCAGGCCAGAACGAATGTGCCGCTGGTCCGGGGACCACATGTGCCGGGACTTCCAAGGTCGATTATCAGGGTAATTCCTGGAAGCTGGTACCGGCTGGCACCTGCGAAGATATGTCCTTTACCACGGCAGATGGCCGTATGGTTCATGGCAGCCTGACCAAGCTCGATCGTGACCTGCCTGCAATGTAAGCCATTTTTCGGCGCGGCTCTTAAACAGGCGCGCCGAAATTTTTGCATCTGACATACCAAAAGGATACGTTTTGTGATCGCGCCCCGTGCCCAGAATTCGGACAATATTTTCAAAACCGTTATGCCGTCTGGCGCTATTCCAGCCCGTGCCGGGGTGGGGTTTAAGGCCGAACATGCGGTCGATATTTTTGAAAATGCCGATCCGGTTGCCTGGTTCGAGGTTCATCCCGAAAACTATATGGTATCGGGCGGGCCGCGCTTGCATATGTTGACCCAATTGCGTGAACGTTTTCCCCTGTCCATGCACGGGGTGGGGTTATCGCTGGGTGGCGGCGCGCCGCTTGATAAAAATCATCTGCGATCTTTGCGGGCGCTGGTTGACCGGTTTGAACCGGGGCTGGTGTCTGAGCATATTGCGTGGTCGGGCCATGACGGAAAATATCTGGCCGATTTGCTGCCAACACCGCTGACGAGCGCAAGCCTTGCGCATCTGGTTGACGCGATTGACCAGATGCAGAGCGCGGTTGGGCGGCGGATATTAATTGAAAATCCGACCTCTTATCTGGCCTTGCCGCAAAATTCGATGCCGGAAACCGATTTCATCCTTCAAGCGGCCCGGCAATCGGGCTGTGGGTTGTTGATTGATGTGAACAACATTTTCATTAGCGCCCATAATCTGGGATTTGACGCCAACAGCTATATCGATGTTTTACCCGGCGACCTGATTGGTGAAATTCATTTGGCCGGGCATGAACAGGATGCCGATACAAGCGACAATGTGTTGATTGATACCCATTCCCGCCCGGTCGCAAGCCCGGTTTGGGCACTGTATCAGCGGTTGATTGACCGCATTGGTGCCAAACCAACCCTGATTGAATGGGATAACGACATACCCGACTGGCAAATGCTGGCGCGCGAGGCAGAACAGGCCAACAGGGTGATTGACGCTTGTGAAAATCAACCTCGTAGGGGGGCATTATGAACGGAACAGCACAGGTCGCGTTGGACCCGGATGGCGTAAAAAATGGTGATGCTGCTTTTCATCGGGCCTTTGCCAATGCGCTGATGGATGAAAATCCTTCGGCCGCTCCCGCCGGGTTTGATCCGCGTGCATCACAGCGGTTTGCCATTTATCGCAACAATGTCCATCGCGGTTTGCAAGAGGCATTGGCCGCAGCCTATCCGGTGGTGAAAAAACTGGTCGGGGACAGCTTTTTTTATGCAATGGCAGCGCAGTATATGCGGGCCGAGGACCAATGTGCGCCGTCGCTGGCCCTGTATGGGGGCGGTTTTGCTGCATTTCTAGCACAGCATGAAGCCATTGCCCGCGTGCCTTATCTTCCTGATGTAGCACGGTTGGAGCGGGCATGGCTGGAAGCCCTGCACGAAGCCGATGCCCCTGCAATGGCGGCTTCTGATCTGGCCGGGTTGGAAGACAGGCTGGTGGACATACGGTTCACAGTTCATCCCGCAGCACGGCTGATGATATCGGATTTTCCAATTGTATCGCTGTGGCAGGCCCATCAGGCAGATCATGAAAGATCCGGGCCGGTGACGATCCCGGATCGTGCGGAAACGGTTTTGATCACGCGACCATATTTCAAGGTGCAAATCGCGATGCTTGATGCCGGGGCGACGGTTTTTGCACGGCAGTTGCGGGCAGGACTGTCGGTTGGGGCTGCTTTTGAGGATGCATTGGCAAAGCACGCGGCATTTGACGTCACGCCGGTGTTTGCCCAATTGCTGGCATCGGGAATGTTTGGTGGATTTACGGTGGGGGAATAATGGTTTTGGCAAGGTTGGCAATATCTGCACTGGCAAAACAGGGGTATAAACTGGCACAAACCGGCACAGCATACTGGAATGACTGGCTGGGCGGTTTAACCGCGCGGTTTATTTTTGCTGCCGTGCTGTGGCCCTATTATTTAAACAGCGCCCTGACCAAGCCGGGCATGGGACCGTTGGGCGTTTTTTCGCCCGGTGCCGGTGCCTTTGCCCAGATTATTCCGGCGATTGCCGAGGCCCATTCCTATGACCCCGGTGCGATTGCCTTTTTTCCGTGGCACATCATCGTGATTGCCGGAACACTGGCCGAGTTTGTTTTGCCCATATTGATTGTTTTGGGTGTAGCCACCCGGTTGGCAGCGTTGGGGATGGTCGGCTTTATCACGGTGCAGTCGCTGGTCGATATTTATGCCCATGGGGCAATGCCGGGGGCCTTGTTTGATGGCGACCCGGCAAGTGTACTGGACCAGCGGATATTGTGGATTTTCCCGCTGGTTGTTCTGGTCGCCATCGGCGGCGGGCGCTTTGCCCTTGACCGGCGATTGTGGCGGCGCCTGCGTGCCTGAAGGTTTTAGCTATCAACCCGCCAGACCATGATGTGGGAATAGGTATCGCCCGGCAAAAGGAACGGAGCGGGGAAGTCATCGCGGTTGGGGCTGTCGGGAAAGGTTTGGGGTTCCAGCGCGATCCCGGCTTGCGGATGCAGTTTGTCGCCATTTTGCGCCGTCATGGTGGCGTTGAAATGTTTGGACAGATAAAACTGCAACCCGGCCTCGGTGCTTGACAGGGTGAGTTTGCGGTTGCTTGCGCCATGATACAGCGTAGCAATTTTGCGCAAGGTGCCGCGTTTTCCCGTCAGGCAGAAATTATGATCATAGGATGGATCGCTGTCAGACGGATCATGGATGGGCCGGGATGTGCGAAAATCAAATCTGGTGCCTGCAACATCGGCCCGACCGGGCAGCGGGATCAAACTCTCATCCACCGGCAAATACTGGTCGGCGTGAATTTCCAGTTCATGATCGGCGGCACTTTGGTCAAATCTGCCCGACAGGTTCCAATAGCTGTGATTGGTCATATTGACGATGGTGGGGGCATCACAGGTGGCCGAAATTTCGCAGCGCAGGCTGTTTCCCGCCACTTCATAACGAACAATGGTGTGAAATGCACCGGGAAATCCCTGATCGCCATCGGGCGATGACAGGGCATAAATCACGCTGGTTGCGGTTTCTTCCATGATCATCCATGTCCGGCGGTCAAATCCGTCCGGGCCGCCATGCAGCAAATTTTGCCCTTCATTGGCGGCAAGCAATACTTTGTTGCCGTGTAAATCGGTGTAGGATGCACCGGCAATACGGTTGGCGTATCGCCCACAGGTTGCGCCAATGTAACTGTCCTGGCGGGCGTAATCGGCGATGTCTGGAAACCCCAATGCGATGTTTACGGGATCATTGGAATCATTTTTCAGGTAAAAATACATAATTCGCGCGCCTTGATTGCAAAACCCCACGCGAATCTGTTTGTTTTCTAAGGTTGTGAGCCTGTGGGAAGTGCGGCCAAGCGACATTCCGGCGTCCTTTTTTCTGTTTCTGTCCCTGATAAAACCGCAGAAACCTGCGATTATCAATTTGTGGTTATGGATGTGATTGTCTTGGTAACAATCATATTGTAATACTATATGGCTTTTCATGAGAAGGCTAATTCAGGGAGGAAATAATGAAACGGCTTAAAAAACTGGCTTTTGCGGGTGCCACCATGTGCATCGGCATGGGGCTTTCGGTTGCGGCACAGGCAGAAATGATCATCGGTTTTTCCCAAATCGGGTCGGAAAGTGGCTGGCGCACATCTGAAACCGCGTCGATCAAGGCAGAAGCCGAAAAACGCGGCATTGATTTAAAATTTTCCGACGCGCAGCAAAAACAGGAAAACCAGATCAAAGCCGTTCGCTCATTCATTGCCCAGGGCGTGGATGGTATTTTGCTGGCCCCGGTGGTGGAAACCGGCTGGGACCAGGTGTTGAAAGAAGCCAAGGATGCCGGCATTCCCGTGGTGTTGATTGACCGTGGGGTGGCGGCCGATGAATCGCTTTATCTGACCAAGGTCGCGTCTGACTTTGTTCAGGAAGGTGCACTTGCGGCATCGTGGCTGGCCGCAAAAACCAGTGGTGTGTGTGATCTGGTGGAATTGCAGGGCACCGTTGGCTCGTCTGCTGCCAATGATCGCAAGGCTGGTTTTCAGGCCGTTATCGATAATTTTCCCAGCATGAAAATCCTGCGGTCGCAGTCGGGTGACTTTACCCGTTCGGGCGGCAAGGAAGTGATGGAAAGTTTTCTGAAGGCGGAAAATGGCGGCAAAGGCATTTGCGCTGTTTATGCCCATAATGACGATATGGCGCTGGGGGCCGTTCAGGCGATCAAGGAAGCTGGCCTGGAACCGGGCAAAGACATTCTGATCGTGTCGATTGACGGTGTTCCCGATATTTTCAAGGCCATGGCCGATGGCGAAACCAATGCCTCGATCGAACTGAATCCGCATTTGGGTGGCCCGGCATTTGATGCGATCAATGCATCGAAGGATGGCAAAGACGTGCCGAAATGGATCATGGCCAATGGTCCGCTTTACCTGCCTGATACAGCAGCAGAAGAATACAAAAAACGCAGCGGCAACTAATCGCAGCTGATAACTGCGTCAGGTGAAAAACACCTGGCGAACGCTGGCAAGTTGGCGTGTCCTTTGGCAAACCGGGGACACGCCCTTTTGTGCAACAGCGGCGATAGATCAGGGAGGATCATATGGCAGATAACGCACAACCGGTGCTGTCTGCGCGTGGTGTGGGTAAATTCTTTCCCGGTGTCAAAGCCTTGCAGGATGTGGACTTTTCGCTGATGCCGGGCGAAATTCACGCGCTTTTGGGTGAAAACGGGGCGGGTAAGTCAACCTTGATCAAGGTGATGACCGGTGTGCATCCGCGCGATGCCGGGTCAGTACAGCTTGATGGTGTTGAAATTCATCCAGGCCACCCCGGCGAGGCACAGCATCTTGGTATTTCAACAGTGTTTCAGGAAGTTAATCTGGTGCCGACCCTGTCGGTGGCAGAAAACCTGATGCTGGAGCGCCAGACGCGCAAATTTGGACTGATTTCCTGGAAGAAAACCATCGCAGATGCCCAGAATGCCCTGAAAATTCTGGGCCTGGATATCGATATTCATCGTGCGCTGGGATCATATTCGGTGGCGATCCAGCAACTGGTGGCCATTGCCCGTGCCGTTGCGCTGGATGCGCGGGTTCTGATTTTGGACGAACCGACCGCATCGCTGGATGCCGATGAAATTAAAACCCTGTTTCGCATCATGCGCGACCTTCGCGAAAAGGGCCTTGGCATTGTTTTTGTCACCCATTTCCTCGATCAGGTTTACGAAATTACCGACCGTATCACCGTGTTGCGCAACGGGCGGCTGGTGGGCACCTTTAAAACAGCAACGTTGCCGCAAATTGACCTGATCAATCATATGCTGGGTCGCGAACTGGCGGAAATCAGCGCGCATCGCCACCATGCCAAAGATCAGGTGGTGGACCGCGGCAATCATATTCGCATTAAAAATCTGGGCAAAAAACGGGTGCTTAAACCGGTAACGCTCAGTTTGTCGGGTGGGGAAATTGTCGGTCTGGCCGGGCTTTTGGGCTCGGGCCGGACCGAGCTTGCCGAACTGGTTTTCGGTGCCCAGCGTGCCGATAGCGGATTGGTGTTTCTTGATGATAAACCGGTGATGTTGCGCTCTCCGCGCCAGGCGATCCGGGCCGGGTTTGGCCTGTGCCCCGAAGACCGTAAACAGGATGGCATTGTGCCGGAACTGGGGGTGCGCGAAAATATCGCCCTGGCCTTGCAGGGGCGGCGGGGGTGGTTGCGCCCCATTCCGCGCGCCGAGCAGGATAAATTCGCCGATGATATGATCGCGGCATTGGGCATTGCCACACCGGACCGTGAAAAGCCGGTCGGCCAGCTTTCGGGCGGGAATCAGCAAAAGGTTATTTTGGCGCGCTGGCTGGTATCAAAACCGGTTTTTCTGATTTTGGATGAACCAACCCGGGGGATTGATGTGGGCGCACATGCCGACATCATCAAGCTGATCCGCGATTTGTGCGACGAAGGGCTGGCTTTGCTGGTGGCATCGTCGGAGCTTGAAGAAATCGTGGCATTTGCCGACCGGGTCGCCGTGATGCGTGACCGCGAACTGGAAACCGAACTTTCCGGTGCGGACATTACCCAAAACAATATCATCGAGGCGATTGCACGATGACAACACTGCAAGATACGAAAAAATCGTCGCAAAATGACGGAAAAAACGGCGCACCGCGCGCCCTTGTCTCGCGGCAATGGCTGGGGCCGGTGATTGCACTGGTGCTGGTTATTGTGGCCAACGGGCTGATTTCACCATCGTTTTTTAACATCAAGGTCGTTGACGGCCATTTATATGGTTCGCTGGTTGATATTGTTCATCGCGGGGCGTCAACCGCGCTGGTGGCGGTGGGCATGGCCATTGTCATTGGCACGCGCGGCATTGATTTGTCGGTTGGCTCTGTCATTGCCATTTCAGGCGCGGTGATGGCGGTTCTGATCCGCGATACCAGCCTGTCGCCCTTTGTCATTATTTTAGCCGCCCTTGGGGCCGGGCTTTTATGTGGGCTTTGGAATGGTATTCTGGTCGCCTTCCTCGATATTCAGCCGATTATTGCCACGCTGATTTTAATGGTGGCCGGGCGCGGTATTGCCCAAATGATCACTGGCGGGCAAATCGTCACCTTTCATGGCGCGTTTTTTGAGGCCATCGGCAGCGGCTATTTGCTGGGCATTCCGTGGCGCGTGATTATTGCCGCCATCGTGATTGCCGGTTTGTGGGCCATCATGCGCAAAACCGCCCTTGGCCTGTTTGTCGAGGCGGTTGGGGGCAATGCCCGGGCCAGTCGCCTGGCCGGGATCGATGCCCGCGGAATCAAGGTTTTGGCCTATGTTATTTCCGGGCTGTGCTCGGCGGTGGCCGGGATCATCATTGCGGCTGACATTCGCGGGGCCGATGCCAACAATGCCGGTCTTTGGCTCGAACTTGATGCCATTTTAGCCGTTGTGGTCGGCGGTGCTGCGCTGATGGGCGGGCGGTTTTATCTGGCATTGACGGTGGTGGGGGTTCTGATCATTCAGGCCCTTGGCACTGGCATTTTGCTGTCGGGCTTGCCATCGCAATATACCCTGATTGTCAAGGCCGCTGTGGTGATGGTGGTTTTGCTGGTGCAGGCACCACGGGCACGGCAAATGATGGGCAAATTCTGGCGCAGGAGGACAGGCAATGGTCAATGAACGTTATTATCCGCTTTTGGCGACCCTGGCGGTTTGTGCGCTGCTTTACGGGTATGGCATGGTTGAGTATCGCGCCTTCAGCGATACCTACGTTTTGGGAAATCTTCTGACCGACAATGCCTTTTTGATCATTACTGCCGTTGGCATGACATTTGTCATTCTATCGGGCGGGATTGATCTTTCGGTCGGTTCCATGATTGCCTTTGTCGGGGTGCTGATGGCCGAACTGGTCACCGGGTTTGGTATTCATCCGCTGGTCGCGGTTATGGTGTCGCTCGTATTTGGGGCGGCCTTCGGGGCCTTTATGGGGCTGATCATTGCCAAATTTGATATTCAGCCTTTTATCATCACGCTGGCGGGGATGTTTTTTCTGCGCGGCATGTGCTTTTTGATCAATCTGGATTCCGTGCCGATTACCCATGATTTTGTCGGCGCATTTGGCAGTTTTCGCATTCCGCTGCCCGGGCGGGGTTGGTTAAGTGCCTCGGCACTGGTGATGCTGGTTGCGGTTGTGGCGGGCATGATCATTGCCCATTACACGCGCTTTGGCCGTAATGTCTATGCCATCGGCGGTGACCGGCAATCGGCACAATTGCTCGGCATTCCGGTCGAGAAGACCCTTGTTCAGGTTTATATGCTAAGCGGCATTTTCAGTGCACTGGCCGGGGTGGTTTTTGCCTTTTACACCGCATCGGCCTATCCGCTGGCGGCTGTGGGTGTGGAACTGGATGCGATTGCCGCTGTTGTGATTGGCGGCACCCTGTTGACCGGGGGAATGGGCTTTGTTGCCGGTACATTCTTTGGCGGCATCATCATGGGGGTTATTCAAACCCTGATCGCGTTTGACGGGTCGCTTAACAGCTGGTGGACCAAAATCGTGATTGGTGGTTTGCTGTTTGGCTTTATCGTGCTGCAACGCCTGATCACGCGGTCCTTTTCCGGCATGCGCGCCGGGGCGACATGATGACGGGCCAGAGCATATCGGGCAACCGTTTGAACATGGGTGTCAAAATCAATGGGCCGTCCTTGCGGGCGGCCCATTATTTTGGCGGATATGTCTTTTTCCGGGCAATGTCGGCCCTACAGCGTAATCCGTTCCCAGTCCGTGCTGCCTTTCATGCCCAACTGGTCGCGCAACTGCATCATGGTCTGGCGCAGCAACTGGCGCATCACACTGCGCGCGGCATCCGGGTCGCGATCGGCAATGGCTTGATAAACGGCCTTGTGGTCGGGCAGGGATTGCACCTGGGCCTTCGGCCCGCCGCTTGACATGCGGAACGATCCGATCAGCGCGCTTTCAATCAGCATCCCCAGCGATTTCATGAAATCATTTTGCGAGGCATCAAGAATGGCCTGATGAAATTCAAGGTCGGTCAGGTAAACCGCTTCGGTGCCCGGTTCGGCCTGTTCCATGTCCAGATAAGCCTTGCGAATGGTTTCAAGCTGGCTTTCGCTGCGGCGTTCGGCGGCCATGGCGGCGGTGTTGGGTTCAATGATCAGGCGGGTTTCAAATAGGCCATATAAAAATGTCGGGTCCGGTTCGGGGAAATGCCACGACAAAACATCCGGGTCCAGCAGGTTCCAGAAATGCCGTGCTTTAACCCGTGTGCCGGTTTTGGGGCGGCTTTCAATCAGGCCTTTGGCCGATAAAATCTTGATCGCCTCGCGCAGTGCAGTGCGCGATACCTCCAGCGTTTCGCTTAACAGGGCTTCGGTTGGCAAGTGGTCACCCGGTGCCAATTGCCCCGAAACAATCCGCCGGCCCAGATCATGGGCCACGATGCTGTGCAGACTGCGCCTGGCATAGGTTCGCGACATGGATGACATATATTTATTTTCCCCTGGTGCAGCGTGCAAAGCCGTCCGGTTTCGCCCGCAGGGCACATTATTCATATCATATGAATATTATTTGATCCGCAAAAGCATTTCGGGTCAACCAGCTTTGCCCGCCGGTTTTTTGCACAGGACCCAGAGTTTCGATATTTTACCCATCCGGTTTATAGCGCATGACAGTCAGGGGTAAAAGCGGTGATGTTTTCGCATTCCCCTGCCTGCTGTCTTGACAGCTCCGGCGGGATTGATCATTACTGTTATAGTATGAAGAATAATGATGTCAAAAGACAGCCAAATATCAGGAGGAAACCGGAATGCAGCCCAGGGCCGGTCATCAACATGGCTTTTGCGGGTAATCCTGTGCCTTGTTTTGCGTGACGTTTGCCCAACCCGTAAACCCGGTTTATGTATCATTTTTCGCCAGAAACCACCTTGCAACACCGTTTGTGAAACCGTTTCCTGCAAGGGGATCGCGGTGTTGTTTGGGCAGGGCCGGGCGCAACAAAGATGGTTTTAGATGTGCTGCGGGTTTTAACACGGGGTGCCGCCGGGGTTTTCCGATATATTTGCCGTTTGCAACCTGGTTGCCAGACGGTTCAAGGTTAAACCGATCAAGGGAGAAATCGCCATCATGGCTGATCGTAAACCAACCCATTATACCAGCCTTCAGGATGCCTCGGTTTTTATCACCGGTGGGGCCACCGGCATTGGCAAGGCTTTGGTCGAAGCCTTTTGCGCGCAGGGTGCGAAGGTGGCCTTTGTTGACATTCTGGCTGATGACGGTAACGCGCTGGTGACGGAACTGGCAAAGTCATTGACGCATGTGCCGCTTTTTATCGAATGCGATCTAACCGACATTGATGCCCTGCGGCGTGCGGTGGAGGATGCAAGTGCGCAGAACGGGCCTATTTCCGTGTTGCTGAACAATGTTGCCAACGATACCCGCCATAAATGGCAGGACGTCACCCCCGAATATTGGGACCAGCGCCAGGCGATTAACATCCGCCCCGCGTTTTTTGCCATTCAGGCGATTGCGCCCATGATGATCAAGGCGGGTGGTGGCTCGATTGTGAATTTCGGTTCGGTCAGCTGGATGATGGGGCAGGGCGGCATGCCGGGCTATACGACGGCCAAATCGGCGGTACAGGGCCTGACCCGTGGCATGGCGCGGGATCTTGGCAAGGATGGTATCCGGGTGAATACACTGGTGCCGGGCTGGGTGATGACGCAACGCCAGCTTGACCTGTGGGTGGATGAAGCCGCCGAAAAGGAAATTGCCGAACGGCAATGCCTGAAAAACAAGGTGATGCCCGACGATATTGCCCGGATGGCATTGTTTTTGGCATCCGATGAAAGCCGGATGATTTCATCGCAGAATTTTATTGTTGATGGTGGCTGGGTTTAAACCTGATTTATCTGGCCCGCCCTGAAACGTTCTTGCAGGATAAAAAAATGAGACTGGTTCAATTTCGTGATGAAGAAGGCAACGCTGCTGTTGCCGTGGTTGAAGATAACGCCACCCTTGTGCCCTTGCGCGGTGTTGCGTCGGTGCGGGATCTGGCGAAAATCGCCCTGGCCGATGGCACAACCCTTGCCAACGCGGCAAGCGCACATATGGGCGATGCCCGTATTGATTACGAAGATGTCGCCCGTTCCCGGCGTTTGTTGCCGCCGATCAGCCATACCGATCCGGCACATTTTCTGGTCACCGGTACCGGGTTGACCCATTTGGGGTCGGCATCGGCGCGCGCCAACATGCATACGGCAGCCAACAAACAGGCCGACGAAACCGATTCGATGAAAATGTTCCGTATGGGCGTTGAAGGGGGCAAACCTGCCGCAGGCCAGAAGGGTGTGCAGCCCGAATGGTTTTACAAAGGCGACGGATCGGTGGTTGTGGCACCGGGTGCCGACATTCCCAGCCCGTCCTTTGCGCTTGATGGCAGTGAAGAACCCGAAATCGCCGCTATTTACATGATCGACGATGATGGCACGCCGGTGCGTTTGGGTTTTGCCCTTGGCAACGAATTTTCAGACCATGTGATGGAACGCCAGAATTACCTTTATCTGGCGCATTCAAAATTGCGGGCCTGTGCGTTAGGGCCGGAATTATTGCTGGGCGATTTGCCGTCCCATGTCGAAGGCACATCGCGGCTGTATCGTGATGGCGAAGTGATTTGGGAAAAGCAGTTTGTCAGCGGCGAAGACAATATGTCGCATTCGCTTTCGAACCTGGAATATCACCATTTTAAATATGATCTGTTCTGTCATCCCGGCGATATTCATGCCCATTATTTTGGTACAGCAACCCTTAGCTTTGCCGATGGCGTGACGACCCGGGACGGCGACGAATTTGAAATTTCGTCGGAAACTTTTGGCCGTCCGATCCGGAACCGGTTGAAAGTTCAAGAAGAGCGCCCGGTGAAGGTTCGTGCGATTTAAGGCTGGTCAACCCGGTCGCACGATGCTTCTTTTAAGCGAGCCCGGCCCCTTTTTGAGGGCCGGGTTTTCTTTTGGGTTTGCTTTTTCGATCAGGCTTCGTTTTGTTCCGCGGCAAGCGGGGCTGTCCGCAACCCCATGGCAACCACCACACCGGCCACCAGCAACAAACATCCACTGATGCTAAACACGCCAAGGGCACCGCTGGCGGTGTAAACAACCCCGCCCAGTGCCGCGCCCAGGGCAATGGCAAACTGGATGGCGGCAACAAGCAACCCGCCGCCACTTTCGGCTTCGTCGGGAACGGTGCGGGTAATCCATGTGGACCAGCCTACGGGCATGGAGCCAAAGGCCATGCCCCAAATGGCAATCAGAATGGCATCGCCAATCGGGGCACTGCCCTGCAGGGTGGCAAGGCCCAGCCCGGCAAGACCCATGATCACGGGCATAACGCTGAGAGTCAGCTTTAAATTGCGTTCAATCAGTGCGCCGCCCAAATAAGTGCCCAGGAAATTGGCCATGCCAAAGCCCAGCAAAATGCCCGAGACACCTGAAACCGCAACGCCGGTAACATTTTCCAAAAAAGGCCGGACATAGGTAAACATGGCGAAATGGCCGGTGAAGATCATCATGGTCAGGATCAGGCCAACGCGCATCCGGGGCCGTATCATTACCTCAAACAAGGTGCGTAAACTGGCATGTCCGACCGGGGCCAGGCGGGGCAGGGTGGCGAATTGAACAATTAACACCACAACACCAACGCCCCCGGTCAGCAGGAAGATATTGCGCCAGCCAATAATATCGCCCAGAAAACTGCCCAATGGGGCGGCAAAAACCGTGGCAATCGATACGCCGCTAAACAAAATGGACAAGGCGCGCGGGATCAGATGTTCGGGGACCAGCCGCATGACAACAGCCGCCGCCATCGTCCAGAACCCGCCCAGTGCAATCCCTAACAGCACCCGCCCCATGATCAGGAATTCAAGGTTGGGTGCGATTGCCACCAGAATGTTCGATATGATCAGTAAAATCGAAAATCCCAGCAAGACGTAACGGCGGTCAAACCGGCGGGTTAATGTTGCGATTAAAAGGCAGGTGATCAGGGCAATAATGGCGGTGGCCGAAACCGCCTGTCCGGCCATGGCTTCGGTAATGGCAAGGTCATGTGCCATCGGGGTTAGCAAGCTGGCGGGCAAAAATTCGGCTGTTACCAGCCCGAAAACGCCCAGCGTCATTGAAATGACGGCCGCCCACGCCGGGGCCGAAGGCCCGCCAGCGCGCGGAGCACTTGTCTGTGTGTCGGTCATTGTTGTTTCGGTCCTGTCCATAAGGATGTGATTTTGATTGATCCTAAAATAGGCTGGAAATTGCAGACGATCTATGCCAGATACTCTTAAATGATTGATCAATCGTCCGGGAAATCTCGCGCCACAGATCCGGGGCGCGGCGCAACAGACCTGATAAGCGAATTGCTGTTGGGGATGCGTCTGGTTGGCCTGCATTACCGCCGTGTGCAAATGACGCCGCCTTTTGGCGTGCGCTTTGATGCCGACGTGGGGCGGGCGCAATTTCATTTTGTCGCCCGTGGGCCGGTATATGTGCGTTGCGATAGTGGCGCGCAATGTGTGCTGCAAACCGGCGATGCGGTATTATTGCCGCGCGGCGGGGGCCATGAAATGGTGTCATCACCCAATTTGGGGGCGCTTGATATTACCGGGTTTGACGCCGTTCCGATTTGTCGGCAAGTGGACGCCATAGATACCTGCGAAAGCGAAAAGACCGAAATTGATCGTCTTTTGTTTTTCAGTGGCTGTATGGAATTTGACCTTGGCAGCATGGGGTTGTTGATTTCGATGATGCCCGAAATCATGCATGTCGGCACCCTTCTTAAACGCAGCCCGGAAATTTTACCGATGCTTGAGGCCATGGAACGCGAAGTTTGCCGTGAACGGGCGGGCTATGGCGCCATTGTGACCCGTCTGGCCGATGTTGTTTCGGCATCCATTATCCGGGGCTGGGTGGAATGTGGCTGCGGTGATGCCACGGGCTGGGTCGCGGCCCTGCGCGATCCGCGTTTGGGGCGCGTCATTGGTGCTTTACACCGTGAACCGGGCCGCAACTGGACGGTGGCCAGCATGGCTTCCGAAATGGGGGCATCGCGGTCGGTTTTTGCTGAACGGTTTTTGGCCATTACCGGTGTGACGCCGCTACGCTATGTAACCGATTTGCGGATGCGGCTGGCAACCCAGTGGATCAGCCAGGACCGCTTGCCAGTTGATACGGTGGCCGAACGGTTGGGTTATGGGTCGGCTGCGGCCTTTAGCCGGGCGTTTAAGCGGGTAACGGGGGCATCGCCGGGCGTGGCCCGCCGGGCATAGCTTGCCGGGTTAAAGCATGTTTTACGGTTTGCGCACGGCAACCGTTTCCACCCGGTGGCCTTTGCCCTTGCGCAAAATCGCATCGGCGCGAAAACGCGACGGGGCAACGTGCTGTTCCAAAACCTTGGCATTGATATTGGCCCATATGTCGCCGGCAAGGGTGCGGGCTTCGTCGTCATTTAAATGGGCATAGCGGTGGAAATAGGATTCCGGCGTTTGGAACACACTGTTTTTCAAGGTGAGAAAACGGTGAATGTACCAGGTGCGAATGTCATCTTCGTCGGCATCAAGATACAGGGTGAAATCAAAATAGTCCCCGGCATGGGTGGGGGCAACCGGGCTGCCTACCGTGCTGATTTCCAATACATTCAACCCTTCGACAATCAGAATATCGGGGGTGTCGATAATCTGATTGCGGTTCGGGTCGATATCATAGGTGACGTGCGAATAAACCGGTATTTCAACCCGCTCCACCCCGTCCTTGATTTGCTCTAGGGTATCTAGCAGGGCGCGGCGGTCGTAACTTTCGGGGAAACCCTTGCGCGCCAAAAGGCCGCGTTCTTCGAGGTCGGCCAGCGGCCATAAAAACCCGTCGGTACACATCAAATCAACCTGGCCATTTGCGCCAAGCGATTGCGCCAGCATTTGCCGTAAAACCCGGCAAAACGTACTTTTGCCCACCGCAACGCTGCCAGCAACGCCAATGATATAGGGGGCTTTGCGCGGCGGGGTGCCCAAAACATTGCCCATCCCGGTTTTAAGGGCTGCCAAATGGTCCCGG
Organism: uncultured Thalassospira sp.; assembly: GCF_963976115.1. Taxonomy (GTDB): domain Bacteria; phylum Pseudomonadota; class Alphaproteobacteria; order Rhodospirillales; family Thalassospiraceae; genus Thalassospira. The sequence continues at coordinate 19,254 of NZ_CAXBJJ010000007.1, forward strand.
TGGCTGCGAATCAGATGGATCAGCGGCGCAAAGATTGCCGACAGATCGTCCTGATCGGTGGTGTCGTTCAGACCGCGCAGCGCATCAAGGTCGGCCGCAGCAAGATGATAGGCCGTGTTTTCACCCACAGCCTGCCATTTATCCCGATCAAACAGGGCATAGCGGTCAGGGTAAGGTGATGACGGGGAAAGGGGCATTGCGGCCTTCTCTGCTTTTGTTTTGGTTTAGTTTGACGTGTCGCTTTATGCCGTTTGGGCGGGGGCGATGCAATGTTAACGGTGATGATTTGGTTATTATCTTTGACCAAAAGGGGCAGTTTTGTCGAAAAAGGCGGAAAATTCGTCGATTTGACGTTTCACCACGGGGCGGGCAGGCTGGTTTCCCACGTATAAAGCGCCTGGCATGTAGGCGCTAACGGGCATGTGTCAACTCACGCGCCAGCACTGCTGGTGCCATAAAGGGCGTTTTGCGCGGCACGGGCGGCATCTTTCAGGTAGTGCAACAGGCTGGTGCTGCGCTGGTTAACGATGCTGCTTGCGGTGCCAAAGGTGGAAATGGCGCAAACCATGCGGCCGGTGCGGTTAGTGATCGGCACGGCAATGGCGTAAATGTCGCTTTCGCGTTCGCCGTCATTTAAGGCAAAACCATCTTCGCGAATGCGGTCCAGTTCCTGTTTTAACGCCGACTTGCCGGTAATGGTGGTGGCTGTCAGGGGGGAAAGGCGGGCGGTGGCAAGGTAGGCCTCGCGTTTTTCATCCACCATAAAGGCCAGCCACAATTTGCCATGGGCGGTGCAAAAGGCATCCAGTTTGCTGCCAATGCGGATATCCACATACAGTGACCGGCCCGGCATGGCCTTGGCAATGCACACCGCCATATCGGTTTCAAACCGGGTTGCCATGCAGGCTTCGCCGGTGACCCGTGCCAGATTGTCCAATATCGGTTGCAGGGTCGGGGCGGGGCCGCCATCGCGCATAACCCGTTCACCCAGGTCGGCAAACATATAGCCCAGGCGAAAAACCCCGCGGGCGCTTGCCCGCAAGGCCCCGGCCTGTTCCAGACTATGCAAAAACCTGTGCGCCGTGATCAGGTTGATTTTAAGGTCCTTTGCAACTTCGCCAGCCGTCATTTCGCTGCGTCCTGCGGCGAACAGGTCAAGAATGCGAAATGCCTTTAACACCGATCCGTTTAACTGTGTCGTCATGCCAGTGCCTTTGCAAAATCAAAAAGGGCCGGGGTGGGGTGTGGTTATGGTGGCGCAGAATTTGCCGCAGCTTGACGGCGGCAAATCCGGGGTAGTATACTATATTGTAAATAAAATTTCAATTATAGAAATATTAGCAGGGTGGTACATGTCGGGTCATACCAAAACAGAATTAACTCTGACGGCGGGTGGTGCGCTTTTGGCGCGGATGAAGGCGGTGGGGGTTGATTATATTTTTGCCAATTCCGGTACCGATTTTCCCCCGATTATTGAAGGATTGGCCGAAGCCGCCGCGAGGGATATTGACCTGCCCGAAGCCCTGATCATGCCGCACGAAAATGCCGCCATGGGCATGGCCTATGGCTATTATCTGGCAACCGGGCGCGCCCAGGCGGTGATGGCGCATACCAATGTTGGCCTGGCCAATTGTGCGATTGGCGCGATTAATGCCGCGACCGAACATGTGCCGATCCTGTTGTTTTCCGGGCGCACCCCGGTGATGGAAAAGGGGCGCTTGGGCGCGCGCACCGTGCCTATTGGCTGGGGCCAGGAAATGCGCGATCAAACCGCCCTGGTGCGCGAAGCGGTAAAGTGGGATTACGAACTGAAATTTCCTGAACAAGTACCCGAAACCGTGGATCGCGCCTATGCGATTGCCAATTCGGTGCCCAAAGGCCCGGTATATGTCAGCCTGCCGCGCGAGGTTTTGTGCGAGCCATGCCCGGGTGATGCCATTGAAAGCCCGTCGCGCATGATGCCCGTGCAGGTGGCCCCGCCCCGGCATGTGCTGGCGAAGGCCGCCGATATGCTGGCCCAGGCAGAGCGCCCAGTGATCATAGCCCAGCGTGGGGCGGGGTCTGCTACGGGGTTCGCGGCACTATCGTATCTGGCGAGCCAATGGGGCATTCCGGTGGTGCACTATTGGGCGATCCAGCTGGCGATCCCCACCGGGCACGCCATGTTTGGCGGTATGGACCCGGCGGCCTATATGAAACAGGCCGATCTGGTGGTGGTGATTGATTGTTTGGCCCCGTGGGGACCCGATATTCATACCCTGGCCGATGATTGCAAGGTGATCCAGATTGGACAGAACCCGCTTTATGCCCGGTTTCCAGCGCGAAATTTCCCCGCTGATGTGTCGCTGGCGGGTGAAACCGCCAATGTTATTTTGGCACTGGCCGGAGCAATGGCCCCCAAATATGCCGACCATGCCGACAAATGCCAAACGCGCTATGACGCGGTGGCCGCGCGCAACCACGAAACCCGGCAAAGGGCCTTGGCCGCCGCCGATGCCGGTGCCACCACACCAATGACAAAGGCCTATGTGTCGCGCTGTGTTTCGGCTGCAATCGCGAACAAGGACGCCACAGTATTTTCCGAACTTGGTTGCCCGTTAGAACCGATGGATATGGACCATCATCAGGCGTGGTATCAGGAACCGCATTCGGGTGGTTTGGGGTGGTCCTTCCCGGCGGCCATGGGTTTTTCGCTGGCCAATCGGGGCCGGTTGGTGGTCGCAACCATGGGTGACGGGTCCTATATGTTTGCCAACCCGACCGCCTGCCACCAAATCGCCGAGGCCTTGAACCTGCCGGTGCTGATTTTGGTTTTAAACAATAACGAATGGGGGGCGGTCCGCCAGTCCGTCACCGGGATGTATCCCGATGGCTATGCTTCAAAAACCAATCGTATGCCGCTGACGTCGTTAAAACCCAGCCCCGATTTTACTAAAACGGCCCAAGCCAGCCGCGCCTGGACCGCCAGGGTGGAAAAACCCGATGATTTGATGGGGGTGTTAACACAGGCCATTGCCCATATTGAAACCACGGCTACCCACGCGCTGGTTGAAATTACCATTGCCCCATAAAGACGGGGTGCCGGGCACATCATGATGTTGCGATGCGGTGGATTTGTGCTGCCTGTTTTCCGGGCAATCGCAAATCCCTGCTTGCATCCCAGGCAGAAAAATTATTTGATTGAATTCAATTATTTGAATTGCCTGTTTTAAGGAGGTCAAATGGACCGGGTTGTTGGAACGTCTGGGCGGATCGCCTTTGCCAGTGCAATGCGAAATTTGCTGACCGATGTTTACCCGCAGCATGACCCGGTTTTGCTGGTGCGGCGCGTGTTCGATGTGCTGAACTTGCCAATTGAAGGCGACGGCCCCGAACCCGGCGAAGAAACCCTGCGCAAATGGGACCAGCGCGACGCCTTTTTAATTACCTATGGCGACAGCATTTCACGCAATGGCTATCAGGGCCTTAAATCTTTGCGCGATTTTCATCAGAAATGGCTGAAAGACTGGCTGCCGGGCATTCATATTTTGCCGTTTCACCCCTTTACATCCGACGATGGTTTTTCGGTTTCCGATTTTACCACCCTGCGCCCGGAACTGGGCAGTTGGGCGGATGTCGAAGATTTATCCCAACATGCCAAAGTGATGGCCGATTTGGTGGCGAATCATATTTCGGCCTCGCATGAATGGTTTGGGCAATTTTTGGCCGGGCAGGAACCGGGTGTTAATTACATTAAAACCGCCAGCCCGGATGACGACATTTCACAGGTGGTGCGCCCGCGCAGCCACCCTTTGTTAAATCTGGTTGAAACCGCGTTGGGGCCAAAGCATGTCTGGTGTACCTTTAGCTATGATCAGGTTGATCTTGATTACAGCAACCCCGATGTGTTTTTTGAAATTCTGAAAATCGTGCTTGATTATGTCAGTCACGGGGTCAGTGTGATTCGGCTTGATGCGATCGGGTTCATCTGGAAAGAATCCGGCACAGCATCCATTAACGCCGAACAGACCCATAAAATCATCAAGGCACTGCGTTTGGCGGCCAATGCCGTGGCACCCGATCTGGTGTTTATTACCGAAACCAACCTGCCGATGGTTGAAAACCTGTCTTATTTTGGCCAGCAGGACGAAGCCCATCTGATTTACAATTTTTCCCTGCCGCCGGTGATTTTGCACGCGCTGCTGAGCGGTCGGTCGGATTATATCCGCAAATGCATCATGGCGATGCCGCCCGCCCCGGCGGGCTGCACTTTTTTTAACTTTACCGCCAGCCATGACGGTATTGGCTTGCGCCCGGCGGAAAATATCGTGCCCGATGATGATATTACCCAGATGACAGAACATGCGCGCAAAATGGGCGGCGAGGTCAGCTATCGCTCGCTCGCGGGCGGTGGGCAGCGCCCCTATGAGCTGAATGTGACATTGTTTAGCATGCTGGCCGAAAGTTTTGCCGGGGAACGGGATTTTGGCATGGAACGGTTTGTGATGTCGCAGGCGATTGCCATGTCGCTGGAAGGTATTCCGGCGATTTATGTGCAGTCGATCTTTGCATCGGAAAATGACCAGAACGGCTATCAGCAAACTGGTATTCCACGGCGGTTAAACCGTAAAATCTGGCAATTGGCCGATGCAGAAGCGGTTTTGGAAACGCCCGGCCCGGCCCGGCAGGTGTTCGAGCAACTGCGCGCCTTGATGGCGATCCGCCAGGGGCAACCGGCTTTTCATCCCAATGCTACCCAATATACCCTTAATCTGGGGTCGGAATTGTTGGGGGTTTGGCGGCAAAGCCATTTGAATGATCAAAGCATTTTCTGCGTCTTTAACCTGACAGCCCAGGATCAGGACCTGGATTTGTCGCGCATTAACCTGATCATGAATGAAGGCTGGCAGGACCTGATCACGGGCAAAATTATTCCTGACTATGACGGCATCATGACCTTGGCCTCCTATCAGATTTTGTGGATTTCCAATCTGGATGGGCGTCATCGCACCGAAAGCCGTTTGTTGCAACGTTATCGCGATGCCATGCCGGTGTGATAATTATCGGGGCGCTAAATTTAAAACAGGTCGGGGAAGGCAACTTCCCCGACCTGTTTTAAATCATGATCGCGTGAAGCTGGAATTATACGCCTTTGCCAATTTCACCGTCATTTAAATCATCTTCAACAGCGGCCGAAAGCTGTTCGAAAATGTCGTCCATCGCACTTTCAACCCGCTGCCAACTGGGAATGAACGGGCTTTCCAGCGGGTTTTCAAGGTAATGCTGGCCGGCACTGATGATGACCTCAGCCAGAACCTCGACACATTTTTCTTCTTCATCGCGGTTGATTTTAAGGCCATTAAACAGGGCATCGGCGCGGTATTGTTCGATCAGGTCCAGGGCCGTGCGGTAATAGGTGGCTTTAAGCGTGCGGAATGTTTCGTGCGAGAAAACTGTGCCCTGGGTGGCGAGTTTGCGAAACAGCGATTTGGCAATGTCGCTGGCCATACGTGACAGGCCATCGTCTTTCTCGGCCGGGTCAAATTCGCGGTGTTTATGGTCGTAAATGTCGGCAATGTCGACCTGCGCCAGGCGATGGACGGTATGGTTACGATACATTTCCGACAGCATCGAAATTTCCAATCCCCAGTCGGACGCCACGCGCAGCCCATAGGCAACATCGGTGCGAATGGCAATTTCGCCCGACAGCGCATAGCGGAAACAATCAAGATAATTAAGAAAATCGGTTTTGCCGACCACCTGTTTTAACGCGCGAATAAGCGGGGTTACAAACAGGCGGCAAACCCGGCCTTTAAGTGTGCCACCGGCAACGCGGGCATAATATCCCTTGGCGAAGGCAAAATTAAATGCCGGGTTGGCAATGGGATACATCAGGCGCGCGGGCAGGTCGGGAGTGTAGGTGGCAATGTCGCAATCGTGAATACCAATAACAGAACTGCGCCCGGTTGCCAGCGTATAGCCCATGCAATACCACACATTGCGGCCTTTGCCGGGTTCATAGCGGGCCAGGTCATAGTTTGCCAACCGGTCATGCACGGCGCGCAGGCGGGGGCCGTCATTCCACAAAATGCGGGTGCGTTGGGGCAGGTCTTTGAAAAATTCGCGGGCATAAGCGTATTGGGTTTCGTTGGCCCGGTCCAGCCCGACCACGATCTGGTCGATATAGGTGGCTTTTTTAAGCCCTTCAAGAATGGTGGTCATTGCCGGTGTTTCCAGTTCGGAATACAGACACGGCAAAATCAGGGTCTGGCGGCGGGATCGGGCAAATGCCGTCATTTCATAAGCGAGTTCTTCCGGGTCGCGATCAATAATCGAATGCAGGGTTGTGATCGGGCCACCCTGATGAAAATCGGCCATTTTTACCTCGCTTTTGTTTTTGATGGTGTTATTTGCGACAGATCGTTAAGTATCGCATGAATGCTGGTGTTCCAGCCATCAGGCCCCGGTTTTGGCGCAAGGCGGGCCGGATGGCCACCAAGCTCAAGGCTGGGAACAGGGCCGTGTTTAACCGGAATTTGCACGGCAATGTCGGCATGGGTCAGCATGCTGGCATCATTGGGGGAATCGCCGAGCGCAATGGTGGTGATGTCGGCCCGGTTTTGCGGAAGTTTTCCGCCTTCTTGCAACATGGTCAGGGCCATTTGCATGGCCGCCCCCTTGTCTGTTTGGCCGCATAATGTGTAAAAGCGGCCTCCCTTTACCAGTTTTAACCCAAATTGGCGGGCAATGTTCCCGGCAAGGGCAATGTCATTTTCGCTTGGGGACCATATTAGCGGGTCGGAGCAGTTGCGTTGCCCGGCAAGGGCGGCATCGGCCCGTGGCAGGCCGGTGGCACTGGCGATGTCAGCCGCTGTGCTGGTGCGAAACCCCGCCACCGGGACGGATATTGCCTTGGCAATTTCATTTCGCGCCGCATCAATGGTGGCGGTTTGTGGGCCAAGCAGGCGCAAATTACCGTTAATTTCAATCACGCCGCCATTTTCACCAATCAGCCCGGCAAACAGATGGTGCCGGGTGTTGAAAACCTGTAATTCGGCCAGGGTTTTTGAAGAAATTGCCAACAGGGGAATGTCGTTTTCGCGCAACCGGGAGATGGCCGGGCGGGCGGCCTCCCAGGAATAGTCATCGTGATCCAGCAGGGTGCCATCCAGGTCGGTGAAAACGACAAGTCCGGTCAGATGTTGCATCTATCTCGCAAAACGTAGTGAAAACAGTGTGTTGTAGAAGTAACAATTGAAGTCTAGCACAGCGCCCCCGATTGGGCGACAGTGCTGAGATTAAATTTTATGCACATTTTTACATGATTATAAAAGTGTGTGGAAAATCATCACTTAATGTTTGCCGACCGCATTCTAATTTTGGCGTTCTGCGCTGCTGCGGGAACTGACGGGGCCGGTTTTCGTTGGTTGATTGATGGGGGGGCGATTGATGCTGGCCCTGCCAATGCCATTTTTAACCGGCATATCGGTGCCGCTAAAGGCAATAATTTGGTTGCAAGTCTTTGTGATTTAAGAAAAACCAATGCCGAAACAGGATTTTAAAGGTGAAGGTCGTTTGATGGGCGTGAAAATGGGACGTCGGGATTTTATTGGTTTTGTAAGTGCCGCCGCCGCCGCGGGCCTTGTGCCTGGTGTGGTATCACGCGCCTTTGCCGCCGAAGGGGGCCCATTGCCAATGGGGGCGAAAAAACCGTTTTCGTTTGAAGGGGTGCTTGGTTGGGCGCGAGAACAGGCGCAAAAGCCCTATCAGGCCCCTGAAATTTCCGATGCGTTAAAAAACGTCTTATCGCGCATTGATTACGATGCCTATCAGCACATCAAATTTGATACCGAAAAGTCATTGTGGCGGCATACCGATGGCGTGCCGCCGGTTGCCCTGTTTCACCAAAACCGCGTCAGTATGGAAAAGGTCCGCATTTATACCGTCACCGACGGGCAGGCACAGGAAGTGCAATATGACCCGTCGGCGTTTCGCTATAGCGGCGATATCAAAGCCGCCGATATGCCACAGGATGCCGGGTGGGGCGGGTTTCGCCTGCTATATGACAATGATCCATCGCGGGATTGGCTGGCCTTTTTGGGCGCGTCGTATTTTCGCTCTGCCGGGCCGCAAGACCAGTATGGACTGTCGGCGCGCGCGGTGGCGATTAACACGGCATTGCATGACAAAACCGAAGAATTTCCCCGCTTTACCGAGTTCTGGCTGGCGCCCACCCATGATGGTGGTATGCGGATTTACGCGTTGCTAGACAGCCCCAGCCTGACCGGGGCGATGCAGATGACATGCAAGAAGCCCAATGACCATGATATCGTCATGGATGTGACAGTGCGGTTTTTTACCCGCCAGGCGGTGCGCCGCCTTGGTGTGGCACCGTTAACCAGCATGTTCTGGTTTTCGGAAATCAACCGCGACGAAGCGGTCGATTGGCGGCCGGAAATTCATGACAATGACGGGCTGGCCATTTGGACCGGGACCGGCGAGCGCCTGTGGCGACCGCTTGATAACCCAAAGCAAACCCGCACCAGCAGCTTTGTCGATCAATCGCCCAAGGGGTTCGGGCTAATGCAGCGCGACCGCAACTTTGCCAATTACGAAGATGACGGCGTGTTTTACGAACGCCGCCCGTCTTTGTGGATTGAACCCAAGGGCGAGTGGCAAAAAGGCATGGTTCAGTTGCTGGAAATTCCCACTGACGATGAAATCCACGACAATATCGTTGCCTATTGGACAACGGACGAAGAGGTGCCAGCGGGCGAAGAACGCGCCTTTCAATACCGGATGCACTGGATGGTGGATGCCCTGTTTGGCGATGCAAAAGTTGGCCACGTCATCGCAACCCGCACCGGGCGGGCCGGGGTGCCGGGGCAAAAACGCCCGGATAAAGGTTTGAAATACGCCATCGATTTTGCCGGGGGGGATCTGGCCAATTATACTACCGAACAAAAAACCGTGGTCCCCGATGTGACGGCCAGTCACGCCGCCATTCAAAACGCCTATTGTTTGCGCGTGGTCGGGCAGGATTACTGGCGGCTGGTGTTTGATATTTTCCCCGATGGCACCGGGCCGGTTAACTTGCGCGCCGCCCTAAAAGCCAACGGTCGATTATTGACCGAAAGCTGGGTGTTCGAGCATCGCGAACATAATTTTTCGGGGTAAATTATTCCGGCCCGTTTGGCACTTATAAGCATTAAAATGTTTTCAATAGCCATTTGGTTATAGATGTTCGTTTTGTGCTGTTCTTTTCCCGGTTTGTCCATTCAACCCCAACCGACGACGTTTTATCCTGTGATCAATCGGGAGGCGGCCTTTGCGCCGTTTTATAAAAAGATCATAAAGGAAAACGTCATGCATGTTCCTGTTGTTATTATTGGCAGTGGCCCGGCAGGCCTGTTGTTGTCGCATTTACTGCATGTGCGGGGCATCGACTCCGTTATTCTGGAGCGCAAAAGCCGCGACTATGTTGAAAGCCGCATTCGCGCCGGAGTGCTTGAAATGGGAACCGTTGGCTTGATGCGCGACGTGGGTGTGGATGCGCGGATGAATGCCGAGGGCATTTTACATGATGGCATTTACATCAGCGTTGAAGGCAAGCGCCATCATATTGATATGAAAAGCCTGACCGGCGGGCAGACGGTAATGATTTATGGTCAGACCGAACTGACCAAGGACCTGATTGCGGCGCGTTTGGCACATGGCGGCGACATTGTATTTGGCGCTGAAGATGTCAGTCTGCACGATGTTGAAAGTGATCGGCCCGGTGTTCGATATTTTAAAGATGGCACCGAATATCGCATAACCTGCGATTATATCGCCGCGTGCGATGGCTATCACGGGGTCGGCCGCCAGACCATGCCCAAGGAAACATTAAAAACCTTCGAGCGGGTTTATCCGTTTGGCTGGTTAGGGGTGTTGGCAAAGGCCAGGCCTGCGGCCGATGAACTGATCTATGCCAGCCATTCGCGAGGGTTTGCCCTGTGTTCAATGCGATCCCAAACGGTGGTGCGCCATTATGTGCAGGTGCCGATCGATGATAAAATAGAAGACTGGTCCGATGACCGGTTCTGGCATGAATTGCGCCTGCGGCTGGGCGCGGAAGATGCCGATCTGGTTAATGAAGGCGAGGTGTTTGAAAAAAGCATTGCGCCGCTACGCAGCTTTGTGGCCGAACCCATGGCGCACGGGCGGCTGTTTTTGGCAGGCGATGCCGCCCATATTGTGCCGCCAACCGGGGCGAAGGGATTAAACCTGGCGGCAAGCGATGTTCATTATCTCTCTCGTGCTCTGGTTGCCCGATTTAAGGATAATGATGATACGCTTCTGGCGGGGTACGGGGTAACGGCAACCGCACGGGTGTGGAAGGCGGAACGTTTTTCCTGGTGGATGACATCCATGTTGCACCGGTTTGGCGATGAAAACAGTTTTGATGGCCGGGTGCGCCAGGCCGAACTGGATTATGTGCTGTCATCGCAGGCAGGCAAAACGATGCTGGCGGAAAATTATGTCGGCTTGCCTTATTAAAGCATGCTTCCCTTAATATCAGCTGCCTCTAAATCATCACAATTGATTTGGAACCGGCAGGCCTTGTCGTGCGTTAGAGGGGGGTGTTGTGTGAGGCAACGGTTGAAAACAAAACAAGGAGGTCTTAATGGTGACCAAAAGCGAAGCCGATACGAGTGCCGACACCTCAAAACTTCAGGCTGAGGTCGAAACTCTGCGCAAGGATTTGGCAGAGGTGACCAAAACCCTGAAGGCGATTGCTGGCGAAAGTGTAGGAACCCGCGGCGCACAAGCAGCTCAGCGGGTCCGTGAAGTTTCAGGCCAGGCACGCGAACAGTTTGACCACGCCCGTGACGTGGCTGTTGATCAGGTACGTGAACGGCCGCTTCTAACGGTTGCCGCGACCTTTGGCGTCGGCCTGTTAATTGGTCGTCTGCTGCAACGATGATCGATCAGCTCATCGATGCCATCGGTGACATGGCGCAGGCCGCAGCTGCAAGGCTTGCGGCCATCGCCGTGATTGGGCTGGTTATGCTGGTGGGTTCCGGGTTTGTGCTGGCGGGTATTTATATGGCGCTGGCAGCCCAGGTTGGGCCTGTGGTTTCCGCACTGACCATTGGCATTGTGTTGATTGTGCTGGGCCTTGTTGTGGCTGCGATCTGGTTTGGTAAAAGCCCGACATTCTCGCAGGACAAACCCGGGCAGACACCAAAAGCGGGCCGCACCGAGGAAGATGTTATTATAGATTTGTTGATGGATGCCGCCCGTGCCGGTTTTGCGACCGGGCAAGGGGATAAAAAAGCTATGAATCAGGGGTTGGAGCGCGTCTTGCAGGATTTGCACGGCTTGGGCACGTTCGAGCGCCAGCGCGCCGCTGAAGTTGCCGTGGCGCAGGCCGAGGCCGCCCATGCCGCAGCCAGCGAACGTGCGGCCCACGACGCCCGTGATGCAGCTGAGGATTTGGTTGGTCCTGAGACCGAACCGTTCCCGCGTGACCCCGGCATGATGCAAAAATAGCTTTCAGGGTGCGGGCAGCGATGCTGAATAAGAAAAACCGGCGAACGGGAAAGCCCGATCGCCGGTTTTGTATTTTTGCTCGCAGACAAGCGAAGAATGATTTATTCGCCGTGAAAATGCACCGTGCCGATAAAAGGCAGGTTGCGATTGTTCTGGGCGTAATCAATACCATAGCCGACCACAAATTCGTCGGGGATATCAAAGCCGCAATAATCGATGTCGATATTGATGTCGCGCCGGGAGGGTTTGTTCAGCAAGGTGCAAATTTCAAGGCGGTTGGGGTCGCGGGTGTTTAACAGGCGCACCACTTCGGACAGGGTGTAGCCGGTATCAATGATGTCTTCGACCAAAAGCACATCCTTGCCGCGAATTTGCCCGTCAAGATCCTTGATGATGCGCACATTGCGCGAGCTTTCGGTCGAGTCACCATAGCTTGACGCCACCATGAAATCGACTTCGACCGGTACGGTCAGTTTACGGACCAGATCGGCGATAAACACGAACGATCCGCGCAACAAGCCGACCACGATCAGCTTTTGGGTATCTTTGAAATTTTCGTTGATCTGGGTTGCCAGCGTATCGATTTTCGCGGCAATTTCCTCAGCAGTGATCAACGGCTTGACATCATAATCGGCCATCAGTCCGGGTCCCCGAAGGTGGAATGGTTCAATGCAGGCGTTGCTACCACAGGCAATGGGCCTTTACCAGCCTGCTTGCGGTTGAATATTGGATGTTGTTTTGTCGGTCGCCTGTAACAAGACCGGTTTGTCACCTTCGTGCCATTGGGCATATTTGGTCATCGCATTGGTAAAGAACGGGCTTTGCAGCATGTCATGCAACCAGCGTTGCAAATGCGCAAAGGGCAGGGCGTTAAATTTTTCGAGGTCGGTGCGGGCGAACTGGCGAATGAACGGGGCAATGGCAAAATCGGCCAGGGCCGGGCGGCTTCCATACAGGTATTGGCCAACCGCAAGTCGGCCATCAAGCCGGTTCAGGATTTTTTCGGCCTGTTCACGGTGAAAAACCGGGTCCGCCCCCTCATAGCGAGAGGCATATTTATAACGATCAAGATGGTTTTTAAACGGGCCGTCATTTTGCGCGATCAAAACCAGCATATCGTCAAGATTGCCGCTGGCCGGGGTAAGCCATTGTTGCGGATCGGCCTCGGCCAGGGCCCAGACCATAATTTCAAGACTTTCATCAATGACGGTGCCATCGGCCAGCACCAGCACCGGAACAGTGGCCTTGGGGGATGCGGTGATCATGGCGGCTGGTTTGTCGCGCAGGACAACTTCGCGCAGTTCTACATCAATACCCGCGGCCAGCAAGGCCATGCGGGCGCGCATGGCATAGGGGCAGCGGCGAAAGCTGTATAATACCGGGTGATCTGCCTGCCCGGTGGGGGCTGCCGGGGCAGGAGAAAGGGCGTCATTGCTGTGATGGGTCATTCTTTTGGCTTAAACATATGGGGTCCTGTTTGCAACCACCTTTGCGGTGCCCCTTGAACGGGCGCACCCCGATACCAGCATATTTATCATGCGCCAGGGGCTGGATATGACGGGGCAGGATGTGTATTTTATTGGAACGAGGTAAAAAAATGGTCGTTTTACGATTGACGGGCTTGATTTATCGGTCCGGTTTGTGAAAGGAAAAGCACGTAATTTATCGCCTTTCACCGAACCGGGACGCAAACGCGCCAGGTGCCGTTGTTTGGGCACGGCTCATCGTCGACCACAGATGTAAACAAGGAAGCAGAGCATGACACCGACCGAAATCGCACGGGTAACCAAGTATTTGCGTCGCACCTTTGACAATAACCGCATTGCCATTGATCCGCCGCGCGCCAAGGATCATCCGATTGAAATGCGTGTCGGCGAGGAATTTCTAGGTGTTTTGCACCGTGATGAAGACGAAGGCGAAGTTAGTTATTCGCTGCAGATCATGATCCTTGAAGAAGATTTGCCGCCGCTGGATTAAGCGGACATATTTGTCTTGGTGTTTTGCACCCTGAATGAGCAAGCATGAAAAACGCCCCTTCTCGCGGGGGCGTTTTTTTATGGCTGGTGAAAGAAACGGCCTTATCGGGCAGGCCGTGTCTGGAATATAAGATGCATTTAAAATATTGGTTCTGAGGCCTGCTTTGCGGTATATGCGCCAGGTGGCGCCGGGCACCAAAGAGGGCCACAGACCGGAAAATGACGGATCTGTTGGTGTTGTCGGCAATTGTCGTGTCAGGAATTCACAATGCGGTTGACGGTTTTTAGCGATTATACCTTGCGTACCCTGATTTATCTGGGGGTGCACGGCGACGGTTTGGCGACGATTGATGAAATTGCCATTGCCTATGATGTTTCGCGCAATCATTTGACGAAAGTTGTGCATCACCTGGCGCGGCAAAACATCATTACCACTGTGCGCGGCAAGGGCGGCGGCATGATGCTGGCGCGCGACGCGGGCGAGATCAATATTGGTGCGGTGGTGCGCGAAACCGAAAAAGACAGCCATATCGTTGAATGTTTTGACCCGGCACATGCGGGCTGTTGCAAAATAGAAGCGGCCTGCATTTTGCGCGGTGCCCTTTATAAGGCGCGCGAAGCATTTTATGCCGTTCTCGATGGCTATGTGCTGGCCGATCTGATTGCGCCACAAGCAGCCCTTGCCGATATATTGGGGCTGGTGCCTGCTTTAAGCAATCCGCGAATTTTCACCCCGAAAAAATGAAAATGCCGTTTGCAGTGCGGCGCGCCGTCACATCAGCCATGCATTTTGCGGATTAACATGTATTTAATATATATGTTAAGAGAAGATGTTTTGTTGCCCAAACCCGGTGCAGCGAAAGACGGGATGAACAGACGCAAAGTGCGGAGGACAGCATGTACGCATTGCAGGAAAGACCGGATGGTGGGGCAACAGGCGCGAATTCTGCGGCGGTAGCGACGGCGCGCGAAGCCGGGCTTTTGGCGCGCATTCGCGAGCTTGAGCATGAGCGCGATGTTTACAAGGTTGTTTTTCGCAATCTTGACGGGTTTGGCCATTCGCTGGTGTCGGTACGGGAATCATTTGGCGAGCTATCGTCATTGCTGATTGATCATAGCCGCGCGAACCAGGATTCCCGGCGCGAGACCGAGGCCAGCCAGGTCAGCTTGCAGGAAATGGTCGCCGAGATTATTTCAATCAGTGCCAAGGTTGATCAGGCATCGCAGAAAATTTCCGAATTAAACGCCGATGCCAACCGCATCAGCACCATTTTAGCGCTGATTGATAATGTCTCGCGTCAGACCCGCTTGCTGGCCTTTAATGCCAGCATCGAAGCGGCGCGCGCCGGTGACGCCGGGGCCGGGTTTGCTGTGGTTGCAACCGAAGTTCGCACCCTCGCCGGGCAGGCGGCAACGGCGACCGACGATATCGGCGCGCTGGTGCGCGACATTAAAAAGACCGCCAGCACCACCGATGACAATATGCGGGCCAATTCCGACGCTGCCAGCCATTTGAAGGATGAAGCGCGCGATATTCTGACACGCACGGGCCGGATTGTTGAAATTTCCGATCAATCGTCGCACGCGCTGGCAACGGCGGCGATGTTAAGCGAGATCGAGCTGGCCAATCTTGAAGAACTGGAGCTGAAGCTGGAGGTTTATCGGGTGTTTATGGGCCTTTCAACCGCAACCGAGGCCGATTTTCCCCCGGAAACCGATTGTCGGCTGGGCCAATGGTATTATGGCGGGGCGGGGCAGGGACAATTTGCCAACCTGCCGGATTTTGCCGCAATGGAAGAACCGCACCGCCTGGTGCATGAAAAAGCCCGCGTCGCCGTTCGGCAATATCGCGCCGGAAATATTGAACAGGCCCTTATGGCATTAAGTGTGATGGAAGCCAGCAATTACGATGTGATGCAGCGTTTGCGTCGCATGATCCGCACACAGCCGTAATCACAGTGGACTTGTACGTTTGCGTGATGGCGGTGCGGTCTGTTTCCGTCATAGGTGATCGGGTGCAAAAGTGCTTTAAATGGCAACGGGCGACATCGTTCTGATGCCGCCCTTCATGCCAGATCAAGCTGTGCGTGGTGCGCGTTGCGGGTTAGTCTGCCCGGGTTTCGACCATCTGTTTGTTGAAATAAAGTGCGATCAGCGTGCAGATCGCACCGGATAACAGATAGGCGCCAACCATGATCAGACCAAACCGGTCACACAGAAACAGGGCGACCAGCGGGGCAAAACCGGCCCCGATCAGCCACGCCAGATCCGATGTGATGGCCGAGCCGGTATAACGGTATTGCTTGCGGAAATTTGACCCCAGTGCCCCGGCAGCCTGACCAAAGGACAGGCCCAGAATGGCAAAGCCGCCCAGAACAATAATGTCTTCACCAATCGCCCCGGCCTCATAAAGGAAGGGGGCGGCAAAACTGCCCAGACCAATCACAACGGCACAAATGCCCAGTAATTTGCGCCGACCGATGCGATCCGCAATGATGCCCGATGCCGCAATGGTGCCCATGCCGAGGACCGCACCAATCAGCTGAATGATCAGGAACCGGCCCACGGAATGGTCGGTATAAAGATTGACCCAGCTGAGAGGGAAGACAGTGACGAGGTGAAACAGGGCATAACTTGCCAGCGGCAGGAAGGCACCAAGCAAAATGGTGCGGCCATGAACCTTGAAGGTGTCAGCTATCCGCACGGCCTGAAGTTCGTTCTGGTCAAGCAGATGACCAAATTCGGTGGTTGCCACCAGGCGCAAGCGGGCAAACAAAGCGACGACATTGATGGCAAAGGCGACAAAGAAGGCATAACGCCAGCCCCAGTCGATAAAATCGGCATCGCTTAGCGTCATCATGAAGTAAGCAAAGAGAGCGGCGGCAACAATAAAGCCCGCGGGCGCACCCAATTGGGGCATCATCGCGTACCAGCCTTTGCGGTTTTGTGGCGCATTAAGGGCCAGAAGGGATGCCAGCCCGTCCCATGCGCCGCCAAGGGCGAGTCCCTGAGCAAAACGGAAGGTGCACAGCAGGTAAATACCCAGGACACCAGCGCTTTCATAACTGGGGATAAAGGCAATGGCGACGGTGGAGCCACCTAACAGGAACATTGCAACTGTGAGTTTCGCACCCCGGCCATATCGCCGGTCAACCGCCATAAACAAAAGCGACCCTGCCGGACGGGCAATGAACGCGAGTGAAAAAATGGCGAAGGAATACAATGTTCCGGTGACGGGATCGTCAGCCGGGAACAGGAGGCGGGGAAATACAATTACTGCTGCAATGCAATATGTAAAAAAGTCGAAAAACTCGGCTGTGCGACCAATAATGACACCCAAAGCGATCTTGCCGGGGTCTACTTGCGTGCGCGTTGAAAGCTGGCGAACATCACGTTCGAGTTGTGATGAAGATGCTGCTACGTAAGACTGACTGGGATAACTCATTATACCCCTCCCTTGTGTTTCATGACCTTTATGGTTGGGTCAAAGCCAGATTTTGAATTGGTCTTATAACAACTATGACCTTGTAAATCATTGAAGTCAAATCGCCCCTTGATTGGGGATGTGACTTATGACGCACAGGCATGGCAAATGTGGCGGAAAAGCTGGGGTGTCGGGGTTGACAAAATTGGCGGTCGGATGTAGCAATCCGGTCACTGGTTGGAATTTGACCAGCTTAATTTTCGTCAAACATGATGGCTTTTACTGTCATGTTTTTGAAACTGAATCCGGGAACGACAGGCAATTGACGTGATTGGGGCCTTTGGGGCTCAATGCGGATGTTGCTGTTTTGTTTAAAAATGGTCTCGTCCTGAGACTGGTCAAAAGATCAAGCGTATGTCATCAAAACTTTCACGCGGCCTGCTGATAGCCCCTCTTTTGCTTCTGCTAAACGGATGCAATCTGGTTGTGATGCACCCCTCGGGCGACATTGCGGTGCAGCAACGCGACCTGATTATTGTCTCCAGCATTCTCATGCTCATCATCATCATTCCGGTGATGGCATTGACTGTGTTTTTTGCCTGGAAATACCGTCAGTCAAATAAAGACGCGAAATATGAGCCGGACTGGCACCATTCCACCCGTCTTGAAGTGATCATTTGGTCTGCTCCGCTGCTTATTATTATTGCGTTGGGCGCGATCACCTGGGTCAGCACGCATACGCTTGATCCGTATCGTCCGCTCGATCGGCTGGATGCGTCGCGGCCTGTGACCCAGGACATGAAACCGCTGACCGTTGAAGTCGTTTCATTGAACTGGAAGTGGCTGTTTATTTATCCTGAACTGGGTATTGCCACGGTTAATGAAGTTGCCGCCCCGGTTGACGTGCCGATCAATTTCAAGATCACGTCTTCTTCGATCATGAACTCCTTCTACATCCCGGCTTTGGCTGGCCAGATCTATTCGATGGCCGGCATGGAAACCAAACTGCATGCCGTGATCAACAAGGAAGGTGTCTATAAGGGCTTCTCTGCGAACTATAGCGGGGCTGGCTTTTCAGACATGCATTTCAAGTTTCACGGTATGAACCAGGCTGACTTTAACAACTGGGTTGCAAAAGTGAAGTCTGACGGCAAAGGCGAGCTTGGTCGGGCACAATATCTGGACCTGGCAAAGCCGACCACGGCAGAGCCGGTGCACTATTATAGCAGTGTTGACCCGGAATTGTTTGATGCGGTGGTTAACATGTGCGTCGACACATCCAAGATGTGCATGAACGAGATGATGATGATCGATGCCAAAGGCGGTCACATGTCGCAGGGTGAGCATTCAGGCATGGATGCGCCGATGGAAGGTATGTCCCACGATGCGATGCCGCTTGGGGACAATGCGGACCAAAGCGCGCCGATGGCCGGAATGAACCATGATGGTCATGCCGCCGGGGGTGCGCCGATGGCGGACATGCCCGAGCATGGCACTGATGCCGCGAAGCCCTGATCGAACCGCGATCCTAGTTTATCGGACCTTGGCGGCTGTGCCTGGCACCGCCGCATTGAAAAGAAGAGTAAACCGATGCCTTCAAATCCGGATCTGTTAAAGTTGATCTTTGGTCGGCTTTCCCTTGATTCATTTCCCTATCACGAACCGATCCTGGTCGTGACCTTTATTGGTGTGGTGATTGGCGGCCTGGCTGTTCTGGGCGCGGTCACCTATTTCGGTAAATGGACCTATTTGTGGCAGGAATGGATTACCAGCGTTGATCATAAAAAGATCGGCGTGATGTATATCATTCTGGGCCTGATAATGCTGTTGCGCGGTTTTTCCGATGCGCTGATGATGCGTGCGCAGCAGGCAATGGCATTTGGCGACTCGCAAGGGTTTTTGCCGCCGCACCATTATGACCAGGTATTTACCGCCCACGGCGTGATCATGATTTTCTTTGCCGCGATGCCGTTCGTCACCGGTTTGATGAACTTTGTTGTGCCGCTGCAAATTGGTGCTCGCGACGTCTCCTTTCCGTATCTGAACAATTTCAGCTTCTGGATGACGGCGGCGGGCGCGATTATCATCATGATTTCGCTGTTCGTTGGTGAATTTGCAAAAACCGGCTGGCTGGCCTATCCGCCGCTGTCCGATATTTCGCATAGTCCCGGCGTTGGCGTTGATTATTACATCTGGGGCTTGCAAATTGCCGGTCTGGGGACCCTGCTTTCCGGGGTTAACCTGATTGCGACGATTGTCAAAATGCGCGCGCCTGGCATGTCGATGATGAAAATGCCGGTTTTCACCTGGACCGCGCTTTGCACCAACGTGCTGATCGTGGCGGCGTTCCCGGTTTTGACCGCTGTTTTGGCCCTGCTTACCCTTGACCGTTATGTCGGCACCCATTTCTTTACCAATGATATGGGCGGCAACGTGATGATGTATATCAACCTGATCTGGATTTGGGGGCACCCCGAGGTCTATATCCTGATCCTGCCTTGCTTTGGTATATTTTCAGAAGTTGTTGCGACTTTCTCGGGCAAGCGTCTGTTTGGCTATAGCTCGATGGTCTATGCGACCGTTGTGATCACGATCCTGTCCTATCTGGTTTGGCTGCATCACTTCTTCACCATGGGCTCCGGGGCGAGTGTGAACTCGTTCTTTGGTATCACCACCATGATCATTTCGATCCCGACGGGCGCGAAAATGTTCAACTGGCTGTTTACCATGTATAAGGGCCGCATCCGGTTTGAAGTGCCGATGCTGTGGACCATCGGCTTTATGCTGACCTTTGTTATCGGTGGTATGACCGGAGTTCTGCTTGCTGTTCCGCCTGCCGACTTTGTTTTGCATAACAGCCTGTTCCTGATTGCGCATTTCCATAACGTGATCATTGGGGGCGTGGTGTTCGGCGTTTTTGCCGGTATCACCTACTGGTTCCCGAAAGCGTTCGGTTTCAAGCTGGACCCGTTCTGGGGCAAAATGTCGTTCTGGTTCTGGTTCATCGGCTTCTATTTCGCCTTCATGCCGCTTTATGTTCTGGGTCTGATGGGCGTGACCCGCCGTCTGAACCATTTCGATGATCCGTCATTGCAGATATGGTTCATCATTGCGGCCTTTGGCGCGGTTCTGATTGCCGGGGGCATCGCATCCTTCGTGATCCAGATTGTTGTCAGTGTCATGCGCCGCGACAAGCTGCGCGATGAAACCGGCGATCCCTGGCATGGACGCACCCTGGAATGGTCTACCTCTTCGCCGCCGCCTGAATATAATTATGCCTTCACGCCTGTGGTTTATGACCATGATGCGTGGTGGGATATGAAACAGCGTGGCTTTGTCCGTCCGACCGAAGGCTTTAAATCCGTCCACATGCCGAAAGGCACGGGGACGGGGGCCATCATCGCCGCCCTGGCCGTGGCGCTTGGCTTTGGCATGGTCTGGCATATGTGGTGGCTTGCCATCCTGGCATTTGTCGGCATGATCGCTGTCGCCATCGGGCATTCGTTCAATTACGACCGTGACTTCCACATTCCTGCGGAAGAAGTGATCGAGACCGAAGAAGCACGTACCAAGCTTCTGGCAAAACAGGCGTGAGAACTCGATAATGGTTACGCAAACCGCCGCTTATGACGCGCAAACACCGGTCTTTCTTGCCAAGGAAGAACCGCATGCGCCAAGCAGTACGATGCTTGGATTCTGGATCTATCTGATGAGCGATTGCCTCATCTTTGCGGTCCTGTTCGCAACCCACGGGGTGCTTGGCCGCAATTATGCGGCCGGGCCGGGCCCGCAAGACCTGTTCGATCTGCCGCTGGTGGCGGTCAACACGTCGATGCTGCTGTTCTCGTCCATTACCTATGGCTTTGCCATGCTGGCAATGGAAAAGGACAAACAAAAAGCAACGCTGATCTGGCTTGCAATTACCGGGCTGTTCGGGGCGGCTTTCGTTGGGCTGGAACTTTACGAATTCGCCCATCTGATCATGGAAGGGGCCGGTCCGCAGCGCAGCGCGTTCCTGTCATCTTTCTTTACCCTTGTTGGCACCCACGGTGTTCACGTTACCGTCGGTATTATCTGGCTGATTACGCTGATGGTTCAGGTGGGTAAATACGGCCTGGGTGCGGCCAACAAACGCCGCCTGATGTGCCTTAGCCTGTTCTGGCACTTTCTGGATGTGATCTGGATCGGGGTGTTTTCATTCGTCTATCTGATGGGAGTTCTGGGATGACATCGCACGCGACTGAACATTCCCACGGGCATCACGGCGAAACCGAAGGACATGGTTCGTTCAAGGGCTATCTGACCGGGTTTATCCTGTCGGTAATCCTGACCGCGATCCCGTTCTGGCTGGTGATGGCTGATGTGTTGTCCAGCTCAACGGCGACGGCAGTTGCCGTGATGTTGCTGGCGGTGGTGCAGATTGTGGTTCACATGATCTACTTCCTGCATATGAACAGCAAAGCCGAAGGCGGCTGGTCGATGCTGGCGCTGATTTTCACGATTGTGATCGTGGCGATTACGATTAGTGGTTCCTTGTGGGTGATGTATCATTTGAACACCAACATGATGCCCGCCATGACCGAAGGCATGATGAAAACCATGCCTTAACCGGCACGGGTTTGAATTCAAGGCGCGGCGGGGGAACCTGTCGCGCCTTTTTTATTCCGGCTTTTCCGGTTGCCAATCGAAAGTGTTGTTCCATGGTAGATACGCCGTCTTCTTCGCCCGCCAGCTCATCTTCGTCGCGTTCGCTTGCGGCCCGAATTATCATTGGCGTGATTGCGTTGATCCTGTTTTGCGGGTTCATTGCCCTTGCCGTCTGGCAGGTGGAAAGACGGGCGTGGAAGCTGGCCCTGATTGACCGGGTGACAACACGGGTTGCCGCCCCGGCAATATCGGCACCGCCCCGCGCGGACTGGGCGGGCGTTACAGCGCAAAATGACGAATACCGCCATGTTCGTGTTACCGGGCATTTCCTGAACGATCAGGAGACGGTTGTTTATGCTGCCACCGATTATGGTGCCGGGTTTTGGGTGATGACGCCGCTGGTTCGCGATGATAGCGGCACGATTGTCATGGTGAATCGCGGGTTTGTTCCAACCGACCACAAAGACCCCGCAACGCGCAAACAGGGCCAGGCCGATGGCACCGTTACGGTCACCGGCCTTTTGCGCATGGATGAACCGGGCGGCACCGCCCTTCGCGATAATGTGCCGCAAGATAACCGTTGGTATTCGCGCGATGTGAAAGCCATGGCACAGTTTCATGGCCTCGTCCCGGCCAATGTTGCGCCCTATTTCATTGATGCCGATAACAGTAAAAATCCCGGTGGTTTGCCTTTGGGCGGTTTAACGCAAATCACTTTTCACAACAGCCATCTGATTTATGCCCTGACATGGTCGGCATTGGCCCTGATGGTTGCGGCAGGGGCCATTTTTGCCCTGCGCGGAGGGCAAAAACGGGGCTGAGTTCCCCCGGTTTGGCGGCTAGCTTTGTTCGGAACGGTGATTGGGCGGCAGGCTTGTGACGCTGTGCCTGAATTTTCCATATACGCGTGCGCGGTGCTGTCACATGATGGGTGTTTGAAAGACGCCCGGCGTGTCGTGTCTGTAGGAAAAGGATAAGGTTTTGCACGAAAATGATCAAAATACGTCGCCCCTTTATCTGGATGATTTAAGGGTCGGGCAACGGTTTGAAAGCGCAACCCATGCGATGGATGCCGATCAGATCATTGCCTTTGCCCGCCAGTTTGACCCACAGCCTTTTCATCTTGATGCCGATGCTGCCAGAAGCTCGCTTTTTGGCGGGCTGGCCGCCAGTGGCTGGCACACAGCCGCCGTAACCATGAAGCTGATTGTGCAATCGACCCCGTTTTCCAGCGGCGTGATTGGCAGCAATGTCGTGGTTAAATGGCCACGTCCGACCCGACCGGACGACATTTTGCGTGTAAAAAGCGAAATTATGTCGATTACGCCGTCACAAAGCCGGGCTGACCGCGGGCGGGTAGTGATGAAAAGCCTGACCCTGAATACCACGGGCGATGTGGTGCAAGAGCTGGAGGCCACGATTGTTGTGCCACGCAAAGCGGGTTGAAGGGGATTAGATATCTGCCTGGTGGAATGCCATAGCCCCGATTTTTGGATGGTCTGTTTTGCGCGCAACCCGATATGCTTTAGCCGTTGAAATTGTTGTCAAACAGACTGGTCGCCGTCCTGCGGAAGGATTAGTGTGAACCACCCTGTCTGGTATGCAGTTTTTCGTTGCGAAGGCTGTGCATATCGTTCCCTCATTCCAAGGTTTGCCCATATGCTTTTATCCCTTTCCGAAGCCTGCCACCTGGTGATTGACGCCCTTGTTCGCAATAATGTTTCCGCGCTAAATGCGGCCTCTGTCGCAGCGGCACTGGTGTCCGCCGAGGCCGCAGGGCAGGGCGGGCATGGCTTGCGCCGGGTTGAGGCCTATAGCAAGCAGGCCTGGGCCGGTAAAACCGACGGGCAGGTAAGCCCGACTTTCTCTCGTCCCGCACCAGGTGTTTTGGCAATAGATGCCGCGTTTGGCTTTGCTTTTCCTGCGTTGGATCTTGCCGTGGCTGAATTGCCCAAAATAGCCCGTTCGCAGGGCATTGCCCTGGCATCCATTCGCCGGTCGCATCATGCCGGGGTGATGGGGTTAACCGTTGAACGGTTTGCCGAACAGGGGCTGGTGGCGATTATGGTGGCCAATGCCCCGGCAGCAATGGCCCCTTGGGGCGGGTTGCGGCCCATGTATGGCACCAATCCGCTGGCTTTTGCCACACCGGTGCCTGGCAGTGATCCGATCGTGGTTGATCTGGCCTTGTCCAAGGTGGCGCGCGGTAAAATTATGGCGGCCAAACAAAAGGGCACCGATATTCCGGAAGGATGGGCGCTGGACCGCGACGGTAACCCCACCACCGACGCCAATGATGCCCTTGCCGGGACCATGGTGCCCGCCGGGGATGCCAAAGGCGCCGCCCTGGCATTGATGGTTGAAATATTGTCCGCCGGCTTGACCGGGGCGCATTTTTCCCACGAGGCAACGTCGCTGTTTGATGACAAGGGCGCACCGCCTGCCTTGGGCCATATGATTATTGCGATTGACCCCAAGGCGACGGCACCGGGATTTAACCCGCTGGAACGCATTGCGTATCTTGCCGGTGAAATTGCCAGCGACCCTGCCGTTCGCCTGCCAGGTCGCCGGGGGCAAACGGCGCGCGCCATGGCCGCACAAAACGGCATCGAGATTGAGGATGATGTGATCGCCCTGATCAATACTTTGTAACGGGAGCCATATCTGCATGGACAGTTTTTATCTGCGGTATGTACATCGGCCTGATTCGGGTTTAATTGTGTGAGGAAACAAAGACATCCGTCAAAAACAGGGGGCAGGCAAACGTGGCAGACTCGCACAGCAAAATATCCGACCAGCTTGAATGGATCGCCGCAGACTGGGGGACATCGAATTTGCGCCTGTGGGCAATGGATGGGGCCGGGCAGGTTTTGGCGCGATGCGAGTCTGATTTGGGTTTGAACAAAATTACCGATGGTGGTTTTGAAACGGTGCTGCGCGATCTGGTGGCAGGCTGGTTGCCCGATCATCCCGGTGCGGATGGTGCCGCTATTGCGGTGATTGTCTGTGGGATGGCGGGTGCCAAACAGGGCTGGCGCGAAGCGCCTTATGCCAGCCTGCCCGCACAGCCTGCCACACTGGCCGCCGGGGCGGTGCAGCCTGATTTAAATGCATCCGGGTTGATTGTTTATATTTTGCCGGGATTAAAACAGGTTGATGACCCCGATGTGATGCGGGGCGAGGAAACCCAACTGGTGGGTTTTATGGCCGAAAACCCCGATTTTGCGGGCTGGGTCTGTTTGCCTGGCACGCATAGCAAATGGGCGCAAATTGCCAATGGCACCATTGCCGGTTTTCGCACCTATATGAGCGGCGAAGTTTTTGCCCTGTTGTCGCAACAATCGATTTTGCGCCATTCCATGCAAGGGGCCGAGGACGCGCAGGCCTTTGAACAGGCTGTAAAAGATGTGGCGCTGCCGTCGGGGGATTTGTTGCACCGGCTGTTTACCATTCGTGCCGGTGGGCTGGTTGGGGCAACAAACGGGCAAACGGGTGCTGCGCAATTGTCCGGATACGTTATTGGCAGTGAAATTGCTGATATTGTTGCAAGACTTGGCAAAGGGGATACCATTGCCCTGATCGGCGACGGCAAGCTGGCGGCACGCTATCGCCAGGCGTTGCGTGTGCATGGCTTTGACAGCGCGATTGCCGATGTTGAAGGTGTGACCTTGGGCGGGTTGCGCCGGGCCTATCATGGACTTGTAAAATAAAAATCGGCCCCCTTGGGAAAACGTTCTGACCGGAAAGGATTAATGTGATGTCACATCGTAACCTGATTGCCATTCTGCGCGGGGTTCATTCGTCCGAGGCGGGCGATATTGCCCGGGCGTTGGTGGATGCCGGAATTACCCTGATCGAAATTCCGTTAAATTCGCCCGATCCGTTTGAGGCCATTCCGATTATGAAAAAAGCGGTTGGCGATGCGGCAAAAATTGGTGCGGGGACTGTTTTGACAGTTAAAGACGTTGATCGCCTAAAGGAGATCAACGCGCAATTTGTTGTGTCGCCCAATTGCGACATCGAGGTTATTGCGCACACCAAAAAATGCGGTATGGGTTCGTGGCCGGGCGTTATGACCCCCACCGAATGTTTTGCCGCCATCAAGTCCGGTGCCGACGGGCTTAAAATTTTTCCGGCCAGCCAGGTTGGGGCAGAGGGCATTGCTGCGATGCGCGCTGTTTTGCCCAAAGACATGCCGGTTTTTGCCGTGGGCGGTGTTGAACCGATTAATTTTTCCAGCTTTGCCAAGGCCGGATGCAACGGTTTCGGTTTGGGATCGGGGATTTATAAACCGGGCATGAGTGCCGACGAGGTTGGCAAACGTGCCGTGGAATATGTTTATACCTATGATGCGGTTTATCGTCATTGATCTTTGACGCGGGATTGGCAGGCGGGCTATCTTTGCGCCATCGAGAAAACCGACCAAGCCATGGAGGATCCGTTGGATCTGGGAATTAAGGGCCGCAAGGCTATTGTTTGTGCCTCGTCAAAGGGGCTGGGGCGCGGTTGTGCCATCAAACTGGCGGAAGCCGGGGTTGATTTGACACTGAATGCGCGTAGCGAAGGCCCGCTGGAAGAAACAGCGCAGTATATTCGGGATAGCTATGGTGTGACTGTGCAGACGGTTGCCGTCGACATTACCACCGAAGAAGGCCGCAACAAGGTGCTGGCCGCGTGCCCGGATGTGGATATTCTGGTCAATAATGCCGGTGGCCCGCCCCCCGGTGTTTGGTCTGACTGGGGCCAGGATGAATGGCAGGCTGCCATTCAGTCCAATATGTTAACACCGATTTTGCTGGCAACGGCTGTTTTGCCCGGCATGATTGCCCGCAAATGGGGCCGGATTGTTAATATTACATCGGGCTCGGTTAAGTCGCCGATTGCCCAACTCGGTCTTTCCAATGCGGCACGTGCCGGTTTGACCGGTTTTGTTGCCGGGACGGCCCGCCAGGTGGCCAGGGACGGTGTTGTGATGAACAACCTGTTGCCGGGCCAGCATGATACCGACCGCATCGGGGTGTTGATGGGTAACCGGGCCAAAACCGAAAATATTACCCTGGACGAAGCCCGTGCGCGCGCCCAGGCGGCGTTGCCAACCGGTAAATTTGGCGATCCGCTGGATTTCGGTGCGACCTGTGCCTTCATGTGCAGCGAACATGCCAGCTTTATGATCGGCCAGAATGTGCTGCTTGACGGTGGGGCCTTTAATTCCACCATGGGTTGATTGCCAGCATGGCCGACCAGACTTTTGTTTATGTGTTGCGCGAACTGGGGGTTCCCAGTCCGCGCACCTATGTTGGCTGGTCCACCGATGTTACAGCCCGCCTTGCCGCCCATAATGGCGGCAAGGGGGCCAAAACGACCCGGGGGCGGCAGTGGGAAGTGGTTTACATGGAACGCTTTCGCACCTTTGGCCAAGCCATGAGCCGCGAATGGCATTTAAAACGTGATCGCAAGCTGCGCAAAGAGCTGGCGCGCGGGCAATAGCGGCTGATAGCGGCAAATACGGGCTTGATGCAGGGGGGTGTTTTCGGCTAAGTCAGGCGATAAATTCGTTTAACCTTTTTGCCAGGGACACAGCAATGCCGGTACAAAAAGCCAATCCTAAAAAATTGAATGCCTTGCAGGCGCGCACCCTTGCCTTGGCGCAGATTTTGGCCAAAAATCCCAATTCAGGCGTGATTGATGCGCAAACGGGCGAAGGCACCATTACCCGTTTGCCGCACGGCCATGGCGATCATGTGCATGTGGGTGAATTTGTTGTCGCCGCGCGCGATGCCAGCGGGTTTAGCAACCCGTCGGTTTGGGTCGCATTGGCACGTAAGGGGTTAGCCCAGGAAGGTTATCCGCAAACCGTTATCCTGACGGCGGAAGGTATGGAATATGATACCGGGCTTGCGGAACATTTTGTCAGCGAGTCTGATCACTAAAACCGGCTTTCTCCCCAATTACCGGCATTTTGTTATCGGGCGGTAACTTGGCTAAGGGCAAATATGAGATGAAACCCCAAGGTGCGGTATTTGCGCCCTTGGGGTTTTGTCGTTCAACGCGAGCCATTCAAGTTCCGTCATATTAAAGGAAAAGCGCTTTAGGCCTTTTCGTCGGTATTGTCGGGGGCGTTACAGGGACAAATGATCCGAAAACAGGTGCCCTGCCCAGGTTTGCTGCGGACCGAAATGGTGCCACCCAATAGCGAGCTAACGGCGTTTGCCGCAATCGACAGGCCCAGTCCGGTGCCGCCACTGCCCATGCGGGTGGTGAAAAACGGGTCGAAAATATGTTCCAGCACATCCTGGGGCATGCCCTTTCCGCTATCAATCACTTCAAGCAGGATGGCATTTTCCCGGTCCGTCGCGTCGATGACACGAACGGTGACAGTCCCATGCTGATCGGGGTCAAACGCATGGATCAGGGCATTGTCGATCAGGTTGGTAATGATCTGGCCAAACTCACCGGGGAAACTGTTTAGCACACTGTCGGTTTCGATCTGTTTTTCGATTGTGACGGGCCGGTTTTTAAGCGACGGCATCAGGGTCAGAATTGTTTCATCAACCACTTCGGTGATTGAAAAGCGGCGCCGATGCGACGAGGTCCGGTCAACCGCGACCTGTTTGAAACTGCTGACCAGATCCCCCGCCCGCATGACATTGCGTTCGATCATGGTGGTCAGGGTTTGAACCTGGGCCAGATAGTCGTTCAGGTCCGATTTTCGCAGGCCATGTGCCAGCATTTTGGCAAAAGCAGTATTCTGGTCGGACAAAGTGGTTACTGCCATGCGGCTGTTGCCCAGCGGGGTGTTGAGTTCGTGGGCGATGCCGGCAA
Organism: uncultured Thalassospira sp.; assembly: GCF_963976115.1. Taxonomy (GTDB): domain Bacteria; phylum Pseudomonadota; class Alphaproteobacteria; order Rhodospirillales; family Thalassospiraceae; genus Thalassospira. The sequence goes on from NZ_CAXBJJ010000007.1 coordinate 47,637, forward strand.
CAAGACGGCCCAGTGCCGCCATTTTTTCCGATTGCACCAGTTCATCCTGTGTCACGCCAAGTTCCTGCAGGGTCGATGACAGTTCGGTGTTGATATGTTCAAGTTCGGCGGTGCGTTCACGAACGCGCAGTTCCAGCCTGTCATTTAATCGGCCCAGTTCCTGCTGGCGAATGCGAACGGCGGTTGCCAAGCTGTCGAGATCCGAAGAAAGCTGGTTAAATTCGTAAACTCCGCCTTTTTTGCGGGCAGGCAAAATGGCCCCGCGCGCTATACGGGATGCATGATCAACAAGCCCGTTTACCGGCGATACCATTACATGCGCCCATAACGACACCATGATCAGGCCAATGATCAGCGACCCGCCAAAACAGGCGATGACTATTTCGGTCAGACTGCGAATTTCCGGGTTGTCGAGGCCGATGGGAACACGCGCGGTGAAGTGCCAGCCCAGAATATCGGAATATCTTGATGCCATATCATATTCGACATCATTTATAACGACATGTCCCAAACCCGAGCGCCCGTGGTCCTGCGCGATAAATTGTGTAACCTCGGGTATGTCGGTTTGACCAAGGGCGTCGTGGTCGCTGTCGGCGATGATTTCACCGTTGCTATCAAGGATGGAAAAACGGATCGACAGGTTGCTGGCAAAGCTGTGGTCCAGTTTTATCTGCTGGCGGATCGATAGCTCGCCAATTATGATATCGCCATTTTCTGACGCCTGGATGGCGACGGCCTCGGTCATTTTACCCGTGATGACCGACAGGTAATGGTTGCTCCAAACCGTCCGGCCCGACGTCACAGCCTCCTGAAACAGAATATTGTCTGACAGATCGAGGCCGGAAAGCTCGCCCCGACGGTTTTCGTTGGTATCGCGGATATAGGCCGCCGACAATTCACCGTTTTTGTGAATGATATAAAGGGCATCAAACCGGCCCTCGCGCGTGTGGGAAATGGCTTTTTGAATATCGTCATGCGGTAGCAGGGCCAGCATACGACCGACAAGGTCGAGGTCCGATTCAACAAAGTTCAGCACTGTTTCGACGCGGTTGGTGATTTCCGACGCAGCCTGGACGATGGATGATTGATGCGTGGCGCGGATTTGCGGAATCTTCACCAGCAAAATAAGACTGCCCACCACCAGAAAAGTGAACAGCGACGTTGCGAACAACAGCATGATCAGCCAGGTTCGAAACGGATAAGGCCGGATGATTTTCATTGTCTGACAAACTGGCCGTTTTGGATGGTGATGTGAAAATTTTGGCGTTCGCGGTCGCCATGCGCGTTAAAGCTCAACAATTGTTGCAAGCCTTGAACATCGCGTAATTGCAGCACTGCTTTCTTAAGCGTGACGCCGTTCCTGGCCTGGCGTTTTAACCTGGCGATAAAACCTGTCTTAACCGGTTCGGGGTCGCCGCATCCCGCCCGCATCAAGACGACAGGCAACACCATGGCTTTTAAAGCGGGAAAACGGATCATGGCGTTGCCGGTTGCGCTGGCAGCACTGATACAACGGCAGGAGGATTTTTGAGCCACGCCAGAAATTTGTCGGCTGGCATCGGGTAACCATAGAAGTAACCCTGCGCGATATCACAGGACATATCGCGTAATTTTTGCGCCTGTTTTTCGGTTTCAATGCCTTCCGCGACCACTTTCATGCCCAGACGTTGCCCCAGCGGGATAATCAGTTCGGCAATGCGGCTGGTGTCGTTGTCGTCATCAAGCGGGGTGACAAAACAGCGGTCGATTTTAAGTTTGTCGACGGGCAGGCGGTCCAGATAGGACAATGACGAAAACCCGGTGCCAAAATCATCGATGGCAATCGAAATCCCAAGGGCGCGAATACGGCCTAGCAGTGTTTCAAGATCCGCGATGCCAATATCACAGGCACTTTCGGTAATTTCGATTTCCACAAATTGCGGTGCGATTTTTGACTGGGTCAGTTGGCGTTGCAGGTTGTCGAGGAAATTGTCGGCAACCATTTGCACCTTTGACACATTGATCGACACCCGCATGTCGGGGAAACCCGCTGCGTGAACCTTGCCGATCATGTCCAGCGCTTCACGCAAGACCCAGTCACCAATCTGGCGGATCAGTCCGGAATATTCGGCCAGCGGAATAAATTCGCATGGCGGAACCAGAATGCCATCGTCGCGGCGCCAGCGGATCAGGGCTTCCATCCCGCAGGGTGTACCGGTTTTAAAATCGATCAGGGGCTGATAATGCGCTTCAAGCTGGTTGCGTTCGATCGCCATTTGCAAATCGCCCAGCCGTTTTGCCCGTTCACGGGTCACCGCGGCAAGTTGCGGGTCATATTTGGTGACTTGGCCAAAGCCACTTGATTTTGCCCGTTTCAGGGCAATATAGGCCTGCTTCATACAGTCCAGGGCGGTTTGACCGTCGGGTATCAGTTGGGTCGACCCGGCGGCAACCCGAATGGGAATTTCGAAATGCCCGATGGTAAAGGGGGCGGTAAAAATGGCCGACATCGAAACCTGGGTGAGCATTTCACTGCGACCAACGACGGCAAACAGGTCGGCCGCAATTCGGCCAACAATGCAGTCAGGTAACACCGTTGAAAGACGTTTGCCGACAGCATTGAGCAAGTGGTCACCATAGGTGTGGCCCAGCACATCGTTGATTTCGGAAAACAGTTGCAAATCGATCAGGATCAGCGAATTGGGTTCCGGGTTCGGGTCGTTCAAAACCGCTGTCATGGCGTCAAGGATGGCCGTGCGGCTGGCAAGGTTGGTTAACTCGTCGATATAGGCACGACGTTTCAGTTTTTCGACCAGTTGAATGTTTTCGGCGCACAGGGTCATGTTGCCGCAAAAAACCGATAATAAATGCTGGTCAAGGCTGCTGACCGGTTCGGGCGTGCCAATATAGGCGGCAAGGGTGTAACCCTCGCGGACATAAAGATACAGAACGACACAGCCGGGCAGAATAATGGTTTCCTGGCGGATCATGCATTCGCGCAACGCCGTAACAATGTCGTTTGCGTGCAGTTCTTCAAGATCGAGACCGATCATGTCGCTATATCGGCCCGCGGCGGCAATGATCTGAATTTGGCCTGTGGTTGTACGGGGCGGGTCATCGACAAGGTCAAGATGTTCGCCGCCGCCAATGGCGCAAACCAGCCCTTCAGGGCGGACATGCATCAGGCTGGAAAGCTGGGTGATCACACCTTCGGCAAAATTGCGTAATCCGCGCCGCGATAAAAACTCGTTGCTGGAGGCAATGATTTTTTCCAGGCCCGCCCGGTTTGCATCAAGCTTTTGCATGCGCTCGAACGAGCGCAATGCCGTGGTAATGGAGGTAAACAGCTTGTTGCGGGTGAGTTCTGTTTTGGTTTTGTAGTCATCAATATCGTATTTGGTGATCGCGTCCATTTCCGGGGCCTGGCCCGGTTGGCCGGTGCGTAGAATGATACGAACATTACGCATCCCCAAATCTTCACGAATATGACCAACCAGTTTTAACCCTGCGTCGCTGGTTTCCATGACAACGTCGAGCAAAATGATGGCGACGTCTTTTTCCGTCGCCAGAATTTGTTTGGCTTCCTGCGCACTATAGGCGTGCAAAAGCTGTGCGGGGCGGCCGAGGAAGGCAAGATTGTCCAGGGCCAGACCGGTGATTTCATGCACATCAATATCGTCATCGACAACCAGGATGCGCCAGGACGTCGATGTTACGGGGTGTGTTTTTCGCCCGGGTGGCGACGGCGCATGATCGTCTTCGTCGAGAAAAACAAATTCGTCGTTACTCAAGGGAGGAAACCCTTCTGCTTTATTCGTTTGACCAAACGAATGATATCAGTTTCACAAGATAACACATTTATATACGTTTGTATTAGGTATCGCGTTTTGGGTACGTCAAGATCAGGCAGTCGGATTTAAAGCAAAGATATGGTTTTATATTTTTATCGGGCGGGGTTAGCCAAAATCCCGGGTTGCCTGCAAAACGCGACCAAACGTTGTGATCAGGCACAATGCGCCAAAAATGCCTGCAATCGGGGTGAACCAGGCCGGAAAAATGCAAAAAGCCAGTAAGACGGCGATGGTTTCGCTGCCTTCGGTAATGCCGGTTAGATAGTAAAAGCTTTTTTTACCCTGTTTTTCGTGGTTGTCGCCGCGTTTGGCGGCCACAATGGCATAGGCCAAAAAACTGCTGCCAGTGCCGACAAAACAGAAAATCAGGAATGCCGCCATTAACGCATTTTCCGGGCGCCCAACGGCAAAGGCCAGAACCATGCCGGAATAAAACAGAAAATCGGCGACAATGTCGTAATAACCGCCAAGGTCACTTTCCTGGGTTTTGGCATTGGGGTGGCGACTGCGCGGGGCGGCATGGCGGGCAATGGCACCGTCCATGCCGTCGGCAAGGCGGCTTAGCACGATCAGGAATGCCGCAGTGTAATATTGTTGAATAACCAGCGCAAAGGCTGCCATTAAACCGATCAGAAACCCCAGTGCGGTGACCATGTTGGGGGTAACGTTACTGCCCGACAGGCGACGGGCCAGCGCGTTAAGCGGCGGATCGATCAGGGGGCGCAGGCGGGCATCAAACATCACGGGCTCCGGTTTGCGAAAGGGCCAAGTGCCTTTATACCCTGCCTTTAACCCGTTGCATAATCATGGGATGATGACAATGGGCGCTTGGGCCAAAAATTGATCTGTCAGGGGCATCGGCCTGTATCAAATGTGCCATAAAAAACGCCGCCTGATGGCGGCGGCGTTTGCAAAGCGGTTGTGTCGGGCAGGTTTATCTGTTGGCAAGGGCGTGCCGCAAATCTTGCAGGCGGGCTATCTGCGTGCCACTGGCGTTAAAATTTTGCGGGTTAAGCCAGGCTTCGAAGGCGGCACGGATTATGGGCCATTCCGGGCTGATAACAGAAAACCACGCGCTGTCACGGTTACGGTTTTTGTAGACAAGATGCTGGCGGAATGTACCTTCATATGTAAAGCCGTATCGTGTGGCAGCAGCACGCGAAGGTGCGTTCAAGGCATCACATTTCCATTCATAGCGACGATAACCCAATTCTTCAAAAGCACGTTTCATCATCAGGAACATGGCTTCGGTTGCGGCAATGGTTTTGGCAAGGGCAGGGCTATAATTGATATGGCCCACTTCCATACTGCCATTTGCGGTATCAAACCGCATGAAGGCGGCAACACCAACGGCCTTTTCTGTGGCAAGGTCAATAATGGCATGGAGCATCGGGTCCGGGCCACGCATTGTCTCCAGCCAATTGCGGTAGCTTTCAATGCTTTCAAATGGGCTGGTTGGCAAATAGGTAAAACGGTCTTCGCCGTCGGCGGCTCTGTTGGCGGCAAACAGGTCGGCAGCATGTTTTGCCGGATCAATCGGTTCCACCCGGCAATGGTGCCCGGTCATGGCCGTGGCGGGCGGAAGCACACAGGGCTGCCAGTTTTGCACGGGAACGCCAACGGGCTGGTCGAACGTGTTATGCGGCTTTGGTGTTGTCATGGCGCTTATCCTGTTAATGCAAAGGTTGCGCGCAATGTGGGGTTAAATTGGCCCCATGCGAAGGTCCATTTGAAAAATAACGCAGGGGCCATTTGAGCAGGCTTTTGGGCGTTGTCACCGCCGAAGGTTAGGCACTGACGATTTCGACCTGTTTGGCCGACCAGTTCCCCGGCCAGACTTCGGCATCGCCTGCGCGCAACTGGCGAATTTTGCCGACCGGCACATCGCGGGCCAGTAAAACCGGGCCATCGGCCCCGTCGCCGCCATCAGGGGTGGTTGCGGCGAAAATGCCGGTATGGCCCAAATCGGGTTCGCACGGAATGTAAACAGCACAACCGCTGTAATTGGTGGGGTTTTGGGTGGTGTTAATCGCCGTGCCGGTGGTGCCACAAGCAGCAACAACGCACATCAGTTCTACCGCGCGGGCCTTGGCACAGCTAAACACACGGTGATAGCCCGATGCCTTGCCGGTCATGGAAGGGACCAGAACAAGATCGACATTCTGTTTGGCCAGCAGGCAGGACAGGGCAGGCATTTCGATATCCAGACAGATCAGAATGGCAATGCGCAAACCGCACCATTCAAAGATCGATAATTTTTTACCCGGTGTCAGGTTCCAGCTATCGGGTTCCTGTTCGCCCGGTGTCAGGCTGAGTTTGTCTTGCGCGATGATTTTGCCATCGGGCAAAAAGGCCAGCGCGCGGTTGGTTTGGCCGCGTCGCGGGTCATCGCCAATGTGCCAGGGCATACTGCCTGCCACCAGCAACATGTCATGGCGGGTGGCAAGGGTGGTTGCCGCATCCATGGCTGTGGGGGCAAGGTCGGCCATCCATGCCATTTCGTCTTCGGGGCGCAGGCCATCGGGCTTAAAGGCCATCCATTGTTCGCTGGCATATTCGGGCATGACAAAAATGTTGGCCCCGTCGGCACGGGCCTGTTTCATTTTACGGTCAATATGACTGATCCAGTCGTCAATCCCGGTCAGGGATACGCCCAGATTGGTGGCCCACAGGGCGATATTGATGGTGTCGGTCAGATCATGGGGCATGGGGACGTCCATTGTTCGTGCGGGGCGGGGCTGGGTCGGTAAGCTAGAGATGGCTGCCGGAAAAGCAGGATTTCCGGCGGCCATTTCGGGATTTGGCGGTGGCGGCGCGCAAGATCAGCTTTTCAGCTTGGTCCAGACGCGGTTGCGTAAATCGCGGCCCTTGGGCGTGCAGTTTTTACCGGCAACCAGGCGATCGGCATATTTCTCGGGCATGTTCACAGCCGGATCAGCCTTTAAGGCCGCGTCAAGATAGGCATCCGATCCCTTAATGCCATTCATATAACCGGTATAGTTCGACGCGGCAGCGGCATTTTCGGGCTGCATCATCCAGTTAATGAATGTTTTGGCATTTTCAAAGTCGGGTGCGCCCGTCGGGATAATGAAGTGATCTGACCAGAAGCTAAGCCCTTCTTTTGGGTAAACAAAAACGGCACTGGGCAGGCTTTCCTTCGTTCGATGGGATGCGCCGTTCCACTGCATATGCATCGAAACTTCCTTGGCGGCCATGCGGTCAATGGTGCCCTCGGAACTGTAAACCGCGACATAGGGTTTTTGTTTTTGCAAAATATCGAGGATTTGTTGCGCTTCCTTCGGGTCTTCGGTGCATTTGTCGACCCCGGCATAATAGGCGGCGGCGGCATACATTTCGACTTCGTCATTCAATGCGCCAATTTTGCCCTGGAATTCTTCGCGCGGTTCGAAAAACTCTTTCCAGCTATCGTCGAGCTTTTCTTTGGCCACGGCGGAATCATAGGTAAAGCCGGTGGTGCCCCACAAATAGGTGACAGAATATTTGCGCTCCGGGTCGTATTTCATGGTGTCGTGCGGTTTGGCGACATTGTTGAAGTTTTCAAGGTTTTTGGCGTCGAACTCGGTTGCCAGCTTTTCCTTGATCATGACATCGACCATATAGTCTGACGCCACAACAATGTCGTATCCCGAAGCACCGGCTTGCAGTTTTGCCAGCATGGTTTCGTTGGAATCATAGACATCCAGCGTTACTTTGATGCCGGTTTCCTTTTCAAACTTTTCAAACAGTTCGGGCGGGAAATAGTTTGACCAGTTATAGAAAAACAGTTCGCCGTCGGCTTTGGCCGTGCCGGCACCAACACAAAGCATCGCAAAGGCGGATGCCCCTAAAAGGATAGAACGCAGTTTCATTTTAAAACTCCCTGAACGGACGGAATGATTTGTGTTGTGGCGTACGGCCCGTCCCCAAACCGCATGCGTTTTCATCGGGTTAAACAACCGGCATCAACGCCTAATAGCGTATCCGGTCGATCAAAAACGAGATGCTGACAAAGAGGATCGATATGATCAGCATCAGGGCCGAAACGGCATTGACCTCGGGCGTGATGCCAATGCGGATCATGCCGAAAATGTAAATTGGCAAGGTGGTGGACCCGGCCCCGCCAACAAAATACGAAATCACAAAATCGTCGAGCGAGATGATGAAAGACAACATCGCGCCAGATAAAATACCCGGCCATAATAGCGGGAATGTGATGCGCTTAAAGGCCTGCCATTCGTTGGCATACAGGTCGTTTGCCGCCTCGATCAAGGCGGGGTCCATGCCCTCAAGCCGGGCGCGAATGGGCAGATAGGCAAAGGGAATGCAAAATACTGTATGGGCGACAATGATGCTGATCAGCCCCAGCTTGACACCAATGACGATGAAAAACAGCAAGGTTGCGATGGCGGTAACAATTTCGGGTACCAGCAGCGGCAGGGTCAGCATGGCGGCAACCCCGCCTTCGCCGCGAAACCGCCCGCGTGCCATGCCCATGGCCGCAAGGGTGGCGGCAAAAGTGGCAAGAACGGTTGCCGATAACCCAATGACCAGCGAGTTTTTTGCCGCGCGCAGAATGTCGTCATTGCCCAGAACAACGCTGTACCATTTGGTTGAAAACCCGGTCCAGATGGTGGCGAGGCGGTTTTCATTAAAGGACAGCACCAGCAACACAATAATTGGCAAATACAGATAGGCGAAAAAGAAAATCGCCATGGGCGTAATGCCGTGAAACCGCCAGAGCGGATTGGCGCGATCGACTTTCATGATGCGTCCTTCGCCGTTTTTTTGAATTTCAGTGAATAGACCATCATCGCTAGCAACACCATCGCCAGCAACACGAAACCAAGGGCGGAGCCAAACGGCCAGTTGCGTGCCGCCCCAAACTGGCTGCCGATCAGATTGGCGATCATCATGAATTTACCGCCGCCTAACAATTCGGGCGTAACAAATGCCCCCAGGCTGGGAATGAAAACAAGGATGGCACCGGCAACAATGCCAGGGGCTGCCAGGGGCAGAATGATGCGTGTCATGGCCTTGCGCTTGTTCGCACCCAGGTCAAAGGCCGCCTCGATCAGGCGATGATCCAGTTTTTCAAGGCTGGCATAAATCGGTAGCACCATGAAGGGCAAATAGGTGTAAGTCAGCCCGATGGAGACGGCATAGGGGGTATAGAGAATATCCAGCCCGCCGGTATCGATGCCAAAATAGGCCAGTAAATTGTCAATCAGCCCGCCATTGCGCAATAACAGCATCCAGGCATAGTTGCGCACCAAAATGTTGGTCCAGAACGGAATGGTGACCAGAAAGATAAACATGTTGCGCCGGCCTTGCGGCTGCATGGCAATGTAAAACGCGGTGGGGAACCCAAGGATCAGGGCCAGAACCGTGGTAATGGCAGATAGTTCGAACGAGCGAAGGAAAATTTGCAGATAGTCGGTATTGACCATCAAATTATCCATCAGATCGCGTTCAAAAATGAACGAGATATAGGATTCAAACGAGAAGTTCCCCCATTCAACCCCGCCATTGACCCCGCGTTCCAGAATTGAAACATAGGCCATTTGCACCAGCGGCAGGCCCATGAAAAAGCCGATATAAACAACGGCAGGGGCGATCAGCCAAAAACGTTTGTGACGTGTGAATATTTCCATGAGTTAATCCACCAGCACGCGAATGGCACCCGATGGCAGGGTAATGTTAACATCGTTGCCTTGGGCAAAGGGTATTGTGCTGCCATCGCGGTTTTGCACCCGGGCCAAAAGTGCGGTCTGATCGTCGATGGCGATGTGATAGGTGGTGTCGGTCCCAAAATAGACCACATCGGCGATTTTGCCGCGCAAGGTGGTGTAGGTGGTTTCGGCAACCCCGACGGGGTGCACCATCAAACGTTCGGGCCTGATGGCGATGGTGGCCGTTTTTGACAGGCGTGCGCCCGTATCCACATCAGCAAGGCTGACATGTTGCCCGCCCGGGAGTGCAAGTACAGCATGGCCGCCATTTTGTTTGATGTCGCCATGCAAAAAGTTGCTGTCGCCAATGAAGTCGGCAACAAAGCGGTGGGTCGGGGTTTCGTAAATGTCGCGCGGGGTGCCAATTTGCAAGATTTTACCCGATTGCATCACCGCAATGCGGTCTGACATGGTCAGGGCTTCTTCCTGGTCATGGGTGACAAACACAAAGGTAATGCCGGTTTCGGTTTGCAGACGTTTTAGTTCGATCTGCATTTCCTTGCGCAATTTCAAATCAAGGGCTGATAACGGTTCATCAAGCAGTAAAACCTTTGGGGCAGGGGCCAGGGCGCGGGCCAGGGCAACACGTTGTTGTTGCCCGCCTGAAAGCTGGCTGGGCTGGCGGTCGCCAAATTGCGACAGGCGCACCAGCTCCAGCATTTCATCGGCGCGTTTGGCGGCATTCTGGCGCGAGATATTTTGCATTTCCAGGCCAAAGGTAATGTTCTGGCGCACGGTTAAATGCGGAAACAGGGCATAAGATTGAAAAACCGTATTAATCGGCCGTTTGAACGGTGGCAGGTCGTTTAAAACCTGGCCTTCCAGCGCAATTTCGCCGGTTGTTGTTTGTTCAAACCCGCCAATAAGGCGCAGCAAAGTGGTTTTACCGCAGCCAGACGGGCCGAGCATGGTGAAAAATTCGTTTTGGAAAATATCAACCGAAACATCGTCTAATGCATGGACAGCATGCGTGCCACTGCCAAATCGCTTGCTGACCGAGCGGGCCGAGATCACCACTTCTGACATAAAAGTTCCCTGATTTCACAATTATTGATTGTACAAACTTCCAGCCATCTTGCACTAATTCTTGTCTGTCCGGTCAGTCAGGAATGAATGAAGGGCTCTTGCGGCCACGGTGGAATGTCTGAATGTTCTGCCATGTTAATTGAAACGTCGTAATTTGAAACAGGTTTCCAAAAAAATATGTGATCGCAAAGTTTTATTCCGGTTCTTGACGTTGTTTGTCGCAAATTCGATATCAGGCGATGCACCTGTGAAGGTCCTTCAAACCGGCAGGTGGCGGGGTGTTTGCGAGGTGTTGCGTGTCATTTCACGGGTAAAAAACAGCAAAAACCCCGGAGCAGATTTTTCTGTCCGGGGCTGTGTCTTTTGGCTGATATACAGGTTTTGCCAATCGCCTAGGCGGCAGAAGGCTGTGTAATTTTTTGCAATGCAGCAGCGATATCGGCTTCGACATGCAGGCCGGTTCGATCAAGGATGCCCATGCCAGCCAGAACCTTTTGGGGTTGTGGGCGCAAGCCGCATAAAAACAGCCGGGTGCCGTGGCGATTGCAGGTCGAGACGAAATGTTCAATGCGCGATGCGCCACTGGCATCGATCATGGGGACATCATCCATACATAAAATAAAGTCGCGCGGGTACCCTGCCACACTGTCAATCACGTCGGTCAAGCGGTTGGCAACGCCAAAAAACAGCGGGCCGGACAAGCGGTAAATTTCAAGATTGTCGGGGATACCTTCCCGCGTAATGGGCCGGTCGGACGTTGCATCAGGCTGATCCTGGCGGATTAACACCCGCGAGGATGCGGAGGAGGAAACATCATCGCCCACGGCATCGCTGGCCGAGGTTTGCGAAATGATCACGCTTTCAGACATGCGGTGCATGAACAGGATGGCAGCCAGCACCACCCCGGCCTGAATGGCCACAGTCAAATCGACCATGACGGTAAGCCCGAAGGTAACGATTAACACCAGCCGGTCGCCAATCGGGCCGCGCAGCAAGCGGGCGAAACGGTCTATCTCGCTCATATTCCAGGCGACAACCATTAACACCGCGGCCAGGGCGGCCAGCGGAATGTAATTGGCCAGCGGGGCCAGAACCAGCATGAAAATCAGCAAAAATACGGCGTGCAACATGCCTGAAACGGGTGATTTTGCCCCGGAACGAATGTTGGTTGCTGTGCGCGCAATGGCCCCTGTGGCGGGCAGTCCACCAAATACACCCGACACCAGGTTGCCCAAACCCTGTGCCACCAGTTCGCAGTTCGAGCGGTGACGCCGCCCGGTCATGCCATCGGCGACCATGGCGGAAAGCAGGCTTTCGATCCCGGCGAGAAAGGCAATGGTAAAGGCGCTGGGCATCAGTTCCATGATGCGGGCCATTGTGATCGTTGGCAGGTGCGGCAGGCCGATATTGGCCGAAATACCGCCAAAACGCGAGCCAATGGTATCAACCGGCAGGTTGCCTGCGGCCACAATGAGTGACGCGATGGTGACCGCGATTAAAAAGCTGGGTAATTTCGGGGCGGTGCGCCGGGCAAGGATGATCACGGCCAGCGCGCCCACGGCAATTGCCAGGTTAACAGGGTCCAGGGTATCGCGTGCCTGCCACATGGCCTCGATTTTGGCAATAAACTCGGCCGGCATTTCGGCCATTTTCAGCCCGAACAGATCTTTGATCTGGCTGGTAAAAATGATCACGGCAATGCCGGATGTAAACCCGGTAACCACCGGTTCGGGGATATATTTGATCCAGGTGCCAAACCGCGCCAGTCCGGCAATGATCAGCATGATCCCGGCCATCAAAGTGGCAATGATCAACCCGTCATAGCCGTATTGGGCAATGACATTGAACACCACAACCACAAACGCCCCGGTCGGCCCGCCAATTTGAAACCGGCTGCCGCCAAATGCCGAAATGACGAAACCGGCGATAATGGCCGTGATCAGGCCTTTATCCGGGCTGGCACCACTGGCAATGGCCAGCGCCATCGACAAGGGCAGGGCAACCACCGCCACCGTTAACCCCGAGATTGCATCCTGGCGCAAATCTGCCAAGCCGTATCCTTCGCGGAAAACGGTTACCAGTTTGGGCAAAAACAGGGTCCAGCCCGATGAATTCTTCGCAGAAGCAGGCGTATCACGCATGGAAACAGGTCCGATCTTGGAGGGGTGGGTGGTTGTCCACTGAAAATGGTGTGGTAGATTATCCTTTTACTGCATTTAAAATGTCAATCATAGGGGCAGCAAAGAACCTATGTGCAAAAGGCATGGCTGTTTGGCCGCAGAGGATTTTGGATTTGACCCTTCCGGAATGAAAGTGAGCGATTTGGGATATTTACTTAAATGCGTGTTGACCCGATGCCCCTTTTCGCGCTGAAATTGTGCATCAGATTGTTTTGATGACAGGAGCCCCTTTATTATGAGCGCCAATGATTTTGCGGCCCGCAGCCCTTTCGTCCATCAAGGCATTCGTCAGGTGGTGCGCGATATAGTGCCGTCACAAATTCGTGAAGTTGCCCATTTGGGCATGGGGCGGGAAAATGTTGTGCCTTTGTGGTTTGGCGAACCCGACCAGCCAACGCCGGAATTTATCCGTCAGGCCGCCATTAATGCCCTGGCGGCCGGGGATACATTTTATCAGCCCAATGCCGGGATCGCGCCGCTTCGCAAGGCATTGGCAGGCTATATGAACCGGCTTTATCAAACCGCGCTGGTCCCGGAAAATGTCATTGTCACGGTATCGGGTCTGAACGCGATGATGGTGACATTGCAGGCGGTGCTGGGGGCGGGTGACCATATGGTGACCACGGCACCGATCTGGCCCAATATTGTTGCCATTCCCCGTGTGTTGGGCGCCGATGTTAGCACGGTGCCCTTGCGCGCGCACGGCACCGGGGGACATGGACATGGCGGCTGGCAGCTTGATCTTGAGGCATTGTTTGCCGCGTGTGGCGCGAAAACAAAGGTCATTTTGTTAAATACGCCCAATAACCCGACCGGCTGGATGATGCCCGCCAAAGACCAGGTGCGGTTGGTAGAATTTGCCGACAAACATGGCATATGGATCATCGCCGACGAGGTTTATGCCCGCCTGGTTTATAACGGGCAGGATTGTGCGCCGTCCTTTGTGCCGTTTATGACGGAGAACCGCCGTATCATGGTTATTAACAGTTTTTCCAAGGCATGGGCGATGACAGGCTGGCGGCTGGGCTGGATTACGGCACCTGCCGCCATTACCGGCGAGCTTGAAAAACTGATGGAATTTAATGTGTCCTGCCCGGCCGGGTTTATTCAACAAGCGGGCATTGTTGCCCTGCGCGATGGCGAGGATTTTGTGGTGTCTGCACGCAATCGCTATGCCCGCTCGCGCAAGGTGCTGGTTGAACGATTATCCAACATGCCGCGTATTATGCTGCCCGAGGCCGAAGCCGCCTTTTATGCGTTTTTCAAGGTTGATGGTGTGTCTGATACGCTTTCATTTGCCAAAAACCTGTTGCGTGACGAAGGCATTGGCCTGGCACCGGGCGAGGCCTTCGGGCCAGAGGGGGCAGGCTATATCCGGGCCTGCTACGCTGTATCGGAAGACCTTATCCATCGGGCGATGGATGGACTGGAGATGTTTTTGACCCGAAATGCGCTTTAACATGGCTTGCGGTTTTGTGGGGCGATGACGCTTGCAAATAATAAACCCCCGGCGCGCTATCGTGCCGGGGGTGAAAAATTGTGTCGTTGTTCGATGATCGCAAGGCAAATGTTATTTGGCCGGGACAGGTACTGCTGCCAGACGGTTGCCGACAGATGCCAGGAAATAGTCATAGGCACGGTCGATAATGTCATCTAGCGATTTGGTCTTGGCGAACATTTGCCGGGCGGTTGCCATAAATTCATCGCGGCTGGGAAGATGCGGTAGATGAAGCCCGTTCAGGGCGTCGCTGGTGCGATCCCGCGCATTGGTCAACGCCTGTTGCAGGTTCTGCAATTCCGGGCCATGCAGGGAATTGCAGATCGCCCTGGCGATACGGTCGGAATCAAAATGGGCGGCCAGTTGTTCGGCGGCACGGTTGATCACCTTGGTGCCAAGGCGCTGTTCATTGCGCAGCACTTGTTGGGGCGGCTGTTTTAAATCACGCACCAGCCCGACCCACGACAGCAGGCACAGGGCATAATAGGTCGGATCATATTCCCACCAGCGAAACCCCTGCCGGGCGCTGCTTTGATAGGCGTGATGATTATTGTGCCAGCCTTCGCCCAGGGTGAAAATCGCCAGCAGCCAGTTATTGCGGGAATCATCACCGGTGACATAGCGCGTGCTGCCCCGGACATGGGCCAGCGAATTAATGCCGAATGTGCCGTGATAGCAGGCAACCGTGCTCCAGAAAAAGCCGACAACAAGGCCGGACCAACCGGCAATGAAAAAGCAGGCAATTGCCAGCAGAATGGCCGGGGCGGTTTCAAATTTATGTAACCACATCAGTTCACGATAGCGGGTTAAATCGCTGACAACCGAAAGGTCTGCAGTGTCGTGTTTGCGGGCAAAAATCCAGCCGACATGGCTATAGACAAAGCCCTTGTGTCGCGGTGAATGCACATCGTCCACGGTGTCGGAATATTTGTGATGATGGCGATGTTTGGCCGCCCACCACAACACGCTTTTTTGCGCACTGCTTTGCGCCAGCACGGCCAGCACAAACTGGAAAAAACGGCTGGTGGCAAAAGCACGATGGGAAAAATAACGATGATAACCGCCTGTTACGCCAAACATGCGGACCACATATAACACAAGGCCCAGCACGGCGGCTTGCCACGTGATGCCGGTCCAGATGGCGGCAAAACACGCCAGATGCGCCAGTGAAAACGGGATCAGTGACGGATATATAATATCGTCGTGATGCGGCTGTGTTTCGGGGGCCGGGGCGTTGGTCGTCACAGGCATATATCTTTCCAGTTTAATCGTTCGGGGAAAGCAATTGAGGATTTTTGTAAATCCCCGGTTGAAATCGCGACCTTTGCAGGGCAAATCACCTGTTGGCAGAACCAATGCCGGAGGGTGACCGGGGCGGTGAAACTGCGTGCTTGGGCAAACAGCAATGTTTGAATGTTTTTTACGTGCGATCCTGAATTTCCGGTTACGGACCCTGTCTAAAAGTCTTAATGATAAGATGGGGTTTAGAAACGTTTGGCGCAATGAAAAACCTGATGAAAGGGGCGCTGTGCCCCCCTGCCTATGATCCATTTCACGCGAGAAATGGCGGGATTTTGCATAAATGAATTTTTTTTGTCACGGCAGGAAGCCGGGCCGTTGACGTTGGATGGCTTTGGAAACTTCTGGTTTTGTTTCGTGGGCAGGCAGGTGCCGCCGTGCGCGATAATGTGTGTTGATATGTTTTGAGCATGATCGTTCGCGCGATGCTGTGTATGGTGGTGTTGATAACGCAAATTGGAAACAAAGGCAGACTTGATGGCCGTGCAGGAACTGACCCTTGAGCAAATCGCAACCCGTGCTGACGAGGAAACACCGGCGGAGATTAATTTTCGCCAGAACAAATTGTCAAAAACATATCTGGCTCCGCATATAGAGGGGTTGAGGGCTGATCTTCAGCAATTGCGCACGGCCTTTGATAACAGTTACAAAAATTCGGCTGAAGTCCGCAATAACCCGCGCCGAACCTACCCCAAGGGCTATTGCCTTGAGATTACCAAGGGGGTGCGCGATTTGTTGCAAAATCAGATCCATAACCCGACCACACCGGCGATGAAGGCCCTGCGGGATTTTTGTGCCAATGGTGGCATTGCCAAACGGGTATGGGGAAATTTGCGCAACAATTATTTCCAGAACGCGTTTCAGATTGGCAATCTGTATGTTGATGTTGCCAATGATACGGTGAACCCCAGCAAACCGCAGATCGAGATTTTACCGTGGGCGAAGTCCGGTTTTTATGGCATTCGCGACTATAACATGTATGGCAAGCTGGCAGAGAAATACTGGGGCGGGCAGGTTTATGCCAATCGCTATTTGCCCGAACTTGCCGTGATGTTCCCGATCCTGTTTGTAAACAGATACGGCGAACTCGAAATGCACGCGAATTACCAGACAATTCTGTATCGCAACATGGAACAGAATTTCAAGCTGTCAGAAATGTATCTGTTTAACCGCAAAAACAATCTGGCTCCGCTGCCAGAACAGTATCATGCGTTTTTACAAAATGCCTTTGGCGCCCTGGCCGCCCCGGTTGGTGATGATGCCTTGCGCGCCATTTTTGCCAATGCCCGCCAAAGCAATCTGCGCTTTGATATTTCACGCTGCCAGCCTTTGCTGGATACCGCACTTGAGATTGGTAAAAAATCGAAAGAGCAAGCGGTGGAATGAACCCCGGTTATCAATAAGGGATGGCGTTTCTGTCAGGCTTTCGGCAGGCGAGCCGTGATATTCATTCTTTGGGCGTAAAGGGCTTCGAGGATAATGGTGCCATCGCTATCAAGGCGGAAGAAGATAGATGTCGGAAAATCCTGAAGGCTCCATTTTCGGAACTCTTTGTTTTCAAGGCGGGTGTAAACAGCGCAGGCCAAGGGGTTTTCGACAATAAAGCGAATACCGACATCGACTTTATCAACAAATTTCAGGGCTGTTTTTGAACCCGCGCGTGTGCGATATCCGGATGTGATTTCAATGAGCTGGCGTTTGAAGGCTGCGCTACGGATGATCCTGGACATGAGAACCTATTCAACAGCAGCCTTGCGCGCATCGGCCAAGTCGGTGTCTGTCCAGTCAGAATAATCGTTTTCTTGCACAGACTGCACAAGCATCGCACGAATATCCTTGCTTTCGTGTTCAAGCGTTCTTTCCATATGTCTGCGCACCAGATCGCGAATAAACTCGCTTGGGGTTTCGTAAAGCGAGCCTTTGCCGGTCATTTCACCAACATAGAGTGCTAATGGATCTGGCAGCGTCGTGTTCAGGCGTTTGACCATTTTCTGAGATGTATCTGCCAAGGCTTGCTCCTTTCCGTATTTCTTCCATCTTCTCATGTTTGCGCGCTATGCGTCAATAAATGTGCGTGTAGCGCGCAACGTCTGTTTGGGCGACACATAAAAAAACACCCGGCAACAAGGTGCCGGGTGGTGATAAAAGCGAAATATGGCAGCCGTTTTTTCTGGTCAGATGTCCGGGAACCACGCGGCCAAAATGCCAAATTCTTCAAGCTGGTTGACCACCATTTCGGCGGCGTCTTCGGCACTTTGGTCTGACGTGTTGACCGTAATCTCCGGGTTTTCCGGGGCTTCATAGGGGCTGTCGATGCCGGTGAAGTTGGCGATTTTGCCGTCGCGGGCTTTTTTATAAAGGCCTTTCACATCGCGTTCTTCACAGACTTCTAGCGGGGTATTGATAAATACCTCGATAAACTCGCCATCTTCAAGCAGGCTGCGTGCCATTTGCCGTTCGCTTTTGAACGGTGAAATGAACGATACCAGTGTGATCAGCCCGGCATCGACAAACAGCTTGGCGGTTTCGCCGACCCGGCGGATGTTTTCTACCCGGTCGGCGTCGGTAAAGCCAAGGTCCTTGTTCAGGCCATGGCGTACATTGTCGCCATCGAGGCTATAGGTATGTTTACCCAGCGCATTGAGCTTTTTTTCCACCAGATTGGCGATGGTGGATTTACCCGCACCCGACAGGCCGGTAAACCACAGAACAGCCGATTTTTGGCCTTTCTGGGTGGCACGCACCTGTTTGCTAACATCCATTTCCTGCCACTTGATATTGGTGGCCCGGCGTAGGGAATGGTTGACCATCCCCGCGCCAACGGTTGCGTTGGTGTAACGATCAATGATGATGAAACGCCCGGTATGGCGGTTATCATCATAGGGATCAAACGCCAGTGCACGGTCAGCCGCAATATTGGCAATGCCAACTTCGTTTAGTTCCAGCGTTTTACCCGCCACATGTTCCAGCGTATTAACATTGACCTTGTATTTCAGGGTGCTGATTTGCGCACCGGAAAGCTGCCCGCCCATCTTGATCAGATAGGGGCGGCCGGGCAGCATTTCGTCTTCGTGCATCCAGATGATGCGGGCTTCAAACTGATCGGCATAATCGGTGCGGGCCTCGCTGGATGCCAAAACATCGCCGCGCGAAATGTCGATTTCGTCTTGCAGTGTCAGGGTAATTGCCTGTCCGGCAATGGCTTGGTCAAGATTGCCATCATAGGTGACGATTTCCCTGACCGTGCTGGTCTGCCCCGAGGACGAAACGACAATTTTATCACCCGGTTTGACAACACCCGACGATACCGTGCCCGAGAAACCACGAAAATCGAGGTTGGGGCGGTTAACCCATTGAACAGGCAGGCGGAACGGTTTTTCGATCGCTTCCTGTTCAACTTCCACCGTTTCAAGATGACCCAGCAGGCTGGGGCCGTCATACCACGGGGTATTGGGGCTGGAGTCAATGATGTTATCGCCGCGCAGAGCCGACATCGGGATCGCCTGGATCGAGGCATAATTCAGTTGTTGGGCAAATTCCTGATATTCGCCAACAATACGGTCAAAGGTGGCTTGGTCATAATTGACCAGATCCATTTTATTGACGGCCAGCACCACATTGCGAATACCCAGAAGGGAGGTAATAAAGCTGTGGCGGCGGGTTTGGGTCAATATGCCTTTGCGGGCATCAATCAGGATCACGGCGACATCGGCGGTCGAGGCACCGGTGGCCATGTTGCGGGTATATTGTTCGTGGCCCGGGGTGTCGGCGACGATGAATTTGCGCTTGTCGGTCGAAAAAAAGCGATAGGCGACATCAATGGTAATGCCCTGTTCGCGTTCGGCCTGAAGCCCGTCAAGCAGCAAGGCAAAATCGATTTCGCCGTTCTGGGTGCCAACCTTGCGGGAATCTACTTCCAACGCTGCCAACTGGTCTTCAAAGATCAGTTTGGAATCCCACAACAGGCGGCCAATCAGGGTGCTTTTGCCGTCGTCAACGCTGCCGCAGGTGATGAAACGCAGCAGGCTTTTTTCTTCCTGAGCCTTGAGGTAGCCAAGAATGTCACCCGCGATCAAATCGGATTTATGTGCCATTAGAAATAGCCTTCCTGCTTTTTCTTTTCCATCGACCCGGCTTCGTCATGGTCGATCATGCGCCCCTGACGCTCGCTAGAGCGGGTCAGCAGCATTTCCTGAATGATGTCGGGCAGGGTTGCCGCCTCGGATTCAACCGCCCCGGTCAGCGGGTAACAGCCAAGGGTGCGGAACCGGACAGAGCGCATTTCCGGCACTTCCCCGTCTTTGAGCGGCATCCGGTCGTCATCGACCATGATCAGGGTGCCATCACGTTCAACAACCGGGCGTTTGGCGGCGTAATACAGCGGCACAATCGGAATTTGTTCGAGATAGATATATTGCCAGATATCAAGCTCGGTCCAGTTCGAGATTGGAAAGGCGCGGATGCTTTCGCCCTTGTTGATGCGCGCATTGTAAATGTCCCACAATTCCGGGCGCTGGTTTTTCGGGTCCCAGCGGTGGGTTTCGGTGCGGAAGGAAAACACGCGTTCCTTGGCACGGGCTTTTTCTTCGTCGCGGCGCGCGCCACCAAAGGCTGCATCAAATTTGTATTTGTTCAGCGCCTGTTTAAGCGACTGGGTTTTCATAACATCGGTATGCACGCCAGAGCCATGGGTGAACGGGCCAATGCCCTGTTTCACACCGTCTTCATTGATGTGCACAATCAGCTCGAAACCATATTGTGCGGCAACCTTGTCGCGAAATTCGATCATTTCGCGAAATTTCCAGGTCGTGTCGACATGCATCAAGGGAAAGGGCGGCGGGGCCGGGTAAAACGCCTTGCGCGCCAGATGCAGCAAAACCGATGAATCCTTGCCGATGGAATATAACATCACCGGGCGCTCAAAGGATGCCGCCACTTCGCGAATGATATGAATGCTCTCTGCCTCTAGCTGGCGGAGATGGGTCAGATTAGGCTGCATTGTCTTTCCTGACGGTAAATAACATTTTTAAAGTGTTATTGAATTAATTTCACCACTACAAACCGGGTAATACGGATTGCGTTCCGATGCAAGCGCCATTTGACAATTCACACTAAATTTGTTGTCTCTGTGGCGAATTCCAGTTTTAATTTGTGCAATTAAAGGGCTTGAATGCGGTGGGTGATTGTCAGGGCAGGAAATTAAACCGGAAAGCCCTTGAACGCTTTGGTCTGGGCAAGCGCAACGTGACCAATGAATTTGGTGATGCCAAGGTTGCCGTAAATCATCTCCTCGGACAGCGAATGGTAATGCTGCACATCGCGGCAGACCAGGCACAGCATGTAATCATAGGGGCCGGAAATGCGGTATCCGGCGACCACTTCGGGAATGTCGCGGATGGCATCGGCGAATTTGGTGTAATCATCCGCCCCTTTGCCTTCCAGCGTGATTTCGGCAAAGACGCGGACATGCGGGCACAGCTTCTCAATGTTGATCACGGCACGATAGCGCTTGATCACCTTTTCGCGTTCCAGCTTTTTCACCCGGTCCAGGCAGGGGCTGGGGCTTAAACCAATCAGTTTTGACAGGGCAAGATTGGTTAGTTTGGCATTGGCCTGCAAGGCGCGCAGGATTTTATGGTTGATCGCGTCTATTTTTATCATTGTGCCCAATCTCGTGTTGCCCGCGCATTGTAGCGGGGAATGAGAGCGAACGAAAGAACCCCGGTTGCAAAAAGCAAACCGGGGCAGTGTGGTCGTAAACAGCACCTGTATTTTGTTGACCTAAAGCATATTAAAGGAAATATGCTTTAGGCAGCCAGGCCCTTGCGTTCTTCGCGGCTAAGCCCGCCAGTCACCTGATCAAGCCCTTTGCACAGCGCATCGACCATCTGGTCGGCTTCGTTCCGTGTCAGGCACAGGGGCGGGGAAAATGCAATGCTGTCGGCGGTGGGAAGCGGGCGATAGATGACACCAAGCTCGCCAATTGCAGCAACGCAGCGGGCGGCAATTTTGTGTTTAAGGTCAAAGCCGGTTCTGGTCTCGCGATCCGCCATCAACTGGATCGCGCCAATCATGCCACGTCCGCGAATTTCGCCAATATGGGCATGGTCGCCCAATGCGTCGGCAAGGGACTGATGCAGATACGCGCCAACATCGGCGGCATTGCCGATCAGGTTTTCGTTTTCCAGAATGTCAAGGTTGGCCATGGCGACCGCCGCCCCAACCGGATGGCCGGAATAGGTAAAGCCATGGGCAAATGCGCCCAGTGTCGCCGACCCCTCGCGCAAAACATTCCAGATATCATCGCTGATGAACGCCGCCGATAGCGGGAAATAACCGCTGGTGATGCCTTTGGCGGTGGCGACCATGTCGGGGCGAATGTCATACACCCGGTGGCCGAACCAGTCACCCAGGCGACCAAACCCACACACAACCTCGTCGCATATAAACAGGATATCGTGCCTTTTCAGCACATTTTGAACTGCGGCAAAATAGCCTTCGGGCGGGGTGATAACACCGCCAGCGCCCATAACCGGTTCGGCAATGAAGGCACCCACAGTTTCCGGGCCTTCGGCGATGATCATGTCTTCAAGCTCGCACGCCAGACGGTAGGAAAATTCCAGCTCGCTTTCGCCCGGTTTGGCTTCGCGGTAATAATGGGGCAGGGAGGTGTGTTTCACCTCGGCCAATGGCAGGCCGAAATTGCGGTGAAAGGATGCAAGGCCGGTCAGGCTGGCCGAGGCAATGGTGGTGCCGTGATAGGCCTGACGGCGGGAAATGATTTTGCGTTTTTCCGGTTTGCCGCGCAGGCCATTATAATACCACACGATTTTCATCAGGCTGTCATTGGCATCCGACCCGGAACTGCCAAAAAATACCTTGTTGATATGGTCGGGCATTTTCGCCACCAGCCGTTCGGCCAGTTCGATTTGCGCGGGGTTGGAATGCCCGGCAAAGGTGTGGAAATAGCCCAGCTGGTCCGATGCTTTTTTCATGGCATCGCCAATTTCGGGGCGACCATAACCGATATTCATACACCAAAGCCCGCCGACACCATCAAGCTGGCGTTTGCCATCGGTATCGGTAATGAAACATCCCTTACCCTTTGCAATAATGCGCGGGCCTTTGGCCGCAACATCGGCAACGACGCTGGCAGGATGCAAAATATTGGCAGAATCCGCCTTTTTCAGGCGGTCGCTATCGTAAGAGGTGGGCATGGCAGGTCTCCCGGACGGGGTGGCGTTTTAGTCTTCATCGCCATAGTGCCATGCCGTAAGCGGCATTAAATTTTGAAGCCATTACGGTTGGCAGTAGATGCTGCTGGTTGATTTTTTATTTGCTGTATTTTAGATGCTTTTGTGGTGAAGTGTTGCTGCACAAATTCTATCTAAAATTATTGAAAATTGTTCAAAATTTATTTCTTTTCTCTTTTGCATTATTAATTTTTCTGCAAATATATTTTTGCCATAGTGGTTCGTTTTGTTGAATTTTTTTTCGTCCAATTCCAGTTCTTTTCCGCCTATTTTTGTTTTTAATATTTTAGATTCAAATAAATTTTCAATCATCATTTCGATCTTTGGTGACGGTCTCGGGATGGAGATTAAGTAAAGATTTTGAGTTATGTGATAGAATTCATCTTTGCCGTCAATAGATGATTTTATTATGTTTTTTGCTTTTTCAAATACAGGTTTTGCACCTGAGTCATTGTCGACAAGAATAATAACGGGGAATTTTTTTCCGGAGCATTTGAATATTTTTGTTCTGTCGTTGTAATGGTGGATTAATGCTGCCAAGTCCCCGGTCCCTCCAGAAAATTGCATTATATCCATGTTCATTTTTGAGTAATTGAAAAAGTCTATTTTTAATTCAAAGATATCTTTTTTCTCTATTAATGAGGGGTATTTTTTGTGTAGGGCTTTTAACGCGCACTTTAAGTATATGTTATCAGTTTTTCCTTCGCATAATATAAGAGGTCTTTCAAGTGAATGGAATTTGTCAAAGTACAAAAAATTACGATACAAGTTGTGTATGGCAGTGGGGTTTTTCCACTTTTCTTTTATATCTCTCTCGTCGTGATCTGATTTGATGTCGTAAATGAAGCTTAATACTCCGCGAAGTTGGTCTTTTGTTCCTAGTGCTGTTGGTGCGGGTGTTTTCAACGAGCCAGATTTCATCTCCTTTCCAATATAAAATTTACCGGATGTAAATATATTGTGGCACATTGAGCGGGCTTGTTTGTAATATTCTTTTTTTACGTTTACTTTCTTGTTTGTCGTTAATCCCGTTACTGATTGGCGGTAAGCATTTAGCTGCATGGATGTTTTTTTATTGTTTATCTTGAATCCTGTTGTATTAATTTTATCTGTTATAACTTTGCTTGGTGTCCACGAATTATTTTCGTCTTTAACCGCGATTAACTCAGGAAAACATTTTTCTCTTGTTGAAAATGTGAGGTCGTCCGCATATCGTGAATATGTGCATTTGGCTGTTTTTGCAACTCTAGATAATCTCACATCCAGTATATGGCCAATGAAATTTGATATTATTGGGGAGCAGGGGCTTCCTTGAGGAAGCTCGTTGTTATGGCAGGCAATTTGTGCAATTAAGGTTGCAACTTTTGGGTTTAATTTAAAGTCATTGCTTGCCATAAAATATCCTCGTACCCTTCCGAAGTTTATGGAGGGAAAGAAATTTTCAAGGTCAATATTGAAAACAAATCTTTTGTTTTTATGTTTTTTTGCATTGCTCTTTATCCCGAAGGCAACTTTCTCTTCGTCCTTTTCTCCGATGTTTATTGTTTCGTGAGGTCGAAAGCCATGAGATAGCGAGTTTCTATATTTTTTGACGGCATATATCTCTGTATAGCATATATTTAATAACTGAGCCGTTCTTTGTTGCACTTCTTTCAATCTTTCGCACGGCGCGTTAATCATTCTTTCAGTGCCGTTTTTCTTTTCTATTGAAAAGGTATAGTATTTTTTGTTATCAGGTATCTTGTATATGATGTATGATAAATTTTTTGGCTTGTATCCAATTATTTCTGAAAATTCAGATAAGTTATTTGCTGTTTTAAGCTGATCTAATTTTGTCATATTTGTCATCTTGATCTTATGATTGGCTTGCAGACACTCTTATGCAAAACGTCCAGCCAACATAGCATTCATTGGCATAAAGATCATCAGGGAGCAGAACCCCCATCTGGCATGTTTTTTATATGCCGCGATTCACGGCAACAAATCTGTCTGCAAGCCGTGTATTATTTAGCAGCGAAAGGAATCGCGTTCAATCTTAATTCTTGGGAAAGTGCAATTTTTTCTAAAACTAGATTCTTGATTCCCGCTGAAAATCATAAATCGGCCCCAGATCAAGCAATCGGGTTAGCTCATCTAATGCCGTGCGAACCTCGGTTAGCAATTGCGGGTCGCGGAAATCGTCGGCGATGAGGTGGTCGCGGTAATGGCGATTGACCCAGTTGGTGAGTTGGGTGAAGCCGTCGTTATCGAGAAGCGTTTTTGGGTTGGTGGCGGCCAGTTCGGCCTGATTAAGCGCAACGCGCAAGCGCAGGCAGGCGGGGCCGCCGCCATTTTGCATACTTTGGCGCAGATCGAAAAATTTGACCTGTTTGATCGGCGTGTTGCCCTTGCCGATCAGATCATAAACATAATCGCGGACGGAAATAGTGTCTTCGGCTTCGGTGGGTAGAACCAGTATCATGTCGCCATTTTCGGGCAGGCGCAAAAGCTGTGAATTAAACAGATAGCTTTTGATCACATCATCCAGCGGCACACGATCCCTGGGGACTTCGATGCTGGCGAAATCGGCGATGCCGGTTAGTTTGCGGCGGATTTCATCTAGCACCGCCGGGGTATCGACAAAGGCATCCTGATAATGAAACAGGGTATTGGCATTGCCGACCGAAATAACATCGTTATGAAAAACCCCGGCATCAATCAGATGCGGGTTTTGTTGAGCATGGATAACGCGATTATTCGACAGGCCATGATGGCGGGCGATGGCGCTGCCTGCTTCAAATGTTTGCCGGGCCGGATACCTGCCGGGCTGAGTATGGCTACCCTGAAAGGCATAGCGGCCAAAAACGAAAAATTCGATGCCTGCTGTGCCGTAATCATCACAAAAACGGGTGTGGTTGGCGGCCCCTTCGTCGCCAAAATGGCTGACGGCGGGCAGGGCCGGGTGGTGGGTGAAATGGTCAGGATCGGGGAAGGTTGCGGCAAGGGCGCGACCAGTAACGTCGTGTTCGATCGATCGGTGAAACATGGCGCAGAGATTGGCCGGGGTGAAATGCACCTTGCCATCGGCAGTGTCGCCACTGGGCGATACGGTGGCGGCATTGGCCGTCCACATCGGTGAGGCCGATGCACTGGCAAGCACATAATTGGGGTTGGCTTGCCATGCCTTGGCAAGAATGTCGCCATCGGTGCCCGTAAAGCCAAAAACATCGCGAAGCGTCTTGATATGCGGGCGTTCGTGGGGCGGAAGAACCCCTTGCACAAAGCCCATATTATGCAGGGCTTTCATTTTGGTCAGGCCCTGCAAAGCGGCTGCTTTGGGGTTGGAGATGGCGGTGGCGTTGCGCGTCGAGGCGACATTGCCAAAACTTAGCCCGGCATAATTATGGGTCGGGCCGACCAGCCCGTCAAAATTGGCCTCGACACTGGTGGAAAAGGCAAAATCGCGGGTCATGGGCGAACTCCGTTGGGCAAGTTGGCCGGGGCAATAAGAGTTTCGCTTTCAAGCGAGGCCACCGGCCAGGCACAATAATCTGCCGCGTAATAGGCCGAGGGGCGATGATTGCCGCTGTCGCCAATGCCACCAAAGGGGGCGGCACTGGACGCCCCGGTAAGCTGTTTGTTCCAATTGACAATGCCCGCCCGGCTTTCGTGCAAAAAGCGCTGCCACAGCTTGGCATCATCGGATAGTAAACCAGCCGCGAGGCCAAAGCGGGTGTTGTTGGCCTCAACCATTGCAGCATCAAAATCATCGACCCGGATGACCTGTAAAAGCGGGCCGAAAAATTCGTCATCGCCGCGGTTGTTAACATTGGTAACATCGATGATGGCCGGGGTAACAAAGGGCAGGTCTATATCTGGCCGGGTCATGGCGCGCAGGGCAATGCCCCCATTGCCAATCAGATGATCCTGCGCCGCCATCAACCTATCGGCAGCGGCATTTGAAATAACCGGGCCCATGAAGGGTTCCGGCGTGTGGCCGGGGGCGGCGACAATCAGCCTGTCGGTCAGGGCCTGTATGGCATCCAGGATGGCATCACCCGCAGCCCCCTTTGGCACAATCAGCCGTCTGGCACAGGTGCACCGTTGCCCGGCGCTGATAAAGGCGGACATGACCGTATGGTGGGCGACAGCGGCCAAATCGCTGGCATCCCAAACCACCAGCGGGTTGTTGCCACCCAGTTCAAGCGCAAGGATTTTTTGCGGTTGGTCGACAAAGGTGCGGGCAAGATGGCGCCCGGTCGCGGCACTGCCGGTAAAAAACAGGCCGTCAATTTGTGCATGATTGGCAAGGGTGATGCCGGTATCGCGTTCGCCCTGGGTCAGGTTTAAAACGCCATTGGGCAACCCGGCGCTATGCCAGAGCTTTACCGTTTCCTCCGCCACCAGCGGGGTCAGTTCGGAGGGTTTGAACACCACGCAATTGCCCGCCAAAAGAGCCGGAACGATATGCCCGTTAGGCAAATGGCCGGGGAAATTATAGGGGCCAAACACGGCCACAACCCCGTGCGGTTTATGGCGCAAAACGGCCCGCCCACCGCCGGGGGCATCGGCATTTTGGGTGCCGGTGCGTTCATGAAAGGCGCGGATCGAAATGGCGATTTTACCGGCCATTGCGCTTGCTTCGGTCAAGGCTTCCCAATGCGGTTTGCCGGTTTCATCGCTGATGGCGCGTGCGAGTGTATCTTTGTGATCGACCAGCAATTGGGCAAAGCGTTCGAGTATTTCAATTCGGTGCGATAGCGGGCGCGACGACCAGTTCCCAAGGGCAGCACGGGCAGCATCAAGGGCGCGGTCAATATCGGCCGCATTGGCGGCATTGCCCTGCCAAAGCGTTTTGCCAGTTGCCGGGTTGAGCGATGCAAATGAAGCCCCGCCCGCCACGGACCATGCGCCATTGATATAAAGGCCTGAATGCGATGTGGTGGACATAATGTGCCTTCCGTCATGTTGGTGCCCGAATGAACAGGGCCGCGTCGGGTTTGGTTTAATCGGCGACGTAGCGGATCTGATCGCCCACGGAAATGCCCAGTTTTTCGGCCTCGTTGCGGTCAAGATCGACGGTATCGCGATTGATCGGGTGCATATGGAGCCAACTGGACTGAAAGCCCTTCAGCGCGATGGTGCAGGCAAGATGGCGGCGCATGGATGTGTTGCGATCCACAAGGTTGCGCACGGTAGCCAGTCGGGAATGGCGAATGGTGCGGATATCTTCCAGGCGCACATCAACACACGGCCCGCCGTCAAACACATCCACCGCGTTGGAAAAGCGAAAGCCTTCCTTTTTCAGCAGGTTCAGGGCCGGGCGGGTTTCATCATGGGTTTTGCCAATTACATCCTGTGCCGCCTTGGGCAGCAGTTCGATATAGATCGGGAATTTTGGCATCAGATCGGCGATGAACTGGTTATTGCCTACGCCCGAAATATAATCGGCATCGGGGAAGGGCAACTGGAAGAAGTGCGAGCCCAGGGCCTCCCATAACGGGGATTTACCATCTTTGTCCTGCCAGCCGCGCATTTCGGCCATGACGATGTCGGAAAAGCGCGATGCAAAGCACCCCATTAGTAAATAACGCGAGCGCGCGAGAAGCTGGCCATTGCCGTTCTTGCGATAGGCCGGGTCCAGATACAGTGTGCCAACTTCGGTTGCACCCTGATAGTCATTGGCAAGGTTTAAAAGGTGCGAGGTCGAGGTGACATTCAGTTCGTGCGAATATTGGGTGATTTTCAGGATTTTATAGTTATAAAATGCCTTGGATAATCCGACCCCGGCATAGATTGCACAGGTACCGGCAACCTTGCCGTTTTCGGTATCTTCCAGCACCATAAAATAGCTTTCGCCGCCAGGGCCGTCGACGTCGCTTTCAAAGGCAATAATGGAATCGGCAATGCGGGTTTCAAGGATACCGCGATTGGCGGGCAGGGTGGTTAGCCCCTTTGACGCACCAGATGCCAGATCAACCAGCCGGTCCAGATCGGCCATTATTGCAGGGCGCACGCGCATCATGTGCTTAAATCTCCGATTTCACAAAACTGGCGGGCAATTCACCGGCACCGGCCTTCATTAAAATCAGGGCGGATAATTTGGCGCGTTCGATCAGGCTGTCGAGTTTGACAAACTCCTGATCGGAATGGATCAGACCGCCGCACACCCCAAGGGTGTCGATATTGGGCAATCCGGCTTCGGCCAGGTTATTGCCATCACAACAGCCGCCGGTGGCTTTCCAGGCAATGTCGAGATCAAGGTCGCTTCCAATATCGCGCACCCATTCAAACAGGGCTTTGGTTTTGCCTGCCATTTCCTTGGGGGCACGGCCAAAGCAACCATGCAGGTCGGCTGTGATGCCATTCATGGCATTTAGCTGGTCGATAATGGCGTTAATGCGGGCCTCGGCGCTGTGGCGTTCATCATGGGTGGCGACCCGGACGTTAAAGCGCACAATGGCGGTATCGGGGACGATATTGACCGGCCCGCCACCATCAATTTTGCCGATGTTAAAGGTGGCATCGCCGGTTTTGCCGTTTAGTGCATCAAGGGCGGTGACACAGCGGGCAGCGGCCACCATGGCACTGCGCCCGGCGTAAAATTCGCGCCCGGCATGGGCGGCTTTGCCACGAATGCGGATTGAAAAATTGCCCGATCCCTTGCGTGCCCCGGCAAGGGTGCCATCGGCCAGGGCGGGTTCGAAGATCATGCCGAAATCGGCGGCACGGGCGCGTTCGGCCAATATTGGCGATGACCCTGCCGACCCGGTTTCTTCATCGGGGTTTAAAACCACATCCCAGCCAATGCCGTTGGCAAAGGGGCTGCGTTCCAATGCGGCCAGCGCATTAAGGATGGTTAGAATGCCGCCTTTGGCATCGGCGACACCGGGCCCGTTCAGGGTGGTGTCGTCTCGTTGGCGCGGGGTTTGAAAGGGGCTTTCGGGGCCAAATACGGTGTCGTAATGAATGCACAAAAGCGCACGCACCGGGGCCTGGGGACGTTTGGAAAATTGCAAAACCTTGCCATAGGGCACCGGGACACTATCGCCGCCAGGTGATACTGCTTCGCCATCGGGCAGGTCGATTAATTTTGTGTCGGCGTCAAGCTCGGCAAAGGCGGGCAGGATGGCATCGGCCATTTGCGCCAGACCATCGATATTGCCGGTTCCCGAATTGATGGCCGACCAGGTTTTCAGGCGATCCAGCGTTTGGTCGTATCGCGGGTCCAGCCAGTCCAGCCACGGCTGAAATTTTGCATGTTCGGTCATGTTGCCCTGTGTGATGGTTTGGCGTTTTTGGGTGTTTGTTGACGATAGAGTGCCAAAATCTGCCCGGCAGGTGGTGCGGGATGCGGGGTTGTAAACAGCATTACTTGCGGTCGGCGAAAAGCTACATGGGTAATTTTATTTCAAAAATTGACCATCTAGAAAAATAAACTTGATTTAAAGCAGGGTTGCTCGCTTAATAATGGCAGCAAGGCTGACCTAAACATAGAGAACCCCCATGACCATCCAATGGAATGACCTGATCGTGCGCGATGCCCGCGCCCTGACCGCATCTGAAATCCGCGATTTGCTGAAGGTGGCAGAGCGCCCGGAAATTACCTCCTTTGCCGGGGGCGTGCCGGACCCGTCGCTTTTTCCGTTGGGGGATTTTAATGATGTTTACCGCGATTTGATGGATGACGATGTCGCAGGCCGCCGCAGCCTGCAATATTCGATCAGCGAAGGATTACCGGCCTTGCGCCAGTGGATTGTCGATGATCTGGCATCAAGCGGGGCCGTGCGCGGTATTGATAACATCCTGATCACCTGTGGCGCGCAGCAGGGGCTAGATATGCTGGCCCGGCTGTTGCTGGAGCCGGGGCGGGAAATTGTTGTTGAAAAGCCGACCTATCTGGGGGCGATGCAGGCGTTTTCCATGCGCCGTCCGACCTATGTCGGGGTGAATATGGACGCGGATGGCCCGGTGGTTGCCGACCTTGATGCCGCCTTTGCGGCGGGCGCGCGGATCGCCTATCTGGCACCGGATTTTCAAAATCCGACCGGGCGATCCTATAGTCTGGAACGCCGTTTGGCGGTTCTTGAGGTTGCGCGTCAACATGGGGCGGTTATTTTGGAAGATGCAGCTTATTCCAAGCTGTCTTATGATGGCGAGGTTATACCGTCGTTGTTGGCCCTTGATGAAACGCATGGCGATCAGAATGCCGGTACCGTTATTCAGTTGGGTACATTTTCAAAAACACTGGCACCGGCCCTTCGCATTGGCTGGGTTTGTGCGCCGCGCCCGGCAATTGAACGGCTGGTGCTGATGAAGCAGGCCGGTGATTTGCATGTGTCGACCATCAATCAGGAAGTCGCCTTGCGGGCGGCGCGCAGGTTGTTCCCGGCCCATATCGATACTCTGCGCGATGCCTATCGCAGCAAACGCGACACGATGCTGGCTGCCCTTGATGAATTTATGCCCGATGGCGTGACCTATACCCGACCGGAAGGGGGTATGTTTATCTGGCTGACATTGCCGGAAAATATCGACAGCCGAGCATTGCTGGAACTGGCATTGGCGGAAGCAAAGGTTGCCTTCGTTCCCGGTCAGGCTTTTTTCTGTGATCATAGTGGTTGTCATACCGCAAGGCTTAGCTTTGCAACCGAAAAACCGGAGCGTATTCGTGCCGGGATCGAACGGTTGGCGGCATTGATCCGGCGTGTGCATAATCAGTATTAACCTGTTTCGCCGCATGGGTTTATGCGTTTGCAGCATGAGTGTGGCGGATGGTTTGAAGGCGATGCTGCTTAACAATGGTGTGACCAGGTCGCACCATTGTTTAACGGAAGGAGTATGCTGATGACGGTTAAATTCTCCATATCCCTGAGCGATAGCCAGGGTGCCTTTGCGCGTGCGCTTGTGGTGCAGGGCTGATAGTCAAGTATCAGTTCTGTCCTTCAACAGAGGCTGGAATTGCTGCGCCAGCGGACGGAAGGTGAAGAGCTTGACGTTGGGGCACTTCGTAAACTTTTGACGGCACGCCAGCAGATGAGAGATGCTGCATTCTGGCTCAACAAGGGAGCAGCGCGTTGGGTTGGAGCAGTATATCCGTTTGAATAACTGCGCTAAATGCATGGCAGGGCGGCTTTTTTCACGCTGCTGATTTAATTGACTGCGCGCAGGGCGGGTATATCGTCAAAACATCATTTTGGTGCCACCACACCGCCTTCGCGAAAGCCCCACCCGATGACCCTTAACGCCAGGCTGTTTTTTGCCTCGATGTTTTCTGCCCGTTTGGGCGATCAGTTTTTACTGTTTATTGTGCCTTTGGTTGTTTACCAGACGACCCAAAGTGTTGCCCTTTCCGGGCTGGCCTATGCGGCGGAAACCCTGCCGCGTACCTTGTGTTTCCCCTTTTGCGGTATTTTATCGGATCGCGTTTCCCCCATTCGCCTGATTCGCATCACCCAGTTGGGCCGGGCGGCGATTGCCTGTGTCGGCCTGGTCGGTTTTGTGCTGTTCCCCAACCCGGTCTGGGTGGTGCTGATTTCGGCCTTGTGCGGGGTGTTGGCAAGCCAGGGCTTTATGGCGCGTGAAGTGATGCTGCCACAAATTTTCTCCACCGCCCGGTTTGACCGGGTGCAGTCTTTGGCGCAAACGGTGGATCAATGCTGCATCATTATCGGCCCGCTGGCTGCCGCCACCCTGTTTGGTTTCACCAACTGGCAGGTGGTTGTTGGCGGCGCAGTTGTGCTGTTTGTGCTGGGCGAGGGCGCCATGATGGTGTGGCGGCGGATTAACACGGTTGAACTGATTGAACCCGAAGTCACCAAAACCCCTTTCATGGCCCCGTTAAGGGTGGCGTTTCATCATGTGATGTATTTGCCGGGCTTAAAACGGCTGGTGATTTTAACTGCCGCGATCAACCTTGTTTTCGGGGCGACCCTGGCAACCTCGGCGGCCATGGTAACCGGCCTGTTTGAGTTGCCCGGCAATTATTATGCCCTGCTGCAAACAATGGGCGCGCTGGCGACGGTGTCGGTATTGCTGATTATCGCGATGACCAATCTGGGCATTGGCCGCATTGGCACCATTGGCTATGTCATGGTGATTGTGGGCGGCATTATTACCGCGTTCAGCCCCAATTACTGGGTTTATGCGTTGGGTTTTGTCTTTATTCTGGGGTTTGATGGCATGTATGCGGTTTATATCCGCACGGCCCGCCAGCGCATTATTCCCGCCCGCGATCTGGGTAAAACGACCGGCGTGGTGATTTTGTTTAATAGTCTTAGCTTGCCGCTTTCGGGGTTAATTGTGGGTTTGGCTGCAAGCCCGGCACAAACCGGCTGGGTGATTCTAGGGTTAAGCGCCTTGATGGTGGTTGCGGGGCTGGCAGTGACGGTTGGTGTTTGGGCGCGCAAACCGGTGGCGGCGGCCTGACGGGCAGGATCTGTCATTTAACTTTGACCGAAATGAAAACGGGCCACCCTGGATGTTGGGTGGCCCGTTTTTTGTCTGATCTAGTTAAGTCCCATCAGGGCGCGCAGGCCATAGGCAACGATGGTAAGTGTGCCTAACCCGGCCAAATAAAGGCCCGCGAACCATAAAAGGCGCTGCGTTTTGCTGTTTTGAACCTGAGCCATGATCAATGATACCCTGCATCGTCAGTTTTGCCGCGAAACACATAATAGGCATAAGCGGTGTAGCCCAGAATGACGGGCAGGAAAATGGCTGCGCCCACCAGCATAAAGGACAGGCTGTTATCGGGCGATGCCGCATCACGAAAGCTGATGACAGGCGGCACGATATGGGGAAACAGCGTAATGCCGAACCCCAGATAGCTTAGGAAAAACACCGAAAGCGTGATGCCAAAAACGGTCTTTTCGCGCCGTTTTACCGCGTGCCACAGCCAGAACATCAACCCCACCGTTACAATCGGGATCGGGGCGAGATAATAGATGTTCGGTGTTGAAAACCAGCGTTCGCCATAGGCCGGGTTTAAATAGGTCGTCATCAGTGAAACAACGCCAAGATTGGCCGCCATCCAGATCACGGCGGGTTTGGCAATGGCGCGTAATTTTCCCTGCAAGGGGCCATCGCATTTCATGATCAGCCAGCCTGCGCCAAGCAGGGCATACCCAACGACCACGGCACTGGCACAGAATACCGAGAACGGGCTGATCCAGTCAAACGGGCCGCCGATAAAGTGCCCATCCTTGATATTGATACCTT
Source organism: uncultured Thalassospira sp. (assembly GCF_963976115.1). Classification (GTDB taxonomy): domain Bacteria; phylum Pseudomonadota; class Alphaproteobacteria; order Rhodospirillales; family Thalassospiraceae; genus Thalassospira. The sequence goes on from NZ_CAXBJJ010000007.1 coordinate 81,651, forward strand.
CGATAAAGGCCCCCAGCATCGCCCCTTGCATGGAAGCGGCAATAATGGAGCCTGCGGCAAAGGCAAAATCCCAGTAGTTGGTGTGATCGCGGCTTTTAAAGCGAAATTCAAACGCCACCCCGCGAAACACCAATGCCAGCAGCATGATGATGACAGGAATATAAAAAGCCGTCAGTAACAGGGAATAGGCCTCGGGGAAGGTGGCATAAAGGCCACCGCCGCCCAGTACCAGCCAGGTTTCATTGCCATCCCAGATCGGGGCGATGGAATTCATCATCTTGCCCCGGTTTTCCGCTTTCTTTTCAAACGGAAACAGAATGCCGATGCCCAGATCAAAGCCGTCGAGTGTGACATAGGCAAAGACGGAAAAAGCAATTAGCAGGACCCAGATAAGTTGATAATCCATAATCTTTCTCCTGCCGGTTAATGTTTGGATGTGTCGATATGATCGACAACATTCGCATGATCGGCGCGATAGATTTCGTGCGGGTCAATATGGGCATGGCGCGGGTCCTGGCGCATGGCGCGCAGGATATAGGCCGTGCCAACCCCAAAGACGATGGTATAGGCAACAAAGAACGCGGCAAGCGACCCGGCAATGGCCACCGGCGATATCGGCGATCCGGCATCGGCGGTGCGCATGATGCCGTAAATCACCCAGGGCTGGCGGCCGACCTCGGTTGTGATCCATCCTGCCAGAATGGCAATGAACCCGCTTGGCCCCATGATCAGGGCAAAACGATGCAGCCATTTGCAGTCAAACAATGTTTTGCGATAGCGCGCCCACAGGCTGCCAACCGCGATCAGCAACATCAGGATGCCCAGGCCAACCATGATGCGAAATGACCAGAACAGGATGGTGGCATTGGGCCGGTCTTCGGGGGCAAACTCGTTTAACCCGCGAATTTCACCATCGAGCGTATGGGTTAAAATGATGGAGCCCAGATAGGGAATTTCAACGGCATATCTGGTTTCACCAGCCTTCATATCGGGCCAGCCAAACAGGATCAGCGGGGTGCCACCTTTGGTCGTTTCAAAATGGCCTTCCATGGCGGCGACTTTGGCGGGTTGGTGTTCAAGGGTGTTAAGGCCATGCATGTCACCCGCAATGATTTGCAAGGGGGCAAAAATCGTGATCAGCCACAAGGCCATGGAAAACATGATTCGCGCCGCATCGTTTTCACGGTTGCGCAGCAAATGCCATGCACCCACACCGGCCACAACAAAGGCGGTGGTCAGATAGGCCGCCAGCACCATATGGACCAGACGATAGGGGAAGCTGGGATTGAAAACGACGTCAAACCAGTTTTCAACCACAATACGACCGGTTTCAATGGTGTAGCCCGCCGGGGTTTGCATCCAGCTGTTGGCCGATAAAATCCAGAATGCGGAAAACAGCGTGCCAATCGCCACCATCGCGGTGGCGGTAACATGCAATTTAGGCCCCACCTTGTTAAGGCCAAACAGCATGACGCCCAGAAAACCGGCTTCAAGGAAAAATGCCGTTAACACTTCATAGGCCATCAGCGGGCCAATGACCGGGCCGGAAAGTTTGGAGAACGGCCCCCAGTTGGTGCCAAACTGATAGGACATAACAATGCCCGAAACCACGCCCATGCCAAAAGCCAGGGCGAAGATTTTTATCCAGAACTTATAAAGCGAAAGGTAGGTGTCATTGCCGGTGCGAAGCCACATTGCTTCAAGCACCAGAAGAAAGCTGGCGAGCCCGATGGTCAGGGACGGGAAGATAATGTGAAATGCCATGGTAAAGGCAAATTGCACACGCGCCAGTATTTCAGGATCAAGCATTGCCTGTTTGTCCTTGTGTTATGCGAAGCATCCCTTTTGTTTCCAACCCTGTCGGGCCTGTATTATGCTTTTCGCCATGTTGCAGGCGCGAGCACTCAGGGCGTAACAAGGCTGAACGGCACTTTTTGTAGAACTTGTGCCTTTGTACGATCATTTCGATAAGATGGTTTAGCCCGGCTGATCGCTACATCCACGGGCAGTATGCTGCATTGCGTTTGCGCAATTTCATATTAGAAAAATGATAAATTGGGGCTGGAAAGGGTCGTTTTATCTCGCCCGGGCCAGAGGGACGGCATCTTGTATGGAAGGCGTATGCCAAGGTGGCAAGCCGATTACGCCGGAACTTGGTCCAGACTCGTCAGACTCGCCAATTTCGCCTGGTTGATGGGCGGTTCATGGTGCAGAGATGCTTTTTGCAGGCAAGTGCCGGTTCAGGGCAATATCGGCCAGGACACTGGCCGCCCGGCTATGATGGCGTTCTTTGTGGTGCAGCATCATGAAAGACCGTTCGGGCAGGGTGATGCTGGCCCGAAACAAGCGGCCCTGTTCGATGAAAGGCAGGGCGACGCTGCTTGAGACGACGGTGGCGGCATTGCCAGCGGCGGCGGCGGAAATGACCGATTCATTTGACGGTAAAGTCAGCACGACATTAAGGGTATCGGGGTTGTACCCGGCACGCTTGATGGCATTTTCAAATTCGGACCGTGTGCCCGACCCGGTTTCACGCAGGACCCAACTGCTGTGCGTGATCAGATCGTCAAAGGATAATGCATCTTGCGATGTGGCCCAGATATGGTCGGGGCCAACCACAACCATTAGCGCATCCCTGGCAATTTCGCGCATCATCAGGGCGGGTTCGTTAATTTCACCTTCGATAAAACCCAGATCGGCCGCACCTTCGACAATGGCGTCACTGACATTTTTGGTGTTGCCGATCACAAGGTTGATTTCAATGCGCGGATATTGGTCGTGAAAGCGCATTAAAACCGGCGGCAACCAGTAACTGGCGATGGTTTGGCTGGCCGATACATTCAAGGTACCACGCTGGAGCCCGCCTAATTCGGCAAGGGTCAGTTCGGCAGCCCGGGCGCGGGCAAGGGTGGCGCGGGCCTCGACCAGAAAAATACGCCCGGTGTCGGTTAGTTCGATTCGGCGCCCGACGCGGTGAAACAGCTCAACCCCATAAAAAGTTTCCAGGTTTTTGATCGCGGCACTGACGGCAGATGGCGTGAGATTGATGATTTCGGCTGCCCGTGTCAGATGTTCGCGCTGGGCGACAGCCACAAAGATGCGCAACTGTTCGAATGTCATGAGCGGCAACCCTTGTTTGATTGTGTCATAAAATCGAATGATTTATATCATTTTATTCGATGGAAGTGAACTGTGTAAAATGTGAAATTCCGCCTGTCTTAATTCTACAGGTGTCGCCATGTTAATTTTTGATCGTATTAAACTGCTTTTACCCGGCCTTGCTTTGACCGCTGTGGTGTCCCTGGTGGCGCAAATTGGCGAAAAGGTTGAACTTGGCCTGTTCGGGCACCCCTGGATCGAAGGGCTGGTGCTGGCGATTTTGCTGGGCACGGCGTATCGCAGTATTTTTGGTCTGCCCGATAAATTTGACGCCGGGGTAACGTTTAGCGCCAAAACCATATTAGAGGTGGCGATTGTGTTGCTTGGCGCGTCGATCAGTGTTGAGGCCCTGAAAGGGGCCGGGTTTTACCTGGTTGGCGGCATTGTGCTGGTGGTGTGCCTAAGCCTGGTGGTCAGTTACAGCATTGGCCGGGCTTTGGGCTTGCCCGCGAGGTTGGCAATATTGGTGGCCTGTGGCAATTCGATTTGCGGTAATTCGGCAATTGCCGCAACCGCCCCGGTGATTAATGCCGATGCCGAAGATGTGGCCGCGTCCATCGCCTTTACCGCCGTTTTGGGCGTGGTGTTTGTCTTGATTTTGCCATTTTTGCAGCACGCATTGGGCATGTCGGCAACGCAATACGGGGTTTTCGCCGGGTTAACCGTTTATGCCGTGCCCCAGGTATTGGCCGCGACCGCCCCGGCCGGGTTGGTGGCAACACAAATTGGCACCTTGGTGAAACTGGTGCGTGTTTTAATGTTGGGCCCGGTAATTTGTACGCTGGGGCTCGGCGCACGTCGCCAAATGGCGCGCAGCCATGCTGCCCGTATGCAAAGTAATAATGTTGCATTCACCGGGACTGGTGCGACAACGGCAGAAGGCGCTGTGGCAGGTAATGGCGACATTACCGACGAAAGACAGGATGACGCAGAACTGGCCGTAAAGGAAGGGCTGGGGGCCGGGGTGCCACTCAGTAAATTGTTGCCGTGGTTTATTGTTGGTTTTCTCGCCATGATGACATTGCGCTCGATCGGGATGTTGCCCGATGCAGCGGTTATTCCGATGCAGCATGTTTCGTCGATCCTGACGGTGATGGCAATGGCGGCACTGGGCCTGAGCGTGGATGTCCGCAGTGTGATGAATGCCGGGGGACGGGTGATTTTTGCAGCTAAATTGTCGCTGGTCTGCCTGTCGCTGGCGGCGTTCGGCTTGCTGGCGGTGTTGCAAATTGTTTGATTGCGTTAACTGGTATTTAGATGCAGCGTTAGATAATCAAGTCATTCAACAACAATTAAAAATTTGTTGAAGATATGCGCCAAAGTTGGTGCCAGGCAAAAAAAGTCCGCCATCCCGTTAAGGGCGGCGGACAAGTTTGCAAGATAAAACGTTGGCGCAACCAGGACCATCCAGGCGGGGTGGACGACCCGCGTGGGACGGGAGGCAAGGAGTCTGCGCCACATCAACCGGATCGGGGTAAAGACCGGTTCCGTTTTATCTTGCTGTGTTCCGTTCAATTCAGTTTCGTTCTTGCCGTTATTCAGCCAGATTTTCAGGCTTTCGTTTGCTCGACGTCCTTTAACCTTGCCCATTCATCGTCGTTAAACACGCGTGACCGGGTTAAAAAGCGTTTTCCTTCGGGGCCTTCAAGCGAGAACATGCCGCCGCGCCCGTCCACAACATCAATGATCAATTGGGTGTGGCGCCAATATTCAAATTGTGCACGCCCTATGTAAAAGGGGCTTCCTTCTATTTCACCTAGTAAAATATCCTGGGCGCCGGTTTTGAAATCGCCCAGGGCAAAACACATGGGCGCACTGCCATCACAACATCCGCCTGATTGATGAAACATGACCGGGCCGTGAATGTCCTTTAGGGTCCGGATCAGGGCGGTGGCGGCATCGGTTGCGATGACGCGGGGCGGAACGTCGTTTGTGATTGTGGTGGCAGACGGGTTTGTATCGGCTGCGCTATCCATTGTCATTTTTGGCTCCTGTTGCGGGAATGTTGCCGGGCCACCCGGGAGGGAGATAGCCCGGCAACGCTCAGGGAGACCTTAGAAGAAGCCCATCGGTTTCGGATCGTAGCTGACCAGCAGGTTTTTGGTTTGCTGATAATGGTTCAGCATCATCTTGTGGTTTTCACGACCGATACCCGATTGTTTGTAACCGCCAAAGGCAGCATGGGCCGGATAGAGGTGATAGCAGTTGGTCCAGACGCGGCCCGCCTTGATGCCGCGGCCAAAGCGGTAAGCGCGGTTGGCATCGCGTGTCCATACCCCGGCCCCCAGGCCATACAGGGTGTCATTGGCAAGATGCATGGCTTCGGCTTCGTCTTTAAAGGTGGTGACAGAAACCACCGGGCCAAAGATTTCTTCCTGGAAGATGCGCATTTTGTTGTTGCCCTTGAAGATGGTTGGCTGGATGTAAAAACCACCCGCCAGATCGCCTTCAAGTTCGGCCTTGTTGCCGCCACACAGAACTTCGGCTTTTTCCTGTTTGCCAATATCAAGATAGGACAGGATTTTTTCCATCTGTTCGGTCGATGCCTGTGCGCCGATCATGGTGTCGGTATCAAGCGGGTTGCCCTGTTTGATTTTGGCAACACGCGAGAGAACGTTATCCATGAATTTGTCATAGATGCTTTCTTCGACCAGAGCCCGCGACGGGCAGGTGCAAACTTCGCCCTGGTTAAGCGCAAACATGGTCAGGCCTTCGGCGGCTTTCTGGCGGAAATCGTCATCCTGTGCCATGACGTCGGCAAAGAAAATGTTGGGCGATTTTCCACCAAGTTCCAGGGTAACCGGAATGATGTTTTCACTGGCATATTGCATGATCAGGCGGCCAGTGGTGGTTTCGCCGGTAAAGGCAATTTTGGCAATGCGGTTGCTTTGCGCCAGCGGCTTGCCTGCTTCCACGCCAAAGCCCTGCACAATGTTCAATACACCGGCGGGCAACAAATCACCAATCAGCTCGGCCAGAACGCAGATCGAGGCCGGGGTTTGTTCGGCCGGTTTCAAAACAACGCAGTTGCCAGCGGCCAATGCCGGGGCCAGTTTCCAGACCGCCATCAGGATCGGAAAGTTCCAGGGAATGATCTGGCCAACAACGCCCAGCGGTTCATGGAAATGATAGGCAACGGTGTTGTCGTCAATTTCGCCAAGCGACCCTTCCTGTGCGCGGATGGCACCGGCAAAATAACGGAAATGGTCAATTGCCAGCGGAATATCGGCAGCCAGGGTTTCGCGCACGGCCTTGCCGTTATCCCAGGTTTCGGCAACCGCCAGCATTTCCAGGTTCTGTTCCATGCGGTCGGCAATTTTATTGAGGATATTGGCGCGGTCGGTAACCGACGTTTTGCCCCATTTTTCGGCAACGGCATGGGCGGCATCAATCGCCTTGTTGACGTCTTCTTCGCTGGAGCGCGCGACCTCGCAGAAAACTTTGCCATTCACCGGCGTAACATTTTCAAAATAGCGACCGTTTGCCGGGGCGACCCATTCGCCACCGATAAAGTTTTCATAACGTGATTTGAAAGAAACAAGGCTGTCGGAATCGCCAGGGTTTTTATAGATCATTTGAACTTATCCTCCGTGATGAATGGCGTTTTGCCACTTTTTTAATTTCTCCATCTCAGACTGGCAAAGTCTGTGCCAAGTTGTGGCTGATGATGCAGAACAGGTAAAATCATAAAAATTTCAAACGGTTGCCAAGACTTGCCGTGGGGATGCACTGTGTCGTGTTCTGGCGGGAAGGCCGTGACAGATGGAACAAAGTGTCTCGTTTTTGACACATCTTTTATGCTTTGGTCGCAGGATGACGAAACAGGTTGGTGCTTGTTGCGGGCTTTGTTAGGATTTGGCGGTGACCGGGTTGCTGTTCCTACACAGCGCAGGCCAAAAAAACAGGCCATGAAAACAACCGGCACAAGAAAAAGGAACGTCTGATGTCTGGAAGCCATGTCGGTGGACGGATCGAGGCTGCCTTGCAACTGAGCGGTGTTGCCCAGAACCGTGCCGTCCTTGAATCGTGGCAGCGATGCCACGACCAGTTCGGTCTTGTTCACGAAACAGCCCGACGCCCCGAAATTATATCTGAAAGTCAGACCCGCCAGCGCCGGGATCGCAGTGGCCGGTTGTTTCACCATGCCCATGAAATGGTGCGCACCCTGTATCGCAAGATTGATACGGCGGGATATGCGGTTTTTCTAACCGACCGTGACGGCGTTATTCTTGACAGTGTTGCCGCCCATTCCATGTTGCCATCTTTTCGCACCAACGGCCTTTTGCCCGGTGCGATCTGGAGCGAGGAACGCGAAGGAACCAATGGTATTGGCACCTGCCTGGTCGAAGGACGGCCCATTACCATTCACAAGGACGAACATTTTTTAACCCAGCATGCCGGGCTGACCTGTACCGCCGCACCGGTGTTTGACCCGGATGGCAAAGTGTGTTCGGTGCTTGATATTTCCGCTGTGCGTAACGACATTCGCCGCGAAGATTGCCTGCGGGTGCGCAGCCTGGTGGCCGATTATGCCGATGCGCTGGAACGTATTTTGTTTTTCGATGAATGCGCCAACGATATCATCGTGCATTTGCACCCCGATGCCGAACATGTTGGCACCGCGCGTGACGCCCTGATTGCGGTGCGCCCCGACGGGGCGATTACCGGCAGCACGGCGCTTGCGCGCAGGTTGCTTTCGGCGTCGGGCGGGGCGCAAAATATTCAGTCCCTGTTGGGTGCTGATATGGACAGTTTAATGGCGCGGATGTTGGCCGCAAACCCGGTTGCCTCCGGTAATACCGGCACCCAGGCCGTGCCGATTGGCGGCGGCGGGGTGATGTTTGGCCAGTTAACCCTGCCCGAAAAACAGCGTCGCCGGTTTTATACAGCAAAACCACAGCCCGTGCAGCGTCCGGCCAATGATGGCCATGATATTCCCGATCAGGATGGGGTCCTTCGCCGACTGTTTCAGGTGGGCAGCAAATTGCTGGCCAATGATATTCACCTGTTGATGTCGGGTGAAACCGGCAGCGGCAAGGAACATCTGGCGCGTGCCATTCACAACAGCGCCATGGGGGCAGGCAAGCCGTTTGTTGCGATTAATTGTGCGGCCCTGCCCGAAAGCCTGATTGAAAGTGAATTGTTTGGTCATGCCAGCGGGGCTTTTACCGGGGCGGCGCGCGACGGGTTTGGCGGACGGATCAAACAGGCCGATGGCGGGACGCTGTTTTTGGACGAAATTGGCGATATGCCGGTGGGCATTCAGGGGCGGTTGTTACGGGTGCTGGAACAACGCTGTGTCGAACCCCTGGGCAGTACCAAATCGGTGCCGGTTAATTTCCGGCTGATTTGTGCGTCCAATGTTGATCTGGCACATGCGGTTGCCAACGGCAAATTCCGCGAAGACCTTTTGTATCGCATTAAGGGGGCGCGCCTGGCATTGCCGCCCCTGCGCGAACGGGCGGATATGGCCGATCTGGTGGCGCGGTTGCTGGCCGGATTTGCCAAGAACGGGCCGGTGCGCTGTGATGACGGGGTGATGGATGTGTTGCACCGCCATAACTGGCCGGGCAATGTGCGCGAACTGGTTAATGTGTTGCAATATGCCTGTGTTTTTGCCGAAAATGGTATCATCAAGGTGTCGCATCTGCCCGATGATTTAAACGGATTGATCAAAAATGCCGAGGCAACCGTACCGGCGCAGACGAACGGCCATAATCCCCTGTGGCAGGCCGAGCGCGATGCCCTTGGCAAAGCCCTGAACGATCAGTGCTGGCATGTCAGCAAAACCGCAAAAATGCTGGGGATCAGCCGCAATACCCTGTATCGCAAAATGGAAAAATACGGCATTGGGCGGCAGAACGGATAATTTTGCCGGGGCGCGCGGCAAGCCCGTGTTGGCTGATTTAGCCGTGTTATGATGTGCCATGTAGTGGGCAAAAAAGAACCCCGGCGAAGGAACCCGCCGGGGTTGCTGTGTAATTTTTTTGAAAGATCGATTATTTCATGCCAAGGCGGGTACGGACCGTTGCGGCGAGGGATTTAATCGTTTCTGCCGGGTTGGCACCGTCCGTAACATTGACCAGAGCCGCCGCGATCAAATCGTTTACGGCAACGCCTTCGTCACCCGGATAGGCGTACCAGGGACCGGCAAATTTGGCGATTTGCTGGTGGGCCGGGCGGGCCTGCGGGTTGGCGGCATAATAGCTGGCAAGATAGCTGTCATCCTTGACCAGAATGGAATTGGTCGGGGCATAGCCGGTATTTTCAACAATGATTTTTTCGCCTGCCGGGCTGGTCACAAACTGCATATAGCGCCAGACGGCCTTTTGTTGGGCGGGGTCGGTTGCCAGCATCACCATGCCTGAACCACCGGTGGGGAAATAGACCGTGTTGGCCGGTGCCATGACAGGCAAGGGACGAACGGTAACATTAAACTTGTCGCCTGCACCCTGCACGAAACGGTTCAGAAGCGACGAACTTTCCAGCATGATGCCAAGCTTGCCGGCCGGAAAAGCCTGGCGGGCGTCATTGCTGCCATAGGTTTTCATGCCGCCTTCTTTGGCGAAACGCTGATAAAGGGTTGCCGCCGCAATGCCAGCCGGGCTGTCAAAGGTGATGTCGGTTTCATCTGCATTCATCGGGCGCCCGCCATAGGCACCCAACAAGGATTGAAAACGCCAGTCATGCGGTTCAATCCAGATACCATCGGTGGTTGGCGACAGAGCGTTGATTTTCGCTGCCAGTTTGATGATCCCGTCAAAATCGGTCGGGAAGGTTGCCATCGACCCGCCCGCCTGTTTGACCAGATCGGGGTTTACATACATCACCAGCGTTGAGGCCGAAACACCCAGCGCCCAGGTCTGGTCTTTGTATTGCCCCAAACGAACGGCAGGGCCGTAACCCTTTTCATCAAACGCTTTCATGTCGCCAATAAAGGGATCAAGCGGCTGGGCAAGGCCGCGTGCCTGAAGAACGCGCCACAGATTAAGGCCGACATAGGCGATATCGGGCAGCTTGCCTGCGACCGATTCACGCAACAGGCGCTGGGTGCCATCTTCATAGCTGTCAGCCGGACCATCAAGCACGACTTTAACATCGGGATTGGCGGCCATGAAGGCGTTTGCCAGTTGTTCCTGGGGGTTGGCCCAAATGGTGGGGATACTGTAATGCAGGCGAATGGTGGTTTCCGGGGCGGAAGCAGAGGCGAAGCCGGGCGCAAGGGCGCAAAGGCCGAGGGCGGCGGCAAGCAGGGTTTTCTTCACGGGTCTTCTCCTGGATTAAGGTCGGATGCAAAGCGGAGTGAAAAGGGAAAAGAAAAAGTCCAGAGAACTTGTCGGCAGGCATGTTTTGTGAGGCGCTATCCCTTAAGGCCGCCCGTTGCCAGCCCCTGAATGAAGCGGCGTTGTGCCATTAAAAAACCAACGATCATGGGGGCGATGACGATAACGGTGGCCGCCATCAGCGGGCCAATATCGGAGCCTGATTCACGGTCGCGGAAATACAGAATGCCGCGGGGCGGGGTGGCAAGCTGCGGGTCGGAGGTGACAATCAGGTTCCAGAACAAATCGTTCCAGTGGGCGACAACCGAAAAGATGCCAAAGGCCGTGGCTGCGGGCAGAACAAGTGGCAAGGCGATGCGCCAGACGATGGCGGTTTCTGACAGGCCATCAAGCCGGGCCGCATCAAACAGGTCGGGTGACAGCGCGGCAAAGGCCTGACGAAACAGGAAAATGCCAAACATCGAGGTGACAAAAGGCACAATCAGGGCGGTGTAGGTATCGAGCAGGTTCAGTTTCGCCAGGGCCAGAAACAACGGAATGGCGGTGACATGAAACGGCACCAAAAGCCCTGCCAGAACCAGACCAAAAATAACCTGACGGCCGCGAAACCGGCGCTGGGTCAGGGCATAGGCGCAGGGGACTGAAAACAGTAGCTGGAAAACCAGAATACCGGCGCAGACAACCACCCCGTTAAACAAAAAGCGCCCAAGATCCACCTTGGTGAAGGCGGTGATGTAATTATCCAGCGACAGGTGGGCGGGGAAAAAATTGAGTACCGGGCTGAAAATTTCAGCACTGTCCTTAAACGATAAGGACAGCATCCAGAAGAAGGGCACAAGCATAAGAAACGCGCCCAGCACCAGGGCGGTGATGAGGAAAATGCGGCCGATCATCGGTAATGGACCTTTTTTTCGAGGATGCCAAATTTCAAGGCCGTGACAAGCAGGACCAGAAGAAAGAAAACGATGGTCAGGGCGCTGGAATAGCCCGCTTTGAAGTAAACAAATCCTTCGCGGTACATCGCATAAACCAGCACGTCAGACGCAAAGGCCGGGCCGCCCTTGGTCAGGGTGGCGACGGTTTCAAACACCCGAAAGGCGCCCGTTGCAGTAATGACTGTCACAAACAGGGTGGTCGGGCCCAGCATCGGCCATGTCACGGTCCAAAACCGGTTCCAGCCGCTGCCTGCGCCATCCAGTTGGGCGGCGTCATAAAGGTCTTCGGGGATGGCGGCCAAGCCAGCCAGAAACAACACCATGTTATAGCCAACCGATTGCCATATCCCGATCACAGTCAGCGTATAAAGAACCAGCCCGCGATCAGACAACCATGCCGGGCCTTGTTGCCCCACGGCGGCAAGCAACTGGTTGACCAGCCCCAGACTGGGATGCAGCAGCATTTGCCACACCACCGCCATCGCAACGATCGTGGCGGCAACCGGCAGGAAATAGGCGGCGCGTAATCCGCTGGCAAAGCGCGGTGATTTTTGCGCCAGGCGATGCAACCCCAATGCCACAATCAATCCCAAAAAGATGGATGCCGGAATAACAATGGCCGCATAAACAAGGGTGTTGGTTACGGCACGGCGCGCGGTCGGGTCGGTCAGCATGACGATGTAATTTTGCCCGCCAATCCAGTTAAAGCTGCGCGCGCCAAACTGGTAATCGGTAAAGGACATCAGGGCGACAATGACCACGGGAATAAAGATCAGCACAATCATTGCCAGGGTGGCCGGGCCTGCCAGCCAGATGTCGGTCAGGGTCGATCTTGACGTGCGGCTCAGGCGCATGATGGTGCCCCTGTATGCGTGGTTTCAAGGCGTTTGCCACTGGCGGCGTTAAACACATGCAGATGGGCGGGCGCGCAGGCGAGGTGAATTTCCGATCCCGGTGCCGGGGGCTGCCAGTCGCCGGTTGCGGTGGCGCGCAGGGTGATGCCGCCATCGCAAATCACATTCAGCAACATTTCTGCCCCCTGATATTCAATCGTGTGCAGCCGCCCGGTAATGGGGCCGTGCGGGGCCGGGGTTAAATGTTCGGGCCGAATGCCGGTGATAACCGGGCCGCCGGGGGCTGCAATGCCAACATTGTGAAATATTGGGTGCAGGCCGCCCGACTGCGGACCTGGCACAAAGGTGATCGGATGGGTGCCGACAAAGGCCGCGACATCGCGGCTGGCCGGTGTTTCATAAAGCTGGCGTGGGGTGCCAAATTGTGCCACCCGACCGCCCAGCATCACGGCAACCCGGTCGGCCATGCTCATGGCTTCAACCTGATCGTGGGTGACATGCACAAATGTGCGACCAGTTGCGCGGTTTAACGCCACAATTTCGGCCCGCATTTGCACGCGCAATTTGGCATCAAGGTTGGATAACGGCTCGTCGAGCAAAAAGACCGACGGATCGCGCACCAGCGCACGGGCCAGCGCAACGCGCTGTTTTTGCCCGCCCGACAGGGCACCGGGTTTGCGGTTTAGCAAGTCCGATATGCCAACTGATGCCGCAACCTTTTTAACCCGGGCCTGTGTGTCGCTGCGGCGCACGCGGCTGGCGGGGAAAAGGCGGCCAAGGGGGGATCGGTCAATGCGCGAGAGTTCGCGCATGGCCAGCGGCAGGCCGATATTTTCGGCAACCGTCAAGTGCGGGTAAAGGGCGTAGGATTGAAACACCATGGCGACATTGCGCTCCACGGCGCTTAACCCCGCAATATCCCGGCCTTTGATCCGAACGCACCCGGCGTCCGGATCATCAAGACCGGCAATCAGGCGCAGCAAAGTTGATTTACCACAGCCCGATGGCCCCAGCAGGGCCAGAAAACTTCCTTCCTCGGCGACAAGGGATACGCCGTCGAGAACGGTATTTTCGCCAAAACGGCGCGTAACGGCGTCGATCTCTATCATTTCTCGGTTCCTGTCGCGTCATGCTTGTTGCATGTAATATATCGCTAACAGTTATCGAGTTAAGTGTAATTATTGTTACATATGTTACGGGGCCAGAAGGGCGATTGCCAGAGCCTCGATTGTCGCGTCAACCGACCCTTCCTTGCGCAGGCCGGGTACATCGGGCGTTGTACATAACCCAAAAACCGGCTTGCCAAATTGCAACCCGTAGGCAATTTCCGACAGGGTGCCGTATTTGCCCCCCACCGCAATTAAGGCCTGTGCCGATTGCGCGATTAAGGCATTGCGCGCCCGGCCAATGCCGGTGGCCAGCGGCAGTGAAATAAACGGGTTGGCGGCGTGCCAGTCTTCGTCGGGCAGCAGGCCAATTGTTAACCCGCCTGCCGTGTAGGCCCCGCGTGCTGCGGCTTCCATCACGCCGGTTTTGCCACCGCAAATTGTTGCCAGCCCCAAATTTGCCAATGCCTTGCCAATGCTTTCGGCGGTGGCGGTTTCGTCATCATCGGCTTCGCGCGGGCCAATGACAGCAACGGGGATGGTCCGGCATTTGCCGCTGCCGGTAACGGCACGCACGGCATTTTGCGCGCTGATGGCGGTGAGGTCATCGGGGGTGTTCTGCCCCTGCACCCATTGCCATTGCCACGCATCAAAATACATATTTTCTTCCTGCCACAGGTGGCCGGTTTTATCGGACCAAAGAAATGTCATTGTCATGTTAATCCTTGTAGGGAAGTTGTTTTGTAAGGTATCTTCCATTTCATGGTGTTGTCCATAGGGGATTTTCAAGATGTTTTCACTGTCAGACCGGCAACAGGAAGTTTTGGCCCGGATCGAGGCCAAGGGATTTATCACCCTTGAAGCCTTGGCCGACATGTTTTCGGTGTCGATGCAAACGGTTCGGCGTGATGTGATTGCGATGCATGAAGCCGGTTTGATTGAACGTTTTCATGGCGGGGCCGGGGCCAAGGGCGGTGTTTTGGTCGACCGGATGGATCATGGGCAAAAACGCATGATTGGCCGCAGCGAAAAACGCAGCATTGCCGAACATGTGGCAAGCCTGGTGCCGGACGGGGCGTTTGTTTATATCGATGTGGGCACAACGATGGAAGCGGCCGCCGAAATGCTGGCGTTGAAGCCCGCCCTGTATGTTGTGACCAACAGCTTGCATGTGGCGGCGGCCTTTGACCCGACCCGGCATGATGTACGGATTTTGCCCGGTCGGCTCAGCGGGCCGGATGGCTCGATCACCGGGGAAGAAACGGTTTTGGCCCTGCGCGCCCTGCGGCCCGATTTCGCCCTTGTCAGTTGTTCCGCGATTGAACCGGGCGGCAGCGTGATGGATTTTGACCCCGGCAAGATCGCGGTGAAACGCATGGCGATGTCGGTTGCGCGAAAGTCCTTTTTATTAGCCATAACCGGCAAGTTTGGCCGGACAGCACGGGTTGAAATTGCCGATCGTGCGGATTTTAGCGCGATTATAACCGAAGAAACCGGGGGGAATCCGGTTGCCGATAGGGCGGAGTGACGCCGCGATTGCCGTGTTCATCGAGTTTATCGGGTTTATCGTTTGGGGCGAATATTGCTGCGAATATCGACCAGCCGGTTCAGGGTTTGCAGGGTTTTTTGACGATCAACCCCCGCAAGCCCCAGCATTAGCGTTTCAATGCAGCACAGTAACGGCGCGTGCATCGCCACATGTTCGCTTTTGGCGCGTGGCAATATAATTGCGGTGGCGGCATGTTTTAACAGCGCACTTTGCCCATCGGTCACAATAACGATAATCGGGATGGATAGCCGTTCGGCCTCGGCGATGGTGGCGGCGGCTTCGCGGTGAATGCGCCCATGTGCCATCATGACAAGCGCATCGCCCGCTGCCATGGCAATAAGCTGTTCGGCCAGGGAAATGCCGGTGCGGTTTAATTCATAGGATGGAAAGCCGCTGCGCGCAAACAGGCGGGCGGCATAGGTGGCAATAATGCCCGATGCCCCGATACCAAAAACCCCGATCCTGCGGGCCTGTGCCAGCAAGGATATGGCGCGCTGCATCCCTGCGCGGTTTTCGGGTTTGGATAGTTCCTGCATCGCATGGGTTTGATCGGCAATTATGAAATCAATGGCGGCATCGGCATCTTTTGAAATTTCGTCGGTGGTTGACGCCATTTTTTCGGTCGGCGAACTGGTGGATTGCAACAAATGTTCGACCGTGTCTTTCAGGTCGCGCAACCCCTGAAACCCCAGCGATTGAATGGTGCGAATAACCGTTGCATCCGAGGTGCCGGTTTCGCGGGCAATTTCCAGTGCTGACAGGGCCAGGATATGACGCAAATTATCGCGAATATAATCTGCTGTGGCGCGCATACTGGGCGAAAGCCGCTGGGCGCGCAGGGTAATGCGTTCGGCAATGCGGTCTGTTGCAAGTTCGGGTGTCGGCTTTTTCACGCAAATGCAATCCTTTGGGCGTTTTGCTATGGCAGGTTATGGCTTGGCCGAATTTGGCGCAGCAAAGGCCAGATGTGACGCGATATGCGATTGTACCAAAGACGTCATTAATGCCAGTGCGCTGTAGGTGCTTGAAATCGCCACTTCGCGCGATACCAGAATGTAACGTCCGTTTTGGCAGGCCCTAAGGAACTGGCAAAAACCGGGAAAAACCTTTTCCATTGCGGCGCGTTCCTGCGCGGCCCCGTCGCCGCGATCCGCCCGGTAAGGATCAAAGATAAAATCGGCATCAAGGTCGGGCAAATATTCGGCCCCCACGTCGATGCGTTCGCCCTGGGGAATGTTGTCGGTCAGGGCGGGGAATTTGAAACCGGCATCGCGCAACACCCGGCCCAAAGACCGATAGGTGTGATAGACGCTGATTTTACCGTTTAACGGCTGAAAGACATTTACCGTGATTGATCCGGTTTCAAGTGTGCTTTTCAATGCATCAATGCCCGCTTGATAGCGTGTTTCAAGGGCGCGCAGCCGGTTTTGGGTGCCGGTCAGTTGCGCCAGTTTGCGATAAATGTGACGGGTGCCGCGCATACTTGCATCAAGCGATACGGTCGGGGCCAAATATTGCAAAGGTTCAATCGGGGTGGTGCGGATCGGGCTGGTAATGATCAGGTCGGGTTTTAGGGCGGCGATGGCTTCAAGATCAATCTCGGTGGAGCCGATATAGCGGATATTGTCGGTATCAAAATCCACCCCGGTAAGCAATTTGGATGTGCGCAAATAGGGTTTGCCATTAAGGCCCATGCGGCCGTGACTGGCAATCGGGATAATGCCCAGTTCGATCAACGGGACGGTAATATCCACATCATAAAGCGATATAATGCGTTTGGGCGTTGCGGGTACATCTACCGTGCGGCCCAGGTCATCGATAAAGGGTTTTGCCTGTGCGCCGGGAAGGATTGCCAGCAGCGGGAAAAGCATCAGGCAGCAGGTAAGAACGGGGCGTATTTTTAATGCGAACACAGATGTTTCCTAAAGCTGATGACGCTGTTTCCACAGCAAACCCAAAAGAACCGGCACCCCGATCAGGGCCAGCACCACACCGGCAGGCAGTTGCAGTGGCAAAAAGGCCTCCCGGCCAATGGTATCGGCACATAGCAACAATAACGCCCCCCAGATGGCACTGTTAAACAGAACGGAAAACTGGCGGCTTTGCCCGGTCGATAGCCGGGCCAAATGCGGCGCAATAAGTCCGATAAAACCAATGCCGCCCACCGTTGCCACACAGGTGGCCGATAGCACAGCCGCCGCAATAAGCTGAACCATGGCGGTAAGTTTCAAGTTGATGCCAAGGCCAATCGCCGCTTTCTCGCCCAAAAGGGCAATATCGGCGGATCGTGCGGTGGCAAACAGGGCAAGCGCGGAAATGAAGGTGAAAAATACGGCGACGGGGAAAAAATCCCACGATGCGGATGACAGGCTACCCGCAATCCAGACCAGGGCGGTTTGTGCGGTTTGGCTGTCTTGTGTGACCAACAGCATGGCGATGGCCGATGCCAGCAGCCATGACAAGCCAATGCCCACTAAAACAAACCGCAAATGCGCGACCGACCGGGCAATGACAATCGCCAGCCCGGCAACCGCCAACCCACCGGCCATGCCGATGATGGGGCGGAAAAATAACGGGATAGCGGGCATAAACAGGATTGTGACCAGAACGGCAAAAATGCTGCCTTCGCGGACACCGATTAATCCGGGGTCGGCCAGCCCGTTGCGGGTAAATGATTGCATTGCCGCCCCGGCAAGGCCCAGCATCGCGCCGCACAGGGCTGCCAGTAAAATACGCGGGATGCGCAACTGAATTAAAATCGCCCGGGTATGGGCCGGGCTTTCGATGGTTGGGGAAAACAGTGCCCAAATGTCTTTAACGCTGGTGGGGTAACTGCCCAGCATCAGCGATGTGGCGGCAAGGGCAAGCAGGGCTAAAACCAGCATTGTTGCGATGCAGACAGGGCGCACCCGAAACACAACCAGCCAATTGCGCCATTGAATGCGGATAGGGCCAGTGGCAATACCGTGATGCGGGCGGATCATCGGCTTGTCCTTATCACGATCATGATAAATACCGGCACCCCGACCAGTGCCGTGGCAATGCCGGTCGGAATTTCGTGGGGCAGCAACACCATACGGGCGGCAAGATCGGCCAGAATAAGCAAGATGGCACCGGCAAGGAGGGTAAGGGGGATGGCCTGGCGATAATTATTGCCATTAAGATAGCGCACCAGATTGGGTACAATCAGCCCGACAAACCCGATGGGGCCGACAAGGGAAACGGCCGTGCCTGCACATAATGCCGCTGCCAAAATGGTTAAAAACCGGATTTGGCGTATGGAAATGCCCAGGCCGGTGGCAACATGATCGCCCAGTTCCAAAACATTGAGGCGAGGGGCAATAAACAGGGCCAGCCCCAGCGCCAGGGCCGATGGGGCAAGGCTGGTATAGAGCATGTGCATCGTCACCCCCGCCAGATCACCGACCAGCCAGATACGAATTTTTTGCAGTGTTTCTTCATCCAGCAGCAAAATCGCGGTGGCGAGCGATGATGCCAGTGCGGAAAAGGCGATGCCGCAAAATGTGACCTTCAGCAAGGTCAGGCCGCTGCGCCCGGCCGATGAAAAAAGCACGGTGATAGAAAAGACGACAAAGCCGCCCACTGCCGCCGCAAACGGGCGCAACGGTGCCAAAACAGCCAAAGATGCCGTCGGCAGGGCCAGGGTTAGCACAACGGCCAGACTGGCCCCGGCATTGAGGCCTAAAATATGGGGTTCTGCCAACGGGTTGCGCAACAGGCCTTGTAACAGCAAACCAGACAGGCCGAGATTGGCCCCGGCGATGATGGCAGCCAGCAAGCGGGGCAGGCGAATATCCGCCAGTACCCGATGATCGAAATTAAGGCTGTCATAGGATGTGATTGTGCCAAGGATGGTCTGGAATGTCAGGGTGCGGGGGCCGAGCATCAGATATAACCCCGCGCAAATGCCTGCAAATGCAATCAGTGCCAGCAATAAGGCCGGAAAACCCGGCGCGGGTTTGGCAGCAGACGTTGCGTCAACCGACATTTTAAAACCCGCCCTGTTTGCGAAGGGGCAGAAAAACCGGCAGGCCGGAAACGGGTTCGATCAGTTTGGTGACCGGGGTTTCAAATATTTCAGTGATCAGTTCGGCAGTGCAATCCTGCGGCGAGGTTGCGGTTTGGTGAATGCGCCCGTTTTTCAGGAAAACAAGGTAATCGGCATATTGCAGGGCAAAGTTTAAATCATGCAAAACCGCAACAATTGTGCGCCCGTGTTGGGTGCGCAATTGTGCAATCAGGTCCATCACATCAACCTGATAACGCAAATCGAGATAGGTTGTCGGTTCGTCAAACAAGATGATGTCGGTTTCTTGCGCCAGGGCCATGGCGATAAAGCAGCGCTGGCGTTGCCCGCCCGACAGGGTATCGACCGCACGGTTTGAAAATTCCAGCGTACCGGTAATTTCAAGCGCGGTGATAACGGCGTTTTCATCGCGCGCCGTCCAGTGCGAAAACAAGCCCTGATGTGGGAACCGCCCCCGCGATACCAGATCATAGACCGTCATATTGGCGGGCAAAAGCGGGCTTTGCGGTAAAATACCCAGCTTGCGGGCGATGTCGCGGGTGTTTTGGCTGGCAATGTCTTTGCCATTCAAATAGGCGATGCCGCCTGACGGACGGTTTAACCGTGACAAGGCGCCCAACAATGTCGATTTTCCCGACCCGTTTGGCCCCAGCAAAACCGTTAAACAGTTTTTGGGAATCGCCAGCGATATATCGTGTAAAACCGTACTTTCCCCAAAGCTGAGAGATAAATTCTGTGTCAGCAAAGGGTGTTGGGCAGGGTTTGGGTCAATCTGGGGCATCTGGGTTCTTTGTATATGCAGGATGATCAAGGCGAATGAGAAACATTTGCGTTTGTAGTAGTCAAGAAAACAGCGATGAAGTTTTTTTGTTCGCGGGACATTTTTATCGAAATTGGCACTTTTGTGCGATTTTTTGGGGCGCTGGACCCTGCTGATCAAGGGGAATGACGCCCGATGGTAGTTTTGGACGATTATAGAAATTTGACTACTACAAAAATGACAATGATAACCACTCTCATTATCAGCATATGGGGTTTCGGGATATCCCGAAGTGAGGGCGGAGCATGAAACAGAAATATCATCGGTTATGTCGGGTAACGCTGGTTGCCGCATCGATTGGGGGCTTAACTGTCGGACGGGCAGCGCAGGCAGATGATGCCATGCCAAAGCAGCAAACCGCGCAAACGGCACAGGATGCTGCGGTTGAGTCGGATGATGGCGTAACACTGGCCCCGGTAACCGTTACCGCCGACCGCGAGATGACAGACACCGCCCGCGAGGTCAATGGCTATCAGCCTGTTGCCACAACTACGGCAACCCGAATGGAAACGCCGCTGATTGACGTGCCACAGGCGGTAAATGTTGTCAGTTCGAAGGTGATTGAAGACCAGCGCGCCAGATCGCTAGATGAAGCCCTGGCCAATGTCAGCGGTATTTCACAAACCAATACGCTGGGCGGCACGCAGGATGCCATCATTCGCCGTGGCTTTGGCAGCAACCGTGATGGCTCTATTTTGACAAACGGTTTGAAATCGGCATTGCCGCGCAGCTTTAATATCACCACAGACCGGGTCGAAGTTTTAAAGGGGCCGGCATCGTCGCTTTATGGCATTCTTGATCCAGGTGGCATGATCAACCTGGTCACCAAAAAACCGCAAGATACCTTTGGGGGCAATGTTTATGGCAGCCTTTCCAGCTTTGGCGGCGGTACCACCGGCTTTGATGTGACCGGACCGGTCGCCGAGGGATCGCCGCTGTCGTTTCGTTTGTTGGGCGAGCATGAAAAAACCGATTACTGGCGGAACTTTGGCGACATAAAACACGACCAGATCGCCCCGTCGCTGCGCTGGCAGGGCGACGATACCGATGTGACTGTGTCGTATTTTCATGAAACATATAGCGTGCCCTTTGACCGGGGCACGGTGTTTGACCCCAATACCGGCCATGCTGTGGCGGTTGATCCTGAAATTCGTTTCGATGAACCTTATAATATTACCAAAGGGAAAACCGATACCGTCCAGCTTGATGTTGACCATGACCTTGGTGATGGCTGGAACATTGGTTTTGATTATGGCTATAGCCGCAACACATATTCTGACAATCAGGCGCGTTTGCGGTCCTATGACCCGGCAACGGGCAATCTGGTGCGGCGCGCCGATGCCACCCAAGGCTCCACCATCATTCAGCATTCTGCCCGGCTCGATGTGACGGGTAAGGCTGACATTGGCGGGTATCGGAACGATATTTTGTTTGGGTCGTCCTATGATAACAGTGATACCTTGCGCACCGATATGATCCGCTGTGGCAATACCGGCGGGTTTAACATTTATAATCCGGTATACGGCACCTTGCCGGCCTGTAGCACGGTATCGGCCCCCAATAGCGATCAGACCGAAAAGCTGTCGACCGTTTCATTTTACGGGCAGGATTCGCTGCATCTGAGCGATCAGTGGATTTTGGTTGGCGGGTTACGGTTCCAGTATTACGATATTCTGGCGGGCAAGGGCCGCCCGTTTAAAACCAATACCGAACGTTACGGCCACGAGGTTATTCCCAATGGCGGGATCGTTTATAAGCTGACGCCGGATGTTTCTTTTTATGGCAATGCGGCCAAAACTTTCCGCCCGCAATCTTCGATTGGCAGTTATGTTGGCAATATTGCGCCCGAAGAAGGGGTGTCTTACGAAATTGGCACCAAATTGCAAATCGCCGACGGGTTAACATCAAATATCGCCGTTTATACCAGCGAAAAGCAAAACGTTGCCTATTCCGAGGTGATTGGCGGGGAAACCGTGGTCAAGGCGGCGGGACTGGTGCGGGCGCGCGGGTTAGAGGTTGATCTGGCCGGGGCGCTGAGCGACCATCTTGATCTGATCGCCAGTTATGGCTTTACCGATACCCGCATTATGGAAGACCCGGATTATCAGGGCAAACGGTTGCCAAATGTGGCGCGCCATACCGGGTCACTGTTTTTGGCTTATGATTTTGAAAATGCCGTTCCCGGTGCCAGCAAGTTCCGCGCGGGTGGGGGCATTCGTGCGGTTGGTAAACGCCCGGGAGATAATAATAACAGCTATGATTTGCCAGGATATGCCACAGCCGATCTGTTTGCCGCCTATACTGTCGATGCGGCGCGCCCGGTTACGTTTCAGCTTAACCTTAAGAACATTTTCGATAAGGTTTATTACACATCCTCAATCGGGTCGAACACCCTTTCGAACCAGATTGGCGAGCCGTTTAATGCGGTGCTGAGCGTGAAGGTGGATTTCTGATCGTGCCATAATATCGGGCCTGAACGAACAGCTTTCGGGCTGTTTGTTTGGGCCTGTATTAATCTGAAAAAGCGCCGCGCAGCGGGGTGGGGGCGGTCAGGCTGTCTAGCGGGTAGCCTGCGAAACTTTTGGTGCGTTCCATGACAATATGGCCGCGAAAGGTTTCGATGCCGATGCTGTCTTTGATCAGCTTTTCCTTGACGCTGTTAAAATGCGGAATATCGCGGCAGATCATATCAAGGCTGTAATCAAATGGTCCGGCGATTTTATAGCACGAAATAACTTCGTCGACCTCGGCAATGGCGGCTTCAAATTGTTTGAAATCTTCGACCAGATGGCTGCCCAGGGTGACTTCGGCCATCACATGCAAATTAGCCCCGATTTTATCAAGGTCGATATCGGCGATATATTGCGAAATCATGCCGTTTTCTTCAAGTTTACGCACCCGTTCCAGGCAGGGCGACGGCGACAGGTTAACCGCTTCGGATAAATCGAGGTTCGATATCCGGCCATTGGTTTGCAAGATCTGCAATATGCGAATGAAAATTCGGTCAAGTTTCAACATTCCTTGCTTATGCCTTAACCTGGCATGAAAGAAAAGTTACTGATTTCCATTGTCGCGCGCGCTGGTGTTCGCTATTACCGGAGCAGACCCAAAAGCGGCAATGATCGCGGTTAAATTTATCAGGGTCAGGACTCTAGGGCATCAGGGGATTCCTATGTGCGGCATTACCGGCCTGTGGATACCAAAGCAGACAGGACAAGGCAGCATCGGCGCGACAGTTAGCGCCATGAACAATGCCCTGTTTCATCGTGGGCCGGATGGCGGCGATGTGTGGGTGGATGATGCCGCCGCAATTGCCCTGGGGCAGCGGCGTTTGGCAATTATTGACCTGAGCGATGCGGGCAAACAGCCGATGCATTCCGCCGATGGCCGTTATGTGATGGTCTATAACGGTGAAATTTATAATGCCGAGGATCTGCGCGCCAAACTGGCCCGCCACAACATTGCCTGGCGCGGCCATTCCGACAGCGAAGTGATATTGGAGGCCTTTGCCCATTGGGGCGTTGGCGAAACTCTAAAATTGCTGATTGGCATGTTTGCCATTGTGTTGTGGGACCGCCAGGCCCACAAAATGGTCATGATCCGCGACCGTTTGGGCATCAAGCCGCTTTATTGGACCCACCATGACGGCAAATTCGGCTTTGCATCGGAATTAAAGGCACTGGTGGCAGGCGGGGTGTGCCCGCGCGACGTCGATAGTGGTGCGCTCGACACTTATTTGCGCTTTGGATATGTACCGTCGGGCCAGTCGATTTATCGTAAAACCCGGCAATTGCGCCCGGGCCATATGATTGAAATTGATGCCGACGGGCAAATGCGCGATTCCGTCTATTGGTCGATGGAAGATGTTGTTTTAAATGGCCGCAACAACCGCTGGGCAGGCGATGATGACAGTGCGATTGAGGCGCTGGAAGATTTGCTGCGCGATGCAGTCAAACGCCGGATGGTTGCCGATGTGCCCTTGGGGGCGTTTTTATCGGGCGGGATTGATTCATCGACCATCGTTGCCCTGATGCAGTCGGTGTCGGATCGCCCGGTAAAAACCTATTCCATCGGTTTTGAAGACGAAGCCTTTAACGAGGCCGCCTTTGCCGGTGCGGTGGCAAAACATTTGCGCACCGATCATACCGAGCTTTATGTCACAGCCGAGGATGCGCTTAATATCGTGCCCAAACTGGCCGATATGTATGATGAACCGTTTTTTGACAGTTCGGGCATTCCCACGGCCCTGATGTCGACATTGACGCGCAAGGAAGTCACCGTGGCCTTGTCGGGCGATGGCGGGGACGAAACATTTGGCGGGTATAATCGCTATTTGTGGGCCAAAAACCTGGCAAAAACGGCGAAATCGATTCCGTTTGGGGCAAAACAGATTGCAGGGGCGTTAACCCTGTTATCCCCCCGCCAGTGGGACCAGGTGTGTTCGGTTCTGCCGGTTGGTGGTAAAACCGGCACGATTGGCGATAAAATTCACAAGGTTGCGCCGCTTTTGGCGATTGGCAATGATATTGACCGTTATGTCGCCTTGCTGGAATTGTGGGACCCGCTAATTGTGCGGCCCAATGGCCGCGGCGATGAAAAACCCGCCATCTTCCATGTGCCGGGCGAAAAATTTTCGCGCAATCGCAGCCTTGATTATATCTCGTCCATGCAGGTCATGGATACGATGATGTATATGGTTGATGATGTGCTGACCAAGGTTGACCGGGCATCGATGGCGGCATCGCTTGAGGTGCGCGTGCCCTTGATTGACCATCGCGTGATTGAATTTGGCTGGCGCTTGCCTGCACATTTAAAGATCAGTGACGGGGTGGGCAAGGTTGCCTTGCGCCGGATATTGCATAAATACGTGCCCGATGATCTGATCAATCGGCCCAAAACCGGGTTTGGCGTGCCATTGGCAAGCTGGCTGCGCGGTCCTTTGCGCGACTGGGCCAATGATTTGCTGGCCCGCCCCGCCCTGTATGATGAGCTTGGCCTCGACCGCACCCTGATAGACCGGGCGATGAAAGATCATCAGGCAGGGGCCGCGAACAATGCCCATCGTCTATGGTCCATTCTGATGTTGTCAGCCTGGCAGCAACGCTGGCAATAGAGGGCGGGTTTTCACCCGGCGGGACAGATGTTTTCTGTTTGTTTCCTGCTTGTTTGATGTGGCGCGCACCGGAATAGGACGCGTTCCGATGTGGCAACCTTCAATTCCCATAAATATTTTCGAAATATTACATTTTGTTTTCGCATCCCTGATTTATGAAGGACAGTTTACGTCCCGCATCATGCTGTCGAAAGTACTTTTCTTTTAATATGACCCATTTTGTTTGTTTTTGGCGGTGTTTGGCGGCGTTACACCGCTCGCCCGATGCGCCGCATCGCGCAGCGCGCTGTGCCTTGCCAAACGACACGCCAAAAACAAACAAAATGGGTCATATTAAAGGAAATGTGCTTTATGTCTGAATTCATTGATTTCCAAATGCAGGATGGCCTGAAACGCCTGCATCGGGTGGTCTTTTCCGGCGCATCTTTCAAAATGTCATAATCTTCGTCTTGAAGAATGTTCGAAAGTGAACTAAATAGCGTTCATTCAGAAAATTTATCAAGGTCAGTGCAATGTCACGTGTATCGCAGCATTCCGATCCAGCCATTGAAAATCCGTCCGTTTCGGATGGCGATTACGACCTTGTGGTGATTGGGGGCGGTATTAATGGCACCGGCATTGCCCGCGATGCTGCCGGGCGGGGCTTGCGTGTGTTGTTGTGCGAAATGAACGACCTTGCCAGTGCCACCTCGTCGGCCAGTACCAAGCTTATTCATGGTGGGCTGCGCTATCTGGAACATTACGAATTTCGGCTGGTGCGCGAGGCCCTGAAAGAACGCGAGGTTTTGTGGGGAAATGCACCGCACATTATTTGGCCGCTGCGCTTTGTGCTGCCCCATGTGCCGGGTTTGCGGCCGACATGGATGATCCAGCTGGGTCTGTTTTTATACGACCATTTGGGCGGGCGCAAAAAACTGCCGGGCAGCGAAGGTATCAACCTGGCAACACACGCCGCCGGGCAGCCGTTACGGGGCGATTTGCGCAAGGGGTTCGTTTATTCCGATTGCTGGGTCGATGATGCGCGTCTGGTGGTGCTAAATGCGATGGACGCACGGGATCGCGGGGCCGAAATTTTAACCCGGACCGAATGTGTTGGTGCGGCGCGCCAGGCCGACGGGTGGGATGTCACCCTGCGCCGCAAGGATGGGGGCGCAAGCCGCAAGGTGCGGGCAAAAATGCTGGTCAATGCTGCCGGGCCGTGGTGTGCATCCTTGATTGATCCGCAAAACGGTGTGGTGGATGCGCAAAAACCGGCATCCATTCGCTTGGTCAAAGGCAGCCACATTGTGGTGCCCAAACTGTTTGATCATGATCAGTGCTATATTTTTCAAAACCCTGATGGCCGCATTGTTTTTGCCATCCCTTATCAGGGCGATTTCACCCTGATCGGTACCACCGATGTGGATTACAAAGGCGATCCTTCCAAGGTGAAAATCACCGAGGATGAAACCGCCTATCTGTGCGAACTGGCAACCAGTTATTTTAAAAAACCGGTTACACCCGATCGCGTTGTCTGGACCTATTCCGGGGTGCGGCCGCTTTATGGGGGCGAAAGTGAAAATGCGTCACAAGTGTCGCGCGATTATACCCTGAAACTGGATGACGGTCAGGGCAAGGCGCCGCTTTTGAACATCTTTGGCGGCAAGATCACCACGTACCGCAAGTTGGCCGAACATGCCTTGCAGATCATTTGTAAAAATCTGGGCAAGGACGATGTTTCCTGGACTGCAAAGGCCGTTTTGCCCGGCGGTGATTTGCCCGGTGGTTTTGGTGCTGCCCTCGAGCAGTACGGGCGGAAATATCCGTGGGTGCCCAAAACCATGTTGTATCGTTTGCTCCGTGCCTATGGCAGCAAAATCACGTCTGTTTTGGCTGATGCCGGAAGCCTTGATGACCTGGGCCAGCATTATGGACATGATCTTTATGAAGCTGAGCTCTATTATCTGATCGATCAGGAATGGGCCTGTGACGTTAAAGATGTCATCTGGCGGCGCTCCAAGCTGGGTTTGCGGTTAAGCGAGGCTGAAATAACCCGCATTCGCCAACGTCTGGAACAGGATGCCACGGTTATTGATGCGGCCCAATAGGCCGATCCTGCGCCCTCGATACCTCTATCAGGTCAGTTAACCAGCCCGTTGATCTGTTGTGATCAACGGGCTTTGTTATCGGAGTGACAAAAATATTTCGCGCTGTATTTGATCTATTCCAAACGAAACCCCCAACCTGGTCTATAGATTAGGGCCGACTTTGTTTTGTGGATTATTCAAATGCGTTTCAAATTTTCGGCCCGCTATCTGACCTGTTGTGCGCTTTTTTTGGTTTGCACCGTTGTTTTGCTGCCTTATCTGGGCATTTCGGCTTGGGCGCAGGCTGTGCCGGCATCGGAAACGGTAAATGCAAGTCCGGTGCCGGGGGTAACATCCTTGCGCAAAGGCTGGATGACCGTTCAGCTTTTGGGCGGGCTGGCCCTGTTTTTATATGGCATGGATCATCTGGCCGGGGCGTTGCGGGTGCTGGCCGGGGCCAAGTTGCGCCTGTTTTTGGGAAAAATGACCCGCAACCGGTTTGTTGCCGTGGTGTCGGGGGCGGCAATTACGGCGTTGTTGCAATCATCGTCGGTAACAACGGTGCTGGTGGTGGGGTTTGTGTCGGCCGGGTTGATGACCCTGCAACAATCGATTGCGGTGATCATGGGGGCCAATGTTGGCAGTACGCTGACGGCGCAAATCATTGCCTTTCAAATTAACGAAATTGCCCCGGCCCTGATTGCGGCGGGTTTTGCTGCGATGTTTTTTATCAAAACCGAAAACTGGGCCCAACTGGGGCGGGCGGTGTTGGGGCTGGGCCTGTTGTTTTTCGGCATGGGCATGATGGGCGATGCGATGGAACCGCTGCGCCATTATCAGCCTTTTATTACGACAATGGCGCAGATGACCAACCCTGTGCTGGGCATTGCCATTGCCGCCCTGTTTACAGCCCTGGTGCAATCAAGTGCGGCGACAACGGGCATTGTCATTGTGCTGGCGGGGCAGGGATTATTATCGCTTGATACCGGCATTGCCCTGATATTCGGGGCCAATATCGGCACCTGTGTCACCGCCTTGTTGGGCACAATTGGCAAAAACCGCGAAGCCTTGCGCACCGCGATTGCCCATGTGACCTTTAACGTGATTGGCGTTTTGATCTGGTTGCCGCTTATTCCGGTTTTGGCCGATATTGTGCGCGATATAACCCCGGACCATGTGGCTGTATTGGCTGGTGGCGTGGCGCAGGAAGACATTGCAAGGCAAATTGCCAATGCCCATAGTATTTTCAATATTTTGAACGTTGTGCTGATGATCGGGGCCGTTCCACTGATGGCGCGCGCGATCAAACGGATTGTGCCGGATCATGCCAGGCCGGACTCTGCGCTGGATGCGCAGCCCAAATATTTGAACAACGATATGATTAATACCCCGGCGGCGGCATTGGCGGTGATGAAGCAGGAAGTTTTGCATATGGGTGACATTGTGCGCGATATGGCCAGCCAGGGGCGGCATTGCCTGTTGCATCACGATGCCCGGCATTTGCAAGGCATCGTCGAACAGGATGCCGGCGTTGACGGATTGCAAGAAGCCATCGTCGCCTATGCCGTGCGCCTGCGCCACGAGGATGCCGCCCCGGTCGATCGTGCCCGGTTGGAAGAACTGGTTGCCGTTGCCAACAACCTTGAAGCTATTGGCGATATTGTCAGCAAGGAACTGGCCGACTTGTTAACACGGTTAACCCGCCTGGGCCGCGAACCTGATCGGGAAACCACCGACGGGTTGGTGACCTTGTATCGGGATGCCGAAACGGCCTTTCAGGCAGCCCTGCATGCCCTGGCCGACGAAGATGGCCCCCGTGCCGAGGCCCTGATTGCGGGTAAAGCCGCCTTTAGCGCCCGGCTGGATCATATGCAGTTGGTGATTGCCGAAAAAGTTGGCAATAGTGAGGAGGATGTGAAGCTTTATCGGCTGGAAATATCCGTGATCGAGCGCATACACCGCCTGTTTACCCGCACACGCCGCATTGCCCGCAATGCTCTGCATCTGGCTGAAAACAAAACCAGTCTTTCCGGCCCGGCACCTACCATCAGTGCCGAGGTGGCTGATTAAAGGAAATGTGCTTGAAAAGAAACATCCTTTAAACCAGAAAAATCCGGGCGCATTGATGTGCGCCCGATGGTATTTGTTGCGGGTGCCATTGGCGAAATAGCGATTTTATGCCCGAAATTGAGGGTGCAAAATCAGCAATCGCTGGCTGCGGGTTCCGCCGAAACGTTCAAACCTGCCGGGCAGGGGGCGATGTCTTTTTGCATCACCGTTACATCAAGGGCGCGATAGCCGAGATGGCGGTAAAAGTCCTGGGTTTTTGTGTTTTCGCCCCGAACCATTAATTGCATCCGCCAAATGCCCTGGTCTCGCAGCCAGTCTTCGCCTTTTTGAACAAGGCGGCGGCCAAGCCCGGTTTTTTGAAGGTCAGGGGCGACAGCTAGATAATAAATCCAGCCGCGATGCCCGTCATGGCCCATCATCACGGTGCCAATGATAACGCCATTCACATCTTCCCATACCAGCAGGGTTGCATTGTCTGAACGGATGGCAAAGGAAACATCCCATTCGGGCGGGTTATAGGGGCGATACAGATTTGTATCCTGCCATAGCATTGTTATGGCGGTGATATCATCAAGTCTTGCAGTGCGGGGATGGGGAGAGATTTCGACAATAGTCATGATGGCATCCTTCTAAAAAGAAAGAATTATCCAAAATTTCCGGTGCGTCAATTATTCTTGGGCAGGTTATAAAAAAGAGTGGCCCTGCACATGGCAGGGCCACCATTTCGTCCGGTTATCATATCGGTTGGGGGAAATATGCCGGACGAAAAAGAACCATTTACGCCGAGGACTCAAGCGGAGGGGGAAGCCGTGGGGGAACGGCCCGGCGCCATAATGGTTCTTTTTTGTGAATGCCCGATAAGGGCATTACATTCTTTGGGAGCCTTTTTTACCGCCAAAGGCCGGGCCGCCATTGATGGGGCGGGCGGTCACGCGGCTCAGCTCGATTTCGCGGACCACATCGCCGCTCTTGTTGGTGATGGTCGCCATATAGGTGCCACGGTCGGTTTCGGTTAGCTTGCCCAGCACCAGATCACCGTTACCACGCATCAGGATCATGGCTTTGGTCAGCATTTCCATTTGGGCGGTGCTATATTTATTGTCATAGCGGTTGTTGCGGTCGGGCTTGCCCATCATGCGGCGCAATTCCCTAAATTCTCCGCGATCCGGGTGGCCGGTAAAGGCATCAAGCGTAATATCTTTGACAAGATCCCCCTTGGCATTCACCACTTCGAGCATGATTTCGGCGCCATCCTTGCTGGCAACCACCTTACCGGTTTTCAGGTCATTGTCGCCGTGACGCAGTAGCATGGCATCCATCAACAGGCGGGCTTCGTCAACGGACAGCGCTGTGTCGCGTCTCATAGCGTTCATCTTGTTGTGATAACCATCAAAACCGCCTTTTTTCATATCGAAACGGCCATGGTCAAATTTGCCTCCCTGACAATCGCCGCGCATGCCATCCTGCATGGTGCCGCGCATGTCATCGGGGCGGTTTTGCGCCAGTGCCGATGCGGTGGGGATGACCCCCAGGGTGAAAGCAAGAAGGGCGGCTGTCATCATCAATTTGCGGGTTGTTTTCATTTTTTCCTCGTCAGTTTGGGGGAACCGTTTGACGAGGACATCTAACCCGATAAATGTCGCGAAATGATCCCGGTAAACCGCTAAAATGGTCGCAGACTGTCGCAGGGCTGGTCTTTGCGACAGTCTGATACAAATTGGCGGTTACCGCCGGTAGGCTTACTGCGTTAAGTTTGCATGACATGATGCCACCAACAGCAGGATCAAGCGGATGTCGGATACAGCACATATTCTGGTCGTTGATGATCATCGCGATATTCGCGACCTGATTGGTCGTTATTTGCGCCAGCATGGCTATCGGGTTAGCCTGGCTGGCGATGGCCGTGAAATGCGCAAATTGCTGGCTGACGAGATCATGCCCGATCTGGTGGTGCTTGATTTGATGATGCCGGGCGAAGACGGGCTGAGCCTGTGTCGCTGGCTGCGTGAAAGCCACGATATCCCCGTGGTGATGTTAACCGCACTGGGCGAGGAAACCGACCGTATCATCGGTCTTGAAATGGGGGCGGATGATTATTTGGCCAAGCCGTTTAACCCCCGCGAATTGCTGGCCCGGATCAAAGCTGTATTGCGCCGGGCGCAAAGCCTGCCAACCGGGCGCAAGCGGCCTCTGGCCGGTGGCGAAGTTTATTTTGATCGCTGGATCCTTGATCGCAACCGCCACGAATTGCGCAGTGATGATGATATGGTCATGCCTCTAAGTGCCGGGGAATTTGCCCTGTTAAATGCCTTTGTCGAACACCCGCATATGGTTCTAACCCGCGACCAGTTGCTTGACATTACCAAGGGTCGCGAAGCCGCCCCGTTTGACCGCAGTGTTGACAACCAGGTCAGCCGCCTGCGTAAAAAAATTGAACCGGACCCGAAAAATCCGGTGATCATTAAAACCGTCTGGGGCGGGGGTTATATGCTGACCGTGGATGCGGTTTCGCAATGAAACATGTGTTGTATCGTCTGTGGCCGCGCAGCCTGGCCGCACAGCTTATTGCCCTGTTGCTGGGCGCAGTGATCCTGACCCATGTTGTGCTGGCAGTTTTGCTGGCCGAAGAACGCCATGATGCCGTTTTATCGGAACGGCGCGGCGGGGCATTGTCGCGGGTGGCGGCCATTTCGCGCATATTGGCAACAACCCCGCGCGAAAATTGGCACGATGTATTGCGGGTAGCGCAAAGCCCACAATTTCAACTGCGGTTGCTGACAAAACCCGTTATCTATAGCGAAAAAACAGACGTAACCCGTTTATTATCCGAACGGGTCAATGCCGCCCTTGGTAATCCGCCGGTCGCGGCCCATGTCAGTTTTTTGTCGCAAAGCGATTGTCGCAGCGAACGTAACCGCGAAGATATGCGGATGAAGGGCGAAAAATCCGATGGCGGTCACCCGGACCGTGACAAGGTAAAATTTCATCGCTTCTTTAGCAACATTTCCTGCGATGGTCCGCCGGTCATGGGTGTTGCAGTTCCCATTTTTGGGCTGTTTGAGGGCGGGGGCCCGACACCAGGGGCGGTTAATAATACCCCGGATTCTGGCAAAATACCCTCGCAGCAGTCAGATAATGCTCTCGCCGGGGGCAAGGCAGGTACGGATGACGGTTCGGACAGCGACGATACCGTTTTAGCGGCCACTATCGCCAGTCCGACCATCTGGCTTGATGCCCGGATCAATAATTTCTCTGCCCCGCCGTGGGTGGTGTTTCAAAGCATCGTGCGGGTGGTTTTGTCTGCTGTGTCGATTGGCATTATCGCTTTTTTTGTTGCCCGGCGCATTACCCGGCCCTGGAAGGCTTTGGCTGTTGCGGCGGATCGTGTCGGGCGGGGCGATTTTCCCGAACCGGTGGCCGAAACCGGCCCGCTTGAAATTCGTCATGCCGCACGGGCCTTTAACCAGATGACAGCGCGCCTGAAACGCTTTGTGCAGGACCGCACCCGGATGCTGGCCGCGATTTCGCACGATTTACGCACGCCGATTACCAGTTTGCGCTTGCGGGCCGAATTTGTTGAAGACCCGGAAAACCGTCGTAAAATTATCGAAACCTTAAACGAGATGGAGCAAATGGTGGCCGCCGCCATGACATTTGCCCGAGAAGAAACCGCCGACGAGAAAACCCGCAAAATTGACGTTGTGGCCCTGGTTGAGGCCTGTTGTGCGGATCTGGAAGAAACCGGGCATCCGGTAACATTTGAAACCGGGGTTGAGCATTTTTCCTATGCGTGTCGTCCGCTATCGATCAAGCGGGCATTGGGCAATTTGCTGGCAAATGGCCTTGCCTATGGTGAACATGTTTTTGTCTTTGTCACCCGGGCCGAGGATGGGGGCCTGTGGGTGGATGTGTGTGATGACGGGCCGGGAATTCCGATAGATCAGCGGGATCGCGTTTTCGAACCCTTTTTCCGGCTTGAAGCATCGCGCAACAAGGAAACCGGCGGCATCGGCCTGGGATTGGCAATTGCGCGTACGGCCATTCGGGCGCATGGTGGCGAGATATATCTTGAGGATTCTAAATTTGGCGGTTTGCGGGCGCGGATCTATTTGCCCGCTCCGGTTCTCTCACAGGTCTGACCAGGACTTGTCGGTGTTTGATGCCATTTTCGGCTTTCCGGTTCTGCATGGCTGCCATTTTTTTATGAATTTTTGATTGCACTTTATGGCGTTTCGCCCATTTAAGCGGTGTAACAAAAATGAAAATATTGAGGACGGAGCGTTTCAATGGCGCAGCAGAGCAACAAGTCTGGCAATGTCACATCATTGCCGGGAACAAATTCGGCCCTTTCAGGGAGCGGGTTTGTGCGGTCGGTCAATGACTGGCTGATGGAAAGTGCCTTACAAGATACCGATGTTGACGAAGTTATTTCCGGTATGGTGTCGCGTCTTGTTGCTGCGGGGGTGCCGATTGACCGGGTCATGGTCGGTTTTAAAACCCTTCACCCCTTGTATGAAGGGGTAAGTTATATCTGGTCAAAGGCGACAGGCCAGGTTGAACGGTCGTTCCATCTTGGCATTCGCGAAAACAATCCTGACTGGATTGAAAGTCCGATGAAATGGATGGTCGACAATGGTGTGACGTTTTTGCGCCGCCATCTGATCGGTCCTGGTGCCATCCTTGATTTTCCGGTTCTTAAATCGTTTCGGGAACTCAGCGGCACCGATTATCTGGCGCTGGTAACGCCCTTTACCACGGATCGCGATAGCGAACAGGGTGAAAACCGTATTTTCATGACTTATCTTACCAGTCGTCCCAGTGGTTTTACCGACGAGGATCTGGCTGTTCTTTCGGCCATACAACGTCGTTTTGCCGTCACCTGCAAAATGCGTATTATGCATGACGAAACCAAAACCATCCTTGAAACTTATCTTGGGTCCGATGCGGGGCATCGTGTTCGCG
Source organism: uncultured Thalassospira sp. (assembly GCF_963976115.1). Taxonomy (GTDB): domain Bacteria; phylum Pseudomonadota; class Alphaproteobacteria; order Rhodospirillales; family Thalassospiraceae; genus Thalassospira. The sequence goes on from NZ_CAXBJJ010000007.1 coordinate 115,616, forward strand.
ATGGGCAAATCAAATTGGGCGACAGTACCAAAACCCGGGCCGTGATCTGGTTTTCCGATATGCGCAATTCGACCGCCATGGCCGCTCATGTGGGCGATGATGCCTTTCTTGAACAGATGAATGCTTTTTTTGCGGCAACCGCCGGGGCCGTTCTGGGGCATGGGGGGCAGGTTTTACGCTATATTGGCGATGCGACGCTGGCGATTTTCCCGATCCGTGATGACGAAGGCGACCTTGAACAGGCCTGTCATGCCGCCCTTTATGCTGCTGCCGAAGCACAGATGAATATCGAAAACCTGAACCTTGGCCGCGAGGAACAGGGGCTGCCCGAGTTTGATTATGGCCTGGGCATGCATGTTGGGGATGTTGTGTATGGCAATGTCGGGGTTAAGGAACGGGTTGATTTTACTGTGGTCGGGCGGGCGGCCAACGAGGCCTCGCGGATCGAAAAACTGACCAAACAACTGGGCAAACGGGTATTGGTGAGTGCTGCCGTTGCCAAATATATTTCCTGTCCGACTGAAAATATTGGCGAATATGAATTGCAGGGAACGGGAACGCGATTGACCCTGTTTGCGCCTGATTTCCGCGAGGCATGTCAGCGCCTGGAATTATTGCGCGCCAGCTAAATGTGCTTTAGTGCCGGGTTGGGATGGTTGTGCGGTATCCTGTCTGCGGCGCAAATCATCCGTCCCTGGAAGTGAAATAACCAAACCCGGGCATATATTTGTGCCCGGGTTTGATTTTTGGGTTCCGTGTCCTTTTACGATTAGCGAATTTCGCATCCGCGCAGCTGGTCGCGGGCCAATTGCACGCGTTTGCGCACAGCACAATTGCTTAGCCCCAGGTTTTCGGCGATCTCGTCATAGCTTTGGTCTTGCACACAGCGCATCAAAAGCGGGCGGCGCAGTTTTTCGGGCAGGTCGGCCAGGGCCTTGTCCAGATTGGCAAACATTTCGCCGGTCAGGGCGTTTTGTTCCGGGGTGGTACTATCGCGGCGTGTAATTTCCGGCATGGCTTCGTCGGCCGTGCTATGCGCGTCTTCGTTATATTCGGCCTTGCGCTTGTTCTGGCGGTGCAAATCGATACAGGCATTATGAACAATGCGCGATAGCCACGCCCGGGGATTGCGAATTTGATCCATCGAATCCTCAAATTTGACCGACGCCTTGACCATCGCTTCCGACAGCGCATCCTGCGCGTCATCCATATTTCCTGACATCAGTTTGAGGCATTGGCGCAACAGGCCATCCTGTTGGTCAATCCATAATGGCCAGAAATTGGGCGCCATTGGGGATTGGTGATTGGCACCCCTGTGTGCAACAGCCGCGGTCTGAGCCTGTGCTGTGGAAATTGTATCGGCATTTTCTGTATCGGGCGTGTCTTGCTGATGCGGCCATCGGTATGCGGCCGCCCGCGGCAAGGCAATGTCATGTTCCTGTGCCTGTGAATGGTTGTCACAGTGGGCGGGGATAACAATTCCGCCTTCGTCGAGGAAGGAATTTGGAACCAAAGGAGAAATGTCGAGCTGTTGTCGCGAAAGCAGCCTGTTTTGATCGATGATGTCCAATACGCCAACTGGCGGGCAGGGTGTTGTGATAGCAACGGTGTCGATGGCGATGGCGGGTGGTGTGGTGATAGCTGTCGGCAAAGAAGGTTTGCTGGCAGCTTTAAAATGATTGTCAGCATAGGTACTGACACCTGCAACGAAATCGCGTGCCAGCCGGTTGCGTGTCGGCGGTTCAAGATATGCCCAGATTGAGGTGATTTTTTTCTCGCCATGGTCAAAGGCTTTGATCAGGGCATCTTGCAATGCCTCGGCGAAGGCGGTTTCGTTCTTCGTCAAAGGAACTAAAAACTTGTTACGGCTAAGGTTACCCACCACGAAATCTCCCCTGATTTGAAATGCAACTAAAAGTTGTTTGATGCATTCTTACTCAAGTATGACGTCGCAGAGTTTTGGTTGTGATATTTTTTATTATTTACACGCTAAGGTTGTCATTTTGGGGTGGTTTTTTTCGAGATCAGGCAGGGGGATCACAATAACCACCTGTTTTCGCGATAGGGACGTTTCAAGCCGACTCTGTTAATGGGTGTTTCGGTCTGTGCTCTCGTTTCTCTTGGCCTTTGTTTTTGCGGGCGGATGTTATTTTAAAAAGACTGGCAAAAAAGGTTTTCACAGATGACGGTGATGCCGCGCAGGTGTGAAAAAATAATCGAACGAGGGGGCCTGCGGGGGAGTAGCGGTTGACGTTTGCCGTACGGATTATTCCAAATCGGTCCCGGTACTTTTGATGCGAGTGAAATTCGTAATTTGTTCGTCATGGCATCGGAGGCTGCGGTGCCTGGGCCTGGGGACCAATTTTTCGATCCGGGCAAAAAGAAACCCGCCGAAATGCAGCATCACTGCATATTGGCGGGTCTTGGGTACAAAAGATGGTGCTGGTGATAGGATTTGAACCTACGGCCTACGCATTACGAATGCGCCGCTCTACCAGCTGAGCTACACCAGCACAAATCATTTTGTGGCGCGGAAAATACGGATAATATGGCTATATGGCAAGTGCTTTATTTGTGTTTTCTTCAATGATGGTCTAATTGTTGGCGCAATGCACAATCCTGCTGCCGTCAGGTTCGACGCCAACAGGCAATATCCGCCGTTTTCGTCCCTATTTTGGGCAGATACTGGAAAGGATGGTCATCGTGGCATTTGCAGCGGATTTTGGCAGAACAGCGCAGGATTACTGTACATTTCGTGCCGGTTTTCCTCGCAAACTTCTGGTGCGGTTACGGGCATTTAATATTGGCTCGCTGGTGCTGCCGAGGATATTCCGCTATCAGATGAATGCATGGATGTTGTTGTGGCTGGGCAATGCTGGCGCTGGTTTGATCCGGAGCGGGCAACAGCCGAAATTCGCCGGGTTTTGTCGCCCGAAGGAAAGGTTGTTATTTGCCATTTTGATTTGCGGCCTTTGCCGGGAAATGCGGTCGAGGTGACCGAAAAATTGATTTTGCAATATAATCCGGCTTGGCCGATGGCGGGAGGAAGCGGCTTTTACGCGCGTTGGTTACAGGATTTATTGCTCGGCGGTTTTGGCAAACTTGAAACCTTCAGTTTTGATGTTGATGTTCCTTATTCACCAGCGCAATGGCGTGGCCGTATTCGGGCAAGTGCCGGTGTTGTTGCCAGCCTAGGAAATGAACAAGTCGTACAATTTGACATTGAACATCTCAACATGTTGGAGACCCTCTTTCCTGTTGATATGCTGACAATTCCGCATCGTGTCTGGGCCGTGGTGGCTGTGGTATGATCTGGGGCAGGAAAATAGTCCTCAGCGATAGCATATCATACCTACCGGGATTTTCAGCGATATAGAGGCAATAAAGTTGATCCGGTTGCGAGTTAAAATCTTGCCTGTCCATGATGTTGCCAATTTTCTGAAAAAGAGTAGAGCTGTTTTGCAGTGTGGTTGCATTTTCGAACTCATGCGGCAGGCAAGCTGTGAAGGTCATTGTCAGATAGGAACATGAAAATTGAAGTTGTTGAAATAGCTATTCTATTGTATGAAAAAAAACGTTTGCGACAAAAATAAATTAGATGTTAATTGTTTCAATTTTCAAAAAATTTAATTTTGGTTTATTTACTTTTTTAGGTGGTGATTTTTTTTGGCTAAGTCTATAAAAATTTTAGTTATTTTGATTGCCATTTCTGCCGTATTTCTATTTGTAGATGTTGGGGAGTCTCTGAAATACATATCGGGAATCGATTTTTTTTGGCTTTTCATCTCTTTAGTTTTTGTCTTCTTGAATCAGTTTTTAAGCAGTATCAGGTTTAAAGTATTTTTACGTATGTTCGGTCAAGAACTGGATTTGCGTCGCGCACATGCGGTGAATGTTTATTCTATATTGGCCGGGATGGCATTTTTTAATTTCTTTGGTCAAAGTGTTTCAAGGACTGTCCTCGTAAAAGGTATTGCTGACACGGAATCGTCGGTGCTTGTAACAGCCCTGGAACGCGTTTTTTCACTTGCGATATTGGTAATCGCATCAATGTCGGCGGCGTTCTTTGTCTTGGGACGTATCAGTTTTGATTATGCTCCCGGCTTGATGCTTTTATCCATGTTTCTGTTTGTCATCATGAGTCTGGCTGGGGTTTATCTTTTTTTTCTCACAAAAAGCCAAAAAAATGAACTTCGATTAGTTTTTTCAAGCGGGTTTGGCCGAGGGTTTATTACTATAATATTTATTATTATGCTTATGCATAGTTTTATGTTGGGAGCTTATATTGCATTAATCGTTGGCATGGCCGGTTTGGATGTCTTGACGGCCAAGGCTGTTTTTGCCGCTCTTTTAACCATGCTTGGTGCTTCGTTTCCCATCAGTTTTGGGGGGTGGGGAGTCCGGGAAGTTTCGGCGGGGTTTGCATTTCGCACAGCAAATATTTCTTCTGCGCTTGGTGTTGGCGCTGGAATAGGCGTCGGTTTGCTGACAATTATTTCCTTGGCACTTAACTTTTTTATTATTTGGGTTCTGAATTTTTTTATTCCGCAAAATGATGAAAAGTTTGCTCGGAAACGTTCTAATAGTGGTTATAGCCGGAGACTGATATTATTCCTTGGGTGGGTTGTTGCACCTGTTGTTCTTGTTTTGATGATGGTGCAGTTACCTGTACCTATATCCGCAGGCAACCTAACCGTAAATCTTGCAGACCCATTGGCAATCGTCGCAGGTATGACGTTTGTATTTGTTATCATACAGCGTGGCGCATGGCGGGATATCTGGTTTGATCCGAGAGTGAACTGGTGGCTTGCAGGGTCAGCATTCGTGATCTTGCTAAGCTATTTCATAGGGTATTTGCAGTTCGGTTATTTGGCATGGGCGTTGTATAACCGTCTTCTCGGCGTTGGCATTTTGTTTTCCTACATTGTGGTCGGTGCCTTTCTGACCGCACTATGGGGTGAGTTCGGGATCAGAACCGCAGCAAAATCTGTTGTGTCGGCTGTTGTCGTTCTTTTCATCTTTGAATACTGGCTGCGGTTATATTTTGATAGTTCTGTTTTAGTGGCCTTAAATTGGAGCGGGCCTCGTTGGTCCGGTTTTTTAGCTAATCCTAATAGTTATGCCTTCTTCTTACTTTCGATCTTGCCGTTGCCATTTTTATTTCTTGGGGACAGGAATTCCAATGGCCATAGAACATGGAAATATGCGATTGTCCCAGGCATGATTTTTGCGATTATTTATTTAACGGCCTCCCGCGCGGCTTTTGGTGCAGCAGCATTTTTCATCTTTTTCTTTTTCTATGTCGATAAAAAGAAAACTATTTTTTCTCTGCTGTTTGGGTTGTCTTGCGTTCTTCTCTTGTACGGTCTTACCGAGGTTTTAACTTTGATTGGGGATGGACATCTCATGTCTGTCGCCCGCTCGAAAGACTTCGCAATTGTTCAAAATGACCGAATTCTAAGTATGGTTGAAGGTTGGAGGATGTTTCTCGCCCATCCATTGTTTGGCGCAGGATTGGGGGCCTTTTATAAAAGTCAGTCGGATCTGGCACTCCCGCTTGCAGAGCGAGCACTTATTATTCATAACTCGTTTTTGTGGATACTGGCAGAAGCAGGTCTGTTTGGTTTCATCGTTATATTTGGTCCACCGATAATTTGGGGTGTGCGAACGTTTTTGAATATGAAATGGCGTACAGATCCATATCTTTGCGGGTTTTTGCTGATATTGGCAAATGCGTCAATTATGGGGATGGCGCATGAGCTTATGTATCAGCGTGTATTTTGGTTGATGCTGGGAATTTTTCTTGCGCGTCCGTTTGTGATGCGTAAAAACGTTAATCAATTATCTCATTCCTAGTTATCGATTGCACAGGCAGTGAGGGGCTGCGTGCATCGACGACAACAATGTTCCTGTCGTCACATGGCAGCCATGCAGGGCAACCCTGTTTTGATCTGTTATAGAACATTGACCATGCTGTAGTTTGGCGGCATAGATAAGCTCCTGATCCTGGCGATGCCGGGCAAAATCGGGGAGAAGTCATCTATGTGCCGTTGGCTGAGCTATATCGGGGATCCTGTTTACCTCGACAGTCTGGTTTTTGAACCCAAGCATTCCCTTGTTGCGCAGAGCCTGCATGCCGAAGAGGCCAAGACGCCAACCAATGGCGATGGATTTGGCCTTGGCTGGTATGGGCATCGTCAAATACCTGGGCTGTATCGTGAAATCTTGCCGGCCTGGAACGATGCGAATTTACAATCGCTGGCACATCACATCGAATCGGGCCTGTTTTTTGCCCATGTTCGTGCCTCCACCGGCACAGGCACCAGCCGGTCGAATTGCCATCCCTTTGCCCATGACAAATATCTGTTCATGCATAATGGCCAGATTGGCGATTACAAGCTGGTGCGCCGCGAGCTTGAAGCCCTGATTGACGATAAATATTACTGTTCCCGCCAAGGTACCACCGATAGCGAACTGATCTTTTATTTAATGCTAAGTTTCGGGCTGGAGTTTGATGTGCACGGTGCTATTCGCAAGGCGATTGACGTGGTGGAAGCCGCCATGCGCCGCCACGATATTGAAGCGCCGTTTCGCTTTACGGCTTGTTTAAGTGATGGTGAAAGCCTGTGCGCGGTGCGCTATGCCAGTGACGACAAACCACCGTCGCTTTATTACCGCAAGCGCGGCAATCAGGTTATTGTTGTGTCCGAACCACTTGATGCCGAAAGTGCCAGCTGGATAGCACTGGACCATAATCAAAGCCTGCATGTTTCGCGCGATCTGACCATTTCCAAGGGCATGATGCAACAAGCCTGTATCTGATATTGCAAAGGGTTTTGGCGGTATTTTTCTATTATGAAGCAACAATCAGGCTGGTGCGGTTTTGCACCAGCCTTTTTTGTAATGTGTCTGACGGGGCGGCGTTTAGAATAACCGTGTCAAAGTCGCTGGCATGACCATCACGGCACAGGGCCTTGCGGCCCATTTTGCGTTCATCGACCAGTAAAATGGCATGGTCGCAACATTGCACCAAGGCCCGCCGGGCGCGTACTTCATCCATGTTGAAATCCATCAAATCGCCGTCCGGCCCCATGCCGCCCACGCTGACAATGCCAAAATCGGCGCGATAACAGCCGAAAAACTCGGCACTGTCCGCCCCGATCACATCGAGATCGCGCGTACGGATGGTGCCCCCCGCCAGCCGCAAGGTCACGCCCGGCGCATTTTGCAGGGTAAGCACCACATGCAGGTTGTTGGTTAACACCGTTAAGTTGCGATGCTGCGCCAGGTTAAGGGCTGCCAGTTCGGCGGTGGTGCCCGTCCCAATGGCAATGGTGCAGCCTTCGGGGATGATGCCGGTCAGTTTGGCAGCAAGGGCGCGTTTGCCATCGCGGTTCCAGACCTCGCGTTTTTCATAACTGGTATTATCGGGCACCGGGGCGGGCCCGGCTTTGCCGTGGCGGCGAAAAATGCGCCCCTGTTCCTGCAGATCGCGCAGGTCAGTGCGGATGGTTTGAACAGAAACGTCAAACCGGCGTGCGAGTTCCGCGACAGCCATGAAGCCACAGGATTTTACCAGCGACACAATGCGGTCGCGACGGTTTTCAATTGGCACGGGACGGGGCATTTAAAGACCTTTTCTATTTTCGCACGAAAGTTTCCATTTCGCTTGCCCCTGATTATAGCGACGCAAAAATCCGGCTGAAAACCCAATATTCGCTGTTGAAACAATTAATTCTTAGCTTTGTCACACAACTGTTATGAAAATATCGGTAGCGTCCCCCTCACGTTGTTTTCGTACGAAACCGTCAAAAAGTTTCAACCGGTCCAAGGAATGTTGATGATGCGTAAAGTTCTTCTTGCTGCCGTGGCGTCGGCCACAATGATGTTGCCAATCGTGGGTCAGGCTGCTGAAAAGCTGGTTCTTTATACCAGCCAGCCCAACCAGGATGCCCAAACCACCGTTGATGCCTTCAAGGCGGCCTATCCGGATGTTGAAGTTGACTGGGTGCGCGACGGTACCACCAAATTGATGGCGAAACTGGGTGCCGAAATTGCCGCAGGTGACCCGCGCCCCGACGTTTTGCTGATTGCCGATACCGTCACACTGGAAGGCATGAAGCAGCAAGGTCAGCTTCAGGCGTATAAATCGCCGCAAGCGGGCGCCTATGACCCGGCCCTGTATGATGCCGAAGGGTATTATTATTCGACCAAGCTGATCACCACCGGTATTGTCTATAATACCGGCGTGTCAAAAAAGCCGACTTCGTGGAAAGACCTGGCTGATCCGGCCCTTAAAAACCAGATTGTGATGCCCAGCCCGCTTTATTCCGGTGCGGCCCTGATCCATCTTTCAACCCTGACTGAAAACCCCGATCTCGGCTGGGATTATTACCAGGCCCTGGCTGACAACAATGCCCGGGCGCAGGGTGGCAATGGCGGTGTGTTCAAGGCCGTGGCATCGGGTGAAAAGCCCTATGGTGTTGTTGTTGATTTCCTTGCTCTGCGGGGCAAGGCAGCAGGGTCGCCGGTTGATTTTGTGTTCCCGAGCGAAGGTGTCACCTATGTGACCGAACCGGTGGCAATTTTGAAAACGGCCAAAAATGTTGAAGCTGCGCACAAGTTTGTTGACTTTGTTCTGTCGGAAAAAGGTCAGAAGCTGGTGCAGGATATGGGGTATATCCCGGCGCGCAACGACATGGACCTGCCGGCCGGTTTCCCGGAGCGCAAGGATATCAAGTTAATGGCGTTTGACCCGGCTGTGGCCTTGAAAAATGCCGACGTGAACAAAAAGAAATTCGCCGAGATGTTCGGGGCAGAATAATGTTGGCTGTCGGACGCGCGAAAGCAGCATCCGGCCTGCAAATGGGAAGCAACCGGTTTTCAGGCCGGTTGCTGCCTTTGCTGTTTGTGCCGGTGATCATTATTTCGGTTCTGCCCATGATCCGCCTGGCGGTCGAGGGCCTGTTTGTGCAAGGAACGCCCAGCCTGGATTATTTGCGCGATGTGGCGCAAAGCAGCCAGACATGGCGGGCAACGGCGCACAGTCTTTATACGGCGGCACTGGGAACCCTTATATCCGTGCTGATTGGCGGGGCCTTTGCCTTTTTGGTGGCCTTGACAGATATCCGGGCCAAGGCGGCACTGGTGTTTTGTTTCATGATCCCGATGATGATCCCGCCGCAAATTACCGCCCTTGCCTGGGTGCAGTTAACCGGGCCCAGCAGTGCGCTTTTAAATGCCATCGGCATGGCCCCGGCAATGGGATCGTCCCAGCCGCTTTATTCAGCCGAGGGGATTGCCCTGTTGCTGGGCATTCAGCACGCCTCAATCGTATTTTTAACCCTGCGGGCCAACTTGCGCCTGTTGCCGCGCGAACAGATCGAGGCCGCACGGTTGGCCGGGGCGCGGGGCGGGCGGCTATGGTGGCAGGTGATTTTACCGCTGACCAGCCCCGGCCTGATCGCGGGCACAGCCATGGCTTTTGTGACGGCACTGGGTAATTTCGGCATTCAGGCCATGCTGGGAATTCCGGGCAATTACATTACCCTGCCCACCCTTATTTATCGCAAACTTTCCAGTTTTGGCCCGGCGGCGCTGGGCGAGGTGTCGGTGCTGGCCATGCTGATTGGCCTGATCGCGGTGGCTGGTGTGATTTTGCACCATCGTTTGCTGCGCAAACGCGATTATCGTTTGATGGGGGTGGTCGGAAGGCCATTGGACATCAAGCTGGGCAACCGCCGTATTGTCATTGAAATTGTGTTATGGGCGGTTCTGGTCACCATTTTGGTGGTGCCGCTGATGGCGTTGATGGCAACGTCGCTGGTGCCTGCGTTTGGTGTGCGCCTTGGACTGGATAATTTCAGTTTCGATGCCTTTTATCAGGTGCTGTTTGTACAGCCCGCCACCATGCGCGCCTTTCATAACAGCCTTGTATTGTCGGTTGGGGCGGCGATTGTGCTGGTCGGGGTGTGTTTACCCCTTGCCTATATTATTGTGCGCCGTCCGACACGGTTAACCCGCGTGATTAATTTGCTGGTCGAAATTCCCTATGCCTTGCCCGGTGTGGTGTTGGCCATTGCCTGCATTTTGCTGTTTATCCGCATTCCGGTTTTGAATGTCAGTTTGTATGGCACGCTGGCGATTATCTTTGTCGCCTATCTGGCGCGGTTCCTGGTCATTGCCTTGCGCCCGGTAATGAACAGCTTTTTGCAGCTTGACCCGGCACTGGAAGAAGCCGCCCAGGCCTGTGGGGCCGGGGTGGGGCGGCGGTTGCGCGATATATTGTTGCCCCTTGCCGCACCCGCGGCCGCAGCCGGTGCATTATTGGTGTTTTTAACCGCGTTTAACGAACTGACTGTTTCCGCCCTTCTGTGGTCGGCAGGTAATGAAACGCTGGGTGTTCTGATTTTTAATCTTGATGATAGCGGCGACAGCGTTCTGGCATCGGCCGTGGCTGTCATGGTGGTGGGTGTTGTTGTTGCCCTGATGACAGGGTTTCAACTGGCATCGCGCCATTTGCCCAAGGGAGTAATACCGTGGCAGACATAAATCTGGGCAATGTCACCAAAACATTTGGTGACTATCATGCGGTTAATAATGTGTCGCTAAACATTGCCGATGGCGAATTTGTGGCCCTGCTGGGGCCGTCGGGCTGTGGCAAAACCACATTGTTGCGCCTGCTGGCCGGGTTCGAGGAACCCGATGGCGGGGTGATTTCGCTGGCCGGGCAGGCGGTGGCCGACCCGCGCGCAAATATCATGGTCGCGCCTGAAGACCGCAATCTGGGTATTGTGTTTCAGTCCTATGCGCTTTGGCCGCATATGTCGGTGGCGCGCAATGTGGGGTATCCGCTGGAAGTGCGTAAATTATCGCGCGCGGATCGTGATAAACGCATTCGTGATGCGTTGGCGATCGTATCGTTGGACGATTATGCTGATCGTTCCCCCACCGAGCTGAGCGGCGGGCAACGCCAGCGTGTGGCCCTGGCCCGCTGCCTTGTGATGGAGCCGCGTGCGGTGTTGCTCGATGAACCGCTGGCCAATCTTGATGTGCATCTGCGTGAAACCATGCAGCAGGCCTTTTTAGATTTTCACCGCCGGACCGGGGCAACGATGATTTACGTAACCCATGATCAGGCGGAAGCCATGGCGATGGCGGACCGGATTGCCGTGATGGATCGGGGGCATATCCGCCAGATGGCCGCCCCTGAAACCCTTTATCGCGAACCGAATGACCATATGGTTGCCGGTTTTGTTGGGGCCGGGGCAGTGTTGCCGGTGGGCGGGGTGACGATGCAGGGCGATGGCCGATGTGCCGTGCGTATTGGCACTGCCGATGTGTTCGCCCGGATCAGCATTGAAGCCAGCCATCATTGCCGCGCGCACCGGGCCAGCATGGTGCCGTCAAATGATGGTGCGGTGGTTGTTGATGGGCAAACACAGCCGCAAACATCGCTGGGGCTGTGCTTGCGGCCCGAAGATGTGCGGGTCGATATGCAGGGGAATTTAACCGGGATGGTTGATGACTGTGTGTATCTGGGCGGGCGGTTTCGCCTGTCAGTCCGCCTTGACGGGCAGCATTCAGTGCCGGTTTACGCCGATCAGCGGGCCCGCATTGGCGAACAAATTTCATTGTCGATCCGCGATGGTTGGGTCTTTTCACGCCAGGAGGCGGTATAATGGCGGCGGGTATTCGTGTGTTATCGGGCCTGGGCGAAAAAGCCCCGGCCTGTATCCGGCTGGATTTTTTAAACCGGCGCTGGCTGCTTGACTGTGGCGACGGGCTGGAAAATGAACCGGGGTTCGATCCGGCATGGCTGACCAAAGTGAACGCCGTTTTCATTTCCCATGATCACGTTGATCATATCGGTGCGGCGCATTATGCCGTTGAGGCAGGCTTGCCAATTTATTGCACCGCCGTTACTGCCAAGGCCTTGCCGCCAGGGGCTGATGTGAACATTTTGCCTGCTTTTGGCGAAATTCAGGTTGATGGCGTAACCGTAACCACCGGGCGCACCGGTCATGCCTTTGGTGGGGTGTGGTTGCATTTTGATGTCGGTGGCGGGATGCTTTATACTGGCGATATTTGCACGGAATCGGATTACTTTTTGTATGATCCGGCCCCTGACGCCGCGACGGTTTTGTGCGACACATCCTATGGCATGGATAATGTATCTCAGCGTGATCGTATTGATGGTTTGTTAGGTGCCGTTGCCGGGTTTGACGGGCAAATTATGTTTCCCGTGCCGCCCAGTGGCCGGGCCGCCGAAATGGCCCTGCTGTTTGAGCGCCACGGACTAACCGACTGGACAATGGATATGCGCTGTTATGGCCGTGTTCAGCAGGTATTGACGCCAGGCGGGCAGGATTTTGTAAACCCCGAAGCCATTGCCGATTTACGCCGCCTTGCCCCCAAGGCCCGCGAATTTAACCCCGATGCCAAACTGTTATTGTGCCATTCCCCGTGCGGCACCAGGGGCGCATCGGGTGAAATTACCCGCAAGTGGCAGGAACAGGGGCGTTTGGGGCAGGATGCCAAGGTGATTTATACCGGTTATATGTCCGAAACGGCACGGAGGCTGGTCAGCGAGGGCAAGGGCGAGTTTCATCGCTGGAACGTGCATCCGCGTTTGTGCGATGTGGTTGAACTGGTTCAAAACTGCCATGCTTTACAGATCGTTCCGTTATTTTGTACCCGTCCCGAAGAATTCGGCCTTGTCGAAGGATTTGAAGGCCGGTTACAGCTATCGGACCGGTTTTATCTGTAAGGTTTTCACATGATTTCCCCCTATTGGCACTATGACATGCCTGCGGTACCGTTTGTTTTTATGCGCCACGGCGAAACCGAAGCCAACCGCACCGGCATTATTGCCGGGTCCACCGATGTGCCCTTGAATGCCACCGGCGAAGAACAGGCACGTGCGATTGCCCCCTTAATGGCGCAATATAAATGGCGGGCGGTATATGCCAGCACCCAATCCCGGGCGCAGCGCACAGCCGAACTGGCCGTGCCTACCCACCAGGCCGAAATTCTGCCCGGTTTGCGCGAACGCCATTGGGGCGATCTGGAAGGGCGACCGATAACCGAATTATGCCAGCGTTATGAAACCCCGCCAAACGGCGAACCCTTTAACGATATGTGTAAGCGGGTGTGCGAGGCGCTAAAAATTGCCCTTGCCGGGCATGGTGATGCGCAAGGCCTGACCGTGATTGTCGGTCATTCGGGGGTGATGCGCTGCATTTTACACCTGACCGGGTTTGATGCCGACGGCCCGCGCATTATGAATGCCACGCCATTTTTATTTACCCCCCAAGACGGTCGCTGGACCCATGAAATGCTATCAGAACAGGCAAATGCTGCCAGACAGGATATGGAATGACCTTTGAAAATAACGAGCTGGTGCCAGGATCCGCCAGCCAGCCGCGTCCGGCGGTGGTCTTTGACGTTGATGGCACACTGGCCGAATTTGATGCCGATGCCTTGGGCCATCTGGTGCATGGGCCGGTAAAATACTGGGATGCATTTTTTGATGCGATGGATGTGACCGCTCCGGTGGCCGATATTGAACGGCTGTTGCGTATTTTGCACGGCACCGGGCAGGCCATTGTCATTTGTACGGGCCGCCCCGAAGGTTGGCGTGACCGTACCGAAGGGTGGCTAAAGGCACATGAAATTCCGTTTGACGGGGTTTATTTGCGCCCGGTCGATGCCGATCACCGCAGTGACGAAGAGGTCAAAGAAGATTTGTTGCACCAAATCCGGGCCGATGGCTTTGCCCCGTGGCTGGTGGTCGATGACCGCCAATCGGTGGTCGATAAATGGCGCGACCTTGGCCTGACCTGCCTGCAATGTGCACCGGGCAATTTCTGATTTTATATTTGGGCGGAAATGGGAAACCGGCGGCAGGAAATACCGCCGGTTTTGTTTTGGGCGTGCCGTGGGGGCGGCCCTAACCACACCAGGGGGCACGTTTTGTTTTGCCATCATAGGCGCGTGCAAGGCCATTATTGATCAGTTCCTGATCAAGGGCGCGGCCATCAATGCGGACCGATGCCACAACGCGCCCGCCATAGCGGCCCCATTCCGGTTCGCAAAATTCAACCTTTTGCGCGTGTTTCAGGCTTTGCCGTGCATAGTCACGGGCTTTGCTGGCCAGTTCTTTTTCCATCGGGCATTTGCCGCGCATTTCGGGGGTATCCACCCCGCGCACGCGCACCGACATTTGGGCAATTTCTCCGGGCAAGCCCGGGATCAGGATATAAATTGTGTCGCCGTCATAGGCATATTCGCCTGCGCGTTCCCGCAGGGGCCAATCATAACAGGCGGCGTTTGCGGCCATCACCGGCAGCACACAGCCCGCCAGTGCCGCAGCCACAAAGGCGGCGCGGTGGAAATAAAAAGGTGCAGGCATTGTTTGCTCGTTTTTTATCGTGTTTATTTTTAAGGGTCACAGCTTTAACCGCGACAATATTTGCTCTGCCCGTTGTTCGACCGGGCCTTTACGTATTTCGATGGGCGCGTACCCGCATTCAAGATAGGTGCGAAACAAAATCACATAGGTTCTGACGGCCTCGGCGAAGTTTTGTGTTCTTGCGCTGTCGGTTTTGTAAATCTCGGCCCAGGGTGGCAGGATAAAAACCGACCGGCGATAGCGATAGGTTTCAATCGCCCGCATCAGGGCCGGGTCGTCGGGCAGGCCGGATAACCGGCGATGCGCCAGGGTATCGGGCAGGCCGCGATCAAAAAAAACAGGTAAGGGGTCCTGTTCCATGCCGTCCTGCCAGGCGCGGATTGATCCGCGCATCATCAGGCCGCTATAGGCATCGTTGTCATCCCACGGCAGGGCATTGCCGCCGCGTTCTTGCTGGTTTTCAATAACGTTGCGGGCAACCTCCGGGCTGGTGTCATAGCCACGTTCACTTAGGTGATTGATCAGTGTGGTTTTGCCCGCACCGGGGCCGCCGGTGATGACAATAAGGTTCGATGGATAAGGCACTTGCATTGATATTCCCTGCTCAAGGCGGCACCATATGGCGGCGCTTTGCGGCAAGCTGATGGCGAAATGAAAGGATTGTGTTGAGAGGGCGAAACCCGGCATGTCAAGCGATGCAGGGCATTAATCGCAAGGTCGAAGGCTGTCAATATGCTGATTACACACCCCGATGCCGCCGGTTTTATCACCTGTCGGGGTTCGTTGTTTTTGCCCGTTGCGAAACCGGCGGCGCGCCGTTGGGCCGCGCTGGCATCTTGGCGGGATGTTACCTGTTGGGGCCTTCGATCCGGGCCAGAATATGATCTGATACCAATTGTGCCGAAGGTGACAGGCGGTGCCCGGCGGCGGTCAGCAGGCTATAGGGTTTGATCTCGATTGTTTCGCTGAGCGGCAATTCGGCAATTGCTGCGCCACGCGTGAGCAGCGATGTCACTTCTTCGGCCATCGGGGCAATGGCGTCGCTGTCGCTGATCGATGCCAGTGTGACCAGCAAAGATGCCGTATTGAGCCCTGATCGCGGCAGCGGCAGGTTTTGGGCGATGAAAACATCCTCGATGGTGCGGCGCATCAGGTTGCCCGGCGGCGGCAAGATCCATTCATATTGCGCCAGTTGGGCCATTGTCACCGGGTTATGTGCCAAAAGCGGATGCCCGTTGCGCACCAGAAAGCGGATTTTTTCACTGCGGATCTGGCGAATATGAAACAGGCGCGGGTCCATATCCTGTGGCACGCGGCCAATGATAAAGTCATATTCCCCGGCCAGCAGGCTTTTGATCAGAACATGCGACGGGCCGATGGCAACATGGGCTTCAAACAGGGTGTTGCGCGATTGAATGTCGCGGACCACCGGTACGACCAGATCAACGGCCGCCGCCGTCACCGCGCCAATAAAAACCGTGCCGCCGCCGTTTTTGATGTCTTCAATTTCGCGTTCGGCCTCGCGCATTTCAATCAGCATGGTGCGCGCCCGCTGGGCCAGGGCGCGCCCGGCATTGGTCATTTCCACCCCGCGTGCGCCGCGCTCACACAGGCGGGTGCCCAGCATTTCTTCCATCTCGGACAATAACCGCGATGCGGCGGGTTGCGATGTTTTTAACATTGCAGCGGCCAGGCTGATCTGGCCGGTTTCCTCCATCGCCACAACCATGCGCAAATGGCTGATTTTCAGCCCGCGTTTAAACAGGTTTCCGGCCCCCAAAAGCAGGGTTTGCGACGGCGTCATAACAGGAGGGTGCGGTAGTTGAACCATGGGTTGCGGGCTTTCGTGACGGGTGTGCGATGGCTGAATATAACATCATATCATTTTTGATATGAAACGTTCAGTTTTCATTATTTGAATGTTATGGCAAAGCAACAGAATATTGCGCCGTTGGTGTCATTAAAGAATGGCAGTCGTTACGCAAAATAATGCGACACAACAAGGACGGGCACCTGGTGCCTTAACCAAACAGGCGAATGCCGGAAATTGTTGTGTCATTAGGGAGAAAACATAATGAAACGTTTTAGTGCTGTATTGGCCGGCATTGCCTTTGGCGCGGCCGCGACCTTTGCCCCGTCCATGCCAGGGGGCCTTGGCATGAGTCCGGCTTTTGCGGCTGACAAGGGCTATGTCGGTATTGCGATGCCGACCAAATCTTCTGCGCGCTGGATTTCAGATGGGGAGTCGATGGTCAAGCAGTTTGAAGAAGCCGGATATAAAACCGACCTTCAATATGCCGAAGATGATATTCCCAATCAGCTGTCGCAGATTGAAAACATGATTGTGAAGGGCGTTGATGTGCTGGTGATTGCCGCCATCGATGGATCGACCCTGTCCAATGCGCTGGCAAATGCCAAGGCAGCCGGGATCAAGGTTTTTGCCTATGACCGTTTGATCCGCGATAGTGGCGATGTCGATTATTATTCCACGTTTGACAATTTCAAGGTTGGTGTTCTTCAGGCAAGCTCGCTGTTAGATGGTCTGGCATCACGCGGCGACGGCCCTTATAATGTTGAACTGTTTGGCGGTTCACCCGACGATAACAACGCCTATTTCTTCTATAATGGCGCAATGTCGATTTTGCAGCCGTTAATCGATAACGGCACCGTTGTTGTCAAATCCGGCCAGATGGGCATGGACAAGGTTGGCACCCTGCGTTGGGATGGCGCGGTTGCCCAGGCCCGCATGGATAACCTTCTGTCGGCGTATTACACCGATGAAAAGGTTGACGGTGTTTTGTCGCCCTATGATGGATTGTCGATTGGTATCCTGTCCTCGCTGAAAGGCGTTGGTTATGGATCGGGCGATATGAAAATGCCGATCGTCACCGGGCAGGACGCTGAATTGCCGTCGATCAAATCCATTCTTGCCGGTGAACAATATTCCACCGTTTTTAAAGATACCCGTGAACTGGCCCGTGTGACGGTCAGCATGGTCAATGACGTTCTGGCAGGCAACGAGCCGACTGTGAACGACACCAAAACCTATGACAATGGCGTCAAGGTTGTTCCGTCCTATCTGCTGGAACCGGTATTGGTCGATAAATCCAACTGGGAAGGCATTATTCTCGGTTCCGGTTACTATACGGCTGACCAGGTTAAATAAGCACGGTTTTGCAAGAACATGAAAGCGGGCGGGGATATGTCGCCGCCCGCTTTTCTGACAAAGCCGAAAGCCGCCGGATCAAACCAGGTGGCGGTCGGTCCGCTGTGGCAAGTCAGACGGGCCGTTTTGCAAAAGGGAGCCGGCAGCACGGCCGGAATTCGGGAGGACCGGATGGATACCATCCTGGAAATGCGCAATATCACCAAGACCTTTCCCGGTGTGAAGGCGCTTGATGATGTTAATCTTAAGGTGCGACGGGGCGAAATTCATGCCCTGTGCGGAGAAAACGGCGCTGGAAAATCAACCTTGATGAAGGTTCTGAGCGGGGTTTATCCGCACGGAACCTATGAAGGCGACATTCTGTTTGATGATGACATTCAGTCATTCAAGCATATTCGCGACAGCGAAGAACGCGGCATTATCATTATCCACCAGGAACTGGCTTTGGTGCCGTTGCTATCGATTGCCGAGAACATTTTTCTCGGCAATGAATTGTCCGAAAACGGGGTGATCAACTGGCCCAAAACCTTTGCCCGCACCACCGAACTTCTGGGCAAGGTTGGCCTGCGCGAAGCCCCGACAACGCTGGTGACCAATATCGGGGTTGGTAAACAGCAACTGGTGGAAATTGCCAAGGCCCTGTCCAAACAGGTGAAATTGCTGATCCTTGACGAGCCGACCTCGAGTTTACAGGAAAATGACAGCCAGAAATTGCTCGATCTTTTGATCGAATTTCGCAATCAGGGCATTACCTCGATCCTGATTTCGCACAAATTAAATGAAATCAGCCGCGTTGCCGACCGGATTACCGTGATCCGCGATGGCAAGGCCGTTTCAACGCTGGATTGCCATGACGGCCAAATTAGCGAGGACGATATCGTCAAGGATATGGTCGGGCGCGACATGGCGCACCGCTATCCCGAGCGCACACCCGTAATTGGCACCACCATGATGGAGGTGCGCAACTGGACCTGTTATCACCCGCTTCATCCCACCCAAAAGCTGATCAAGAACGTGAATATCGATGTGGCGGCAGGCGAAGTTGTGGGGATTGCCGGTTTGATGGGGGCCGGACGGACCGAACTTGCCATGAGCATCTTTGGCAAATCATACGGCCATAATATCAGTGGCGAGGTTTTCATCCATGGCAAACAGGTGGATGTTTCCACCGTGCCGCGCGCCATTGCATCGGGCCTGGCCTATGTGACCGAGGACCGCAAGGAAATGGGCCTGATCCTTGATGAAAGCATTACCACCAACATCACCCTGGCCAATTTGCCCGGTGTGTCGGAATACGGGGTGCTTAATGACGGGGCCGAACGCGGCATTGCCGAGGAATACCGCCAGAAAATCAACATCCGTACCCCCAATGTCGGCCAGAAGGTTGTTAACCTTTCGGGCGGGAACCAGCAAAAGGTTGTGTTGTCCAAGTGGCTGTTTGCCGGGCCGGAAGTGCTGATCCTCGACGAGCCGACCCGCGGTATTGATGTGGGGGCGAAATACGAGATTTATTCAATTATCAATCAGCTGGCAGCCGATGGCAAAGGGGTCATCATGATCTCGTCGGAGATGCCGGAACTTCTGGGGATGTGCGACCGCATTTACGTGATGAATGAGGGCGAAATCAAGGGGCAGCTGGCCGCAAGCGATGCCAGCCAGGAAAAGATCATGCACATGATCCTGAAGGGGTGAGGACAGACCAATGAGTGATACTTCAAGCAAAAATATCAGCTACTACCTGCGCACCCATATGCGTGAATATGGCATGGTTCTGGCGCTAATCGCGATCATGGCGTTTTTTCAATATCTGACCGACGGCGTTTTGATGAAGCCGGTCAACCTGACCAACCTGTTTTTGCAAAACAGCTATGTCATCATCATGGCTGTAGGCATGTTGCTGGTGATTGTCGGGGGCAATATTGACCTGTCGGTGGGCTCGGTTGTGGGCTTTATCGGGGCGCTGGCCGCAGTGATGTCGGTGCAGTGGAACCTGCCAACCATTGTTGTCGTTCCGGTGTGTCTGATCGCGGGTGGTCTTATTGGCTGCGCGCAAGGCTATTGGGTGGCGTATTGGCGCATTCCGTCCTTTATTGTGACTTTGGCCGGGATGCTGGTTTTTCGCGGTTTGACGCTGGCCTTGCTGGGCGGGGCATCGGTTGGTCCGTTTCCGGCCAATTTCCAGTTGATGTCGTCGGGCTTTGTGCCGGACTTTTTCGGCGGGCTGGTTGATGGCCGGTTTAACGTTTTTTCCATGGCGCTGGGTCTTTTTGTTGCCGTGCTGCTACCTGTATTGGGGCTGCGGGCACGGGCCAAGCAAGCCCGGTTTGCCGCAGTTGAAGAACCAATGGCGTTTTTTGCCGCCAAACATGCTCTTGCGGGCCTTGCGATATTGTATATTGCCTATCTTTTATCGACCTATCGTGGTTTGCCCAATGTGCTGATCATTATGGCCGTGCTGATTGCGATTTTCACTTTTATTACCAACAGCACCACAATCGGACGGCGCATTTATGCGATGGGGGGCAATGAAAAGGCCGCTCAGCTTTCCGGCATCAATACCCGCAAACTGGCATTTCTGACTTTCGCCAATATGGGCATGCTGGCCGGGCTGGCCGGGCTGGTTTTTGCCGCCCGTTTAAATACCGCAACCCCGAAAGCCGGGTTTGCCTTTGAGCTTGACGTGATCGCAGCCGTCTTTATCGGTGGCGCGTCCATGTCTGGTGGTGTTGGTAAAATTATCGGCGCTGTCGTCGGCGCCCTGATCATGGGCGTTATGAATAACGGGATGTCGATTGTGGGTGTCGGTATTGACTGGCAGCAGGTGATTAAAGGCCTGGTGTTGCTCGCCGCAGTGATTTTCGATGTCTATAACAAAAACAAGGCCTAACGAAGTGATGACATACCAAAACGGCGCGAAAACCGGGCAAGGGCGGGGATGTGAAAGCACATTTTGCGCCCATAAATCCGTGTCTTTGACCCGTTTGACTATCTATCCGGGTGCGTTTTGCGCCCGGACCGCGGGGGTAAAATACACCGCGTTCAACATAAACTCAGGAGACCGGGCATGATCAACTTTAAACCCGCAGCCTGGCCGCGCACATTGCGTTCGCAAGGATGGTTTGGTGGTACGAGCAAGGACAATATCTATCACCGCAGCTGGATGAAAAACCAGGGCCTGCCTGCCGATCTGTTCGACGGCCGCCCGGTGATTGGTATTTGCAATACCTGGTCGCAATTAACCCCGTGCAACGCGCATTTGCGCGATTTGGCAGAGCGGGTCAAACATGGCATTTACGAAGCTGGTGGCCTGCCGCTGGAATTTCCGGTGTTTTCACCAGGTGAAAGCACGCTGCGCCCCACGGCCATGATGTTCCGCAACTTGTGCGCCATGGATGTGGAAGAAGCCCTGCGTGGCACCCCGCTCGATGGCGTGGTGTTGATGGTGGGCTGCGATAAAACCACACCGGCATTGCTGATGGGGGCATCGAGCGTTGATATTCCCGCCATTGTCGTGACCGGCGGGCCAATGCTGAATGGCAAATGGCGCGGGCAGGATATTGGCTCGGGCACGTCGCTGTGGCAATTGTCCGAAGATCGCAAGGCCGGCAAGATCAGCACCGAGGATTTCCTCGATGCTGAAATGGCGATGTCGCGTTCGCCCGGGTCGTGCAACACCATGGGCACCGCATCGAGCATGGCCAGCATGGCCGAGGCGCTGGGTATGGCCCTGTCGGGCAATGCCGCCATTCCTGCTGTTGACAGTCGCCGCCGGGTGATGGCCCATTTAACCGGGCGTCGCATTGTACAAATGGTTAAGGATGACCTTAAACCGTCTGACGTGATGACCAAGGATGCCTTTGAAAACGCCATTCGTGTCAATGGCGCGATTGGTGGCTCGACCAATGCGGTTATTCACCTTCTGGCGATTGCCGGGCGCCTGGGGGTTGATCTGACCCTTGATGACTGGGACCGTTTGGGACGCGATATTCCGACCATCGTTAATTTGCAGCCATCGGGCAAATATCTGATGGAAGAATTTTTCTATGCCGGTGGCTTGCCGGTGGTGATCAAGGCGCTGGCCGAAAGCGGGCAGATCCACAAAGACGCCATCACGGTTTCGGGCGAAACCATGTGGGACCAGGTCGCCGAGGTGCGCAACTGGAACGACGATGTTATTTTGCCGTTTGAAAAAGCCCTGACCCAGCATGGCGGCATCGCCGTGGTCAAGGGCAACCTGGCCCCGAACGGCGCGGTGCTTAAACCATCTGCCGCGTCAGAACACCTGATGACCCACCGTGGGCGCGCCGTGGTGTTTGAAGATATCGACGATTACAAGGCCAAGATTAACGATGAAAGCCTCGATATTGACGAAAATTGCATCATGGTTTTGAAAAACTGCGGTCCCAAGGGCTATCCCGGCATGGCCGAGGTTGGCAATATGGGCCTGCCGCCCAAGGTTTTGCGCAAAGGCATTACCGACATGGTGCGTATTTCCGACGCCCGCATGAGCGGCACGGCATACGGCACCGTTGTTTTGCACACATCCCCCGAAGCCGCCGCCGGTGGCCCGCTGGCGATTGTGCAAAATGGCGACATGATCGAACTTGATGTGCCGAACCGCCGCTTGCATCTTGATGTGCCTGACGATGAAATCGCCAGCCGTCTGGCTGCCTGGCAAACCACGGTGCCGATACCGGCAAGCGGTTATGCATCCCTTTATTACAGCCACGTCATTGGCGCCGATAAAGGGGCTGATTTTGACTTCTTGCTGGGCGGTCGCGGCAAGGAGATCCCGAAGGATAGTCACTAAAATCGGGGCTAAAAACGCCACACCAGCTTGTTAAACGGCAAGATGGTGTGGTGCTCGCCGGAACATTATATCAGGCACCAATGCAATCACCGGCTGCATTGGTGCCTTTTCTTTTGGGCAGGGGGGGCACCAAAAGAAATAACAGGCAGATATGCTTAAAGCCAGATTTCAGCCTTTAACAGAGATCGTTGGGGGATTGGGGAAATGGTGGGCGTAACAAGATTCGAACTTGTGACCTCTCCCGTGTGAAGGGAACGCTCTAACCAACTGAGCTATACGCCCGAAACGGCGAAACAGTGCGTCGGTGACTGCTTCGTATTCCGTCGGTGGCGCGGTTTATAAGGGCCACCGACGGGGGTGTCAAGCCGCGTTTTCAGGCAATTTCTTTCAAGGCGTCAGGCAGTTGGGCAAAGCGGGTTAAAACGGCATCCGCACCCAGTGTGCGGGCCTTGGTATCGTCCACTTCAAAGGCAACGGCGATGGCGGCAATGCCAATGGCGCGCGCCGCATTTATATCATTGGCGTGATCGCCGACCATAACGGCGGTATCGCCTGTATCGCGGTTATAGCCCATGGCATTTAGCGCAAAGGCCAAATGGCCGCCATCGGGTTTGCGAACGTGGGTGGCATCGCCCCCGGCAATGGTGGTGAACAGGTCATCAATGCCCAGCAGGGATAAAATTTCGCAACACGGGCGGGTGGGTTTGTTTGAAGCCAGGCCAATTTTCCAGCCTTGGTCATGCAGGCTGCGTAATGTGGTTTCGGCATCGCGATACAAATATGTGTCGTGGTATCCTGTCGCCTCGTACAGCGATATAAATTTGTCATATGCTGCCGACAGGGCAGCTTCATCCAAATCGGCATTTCGGGCGGCAAAGGCGCGTTGGGTCAACATCCGTGCCCCGTCGCCCAGCATCGGTTCCAGTTCATGGCGGGTAAGGGGGGCCAGGTCGTGTTGGCCTAACAAATGGTTCATCGCCACAACCAGATCCTCGACCCCGTCAATCAGGGTGCCGTCCAGGTCGAACAGGATGAATTTGGTCATGGGGGCGCCTTTTGTCATGATAAAAACACAGAATTTTATAAGATGAATTTATCAGCATATGTGCCAATAACAAGGGCATTAACAATCTGTAACATCTGCTAACATCAGGTTACAAAACGTGATTCGTGCGGGGCTTTTGCATTGCACCGATTTGCGTTAGGAGTGCGGTGGTGATGGGGCTTTACCGTATCGGATCGCGGGCCATATCATTATGTGTTCGGAAATAAGGGATTTTAAATGTCGAGATCATTGAGTGTTGTTGTGCTGGCGGCGGGTATGGGAACGCGGATGAAAAGCGCGCAGCCCAAGGTACTGCATAAAATTGCAGGTAAGCCGATGGTAAACCACGTGATCGACGCGGCCCGTTCCCTGCATGCCGAGCAAACCCTGATTGTGGTTGGCCCCGATATGCCTGCCCTTGCAAAGGCCGTGGCCCCGCATCCGACATTTGAACAGACCGATCGCCTTGGCACCGCGCACGCGGTTTTGGCCGCGCGCAATGCGCTGGAACAGGCCAAGGGCGATGTGTTGGTGTTATATGGCGATAGTCCGCTTTTCACCCCCGCAACGCTGGAACGCCTGATTGCGGCACGCCAGAATGGGCCGCACGCGGTGGCGGTTCTGGGTTTTACCCCTGATGATCCTGCCGGTTATGGCCGCCTGGCGACCGACCCGTTTACCGGGGAATTGCTGGCGATTGTCGAAGACAAGGAATGCACCGACGCCGAACGCCGGATCGGTTTTTGCAATTCTGGTGTCATGTGTTTTGCCGCCGAGGGCATGGTTGATTTGCTTGATGCGATTAACAACAAAAATGCCAAAGGCGAATATTACCTGACCGATGCGGTGGCCGTTGCACGCGATCAGGGCAGAACCTGCATTGCCGTCGAGGTCGCCGAGGAAGAAACCCTTGGTGTTAATTCGCGCGCCCAGCTTGCCACTGCCGAACAACTGATGCAAAGCCGTCTGCGTGATGCCGCCATGACCAATGGCGCGACCCTTGTCGACCCGGCATCGGTGTTTTTGTGTGCCGATACCGAAATTGGCCAGGATGTGGTGATTGAACCCCATGTGGTGTTTGGCCCGGGGGTTAAAATTGGCGATAACGTCACCATCAAGGCCTTTAGCCATCTGGAAGGCTGCACCATTGCCAGCCAGGCCGATATTGGCCCTTATGCGCGCCTGCGGCCCGGTGCCGATATTGGCGAAGGCGCGAAGGTCGGCAACTTTGTCGAGATTAAAAAGGCCACGCTCGAAACCGGGGCCAAGGTCAACCATTTATCTTATATCGGCGATGCGCGCATTGGGGCGAAAGCCAATATCGGGGCGGGGACCATTACCTGCAATTATGATGGTTTCCAGAAATACCAGACCGACATTGGTGTTGGCGCGTTTATTGGTTCGAACAGTGCCTTGGTCGCCCCCGTTACGGTGGGCGATGGGGCCATTGTTGGTGCTGGCAGCACGATCAGCGGCGATGTTGCCGCCGATGCGCTGGTGCTGGTGCGCGCCGAACGGACGGAAAAGGCCGGTTGGGCCGCCCGGTTTCGCGAAAAAATGCGGGCATTGACCGGCAAGGGGTAATATCAGGTCTTTACGAGGTCGGCTGATGGCGACCTGGGATAAAATCTTTGGTGCAATCAGGTCCGCTATTGGCGGATGCACAGTTAAATTTGGGAAAGACACAGCATATGTGCGGCATTATCGGTATTATCGGCAAAGACAGTGTAAGTGAACGCATTCTTGAAGGGCTGAAACGCCTGGAATATCGCGGATATGATTCAGCCGGTATTGCGACCCTGATCAATGGTAAAATCGAACGTCGCCGTGCTGAAGGCAAGCTGGTGAATTTAAGCCAGCGCCTGACGGAACAGCCGCTGGGCGGTGATGTTGGTATTGGTCATACCCGTTGGGCCACCCATGGGGTGCCAACCGAAAATAATGCGCACCCGCACACCGATGGCAAGGTTGCCGTTGTTCACAATGGCATCATTGAAAATTTCCGCGACCTTAAAGCCGAACTGACGGCCAAGGGCCGTGTTTTTGAATCCGATACCGATACCGAGGTGATTGTGCATCTGGTGTCGGATTTTCTGGACCAGGGCAAAACCCCGCGCGAAGCGGTTCAGGCAACCTTGCACCGGATTGAGGGGGCGTTTGCCCTGGTGATTATTGTTGCCGGTTTTCATGATGTGATTTTTGGGGCGCGGCGCGGCACACCGCTGGCGGTGGGCCTGGGCGAGGGCGAGATGTATCTGGGGTCCGATGCGATGGCCCTGTCGCACCTGACCAACCGGTTGATTTACCTTGAAGAAGGCGACTGGGTGGAACTGACCCGCGACCACGTTCAGGTCCGCGACGAGCATGACAATGATGTCACCCGCGAGATCAAACTTTCGGCGGTGTCGGGTGCCATGATGGGCAAGGGCAACTATAACCATTTCATGCAAAAGGAAATTTTCGAACAGCCCGCCGTGATCGGCGACACGCTGCATTCCTTTATCAACCCCGCAACCCGCACCATCAAGCTGCCCGACATGCCGTTTAACATTGGGGCGGCCACCCGGCTGACGATTGTTGCCTGTGGCACCTCGTTTTATGCGGGGCTGGTGGCAAAACACTGGATCGAACGTTATGCCGGTCTGGGGGTTGATGTTGATGTGGCATCGGAATTTCGCTATCGCTGCCCGCCGCTTCCCAAGGGCGGCATTGCCCTGTTCATTTCGCAGTCTGGCGAAACCCTCGACACATTGGCCGCCCTTCGGTATGCCAAATCGAAGGGGCAAAAGATTTTGTCCATTGTTAACGTCGCCGAAAGCACGATTGCACGCGAAAGCGACGTTGTGTTGCAAACTTATGCCGGGCCGGAAATTGGTGTGGCATCAACCAAGGCTTTCACCACCCAGTTGACCGTTCTGGCCTGCCTTGCGGTGACCATCGGTCGTGAAAACGGCACGCTCGGCAAGGAAGCAGAATCCGCCATCGTTAATGCCCTGACCGAACTGCCCAAGCAGGTCGCCGAAGTGCTGCATCATGACGAAGAAATTCGCCAGCTGGCGCTTAACATCGCCGATGCGCGGGATGTTTTGTATCTGGGGCGCGGTCTTGGGTATCCGATTGCGATGGAAGGGGCCTTAAAGCTTAAGGAAATTTCCTATATCCATGCTGAAGGCTATGCTGCGGGTGAAATGAAACATGGGCCGATTGCCCTGATTGACCAGTCGGTGCCGATTATCGTAATCGCCCCGTCGGACGAACTGTTTGAAAAAACCGCATCGAACATGCAAGAAGCCGCGGCCCGTGGTGGCCGGGTGATTTTCCTGTCCGACGCACAAGGATTGGCAATGGTGGGCGATATGGCCTCGGCCACGGTCGAATTGCCAAAGGTCGCCGATTTCGTCGCACCTATCCTTTATACGATTCCGGTGCAGATGCTGGCCTATCATGTGGCGGTGCATAAAGGCACGGACGTGGACCAGCCGCGCAACCTGGCAAAATCGGTGACAGTGGAATAGGCGTTACGGCGCTTGTTGCTGTCAAATGTTCATAAAATGAATACCCCGTGGCCGGTTTGGCTGCGGGGTAAATTTTTTGTTGTTCTTGTCGGCGTGCTCGCGGTCGGTTTTACACCTGTCTGATGTCATGGCGCGTCCGGTTGGGGCCGGTAAAAACCAGCCACGAAATTGCTGACGTTTTACCGGGCGGCATGTGACGCGCTTTCTGCAAAGATTGAAATTTAGTTTAATTTTATCAATTATGAGTTGATGAGACTTTCCTGGCCCCTTACACTTTTTAATGGAGCTGGCGGCAGGGGTGCCGCCGGGGACGGGGAGAGAGGGGCCATGACGATCCGGGGTAAATTACAAGCCTTTATGTTTGCCGCAATCGCAAGCTGTGTTGCCACAGTTGCCATTGCACAAACATGCGAAAAAGCTTTGCGCGACAAACCAATGGTGCCAACCGATCTGGCGCTGTGCCAGTCATTAAGCGAAACGGTGCGCCATCCCGCAGCATTGCCGTTGAGTGAATATGAAGCCGCCTTATCGCAGTTTTTTAATAACTGGTGCCATCGTGATACCCAATCGGGCTGGGTGCGCGATAAATATGTGCGCGATACCGGCCCCTATACTGCCGCCCGGATTGCCGGGGAAAAAGGGGCACTGTGGGACGGCACCTATCATGGCACGCATTCCCCGGTTGTGATCTGGTATTCGCCCGATATGGTGGAGTGGCTGGCAAAAAACCGGCCCAGCGACAAGGCCCACCCGGACCGGCAACACGCCATTCCCGATGGCGCGATTATGGTAAAGGAAATGTTTCCCCAGCCCGCATCGGCCTGTGCGAAATATGACCCGGACTATTTGTTTCCCACCAGCGGCGCTGCAATTATGGTGCGCGATGCCCAAGGGTCGAAGGATGGCTGGTTTTGGGGCTGGTATGGCTGGCCCGGTGAAGGGTGGGCGCCCGACTGGCCGGCAAGTGCCAGCAACGGCCCGCCCAATATGGGGTTCGGACAATATTGCGTCAATTGCCATGGCTCGGCCCATGATTTGACCTTTGCCGAGGAACGTAATTTGCAGGGCCATCCCGGCCAGCCTGAAGTGTTTTTATCGCAGGATTTTTTCGCCAATCAATATCTTGGTGGTGCTGCGCCGAAAACGGCGGGCAAGGCAAAGGCCCCAATGGTGGCAACCGCGCCTGATGATTTGGCCGATGATATTCATGCCGTGCGCGCGCATATGGAGAAAAAGCCGGTGCCGCATGGCCAGCCGCGCATCAAGCCGCTGGACGATTTACTGGCTTTTGTTACCAGGGCCGACCGGTTTGGCGCGGTGCCCGAGCATGGCTTTATCATGCCATCGCAAACCTATGACAATGTCTGGATGCCTGCCGCCGGGCCGTCGCCCGAAAGCCAGTATTTAACCAGTGATCAATGTGCCGGGTGCCATGATGCGGGCAGTACCGGTTTGCAGTTTGATATGACAATGCCGGACCCGCAAAGCGACAAGCTGCTTAATTTGTCGCCCTATGCCACGTGGCGGTCCTCGCCGATGGGGCTTGCGGGCCGCGATCCGATTTTCTTTGCCCAAATGGCCAGCGAAACCCAGACATTTCATCCCGATCAGGCCGATCTGGTGCAAACCACCTGCCTTGGCTGCCATGGCATTTTGGGGCAAAGGCAGTTTCAAATTGATCATGCTGCCGCAAATGCGGGTGATTGCGGCGTGTTTGACCGCGATATTGTTAATGCGGTGCCTTATCCACCGGGGAACCCGACGGCGGCCCATGCATCCTATGGCGCGCTGGCACGCGATGGTATTTCGTGCATGGCCTGCCATCAAATGGTGCTGGGCAAAGAAGCGAACGAGAAATACGCCGATGACCCGCAAAATGCCTGTGTGTTGCAACGTCAGGCACAGTTGAACGCGGAAAACACCGGTTTTGGCAAAACCTTTACCGGCAGTTTTCTGGTCGGGCCTGCGGGCAAGCTGTTTGGGCCGTTTGACAAACCTAAAACCCACCCGATGGATTACACCTTGGGGATAAAACCGGAAAAAGGTGACGCCATTTCGACATCGGAAATGTGTGGCACCTGCCATACCGTGCATTTGCCCGTGTTGCACAAAGGCGAAACCATTGCTCATATTTATGAACAAACGACCTATGCCGAATGGGCGTTTAGTTCATATCGCACCGGCACCACCATTGACGGAGCTTTACCCGGCGGGGCAGGGGATATGCCGCAAACCTGCCAGAATTGTCATATGCCATCACGCGATGCTGGCGGCACGTTCAAAAGCAAAATTGCCAGTATTCAGGAATATTCAAACTTCCCGGCGGCGGCCAATACCTTTGAACCAAAAGATATTGACCTGGAACCGCGTGACGGATTTGCCCGCCATACGCTGGTGGGACTGAACCTGTTTTTAGTAAAAATGTTCCAGCAATTCCCCGATATTATGGGGGTTCCAACCGCCGACCCGATGATGAATTCGAAAATGGCGATTGATCCGCTGGAATTTACCGCACGCGCCATTACGGAACAGGCGCAAAACGATACTGTTAGCATCAGCCTTGCCGATGAACCGGTCATTGCCGACGGCAAACTGAGCGCGGTGGTGAAAATTGACAGCCATACCGGGCATAAATTTCCCTCCGGGGTCGGGTTTCGCCGTGCCTTTATCCAGTTCGAGGTGCTTGACGTCAATGATAAGGTTTTGTGGGCGTCTGGCCGGGTGAACAAGGCCGGGCTGCTGGTGGACCAGCATAACAAACCGCTGAAAGGCGAGCTTTGGTGGGATGATACCTGTACCCACCGGATCGCGCCGGAAAAGCGCCTGCATCAACCCCATTTCGAGGTGATCACAGCGCAGGACCAGACCCAGATTTATCAGGAACTGGTCAGCACGCCGCCGCGTGATGGATCGCAGTTTTCCTGCGGGCATAATGTGCGCCCGCAAGGGGAGTTGACCACCAGTTTCCTGTCGATCTGTGCCGAGGTCAAAGATAACCGCCTGCCGCCACCGGGTTATCTGGCGCTGGAACAACGTGAAGCGATTTCACAGGCACTGGGAGCCGGAAGCGACTTGGCCGAGGATGCCGGGTTTACCGCCGTTGGCACCGATCCTGACTATGGCGGACCAACCCAAAGCGGGGGCGACAGCCTGCGTTATGAGGTCAAGCTGGCCGACATCCCCGGTGAACCGGCCAAGGTGCAAGCGCGGCTTTATTATCAGGCAACGCCGCCGTTTTACCTGCAAGACCGGTTTTGTACGGCCGAGGGTGATGATACCGACCGGCTGGCCTATCTGGCGCAGTATTTGAACCTTGAGGATACGGCAGCGGAAAACTGGGCCTTGAAACTGGTCGATACCGGCAGGGTCGGTATTGCCCGCCAGTAACCGACGGCATTGAGACAAGAACCGGCGCAAAGAAAGCACAGCGCCGGTTCTTGTGTGTTTTGCGCAAATAAGTGCAGATCGGTTGCGAGGGCGAAAAATAATTAAATCATACCGCATAGAGCATGTGAAAGCGGTTTTCAGTCTCCGGTTGATCCCGTAAAACAAACAGGAATGTGATGGATACTTAAAGGCAGGCGGGACACACGACATGAAATTTGGGGAAGCCGTTAGTTCGGGGTTTAACAACTTTTTTAATTTTCGCGACCGGGCGTCGCGGTCTGCCTTTTGGTGGTGGCAGTTGTTTGTGCTGGCGGTGTCGATTGTGTGTTCCGCCATCGATGGATGGGGTATGGGCGATCAGGGGACGCTTGAGGGTATTTTTAATTTGATCACGTTTGTTCCCGGTTTGGCATTGGCGGTGCGCCGCCTGCACGATACAGATCGTTCCGGGTGGTGGATGCTCTTAACGCTGGTGCCATTGATTGGTCTTATTGTTCTGATTGTGTGGTGGTGCAAACCAACCCAGTTGGGTCCAAACCGCTTTGGCCCGATGCCCTATGATTATTTCCGCCGTGATGATGACGGGGATGCTGCATTTTAAGGTGGGTGTTTGTCCGAGGACGTTTCAGGCGTTGCTACGGCATGAAAAAACCGGCGGAAAATATGACTTTTTTGCGACTTACCCCATTGGGCTATTGACAATTTCCGACCATTCCCTTACTTGCTGTTAGCACTCACCGGGGGTGAGTGCTAACGTGGGCTCATCCCGGTTAGTGTTTCAATAATCGAGCCCTAGATTTTTACACGGAGTTGTCGAAAATGAAGTTCCGTCCGTTACATGATCGTGTACTGGTACGTCGTGTCGAATCCGACCAGAAGACTGCTGGTGGCATCATTATTCCTGATACCGCAAAAGAAAAGCCGCAGGAAGGCGAAGTCGTTGCTGTTGGCAATGGCATTCGTAAAGACGATGGCTCGCTCATCGCACTTGACGTCAAAGCTGGCGACAAGGTTCTGTTTGGCAAATGGTCAGGTACTGAAGTCAAGATTGATGGCGAAGAGCTGTTGATCATGAAAGAATCTGACATTGTGGGTATTCTGGCCTAAGTCAGCCCATTTGGGTGATTTTGGTTCGATGTTCATCCGTCTCATAGAGAGGAAAGAATAGAATGGCTAAAGAAGTAAAATTTTCGACAGAAGCACGCGCCAAAATGTTGCGCGGCGTAGACATCCTTGCTGATGCTGTCAAAGTGACCCTCGGTCCGAAAGGCCGTAACGTTGTTATCGAAAAATCCTTTGGCGCACCGCGCGTGACCAAAGACGGTGTTACCGTTGCCAAAGAAATCGAACTTTCTGACAAGTTCGAAAACATGGGCGCACAGATGTTGCGTGAAGTTGCCTCACGTACCGCCGACATGGCGGGTGACGGCACCACCACTGCAACCGTTCTGGCTCAGGCGATCGTGCGTGAAGGCAACAAGTCTGTTGCTGCGGGCATGAACCCGATGGACCTGAAACGCGGTATCGATCTTGCGACCAACAAAGTCATCGAATCGATCCAGAGCCGTGCACGTAAAGTCACCGGCCGCGATGAAATCGCACAGGTTGGTAACATTTCGGCAAACGGTGACCGTGAAGTTGGCGATATGATCGCTGAAGCCATGGAAAAAGTTGGCAACGAAGGTGTTATCACCGTCGAAGAAGCCAAAGGTCTGCACACTGAACTCGACGTTGTCGAAGGCATGCAGTTTGACCGTGGTTACCTGTCACCTTACTTCGTGACCAACCCGGAAAAGATGATTGTCGAACTGGACGCACCGTACGTCCTGCTGTTCGACAAAAAGGTTTCCTCGCTGCAGCCGATGCTGCCGTTGCTTGAAGCTGTTGTTCAGTCCGGCAAGCCGCTTCTGATCATTGCTGAAGACGTTGAAGGCGAAGCCCTGGCAACCCTGGTTGTCAACAAGCTGCGCGGCGGCCTGAAAATTGCTGCTGTTAAAGCTCCGGGCTTTGGTGATCGTCGTAAAGCCATGCTTGAAGACATCGCCATCCTGACCGGTGGCCAGGTTGTTTCCGAAGATCTCGGCATCAAGCTTGAAAGCGTTTCGCTTGACATGCTTGGTACCGCGAAATCGATCACCATCACCAAAGAAGAAACCACCATTGTTGACGGTTCTGGTGAAAAAGCACAGATCGAAGCCCGCGTTGGCCAGATCCGTGCACAGATCGAAGAAACCACCTCTGATTACGATCGCGAAAAACTGCAGGAACGTCTGGCGAAACTCGCTGGCGGTGTTGCTGTGATCAAGATCGGTGGCGCTTCGGAAATCGAAGTTAAAGAACGTAAAGACCGCGTTGACGATGCTCTGCATGCAACCCGTGCAGCTGTTGAAGAAGGCATCGTTGCTGGTGGTGGTACGGCTCTGCTGTACGCAACCCGCGCGCTTGAAGGTCTTGAAGGCGTTAACCACGACCAGACCATCGGTATCGACATTGTTCGTCGCGCCCTGCAGGCTCCGGTTCGCCAGATCGCACAGAATGCCGGTGTTGACGGTGCCGTTGTTGCGGGCAAGCTGCTCGAACAGGACGACGTCGAATTCGGTTTCGACGCCCAGAAAGGCGAATACACCAACCTGATCAAAGCTGGCATCATCGATCCGGCCAAGGTTGTTCGTACTGCCCTTCAGGATGCCGCTTCGGTTGCGGGTCTGCTGATCACCACCGAATGCATGATCGCTGAAAAAACAGAAGACAAGTCTTCTGGCGGTGCACCTGACATGGGTGGCATGGGCGGTATGGGTGGCATGGGCGGTATGGGCTTCTAAGCCAGACCAACCACGCGACCTTACAGTTAGGAAGGGGGCCTCGCAGCAATGCGGGGCCCTTTTTTTTGCCATATGGGTGTTTGGCATAATCTTGCCGGTCGTTGCCTGTCACAAGGCAAGGGCTGGTATGTTGCCTGATGAGGGTACGAAGAAAGGGCACATCCTTTTATAAAGATATGCCCTTCCGGTACCCGCTTTGCGTTAACTGGCAGGCTGTGCCGGTTATTGGGCGAGAATAACCTTCATCGCCTTTTCACGCGATGCGTTGCCAAAGACTTCGTAGGCCTGTTCAATCTCGTCAAGTTTGAAGCGGTGCGTGATCAGCTGTTCGGGTTTAACCTTGCCTGATTGCATGGTCTTCATCAGCATCGGGGTTGTATTGGTGTTAACCAGACCCATCGAGATATTGATGTTTTTAATCCAAAGCTCTTCGATATGCAGCTCTACGGCGGTGCCGTGAACGCCGACATTGGCAATGTTGCCGCCTGCGGAAACGATTTTCTGGCAGGTATCGAAGGTTGCCGGAACGCCAACGGCCTCGATGGCAACATCAACACCCAAGCCGTCGGTCATGTCCATCACCGATGCAATGACGTCATCCTTGCCGACGGTCAGTGTGTCGGTTGCGCCAAATTGACGGGCCATTTCCAGGCGTGCCTCGTCGGTGTCGATCATGATGATGCGACCGGGTGAATAGAACTGTGCGGTTAGCAAAACCGCCATGCCCACCGGACCTGCGCCGACAATGGCGATGCTGTCGCCCGGTTTGACGTGACCGGCAAGAACGCCGATTTCAAACCCGGTTGGCATGATGTCAGACAGCATGACCAATGCTTCTTCGTCTGAACCTTCGGGGATGGGATAAAGCGAGTTGTCGCCATGCGGAATGCGCACATATTCGGCCTGGGTGCCGTCAATCAAATGGCCCAGGATCCAGCCGCCATCGGAGCAATGGGAATAGAGCTGGCGTTTGCAATTCGGGCAGGAACCACAAGATGTGATGCAGGAGATCAGGACGGCATCGCCTTTTTTGAAATTGCGAACCGCAGACCCGACTTCTTCAACAATGCCAACCCCTTCGTGGCCCAGGGTGCGTCCTTCTGTTACAGCGGGGACATCGCCTTTAAGAATATGAAGATCGGTCCCGCAAATCGTTGTTTTGGTGATTTTGACGATCACATCCGTCGGTTTTTGAATGCCGGGTTTTTCTTTTTCAATCCAGCCTTTTTTACCCGGACCTTGATATGTAAGCGCTTTCATGGAGTTTCCTTTATTTGGGGGGAGGGGTGTATAGACTTGATGTTTTTCGAGAGCCGTTTTGTTGGCCTGCTTTTGTACGGATGACACCTTATAAATACACTGCATTTGATGTAGAAAAAGCCTATCGCTTTCCAGTCGGTAGGGTCAAATTTTTTAGTGTCATATGGATCACACTTTGAATTGATGACACCGATAACGTTATTGGGAGCGGGGTGTTAGGTTAAAGAATATTATCGTTCCAAAACAGGCCAAACAGCCGGAATATTTGCGAAAATAGTTTTATTGCAAATAGTTAGTCGACTCGGCGCTTGGGGAAAAAGAAGGATTGTTGAGCCGGTGCAGACACAAAAACGGCCCGATGACAAAAGCCTTCGGGCCGCATGAGAGATTATTTGAAAAGCTGTTTCAGGGTGTGTGGCTGGCAGCGTAAATACTGGTTGGGCGGTGTGATGGTGGCGCCCAGTTTGGCCGCAGCGTGCCACGGCCAGCGCGGATCATAAAGAATGCCGCGCGCCAGGGCGATGGCGTCGGCCTGGCCGGTGCCGATAATGGCTTCGGCCTGTTCGGCTTCGGTGATCAGGCCCACGGCGATGGTGGTCAGCCCGGTTTCGGCCTTGATGCGCTGGGCAAAGGGAACCTGATAACTTGGGCCAACCGGAATTTGCTGGGCCGCATGAAGGCCACCTGATGAGACATGGATGAAATCACAGCCACGTTCTTTCAGGGCCTTGGCCAGAACCACACTTTGTTCGATGTCCCAGCCGTCTTTTACCCAGTCACTGGCGGAAATGCGAATACCGACCGGTTTATCCGCGCCAAATGCAGCGCGTACGGCATCGTAAATTTCCAGCGCAAACCGCATGCGATTTTCAAGGCTGCCGCCATATTCGTCGCTGCGCCGGTTTGAGAGCGGAGATAAGAACTGATGGATCAGATAGCCGTGCGCGCCGTGTAATTCGATGGCATCAATGCCCAGGCGGTCGGCGCGCTTTGCTGCCTTGGCAAAGCGGGCAACGATTTCGGCAATGCGGTCCTTGCTGAGTGCTTCGGGTACCGGGTTGCCGTCAAGAAACGGAACGGCCGAGGGGGCAACAACCTGCCAGCCATTTTCGTCATCCGGGCGAAGGGCGTGTCCGCCGTCCCACGGCTTGGCTGTGCTGGCTTTACGCCCCGCGTGGCCCAGTTGAATGGCGATTGGCATGTCCGAATTGGCCCGAACAGCCTTTAATGTGTGTGCCAGGGCATTTTCGGTTTCATCATCCCACAGGCCAAGATCGGCATAGGTGATGCGGCCCTCGGGCGCCACTGCGGTAGCTTCAAGGATAAGCAGGCTGGCGCCTGACAGGGCCAGATTGCCGAGATGGATGGTGTGCCAGTCGGTGGCTTTGCCATTATCAGCCGAATATTGGCACATCGGGGCGATGATGATGCGATTGTCGAGTTCTAGCTTGCCCAGGGCAAGCGGGGTGAAAAGGTGACTCATGGGATTATATTCCAGTCAAAAGGTGGGGGTGCCACATTGGTGGTACCTGCATATGGGGCAATCCTAACGAGGGGCCGGGGCAAACGCCAATGTGTTTCGTGCAATGCGGAACAAATCGAAGAAAATCGAAAAAAAATGCCTCATGCCCTTGCGACTTTTGGCGGGCGAATTATCTTTTGAACTGAAGGGGCCATGGTGGCCCTGATCGCGCAAGGGTTGCAGCCTGGCTGGACCAATAGCGCAAGAATGCTCGTCTTATATGGAGAGTAATTATGAACGGTTTTTCAAACGTAAACGGTGTGTCGCGTCGTATTGCCAATGCTCCGGCAATTGGCGAATCTTTTGGTGTGTTTTCCCGCGATCTTGACCGCGTGCTGGGGTCGTTCCTTGGCCGTGGTGCGATGCGCCCGGCACAAGTGCAAGGGGATGCCCAGGCATTCGACGCCGCCAAAATCCTTAATCCCCGCATCGATGTTTATGAAAGCGAAGACGCGATTGAACTGAGCGCCGAACTTCCCGGTGTAGAACAGGGCGATGTCGATGTTTCCGTGCTTGAAGGTGTTCTGACCGTCAAGGGTGAAAAGAAATCAGTCCGCGAAAGCGATGAAGGTGCCCGTGTTGTTGAACGCAGTTATGGCAGCTTTACCCGGTCTTTCCGTCTGCCTGAAAATGTCGATGCCGACAATATTGCGGCCACATTTAAAAACGGCGTTCTCACGCTTTCTCTGCCAAAGGTTGCAGAGCAGAAGCCCGAACCGCGCAAGATTGAGGTTGCGGGTGCATAACAGCATACCGACACGCATCTGATAATGAAACGGGCGGGGTTTTCCCCGCCCGTTTCATTATCTGGTATCTGCAATTCCGACAGGTCGGGTTCGCCTATGTATAGCAGCGGCGGGAATGCCGCTATCAGGCACTGTGCCGGTCCAGCTTCACATCGAAAATTCCGGTTTGATCGAAAGTTTCAAGGGCTTTGCGCCAGGGGGCAAGGTCAATGCCCTGGTCGGCGATCCATTGCGGATTGTAATAGGTGTCGCTGTAGCGATCACCGCTGTCGCACAGCAAGGTCACGACAGAGCCGCTTTCACCCGCCTGTTTCATTTCACTGATCAGGGCCAGGGTCGCGATAAGGTTGGTACCGGTAGATCCGCCACAGCGGCGACCAAGGTGTTTTTCAAGGTAATGCAGGGCGGCAAAGCTGCCTGCATCGGGCACCCTTATCATATGGTCGACGACGGTGGGGTTAAAGCTGGGTTCAACCCGGGGGCGGCCAATACCTTCGACCCGCGACCCGCAGGTGCCGGTAATGTCGCAATTGCCAGTGGCGTAGGCATCGTAAAAGACGGAGTTTTCCGGGTCGGCAACGCACAATTCGCACCCGTCGGCCAAAATTTTGCCATAACGAATGAAGCGGCCAATGGTTGATGACGTGCCGCCGGTCCCCGCGCCAACGACAATCCAGCGCGGGACACGGTGGGGTTCGCGACCCAGTTGTTCAAAAATGCTTTCGGCAATGTTGTTGTTGCCACGCCAGTCGGTGGCGCGTTCAGCATAGGTGAACTGGTCCATGTAATGGCCGTTGAGGTCGCGGGTCAGGCGGTGGGATTCGTCATAAATCATCCCGCCATTATCAACCAGATGGCATTCGCCGCCATAAAAGGTGATTTTAGCAATTTTTTGCGGCGAGGTCGTTTTGGGCATGACCGCAATAAAACGCAAGCCGAGCAGACGGGCAAAATAGGCTTCGGATACCGCCGTCGAGCCACTTGATGCCTCGATAATCGGGGTATCCTTTGTGATCCAGCCATTGCACAGGCCATATAAGAACAGCGAACGTGCCAGCCGGTGTTTCAGGCTGCCACTGGGATGGGTGCTTTCATCTTTCAGATACAGGCCAATGTCGCCAAGTTGCGGCAGATCGAGCTTGATCAGGTGGGTGTCGGCGGAGCGGGTGAAGTCGGCTTCGATCCGGGCGATGGCATCGGCCACCCAATGGCGATCTTGCGGCATGATAATCCTGTAACTGTCATAAAGGGCTGTTTAATGGCGGCGGTCTGCGGTTTTGTTTAGGGTAAAATTATACAAAAATCCACCGTAGTTTTTTAAAACTGTTTGCTAACCAAATTTTCAGCGATAGGCTATAGTAACACCCTTACCACTGCCCATTGTATGTCCGGATTTTCAGGAATGGTTCACCGATATGGCTGATAGAGAAAAAGACCATTACGAAAAACGCCACGGCGAAAGCGAAATCGGCGCGGCGTATGATATTCCGGTTCGGGTTTCGACCGTGATTGGCAAAAGCCAGATCCAGGTGTCACAACTGATGCGCCTGACGCGCGGCGCTGTGCTGGAACTTGACCGCAAGGTTGGTGAGCCGGTTGATATTTACGTCAATAACCGGCTGGTCGCCCGGGGCGAGCTTGTGGTTGTTGATGACCGGCTTGGCGTGACCATTACCGAGGTTATCAAAGCGGGTATGGTGATTGAAACTCACCACTAAGCAACCGGGAAATCCATTTTCAGGTTCTATGTTGCTGTTTTACAAGTGTTTCTTCCCATATGTGACCGTATTTTTCTGACCTGATTGCTTGTGCCATCTGTTTGAAATACCCACCATGATCGTGCAAAGGCCGTGCTGCGGTTTGGAGGATGCCGTCATTGTGGGCGTGATGTGAAAATCATGTGGTTTCTATGGAACCTAACCCCCTGTTTCGCGTTTTTTTATTAAACGAATTTCCTGTTTCGTCTGTTACCGGTGATCCCTTGCTTTTTTGATCGGGGTGCCCGGCTTTCTGTGTTTGTGATCTGGTTTGGGGACGGGGAGTTGCCCTTTCCTTTGGTCAGTACAGGCATGAAGGTTGGCAGGCGACAGGGCCGGGTATGATTTTGCCGTTGCGAAATAGGGCCGGAAGTCTGGATTTTGCACGGTATGCTGGCCTTTGGCGACCTTATAGGGGCGATCTGACGGTCTGTCTTCATGGGCGGGTAAACAGTGTGCTGTGTTGTTGCAAAACGAAATGGAACAGATAGATGATTAATCTGCTGAGTGTTGTCGTTTTTGCGCTGATTGGTGTTGCACTTGCTGCGGGCGGTGTATGGCTGATTGCGTTGGGCGGCAGCTGGTATTACGCCATTGCGGGCATTGTCTTTTTGCTCGTCGCGTGGCTTTTGCACCGTCGCAAGGCCATGGCTCTGTGGTTTTATGCTGCGTTTCTGATCGCAAGCCTGGCCTGGGCGGTATGGGAAGTTGGATTTGACTGGTGGCAACTGGCCCCGCGCGGCGGCATCCCGGTGTTGCTGGGCATGTGGCTGTTAACGCCGTGGGTCCGAAGCGGTCTTGTCCGTTCAAGCGGTGATGCCGATTTGGGTGGTAAAGTAAAACATCCAGGCGGCTTTGGTCTGAGTATGGCTGTTGTGGCGTCTGTTGTGGTGGCCGTTGGCGCGATGGTCAACGATCCACATGCCGTTACCGGTCAGCTCAACGACACAATTGTGGCGCAAGACCCCGACATGGGTAATGCCATTCCCGATGGGGACTGGCATCAATATGGGCGCACCCAGTATGGGCAGCGTTATTCGCCGCTAAACCAGATTACCGCGCAGAATGTAAGCCAGCTGACCGAGGCCTGGCGCTATCAGACCGGTGATGTGCGCCAATCAAGTGATGTGCCCGAAACCACCTATCAGGTCACACCGCTTAAGGTGGGGAATTCCCTGTATGTGTGCACGCCCCATAGTTGGGCCATTGCCATTGATGCCAAAACCGGCACGGAAAAATGGAAGTTCGACCCCAAGGTGGGCGCCAATAGCGACCGTCAGCATCAAACCTGCCGGGGTGTGACCTATTATGCCGATCCGCAGGCCCAGGCCGGGGACCGCTGTGCGGAACGGGTATATTTGCCAACATCAGACGCGCGCCTGATTGCACTTGATGCCAAGGATGGCCGTGTTTGCGAAAGTTTTGCCGATAATGGCACGCTGCATCTTGAACAGAAAATGCAGTATGATCCGGCGGGGTATTATTACTCGACATCGCCGCCGGTTGCCGTGGACGGCAAAATCATCATTGGCGGGGCCGTGAACGACAATTATTCGACCCAGGAACAATCTGGCGTTATTCGCGCCTTTGACATTCATACGGGCGAATTGCTGTGGAACTGGGATTCCGGCAACCCGACAGAAACCGAACCCCTGGGCGAAGGGGAAACCTACACCACCAATTCCCCCAATAGCTGGTCGGTTTTTTCCGTCGATGAAAATCTGGGTATGGTTTACATCCCGCTGGGCAACCAGGTGCCAGACCAGTTGGGCATGAACCGCAGCGCAAATGTTGAAAAGTTTTCATCCTCCATCGTCGCGTTGCGCATTGATACCGGCAAGGTGCAATGGGTGCGCCAGACCGTTCATCACGATTTGTGGGATATGGATGTGCCGGCCCAGCCCGTATTGGTCGATATTTCCGACGAAATGGGTAACAAAACGCCAGCCCTGGTCGGCGCGACCAAGCAGGGTGATATCT
The DNA here is from genome assembly GCF_963976115.1 of uncultured Thalassospira sp. GTDB lineage: Bacteria > Pseudomonadota > Alphaproteobacteria > Rhodospirillales > Thalassospiraceae > Thalassospira. Next base: position 156,039 of record NZ_CAXBJJ010000007.1, read on the forward strand.
ATGTGCTGGACCGTCGCACTGGCGAACCCTTGATCAAGGTGCGCGAAGTTGCGGCACCGGGGGGCACCATTCCTGAAGATCATAGTGCGCCAACCCAGCCGCTATCGGATTTAACCTTCATGCCCCCCAAACTGACGGGCAAGGATATGTGGGGCATTACGCTGTTTGATCAGCTGGCCTGCCGTATTGCTTTTCATCAGTTGAAATATGAAGGGCGCTATACCCCGCCATCCTTGCAGGGATCGCTGATTTATCCGGGCAATTTTGGCACCTTTAACTGGGGTAGTGTTGCGGTTGATCCCAAACGTCAGGTGATGTTTGGCATGCCGACCTATCTGGCCTTTACATCCAGGCTGATCCCGCGCGATGAAGTACCGCCGCAGGGCTCGAAAAAAGCCAGTGAAATGGGTATCAATCAGAATAAAGGCGCACCTTACGCCGTGAGTATGGGGCCGTTCCTGTCGCCGATTGGCGTGCCGTGCCAGTCACCGCCGTGGGGTTATGTTGCCGGGGCCGATCTGCGCACCGGCGATATTGCTTACAAGCATAAAAACGGTACGGTCTATGACATGACGCCGCTTCCATTGCCCATCAAGCTGGGGGTTCCCGGTATTGGCGGGCCGATCATCACGGGGGGCGGTGTGGCTTTCCTTGCCGCGGCTGTTGATGACTATTTCCGCGCCTATGACCTGACAACCGGCAAACAATTGTGGGAAGCCCGCCTTCCTGCCGGGGGCCAGTCAACGCCGATGACCTACACCACCGACGATGGCACACAATATGTTGTGATTGTTGCGGGGGGGCATGGCTCTATCGGCACCAGGCCCGGCGATTATGTGATGGCGTATAAATTGCCAGATAAATAATCGTTTCTTGCCGGTTTCTGGACCATTGCGATACCGGCAGGATGACCGTTAAAGAACAGGCACCACGGCCATGCGGCGGGTGCCTGTTTTTATGGTGGTGTGGTATCGCATGCCTGTAAACGGGGCTTGTTGGCGTGGCAACGTGGCATCGATTTGCCGCGAAATACGATTCTTTTGTGGGGTTTTAGCGCGGGCGTGATGATGTTTTCTTGTAATTCTTTGATATGGTTTACTATTTTTGATTTTTCCAATGTAAATGCGGGGAGAATCTGATCTTGATGGTTGCGGGCGCGGGCAGGTTTTGTGCCTGTGCGCGTATAAAATGGCGCGACGTGATTTTTTGATGTTTTGCTTGACCGGGTCAGGGCAAATTTACATATGTCTCCCGAATCACCGGTTATCCGGGCTTGTTGCGGAGCAGATACAATTGATGGATAAAAAATTCATCTCATGCACCAGATATAGTGTTTTCAAAGTCGGCCAGAACGGGCATAAACTTCGGTTATAAAGAAAATGGGACACGGGAACACACCCGTAAGACACGATCAGATCTGGTATCAAAATATGTCATCTGCGGCATTTGTCGGCGGATACAGTATTATTTTGTGCATGGTCAAGACCGTGCGGTGTGGCCCGTCGCGATGAGATTAGCGACGTATTGGCGTTGGGCCAATGAACGTCCAGTTTGAAGGATACCAGCATGAAAATGCTAGATGTCGTGCAGCATGAAAAAGGCGCGCGGGTTATTGTTGATCGCACCCGCGATGAATTGCTCACCGATTTTGGCAAGGCGGTTCTGACCGACCGTTATTTAATGCCCGGTGAAAGCTATCAGGACCTGTTTGCCCGTGTTGCCAGCTATTATGGCGACAATGCCGATCACGCTCAGCGCATCTATGACTATATGTCCAGGCATTGGTTCATGCCGGCAACGCCGATCCTCTCAAACGGGGGCACCACACGTGGCCTGCCGATTTCGTGCTTTTTGAACGAAGCCGACGATAATCTGGCTGGTATTGTTGATTTGTGGACCGAGAATGTCTGGCTGGCGGCACGCGGCGGTGGCATCGGGTCTTATTGGGGCAATTTGCGCTCGATTGGTGAGAAAGTTGGCAAAAACGGCAAAACATCCGGTGTTGTGCCGTTTATCCGTGTGATGGACAGCTTGACGCTGGCGATTAGCCAGGGGTCTTTGCGGCGCGGGTCTGCTGCGGTTTATTTGCCGATCAGCCACCCGGAAATTGAAGAATTTTCTGAAATGCGCCGCCCGACCGGGGGCGACCCGAACCGTAAAACACCCAACCTGCATCAGGGGGTGTCGGTATCGGATGCGTTTATGCGTGCGGTAGAAAATGATGAAGAATGGGCACTGACCTCGCCGAAAGACGGGCATGTGGTGCGCAAGGTTAGCGCACGGTCCTTGTGGATCCGTATTTTGACATCACGGGTGGAAACCGGTGAACCCTATATGCTGTTCATCGACACCGTAAACCGTGCGGTGCCGCAGCATCACAAAATGGCCGGGCTTAGCGTTAAGACATCGAACCTGTGTGCTGAAATTACCCTGCCGACCGGGCGTGACCAGCATGGTGGCGATCGGACAGCGGTTTGCTGCCTGTCCTCGCTTAATCTGGAACATTATCAGACCTGGAAAGAAGAGCCGCAATTTATCGAAGATATTTTGCGCTTCCTTGATAACGTTCTCGAAGATTTCATTAAAAACGCCCCGGACAGCATGGCGCGCGCCAAATATTCGGCCATGCGCGAACGTTCTGTCGGGCTGGGGGTCATGGGCTTCCATTCCTTCCTGCAATCGCAGGGTATTCCGCTTGAAGGCGTGATGAGCAAGGTCTGGAACAACCAGATTTTTGACCATGTGAAAAAGCACGCCGATGCGGCATCGGAAAAGCTGGCCGATGAACGGGGCTCGTGCCCGGATGCCGCCGACTATGGCATGAAGGCGCGTTTTTCCAACAAAACCGCCATTGCGCCCACCGCATCGATCTCGATCATTTGCGGTGGTGCTTCGCCGGGGATCGAGCCGACAGCGGCCAATTCCTATACCCACAAAACCCTGTCGGGGTCGTTTAATGTGCGCAACAAATACCTTGCGCAGGTGCTCGAAGAAAAAGGCCAGAATAACGAACAGGTCTGGACGTCGATCACGGTGAATGAAGGCTCGGTCCAGCATCTGGACTTCCTCAGCGATCTCGAAAAGGACGTGTTTAAAACCGCCTTTGAAATGGATCAGCGCTGGTTGATCGAGCTGGCCGGTGACCGTGCGCCGAAAATTGACCAGGCCCAGTCGCTGAACATTTTTCTGCCATCCAACGTGCATAAACGTGATTTGCACCAGATCCATTTCCAGGCATGGAAAAAGGGTGTCAAAAGCCTTTATTACTGCCGGTCGAAATCGATCCAGCGGGCCGAAGTGGTCGCCAATGTGGCGCGCAAGGAAAAAGCTGCCGATCTTGATATCGAGGCCGTTCTTGCCGCCGCCCGTGCCGCAGGTAGCGCCGTTGCCGATCAGGGCAGCACCCAGACCGAATATGAAGAATGCCTTGCGTGCCAATAAGGCCGGGGTTGGAAAAAGAGATTGATATGACCGACGAAAAAATCATGGACCTTTTGACCGAAAATCCGGTCTACAAGCCGTTTCGTTACCCGTGGGCCTATGAGGCATGGCTGACACAGCAGCAAATTCACTGGTTGCCCGAAGAAGTGCCGCTGGCCGATGATGTGAAAGACTGGAACCACACCATTACCGATGCCGAGCGCAATCTGCTGACCCAGATTTTCCGCTTCTTCACCCAGTCCGATATCGAGGTGAATAACTGCTATATGCGTCACTATACGCGGGTGTTTAAACCCACCGAAGTGCAGATGATGCTGGCGGCTTTTTCCAACATGGAAACCATCCATGTTGCGGCCTATTCGCATTTGCTTGATACCATCGGCATGCCCGAAACCGAATATGAGGCCTTCTTTCAGTACAAGGAAATGAAGGACAAATACGACTATATGCAGATTTGGGGGATTTCCGCCGAAGATGAATATATTGATGATTGCGGTGATTTGCGCCTGACCGAAGACGGAATGCGCAAAATGGCAAAAACCCTGGCGGTTTTTGGTGCCTTTACCGAAGGTTTGCAGTTATTTGCATCCTTTGCCATGCTGATGAATTTCCCGCGCTTTAATAAAATGAAGGGCATGGGGCAGATCGTGACATGGTCGGTGCGCGATGAAAGCCTGCATTGCGAAAGCGTTATTCGCCTGTTTAAAACCTTCACCCGCGAAAATCCGCAAATCTGGGATGACGCGATGCGGGCCGATTTGCTCGAAGCTTGCGAAACCATTGTTGTGCATGAAGATGCTTTTATCGACCTGGCGTTTGAAGCTGGTGCGGTCGAGGGGTTAACCCCCAAGGATATCAAACTTTATATCCGCTATATTGCCGATCGTCGCCTGACCCAGTTGGGACTGGACCCGATTTATCACATTGAACACAATCCGCTGCCATGGATGGATGCGATGTTAAATGCGGTTGAGCACACCAATTTCTTTGAAAACCGGGCAACCGAATATTCAAAGGCTGCAACCCGTGGCACCTGGGGCGAGGCCTTTGATTGATCTGACGGTTTCTGCCCGTTGATTTTGAAATGATGAAGGCCGCCCGGATTGTGGGCGGTTTTTGTTTTATCCCCCTTGCGGAGAATATTATTCTTCGAACGGGGCACTGACCAACCATTATTATAGGAAACATGCTTTTAGTCTCATAGAGAGCTGATATAAACATTTAAGGTATTGCGGATTCCAGCCGTTCTTCAACATGGCGCAGTTGCTCGGGGCTGAGCTTTTGTTCCAGCAGGGCAATGGCCTTGCCCGGGTCGGCTTCAAGTTCGGTGCCTGGCGGTGTGCTGATGGGATGAAGTGCAGATAAACGCAGCCAGTAATAGGCTTCTGCCATATCCTGGGTAACACCCCAGCCCCGTTCATAGAGGGCGCCAATCATATATTGCCCGGCGGGCAGGCCGATTTGGGCGGCCTTAAGATAATAATGTGCAGCATCGACATAGTTCTGAATGGCGCCAAGACCGTGCATATATTGTTGTCCCAGCAAAAAAGCCGCGTTGGCGTTTTTGTTGTTGGCATCAAATGCGCGTTTTAAAAAATCGGTGGCCTTGAACTGGTCATAGGCTACGCCCCAGCCATTCAGATAAAGCAGCCCCATGTAATAAAGGGCATTGGGATGGTTCGCACGGGCAGCGATCAAAAACCATTTGGCGGCATTGTCGTAATCCGAACGTCCCATTTCACCACGATAATACAGCAAACCCAGCCCATAGGCGGATCGTGGATCGGTCGGGGCGGCGTTTTGCCATTCGCGCTGTGCGATTTTAAAATCGCCTGCCTTATAGGCCAGATAACCGGCTTTGTAATCCGCCTGGGCCGGTGTGGGCATCCCAATGGAAAACAGGGTCATCAGTGGCAGGGCAACAAGTGCCCGCACGACAGGTCGACCGGGTTTTCCCGTCAGGGACCGGCGTTGGCGGGCAAGGCGTAGACATTTTTGCAACATTAAAGCACTTTTTCTTTAATATGACCCATTTTGCCAGCTCAGTCTGCCGCCTGGCAAGGAGAAATCCGCCGGGCGTAACGGGTTTACGGACAAGGATTTCGACGCGGCCAGGCGGCAGACTGCGCTGGCCCACAGGGTTTGATTTTGGCGGTGTTTGGCGGCGTTACACCGCTCGCCCGATGCGCCGCATCGCGCTGTGCCTTGCCAGACGACACGCCAAAAACAAACAAAATAGGTCATATTAAAGGAAAAATGCTTTAATCCGACCGGTTGAGGTTAGACCCCTTGTCTAACGGTTTTTAAACAGCGGCACAACCTTTCGGGCACGTTTTTCGATGGCTTCAAGGATGGTTTCAAGCTGTGAACTTTGCTTGATTTTTACACCGCTGTGCAGGGCCACATATTGACCGGCATTTTTCTGGTCTGCGGGCAGTTTGATAACGGCAAAAAGCGGGTTTTCGTGGGTGGCGCGGAACATGGAAAACATCGCCATACCGTCTAGTTGGTCAATAGCATAATCACGCCAGGCACCACCGGCAACCTGCCGGGAATAGATGTTCATCAATTTTTGCAATTCAAGCCGGTTGAAATGAACAAATGTTTTGCCTTTGCGGTATTGTGTCAGATTGAGAAGTGTTCCCATGCCGGACTCCGGGCTGTGGAAATTGTCGATTGTCATTTCGCATTTACAACCGATCAATACGGTAGCGCGGTTTTTAAAGCCCCTCAAGTCGCAAAGGCCATTTTGGCGGCAAATTTTCGGCACTTGTTTGCAGGTGCCAAACGGTGTTGTACAAGCGGTTACAGGCTGCGCCCGCGGGTCGGCGGCCAATCTACGGTGCGTTTCCCGGTGTTATAGGGATCAGGCGTTGCATAGCAGGTAACAGAGGCCAGGGTGCGATAGCAATAAAGCGGCGGTTCGGGTATCGGATCTGTTTTACAATAGGGTTCGCCCATGCTGGATCGCACGGTCGAGCAATCGCGCCCGGTCGAGGCGGAAACAATATGATCGACAATGGTTTTATCGGTATTGATGATTGAAACAACATCAAGGGCGACAAACCATTGGGCGGCGGTCAAAAGCTCGGTGCCGGTGGCGGATGCAACCGAGCTATCGAGGTTGGAACAGCCGCTTGTACCCGCCAGGGCGATTGATAATCCACATGCAACCGTTATGGGGCGAAAATACCGCGCGCCTAAACCGGCCATGTGTTTTTGCCAGGCTTGTATCAGGGCTGCGGGTGAATATTTGCCGGTCATGCGGTTTAATCCCTTTGCAATCCGGACAAAATTGCCGGGTTACGGTTGTTATGATCTGATCCCCAGGGTCTTCTGTGGTGATAAAGCAAGTTTTATGCCGTTTACACAGTTAAGTGTCGTTAGGGTATTAACCTGATGACGGGGATGGCCGCAGTAATGTTGCCGGGGTGGTTCACCGTATATCGGAACGACGGGGAATGATTGCGATGTTCAATATTCAGTCTGCCCTTACGCAGGGCCACGGCGAACAGGTATGTTTGGACCACGAAATTTTTGCCAGAGCGGGCAATTTGGCACCCGGGGCAGAGAAATTGGCGAAAATTGGCATCAAGAACCGTTAAAATGCACCTGAACCATGCAGCACCCTTGACCCCTTGGGCCGTGGCGCGTTAAATCCTTGCCGTCATTTTATTCTGACTGGCGGGCATGTGGCCCGCTTTATTTTGATCGAATTGGAGCGGGTTTCGTGGTCGATATTTTCCAGGAAGTCGAAGAAGACCTTAAGCGCGAGCGCACAGAACGCCTGTGGCACAAATACGGCAAGATCGTCATCGCGGTGGCTGCCGTTGTTGTACTGGGTGTGGCGGGCCGTGAAGGCTGGAAAAGTTATGAACATTCCACCCGTCTTGAAAACGGTACGCGTTTTGCCAATGCGCTGGAACTGGTCAATGCTGGCCCCGATAAAAGCCAGGCTGCCCTTGATGCGTTCGACACCATCATTGCCAAGGGCAATGACGGCTTTGTCGCCCTGGGGCACTTCCAGAAGGCACGTATCTATTTAAGCCAGAACGATACCGCGAATGCCGTCAAGGAACTTGAGGCAATTGCGGCGGACAGCGAAGTGGACAAGGTTTATCGTGACCTGGCCGTGGTGCAAATTGCCATGAACAGTGGCAATGCCGATAATGCCGAGGCGATGATTTCCCGTTTAGAGCCGATCGCTGTGCCGGAAAACCCGTGGTATCATTCTGCCCGTGAAATGATGGCTGTGTTAAATATTGCTGCTGGCAAGACAGATGAAGCAAAATCGCTTTTGACAGAGCTGGCCGATGATAAAACAGCACCAACGGACATGCGTGGCCGTGCGAGCGAGCTTTTGAAGGCGATCAAGGCCTGATGGCTGACAAGGGGCGTTCCTGTGGAATGCCTGCCGGGACAGGATTAAAAGGATATGGTTTTGCAATTACACCGTCTGGACCGTTTTAAATCCATTTTTTGCGTATTGGGCTTTGCCGTTCTGGTTTCGGGGTGCTCGAGCTGGATGGGTGAAACTGAAGATCCGCCTTTACCGGGCGAACGGCTGGCGGTTCTGTCGCTGCAAAGCACGCTGGTACCTGATCCCGGTTTGAGCGATCAGAAAGTTGTGCTGCCAAAGCCCCAGGTGCAGGAAGACTGGACCCAGAACGGCGGGGTGCCGAGCCATTCACTGCAACATCTGGCGTTTGATAACGCAACGATGAAAAAGCAGTGGGATGTCAGTATTGGCACAGGGTCGCTTGATCAGGATTTGCTGCTTAATCAGCCTGTGATTGCCAAAGGCGTTGTCTTTACCATTGATGCCGACGCTGATGTGCGTGCTTTTAGTGCCAAAAACGGCAAGCAGATCTGGAGCGTGGATATCACCCCCGATCAGGAAGACGACAGCTCGCTTTTGGGGTCTGGCGTGGCCTATGCCGATGGCATGGTATATGCCACCACCGGTTTTGCCGAAGTCGTTGCCATTGATGCCGCCAGTGCCGAAGTCAAATGGCGCACACGCCTGACTGCGCCGATGCGCGCAGCCCCCACCGTTCGCGGTGGCCGGGTCTTTGTGGTCACGGTTGATAACCAGACTGTGGCATTAAATGCCTATAGCGGCGAAATCCTGTGGAGCCATCGCGGGGCTGCCGAAGGGGCCAGCTTTATGGGCGGTGCCAGCCCGGCGGTTGATCAGGGTGTGGTGATTTCGGCCTATAGCACCGGCGAACTTTATGCCTTGCGGGTCGAAAACGGCCAGGTGATCTGGTCTGATACTCTGGCGTCAGCCGGACGGACGGATGCGGTTTCTGCGATTGCCGATATTCGCGGCCTGCCCGTGATTGACAATGACCTTGTGATTGCCACCAGCAATTCCGGTTTGACCGTTGGTATCGACCTTCGGACCGGTGTTCGTTTGTGGGAAGTTGAAGAAGGTGGTATTCAATCCCCGTGGGTGGCTGGCGATTATGTATTCCTGATATCGAATACCAACGACCTGATTGCCTTGCAGCGGCGTTCGGGACGGGTTAAATGGGTGTCGTCATTGCCGCGCTATGTTGACCCGGAAGACCAAAGCGAAGCGATGGTCTGGACCGGACCGGTTCTGGTGGGGGATCGGTTGATCGTCGGAAACCAGCAGGGTGATGTTGAAACGATTTCACCCTATGATGGTAAAGTTGTCGGAACCGATACGTTGCCAGGGCCGCTGACATTGCCGCCGATTGTTGCCGGGGATACATTGTATTTCTTGACGGCAAATGCGTCGCTGGTTGCTTATCGCTAAAGCGTCGATCAGAATAAGTTTTGAAAGGCTTTGCCTTTCCCTGTTTTTTGCGGGTGCGCCACCGATATATGTATCGTGGCGCACATCGCCGTTTTTATAAAGAGTCTGAAGTCAGATGACCCTGAAAGTTGCCATTATCGGTCGCCCGAATGTCGGGAAATCGACCCTGTTTAACCGCCTGGTGGGCAAGAAGCTTGCACTTGTCGATGACCAGCCCGGTGTCACGCGTGACCGTCGATATGGCAAGGCCCGGCTTGGCCATTTGACGTTTACCGTTATCGACACGGCCGGCCTTGAAGAAGCCTTTGACGGATCTATCGAAGGCAAGATGCGCCAGCAAAGTGAAATCGCGTTTGAAGATTGCGATGTCGCCCTGTTTCTGATTGATGCGCGCGCGGGTCTGTCGCCGCTTGATAATCATTTTGCCGATTGGCTGCGCAAGCGCAAAAAACCGGTTCATGTCATTGCCAACAAACATGAAGGCAAGGCACAGGACCCGGGCCTGTACGAAGCCTATGGACTGGGCTTGGGCGATGTTGCGCCGATTTCGTCGGAACATGGCCAGGGCATGGAACTGTTAATTGATATTTTGCTGCCTTACTGGCAAGACGACCGCCAGAAAGAACGCGATGCCCGCAAGGCAGCCAAGGCAGAACTGGTGCGTTCAACGACGGATGCCAGCGGTGATGAAGACGACACTGGCGACGATATCAGCGATGATGATGTCGACAGCGATTTCGACGACGACGATGTGCCCGATGACATGGGCGACATTCTGACCGTGGCCGAAGAAGATGGCGAATTTGACGAAGAAGACGATGAAGATCTGGACGATTTGCCCCGCGACAAGGGCAAAATCCAGCTTGCTATCATCGGGCGCCCCAATGTCGGTAAATCGACGTTGATGAACCAGCTTCTGAAGGAAAACCGCGTTATGACCGGGCCGCAGGCCGGGTTGACCCGCGATGCGATTGCCGTGGACTGGAGCTTTGACGGGCGCGAGATCCGGCTGGTCGATACCGCCGGGATGCGCCGTAAAAAGAAAATCGATGATCGTGTTGAAAAACTGTCGGTCAGCGATACCTTGCGTGTTATTCGCTATGCGCAGGTTGCGGTTTTGATGATTGATGCCACCAACACCATCGACAAACAGGACCTGACGATTGCGCGTATGGTGCTTGAAGAAGGCCGGGCGTTGATCATCGGGGTCAACAAGTGGGATTTGGTCGAAGACAAGCCCGCCTATATGAAGCACCTTAGCGACACGCTGGAAAGCTCGTTTGCGCAGGCACGCGGCATTCCTGTTGTGACGCTTTCGGCCCTGACCGGGCGCGGCTCAGACCGGATCATGCCGACCGTTCTTGATATTTACGATATCTGGAGCCGCCGCATCCCGACATCCCAGCTTAATCGCTGGCTTGAAGAAATTACCGAACGTCACTTGCCGCCGGTGATTAGTGGCCGCCGCATTCGTCTGCGCTATATGACCCAGGCCAAATCGCGCCCGCCAAGTTTCTTCATTAACTGTTCCAAGGCGGCTGAATTGCCCGAAAGCTATACCCGTTACCTGATTAACGGGCTGCGCGACGATTTTAACATGCCGGGCGTTCCGATCCGCATTTTTGTGCGTAGTAGTGAAAACCCGTTTGCCAAGAAAAAGAAACGCTGACCAAAAACGTTTTGATTCGAAAGTGGCCTTGCACAATGAACGGACCCCCGAAAGTTGGACATCAACCTTCGGGGGTTTTGTCTGTCGGAATGGCATCATCATTATTCTGTGCATGATGGCGTGGCTGTGCCGACAGTTTGCGATATTCCATGGCGCAAAGCTCATGACGCAGCGTTTGCAGGCTGATCCTGATGGCGAATTTATCCCGGCTTGGACGCGCCGTTGCTGCATCCCCTGTGAGTCATCAATCGCGAGCAGTGGCATTACTGATCGCAAACCGGTCAGGTTCCCCCAAGGTGTTAGCATTTTTGTGCCAATGCGCCTGACCGATTTTTTTGTTTCTAAAGCACGTTTCCTTTAATATGACCCATTTTGTTTGATTTTGGCGTGTCGTTTGGCAAGGCACAGCGCGCTGCGCGATGCGGCGCATCGGGCGAGCGGTGTAACGCCGCCAAACACCGCCAAAAACAAACCCTGTGGGCCAGCTCAGTCTGCCGCCTGGCCGCGTCGAAATCCTTGTCCGTAAACCCGTTACGCCCGGCGGGCTTCTCCTTGCCAGGCGTCAGACTGAGCTGGCAAAATGGGTCATATTAAAGGAAAAATGCTTTATTCCATCATGTCGAGTTCTTCGATAATGGCATCAAGGGTTTCGGCACGTTGTTTGACGGCGTCGGGATGTTTGCCAGCATAGGTAATGCCAACCAGACGTAACATTGACAGCATGGTGGCATGGGTGGGCAAAAGGCCGTAATTGGCAACGTGGCAGGGCAGCACAACTTCGGAGAAACGCGCGGCCTGTTGTTCGTAACCATGTTCGGTAATGGTAATAATGCGCATGCGTGATGTGCGGGCATAGGCAATGATCGCGCGCAAAATTTTGGGTCGGGTGTCGAGGGTCAGCAAAATCAGCGCGTCACGTGGGCCTGCCATCGCAAGGTCGCTCGACCAGTCTTCACCAATTCCGGAAATATAGTGAACGTCGTGGCGCAATCGCGACAGCATGGCGCGACCGACTCGGGCGACGCCATCCTCTGCGCCAAAGCCCAAAAACCAGACCCGCGGTGCGGATGACAGAATATCAGCTGTTTCAATCAGCTTGTGCGAGCTTAATTCTTCGAAACTGCGGGTCAGATTGCGTAATTCCAGTTCCAGATGGTCGCCAATCGAGCGGCCCAGAGTCGTTGGCACACCTGAAACAACTGTTTGACGATAGGGTTGTTTTCGGTTGCGTTCGTCGCGCGCTTGTAACCGGATTTCTTCGAAATCGGCATAACCAAGGGTGCGGAAAAAACGTGCCGCCGACGCCTTTGAAACACCGGCAAGATTGGCAAGCTCTGTCGCGGTGTGCGTTTCGATAATATCATGATTTTCAAGGATAACCTGCGCAATTTTCTTTTCTGCACTGGTCAGTTTCGCCTGTTTTTCATGAATTCTAAGGATCAGTCGAGAGGCCATTTTTGTCTCTTGTTGTGGGGGGCATCGTAAATTTTGCTTGACGTTTGAAACAACAGTTTCTTATTTTTGAAACACTGAAACGACAATCAATGAAACGATGCGGGATTGCAAGATGTCAACCTCCAAGGTGATACGCGAAAGAATATGGACGAAGCTGCGCGACGTAGCCAGACCGGACACACGGTTTCATTTGAACTTCGCTGAAGTGATCCCGGATTTTGAAGGATCAGAAGCCGCTGTGGAACGGGTGGTTGCCGAAGAAGCCTACCGGAAATCGGAATTTGCCTTCATCACGCCAGATAATTGCCTGGCCGATTTGCGCCGCCGTATGATCGAGGATGGCAAATCCTTTGTCATGTCAACCTATGGCATTTATCGCGGTTTTCTGTTGATCGAACCGGGCATGGTGCCCAAGGGGGCCGCCCTTTATGCATCCTGGCTTGACGGAATGGAGCATTTTGGCCGCCCGATCACCCTTGAAGAAATCGCCCGGCGGTCCCGGTTTGATTTCATGGTAACCGGGGCTTCGGCTGTGTCGGTCAACGGTGTGCGCTTTGGCAAGGGGCATGGCTTTTTTGACCTTGAATGGGGCATGTTTACCGACCTTGGCCTGGTGGATGAAACAACGCCAGTTACTGCGGTTGTGCATGATGTTCAGGTTGTTGAAGACCAGCTTCAGCCCTCTGAAACCGACATTCTTGTCGATCGAATTGCCACACCGACCCGCATGCTGGAGGTCGGACGGCGGGCGAAACGCCCAAGCGGCGTGAAATGGCCGCTTTTGGACCCAAAACAAATCGAGCAAACGCCCCCCCTTTTGGAGCTTCAACGCATTCAGGGTTTAGCCTGAGCGTTTTATCAAGGAGACTTTCAATGACTTTAAGATTGAATCGCCGCCGTTTTCTGGGCGTTGCTGCGGCGGGTGCGGCTGCCACTGCCGCATCAGCCATGTCTTTTCGTCCCTTTGCTGCCCGTGCCGCGTCGCCGCTGATCCTGCAGGCATCATGGATCAATGATGCCGAGTTTTGCGGTTATTTTCTGGCAATGGATCAGGGTTATTACGGCGATGAGGGGCTGGCTTTTGAATATCTTTCGGGGGGGCCGGATGTTATCCCTGAAAGCACCATCATTGCCAAACGCGCTGATTTAACCCTGACCACGCCCGATACGACCATCAAGGCGATTTCGGAACAGGGCGCACCGTTTAAAATTATTGGCGCACAATATCAGAAAAATCCGATTGGCATTGTCTCGCTTAAATCAAACCCGATGACCAAACCGTCTGATCTGGTGGGGAAAACACTGGCCGTACCGCCGGTGAATGTGATTTCGGTAGAAGCCATGTTGAAGCTGAACGGGATTGACAAGGCGGACGTTAACATCGTGCCTTATGCCTATGATCCAACCCCGCTTTTGCGCGGCGAGATCGATGCCAGCCTCGATTTCACCACCAACGTTCCCTATACGATTTCCCAGCAGGGACACGAGGCCCATTCATTCCTGCTTTATGATTTTGGTTTCACCATTTTCAACGATACCGTTGTGGTAACAGAAGATGTGTTGAAGGAAAAGCGCAAGGAACTGGTTGCGTGGTTACGCGCATCGCGCAAGGGATGGGACGAAAACCTGTCCGACCCGGCAGCGTGGCCGCCGCAATGGAAAGATAGCTGGTTTAAAGGAACCGGCCGGACCATTGACAATGAAATTTATTTCAACAAAGCCCAAAAGCCGCTGATCGAAAGCCCGAACGGCGTTTTTAGCATGTCTGAAAATGACATTGACGCCTGCCTGTCAGCATTGGGCCAAATTGGCATTCAGGGCAATCGCGACATGTTTGATACGACCCTGCTTGAGGAGATCTGATCATGGCCCCCGACGGGATTACACTTTCAGGTGTCAGCAAAACCTTTCGGGGCCGTGGCAAAACGGTCGAGGCGCTCAGGGATGTCTCCCTGAGCTGCCCGGCCGGTTCTTTTACAGCCATCATTGGGCCATCGGGCTGCGGCAAATCAACGGTGATGCGGATTGCACTGGGGCTTGAGGACGCCGATAGCGGCGAGGTCCTGATCGAAGGGCAGGCACCTGCTGCGGCCAGCCGGGCCGGTTTAACCGGCGTGGCGTTCCAGGATGCCGCCTTGCTGCCATGGCGCAGTGTGCGCAAAAATGTCGAAGTCCCGTTAGAGGTTTTGCGTCAAAAACCACAGGACCACAAGGACCAGGTGCAGGCCATGATTGAACTGGTTGGCCTGAAAGGATTTGAAAATTCGCTGCCTGGCGAGCTTTCGGGCGGTATGCGACAGCGCGTTGCCATTGCACGCGCCCTGGTGACGCATCCGCGCGTATTGTTTATGGACGAGCCATTTGGCGCGCTGGACCAGATTTTGCGTCGGCAAATGAATTTGGAACTTCAGCGCATCTGGTTGGAAACCGGATCGACCGCGTTTTTGGTGACACATGGTATTGATGAAGCGGTTTTTCTGGCTGATCGCATCGTAATCATGCATGCCAAACCGGGCCAAATTGCAACAATCTTGGATGTGCCGTTTGACCGCCCCCGCCAGGCCAATCTTTTTTCCGACCCCGACTTTCATCTTATGTGCGATCACGTCGCCGAGGTTTTGCATGTCGGATAGATACAGTGTTTTAAGGGGGCTGCGCACGACAATTATCGTGCTGGTGGTGTGGGAAATTGTCGGCCGTTACGATCTGGTGGCGGGCGGTGCCTTGCCGGGATTTTCGGAAATTCTGATCCGCTTATGGGGGGACCGGGCCGATTATCCACAACATATTATGGCAACGCTTTATGGCTCTGGCATGGGGTTTGTCATTGGCAATCTTCTCGGTGTGCTGGCCGGGGTGGTCTTTGTATTGTCGCCCACGGCGTTGCGCGTTTTTCGCGGCGTGAATATTGCTATTTTCGCCCTGCCACCCATCGCAATTGCCCCCATTCTGGCATTGACGCTGTCGGGGATGACGCCCCGGGTGGTACTGGCAACGCTGGGGGTTTATTTTGTAACCATGACGGCAACCGTTGTGGGGCTTAGCCAGGTTGACAGCCGGGCCGCCGATGTTGTACGGGCCTATGGCGGCAATAAATGGATGATCATGCGGCTGGTGCAATTGCGCGGGGCGGTGCCATCCATTCTTTCAGGGTTTCGGGTGGCGGCCCCCAATGCGGTGCTCGGCGCTATTCTGGCCGAATTTGGCGGCGGGGGCCGTTGGGGCCTGGGCGCTTATTTGCTGGGCTCGCTTGGCCGGGCCGAACCTGATCGGTTGTGGGGCATTGGTCTGGTCGCCACTTCTATTGCCGGGCTGAGTTATTTTATCTTTGCCATGCTATCAACACGGTTAATGGGCGCAAGCCGTGCTGTCACCCTTAATACAGCCATTCCCGATGCGGTAGGGGCCAACAATACAGGTCCTGTGGGCCAGCTGTTCTTGCGTATCGCGACGATTGCCTTGCCGTTTGTTTTATGGTGGGCGTTTATTCGTTTGCTTAATGTGCCGACCATGATTTCGAAAACCCCGTGGGGCGTGGTGGATTATCTGTTTTTGTCGCCAGCGGCGCAAAATGCGCAGCAACGGCTGTGGTCTGCCATTTATGAAACCTTGCCCATTACCTTTGTCGGCATGGCGGCAGGGTTGCTTTTTGCCTTTGTGCTGGCCATTTCCACACGGTTGTTTCCCAAAATACTGAACGCCTTTATGCCCGTTGCCCTTGTAACGCAAACAATGCCGTTGGTCGCTTTAACACCATTGCTGGTTTTAGTGCTGGGGCGTGGGGTGTCGCTGACTTTGTGGGTGACTATCTCGGTAACGTTTTTTCCGGCCTTTGTGACGCTGGCACAGGGCATTGCCATGGTACCTAAAGGGGCCCGGGAATTGCCGCAGGCTTATGGGGCATCGGCATGGCAGGAAATGCGCATTGTGACCATCCCGGCATCCTTGCCATATTTGTTCGCCGCAACCCGGTTAACCGTGCCACGGGCCTTGCTTGGGGTGATGATTGCGCAATGGCTGGCGACCGGGCGCGGGTTGGGCAATTTGCTTAACCAGTCGCGCGGATATCTGGATTACGGCATGATCTGGACGGTGGCGGTATTTTCTGTGTTGTTATCGGTGCTGTTTTATCAGGTGGTGGTGGTTCTCGAACGCCGGGTGCTGAAACGTTTGGGGATGCAAACGGCAGAGTAAATCAAGAATTTGGCCGATCAAAACGGGGACGCGATGGTCCCCGTTTTGCCATTTGATGATTGCGTCAGGTCGCGGGGATTAACGGCGGGTTGAGGCGCGCAAACCCTTCCTGTATGTAATAGGGGTAATGGGGATAGGGCGGCTGGCGTTTGCTGACGGTGTCCAGGCGGCGGATGTGATCTGCACTTAAGGCCCATCCAGCAGCCCCCAGGTTGTCGCGCAATTGTTGCTCGTTGCGCGCACCAATAATGACGGACGAGACGGTTGGGCGTTGCAATAACCAGTTAAGGGCGATTTGTGGTACTGACTTGCTGGTTTCCTCTGCGATCTCGTCTAGCACGTCAATAATGTCATAGAGCATGTTGTTATCAACCGGGGGGCCATATTGTGCCGTTTCGTGTAAACGGCTGCCTGCCGGTATGGGGGAACTGCGCCGTATTTTTCCCGTCAGGCGGCCCCAACCAAGCGGGCTCCAAACAATAGCGCCAATCCCCTGATCCCGTGCCATCGGCATCAGGTCCCATTCATAATCCCGCCCGATCAGGGAATAATAAACCTGATGGGCAACATGGCGGCTATAGCCGCGCAATTGGGCCGTCCCTTGTGATTTCATAATTTGCCAACTGGCAAAATTTGAAACGCCGCTATAACGTATTTTTCCGACTTTTCGTAAAGTATCAAGCGTTTCCATAACCTCTTCTGCGGGGGTAAAGGCATCAAAGGCATGAAGCTGTAACAGGTCGATATAATCAGTCCCCAGCCGTTTCAACGCGGCTTCGACCGCGCCAATCAAGCGGTGGCGCGATGTGCCGTAATCATTGGGGCCGTCTCCCATTGGCAGCGCCAGTTTGGTTGACAGAATGATTTTGTCCCGACGCCCCCTGATGGCCTCGCCCAGGATTTGCTCTGAGGCGCCGTTTGAATAGACATCTGCGCTGTCAAACATGTTCAGGCCTGCCTCAAGGCAAATATCAATCAAGCGGGTCGCTTCTTTTACATCGGTGGTGCCCCACGCGGAAAAAAGCGGGCCTTGTCCGCCAAAGGTACCCGCGCCAAAGCTCAGGGCGGGAACGCGTAGACCAGATTGGCCCAGTTGCCTGTATTCCATCGAAATCTCCATCCATAATATGTATTTGGCGCAACTATGGACATCACAATGATTTTCAACTATCGGTAAATCAGGAAAATTATTTGTGAGCTGAATTCACATGGGACGACTTGACACCAACCGGTCTGGCGAGATGGAGGTCTTTATTCGCGTGGTTGAAAGGAATGGTTTTTCTGCCGCTGCCCGCGATTTTAACATGACCCCTTCGGCGGTAAGCAAGCTGGTTGGTCGGTTGGAAGACCGGTTACGGGTGCGGTTGTTTAACCGGTCGACACGCAAGTTGCATTTAACCCCGGAAGGGAAGCGGTTTTATCAACGTGCTGTATCCGTGATCGCCGATCTTGATGATGCCGAACAGGACGCGGCCCTTGCCTTATGCCCCCGGGGGCGATTGCGAATCAGCGTTAATATGCCGGTCGGCCTGCATCGTTTGTTGCCTTTGCTGCCCGCATTTCAGCGCGCCTATCCTGAAATCACCCTTGATGTGACGGTGAGTGACAAGGTGGTCGATCTCTATGAGGAGCGTGCCGATATTGCCATTCGCAGTGGACCGATGCCGTCATCAGGGTTGATTGCGCGAAAATTGGGTCTTTGCCGGATGGCGATTGTCGCGGCATCCGATTATTTGACACGATATGGATGCCCGAAAACGGTGGCGGACCTTCGGGATCATGTTTTGATCGGGTATAATTTTATGCGTGCCAAGGCGGAATGGCCGTTCAAGGTGGATGGAATGATGGAAACGGTGATGCCGGGCGGCATTATGGATGTTGGCGATGCAGAAAGTGCACGCCATCTTGCCATAGCCGGGGGCGGCGTTGCGCGTTTGGCCCGTTTTCATGTTGAACAGGATGTAAAGGCCGGTCGGCTGGTGGAAATTTTGGCGGATTATTATCCCGGTAATGCCTGCGGCGGGGTGGAAATTAATGCCGTTTACATCGGAGGTGGGGGGCACTTGCCCGCGCGTGTGCGAGCATTTCTGGATTTTTGCAGCGAAAATATGCCGCTGGAATAAAAAAGCCGGGCCGATATTTGGCGGCCCGGCTTTGATTCTTATGTGAACTGACTTAGCTCGCGGTGACGATTTCACCGTGCCGGGTGCAGTCCTCGACGGCCAGATCAACGAAAACATCGGTGATGCTTTCGGGGGTGGGCAATGTTTCGGGGTTTTCACCAGGATAGGCGGCGGCCCGCATGGTGGTGCGGATGCGGCCGGGATTAACCAGATTGACCTTTACCGTGCTGTCATCCATTTCCTGGGCATAAGATAGCACCAACGCCTCAAGTGCGGCCTTGGTGGCGGCATAAAGGCCCCAATAGGCGCGGCCCTTGGCCGACGCGCCCGATGTGACGAAAATGGCCCGTCCGGCATCGGCAAGGCGCAGCAATTTATCAACACTGCGGATCAGGCGGAAATTGGCGGTGACATTGACAGCAAGGGTATTTTCAAACATTTGCGTATCAATATGCCCCACCGGGGCCAGTTCACCTAAAACGCCAGCATTGCCAACCACGATGTCAAGCTTGCCAAACCGTTCGTAAATCGACGCCCCCATGGCGTCAATTTTTTCATACATGGTTAAATCAAGCGGTAATAAAACGGCTTTGCCGCCTTCCGCCCGGATTTCGTCATCAAGTTCTTCAAGGGCACCAACATTGCGGCCCAGGGCGATGACTTCGGCCCCTTCGGCGGCAAACCGTTTGGCAATCGCACGGCCAATGCCATGCGATGCCCCGGTTACCAGCGCAACTTTGCCTTCAAGGCGTTTTGGGACGCTCATGCGGACTGCCTTTCGACCAATTGCGACAATTTCCGATCCTTGTTTTCCGCCTGATGGTCAACCAGACGAATGGGATAGTCGCCGGTAAAGCAGGCATCGCAGAATGCCGGGTTTGCGGCATCGCGGCCAGGCAGGCCGGTGGCACGATACAAGCCGTCGATGCTGACAAAGGCCAGGCTGTCGACGCCAATCATTTTCGCCATTGTTTCAATGTCGTAATTGGCTGCCATCAGCTTTTCTTTTGACGGGGTATCAACGCCGTAAAAACAGGGATTTGCGGTGGGCGGGCTGGTGATCCGCATATGCACTTCGGCGGCACCCGCCGCGCGGACCAGTTCGACGATCTTGGTCGATGTGGTGCCGCGTACGATGGAATCGTCCACCAGAATAACGCGTTTGCCCTTTAGCTTGCCGGGGTTGGCGTTATGTTTCAGCTTCACACCAAGATGGCGGATCTGATCGGTCGGCTCGATAAAGGTCCGGCCCACATAATGGTTTCGGATAATGCCCAGTTCAAACGGGATGCCGGATTCTTCGGCATAGCCCAGTGCGGGCGGCACGCCGGAATCGGGAATTGGCACCACCACATCGGCCTCGACCGACGATTCACGGGCCAGTTCGCGGCCAATGCTTTTGCGCACGTCATAAACGCTGGAGCCTTCGACAATGCTGTCGGGGCGGGCGAAATAGACATGTTCAAAAATGCAAAAGCGCGATTTGACCGGTTTGAACGGTTTGGTCGACCGGATACCGGAATCGGTGATTTCAACAATTTCGCCCGGTTCAACATCGCGAATGAACTCGGCACCGACAATGTCGAGGCCAACGGTTTCAGATGAGAATATGTACGAGTCGTTGAGCTTGCCCAGCACCAGCGGACGCACGCCTAACGGGTCCCGCACGCCGATCAGTTTTTTCTGGGTCATCACGACCAGGCTGTAGGCCCCCTCAACCTGACGCAAGGCATCGATCAGGCGATCGACGATCTTTTCATACAGGCTGGTGGCGATCAGGTGAATGAACACCTCGGTATCGGCGGTAGACTGGAAAATAGAACCACGGCGTACCAGGCGGTCACGCACGGCAAGGGCATTGGTCAGATTGCCGTTATGGGCAATGGCCAGGCCGCCAAATTCAAAATCGGCGAACAGGGGTTGAACGTTACGAAGGCCCTTGCCGCCTGCGGTGGAATAGCGCACATGGCCAACGGCCCGGTGCCCTTGCAGGCTTTTAATGACGTCCTGGGACCCGAAAATGTCGCCAACCTGGCCTGACGCCCGATGGGCGGGAAAGTCAGATCCGTCGTAAGAAACAATACCCGCCGCTTCTTGCCCGCGATGCTGAAGGGCATGCAGGCCAAGGGCCGTTAAGGCCGCCGCATCGGGCGAGCCAAAAACGCCAAAAACGCCACACTCTTCGCGTAGCTTGTCGTCATCGAATGGATTGGTGGTCAGCATGAGTGGGTTCCGCTCTCTCGCCGGTGGCGCCTGTTGGATGCCGCGCGCGTTAACGAAATCCCGACGCCTCACTCGTTGGGGATCGCCACCAGGGGCAATCCATATCTTCGCGCGTGGGCGTTTTATAACGCTTTTGAGGTTTTGGTCCAGAACCTTTTATGGCTCCGGGGGCGGTTAGGCCTGCGGCAATGAAATTTATAACTGTTTTGGTGTATCATAAAACGGCTGCGTTACAATCCATCATTGCTGCGTAACAGCATCGATCAGGCGGTTTTTTGCGTCGATTTCTTCCTGGGTATAGCCTTTGATCTGCGCCGATTCCTTACCTTTTGGCGTCGGCCCCAGCAATTTGCGATAGGTGTCATCGCGCGCATCGGCCTCGCGCTGGGCGCGGGCTATTTCTTCGCTGGTGGTATCAAACAGCGCATCGGGCATGGCAGCCTTGATCAAATAGGCACCCTCCTGCAAGACAGGGCGGGTGCGGGCCGTTTGCACCCACATCGGTTGCTGGCTGGGTGGCATTAACCATGACAGAGCGATATAGGCGATGCACACCACCAAAGCGCCGCGCACCAGACCAAACACAAAACCCAGCGTGCTATCGAGGCTATCCAGACCTGAGTTTTGCACGGCCTTGGCAATCCTGCCACTGATAAAGGAAAAAATCAGAAACGCGATTAAAAACAGGCCAATGCCCGTGGCCAGATCGGCGATCAGTTGGGAGGGGATCAATTCGCGCACATAGGGGCGTGCAACCGGATAACCATAAAGGGCCGTCACCCCGGCACCGACCCAGCCCAGCATAGACAGGCTTTCATGCACAAAGCCGCGAAAAAACGCAAACAGCCCCGATAGCAGCACAATGGCGACAACCACCAGATCAAAGACGTCTCTGGCCCCCAATTCGGAGAGGAAGGAAAAATCCATTCTGTGCAGATCCTGTTATGGCTTTGCGCGGGCAATTCCTGCGCCAAAGGGTCGGAATAGGGGGTGTTAACGTGCAAGGCAAGGGTGATACGCCCGTCGGGGCGAACAGACGATTTAATACATGCCTTCGCGCGGACGCACCTTTTCACGCACATCTTGCCCGAATAAATTTACCAAATCCTGAAGATGGACGATTTCGATCTGTTTTAAGCCCTTGACGGTCAGTTTCTTTTTTGCCGTTTGGCCCTGTCGGGGGACATAACCATTAACAAAGCCCAGTTTGGCGGCCTCTTTTAAGCGGGCTTCTGTTTGGCCGACGGGCCGGACTTCGCCAGACAGGCCAACTTCGCCGACAATGACGGTTTCGGCGGGGACTGGCGTGTCGGCCACGGCGGAAATCAGCGCGGCGGCCACGGCCAGGTCGGCGGCGGGTTCGCCCACGCGCAGGCCACCGGCAACGTTCAGGTAAACATCAAACTGGCTAAGCGGCAGCCCGCACCGGGCGTCAAGCACGGCTAAAATCATGTTCATGCGGGCCGAATCCCAGCCAACAACCGCCCGGCGCGGGGTGGCCAATGCCGATTGTGCCACCAGTGCCTGAATTTCCACCAGCATCGGGCGCGTTCCTTCAAGCCCGGCGAAAACGGCTGTGCCACTGACGGGGGCATCGCGATCCGCCAAAAACAGGGCCGAGGGATTGGGCACTTCGACCAGCCCGGCATCGCCCATTTCAAACACGCCAATTTCGTCGGTCGCGCCAAAACGGTTTTTTACCGCGCGCAAAATGCGGAACTGATGGCCGCGTTCGCCTTCAAAATACAAAACCGTGTCGACCATATGTTCCAGTACGCGGGGGCCGGCAATTTGCCCTTCCTTGGTGACATGACCGACCAGAATAACGGCAAAACCCTTGCGTTTGGCCAGCCGGATCAGCTCCAGCGCACAGGCGCGCACCTGGGAGACGGTGCCTGGCGCGCTATCAAGGGTGTCGGCATACATGGTTTGAATAGAATCGATAATCACGACTTCGTGGCTGCTTTGCTCCAGGGTGGCGATAATGTCGCGCAGGCTGGTGGCGGCGGCAAAATCGACCTTGGATTTTTCCAACCCCAGGCGCGCGGCGCGCATACGCACCTGATCAACCGCTTCTTCGCCCGATATATAGGCGCATTTATGCCGGGCAGCCAGCACGCCAACGGCCTGTAACAGGATAGTGGATTTACCAATACCCGGGTCACCGCCCACCAGCAGGGCCGATCCCGGGACCAACCCGCCGCCGCAGGCCCGGTCCAGTTCGGCAATGCCGGTGATGATGCGGGGCGGGCGCGCACTTGTTCCCTCAAGGGCGACAAAATCCAGCGGTTTGCCGCGCGGGCCGGTGGTGATGGCACCGGTGGCTTTAGGGCCGGTTTCAACCCGTTCTTCTTCGATGGTGTTCCATGAATCACAGGCATCGCAATGCCCGGTCCATTTCCGGTATTCAGCACCGCAATTCTGGCAGATGAATCGGCTTTGGGTTTTTGCCACAAAAAGCTCCGCTGACTGAAATGACTGGGCTGGCAAGGCATGATCGGTTTGGTACCGTGCAGGCGATCTGATATCGTAGGCCGTACCGCTACGCTTTGACCTTAAACCAAAGAACGGACCGGATTAAAGATGCTTTAAATCCAGTTCAAGCGGGCCTTCGATGTTACCCGATATAAATTGCGCCAGATAGGGATTGTCGCTGTGTTCGACATCGGCAACAGGACCATCCCATATGATTTTGCCCTGATAGAGAAAAGCAATGCGATCGGCAATTTTGCGGGCACTGGTCATATCATGGGTGATGGTCAGCGCGCAGGCACCAAGGTCGCGGGTGCATTTGACAATCAGATCGTTAATGATGTCGCCCATGATCGGATCAATGCCGGTGGTGGGTTCGTCAAAAAACAGAATTTCAGGTTCGGTCGCAATGGCGCGGGCAAGGCCAACCCGTTTTTGCATGCCGCCAGAAAGCGATGCCGGTGAAACATTCGCCATTTCCGCGCCCAGCCCAACATCGGCCAGACGGGCAATGGCAATGTCATAGGCCTTTTTACGGTCCATGCCCTGTCCTTCGATCAGGCCAAAGGCGACATTTTCCCAAACGGGCAGGGAATCAAACAGGGCAGCACCCTGAAACAGCATGCCGGTTTTTGCCAGCATCGCGTCCTGTGCACTGCGGTTGGCACCGATCATTTCAACACCGTCAATTTTGATCGAGCCACTGTCCGGGGTCAGTAACCCCAGAATGCATTTCAGGGTAACGGATTTGCCTGTTCCCGATCCGCCGATAATGGCCACCGATTCGCCAGCAGCAACATCGAGATTGATCCCTTGCAGGACCTTCTTGGCACCAAACCCCTTGTGAAGGTCGTGCAGGCTGATTTTCGGGCTGTTTGACATAGGTTTGCGGCCCTGAATTAGCGAACAAAAAACAGTTCGGTCACGATGTAATTGGCAATCAGGATCAGGATGGAACTTGAGACCACGGCATTGGTGGTTGCCTGGCCAACGCCCTGGGCACCGCCACGTGAATAATAACCGTGATAGCACCCCATCAAGGTAATCAGAAAGCCAAATATCGTCGCCTTGACCAGCCCAGAGACCACATCAAGCGTTTCAAGATACTGGAAGGTGTTCTGGATATAAGCGCCGGAATTAAACGAAAGTTTGTTCACCCCAACCATATATCCACCCAATACACCGAGGATGTCACCGATAAAAACCAGAATGGGCAGGGTAACAATCCCGGCGATAACACGCGGTACCACCAGATATTTAAACGGGTTGGTCGACAGGGTTACCAGGGCGTCAATTTGTTCGGTGACGCGCATGGTGCCAATTTCAGCGGCAATGGCGGCCCCAACGCGGCCCGCAACCATCAGCCCGGCCAGAACCGGCCCCAATTCACGGGTTATGGAAATAACAACCACGGTGGCAACGGCACTTTCGGCCGAAAACCGTGAAAACCCTGAATAACTTTGCAAGGCCAGAACCATGCCCGCAAAAAGCGTTGTCATCGCCACCACAGGCAGCGAGAAATAGCCGATTTCGCACATTTGTTTCAGGATCAGCCGGAAATAGAAGCGCGGCGTCACACAATGAAAAAGCGTTCTGACAGCAAAAACCGTAACCCGGCCGACGACAGCCAGAAATGCAAGAAATATCCGGCCTATCGGCGCTAAGATCGGCATCTGGGGTGTTATTCCCTTGTTTTGGGCGATGTCTGGCGGGGCGCAGTGCCGATCCAGATCAACCTTCGGTGTAAACCCGCTGATAACGATGACCCAGCGAGGTCAGGATTTCGTAGCCGATGGTACCGGACATGGTGCCAATATCATCAACAGTGCAGTCTTTACCCAGCAAGGTTACATCATCGCCAGCTTTCAGTTTGTCTTCCGGCACATCGGTCACATCCATGCCAAAGGCATCCATCGAAACACGACCCACCATTGGCGTTTGAATGCCGCCGATTTTAAGTTTCCCGGCATTGGAAAGGTGGCGCAACCAGCCATCGGCATAACCTGCCGCGACGGTCGCAATCCGCGACGGCCGTTCGGCGCGCCAGGACGCACCGTATCCGACCGACTCTCCGGTGTCAATCTGACGCAATTGCAAGACCTTGGCTGTTAACGTGACCACAGATCGCATGGGATTGGTTTTTTCCGGTGTCGGGTTGCCCCCCCACAGGGCATAACCGGGACGGCAAAATTCCAGGTGATAATCTGTATGCCGGAAAATGGCCGATGAATTGCAAAATCCACGCGGGGCAGGCGGCAGGCGACGATACCATTTCATGAACAGATTATATTGCTCACGGGTAATCGGACTTTCGGCTTCGTCAGCGGCGACCGGATGGGTCATATAGCCTGCTTTTTCAAAGCCATAAAGCAATTGGGACCGTCTTTCGACCAGGTCCTGCATGTCGCGCGGTGACAGGCCGGTTCGGTTCATACCGGTATCAAGATGGATAAAGGCCGGTGCCGGGCGTTCATATTCGCGGCACAGGTTGGACCAGCGTTCGATCTGGCCGAGATCATTGAGAACCGGGATAACATCGTTTTCGATGAAAAATTCTTCGTCACCGGGCATCAGGCCGTTAAAAACAGCAATGCGCCCGCCGCCGCGCAACAGCGGAAACAGGTCGGCGGCTTCGTTGGCATGGGCCACAAAGAACAGGCGGCAGCCTTGTTTTTTCAACACCGGGACAATGGCCCTGGCACCCAGCCCATAGGCGTCAGCCTTGACGACAGCCCCCATGGTGCGGCCGGTATATTCTTTTTGCAGACGCTGATAATTTTCAGCGATTGCTCTGAGATTGATCTCCAGCTGTGCGCAATCTGCTGCACGGCCGGGGGCGGGTAGGACGCTCATTGGCTAAACCCCGTTATCTGCATAGTGGCTTATTCGTCTAGGTCTTCGGCGATATGGTCAAGATCGCCAAACTTGGTAAAGTTGCCGTCAAAGAACAGCCGGACATTGCCAACCGGGCCATGTCGCTGCTTGGCAACAATAACTTCGGCGGTGTTGTAAACCTGGTTCAGGCGATCTTGCCACTGGGAATAGCGTTCGCCAAATTTGTCGGTCGATTCTTCAGGCTTCTGTGCCGGTTCAGCGCGTTCGAGATAATATTGTTCACGATAGATAAACATTACCACGTCGGCGTCCTGCTCGATCGAGCCGGATTCACGCAAGTCCGACAATTGCGGGCGTTTATCGTCACGTTGCTCAACCGCACGCGAAAGCTGTGACAGGGCCAAAACCGGGCAGCCCAGTTCCTTGGCGATCGCTTTGAGCGAACGGGTGATTTCCGAAACTTCCTGAACACGGCCATCGCCGCGAAAGTTGGTTGGCGGGGCCAGCAGCTGAAGGTAATCGACGACGATCATGGCAAGGCCGTGCTGGCGTTTCAGCCGACGACAGCGTGTGCGCAAGGTTGACACCGGTAGTGCTGGCGTATCGTCGATATAAAGCGGGACCGTGTTTAATTCGCGCGAGGCAATGACAAGACGTTCAAAATCGTCCTCGTTCAGATCACCACGGCGCATATTATCGCCCGAAACCTCGGCGGCCTGCGAAAGCAGACGCCCGGCAAGCTGTTCGGCCGCCATTTCAAGCGAGAAAACGGCAATCGCGCCGGTGCGAAGTTCGTCAAACTGGTCTTCGCCGCTCGCCCGGGTTTTGTGCGACGAGATGGCGGCGTTAAACGCAACGTTCATGGCAAGGGCGGTTTTACCCATTGACGGGCGCCCGGCCAAAATCAAAAGGTCCGAGGGATGCAGGCCGCCCAGTTTGCGGTCGATATCGCGAAGGCCGGTGGTAACACCAACCACCTTGCCGGCATTTTTATAGGCGTGTTCGACATTTTCAACGGCCCGGGTCAGGGCCGCGCCAAAGCCGATAAAACCTGATTCAGCCGCGCCAGCTGTGGCTAACGAAAACAGGCGTTGTTCGGCATTTTCAATCTGGTTGCCCGCATCGGCTTCAAGTTCGTACTGATAGGCTTCGTTGACAACGGACTCGCCAATGTCAATCAGTTCGCGGCGCAAATACAGGTCATAGACCAGCTTGCCATAGTCCCCGGCATTAATGACCGAAACCATGTTGTTGGAAAGTTCGGCCAGATATTGCGCGCCGCCAATTTCGGCCAGGTGTTCATCCTGACGAAAAAAGGCCGACAGGGTGACCGGGTTGGCTAATTGTCCGCGTTCGATCAGCTTGCCACAGGCTTCAAAGATGCGTCCGTGACGGGCATCGGCAAAATGTTCGGGGCGCAGGATATCCGAAACGCGCTCATAGGCGGCATTATTGTTGAGAATGGCTCCCAAAAGCGCAGCCTCCGCCTCGAAATTGTGAGGCGGCATACGTTCAAGCGGAAGATGATGGTTGGAACCGTCGTCTGCATCCATTGGCGCAAACAGGGCATCAAGCTGGGGATCATTCATGATGGCGGAGCGTACCAGTCATCCTGTTGAGCTGAAAGTGTAAAACCATCGTGGTCATAGCGGGTATACCGTAACCGCAATGGTTGGGATACAGGGTGTTTTTTACATGGACGCATTAAAGTGTTGATCGGGCAAAAAGAAAACGGCGCATCCGCAAGGACGCGCCGTTTTCACAAAACAGGTTTGGCAACACCAATCAGGCGTTGGCTTCTGCTGCTTCTTCTTCGCCTTGAGCTTCCAGTTCTTCTTCGGATGCTTCTTCTTCAGCGAGGGCTTCTTCTTCTTCCATCTCTTCGATGGTGCCAAGAACAGCCGCACCTTTACGAATCTGCTCTGCGGCATCTTCTTCGGTACGGGCGACGTTGGCGGTAACCGTGATCAGGACTTCCGGGTGCAGTGCGACGGCAACGTCATGCAGGCCCAAAGACTTGATCGGGGTTTCCAGGCGAACCTGGCTACGTGAAACGGTGCAACCTGATGCGGTAACGGCAGCCGCGATATCGCGTGCGGTAACCGAGCCGTACAGATGACCAACGTCAGAAGCCTGGCGAACCAGGGTCACAGCCAGATTGCCAAGCTTGTCAGCAACAGCCTGGGCTTCCGAACGGCGTTCCAGGTTGTCAGCTTCAAGCTGTGCTTTCTGTGCTTCGAAAACAGCAAGATTTGCCTTGTTTGCACGCAGGGCCATGCCCTGGGGCAGCAGGCGGTTGCGGGCGTGGCCCGGCTTTACGGTGACAACGTCACCCATCTGGCCGAGTTTTTCTACCCGCTGGAGCAGAATAACTTCCATCACCGATCCTCCTCATTGCTACGGGTCATCGGTTCTTTCCCCCGCAGCCTGATTAAATGCTCAACAATTCCAAGTCCGGTGATCGCAACAAACGACCAACTAGACAGAACCGCGACGATGTAGAACACCGTCAGAATCATACGTTTTTGCGGCCATCGGGCTGCCTGCCCGTGCACCAGCGCCAATCCCTGAAACAGGAACGGCACCGCCAGTACAACCGCGACGTTGCGTGCCATATAGGCCAGGTTGCCATCGCTAAACGCGATGGATGCCCCGGCCAGGGCAAACACAAACATTGACCAGCCAGGTAAACTCAGTGACGCCAAGCTGGGCGTCGGGCGCAGGTTTTTCCCTGCGCGCACCAGAATTGCCTGTGCAATCATGACATTGACCAGCACCATCAGATACCAGGACAACGCCGCAATCGCCGGGAAGTATGTCTGGAACATCACAATGATCTGCTGAACATCCGGCGTTAGCGGAACGCCCATCTCAGTATACATTGTCGAGAGGAAGTGAGCGATCACTCCCTGAATATCCAGACCATCCGCCGCAACAGTTGCCAGGATGACAATCATCATCACAGAAACGGCCAGGGCCATGGCGGCCAAAATGATCCCAGGCTGAATAAACGCCGGTTTCCCGGAGTCGTCAGCCCGCATTATAAGCGCCACGCGGGTCAACATCGTCGCTGGTCCGGCGATCACGACCAAAAAGACCGTGAACGGCAGAACGCCCCCTAAAAGAAGAAGGGCGACACATGCCGCAATTGCCGCAACCAGCAGGCTTTTGGGTCCACGCCACAATCCGATAACGAAAAGGGGCAGGTGCCCGAAATAGGAAAGCAGCAGCGCTAGCGGATTTCCGGTCAACACCAGCAAAAACAAAAGCGCACTGCCCAGTCCTGCTCCGATTGACGTTAGGGTATCACGCGAAGACATCAGCTACTCCGTTGGCCGAGACCGCAAAACAAAGTCTCTTGCCGACTGCCTCAGACCTGGTCTGAGTAGGGCAGCAGCGCCAGGAAACGAGCGCGTTTGATGGCTTTTGAAAGCTCACGCTGTTTCTTGGCCGAAACGGCCGTGATACGGCTCGGAACGATCTTGCCGCGTTCGGAAACGAAACGCTGCAACAGTTTGACATCTTTGTAGTCGATCTTCGGCGCATCCGCACCCGAGAACGGGCAGGTTTTGCGGCGACGGAAAAACAGACGACGTCCAGCCATAGTATATCCTCCTCGTTACTCGATTACTGACGCGGGCCGCTGCGGCGCGGGCCACGGCTGCCGCGCTCGTCGCGGTTACGCAGAATAGCTGACTGTTCTTCTTCGAACGCGTCAACTTTTACGGTCATCTGACGCAGCACGTCTTCATTGAAGCGCATCTGACGTTCATATTCCGCAATCGCGTCCTTGTCGGCGTCGATCTGGAAGAGGGTATAGTGACCCTTGCGGTTTTTCTTGACCCGGTAGGTCAGGGAACGCAAGCCCCAGTATTCGGTCTTGGCAACAGTAGCGCCGAGGCCGACGAGGATTTCGTTCAGTTTTTCGTTCAGGGCTTCGACCTGTGCGGTCGAGAAGTCCTGACGTGCAATATACACGCTTTCGTACTTGCTCATAATTCTCCTAATCACCCCTTGTGGCTTATCTCTTCCTGGGCGACCTCGTGTCGCACAGGCATAGCCGGGCATTCCCGGCAAGGAGCCGTGAGCGGGCGAATATACACTTTTCGTCATCGGGTGCAACGGCAAATGCCGCGATATTCAAAGGATTCGAGGTGTCCGTTTTTGCAAGGCAGGTTTGCACAATTGTTTGCTGGTGCGCGCGGCAGTATTTTTGTCATAAAAGCGTTGCGCTTTTTTAGGAGCCGCTATGCAAAACCTGATATTCCCTTGATTTGCAAAGGGGCTGCAGGTAGTTGTTAGGGCCATCCGTTGAACCGGTCGACCTCTCTTTATTGCACATTTTCCCGGCCACCCCCACTGACAATAAAAATAGCGGGGCAGGGATTTCATGTTATTGGGCGCTAGACCGGGTTATACTTAGAATTAACATGGTTTGGTGATGGTTAAATCCCAGGTTGACGGCGTGCCTTCCCGGCGCGTGACACTTCTTACTTTATGTTTCTTTTCGTTGATTGTCGGCATCGTGACCGGCTATGGCGCGGTTGCGTTTCGCGCCCTTGTCGCGATTATTCATAATTTGGCGTTTTATGGCACTTTTACGCTGAACTATGATGCCAACATGCTGACCGAGCCCTCGGCGTGGGGACCTTTTTTTATTCTTGTCCCTGTGATTGGCGGGATGCTGGTTGTTTTTCTGGTCAATAATTTTGCGCCCGAGGCCAAGGGCCACGGCGTGCCGGAAGTGATGAATGCCATCTATTTTAATCAGGGTCGTATTCGGCCCCTGGTGGCAGTGATCAAGTCCGTTGCATCCGCCCTGTCGATCGGGACGGGGGCTGCTGTTGGTCGTGAAGGGCCGATTATTCAGATCGGCTCGTCGCTGGGCTCCAGTATTGCGCAGCTTCGCAACCTGCCGACCGGGCAGCGTATTACGTTGCTGGCCGCAGGGGCGGGGGCCGGTATTGCCGCAACATTCAACACCCCGCTGGGGGCTGTGTTGTTTGCCATCGAACTGATGATGCCCGAAGTATCGACCCGGACATTTTTGCCGGTTGTGATTGCAACCGGTGCGGCCACCTATATCGGACGGATCTCGTTTGGTCTGGCACCGGCATTTGAAGTGCCGCTGGCGGCCATTCCCCAGGTTTCTGCGATCGACCTTGAAGCCTTGGTCATTTATGTGGCCCTGGGTGTTTTTTGTGGTGTCGCCGCATGGATGCTGATCCGGTCGATGTTGATTGCCGACAAGTTTTTCAAGAAAATGCCGGGCAATGACTACACCCGCCATGCCGTTGGCATGTTGTCGGTTGGCTTGCTGATGTATGTGTTGTTCCTGACGGCAGGCAACTATTATGTCGACGGTGTTGGCTATGGGACCATTCAGGCCATTCTGCGGGGGGGGATGACATCGCTTCCGTTGCTGGTTATCCTGTTTTTCGCCAAGATGTATGCAACATCGGTCAGTATTGGTTCGGGGGCATCGGGCGGTGTGTTTTCGCCCTCGCTGTTTGTCGGGGCGACCATGGGCGGTGCTGTTGGTGTTATCGGCACCATGATTTTCCCGGATGCGGGCATTAACCCGGCCGAATTTGCCCTTGTGGGCATGGGCGGTGTTGTTGCGGCCGGTACCGGTGCGGCCATGACCGCGATCATCATGATTTTCGAAATGACCCGCGATTATAATATTGTCGTGCCGCTGGTGGTGGCCGTGGCCATTGCGCTGGGTGTGCGTCGTATGCTGATCAGCGAAACCATCTATACGTCGAAACTGGTGTTGCGGGGGTTGCATATTCCCAAAGAACGTCATAGCAACATGTTCATGGTGCATCCTGCCCATGAAGTGATGGACCGGGCGCCGATCTTTCTTGATGCTGCGATGCGGGTTTCCGAAGCCGTTGAAAAAATCACGCCCAAGCCCAAGGTGGCTTCGATTGTGGTGGTTGCTGGCGACAGGATTGTTGGCGTGTTGCCCGATATTGATCAGCTGTTTGCCATTGCGCGCGATCAGGGGGCTGCAACGCTTGGTGATGTTGTCGACGAGGACTTTGTTGTTGTTGTGG
Source organism: uncultured Thalassospira sp. (assembly GCF_963976115.1). Taxonomy (GTDB): domain Bacteria; phylum Pseudomonadota; class Alphaproteobacteria; order Rhodospirillales; family Thalassospiraceae; genus Thalassospira. Next base: position 188,298 of record NZ_CAXBJJ010000007.1, read on the forward strand.
ACAAAACCACCCTGTTTGATGTGATCAAGCGGATGCATCGCCGTAATGCACGGGCCGCGGTTGTGGTCCAGCCCTGTCGCGGGTTGCCGCGCCAGTCCGATGTGCGTGGTGTGATTACGAAATCGCATATCGCCGACAGCGTGGTTTCAAGTATGCAAAACTATCTTGAATAGCGCGGAATTTTAGGCCGTAGGAAACCCTTGTTATTTAACCGGCCGCGATTTAACGATTAAAAGGCAGCAGCCCAACTCATAGGGTCTGCTGCCTTTTTTCTTGCAATCATTTATTTCTGCGCCACCTTTGAGGGCAATATCGCTTTTTTGAGCGACGTCGCAGTGGTGTCCGGTCTTGACAGGGCTGGCGGGGGCGTTATCAAGGGGCCTTTATAAATGTTGGGTCCGGGTGATCGGACGGCATAAACGCAGACAAAGGTGTTTTATCAATAATGACACGCGCATTTGTATTTCCCGGTCAGGGATCGCAAGCCGTTGGTATGGGCAAGGAATTGGCCGAAGCCTATCCTTTGGCACGTGAAGTGTTTCAGGAAGTGGATGAAGCACTGTCTCAGAAGCTCAGCACATTGATGTTTGATGGCCCGGAAGGCGATTTGACGCTGACGGAAAATGCGCAGCCCGCCCTGATGGCGGTTAGTCTTGCGGTAACCCGTGTGCTCGAGCAGCAAGGGGGCTTTACCCTGACCGATAAATGCGCGCTGGTTGCCGGTCATTCGTTGGGCGAATATTCGGCCCTGGCTGCCGCAGGCACGTTCAGCATCCCTGATGCCGCCCGGCTGCTTAAAATTCGCGGTCAGGCCATGCAGGCTGCTGTGCCAGTAGGGGTTGGTGCCATGGCGGCCTTGTTAGGGCTTGATTACGCCGAAGCCGCTGCTGTGGCCGAATTGGCCGCCCAGGGCGATGTTTGTGCGGCTGCCAACGATAATGCCAATGGGCAGGTTGTTGTGTCGGGTCACAAGGCCGCGGTTGAGCGCGCGATTGAAATTGCCAGGGAAAAAGGAGCCAAGCGCGCGGTGTTGCTGCCGGTATCCGCCCCGTTTCATTGCGCATTGATGCAGCCTGCTGCGGCGCGCATGGCCGAAGCCCTTGGCGACGTTGCGATGCATGCGCCTCGTGTGCCGCTGGTCGCCAATGTGACGGCACAACAGGTTCAGGACGCCGATGCGATCCGTGATTTGCTGGTCAAGCAGGTTTGCGGCACCGTGCGCTGGCGCGAGTCTGTTTTGTATATGAAGGAACAGGGTGTTGATACTCTGGTGGAACTTGGCGCTGGAAAAGTTTTAAGCGGGATGGTGCGCCGTATTGACCGTGACATGACAGGGACCGCGATTAATGGTCCTGCCGATATTGAAGCCTTTCTGGGGACGCTGTGAAGCGGCACCGGTTTAAATTGCGACAGGGAAGAAACAAATGTTTGATCTGACAGGTAAAACAGCACTGGTAACCGGTGCAACCGGTGGCATCGGTGGTGAAATTGCCAAAATGTTGGCAAAGGCCGGTGCAAAGGTTGCCCTTTCGGGGACCCGTGCCGAACGCCTTGAAGCCGTTGCCGCCGAAATTGGCGAAAATGCCGTTGTTGTGCCGGGTAATCTTTCTGACAGCGCATCGGTTGATGGTCTGATCAAGCAGGCCGAAGAAGCCCTTGGCGGGCAGCTGGACATTCTGGTTAATAATGCCGGGATCACGCGCGATCAGCTGGCGGTGCGCTTGAAAGACGAAGACTGGCAGGCCGTGCTTGATGTGAACCTGACCGCCGCGTTCAAGCTGGCGCGCAATTCGTTGCGCGGCATGATGAAACGCCGTTTTGGTCGGATTATCAACATTACCTCGATCGTCGGGGTGACAGGGAATCCGGGCCAAACCAACTATGCGGCCGCAAAAGCAGGCATGATTGGCTGGTCAAAATCACTGGCCCAGGAAGTTGCTGTGCGCGGCATTACGGTAAACTGCGTGGCCCCTGGTTTTATCACCACGGCAATGACCGATGAACTGACAGATGCCCAGAAAGAAAAGCTTTTGGGCGGCATTCCGGCAGGGCGTATGGGTGATAGTGCGGAAATCGCTGCGGCGGTTTTGTACCTTGCCAGCACCGAGGCTGGATATGTGACCGGTCAGACTTTGCATGTAAATGGCGGAATGGCGATGATTTAACCCGTTGCGGGTTTCCTGCTTTTCTGTTTAAAAGGGGCCGTTATACCAAATCACCGGAACCGGCAATTGCGGTCGCCGGTTCCATGGTCCCGGTTCGCACCTTGAAAAGGCGAACGTCAGGGGCAAGCTAAACTAACTGACAAAGAACCTATTGAAGGATTTAAGCTATGAGTGATGTCGCAGATCGCGTGAAGAAGATCGTTGTCGAGCACCTCGGTGTTGAAGAAGACAAGGTCACGGAAAACGCCAGCTTCATCGACGATCTGGGCGCTGACAGCCTGGACACCGTCGAGCTGGTTATGGCGTTTGAAGAAGAGTTCGGCGTTGAAATTCCTGACGATGCTGCTGAAAAGATTCTGACCGTCAAAGACGCGATTGACTTCATCGAAAAGGCAAACGGCTGATTTTGCTGTTTGACGCGGGCGCCAGAGGCATTCTCGGGCGCCCTTTTCGTCTTTGCAATTTTCATAAAATAAAGGCGTAAAGCGGGATGAGACGCGTAGTAGTAACCGGTGTTGGCGCAGTCACGCCTGTCGCAAACGGTGCCCAGGCCACATGGCAGGGGTTGCTGGACGGAAAATCGGGCATCAGGGCCATCGATAACTTTGATGTGTCTGATATCCCCGCGAAAATTGCGGGTATGGTTCCGCGTGGAACTGGCGCAGGCCAGTTCAATGCCGAAGACCATGTTTCTGTCAAAGACATGAAAAAGATGGACGAGTTCATCATCTTTGGCATCGCTGCGGCTGATCAGGCGCTGGCAGATTCTGGCTGGGTTCCGGAAACGGAAGAAGACCAGGAGGCGACCGGGGTGATGATTGGTTCGGGGATTGGCGGTCTTCCGCGTATTGCTGAATCAGCACAGCTGCTTGCCGACGGCAAAATTCGCCGTATCAGTCCTTTCTTTATTCCATCCTGTCTGATCAATCTGGTTTCTGGCCAGGTGTCGATCAAGCATGGCCTTAAAGGGCCGAACCATGCTGTTGTGACCGCATGTTCAACCGGTGCGCACGCGATTGGCGATGCCTCGCGCATGATCATGCTGGGGGATGCCGACGTGATGGTTGCCGGTGGTGCCGAAGCCGCCGTTTGCCGTTTGGGCATGGCTGGTTTTGCCGCTGCGCGTGCATTGTCGACAGGGTATAATGATACACCGACCGAAGCATCCCGCCCGTGGGATCAGGGCCGTGACGGCTTTGTGATGGGGGAAGGTGCCGGTTGTGTCGTTCTTGAAGAATATGAACATGCCAAGGCGCGCGGTGCGCGTATTTACGCCGAAGTTGTTGGCTATGGCATGTCGGGCGACGCTTATCACATCACCGCACCTGCGGCCGATGGCAATGGCGGGTTCCGGTCCATGCGCAATGCCTTGCGCAACGCCGGTGTTACGCCCGGGCAGGTTGACTATGTCAACGCGCATGGCACATCGACCCCGTTGGGGGACGAAATTGAACTGGGTGCGGTCAAGCGCCTGTTTGGTGACGCCATCAACGATGTGTCGATGTCTTCGACCAAGTCGGCGACCGGGCACCTTTTGGGGGCTGCTGGCGCGATTGAGGCTGTGTTCTCGGTTTTAGCCATCCACGAAAGCGTCGTGCCGCCGACCTTGAACCTTAACAATCCGTCCGAGGCGTGCCTCGGGATTGATCTGGTTCCGCTGGAAGCCAAACAGCGCAAGGTCAATTACGCATTGTCGAACTCGTTCGGCTTCGGGGGCACCAACGCATCGCTGGTGTTCAAATCGGTATAACAAGTCAGTAGGAGAACGCATTGCGGCGTTTTCTGCTCTTACTTGGTACTTTATGCATCACCGCTGCGGTCGTTATTGGGGGCGCGGCGGTGTATGTATATGCTGCCTATACATCACCTAGTCGCCTGGCCCAGGGGATTGACCTTGTCATTCCTCAGGGCACTGGTGTGCGTCAGATCGGCGCCATTTTGGCCCGGCAGAAAATCGTGTCTGATCCGCTGATCTTTCTTGCTGGTGTGCGGGTTGCCCGGCTGGATCATGCATTGCAGGCCGGGGAATATCATTTTCCCGCCCGGGTGAGCCCGCGTCAGGCGGCTGAAATTCTGGCGTCGGGGGAAACCGTTAAACGGTTTGTGACTATTCCCGAAGGGTTGCGCAGTGTTGAAATCGTCAAGCGGCTTGACCGTGTTGACGGGTTGGTTGGCACGATTGCTGCCGTTCCTGATGACGGTACGTTATTGCCCGAAACCTATCAGTTTTCTTATGGCGACAGCAAACAGGGCGTTCTGGATCGTATGAGTCAGGCGCAAACCGATCTTGTGGAAAAACTGTGGCCGGATCGCGCGTCGGATTTGCCGTATGATACCCGGTTGCAAGCCTTGACCCTGGCATCCATTGTCGAGCGTGAAACCGGCATTGCTGCCGAACGTGCCCGTGTGGCCGGAGTTTTCGTTAATCGTTTGCGCCAGAATATGCGGTTGCAGTCTGATCCGACGGTGGCCTATGCCGTTAGCCCTGATCTGCCGCTGGATCGGCCGTTAAGCCGCGCCGATCTTAAATTCGAAAGCCCGTATAACACCTATGTTGTCACCGGGCTTCCGCCAGCCCCCATTACCAATCCGGGGCGCGAGGCGATTTACGCTGTGTTGCACCCTGCATTGACTGACGAAGTTTATTTTGTGGCCGATGGTACCGGCGGCCACGCTTTTGCCCGCACGTTGGACGAGCATAACCGCAATGTTGCCCGGTGGCGTAAATTGCGCGCTGCGACCAACGACAATTAAGGGCTTCGTCGAGCCCGCTTGCCGTTTGCGGGGCTCGTTGACCGCTTGCCGTCAATATAAGTGTTCCGTCCTTTTTTCGGCCTTCAGCGGTTTTATGCATCGCGCCTTAAGGATGTATCCCTTTACGGCCCTGAGCGCCGATATCCCGTTTTAATATGTTGAGTGATGATACCTGCCGTCGCTGTTTTACAGTGCCGATTTTTTGGGGAGTTTGCGCGCCAAACGGTCGAATAGTGCGCCGGGCAAATGTTTTAACAGGCTGGTCGCCATGTTCATTTGCCAGGGAAAGGCAATAATCGCCTTGTTGCGGATCAGGCCACGGTCAATGATTTTTGCGGCTTTGCCGGCTTCCATCAAAAAGGGCATGCGGAATGTGTTGGCATCGGTGATGCGGCTTTTGACAAAGCCCGGACAAATGACATTCACCTTTATTCCGTCCTGTGCCAGGTTGCCGCGCAGGGCTTCGCCGTAAATGCGCACCGCAGCCTTGCTGGCGCAATAGGCCGGGGCCGAAGGCAGCCCCCGCCAGGATGCCTGCGATGACATGATGGCGATTTGACCGCGGCGTTGTTGTTTCATAACGGCAATTGCCGGGTCGATGGTGTTAAGGACACCATCGATGTTGGTTGCCAGAATATGGCGGGCCTGATCCGGCGTTTCGCCGTCATCGCCGCTGCCCGCTGAAATACCGGCATTGGCAATGACCAGGCTTAACGGCATAATGCTGTGGCATTTGCTGACATATTCAACCATCACGCTTTTGTCTGTCACATCCAGAATATCGGCAAAAACATTGGCACCGGCCTTGCGACAGTCATTTTCAACCAGTTTAAGGCGCGTCTGGTTCCGACCACTGATAAACAGTGTCACGCCCGAGCAAGCATAATATCGGGCCAGGGCCGCACCTATGCCCGAACTGGCACCAGTGATCAAAATTGCGTTATATTGCAAAGACATGCGTGGATGTGTTCCATTTTATCGGGATGGTATGATCAGGTTGTTTTACCCGGTGGCAACACTGCCTGAGGATTGGGGCATCAATATGAATGACCGTTATATTCATGAATTTGTAAATGCGGCGAGTATTCCTTGGCGGGATCGCTGCGCAACGTTATAAAACCCCACATATTATAACAGAATGGACAGCAACATGACCGTTTCAAGCATGACCGGCTTTGGCCGCGCCGAAGAGGCGGGCAATGGATTTTCCTGGGTCTGGGAACTTCGCAGTGTAAATGGCAAGGGACTTGACGTGCGGGCGCGCCTTAATGGTGCTGAACGCCTGGAAGCGCCGGTGCGCGATGCTGTTTCCAAAACCTTCAAGCGGGGCAATATTGGTGTTACGCTGACCGTTACCCGGCCAGGTGAAGACTCCAGCTATCGTATCAATCGTGAATTGCTGGCTGATCTTATCGGGTTGGCCGAGGAGTTTCACGGGACGAGTCAGCTTGATGTTGGCAGTATTGCCGATTTGCTAAATGTTCGCGGCGTTCTTGAAGCCGTTGAGCATACCGAAGACGACACCAGCCGCGAGGCCCGTGAAAGCAAGATGATGGGTACGCTGGACGTGGCAATTGCCCAGTTGGCCGAAAATCGCGATGCCGAAGGTGTCAAACTGCATGAAATGATGGTTGGCCATATTGACCGGATCGACCAGACGGTTGTTAAGGCCGAAAGCTGTGCCGGGGCGCGGGCGGAAGCTATTCGGGCCCGGTTGCAGCGCCAGATTGGCGAATTGATGGATGCCGGACAATTTGATGCGGATCGTTTGCATCAGGAAGCGGCATTGTTGGCGACCAAAGTTGACGTGCGTGAAGAAATTGACCGCCTTAAAGCCCATATTGCGGCAGCACGCAGCATGATGACAAAAGGCGGCGCCATTGGTCGCAAGCTGGATTTTCTGTGCCAGGAATTTAACCGCGAAGCCAATACATTGTGCTCGAAAGCCAATGACATTGAATTGACCAGCTGCGGCATGGATTTGAAAGTGATTATCGACCAGTTGCGCGAGCAGGTGCAAAACGTCGAATAACTGTGTGTCGTAAAGGACGGAACCATGATTGATTCACATAAACGTCGCGGCGTGATGCTGGTATTTTGTGCGCCGTCCGGGGCCGGAAAAACCACTATCACCCGGCAGTTGCTGGAAAAAGACAGTCAAATATCATTGTCCGTTTCGGCAACAACGCGCGAAGCCCGGCCCGGCGAAGATGAAGCCGTTCACTATTTTTTCAAATCGGTGGACGGGTTCAAACACATGATCGCCGATGACGAGTTGCTCGAATGGGCGGAAGTTTTTGGCAATTATTACGGCACACCGCGCCAGCCTGTGGAACAGGCGCTGTCTGACGGGCGCGATGTTTTGTTCGACATTGACTGGCAAGGGGCCCGCCAGTTGCGCGAAAAGGGCGGTGATGATGTGGTGTCGATTTTTGTCTTGCCACCGTCTTCGGCGGAGCTTGAACGCCGGTTGCGCGATCGTGGGCAGGATGCCGACGATGTTATTATGAAACGAATGGCCAAGGCCGGGGCTGAAATCAGCCACTGGGAAGAGTTTGACTATGTTCTGGTCAATGATGACCTGCAACAGTGCCTGGCCTCTGTTGAGCATATTATCGGTGCTGAGCGTGTCAAACGCGAGCGGCAGTTGGAGCTGAGTGCTTTTGTCAAAAAGCTGCTGACAGACTAAAAATGCAAATCCCCCTGTGCATTAAGTTGCATCAGGGGGATTTTATATGCCGATGCCTGCTGCTTACAGGGCGTCGTAAAGCTGTGTGAGGCGGACGAAATCGGCAACACTTAGTTCTTCGGCCCGCGATGTTTCGGCGATGCCAGCCTTTCCCAAAAGTTCCAGCACGTTTATATCCAGACTTTTCAGGCTGGCGCGCAGCATTTTGCGGCGTTGCCCAAAAGCGGCCTGTGTCACCTTCGCCAGACTTTTGATGTTTATGTCGGTGCCGCGATCTGCCTTGGGGATAAGTTGCACAACGGCCGATGTTACCTTGGGCGGCGGGGTAAAGGCGCTGCGATGAACGTCAAACAGAATATCGCAGTGGCAAAGATACTGGCACAGAACAGAGAGCCGACCATACGCCTTGGTTTTAGGCTTTGCGACAACCCGTTCGGCCACTTCTTTTTGAAACATCAGGGTCAGGCTGGCAAATTCGTCAATTTTTTCCAGCCAGCCGATCAATAATAATGTGCCGATATTATAGGGAAGATTGGCGACAATCTTGCGCGGGGCGGCACCCAGTGTCGTGACATCTACTTCCAGCGCATCACCGTCAATAACGTGCAGACAACCAGGATAATGGTCGCTGATCTGGCGAAGAACGGGTTGGCAGCGCGGGTCGCGTTCGATCACGGACAGGTTTTTCGCACCATGAAACAGCAAGGCGCGGGTAAGGCCCCCGGGGCCGGGACCGATTTCGATAACCGTGGCGTCCTCAAGCGGAGCAGCAGCACGGGCAATGCGGCCCGTCAGGTTCAGGTCGAACAGAAAGTTCTGACCAAATTTCTTTTTGGCCGACAGATCGTTCTGGGCAATGACATCACGCAGAGGTGGCAGGCCATCATTGGCCATTTTGCCTGCATCCTGTTCTGCGGCCCGGGGGTGATCACTCATGCGATGGGGTTTCCGGTGAAAGTCGGTTAAAGGCCATTTGACCCGCCATGTTAAGGGCGGCCAGCAAGCTGTCGACCCGGGCAACACCCTGACCGGCAATGTTTAAGGCCGTGCCGTGGTCTGGCGATGTGCGAATAAAGGGCAGGCCCAGCGTGACATTGACGCCGCCGTGAAAATCCAGTGTCTTGACCGGGATCAGGGCCTGATCGTGATAGGGGCACAAGGCAACATCATAGGTCGAACGGGCTTCTTCGTGAAACATGGTATCGGCAGGCAAAGGGCCTGCCACGTCATAGCCTTCGGCGCGTAACCGGGCAATAGCCGGTGCAATAATGGTTTGTTCTTCGGTGCCCATTGCCCCGTCTTCACCGGCATGGGGGTTAAGCCCGGCAATTGCCAGTCGCGGGTGGGGCAGGCCAAAATCGCGTGTCAGTGCCGCTGCGGTAATTTTGGACAAGGTCACAATCAGGTCGGGTGTCAGGTCGTGCGGGACCTGCGACAGGGCGATGTGAATGGTCATGGGGACCACGCGCAGCTTGCTGTTGGCCAACATCATTACAGGAACGGTGCCGGGGCCTGCCAGCTCTGCCAGGAATTCGGTATGGCCCGGATGGGAAAAACCGGCCTGATAAAGCGCACTTTTCTGGATCGGATTGGTGACAACAGCCGATGTGATGCCCTGCCGTGTCAGGTTAACGGCGGTTTCAATGCTGTTGATGACCATGGGGGCGGTTGCCGCTGAAGCCACGCCAGGTATCACGGGGGCGTTGTTGTCAGCAATTTCATAAACGGGCAGGGCGCGGGCGAAAACATCTGCTGCCCTGGCGGCATTATCAATGCTGACAATGGGAACAGGCAGGTCAAGCAGCTCTGCGTATTGACGCAGAACACGCGACGGCCCGATCAGGCAAAAGGGCAGCATGGTGCTGCCCTGTTTGTTCGTGGCGGTGTGTTCGGTGGTTTGGGCCAGCCAGGCCTTTAAGGCCAGTTCCGGCCCAATGCCGCCAGGGTCCCCGATTGTCATTGCCAGCGGGTGTGGCTGTTGGTTTGCCATCGGCAATCTCACATGCTGTTAGGGGCGCTTTATCAGATACGAATATCGATAAAGGCTTCGCGGCGCAGTTCGCGCAATTTCCGACGGGCGGTGATTTCCAGCCGGTCCATCATCAGACGGTTGCGAATGGTTTCACGGTCGGGAAGGGTGCTTTTTACAGTTTGACCACACAGCATGACGACCAATGCGCCGCCATCCACTTTAAGGACATTTGTCGTTTCGCCTTCTTTAAGCTGGCTCACGGCACTTGCAACTGTCGAAGACAGTTCTTGCGGGGAAATACCCTTGGTTCGTCCGCTCAGGTCTGATCCCAGATCGACCGCAATGTTTGCCATGTCCTCGCAGCTTTTCGCTGTGGCGCGCGCATTTTGCAAAATGCCGACCTTGGTCTTGATTTCGTCATCCGTGGCATTTTGCGCAATCGGAATAAAAAGCTGATAAAGATCCAGCTTCACTTCGCGATCTGCGTTGGTGTCACCCTGTGCCCGATCAAGCAGTTTTAAAATGTAAAACCCGCGAACAGTGCGGATTGGCGCACTGATTTGCCCCGGTGCCATATTGCTAAGCGCATCTTCCAGGGTTTTATCCATTTCGCCCGATGACATCCAACCCAGATCGCCGCCATTGGCAGCACTGGCATTGGCGGAAAACTGGCGGGCGAGGCCCTCGAAGCTGGCGCCATTACGCAAAGCACTTATGATTTTGCGTGCATTATCAAGGACTTTCCCTTCTTCCTGCGGATTGTCGATAGGAAGAAAAATTTCCTGGGCTTTGGTGCGCGGCTTGTCCTGGTTGCGTTTGATGCGATCGAGAACATCGTCAATTTCGCTGTCGGAAATCTCGATATCACGGCGCATGGACCCCAGTATTTTTTGCCATGCAATTTGCGGGCGAAGCTGATCCTGAAGGCTTTCAAGCGGAATTTTGTTTTGCTGTAAATACCGTTCCAGGCCGCCTGGCTGCATACCTGAATTTTGTTCGATGGCGGCAGTTGCCCGTTCCATATCGTTGTCAGAAACGGTGAATCCACGGCGTTTGGCCTCCTGCATTTGCAGGGTTTCATCGATCAACTGGCGCAAAATCTGCGGAATCATTTCGCGGCGACGATCGTCGGTTAACTGAATATTGGATGTTGCCGCGACGAGGTTTAGCCGGTCTATCACGTCAACCACGGAAATGGGCTGATCGTTGACGACGGCAGCCAGTCCGATGGTGGTCGATTGGGCGCGTGCGGGACCACCGGGCAAGGTCAACAGAACAATGCCAAAAAGCATTATGCAAAGCCGAAGGGGTCTGGAAATGTAAGGTCTCATATTCTGTTAAAGTCCTGCTTGCGAGGCAAATTCGCCCAATGTCTTAAAGACAAGACGGAAGATGATTTCGTCGGACTGCCCAAGGTCTTCGTCCTGGTAAAATGTCCGGCGGACACGTCCGTCAAAGAGAAAGCACTCGTCTTCGTACTCAAAGCCGATGCCGTATTCAAGAGGGGTGTTGTTTCGATCCATATCGAAACGACCATAACCGCTACCCGACCAATTGTCGTTAAAGCGGTGTCGCGCCCTGAAATATAGCTCTTCGCGGTCGTTAAATTCATCCGATCCGGCATTTTCCGACAGCTGCAAATAACTTAGATCAAGGCGAAGGGTCCGTTCTTCACCCAATCCGGCGGCCAATTGGTTTCTGCGCGGCGAAAAGTCGTTGTTATCCAGTCGGAACCGATATGTCAGGTCAACAAACTGGTTCGGGGAAACTGTTATGCGACCGACATAGTCGGAAAGATGTTTGTCAAGGCCAGAGCCTTCGGCGAAAGTACCGTTGTCGGCAAGGCGGTAGCTTTGACCAAACAGCGCATTGGTATAGCCGCCATTCTGACCATAGACGCCCCATTCCAGACCATAACTGGCGCGAAGCCCGTCTTCGGTTTTGTCCAGCCCGCCATACCGGTCATGGGAAAACAGGTTGATGTCATCAAATTCAAATGACTGGGCGTCCTCGTTGGGAATCTCGTCGGGATTGCCGCCATTAGGCGACCAGGCAACCATCGCGATGGGTTTGATAACCTGATGATAGCCACCTTCGTCGCGCACAAACGGCATGTTCCAATCGACAGCAACCACCGGAACGGTTCGGCCCACATAACCGGTATAATCAGATTGCCCCGAGCGGCTGACATTGTTGACCATGTAGCTGTCACCACGCATGGAAAGTGTAAGCTTGGTGACATCGCCATAGGTGCCAATATGTGGCAGTTCCCAACCAACCTTACCCGACAAACGATTGGAATCAGCCCCGGTCCGCCGCGAAAGTGACAGTGCGTCGAGATCAAAGGTTGTATAGGAGCCGTTCGGGTTGGTGGCGCTGCGACCATGATACTGGGCATGTGGTAAAACAAGCGGACTGGTTGCGCGACTGTCTTCTTCTTTTAGTCCCTGGAAATAATACCCCTCAATGCGGCCATAGCTCTGATCGGTAAAACGTTCACCAAAGACATCCGAGGTCAGAACGGACGGGGAACCAAAGCCGTAACGCGACATGTAGGTTTTGCTTGTTGCCTGTTCGGCATCAAAACCCCAGCGCCATTTGTCATTGATGTCAAATTTGCCGGTGGCATCAATATGCCCCTGCCAGCCGTTATCTCCGCCGTCGGTAAAGCTATCGAGAATTTCGAGATTACCCGTGTCAAATTTCTGCCGGTACTGCGACGCCAGAACCGGGCCTTTGTTGGCGGTTACAATGGGACGGAGCGTTAAGTCGCTGGATTTATCGATGGCCCAGTAATAGGGCAGTTCGAATCGGCTGCCGACATAGCTGGTGCTGCCAAAGGTCGGTGCCAGGATACCTGACCGGCGCTTGACTGTCGGGTCGGGGTGACTGAAATAGGGGCTGTACAAAATCGGGATGCCTTCAAATTCAAGGCGCGCATCCTTATATTCAACGCTTTGGTTTTTTTGGTCATGAATGACCCGCGCGGCACGAATGCGCCAAAGGGGCGGTTCTTCAGGGTCGTCAACACAGACATTACACGGGGAATAAACCGCTTTTGCCAGCTCGGTAAAGTTCCCTTCACTGCGGCGCGCGCCAACACCGGCCAAACGGGTGTGATCATCTAGCAGGATATAGATATCCTTGATGATACCGTCTTTGAAATCACCGGTCAGTTCGACATAGTTGGCGAACATGACTTCGCCCGTCGGTTCAAGCAGTTTGACATTTCCGGTGGCCGAAAGCACGTCGTTTGTCATGTCATAGCTGACGGTATCAGCCATTAAAACCCGGTTGTCGCGCGATATTTCAACATTGCCGCGCGCGGTAACTGTTTTCATATCATCACTGTAATCAACCTCGTCGGCAGAAAAAAGCAATTGGTTTTCCTTTTTCTCTGCCGGGTTGGTCTTTTCACCATTGCTACCGTTCTGGGCGCTGGTTTTTACGGTTGGCTTCGCTGTGTCTGTGCCTTGCGCATGTGCGATAACAGGAGCGGTCATTGAAACAATGCCCCCGATCATGCCCCATACAGCCAGTGCTTTCAGACTTCCCCCTGACAAGTCCGCCATCTAGTTAGCCATCCTCCAGATGTAACAATGTTGATATTCCCAATAGTGCGGAAATACCCGCTGGTGCCCAAGCTGCCAATGCCGGGGGTAATCCACCCGAAACACCCAGTGCAGAGGCTACGTCGGTAAAGAAATACAACAGAAATCCCGTGGCAACACCACCACCGATAACAAGAGATACCCTGCGCCGTCGAGAGAATTTAAGACAAAACGCTGCTGCAATCAAAACCATTGCGCATAACAGCAGCGGTCGGGACAGCAGGCTGTTAAAATGGATGCGATGCCGTTTGGCGTTGAAACCCGCGCGTTCAAGCAAGTTGATGAAGGGTTTCAGATCCCAGAAAGACATGGTGTCTGGCGAGGCAAAGCTATCCTGGATTTTCCGCGCCGTTAAGTTTGTCGGCAGATCCATATTCTTGGTAAAGGTGCTTTTCTGGCCGGGAACGAAGCTCCAGGCATCGTAAAAATGCCAAAGGCCGGGTTCCAGAACCGCCCGGGCGGCATCTATGCGCGATGTAAAATCGTCAAGATTCTCAAACCGGAAAATCGTTACGTCGCGCAAGTCAATGCGCTCTTCTTCCTGCGACTGAACGGTGCGAGCATAAATAACGGCTTGGCCGTTTTGCGTCCCTTGCCGCAACCACAATCCGCTTGACGACAGGTTCATGACGCTCGATACGCCTTTAAGATAGCGTGCATCCAGTTTTTCGTATTTTTGCAACAAGATAGACGAAAGCGGGTTTAAGGCTGTGATCTGGAGGGTGCCAAGCAGGAAGGCACACATAAGGGGCGGGAGCAAAAACTGCCATACAGACACCCCGGCGGCCCGGGTCACAACCAGTTCCTGATTGCCGGTCAGTTTCCAGAACGAATACATCGAACCAAACAGCACCCCGAACGGCAAAACCTTTTCGGTCATATAGGGAATGCGGGCCATCGCCATTTGCAAAATGATGCTCATGGTGGCATCGGGGCGGCTGCTGGCACGGCGTAGCAGTTCAATCACATCGCCAATAAAAATCAACCCGACCAGCAGCAGCAGAATGGCCAGAATGGCAAACAGCACATGGCGGCCGAAATACCATGTCAGAATTGGCGAGATCCTCATGCGCGGGACCCTTCTTCACGGTCTTCGCTGTCTTTGCGCGCCAGTGTGATTTTCGGGCCGCGGAATGTCCAGTAAAGGCCACCAACAATCGGCAGCAATACGTTCAGATACATCAGGACAATGAGGGCCGGGTTTTTTGCGGCAATATTTTTAAGCGCAATCGACATGGCTTCACACCCGATCATCAGGGCAATGGCGATCAGCAACCGGGAATGCTGGGTCCGGCGTGAAAAGCTTCCCGATACCAGAACCGCCAATGCAAGAGAGGCAAAACCCACCGCATAAAGCGGTGAAATCAGCCGATCATGGCCCTCGGCCCGGTATTTGTTAATATCCTGTGGCTGAATATCAGGCGGATCGGCGGTAAGTAAATTGCCAACGCTGCGTTCGCGCGCTTCAAGATAGCGTAAGGACGGATCCGTAACATCTTCGGCAATATCGACGGCATAACGATCAAAATACAGAATCGACATCGTGCCGTCGACGGTATTGACCTCCTGCCGGTTCCCATCAAGCAGTACAATGCGCGGGCCTTTATCGGTCCGGACCAGTGCGCCATTTTTGGCCATCATTGTGCTTTGCGATTTGGGATTGCGCGCATCATGAACAAGAATGCCCATCAGTTCGTTATCCTGCCCGACTTCACGCACATAAATCGTCAATCCGTCAATATCGGTGAAGCTGCCTTCCTGCAACAGGACCGAGGAATAGTCATTCCGGATCGTATATTGCAGTTCCTTGAATTGACGATAACTGTAGGGAAGATAATAGAGCGTTAAAAAATAACCCGTGGCTGCCACGGCCACCGACAGAATGATGGCCGGTTTCGCCAGCGCCCACTGACTAAGCCCGGCAGACCGCATGACGATCAATTCCCGGTCCTGAATGAGCTTGTTGTAAGTAAAAACCACCACAAAAAACAAGGCGATCGGCAGGATGATGGTCAGGAAACTGGGGAGCAAAAGCGCGGTCAAATGCAAAAAGACCGAAATCGACAGACCCCGGTTTACAATCATTTCAACAAAACGCAGGCTTTGCGACAGCCAAATGACACAGAGCAAACCCAGTGTCACAAAAACCATCATGATAAGCTGCTGTTTGAGCATATATCGGGTTAAGCGATTCATCGGGCGGATTATAGACAAGCCGATAAAAACAGAAACAGGAAATTGGCCGAAAATTTCCGTATTTTTTCGTATTTGTGCAATTGAAGGCTTGCCTCGTGGTTTCGGGCTGGTTTGCAAGCCGACATAATTTGATTTTACCGGCAAAACCATGATTGCCCGCCACGAATAAGCCATGATCAAAGGATGTCACAGTTGTCGTGGTGGGCAACAGGTCGTCGGGCGGGCATTATTCGGCAAAGCTGTGCCGGGATGCCATTATGGCGCTACGAAATGCCGCAGGTAGTGTCGGATCGAGGCAGTTTTCAACCTGTGTTGCCAGCATCGCGCATTCTGGAATGATCTGCGTCAGGTAAAAAGCGGTTGATGCCGTTTTGCGCGCCAGAAATGCTTCGGAAAAACCCTGTGGTGCATCCTGGGCTGCCACATGTGACTTGCACATCAGCCAGCCGCCGCAAACAGTTGCAAAAAGGCGCAGATAGGGGCTGGCAACGGCCTGTGCGCTGTCGGGGTCGGATGTGCACTGATCCAGAATGTTTCCGGTGCAGGTCGCAAGCCGGGTGATTGCCTGTTGAAAGCCCGACAGGGCAGGTGCCAGATCTGCGTTGTTTTTGGCAATGACTGCACCTTCGGTTTTGATCTCTTCAATCAGTTGCAGGGCGGCATTCCCCTGATCGCGCAGCACTTTTCGACCGATCAGGTCCAATGCCTGAATGCCATTGGTGCCTTCGTAAATCGGGGCGATCCGGGCGTCGCGCAAATGTTGGGCGGCACCTGTTTCCTCGATAAAACCCATACCGCCATGCACCTGAATGCCAAGAGAGGCATTTTCAACACCAAGATCAGTTGACCATGCCTTGACCATCGGGATCAGCAAATCGGCACGATCCTGGGCGTTTCGCCGGTGGTCGGCGTTGCTGTGATGATGGGCGATGTCCATCTGACTGGCGGTATAAAGGGCCAGGACCCGTGCGGCCTCGGTGCCAGAGCGCATACGCAAAAGCATTCTGGCAATGTCGGGATGGTGCAGGATGGGGCAGGGCGCACCTGTTGCGGCATCCCGGCCCTGAATGCGGTTTCTGGCATAATCCAGTGCTTGCTGATAGGCGCGCTCGCCAATGGCAATGCCCTGTTGCCCCACGGCAAGGCGGGCATTGTTCATCATTGTAAACATCGCGGCCAGGCCTTTGCCTTCTTCGCCGACCCGATAGCCAAGCGCACCGCCATCATCCCCGAATGACAAGACCGCCGTTGGGCTGGCATGAATGCCCAGTTTATGTTCGAGAGACACGGTATTCACATCATTACGCGCACCGATGGTGCCCTGATCGTCGGTCAGAAATTTAGGCACGATAAACAGCGAGATGCCGCGCACGCCAGTAGGGGCATCGGGTGTACGGGCCAACACCAGATGAACGATATTTTCGGTCAGGTCATGCTCGCCATAGGTGATGAAAATTTTTTGTCCGTGAATGCGCCAGTTGCCATTGCCATCGGGTACCGCCCGGGTGCGTATCTGGGCAAGGTCGGACCCGGCTTGTGGTTCGGTCAGGTTCATTGTCCCTGTCCATTCGCCGGAAATCATCCGGGTCAGATACAGGTCTTTCTGGGCGTCTGACCCGTGCGCGCCAAGCAGTTCGATGGCACCTGCCGTTAACATTGGGCACAGGGCAAAAGCCATATTGGCGGAATGCCAGAATTCGGCCACGCAAGCGCCAACCAGCAAGGGCAACCCCATACCGCCATGTTCGGCATCGGCGGCAATGCCCTGCCAGCCGCCTTCCTGAAACTGGCGATAGGCTTCCTTCCAGCCATCGGCGGTTTTTACTGTGCCGTCGCCTAAAAGCTGTGCGCCCTGCATGTCGCCGCTGCGATTAAGCGGGGCAAGGTGACTGGCGGCCAGTTTGCCTGCCTCGTCAAGAATGGCATCGACTGTATCGGGCGTGGCATCGGCAAAGCCCGGTAACGCGGAAACAGTTTCAAGATCGACAATATGGCGAAGGATAAAGCGGATATCGTCGATTGGCGGCGAATAGTCAGTCATGAATAATGACGTCTCCTGAGTAAGTGAGCCGCCCGCTCGGATGTGCTGTGGTCTGTTTTGCCGCAGCATCAATTGTTGGACCCAGCATAATCAAGCTGCAACCGGATTTCGAGTCCATATTGCAGGCGCGTGTGCATCGGGATGAAAAAACCGGCAGATGCCATGCATTATCGGTTTTACGCTCCTATATATCATCTCTGTGTATTGCCATGCGGCAATTAGGGTATATTTGTCTTTAAAATGTCAGGTTCCGGGTCGCGTTTAGGCGGTCAGGGATATAATGTCTGATCATATTTGAATTTAAGAGCAAGGAGCAGGCGGTGCTGCGAAAGGGAATTTTGCCAATCGTTTTCGGGATTATCATTGCTTTTGCCGGAACGCGATTGGTGGCCTGTGCCGGCCCGGTATGGGCTAATCAGGATGAGCAACGTTTCCTTGATGCCTATCGTGAATATGTTGACGAAAACGCGACGGAAGACCAGTTGGACCGGGCCGATAATCTGTTTGTCGAAACGGTGCAGGTTTTGCGCGAAACATATGTTTTCGATGTCGATACGGCAAAATTCGTTGACGATGCCATCGCGGCATTGCCCAAACTTGAAACCAAAGACCATTCCCCTACCAATATTGTGGGCGAGGCCCTTGATCAAAGCCTCCACGACCTGGACCCGCACAGCGCATATATGTCGGAAGACATGTTCAAACGCCTGCAGGAAAGTACCGAAGGCAGCTTTGCCGGGGTTGGTATTGTCATCGCACAGGACGAGAACAAACAGATCCGCATTGTATCACCGATTGATGACACCCCGGCCGCCCGTGCCGGTTTACAACCCAACGACCGCATCACCCGGATCGATGATCACGATATGAAAGATCAGCCGATTGCGGAAGCCGTGCGGCTGATGCGAGGGCGCGTTGGCGAGCCGGTGACGTTGGGTATTCTGCGCAAGGAAAAGAACTTCGATGTCACGATCAAGCGTGCCAAGATCGAGGTGCCGTCTGTTACCGCATCGATTATTGACCACGATATTCCTTATGTGCGGGTGTCGCGGTTTGATGCCAATACGCTGGAACAAACCCGGGAATATTTGCAGGAATTAAAACAGAAAATACGCAACCCGCGCGGAATTATCGTTGATTTGCGACGTAATCCCGGCGGCTTGCTGGATTCCGCTGCCGATATGGCCGATCAGTTCCTGACCAAGGGCCTGATTGTTGCCACAGAAGGGCGCGGCGAACGCAAAATGCGGACCTATGAAGCGGATCGCAGCAGTTATTTTGAGGGCACGCCCATGGTCATCCTGCTTGATCGCGGGTCGGCGTCGGGGGCGGAGCTGATGGCGGCTGCCCTGCGTGAAAACGGGCGTGGGATCATTATTGGCGAACGGTCGTTTGGCAAAGGCTCGATGCAGCGGATCATGCCGCTTTCGGGCGGTGGCGGGGTGAAAATCACCACCGGTTATTACACCACCCCTGAAAACCACATTGTGCAAGGCAATGGCGTGGTGCCTGATATTGACATCAAGTTAAAAGATGCCGAAGAGTTTGATCGCGAAATTGATCTGGCCCATGCCTTGCCACCCCGGCGCCGCGATCCACGCAAAACAATTGCCACCGTTGATGCCGACAAGTGTGCGGCCAATATCGACATTGAACGGTTGGGCAGTGGCGGTTTTCATACCGAAGACCAGGCCCCGAACCCGCAGACGGATGAAGCCGAACCGCAAAATGGCGACAAAACGGCTGACGGTGCCAAGGCTGACAAAGGTGAAACGCCGCATGACGAGGTCCTTGAATGTGCAGTTGGCTATTTTGATAATGGTATGTTGGCCCAGTATCGCCCGCAGGTAGAACCCTTGTTGCGCGCGGGTTTATAAGGATTGATTGTCGGGTGAAAGCCCGGCAAAGACCCCTTGAAAAAGGCGGCATTTTCGAACGCCGCCTTTTTCATTATCAAAGTGCTTTAAGGTGTTATCACCTTGCCCGCTTCATCAGGGGCGGGTGCAGCAAAGGGCGTGATCAGTCCTTGGCCAGCAGGTCAATCAGGCTTGATGTATCCCAGCGATTGCCACCACGGCCCTGAATTTGGGCATAAAACTGGTCAATAAGGGCGGTAACGGGCAAACGCGCACCGTTGCGACCGGCTTCGTCGAGGCAAATCCCCAGATCCTTGCGCATCCAGTCAACGGCAAAACCAAAATCAAATTTGCCATCCACCATGGTCTGACCGCGATTTTCCATTTGCCAGCTTCCGGCGGCCCCTTTGGAAATCACATCGATCACTTTGGTCATATCCAGACCGGCCTTGTTGCCAAAATTCATGGCTTCCGCCAGGCCCTGAACCAGACCGGCGATGCAAATCTGATTGACCATTTTGGTCAATTGTCCGCTGCCGCTGTCGCCCATCAGTTTACAGGACCGGGCAAAGGCATCAATGATCGGGGCTGCCTTGTCAAAGGCGGCCTGTTCGCCGCCGCACATCACGGTTAAAACACCGTTCTCGGCTCCGGCCTGTCCGCCAGAAACCGGCGCGTCGATCAGCGATACACCCTGTTTGGCCGCCAGTTCATAAAGTTCGCGTGCGACATCGGCCGATGCCGTGGTGTGGTCAATCAGAAGGGTGCCAGCAGCCATTCCGGCCAAGGCGCCATCCGGCCCGGTAATGACACTGCGCAAATCGTCATCATTGCCAACACAGCAAAAAACAAATTCCGCACCCTCGGCGGCTTTCGCAGGTGTTGGAGCAAACGCGCCGCCAAATTCAGCCGCCCATTTTTCCGCCTTGGCAGTGGTGCGGTTATAGACCGTAACGCTGTGACCCGATTTTTGAAGATGGCCGGCCATCGGATATCCCATCACACCCAGACCGATAAATGTACATTTGGCCATGCTGCGACCTCCCGTTTTTTAAGGTTTTTCCTGTTCCTTATAAAGGCCGGGGGGCGGGGGCTTGTCAATCCGTGCTGTTTTGAATGTGCAACTGTTGATGCGAGCCAATTGTGTACTTGGCAATATGAGATGCCGGGCCATGCGTGGTTTTAATCCGTCTAGACCCGGCACAAGGCAGGTTCTAGTCGTCGATGCCAAGTTCCTGATCGACATTACGCACAATACGCCGGTCATATTGCAGCAGGTCGGGCAGTTTTCCCTGATAATCGAATTGCGACAGGAAATAGCGGATGGCATTGATTCGGGCGCGTTTTTTATCATCTGATTTAATGATCACCCACGGGCAGGCCTGGGTCGATGTTGCATAGAACATTTCTTCCTTGGCCTGGGTATATTCATCCCACAGATTTTGCGATGCCAGATCAACCGGGCTTAGTTTCCACTGTTTTAGCGGGTCTTTCTGGCGTTGGGCAAAGCGGCGCGCCTGTTCATCCTTGCTGACCGAAAAATAGAACTTGATCATCGATGTGTGCGAGCGCAGCAACATGCGTTCAAGCTCTGGCACCGATTGTAAAAATTCGCTGACTTCAAACCGGGTGCAAAAGCCCATTACCCGTTCAACCATTGCCCGGTTGTACCAGGAACGGTCAAACAGAACAATTTCGCCGCCGGACGGCAGATGCTGCATATAACGCTGAAAATACCATTGGGTGACTTCGCGATCATTGGGCTTGTCAAGTGCGACGACACGGGCACCGCGCGGGTTTAAATGTTCGGTAAAGCGTTTGATGGTGCCGCCTTTACCCGCCGCATCGCGGCCCTCAAAAATGACCAGGGCTTTGACCTTTTCACTTTTGACCCAGTTCTGGAATTTCAGAAGCTCGATATGCAGCGGCGCGATCAATTCCAGATATTGTTTGGTTTTAATGTTTTTGAGAGACTCATCGGGGGATTTTGGCAGGTCCGGGGGCGTGCCAGACCCTTTCTGGACGGTATGTGTCACACGTTTCGCGACGGTGGTAACTTCTTTTTCGTGTTTTTTGGTGTCTTTACGGGCCATTTCTACGTCGTTCTTGCGTTGTTCTTTGGTATTTTTGGCTGTTTCGGCCACGTCGGATTTTGCCGGGTGATGATCATTACCCTCTCCATCGTCCAGACGTTCCATGGTCAGGCTCTCGGCATCCAAGAGCATGTGGTCGCGGGTTTCGCTGTCCAGTTCAGATAATTCGGGGTTCTTATTGGCATGGCTGCGGCTGTGCTGCGTTTTATGAAGCGCCTTTTTCATCAGGGACTCACCATTTTCCTTGTTTTTTGGTGTATTTTCCGGCGTCGGTTTCTGCTTTTTAGCCATGTTCAATCCCTTTCCCATAGACAAGACGCAGGCGGGCGCCAACGTTGCCCTGCCGGATGTGAATTTAAGATGACAAGATACGGACTCTTTTTACATAACCGCAAGGAGACAGATCAATTCTTCCAGTTAATGTGCCAATGATATGATTTTCCATCGCTGTTATGGATGTCGGCCCGGCGCAAACCGATGTCGGCCAACTGGCGGTCGGTCATGTATTTAACGGGCAGGGAACGGTTTTTCCTTGGCTGTTGCCATGTCAGCCGCTGCGACAGGCGATCGAAAAAGCTGTTCACAGCGTCAAGAAGCCGGTCCAGTCTTTGTTTGAGGTCGATGGTTGTGGGCGCGGCCGGTGCGGTATTATTGGCAGTGTGGGTAATCGAGGTGCGACTGGTCATGTTGTGGTTCTCCGGGAAAACTGTTTACCACGTTGAAATGGCTTGTTTGCTGGATTGTTTTTCGACCAGAAAACAGCAGATGACAAATCATACATTCTCTGTCTAGATATTAGCTGAGCTAATGACGGCAGTAACGGGCTGCAGCGATCGCATTGCAGGTTCGTTTGGGCGTGTTGCGCGCCCGATGGCGTTTTAACCGGAGAGTCCGAGAGTGAGATTACCCCCGTTGCAGGCCCTGCGGGCCTTTGATGCCGCCGCCCGGCATTTGAATTTCACCCGTGCCGCCGAGGAGCTTTTTGTGACCCAGGGGGCGGTTAGTCAGCAAATTCGCCAGCTTGAGGAATATCTGGGGTTTCGGTTGTTTTTCCGGTTGCCGCGCCGTTTGGTGCTGACCGATGAGGGGGAGCGGCTGGCACGGGCCACCAGCGAAGGTTTCACCCGCATTGCCGGTGAAATTGAAAGCCTGCTGGCCGTGGAAGAGGCCGGGGTGGTGACGGTCAGTGTATTGCAATCCTTTGCGGTAAAGTGGCTGATCCCGCGTTTGGGGCATTTTCGCACCGAACATCCCGAAATTGATGTCCGCATTCATGCCGACGACCGCCTGGTTGATTTTCGCACCGAAGGCATTGATCTGGCTGTGCGGTTTGGTCGCGGGCATTATCCCAACCTGCATACCGAACGCTTGATGCGCGACGAGGTTTTTCCGGTTTGCAGCCCGGATTATCTGGCGGCAAACCCGCCCTTGCGCGTGCCGCAAGATATTGCAGGGCACCAGTTATTGCATGATGCGACGTCAGATGCCGGGATGCCCCGCGCAGCCGACTGGCAATTCTGGCTTGATGGAGTCGGGGTTGACGGTATCGATCTGCGTCGGGGGTTGCGGTTTAACAGTGGCGATATGGTGATTCAGGCGGCCTTGATGGGGCAGGGCATTGGGGTGGCGCGCACATCGCTGGCCGCACAGGATTTAAAGGCCGGGTTGCTGGTGCGCCCGTTTTCGCAAAAGGTGGTATCAAGTTATGCCTATTATGTGACCTGCCCGGAAGAGAACCTGAACCGGCCCCGCGTGACCGCCTTTATTCGCTGGCTTAAAAAGGAAGTCGCCGCCACCCTGAAAGACATTGAGGAAAATCAGCCCGGTCTTTCCGGCACGCAAAAAACAGTTGGGTAACTGGTTCGTCGCAATAAGGGCCATTTCGCTGACATGGCCGCCGATTGTGAATTCAGATCAGGCCAAGGTCGCGCAGTTCCATTGCCATGTCTTCGGGCAGGGCATCACTGTTACCGCCGGTTTTGGCATCGGGCGGGGTTTTGTCAGCAGCCAGGTAACGCCAGCCCTGAAAGGCGCGATGCGGATAGGCGGCAGTTTCGATCAGGTTGTCATCGAGCACGATGGCGCAATGCTTGATACCGGCTTCGTCGGTAAATTCTTCGAGATCGATCACACGCTGGCGACAGCGGATGGCCCCTTTGATGACCCAATAAATAGAACCACCATCAATCACCTCGTCCCGACGTTTTGGCGTCATGCGGGTGGTGTGATAAATGCGGCCATAGGTCTGGCGCATATATTCCTGCCACTGGCGCAATGTTTCGGGGCTTTCGGTGCCGACACTTAACTTGATCAGGTTCTGGGGCATGGTTCGATCTGTTGTAATTTGTAACTGATGACCTAGCCGAGGGGGCGGAGAACGTCAAGTTTCACAAAATAACACATAAAATAAATGTTATTTAAGGTATTTCACAAAAAAACTTGACCAATAACGCGTTATCGGCCAAATTCTACATAACAAAAGCCCGGTTCAATGCGGGCACCCATGAGAGATTTACTGTCTGAGAGAACTCAATGTCCTTGCAAGTTGTTACGGCAAACCGGCTTGATGATGGTCTGGCGGTGTTTATGACCGCTGATGACGGATGGAGTACCGACATCGGCGATGCTGTTTGCGCAACAGATGCGACGCAAGCAGAAGTCTTGCTGGCACGCGCGAACACGGCGGCACAGCAGGTTACTGTTGTTGGTGCGTATCTGATTGATGTTGCAAAGGTCGACGGTGCGCTGGTGCCCACCAAATACCGCGAAGTCCTGCGCACGTTGGGGCCAAGTGTCCGAACCGATCTTGGTTATCAGGCGGGATAAGGAGGATACAATATGTATCGTTATGACGATTTTGACCGCCAGCTTCTTGCTGAACGTACCGAACAGTTTCGCGATCAGGTTGCCCGGCGTATTTCGGGCGAGTTGACCGAAGACCAGTTCAAGCCGCTGCGCCTGATGAATGGTGTCTATTTGCAGTTGCATGCCTATATGCTGCGCGTTGCCGTGCCCTATGGCACGATGAACGGCGAACAGATGCGCAAGCTGGGATATATTGCGCGCAAGTATGACAAGGGTTATGGCCATTTCACCACGCGCCAGAATATCCAGTATAACTGGCCCAAACTGAACGAAATTCCCGATGCGCTGAAAGATTTGGCGCAGGTTGAGATGCATGCCATTCAGACATCGGGCAACTGCATTCGCAATACCACGACCGACCAGTATGCCGGTGCGGCTGCCGACGAAATTGAAGATCCGCGTCCTTATTGCGAACTGATCCGCCAATGGTCGACCTTCCACCCGGAATTCACCTATTTGCCGCGCAAGTTCAAAATTGCGGTTACCGGGTCGCCCAATGACCGTGCGGCGGTGCGCGTGCATGATATTGGCCTGCGGATGCACAAAAACGATGCGGGCGAAACCGGGTTCGAGGTCATTGTTGGCGGTGGTCTGGGCCGCACGCCTTTTGTTGGCAAAACCGTGCGCGATTTTATCGGCAAGAACGACCTGTTCTCGTATCTGGAAGCCATTTTACGGGTTTATAACCGGTTTGGCCGCCGCGATAACAAATACAAGGCGCGGATCAAAATTCTGGTGCATGAAGTTGGCATTGATGACATCCGTGTGCAGGTCGAAGAAGAATGGGCCAAAATCAAAGACGGGTCATTGCGCGTTCGTGATGAAGAAATTGCGCAATATATTGCGCAATTTGCCCCGCCTGCGTTTGAACAGGTGCCCGATAACGACCCTGAATTTGAACGCCGCAAACAGGCCCATCCCGATTTTGCGGCCTGGGTGCGATCCAACGTGATTGCGCACAAACAGCCCGGCTATGCCATTGCCAATATTTCATTAAAGCCGATTGGCGGTATTCCGGGCGATGCCACGGCCGAGCAAATGGAACTGGTGGGCGATCTTGCCGATCAATACAGTTTTGGCGATGTGCGCGTTACCCACGAGCAAAACCTTGTTCTGCCGCATGTTAAAAAGGCCGATCTGTTTGCCCTGTGGGCCGAATTGAACAGTGCCCTTCTGGCAACCGCCAATCTGGGGTTTGTCACCGACATTATTGCCTGCCCGGGGCTGGATTATTGCGCCCTGGCAACCGCACGATCAATCCCGCTGTCGCAGCGCATTTCCGAACGGTTTGGCGATCTGGAACGTCAATATGATATTGGCGAACTTAAAATCAAAATTTCGGGCTGCATCAATGCCTGTGGTCATCATCATGTGGGCCATATTGGTATTCTGGGACTTGATAAGCGCGGCAAGGAATTTTATCAGATCACGCTTGGCGGCGATGCCAGCCAGGATGCTGCGATAGGCAAAATTGCCGGTGCCGGTTTTTCCGAGGTCGAAGTGGTCGACGCGATTGAAGCATTGATTACCCGCTATATTGACATTCGCATAGTGGGCGAACGTTTCATCGATACCTATCGCCGCGTTGGCATGGACCCGTTCAAGGAGGTGCTTTATGGCGATCGTTAAGAATGATTGCGTGATCGACAATGAATGGGTCACGCTCGATGATGAAAGCCCCATTCCGGAAAGCGATGCCAACATACTGGTCAGTCTGGCCCGGTTCAAAGCCGAGCGCGACAGCCTGATCGCCCGCAATGGCGGGCTGGGTGTGTTGCTGGTGCCCGGCGATGCCCCGGAAGATCTGGCCGACGACATTAACCGTTTTTCCCTGATCGCCGTTAAGTTTCCGGCTTATACCGATGGGCGCGGGTATTCCTATGGTCGTGTTTTGCGCGAGAGATACGGGTATCAGGGCGAAATGCGGGCCGTTGGTGATGTGCTGCGCGACCAGATTTTATATATGCATCGTTGCGGCTTTGATGCCTATGAACTGGCCGACGATGGCGATATCGCGCTGGCAAAGGTGCGTGCAGCTTTAGGCGACATGACGATGTATTACCAGCCCACGGGTGATGGCCGCGTAACGGCCGGGTCTTTGCGCGATCGTCGGCGGGCTGCCCTTGATAGTTCCGCATCCTGAGATTTCAATATCAATTGCTGACTGAATTTTGAATGGGCACCTTTGGGTGCCCATTTTTTTGGGTGACTGTGGCAGAAATATTGGCGAATGCCGCAGTCGGATTCGCCTCCAATGCGCCGCAGCGCGCGCCTTTTTTGCTGTTTCTGTGCCCGAACCGGCGGAACTTTTGTGGAACTGAAACCTGTAACTGATCGCTTCAGGGGAAAAGCATGATTACGACCAGGTGAGCCTATTCAAAGGTCGTGTCTCTCCATCACAGAAATTCAGGACAAAAAATAATACGCTAAATACGTGCAACAGGCATCGTCTGGTACTCGCGAGGTTTCGCAGAATATTTCTGGTGTTCCCGAGGCGGCATTCTCGACAGGGGCTGCTGCGGCTGAGCCGGTTCTTACAGGCCGTCAGAGCAGCCTGGCGAAAGCGCGTAACGCAATCAGGTGAACAATCAATCCCCGCAAATTAAGCTATGCTGCGGGGTTTTTCTGCCTTTTTTTCGGTGTTTAGTCACCTTTCTCGCAAGGTAAATGTTAGGGTAGCATAGAGTGGGCGATGGTGGATGCGCTCTTTGACAGGGAAGCGGGCAAGGAGGCGGCTTTTGCGGCTCGGCATTTCTTGTGCTGTCCTAAAAAGTTCTAAAGCACCTTTCCTTTAATATGAGCCATTTTGTTTGTTTTTGGCGTGTCGTTTGGCTAGGCACAGCGCGCTGCGCGATGCGGCGCATCGGGCGAGCGGTGTAACGCTGCCAAACACCGCCAAAATCAAACCCTGTGGGCCAGCGCAGTCTGCCGCCTGGCCGCGTCGAAATCCTTGTCCGTAAACCCATTACGCCCGGCGGACTTCTCCTTGCCAGGCGGCAGACTGAGCTGGCAAAATGGGTCATATTAAAGGAAAGGTGCTTTAACGGCGGTTAATGTCTGTGCGGTTTTATAAAAGTGCCGCCTGCATAAGAAACCGAAGGTTCCCGGCTTCGGGTGTGTTTCCTTTTTGCTTTTCGGCAGCCAGCATCTGATACCCCAGCGCGATGATGCGGGCGATTTGTTCATTGCTCCAGTCGGGGCCGTTCTGTTCGCGAAAGTTCTCCAGTTCTTTGATGGTAAGTTTTAGTAAGTCATGGTCCAGCACAGGCTGCGTATTTTGGGGGTTTGGTGTCGTCATGTTGCCTTTACCCGTCAGCAGCCAATTGCCATCAATTCCATGTTCTACCAGCATGGCCAGAGATGTTGCACGTGGTTCATTTTTGTCCAATTCGTAACGTTCCCAGGATTTTCGTGTCAGTCCTGTAAGGTCTGCTGCCTGAGATGCGCTTAATCCCATGTATTTTCGCGCGGCCCGGATGCGGTCGCTCAGGCGGCTGCTCATATGGCTCTCACTCGGCCTTTATCAAAAATTGGTCTATTTTTAGACCAATCTTGACCGTCAAACTTTTTTTTCCGCTTGAAAAAGGGTATTTTATGTTCCATTGTTTGGGGTGTCCAAAATTTGGATGTCTTTCTGGCTATGGGGGGTCTTAAAAGATCCAGGATTTGCAATTGGCAGAAATATTCAGGGGTTAAAAAATCTCGGTTAACTGGTCATCACGAAAATGTATGTGCTCTCCATGGCGTGTAAAATGAATTTACGCCATGTCATTTAAGTGAGGGGGCGTTTATCTGTTTCAAGGTTGCAAGCAGCACTTTGTTCCAGTGTGCTCAGTTTTGTACCTACTTCACCGAAGATACACATCCCAAACTTAATGATACCTCCTGATTGATCTTGAGTCACGTTCGAGAACGCGTCTTTTCCAGTGGTTTGGCTGGATGAGTTTCTTTGTGTTGGAACATTATCCATTTGGTTTGGCTCGTTTTTTTGCCCGTTGTGCGCCGGGGACGATGACGTTGTGTGGCTTTTTTCCCTTAGGGGGAAAGGAACATGCGTCATCACGTGTGGTAACCAGGGGAGTCTCGAATAGTGAATTTTCTAAAGAAAATTACGGTCCAGCAGAAGGTCTTTGGTGGCTTTGGGCTCGTGCTGATTTTGTTGTTGGTGGTTGCCTTTATTGGAGTGTTTTCTCTGCGATCGGCAGATGAGAATTTCGCCAGATATCGTCAGATTGCCTTGCAGTCCCTTCAGGCCGGGCGGGTCCAGGCCAATTTGCTTGAGGCCCGTCTTGCCGTATTTGAATATATGAAAAATGCGTCACCTGACGCAGCAGAGCAGGTGCGCAAGCGGTTGAAATCGACGCATGAATATAACGTCGAGTTAGCAGGTATTTTGATCGAGCCTGCGCGCCTGACTGTCGCAAAAGACAGCAGTGACGCCATTAAGGCGTATGATCAGAACTTTGCCAAGCTGGTCGGAACATCTGATGCTGTGGAGCGGGAACAGATTTTCAAGGAAAAACTGAGCGTCATCGGTCCAAAGGTTGCTGATGACATGGAGCAACTGAAACTTGACATCAAGTCCGAGCAGGATGCACTCGGCCCGCGTGCCGAGGCAGCGATAGGCAATGCTGTCTTTTTAGTCTCGATTATTTCCGTTGCCGCGCTGATTGCTGGTGTCGTCGCGGCGTGGATCGTTGGTACCGGGATTTCCAGGCCTATTTTGTTGATTACAGATACAATGCGGATGCTTGCCGGTGGGGATAAATCGGTTGAGATCCCCGGGCAGGACCATCGGGATGAAATTGGCGAAATGGCGCAGGCCGTACTTGTTTTTAAAGAGAATATGATCAAGGCAGATGAAATGGCTGAACATGAGAAAGAGCAAACCCGGTTGCGACAGCACCGTGCCGAGTTGATTGAACGATTAACCAAAGGGTTCGATCAGGATGTGGCGGATGTTCTCGATGGCCTGGCCTCGGCGGCAACCGAAATGCAAGTGACAGCCCAGTCAATGACAGCAACGGCCGAGCAAACCAGCCGACAGTCAACGGCGGTTGCCGCGGCCGCGGATGAAGCATCAACAAATGTGCAGACGGTTGCCAGTGCGACCGAGGAGCTTAGTTCGTCGATTGACGAAATTAGCAATCAGGTTAGTCACTCTGCCAAAATAGCATCGAAGGCCGTAGAGGACGCAGAGCACACCAACAGCCAGGTTCAGGGGCTGGCCGATGCCGCACAGAAAATCGGGGATGTTGTTAACATGATTAACGATGTCGCCAACCAGACCAACCTTTTGGCGCTTAACGCAACGATCGAAGCCGCGCGCGCCGGAGAAGCTGGCAAAGGTTTTGCGGTTGTGGCGGCAGAGGTTAAAAATCTGGCATCTGCTACGGCGCGGGCAACGGAAGAAATTACCAACCAGATCAGTGCCATCCAGAACGAAACCCGTGGTGCGGTTTCTGCCATTCAGGGGATCGGGGCCACCATCGCCGAGATCAACGAAATTGCGGCGAACATTGCAAGTGCCGTTGAACAGCAAGGGGCGGCAACAGGCGAAATTACCCGCAATATCCAACAGGCATCTGACGGGACCAGTGATGTTTCGCACAATATTCTCGGGGTGACAGAGGCCGCCGCGACAACAGGAGCCGCTGCCGAGCAGGTTTTGGCGGCATCGGGCGAGCTTTCACAACAATCCGAAGTCTTGCGGGGCCGGGTTGAAGAGTTCTTGCAGGCTGTAAGGTCTGCCTGATCAGCACATGACGCGGGCTTGAAGCCAGAGAAAACGCCGCAGCATGGCAATATGCTGTGGCGTTGTTTTAAAGCATCACATCAAATGGGCAGATATCGCCAGTTGCGCCTTTGAGGCAGAGGGTCGGCCAACCCGGCTGCAAATCCAGTGGCCGGTTGCCACCAGCTTTTCCAGGTCAACGCCGCTTTTAATGCCAAGGCCATTGAGCATATAAACCACGTCTTCGGTGGCAACATTGCCACTTGCACCCTGCGCATAGGGGCAACCGCCCAGCCCGGCCACCGAGCTGTCAATGGTGGCGATGCCCATTTGCAATGCGGCCAGCAGGTTTGCCAGCGCCTGGCCATAAGTATCGTGGAAATGGGCGGCCAGTTTTTCCATCGGAATATCTTGCGACACGGCGGCAATCATATCCTGTACCTTGACGGGCGTTCCGGTGCCTATGGTATCGCCAAGGCTGACTTCGTAACAGCCCATGTCATAAAGTTCCTGTGCCACGCTTGCGACTTTGGCCGGTTCGATATCGCCTTCATAGGGGCAGCCCAGCACGCATGAAACATATCCTCGCACCGCGACATTGTTTTTGCTGGCCTTGTCAATCACCGGGCGAAACCGTTTCAAGCTATCGGCGATGGAACAATTGATGTTTTTTTGCGAAAAACTTTCCGAGGCCGAGCCAAAAACCGAAACTTCGGTCGCCCCGGCGGCAATGGCGGCTTCCAGCCCTTTCAGATTGGGGGTCAGTACCGGGTATGTCACCCCTTCCGTGCGGCTGATCCGGGTCATCACATCGTGGGCGTCGGCCATTTGCGGCACCCATTTGGGGCTGACAAAGGCGGTGGCCTCTATTACGGAAAGCCCTGCTTCGCCCAATTGATGGATCAACTCGATTTTGGTGGCGGTGGAAACCATCGCCTTTTCATTTTGCAGACCGTCACGCGGGCCGACTTCAACAATCTTCACCTGTTTGGGCAAATTTCCCAGCGTGCGTCGTGGCATGGTCAGGCCTCCTCGATTGCGATCAATTCATTCCCGTCGCCCACCTGGTCGCCGACGGCAAAATACACCTCACGGACGGTTCCTGAAACGGGGGCCGTAATGGTATGTTCCATTTTCATCGCCTCCATGATTACCAGTTTATCTCCTGCCAATACAGCATCGCCGGTTTTTGCCATAACCGCAATGATCTTGCCGGGCATAGGGGCGTTCAGGTTGCTGCCATTGCCCGCATTGGCACCGGCATTTTGGGCGGGATCAAAAATTTCCAGCCTGTCGATCTTGCCGGGGCGAAAAATTGTCAGGCTGTTGGCAACCCGGCGTATATCGGCGCGTTTACGAATGCCATCCAGTGTTGCGCTGACTTTACCATCGTCATGCCGGGCCTGTTCCACGCGCACGGTGCCGCCGTCTGGCAGGTCGCAAATATAGCCAAAATCGCGATAGTGAACCTTGACGGTCAGCTCAATATCATTGTGACGCAGGATAATATCGTGATGGTTATCATCATTCAGGCGCCAGCCATTGGTGTGATGCCACGGTGACCACGGGTCGGTGCCGGCATTGGCATAGAGGCGGGATTCACAATCACGCTGGTGCAAAATTTCCAGAACAGCAAAGCACAATGCTTCATTGTCGGGCTGTGTTGCGAGCGTGATCAGATCGGTCAGATATGTCGGGATAAACCCGGTTTCGACCTCGGCACGTTCAAAGGCAGGATGGCGGGCGATATTGGCCAAAAAGCCGGTATTGGTGGTTACCCCCACAATTTGTACGTCATCCAGCGCGTTGGACAAACGCCGCAAGGCCGATGTCCGGTCCTGATCCCAGACGATCAATTTCGCGATCATGGGGTCGTAATGGATCGAAACAACTCCGCCCTGATAAACCCCGGTATCAATGCGCACATGCGGGCCAGTTTTTGGCATATGCATATGAACCAGTTTGCCGGTGGCAGGCAGAAAATCATTATGCGGGTCTTCGGCATAGAGGCGAACTTCAAAGGCATGGCCGTTGATTTTTAGCTGTTCTTGCGTTTTAGGCAGGGTTTCGCCATCAGCCACGCGCAATTGCCATTCCACCAGATCTTCACCCGTGATCATTTCAGTCACCGGATGTTCGACTTGCAGGCGGGTATTCATTTCCATGAAATAAAAGGCACCCGATGCATCAAGCAGAAACTCCACCGTGCCCGCGCCTTGATAGCCAATGGCGCGCGCGGCATCGACCGCAGCCTTGCCCATGCGGGCACGAAGGCCTTCGGGCATATTCGGGGCAGGGGCCTCTTCGATTACTTTTTGATGGCGGCGCTGCAACGAGCAATCGCGTTCAAACAGGTAAACCGCATTGCCATGGGCATCGGCAAACACCTGAATTTCGACATGGCGCGGATGCAAGATCAGCTTTTCAATCAGGCAATGGTCATCGCCAAAGCTGGACCGGGCTTCGCGTTTGCAACTGATCAGGGCATCGGCAAAATCGGCAGCACTTTCAACCGCGCGCATCCCTTTGCCCCCGCCGCCAGCTGATGCCTTGATCAGCACCGGATAACCGATTTTATCGGCCTCGTTGGCCAAAAGTGCAACATCCTGATCGGCCCCATGATAGCCCGGCACCAGTGGTACGCCAGCCTTCGCCATGATCTTTTTAGCTTCGGATTTTGATCCCATCGCCCGGATGGCACTGGCCGGTGGACCCACAAAAACAGCACCGGCGGCGGCGATGGCATCGGCAAAATCGGCATTTTCGGATAGAAATCCATAACCGGGATGCACCGCATCGGCACCGGATTTCGCCAGAACATCGAGCAAGCGGTTGCTTCGCAAATAGCTGTCGGTCGGGGCGGCACCGCCAATGTGCCAGGCCTCGTCGGCCTGTTGCACATGCAGGGCATCGGCATCGGCGTCGGAATAAACGGCAATGGTGATCATGCCCATGCGTTTGGCAGTGGCAATAACCCGGCAGGCAATTTCACCGCGATTGGCGATCAGAAGTTTGCGCAGCATGTGTTTATTCCTTAATCCAGAAAGCGGATCGTTTTTCAAGAAAGGCACTAACCCCTTCGCGGCCGTCAATACTGGCGCGTTGATCGGCGATGCGGGTGGCGGTTTCTTCAATAATGGCGTCGTCAATCGGGCGATTTGCGACGGCGTAAATCAGGTCCTTGGCAGCGGCCATGGCGCCAGGGCTGTTTTGCAGTAATAATTGTGCCATTTCGTCGCCCCTGGCGATCAGGTCGTCGGCATCGGTGATTTCATGAACCAAACCAATCTTTTGCGCGGTTGTGGCATCAAACCGTTCGGCACTGATAAAATAACGCCGGGCCTGTGCCGTGCCGATGGCCTCGATTACGTAGGGGGAAATCACGGCGGGGATCAGCCCTAGGCGGGTTTCGGAAAGGCAGAATTTTGCTCGGTCCGAGGCAATCACAATGTCGCAACAGGCCGCGAGGCCAACACCGCCGCCAAATGCGGCCCCGTTAACCATGGCAATGGTGGGCTTGCCCATGAAATTAAGGGTTTTCATCAGCGTTGCCAGATGGCGCGAATCTGCCAGATTTTCGGCATGGCTATAGGTTGCCATGCGTTTCATCCAGTTAAGGTCGGCTCCGGCGGAAAAACTTTTGCCCGCCCCGGTCAGTTGCACCACACGCACGGTAGTGTCGGCATTAAGGGTGGCGAGCGTGGTAGTCAAATCGCGGATCAGGGCATCGTCAAAGGCATTGTGAATGTCGGGGCGGTTCAGCGTGACCCGGGCAATACCGTTTTGATCGATGGTGCAGATCAGGGCTTTGGTGTCGCCGTTAACTTTTGACATGTTATTTCCCCTGCATCACATGCGGAAAACGCCAAACCGGGTTTCTTCCGCCGGTTTGTTTAATGCCGCCGACAGGCCAAGGCCCAGCACCATGCGGGTATCGGCCGGATCAATTACGCCATCATCCCACAGACGGGCAGAGGCGTAATAGGGGTGGCCTTGTTCTTCGTACTGGTCGCGAATGGGGGCCTTGAAGGCATCCTGTTCGGTTTGCGGCCAGGTTTCGCCACGTTTTTCCAGGGCGTCGGTCTTGATTTGGGTCAGCACATTGGCGGCCTGTTCCCCGCCCATCACCGAAATGCGGGCATTGGGCCACATCCACAAAAAGCGCGGGCTATAGGCGCGGCCACACATACCATAATTGCCCGCCCCGAATGACCCGCCGATAAGGACGGTAAATTTGGGGACTTTGGCGGTGGCAACGGCGGTGACCAGTTTGGCGCCATCCTTGGCAATGCCGCCGCTTTCGTATTTTTGGCCAATCATAAAGCCGGTAATGTTTTGTAAAAACACCAGTGGAATGCCGCGTTGTGCACATAGTTCAATGAAATGCGCCCCCTTAAGCGCGCTTTCAGAAAACAGGATGCCGTTATTGGCAATAACGCCCACCGGATAGCCGAAAATCCGGGCAAAGCCGGTGACCAGAGTGGTCCCATACAGGGCCTTGAATTCGTCAAAGTCAGAACCATCAACAATGCGGGCGATAATTTCGCGCACGTCATAGGGTTTTTTGGCATCCTTCGGGATCACACCATAAATCTCGCGCGGGTCATAGGCCGGGGCGGCGGGCGCGTGCAGGGTGATGCCGGGGTTTTTGGTCCAGTTCAGGTTTTTGACAATGGTGCGCGCAATCGACAGGGCGTGGGAGTCGTCCTGGGCGTAATGGTCGGTCACGCCTGATATTTTGCAATGCACATCGGCCCCGCCCAGATCTTCGGCGGACACAACTTCGCCGGTTGCGGCCTTTACCAATGGCGGCCCGCCTAAAAAGATTGTGCCCTGATCGCGGACAATAATGCTTTCGTCCGACATGGCAGGCACATAGGCTCCGCCAGCGGTGCAAGACCCCATAACCACAGCAATTTGCGCAATACCCTTGGCCGATAAATTGGCCTGGTTAAAAAAGATGCGGCCAAAATGATCACGGTCGGGAAAAACATCGTCCTGTCGGGGCAGGTTGGCACCACCACTATCAACCAGATAAACACAGGGCAGGTGGTTTTCCAGGGCAATTTCCTGGGCGCGCAAATGCTTTTTAACCGTCATCGGGTAATAGGACCCGCCCTTGACTGTGGCATCATTGGCAACAATGACGCATTCAACGCCCGAAACGCGGCCAATGCCGGTGATGATGCCCGCCGCCGGGACATCTTCGTCATCATACATGCCCCAGGCAGCCAGTTGGGATAGCTCTAAAAAGGGTGATCCGACATCTAGCAACTGGCGAATGCGCTCGCGGGGCAACAATTTGCCCCGACCGGTATGGCGGTCACGCGCACGTTCGCCGCCACCCAGTTTGATTTTGCTGATCTGATCGCGCAAATCGGCAACCAGTTTTTCCATCTGGTCGGCATTGCGGCGAAAATCTTCGGTGCGGATATTGATGGCGGATTTTATCTGCATGTCCCGTCCTGCTGGGTCGAAACCGAACCGTTCCGGGCCAGCCAAGCGGCAGGCGGCGCGGCCCACATAAATGTTGTTCTGGCCGGTTGGCCATGCGCCTGTTATGGCGGAAGTTTACGTAAACGGCAAGCATAAATTGGTATTTCAGTACCGAATATACGTATATGGGTTCTGCGCGTGATATTTTCCCGTCAAGAAGGGAAGGATTTTGTTGATACTGATTTGATTTTAAACAGGATTTATCTCTATATCCGATGCGTGTGAAAGCAATTGGGGATTGTCTCGGCCCGTTTTTTCTGTTGCACCAGCGCCGTTATCCGGCGTTGTGACCGGTTATGTTCCGGTAAATAAACGGAGCGTAAGAGCCGCACGACAGGTTGGTTTGATGGCAGGGATCAGGTTTATGTCAGCGGCAAAAAAGAAAACAGGCAGTGTTTTGTTCTGCCCGTTGTTTGATTTTCAGGCCTGACTTTTAATCCATAGTTCGAGCTGATCCATGCGGTCATTGCCGAAAAAGGGTTCGTTCTTGTAGAAAAAGAACGGCGAGCCAAAAGCGCCCCGTTCGATGGCCTGTTCGTTAACCTCGCGCAGATGCTGCTTCCATTTCGGGTCGGTCATGGCGTGGCGAATTCTGCCAGCATCGATACCATGGCGGGTGGCCGTGGCGATCACGGTTTCCGGGTTGCTCATATCCAGGCCATCGGCGAAATAGCCGCGATATACATCATGGGCGAATTTTTGCGCCAGTTTGGGGTCAAAGCTGTTGATCCAGTAGAAAGCCCGGCACGGGGCCACTGCCGCGTAGGGGAACTTTTCGGGAAGTTTAAACGGTGTGCCCTGAAGGCGCGCACAGCGGTCCATATCATGGCGGAAATAATCGCCGCGAATCGGTTGTTCGGTTAGGGGGCTTTGCCCGGTTTGCTTGAAGGCCGTCCCGATCAGAAACGGTCGCCAATAGACGCTAAGACCGCAGCGTTCGGCCAATGCATCTACCCGTTCGCTGGCGAGATAGCCGTATGGTGATGAGAAATCAAAGTAAAAATCCAATTCCGGCATTTTTTACCATCCCTGCTGATCAGTTTGTTTTCTTTGATCGTTACGGATTTATTGGCAAATATGCTACTTTAAAATGACACGTGCGCAATTTTCACAAGGCTGGTTTAGCCGAAATTGCGGATTAGCCCGGCTATATAATTGTGATTCCGGGGCGCACTTTGACCTCTTCCATCACCACATAGGTGTGGGTCTGGCTGACACCTTCGACGGACGACAGGCGTTCAAGAAATTCGCGGTAGGCATACATATCAGATACCCGCGATTTCATCAGATAGTCGAAGCCACCAGCAACCATATGACATTCTTCGACTTCGGACAGTTTACGCACGGCAGAGGAAAATTTGTCAAAAACATCGGGGGTGGTGCGATCCAGCGTGATTTCGACAAACACCACCAGTGACTGGTCAAGTTTGCGAGGGTCGAGCCGCGCCATATAGCCGATGATAAAGCCTTGCTGTTCAAGGCGGCGGACACGTTCAAGGCAGGGCGTCGGGCTAAGATTGACACGTCGGGACAGTTCGACATTGGACATTCTGCCATCGTGTTGCAGTTCGCGCAGGATCTGTTTGTCGATCTTATCGAGGTTTTTGATATTCTTCTGCATTTATAACGCCTAGCCAGTGTTTAAAACTGCAATTTTGAAGTTAATGTGGATGATATATCGCAAATTTGGGAAAAATGGCAGCATATTTTTCTAAATCGTTATTATTCTGGAGCCATTATAGAGGCCCGAGCGTTTCAACCTTGTCGGGAAAATGCGGATGATAACCGCCTCGTCTGATTGATGCGCTTGATTGCGGGCTGTGTCTTAGTGAACAGGGAGTTTTTTGCGTGATGTTTCGTTCCCCTTTGCCTGCAACCGATAAACGGCGGGACCAGATCCGGGCCACATACCGGTGTGATGAAGAAGCCGTTGTTAATAATCTGATCGAGCAGGCGACATTGTCGTTAGATGACAAGGCAAGGGTGCAGGAAAAGGCCTATCAACTGGTGGCGAACGTGCGCGCCGCAGATACGGGCAAAACCGGCATTGACGCATTGCTGCATGAATATGAACTGACCAGCAAGGAAGGCGTTATTCTGATGTGCCTGGCCGAAGCCCTGCTTCGCGTGCCAGACGCGGTTACCGCCGATAAACTTATCCAGGACAAATTGTACGACGCCGACTGGAACAGCCATTTGGGCCATAGCGGCAGCTTTTTTGTCAATGCCTCGACCTGGGGGCTGATGCTGACCGGCCGGGTGATCCGTTTTGGCCGTGAAGAACGTGCCAACCCCGGCGCCCTGATCAAACGCATGATCGCCCGTTCGGGCGAACCGGTTATCCGCCGTGCCTTTAACCAGGCCATGCGCGTAATGGGCCGCCAGTTTGTGATGGGCCGCACCATTGCCGAAGCCGCCGAGCGCGCCCGGGCCAACGAAGAAAAAGGCTATCGTTATTCCTATGACATGCTGGGCGAAGCGGCCCGCACCATGGAAGATGCCGATCGTTATTTTAAATCCTACGAAGACGCCATTGCTGAAATTGGCAAGGTCGCCAAAGGGCGCGGGCCCATTGACAGCCCCGGTATTTCGGTAAAACTGTCGGCCATTCATCCGCGCTATGATTTTGCCAATCGCGACCGGGTGATGGACGAACTTGTCCCGCGTCTGAAGGCGCTGGTGATGATGGCGAAAAAACACGATATCGGCTTTACCGTCGATGCCGAGGAAGCCAACCGTCTGGACCTGTCGCTTGATGTGATTGAGGCGGTGTTTGCCGACCCCGACCTGGATGGTTGGGAAGGTTTTGGTCTGGCGGTGCAGGCCTATCAGAAACGTGCTTATCATGTGCTGGAATGGCTGGCTGATTTATCAGTCCGGGTGGGGCGCAAGATGATGGTGCGTCTGGTCAAAGGGGCTTATTGGGATACCGAAGTTAAAAACAGCCAGGAAAACGGTTTTGAGGGGTACCCGGTTTTTACCCGCAAGGCCGCGACCGATGTGTCCTATATTGCCTGTGCGCGGTTGATGCTGTCGCGCCGCGATGCATTTTATTGCCAGTTTGCCAGCCACAATGCCCACACTGTTGCGGCCATTCTGGCAATGGCGGGCAATGACCGCAGTTTTGAATTTCAGCGTCTGCATGGCATGGGCGAGGCCCTGTATGAACAGATTGTGGGCAAAACCGGCGAAAACATTCCCTGTCGTGTTTATGCCCCGGTTGGCACTCATGAAGATTTGCTGGCCTATCTGGTGCGCCGTCTGCTTGAAAACGGGGCCAATACCAGCTTTGTGAACCGTATTCAGGATGATCAACTGCCGATCGAGGAAATGATTGCCGATCCGGTTGAGAAAATGGCGGCCTTGCCGCGCAAGGCGCATCCGAAAATTCCGGCCCCGATTGATTTGTACGGGGCAGGGCGCATCAATTCACGCGGGATGGATTTGACCGACCCGACCAGGCTGGTGCCGCTTGAAGATCATATGAAAGAGTTGGCGAAAAATGACTGGCGCGCCGCTCCGCTGATTAATGGCGAATGGCAGGATGGCGAAAGCCATGACGTGATCAGCCCGGTGGATCGCAGCGAAAAGGTCGGTACTGTGGTTATGGCCGGGGCCGAACAGGTCGAAGCCGCCCTTGTCGCGGCCAGTGCCGGTTATCCCGCCTGGAATGCCACATCCGCCGCCGAACGGGCGGCCTGCCTGCGTCGCCTTGGCGATTTGCTGGAAGACAACCTTGATACGTTTATATTGCTGTGCCAGCGCGAAGCCGGGAAGCTGTATTCCGATGGGGTCGCCGAAGTGCGCGAGGCCGTGGATTTTTGCCGTTATTATGCCAATCGGTGCGAAGAATTGTACCGTGAAGGCAGCGTGATGGAAGGGCGCGGGGTGTTTGTTTGCATCAGCCCGTGGAACTTTCCGCTGGCGATTTTCCTGGGCCAGGTTACAGCGGCCCTTGCCGCCGGTAATGCCGTTATTGCCAAACCTGCGGAGCAAACATCACTGATTGCCGCCAGGGCCGCCGAGCTGATTTTGGCAGCAGGTGTGCCAGGAAGCGCGTTTCAGTTGCTGCCAGGGTCGGGGCGCAAACTGGGTGATATTCTGATGAATGATCGTCGGGTGGCCGGTGTGGCCTTTACCGGGTCGACCGAAACCGCCCAGGTGATCAACCGCAACCTTGCCAGGCGGCCCGGTGCGCCGGTACCGCTGATCGCCGAAACCGGTGGTCAGAACGCCATGATTGTCGATTCAACGGCCCTTCCCGAACAGGTGGTTCAGGATGTGGTGATATCGGGTTTCCAGTCAGCCGGGCAGCGCTGTTCAGCCTTGCGGGTGTTGTTTGTGCAAGAAGACATTGCCGATAAACTATGCCACATGCTGGTTGGCGCGATGAAGGAATTGCGCGTTGGCGACCCGGCCTATCTCGATATTGATGTCGGGCCGGTAATTGACGACAAAGCACAGGCGATGTTGCAAAAACATGCCGATCGCATGAAACGCGAGGCAAAATTGCTGTATGCCTGCGAGATGTTGCCAGAAACCGGTAAAGGCACGTTCTTTGCCCCGCATTGTGTGGAAATTTCCAGCCTTGATGTGCTCGAGCGCGAGGTGTTTGGCCCGATTGTCCATGTCGTGCGGTTCAAGGCGCGCGAGTTGGACAAGGTGTTGGATCAGATTAACGATGCGGGCTATGGCTTAACGCTGGGTGTGCATTCGCGCATTGATGGCACCGCACGCCACATCGCCCGGAAATTGCGTGTTGGCAACTGCTATGTTAACCGCAACATGATTGGGGCAGTGGTGGGTGTGCAGCCGTTTGGCGGACAGGGTAAATCAGGTACCGGTCCAAAGGCCGGTGGGCCGCATTATGTTGCCCGCTTTGCCAAACCGGTTGCGGATCAGGGCAAGGTGGTCGTTGGTGATGCGTCGTTGGCCGATGATCGCGAAACCATTTTTGTCAATACGCCGGTCCCGGCCAGCGTGTTGAGCCAACTGGCCAAAAGCCAGATTGAATGGCAAGAAACGCCCGGTGATAAACGCATGAAGATGCTGGAAGACCTTGCATCGGCGCTGCTGGCCGAAGGCAGTGATGAACTGGCAAAAGGGGCGCAGCACTTTGCCGATTTTGCCGGAATTTCGCAAAATGGCTTTGTGGCACCAGTGCGGTTGCCTGGGCCGACGGGAGAAACCAATGATCTGGAATTGCTGGGGCGCGGGGTTTATCTGGTCCAGGCGGATCAAGGTGCTGAACCCGGCCGTGTGATGCGCCATGTTGCGGCGGCGGTGGCAGCGGGCAACGCGGTTTTGCTTGCAGGCAACGATAAATGGCTGTCGCGCCTGGAAAAGCAGTTTGCGGCACATGACCTGCCAAAATCATTGCTGCGGGTTGTTGGCGATGATGCCGGGTTGGCAACCATGTATGGTGGCGCAATTGCCGGTGTGTCCTGTGTGGCACCCTTGCCCCGTGTCACGGTGTTCAAGCAGGTGCTGGCGCGGCGTGACGGGGCGATTCTGTCATTGATTTCCGATAGCGGGATTGAAGATGACGGGGCCTTGCCAGGCGAGATGTTCATGCACCGGTTTGCCACTGAAAAAACCGTCACGATCAATACAACGGCGGCTGGCGGCAATGCCTCGCTGATGTCGATGGAAGAAGCCTGATTTCATCATTATCCGTTTTCGATAACGGCAAAAATGCCTGCAACACGATGTTGCAGGCATTTTTGTCTGGAAAATTTTACAAAAACCTGACAATTGCCGAAGATATTTTGAATTGCCATAATCGCGGACTTATTTTGTCATAATGTGTTGGTATGAAAGCAAAAATAACATGGTCACGTCGAACTGGCCTGCCGGGCGGATTGTTTGGATATTTGGCAAATTTGACTGACGGCCACACAGGCACGTAAAACAGGAGTATCGCGATGACGAGGACTTCACGAGGTTGGCGCCGGACATTGCAGGTGGTTGCGCTGGGGATTGTTTTTAGCGCCCCGCTGGCTGCTTGCGGGCCATTGCAAATGCCGGTCGAAAACCGGGCAGGGGATGATCAATGGCTTGATACCAAAATCAAAACCGAGATTTTGGGGGAATTTGCCAAGGTCGATCATAGCTATCTGATTGATGTGAACGTCGATATTTGGAAACAGCAGGTCATGGTGACCGGTATGGTTGATTCCAAGGGTAAATATTACGACGTCATGTCGATTATCCGGCAGGATAAACGGATCAAGAAGATCTACGATCACCTTCAGATCGCCGATGCCCGGACAGTTGCAGAATATCGCGATGCAGAAAAAAAGTATGGCGAAGAGAATGCCGTACCTGCCGATTCGGCCAGGCAATCGGTTTCTGATGTGTGGATCGAAAGCCAGATCAAGGCATTGTTGCTGGCAGAAAAGGGCGTGCGGTCTGTTAATTACCGCTGGCAGTCGGTTGGCAATGTTGTCTACATCATGGGCGAGTCGGCCAATAAAACCGAATATGACAAGGTGCTCAGCATTGTTCGCCGGATCAAGGGTGTGACCAAAGTGGTCAGCCATGTCTCGGTCATCGGATGAGCTTCTAACGAAACGATAATGCCAGAATGCGATCCGCAGCCCCTAACAGGCTGCGGTTTTTTTTGCGGATAAAACAGGATATTTGACCGAAATCATTTGAAACCCATTCGCATTTGCACTATTGAAGGTGCATGTAACTAATAACTGATTGCATTTGCACTTATGTTTGTTTGTGTTTGTAATGCCCTTAATCAGGGCGATGTAAAACGCGCTGCAATGCAGGGCAACGCAACGCGTCCGGCGGATGTGTTTCGGTTTCACGGCTGCAAACCCCAATGCGGTAAATGTGCCTGCCATATGCGGTCCGAACTGAACCAGCATTGCTGTTCGGGCGAGAACGGTCAGGATCGTATCGTTGCCAATGTGGCGGCAGATAAGGCCATTGCGGCTGAATAAAGCATGTTTGGGCGTCGTTATGGATGACGCCGGGCAAAATTGGTTATTAAAAAAGGCGAAGCCGTTTGGGCCTCGCCTTTGTCGTATCTGCGCTATCGGTGTTTTTTTGCCGGTTATGGTTTTTTGCCAAAGCGCTCTTTTGCCAGTTGGTCGGCGATGAAACCGGTGGATTTGTTATGGCGTGCGGCACGCTCGAAAATTTCGCGCACGGTGTCACCAATGCTTTCTATATGGCGTTTGGTGTCGGCAACCGGGCGACCTTCACGGCAATAATAAACTTCGACCACGCCCCCCGCGTTAATCACATAATCGGGTGCGTATAGCACGCCCATCTCGCGCAGCATCTCGCCGTGACGGTCCGCTTCAAGCTGGTTGTTGGCGGCCCCGGCAATGATCCCGGCTTTCAGGTTGGCAATCGCGGTATCGTTAATGATGCCGCCCAAGGCACAAGGGGCCAGAATGTCGGCATTAACCGACAGGATTTCGTCGATCGAAACGGCGGTTGCACCCAGTTCGGTGGTGGCACGTTCGACCGCAGCGGGGTTGATATCGGCAACGATCAGCTCGGCCCCGGCATTGTGCAACATGGCACATAAATGGAAACCAACATTGCCCAGGCCCTGTACCGCCACGCGCAGGCCGGTTAAATCATCACTATTGTGTTTGAATTTGACGGCTTCTTTCAGACCGATAAAAACACCATAGGCCGTGAAAGGCGAGGGATCACCGGTGCGTTCCGCATCCTTGCCATCGTTGATGCCACCAACATGACGGGTCTGGCGGGCAATTTCGCGCATATCAGCGGGGCTGGTGCCGACATCTTCAGCAACGATATAGCGGCCTTTCAGACGGTTGATCGCGCGGCCAACAGCATGGAACAGGGCCGGGGTCTTTTCGCGACGCGGATCGCCAATAATGACAGATTTACCCCCACCCAGAGGCAAATTGACCAGGGCTGACTTGTAGGTCATGCCGCGCGACAGGCGTAGTACGTCGTGAATGGCATCCTGTTCGCTGGCATAGGGCCACATGCGGCACCCGCCCAGCGACGGACCTAAATTGGTGTTGTGAACCGCGATTATGGCCTTCAGGCCGGTTTCAGGATCGCTGGCGAAAACAACCTGTTCGTGGTTGTCAAAAGCGGAATCGGAAAAAATGGTCATCCTGGTGCAGCCTCCCGGGCTGATTTTGTTATAATTGGCGCGAATAAAAAGGTTTCTTACCCTGAATGTTTGCGGCGAGGGGGGACGGGCGGCAAACGGAAAATCGTGACAGGATTAAAAAAGACCGTTTCGAAGAAAACCCCGGGATTGTGCGGAACTTAATGTCTGGTACAGGTCTGTTTTGTAATTTTATTTCGTGCACTTATTGCAAGTCGACCATGCAAAACCGACGTGCTGTCGTTTCTTGTGTTTCAATTAAATTACGAATCATACACGATGATTTACGGCTCGTTAAACTACTGGTCGCAGACTTGCGGTTGATATTTCACTTCTTGTTAGAGATATCATCGGGACATATCAAAGCGTCTGGTCGGACGCTGACAGCAAAAGGAGTTTCGGGGGATGTCAGCTTTTACAGACCACCGGAAGCGGGTTTATCAAGTTGGGTTACACAATCAGGTCGTGCGCGAATGCGTAAAAGAAAACCGTTCTCACGCCTTGTATGATGATCGATGGGCCGATGTTCAGACCCACGAAGTTGCTGCACAGACCAAAACAAAGGCACTTGCCCTGATCGAAAAAAATTATCCGTCCTGTGACGGGTTTGTTGTCGATCACGTCAAACGCCACGATTGATAATTGGCTGCGATGATGTGCCATAAATGCGTGGTGCGCCAATCGTGGTTCTGTCGCATATAGTTTATCTGAAAAAGGGCGGGACCCACACCCGCCCTTTTTTATTCAGATCAGTCTTGTGTTGCCAGGGCGCGGTCGACAAAATCCAGTCGGTCCTG
This sequence comes from uncultured Thalassospira sp., assembly GCF_963976115.1. Classification (GTDB taxonomy): domain Bacteria; phylum Pseudomonadota; class Alphaproteobacteria; order Rhodospirillales; family Thalassospiraceae; genus Thalassospira. The sequence continues at coordinate 232,683 of NZ_CAXBJJ010000007.1, forward strand.
ACCCCAGAACATTTCATCGCCGATAAAATAGGTTGGAACGCCAAAAATATTGGCGGTTACGGCGTCCCGGGTGTAGGCGTCATAGGTATCCATGACGGTGCTATCCTGTGCCAGTTCCAGATATTGCGAAGACAAACCGTTCGCGTGCAGGGCTTCGGCAATGACATCGGGCGATGATGCGTCGCGATCATTGAGCCAGATGTCCTCCATAAGGGTGGCGATCAGGTTTGTAACGTCCTGACCATCAATTTTTGCCGCGATGATAGTGCCTGCTGCCAGTTGCTCGTTCGTCGGGAAAAATTTTGGATTTTCATTGAGCGGAATACCGAGATAACGGCGCCAGCGTTTCAATTCGACCATACGGTATTCCTGACGGGGCAGGGGCCGTTGTTTGAGCGGCAGCCCGCCGCCATGCTTGAATATTTCGCTGGCTTTAACCGGGCGGTGGTCAATTTTGGCGTTGTGACGGGTGGCAATTTCGGCGACGCGGCGAATGCCAAGAAACGCCCAGGGGGACTGGACGAAAAAATAGTGGGTAATGATCCTGGACACTGTTTTCTCCTTTAGGTCTGACGATGTTACGCCATTTTCTGAATGACGATATAGCGCCTGATTTCAGCCTATTGGTCAATCCACCATCGATAATCATTGATGCCGTCTAGCACAATTCCGTCAAAACCAAGTTGCATCAGGCCAGCGACATAACTGTTGGCGTTACCGAAAATAATATTCTGCCATTGCGGATCCCAGTAATAAACATGGTTTTCCTGGCCCCAGCGACCGTTGTTACTGGCCCCGCTAATGAAATCGGGCGATCCGGCGCGCCAGTCATTGCGCCAGTAATAACGATAGGTCTGTGCGGTGCCAATATCGATATATGCCAGTAACAGGCGCGGCGTGCCGAGCTTTTTGTAGCGCAGTTTACGAATGTCATCGAAGGTAAGCGGCGTTGTCCCGCGATCAAACGCATCCAGGATCAGGATGTCGTAATTGGTATTGGCAAGGGCGTCCACATAGGCGTCCTTGTTGCCGAAGGGTCCGCTATCGACCACCATTGCAAAATTCCGGGCCTTGTGAAGGGTATCGATCACAAACGGGTTTTCATTTAACGGGGTCGCGGGCACCTTGGCCAACGCCGCCAGTTGCATGTCGGGGGGCGGTGCTGCGTAATAGAGCGGGTCCAGCGCTTTGGTTCTGGCGCGGGACTTGCGGATATTTTCCAGCTTGTCGGTATAATCAAGCATGAAAAACCGCATTCCAGTGTCGGAAAGACGCCCCAGATATTGCTGGTCGTATTTAACCTCGCCGTCGGTGTTTTCCTTGTTGTAACCATCGCGGCCATAATTGGGTGCCTCGACCAGCATGCCATCTAGCGCACGGATAAAGTTTCGTGCCGGTTTGGCATCGGATTTTGTGACAAACAGGCCAGGTTCGATGAATGTCGTCAGGTCCAGCCCGTTCATGGCGACGATTGAAAAATCGCTGCGTTGGCTTTTTGCCCAGCGGCTAAGTGAAATGACCATTTTGCGCATTTCTTCGGCGAAGTCGCGCTTGGGTTTGGTATCGTCTTTGCTGGCATCGCCCGGCTTGGGGCCCGTGGACAGGCTGTTGGCTGGCGGGATGAAGGGTTCCAGTGTCTGGCCGGTTGCCCGCATAGACATGCCGGTCATGGTTATGCCCGCAGATATGGCTATGGCAATGGCCGTCACGGTCAATGTACGGGCAGGCAGCGAGCGGACGATCAGATCTATCATATTGTGGAAACGGAACGGGCGGGGATGAACCATAATCACGATGCCACTTTTCTTGCCAGAGACGGTGTTAATTGCGCACAAACATAGTCGGCAATTGCCATTGATGCGGTCAGGCCCGGCGATTCGATTCCATAAAGGGCAACCAAACCATTCAAACCGTGGCTGTTTGGGCCTGCGATCATGAAGTCGCGTGCGGCTTCGCCCCTGGCCTGGATCTTGGGGCGGATTCCGGCATATCCGGGCTGTAAGGCGCTTTCGTCAAGGTCGGGGTAATATCGACGAATGGCTTGGGCAAAAGCAGCACGACGGTTTTCATCCACGCTGTAATCGGGGCTATCGACCCAGGTAACATCGGGGCCAAACCGGGCTTGTCCGCCCAGATCCAGTGTCAGGTGAATGCCCAGTCCGGCCTGTTCGGGGGCAGGATAAATCAGGGTGGAAAAAGGGTTTTTGCCGCCAAGGGTGAAATAGATGCCCCGGGCATAATTTTGCGGCGGGATTGTTTCGGGGTGTAAGCCCGCCAGGGCACGGGCAAGTGTCTGTGTGTGCAGGCCCCCGGCAATGATCAGTTCCTTGCAGGAAATTTGCATTTCTTCACCGCTGGTATCAACAGTATCAAGGATATACATGCCATCGCGGTGGCAACCAGACACAACATTGGTGTTCAAGGCCAGTGTTGCCCCGGCAATTTCGGCATCGCCCAGTAATGACAGCATCAATTCATGGGAATCAATGATACCGGTTGACGGGCTTTCAAGGGCGGCAACCCCCTTGAGGGCCGGTTCGCGCCGTTTGATTTCATCTGCGGTTTGCCATGTCAGATCGAGAACACCATTGTCGATCGCGTGGCGTTCGATCTGGCGCAAAGCCTCGATCTGGCTGTTGTCGGTTGCGACAATCAGCTTTCCTGTCCGGCGGTGGTTTACACCGCGATCCGCACAATAATCATAAAGCATTTTCCTGCCGGTTACACATAACTGCGCCTTCAGGCTGCCTTTTGGGTAGTACAACCCGGCATGAATGACTTCGCTGTTGCGCGAACTGGTCTCGGTGCCAATGGCATCATGGCGCTCGATGATCATGACCTCGCGACCGGATAATGCCAGTGCGCGCGCACAGGCCAAGCCAACGACGCCTGCGCCAATGACGATTGTTTCGATGTCATGATCATGCGTCATATATGTTATTGCCCTGCCTGGCGAAAAAATACCGGCTGGCCGGTATTGTCCTGGCCATCGCCTTTAACATGGGATGGGTCCGTGCTGGTATAGGTGCCCCGGGCTGAGGCGCCGTCCGTACAAAAAACGGCCCAGTTGCCAAAGGGCAATGTCGGTGTTTCGTAGCGTCCGTCTTCATGCTGCCAGTATCCTTCACAATGACGATTGGCATCATCGATGATCATTGTGCCTTCACCGGCCGGTTTGTCAAATTTCAGGGCCCCGCTGCCATCGGTGTTGTTCCAGCGTGTGGCAATGCCAATGCCTTCATCCGCCGGAATCATCGCCGCCTGTGGCTGGCCTGTCATCACTGTGGTTTGTGGGACGGTATTGTTTGCCATTACCCCGTTGCTGGTTGCCGATGATGGTTTGTTCACTTCTGTATTTGCAGGGGCGATGGCAGGAACCTGACCGTTCGTGACCGGCGCGCCAGCATTGTTGGGCAAATTTATATCAAATCGCAGGAAAAAGTTTGCCGCAAAATCGCGGGCGGCGACCGGGTCCATTTGCTGTGCTGGTGTTGGATGGGCGGGGGCGGTTTGTGCTGCAATCGGCTCGCAGAAATAACCCAGAAGCTGGCTGCCGCGTTGATCTGCGCGGGTGGGTTCCCAGCGGCCTGAAAAACTGATGCATTGGGCATTTTCGCGGGCAAAGGGCAAAACCATGATCGGGCCGCTGGGGGTTTGATAGCTAAAACTGTCGCCATTCTGGCGGCTTTTGTTTTTAAGTGCGTCAAACATCCCCAGCAATTTTACCGGTGGCGTATCGGTGCGAAAGGCAAATCCGGGGCTGGTTTCAGAAAAAACCGATTCGATATAGATCTGGTTTGATGAATGGGCGTTGTCGCTTTGGTCCAGCCAGCGGGCGACAGATACGGTACTGTTCGACCGGACCTGGCGCAAATATACCGCGCCGGAATTAAAGGGCGGATGATAGCGCACCGGGCTTTCTGTTGCCGAAACATTCAAAAAGCCGCCCTCCCCTTGGGCCATGGCACTGCCTGCCAGGCCAAGAAACCCCAGCGCCATAAGTCCTGCTGTCAAATTCCCCGTAAAGGTCACAAACTTTTCCCCCGTTGCGCCTGCTGTCTTTGTTGCTTCGATTATTCTATGTTTAGCGCCATGACAGGAAATTGGCTAGGGTAGAGCTGATTTGTCCCGTGACATCTGCGTCTTTATGCTTGATTTTTGATGGCAAAGGCGTTCATTCACGGGCGATGGGGACTTTTGGTTTTCAGAACGATATGACGGAGAGCGCGTAATGACGGGGGACGCAACCGCCACCATGACCGAAATCAAGGGCCAGAGCGACGCCAATGCTACCGGCGGTCGCGGCAAACGCGCACATGTTATTGTGATTGGTAACGAAAAAGGCGGGTCGGGTAAATCGACAACGGCCATGCATTTGATCGTGGCTTTGCTGAAAATGGATTTTTCAGTGGGCTCGCTCGATATTGACGCCCGTCAGGGAACCCTGACCCGTTACGTCGAAAACCGGGCGGCTTTTAATGCGGCCCGTGGCCTTTCGTTAAAAATGCCGGTGCATTATCCGATTTATCGCAGCGACGACAGCGATGCAATGGCCGCCAAGCACGACGAACGTGAACGCTTTACCAATGCCTTGGGCGAATTGGTGATCAATCATGATTTTGTTGTGATGGATTGTCCGGGCAGCGACAATTACCTTTCGCGGTTGTCACATGCCTGTGCCGACACCCTGATCACGCCGATCAATGACAGTTATATCGACCTTGATATGCTGGCCCGGATAGAGCCGGAGACCCTGAATGTTCTGGGGCCCAGCTTGTATGCCGAAATGGTCTGGGATGCGCGCAAGCGCCGGGCTGCGGTCGATGGCGGAACCATTGACTGGATTGTGATGCGAAACCGGTTGTCGCATCTTGATGCGCGGAATAAACGCGATATCGCTGAAATTCTCGACAAGTTGGCAAGCCGGGTACATTTCCGTGTCGCACCGGGGTTTGGCGAGCGCGTGATTTATCGTGAATTGTTTCTCAACGGATTAACGCTTCTTGATTTGCGCGAAAAAGGGGTCGGTATTAGCATGAGCATGTCGCACATGGCAGCCCGTCAGGAAGTGCGCCAGTTGCTTGAGGTTATCGGGTTTACCCCGAGTGATGGCGAAGAATTGCCGATCTGATCTGGTTTGCCATGCTGTCTTTGTGCCGGGCGGTGGTGTTAAATGCCGTCGGGCGATGATGCTTTAGGATCCAAAATCACTGATCGGTTTTACCATGGCTGGCAAAGATAAGGCTGTTTCAACCTCGTCAAGCGACCAGGATATCGCACGTTTCGTTAAACAGGCGCATGCGGTGGCAAAACATGCGCCGGGGTCCGGTCCGGCGCAGGGACGTATCGTATTTGCCATGGATGCCACCGCCAGCCGCCAGCCGCACTGGGATATGGCCGCGCATATTCAGTCCGAAATGTTTGATGCCGTTGCCCGGATGGGCACGCTCGATATTCAACTGGTGTTTTTTCGCGGTTTTGGTGAATGCAAAGCCAGTGGCTGGTGCCGCGATGCCGGCCAGTTGCGCGACAAAATGACAGCCGTGCAATGCCGGGCCGGGCGCACCCAGATTGCGCGCGTCTTGACCCATGTTGCCAACCAGAACCGCAAACACCCCGACCAGCCGGTTAATGCTCTTGTTTATGTGGGCGATTACGTTGAAGAAGCTGCCGATGACCTGGGGCATTTTGCGGCACAATTGGGGATAGCCGGGACGCGCGTCTTTGTTTTTCAAGATGGACATGATCGCAGTGCGGAAAAGATATTTCGCGATATGGCCCGTCTTGGCAATGGGGCTTTTGCCCGGCTTGACGGCACTGCAGCATCTGTTTTGCGCGATTTACTTGGGGCAGTTGCGTCGTTTATTTTGGGTGGGTTCGACGCGCTAACAGATTACAATAAAACAAAATCATCGGCGGATATTCGCTTTTTGACTGATCAATTGCGACGGAAAAACTGATGCAGTGGGTTTTGCTTGGCGTAGGCCTTTTTCTTGCCACAGGGTTTGTTCTGCGGTGGCTTGCCAATGCGAAACCGGCAGATATTCGGCAATTGGGGTTTGGATTGATTGCCGTTATTCTGGTGCTGGTCGGTCTTTGGTTGCTGTTAACCGGCAAGCTCGCGGCTATGGTCATGGCCCTTTTTGCTGCCATACCATTTCTTTTTCGTGTCCTCAAATTTGGCTTATTGTGGCCATTTTTCAAGAAGATGTTCGGGGGTGCCCACAATTGGGGCAAAGGGGCGAGCCCGCACGGTGCCAATGGTGGCCGTCGTAAAGATCGCTTCTCTGAAATCAGGACGCAGTTTCTGGTGATGCAGCTTGAGCATGGCTCAGGTCGGCTTGGTGGACAGATTATTTTGGGCAGATATGCCGGACGAGACCTTGACGGACTGAAACTTGACGAACTGCAATTTTTGTATGTTGAATGTTGCGGCGCACAAGACCAAAGCCGAACGGTGCTTGAGACGTATTTTGATCGTCGATCTGATTGTCAGGACTGGCGGAATTGGGACTGTGTGGAACGAACCAAGAGCAATTCGTCGAGGCAGGAACAAAATGGAGGCAATAGCGGGTTTCGTTCTGACGGGATGGATGCCACGGAAGCCTGTAAAATTCTGGGTCTGGGAAAAAATCCGGGCCGTGCAGAGATCAATCACGCCTATCAAACCTTAATCAAGGCGGTACACCCTGATCATGGCGGTTCGGACTATTTGGCATCCCGGGTCAATGCAGCACGACAGGTGCTCTTACAAAATTGTGGCGATTGATGTGGTCCCTGGAAGGGTCGCTTGATCAATGATCTGATAGTGTGGCAAAAGCGATGTATATTTGCTGCAAATTGAGCGACCTAGCGCATCCGTTGCCGCCAAAAACAAAGGAAATAAAGTATGACCAAACGTATTAAAAAGGCGGTTTTCCCGGTGGCGGGCATGGGCACGCGGTTTTTGCCTGCAACCAAGGCAATGCCCAAGGAAATGTTGCCTGTTGTCGACAAACCGTTGATCCAGTACGCGGTTGAAGAAGCAATCGCCGCAGGTATTGAAGAATTCATCTTTATCACCGGTCGCGGCAAAACCGCGATCGAGGATCATTTTGACCGCTCAGCCGAACTTGAAGCGATCCTGCTGGAGCGCGGCAAGCACGAAGCGCTGGAAACGGCATTGTCGATGATTCCGGAAAACGGTCGTGTAACCTATACCCGCCAGGGCAACCCGCTGGGCTTGGGCCATGCTGTGTTATGCGCCAAATCGCTGATCGGCGATGAACCGTTTGTCGTTTTGCTGGCCGATGACCTTATCCAGTCAAAAGTGCCGTGCATGAAGCAGATGGTTGAAAGCTATGGCCGCACCGGTGGCAACATGGTTGCTGTGATGGACGTGCCGCGCGAAGAAACCAAACGTTATGGTGTTCTGGAAGTCGAGGGCACCAATGGTCGCCTCGTCAGTGCCATTGGTATGGTTGAAAAACCCGATCCGAAAGATGCGCCGTCAACCCTTTCGGCAATTGGCCGCTATATTCTCGATCCGGGTATTTTCGACGTGCTGGAATCCATTCCGCGTGGGGCTGGCAATGAAATCCAGTTGACCGATGCGCTTGCCGCGATGATTGGCAAGGTGCCGTTTTATGGCTATCGTTTCGAAGGGCAGCGTTTTGATTGCGGGAACAAGGTTGGCTTTTTGAAAGCGACACTGGCCTTCGCGCTTGAACGTCCGGATCTGCGCGATGATATGCGCGCCCTGATCAGGGAATTTGCTGAACTCGAAGCCGCGAAATAAAAGATTTTATTGAATGTCCGGGGGTGTTGCTCCCGGACAATGTTTTAATGGGGTAAAACATCCATGCATGTTGCAATGATTGGCACCGGCTATGTCGGTTTGGTTTCCGGGGCCTGCTTTTCGGAGTTTGGGACTGACGTCATTTGTGTTGATAAGGACGTTAGCAAGATCGAACGCCTGGAGCAGGGCATCATGCCAATTTATGAGCCGGGCCTTGATGTGCTGGTTGAGAACAATGTTAAGGCCGGGCGTCTTCATTTTACGACCGATCTTAAAAAAGGTGTCAAAGATGCCGATGTTGTTTTCATTGCCGTTGGCACGCCGACACGACGTGGCGATGGCCATGCCGATCTGAGCTATGTTTACGCCGCAGCCGAGGAAATTGCCGAGGCAATGGACGGGTTTACCGTTATTGTCACCAAGTCGACGGTTCCGGTTGGCACGGGGCGTGAAGTGGAACGGATTATTCGTGCCAAACGCCCGGATGCCGAATTCGCCGTTGTGTCGAACCCGGAGTTTTTGCGCGAAGGGTCGGCCATTGGCGATTTCATGCGCCCGGACCGGGTGGTGATTGGGACCAGCAACGAGCGGGCGCGTGCCGTTATGTCTGACCTGTATCGTCCGCTTTATCTGATCGAAACGCCGATTGTCTTTACCACCCGTGAAACGTCGGAAATGATCAAATATGCGGCCAATACGTTTTTGGCGGCTAAAATTACCTTCATCAACGAAATCGCAGATTTGTGCGAAAAAGTGGGTGCCGACGTGCATGATGTTGCCCGCGGGATTGGCCTTGATGGCCGGATTGGCAAGAAGTTTTTGCATCCTGGTCCCGGTTATGGCGGGTCTTGCTTCCCCAAGGATACTTTGGCGCTTGTGCGTACGGCCCAGGAACATAATTCGCCGTTGCGCATTATTGAAACAGTGGTTGCTGTCAATAACGACCGTAAAAAAGCCATGGCCGAACGCATTATCAAGGCCTGCGGTGGAAGTGTTGCTGGCAAAACCATCGGTCTTCTTGGTTTGGCATTCAAACCCAATACAGATGATATGCGTGATTCACCCAGCCTGGATGTTGTCCCGGCCCTGATCGCGGCCGGCGCCACTGTGCGGGCCTATGACCCCGAAGCAATGGACGAGGCTGCCAAGTTGCTTGAAGGGCTGATTTATTGCGAAACCGCTTTTGACACCATCGAAGGGGCAGATGCGATGGTCGTCATGACGGAATGGAACGAGTTTCGCGGGTTGAACCTGAAACGCGTAAAAGCTGCTTTGAAATCACCCGTGGTGGTGGATTTGCGAAATGTGTACGAGCCGCGCGAGATGAAAGATCATGGCTTTGATTATAGCTGTATCGGTCGCGGCACAATCGGAGGCAATTAACGTATGACCGCTTCGGATGGCCATAAATTTGATCCGTCGATGCTGCGCGAATATGACGTGCGCGGTGTTGTTGGCAAAACCCTTCACCCAGAAGACGCCCACGCGCTGGGCCGTGCGTTCGGAACAATGGTTCGGCGTAGCGGCGGCACACGTGTTGCCGTTGGCCGCGATGGTCGTTTAAGCTCGCCCGATCTGGCCGATGCCCTGATCAAGGGCATTCGCACGACCGGGTGCGATGTGCTGCGCATTGGCCAAGGCCCAACGCCGATGCTGTATTTTACGGTTTACAACCAGAAAACCGATGCTGGCATCATGGTCACCGGTTCGCACAATCCACCTGACTATAATGGCTTTAAAATGCTGAATGCCGGAAAATCGGTATTTGGCGAAGCCATTCAGGAACTGGGTCGGATCGCCGAACAGGGTGATTTTGAACGTGGTGCCGGTGGTCTGGATGACATTGATATCGAAGACCGCTATGTCGACCGGCTTGTCGATGAACTTGATATTAATGTTGCCAAACCGATGACCATTGTGTGGGATTGCGGCAACGGTGCTTCTGGCGATGTTGTTCGCAGGCTGACGGCGAAGTTGCCCGGTACGCATCATTTGTTGTTTGACGATATCGACGGCACGTTCCCCAATCACCACCCGGACCCGACTGTCGAAGCCAATCTGGTTGATTTGAAAGCTGCCGTTGCCAAATACAATGCCGATTGGGGCGTTGCCTTTGACGGGGACGGGGACCGGATTGGCGTGGTTGACGGCCAGGGCCGTGTTTTGTGGGGCGACCAGCTGTTGCAGATTTATGCAGCGGATGTTCTCGAACGTGTGCCGGGCGGGGCGATTATCGCCGATGTTAAAGCCAGCCAGACATTGTTTGACGAAGTAACCCGATTGGGTGGCAAAGCCATCATGTGGAAAACGGGGCATTCCCTGATCAAGACCAAAATGATCGAGGAAAAGGCCCCGATCGCGGGCGAAATGAGTGGCCATATTTTCTTTGCCGAACGTTATTACGGCTATGATGATGCCACCTATGCGGCGGTTCGCCTGTATCGCATTCTGGTACAAAGCGGCAAAAGCCTGGATATGTGGCGCGATGCCATGCCGGTTGCGGTTAATACCCCTGAAACCCGCATTGAATGCCCCGATGATCGCAAATTTGCCCTGATCGAAGAAGTACGTGCCCGGCTTGCCGACACAGGTGCAGAAGTTAATGGCATTGATGGTGTGCGTGTGCGAACCGAAGATGGCTGGTGGCTGCTGCGTGCCTCTAACACCCAGCCTGCCATCGTTGCCCGTTGCGAGGCCGCAGATGATGCCGGGCTTGAACGCCTTAAGGGGCAGGTGGCATCCCAGTTGCAAAAAAGCGGCCTGGAAAGCGCTGATTTTTTTGCTGCGGGCGGCGGACACTGATCGCGATTTGCGGGTTTGAAATCTGACTGGTTAAATTAAACCCGAAGGTCTTCGTACCTTCGGGTTTTTATTGGGGCACCCATGCCGGGCTCACCAATAAAAAGAAAGGGGCCACCCAAAGGGCAGCCCGAATCGAAAATCTCTGTGCGTTTTAACGGCTCTGTTACCCGGCATCGTCGAGTGTGACGACCGGGATGCAGGCCATGTTCTGGCGTTGCAGGGCGGCACAGGCGCTGCGCGCGTCTTTCTCGGCACCAAAGCCGACCAGACGGGCGCGATAAACCACACCGCTATCTGATTCCTGCTGTTCCACGGCAGCACGGGTCAGGCGCAAGATTTCCGGCGCAGTACGGGCCGCTGTCAGGACTGCTTCCTGGGCCCGGCGCTGGTCGCTAAAGGCACCAACCTGAATGCCCCAGCCACCTTGTGTCGGTTTGATGCGGGTAACGATTGTCTCGGTATCGATGTGACCGGGGATCTGGCCTTCGTTCGCATTGTTCAGCTTGGCGATCAGCAATTGTGTGTCGGCAGGTAGAATTTTATCCTGCGGGCTGACGCGGGGCCGCGGCGGAATGATTTCGCCGTCTTTTTTTAGTTCGACATAGGCTTTATCAAGCAGCTTTTTCATCTGATCGTCGCGCGACCGTGCCGTGCGACCCCCAAAAACCGCGCCGATCAGGCGTTTGCCGTCGCGTTTTACCGAGGCCACCAGGTTAAAGCCCGAAGCATTGATAAAGCCGGTTTTGATCCCATCGGTGCCATAATAGGACGCGAGAAGATTGTTATGGTTGCCATAGGTGCGGTTGCCATAGGTAAATTTCTGCGTCGAAAAGAAGTGGTAATAGTCGCCAAAATCATTGCGCAGCCGCAAGGCGAGGCGAACCATGTCGCGTGCCGTGGTCATTTGCCCGCGATTCGGCAATCCCGATGCATTGCGAAACGTCGTGCTTTTCATGCCGATCTTGCGGGCTGTTGCTGTCATCATCTGGGCAAATTTGGTTTCGCTGCCCCCCAGATATTCACCAATAACAACGGCAACATCGTTGGCTGATTTGGTGACAAGTGCCAGGATCGCGTCCTGAACGCTAATGGTATCGCCCGGCTGAACGCCAAGCTTGGACGGGGCCTGCCCCCACGCCCGATTGGAAACAGGCATGCGGGTCGCCAGCGTGACCTTGCCGCTATCAAGGGCGCTAAACAGCATGTAAAGGGTCATGATTTTCGTCAGTGACGCCGGATACACTTTTTGGTCTGCCCGATATTCGTGCAGAACCTGGCCGCTTTCGGCGTCAATGATCAGGGCGGTATAGGTCCGCGCGTTGGCTGGTGCACTGACAAAGGACAGAGCCAGCAAGGCGAACACAAAGATGCTCAGCACACATAAAAGCCGACGGCCTGTCATGCGTGATGGCAAAAAGTCAACGGAGTCTGGTTGTCTGGTCGGCATGGCAGGGCCGACGCGAAACAGAGAAATCATAAACAATGTCCGGTTAACGAGTATCCCCAAGACGGTTAAACTCAGCATGCCAGTCCCGACTAAAAAAATGCTTAACAGAAATAACAATACTGACAGGTCAATGTGCCTTGCCGATGCCCCAATTGCACGCAACTTTATCCTCCGTGACCGAGTCTGTCAAAATAGAGGTAGGAATGCCCACAGAAATACATAGACCGCGCAATGACGTAGCACCAAAGCGGCCCGCATTTCTTAAGTTTGCAACGGCGCTGGCCACGGCTGCGATTCTGGGTGGCTGTAGCTATACGGCCACCAGTGACATTGCGAATCCGGTTGTTCGCAAGGCAAGCTGGTTTTCATATTTAAATGCCGATGACCTGAGAGTTGCCTGTTCGGCAGGTGAAGCAGAAGGCCGGATTCGCATCGTTTATAATGCTGATTATTATAAGGATGTGCGGACATTTGATATTACGCCGCAAACCGGCACCGACAATTTCATGTTGGTATCGCATATGTTCGGCCCGCTCGATGTCAGCGAAATGAATGTTTCTGTGCGTTCGCCTCTGGGCGCCTTTAGTGGCGAACCGGCTCGCCAAACCCTGACACGCCAGCAATATCTGACATTGACCGACGCCCTCCAGCAGGATGGTTTTGGCACCCAGAGCCGCGAGGGACTGCGTTTGCATTCGGAGGACTATTACTGGGTCGCACTTGGATGTTCACAAAAGCAGATGACCCTGGCCGCCTGGGCCAATGGCGATGATGATTTAAGGGACCTGCATTTCCCGATCGTTCTGGAAAAGGTTTCTGGCCAGGTTGATCCGTTGCCACCGGTACCTGACCCGGATGCCCTAAAAGTACCGGATCCAACGATAGGAAGTCACAGGGATTCTCAGGACCGTAATTTTTATCGCACGGTTCGTGGAAATACCCTTCAGTAAAATATGGTGTAAACGGGTTGGCTTTTGCCAGCCCGTTTGTTTTTAAAAGAGTTTTTCGGGCGGTCGTGTTTTGTGAATTCAATTTCACGAAAGTATCCTTGACGTTTTCTGTATTTCCATCTAGAGTTTTGCTGCATTGCAACATCGATATGGCTATCCTGAAACTCGTAAATGGAGGACGGCACAATGGTGACGACCCCGAACAAGGTGCCTGCAAAGTCTGAGAAATCGTCAGTATCCAGCGAAAAAAGCACTGTTTCGGCAGTGGCTTCTGACTCACCTGTCAAAACAGGGCAAGCCGGTGCTGCATCTGCGAAAACATCGGTGTCGTCTGGCGTGCCTGAAGCACAAAAAACGCCCTCTGGTAGTGTAACAAGCAGCGAGGCCGCGCCGACGGTCGCTGTAAGCAAAGCCAGGGCGACTCCTGCAAAGTCTTCGGCATCGAAAACTGCGCGCCCGCAACGGGCCGCTGCAGCAGATGCCAGCAAACCAGCAGAAAAATCTGCCGGGGCTACCACAGCCAAGACTATGGCTGCGCCGGTCAAAAAATCGGCGCAAACTGTGAAGCCGGTAACGGCCCAGCAGGCTGAAGCTGCTAAAACCACCGCCAGTACAGCTACCAAAGCCGCTAGCAGTGCCGCAAGCAAGGCAGCCGAACCGGCACCAAAGGCCCCCGAGATCGTCGCGCCGGTGGCGAAGGTGGCGGTCAGTGTCGATGACAAAGCCGCCGACGATACGATCAAGATCGAACAAAAAGTGGAAACCGGGATTCCGCTGCCGTTGGTTCCGGTATCGCAGCTTTTTGAGGTTTGGCAGTCCGGCGATGTTGCGGAACTGGTGACATCGGCACAGGAAGCCGCAAACGAAGCCCTTGCCAGCATGGTTGATGTTGTCGCTGACCAGAGCGATGTGTTTTCCAATGCCGGTTCACAATTTGCCTGTCAGTGTGAAGATTTGCTGCAGTCGCAGTTTTCCAATTGGGATGATGTGATGCAGGCGTCGTCGAAAATAGCTGAATCCAGTGGCCTGCTTGGCAAAGAATGGATGGCGTGGATGCAGCGTGAATTTGATGCTGCGCAGTCCGACTTTGAGGCCCTTGCCAAAGTGGAAAGCATTGAAGATGTGCAGGAAATTAATGGGCGCATCGTCAAGCGGCTGATTGATGACGGTTTTGATGAACAATCCCGTATTCAGGAAATCTGGCTGGGTATGTGGAACGATGGTATTTCGCTGATGGGAAAAAGCTGGGAAACCAAGCAGGCAGGCTGATCGGGTTGTAAAACCTGTTGGCAGAGGCAAGTGGTGCTGTTGTGCCTTTGCCTTTTGGTGTCGCAAGGCGATTTGATTTAGACGGGCGCGGTCGTGGATCGCGCCCGTTTTTTGGTTTTAAACCCCAGGCGGTGTTTTCCGGGCGGGGTGCTGTGGTCGCAGTCACAAATTGGTGTTGATGGCGGGCAAGCAAGTTTTATCCCTGCGTCTTGCGCCACAGCATTCGCACCTTACATGACATGTAAACGAGCAATGATTTCGTGGACTGAGTTTACGGGGCTTTGAAACAAAGCCATGTTGACCTATCATGTTTTCCAAGGTGCAAACAAAAGGATTCCGGTTAGCAGGTTATGAGTGATCAGGGCAATCAGGACAACGGTCTCCCGACCACGGGAGTGGTAACAAAGACACGGCCGAAAACCAAAAAACCGGCAATGTACAAGGTGTTGTTGCTTAATGATGACTACACGCCGATGGAATTTGTCGTTCTCGTCCTGGAGCAGTTCTTTGGCAAGGGACGTGAAGAGGCGACGGCAATCATGTTGCAGGTTCATCGCAAGGGCGTTGGGATTTGTGGTGTGTTTACCTATGAAATCGCTGAAACCAAGGTCAATCAGGTGATGGACCTGGCACGCCAGAACCAGCACCCGTTGCAGTGCACGATAGAGAAGGAGTAGTCATACATGCTCTCGCGTAATCTGGAAGAAAGCCTTCACCGTGCGCTTGCATATGCATCCGAGCGGCGACACGAATATGCAACGCTGGAACATTTGCTGTTATCGCTGACCGAGGATCAGGACGCGATTGCTGTGTTTAAAGCCTGCCGGGTCGATGTTGAGCGGCTGCGCAGTGAATTGCGCGACTTTGCCGACAGCGAACTTTCGGGCCTGATCAGCGCCCGTCTGGTTGACCCCAAGCCGACCGCCGGTTTCCAGCGTGTCATTCAACGGGCGGCCATTCATGTACAATCTTCTGGTCGCGAAGAAGTGACCGGTGCCAATGTTCTTGTTGCCCTGTTTTCCGAGCGCGAATCCCACGCGGTCTATTATCTGCAATTGCAAGATATGACCCGGCTTGATGCAGTGAACTATATTTCGCATGGCATTGCCAAAACGCCTGAACTAAACGAACGCCGCGTTCCGCGGGGTGCCGAAGAAGATCTGAGCGCCCCGGGGGCCCCCGATGCAGACGAACCTGGCGCTGCAGCCAAGGACGGCGAGGCGCTAACAGCTTATTGCGTCAATTTGAATGCCAAGGCGCAAAAAGGCAAAATTGACCCGCTGATTGGCCGCCAAAGCGAAATTGACCGCACCATTCAGGTCTTGTGCCGTCGTACCAAAAATAACCCGCTTTATGTGGGCGACCCGGGTGTGGGTAAAACTGCCATTGCCGAAGGGCTGGCCAAACGTATTGTTGATGGCGATGTGCCGGAAGTTTTGTTGGGGGCAACAATTTTTGCCCTCGATATGGGGTCGCTTCTGGCTGGCACGCGCTATCGCGGTGATTTTGAAGAACGCCTTAAGGCCGTGGTCAAGGAACTTGAAGAGCACGATAATGCTGTTCTCTTCATTGATGAAATTCATACCGTGATTGGTGCGGGTGCGACATCGGGCGGGGCAATGGATGCCTCTAATCTGTTGAAACCAGCCCTCGCAAGTGGTGCTTTGCGCTGTATCGGCTCGACGACCTACAAGGAATTCCGGGGTCATTTTGAAAAAGACCGTGCCCTTGTGCGCCGTTTTCAGAAAATTGATGTTGATGAGCCATCTTTGGAAGACACCATCAAGATCCTCAAAGGGCTGAAACCCTATTACGAGGAACATCACCATGTGCGCTATACCAACGAAGCCATTCGTTCGGCGGTTGAGCTGGCGTCGCGTTACATTAACGATCGCAAGCGCCCCGATAGCGCCATTGATGTGATTGACGAAGTTGGCGCGTCGCGGATGCTGGTTGCACCGAGCAAGCGCAAGCGCACCATCAGCAAGCGTGACGTGGAAGAAATTGTTGCCAAAATTGCCCGTATTCCGGCGAAATCGGTATCGAGCGATGACCGCAAGGCATTGCAGAATATTGAGCGTGACCTGAAAACGGTGGTGTTTGGTCAGGATAAGGCGATTGAGGCCCTTTCAAGTGCAATCAAGCTGGCCCGTGCCGGTTTGCGCGAGCCTGAAAAGCCAATTGGCTCTTACCTGTTTTCCGGGCCGACCGGGGTTGGCAAAACTGAAGTCACCAAACAGTTGGCCAATGTTATGGGGATCGAGTTTATCCGCTTCGACATGTCGGAATATATGGAGCGCCACAGCGTTTCGCGTCTGATTGGTGCGCCTCCCGGCTATGTTGGCTTTGACCAGGGGGGGCTTTTAACCGATGCTGTTGATCAGCACCCCCACGCGGTGGTGTTGCTTGACGAAATTGAGAAGGCCCACCCAGACCTGTTTAATATTTTGTTGCAGGTTATGGATCACGGCAAGCTGACCGACAATAATGGCAAGATGGTTGATTTCCGTAATATCGTGTTGGTGATGACAACCAATGCCGGTGCAACCGATATGGCAAAACCTGCCATCGGCTTTATGCGTGATCAGCGTATCGGCGAGGACGAGGAGGCCATCAAGCGGACCTTCAGTCCTGAATTCCGTAATCGTCTTGATGCCGTCATTCCGTTTACCCATCTGCAGGCCGATGTCGTCAAGATGGTGGTCGACAAGTTTATTCTGCAGCTTGAAGTGCAGTTGGCGGATCGTAATGTGTCGATTGAACTGACCGAAGCCGCGCGAGCCTGGCTTGCCGAGCGTGGCTATGACCCTGCCTTTGGTGCGCGTCCACTGGGGCGGGTTATCCAAGAGCACGTTAAAAAGCCGTTGGCCGAAGAATTGCTGTTTGGCAAACTTGAAAAGGGCGGGTCTGTTCTGGTTGATATTGAGGATAACGGTGTTGTATTCCGTTTTCCTGATCACCATGAGGGGCAAAGTGAAACCCGTGATCCTGAGATGGTCGAATAGTGATTTTGGCTGATTTTATCGGCGGTATGGTTCAGGCTTGCTATCGGCACCCAGCATAGTATCTTGTGATGCATCCGGTCTTTCGAGTGGGCCGGATGCATTTTCAATTAGGGATTATTTCCGCAGTTTATGAATTCATCGGCACAAAAACAAAAAACCAGAGAGGTCGAGCATTTTCTGTCGCAGCTGGAAAAGCGCAGCCGTATTTTAGTGTCGATAGCCGACGAGCTTGAGACGATGGCGGATGCAACGGATGTCACGCGTTACCGTCCGTTCCGCGAGCAGGTTGATAATTTCAAGGCGTTGTCGTTGATCCTGTCAGAGCGTCTTGCTGCCCTGGATGCCCACCCCCGCAAGGACGATTTGGAATTGCAGTTTCACAAATTGCAGGTTCTTATGTTGCGGTTGGTGATTAAAACCAGTCTTAAGTTCTTTTTTGTGATGAGTGCAAAAGCATTCTTGCCGCTTGGGTCGCGCGAACTGTTCCAAAGTGAACTTCGGACGCTGTTTGAAGCCGAAAAAATGATGTCAGATCCGCGCTATAAAAGCGATCTGGATCAAGGTGCCCAGGATGATCTGGATATGGCCCGGGATATCCTGGAGGAAATTATTCAACATGCGCCGACCCTTTTGGATTTTGGCAAAAAACCTTCCACCGGCAAAAAGAAGAGATTCCGCTAAGTTCCCGTCGGATTTGGCAGTGCTGCTGCCTGATTGAATGGGGCGTCTATTTCTTATGTGTAGTGCCTATACGTGTTCGTTTGGTGCTGTCGGCATTTCGATATCTTCAAAATGCAAATTAATTTCAAAAGCTGTAATTGTTGAGAGAATGCTGCTTAGGCGTGCCTTGGGTTGGGGTGCCATCGCGCCAGACGGGCGATTAAAATGGTCAATTCGCAAATTGAAAAGATTAATTTCGCAATTTGCAAAACATAATTCGCATTGTGCGAAATTTGGCGCTATACCCCGAAAGTATTACGACTATATACCGCGCAAACCTGCGAAATTTTCTATTTCAAAAACTGGCACGCTATCTGCATAGCATGTAGCGGACAGTTGTTCTGTGCAGGGGCGCGCTACGGTGCGCCTGGAGCAACGTAATCTTCTGCAGTTTGCTCGTGTCCCAACCAAAACTTAGCGGCGATCTCGTATCGCCGCTTTTTTCTTGCCTGATCAATGGCACGGTAGCACAAAAAACGTCCCCCAGGAACCTCACTCCCCAAATTAGGATATTTTCGCACATAGCTGTTGGTATAGATTTTACCTATACCTAACGGTAATTATTTTATCAATTGCCGTGTAATATGAGTGCGCGCACCCAAACTGTAAGAGTCTAGGCGCGCTGTAGAATGGCAAAGGACAACAGATGAGGCGGTTTCACAAATTTCAATGGGTCATTATTGCTGCAGGCTTTTCATCTTTGATGATGCCTGGAATGGCATCGGCAGAACAGGCCGCTCCGGCTGCTCCTGATAAACTGATTGATGCGCAAGTTATTGAAGGTGCGCGCGAATGGCTAACCAACCCGGTTGTCGAAATATCGGTGAATGCGCAAAATCGTCATAACCGGAATATGTCGCAGGCAGATATAGATACTGCTGACAAGGCATGGCGGGCTGAACGTGACGCTGATGATCAACCACTTGTCGCCGCCGTCATGACCAATCCGCTATCGGGCTATTTGACGCAAATTCAGGCACGATCCGTTGGTTTGTATAGTGAAATTTTCGTCATGGACGCCAAAGGCCTAAATGTGGGGCAAAGCTCGATTACATCCGATTTCTGGCAGGGTGACGAAGCCAAATTTCAAAAGACATATCCCTTGGGTGCCGCCGCCGTTTTCATTGATGAAGCGGAATATAATGAAGACACAGATAACTGGCGTTCGCAGCTCAATATGACGTTGTCAGATGGCACCGGTAAGCCGATTGGGGCTGTTACTGTCGAAATCAATCTCACTGAACTTGCGCGCCGTAAGGGCCTTTAAGGGATCAAGTATCATGATGTCGATAAAAAACATGCTTATCCCAACCAAACTTGCCGCATGTTTTGCGGTTATTGTTGCCGTCATTCTGTGTGTTGGGGGATCTGGTCTTTATGCGATGCGGCTGGTGCAAAATGCCAGTGAAAGCAGCGTGCGGCTCAACGCTATTGAAGGAACATTCAATAATGTTGACCGCGCTTATCGTACCGCCCGGCAGGAAATGACCTATTTTTTGATGACGGGCGATCGTCGTGGGTTGAGCGCCTATCACGAAGCGTCTGACCTTGCCGATAGCAATGTTGCCCAATTGCTGGAAGCTGCTGCCAATGATGCCGAAATTCGTCGGCTGGCGACAGAGATGGAAACGGCAATTGCCGGTTGGAAAGAAATTGCCGATCGTCAGGCGCATCTGATGCGCCAGTATCTTACGGTTAACCATGCCCGTGCCATTGAGGCATCTGGCGAGCCGCGGGCCCTGGCTGTTAAGGCAGGTGACGCGGCCAGTCAGCTTGGTGCGTATATTGACCGTTCTCGAGATGCGCTTGAGCAGGCCCGTAATGAAGCCATGACGGCGTTTACAGTGACGTTGGCTGTTGGGGTGGTTGTGCTGGTGGGAATTGCCATATTGTTTGCAACGGTGCTGTCACGAATGATTGCGACACCGATCCGCGATATGACGGCTGCGATGAGCAAACTTGCCGATGGCGACGTGAATGTTCAAATCGTTCAGATGAAACGTACCGACGAAGTTGGTGCCATGTCGCGTGCTTTGCAAGTCTTTCGCGAGAATGCAGCCGAACGCTTGCGTTTGTCTGAGCAGGAACGGGTTGAAGCGCAGCGTCAGCTTGAACGCAGCCGTCGTATGGGGCAGCTTTCAGACCAGTTTGATCGTCAGATCAACGATGTTTTAAATACCGTGACAATGGCACTTGGCGAAGTGCGTGGGGCCTCGGAGCAACTTTCAAGCCATTCCGCCCGCGCCACTGAAGATGCCCGAAGCGTTGCAGAACAGGCCGAGCAATCGACCGCAAATATTGAAACGGTGGCTACTGCGACCTCGGAACTTTCATCTTCGATTAATGAAATTTCCCATCAGATTTCGCAGGTTACCGACATAGCGCAACAAGCGGTGCGTGACACGGCACAAACCAATGAGCGGGTGATGCAACTGAATGAAGCAGCCCAAAGTGTTGGAGAAGTTGTTAACCTGATCAGTGATATTGCCAGCCAGACCAACCTGTTGGCGCTGAACGCGACGATTGAATCGGCGCGTGCGGGTGAAGCTGGCAAAGGGTTTGCTGTGGTTGCTGGTGAAGTGAAAAATCTGGCGGCACAGACGGCACGTGCGACCGAACAGATCACGGCAAAAATTACCGAAATGCAGACTGAAACCGGTGCCGCAGCCGCCGCTGTGCGGAATTTCGCAGACATTATCAGGAATATTCAAGGTCTGATGGCTGTTGTTGCCAGCGCGGTTGAAGAGCAGGGGGCTGCAACCCACGAAATTTCGCGTAGTGTTGATGGTGTTGCCACGGGTAACCAGCAAATTAATCATGCGGTTAACAGTGTGGCACGAACTGCAACAGAAAGCGGCGAGCTTTCAAGCGGGCAGCTTGGCTGTGTGGGGCGTCTGTCTGCCGCCAATGATCAGTTGCTGTCACATGTGCATGGATTCTTGAAAGAAGTTCGCAAGGTTTAAACACGATTTGATATAAAGGGGTCGGAGCAATGAATGCTCCGGCCCCTGCTTTTTTTAAGTGCCCTGGCGATAGGGGCTGTGTTCTTGTTTGATGAACAGGCTGTCATCTTCAATGCCCGCACGCTCGTGCTCCAGAAATTGGGTGATGGCGGCGCGCAGGCCTTCATGGCGCAGAAAATGGGCCGAATGGGTCAGCACCGGTTCATAGCCACGCTGGATTTTGTGTTCGCCCTGGGCCCCGGCTTCAACGGTTTCAAGTTTGCGTTCAATCGCAAGGTCGATCGCCTGATAATAACAGGTTTCGAAATGCAGCATCGGCGTTCTGTCACTGCTGCCCCAGTTGCGCCCATACAGGGTTTTTTCGCCCAGCATATTAAGCGCACCGGCAACAATATCGCCATCGCGTGATGCGGTGACCAGAACCACATTGTCACGCAAGCGGTCATGGATCAGCTCGAAGAACTCGCGGGTTAAATAGGCTTCGCCCCATTTGCGATCGGTTGTATCGCGGTAAAATTCAAAAAAGCGATCCCAGTGCCATGGTTTTAAATCATCGCCCGACAGAGCGCTAAAACTGTAACCTGCCTCGATAACCTGTCGGCGTTCCTTGCGAATGTTTTTGCGCTTGCGCGAATTGAGCACGCCCAGAAAATCGTCAAAGCTGTCATATCCCCGGTTTTTCCAGTGATATTGAATGCCAACACGGGGCAGAAAACCGTTTTCTGCCATGATCTTGCTTTCATCTTCGCTGCAAAAGGTCACATGTACACCCGAAAGACCCAGTTGCGCGGGCAGGGCGGCAAGGCCTTGTGCCAGGGCCTTGCGAATATCGTTGGGCGCCGGGTGGTCGGCCCGTACCAAAAGGCGCGGGCCGGGTACCGGTGAAAACGGCACCGCCGATTGCAGTTTGGGATAATATTTGCCCCCGGCACGCTGAAAGGCATCGGCCCAGGCCCAGTCAAACACATATTCGCCATAGGAATGCCCTTTGACATAAAGCGGGGCGACGCCGACAATGGTGCCGTCATCATCGGTGCAGATAATATGAAACGGTTGCCAGCCGGTATCGGCATGGGCCGATTTGCTGTCTTCCATCGCCGACAGAAAAGCAAAACGGACAAACGGGTTGACCGAACCGGCACAGGCATCCCATGCGTCGGCGCCGATCTGATGGATATCGGTGGCGGTTTTCAATTCGATTGACAAGTTTTTTCCCCATTGGCAGACAGCAGGCAGGACGGCGAAAATACCTACGCATAACCCGGTATATGCGTTCAAAAGATAGGCGCAATGCGTATATGTGCAAGGGAAAGCCTTTGACGTCGCGGCAAGTTGGTCCTATTTCATGAACGGCTTGGGAAAAACCCCAGCATATTCTTCGAAGAAAAGGATGGTACGCCGTGATCAGCAAGCTTTCGTTGGAGAAGGACAAAATCAAAATTGTTCTGCTCGAAGGTATCCATGAAAATGCTGTTAAAATGTTTCGGGAGGCCGGTTATTCCAATGTCGACCTGTATCCCGCTGCTCTTGACGCTGACGAACTGAAATCTGTCGTCTCCGAGGCGCATTTTCTTGGCATACGATCCCGCACCAAACTGACCGAGGAAATTATTGATGCCGCTCCGAAACTGACATCGATTGGCTGTTTTTGTATCGGTACCAACCAGGTCGATCTGACGGCGGCTGCCATGCGCGGTATTCCGGTGTTTAACGCCCCTTATTCCAATACCCGTTCGGTGGCCGAACTGGTACTGGGACAAATCATTATGTTGATGCGCGGTATTCCGCAACGCAATGCGTCGGCCCATGCCGGTGGCTGGCTGAAAAATGCCAAAGGGTCGTTCGAGGCGCGCGGTAAAACGCTGGGCATTATCGGTTACGGGCATATCGGGTCGCAACTTTCGGTGCTGGCTGAATCGCTGGGCATGAATGTTATTTATTATGACGTGATCAACAAGCTGGCGATGGGCAATGCCACGTCATGTGTCAGCATGGACGACCTTTTGGCCCGTGCCGATGTCGTCTCGCTGCATGTTCCGGCGACCGAGCAGACCAAAAACATGATCACATCGGTCGAACTGGGCAAAATGAAGCCCGGTGCCCATTTCATCAATGCGGCACGAGGTAATGTTGTCGTGATCGAAGATCTGGCCGCCGCCCTTGAAAGCGGCCATTTGGCCGGTGCTGCGATTGACGTGTTCCCGGTTGAACCGGCTGGTAAGGATGAACAGTTTGAAAGCCCGCTTCGTGGTATGTCCAACGTGATCCTGACCCCGCATATTGGCGGTTCAACCCAGGAAGCGCAGGAAAATATCGGCATCGAAGTGGCCGACAAGCTGATTACCTATTCCGATAACGGATCGACCCTTGGGGCGGTGAACTTCCCCGAGGTGGCCTTGCCGGTTAAAAACCGCAAGCATACCCGTTTCATGCATATTCACCGCAACGTTCCCGGTGTTCTGTCGAAAATCAACGATGTGTTTGCCACCCGTGGCATGAACATTTCCGGGCAGTATCTGCGCTCCGAGGGCGGTGTCGGGTATGTCGTGGTCGAAGTCGACGACGAAATCAAACCGGGTCTTGGCATTCGCAAGGAACTCGAAGCCATTAATGGCACCCTGCGGGTGCGTTTCCTGTTCTGAGAAACGCCGATTTTATAAAGGCGGTGCCAAAGGGTGCCGCCTTTTGCTTTTGTCAGCAAGGCGGCCTGTTTTACGGGTATGGTTTTTGGCACAAAACCGCTTCAATGGCACCGTCATCGGCCTCAAAAGGCAGGCAGGCGCGCCCGGTGAGCGCCTTGGCCAGTTTGGTACGGTATTTTTCGCGTGATATTTCAATCACGCCGAACTGTTTTAAATGATCGTTGACAAACTGGGTATCAAGCAGGCGATAGCCTCCTTGCCGCATCAAGGCGACCAGATGGACCAGGGCAACCTTGGAGGCGTTGGTTGCACGCGAAAACATGCTTTCGCCAAAAAAGGCCTGGCCCAGGCTAACCCCATATAATCCGCCAACCAGTTCACCATCTTTCCACGCCTCGACCGAATGGGCACACCCCATTTCATGCAGATGGCAATAGGCCTCGCGGATGCTGGCATTGATCCATGTTTCTTCGCGGCTGTCTGTTGTTGCCGCACAGGCGGCTATGGTGCCGGGAAAATTGCCATCGACGCGAATGGTGAATTCGCCGCGCCGTACAACCTTGCGCAGGCTGCGCGGCACATGAAAGCCGTCTAGCGGAATAATCCCGCGCCATTCCGGGTCGATCCAGTACAGGGTCGGGTCATCGTGGCTTTCAGCCATGGGAAACAACCCCACAGAATAGGCGCGGATCAAAAGTTCTGCTGTCAGATGATTAGACATGATCGCCGTAATGATCGCTTATCCTGATTTCGCGGGCAGGCTTATCCTGCCAGTCGTATATTTTCATATGTGTATCTAGCTTACCGTAACAAGCGCAAGGTCGATCTATATCTGTACAGGCGGTGTGTTTGACGCGGGGTGAGATTTTAAACAAGGATCGTTGGTGACAGGGTATTGGGGCCGGTAAGCCGAAACCCTTATAAGCTCCAGCATTGTCGGTTCAGATAGAAAGTAAGCATCCGTTTTTTTATTTCAGATTGTTCGTTTTTCGATTTAAGCGTATCATGACGTTAAATTATCTTTTTATATTGAGGGGGCACTATGAGAGTTTTGCAGTCGTTCGGTATTGCCGTTCTGGTTGCGTCGGCGTTTGTTGGGACGTATCGACCAACCCCGGCGCAGGCGCAGATCGCGCCGGTAACCGCGCAGGTTCCACCTGCATTGCGTGCTGCCATTTTGTCGGGCAATAGTAATGCCATTATTGCTGCAATAAATACTTTAAGTGCGGGTAATCCTACTTTGGCAGCAAATCTGGCGGCTCAAACGGCCAGCTTTGCCGAGAGCATGATTGCAACCAACCCCCAGGCTGCCGTTTCTGCGGCGCAGGCGGCTGTTAATATTGTTAGCAGCGGTTCGGTTCAAAATTCTGCTCCGGCTGCTGCCAACAATGTTGCCGCGATTGCGGCACGTATCGTTGTCAACCCGGCGGTGATACTTGTTGCGCCTCAGCAGGCCGCTGCCGTCGCTGTTCAGGCGGTTCAGGTTGCAACGGTCCCGGTCGTTTATCAGGCTAATCCTGCAGCAAGTGTTCAGGTTGCGACGAATTCATATACGACTGTTAATAATCCCGCTGTTATGGCGGCCTCGCCGACTGCTGCGCAGCAGGTAACTTCGACGATTAATCAGGCGAGCTCCAACCCGAATTTAAGCGGTAGCAACCCGAGTAATGCGTCTCAAATGAACTCGATATTGGTGGGGCAGCAGACGACGACTAATCAAAATCCGGTTGAGCAGCCGTCAACCTCGCAACCTGATGTGTTTATTCAGGAACCTGTTCAGCCGGATTCTGAGCTGATCAATAATGCTTCTCCAACCTGATCGATTGATTGGTGGAAGGCCACCACAAGATTTACACTTATAATAAAAAACCGGGGACCAATTGGCCCCCGGTTTTTATTACTTTTTCATGCCCATGAATTTTTCAAGCCAGTGGATGTCGTAGTCTCCGGCTTGAATATCAGGGTTTTCCAGCAATTTCTGATGCAGAGGAATGGTGGTTTTAATGCCCCCAATGGCGTATTCAGCCAAGGCGCGGCGCAATCGCATCATGCATTCCTGCCGGTCGCGCCCATGCACAATCAGCTTTGCGATCATGCTGTCATAATAAGGCGGAATGGAATAACCGGTATAAATGCCGCTATCAACGCGCACGCCAAGGCCGCCAGGGGCGTGATATTCGGTAATTTTTCCCGGAGACGGCACAAATGTTTCCGGGTCTTCGGCATTGATGCGGCATTCAATGGCATGGCCATTAATTTCGATATCATCCTGGGTAAAGGATAATTCCATACCGGCAGCAACACGAATTTGTTCGCGCACCAGATCAACGCCCGAAATGGCTTCGGTTACCGGGTGTTCCACCTGCAAGCGGGTGTTCATTTCAATGAAATAGAACTCGCCATTTTCATACAGGAACTCGATGGTGCCGGCATTGCGATAGCCCATATCGCGCATGGCATTGGCCACCACGGTCCCAATCCGGTCGCGTTCTTCGGCGGTCAGGGTTGGCGAGGGGGCTTCTTCCATTACTTTTTGATGGCGCCGCTGCAATGAACAGTCGCGTTCAAAAAGATGCACGGCGTTGCCGTGGGTGTCGCCAATGACCTGCAATTCAATATGACGCGGTTTGCCAAGGTATTTTTCCATGTAAACGGCGGCATTGCCGAAGTTTTGCATGGCTTCCTTGCGTGTCATGGAAAAGGCTTCGGCCAGATCTTCGTCGCGTTCAACAACCTTCATGCCCCGGCCACCGCCGCCGCCCGATGCCTTGATCAGGATCGGATAGCCGATGCTTGCGGCACATTTTTTTGCCTCGTCAACGGTCGTGATTTCGCCGTCGGACCCCGGCACAACAGGAATGCCGAGTTTTTCGACGGTTTGTTTGGCGGTGATTTTGTCGCCCATCATCCGGATATGTTCCGGGCTGGGGCCGATAAAGGCAAAGCCGTGTTCTTCGACCATGGCGGCGAAGTCGGCATTCTCGGACAAAAATCCGTATCCCGGGTGGATCGCTTCGGCGCCGGTAATTTCGGCAGCCGAAAGAATGGCCGGAATATTCAGATAGCTGTCGCGCGAAGCTGCCGGGCCGATGCAAACCGCTTCGTCAGCCAAACGCACATGCATGGCGTCGGCGTCGGCGGTGGAATGCACCGCGACGGTTTTGATGCCCATTTCGCGGCAGGCCCGCTGAATTCGCAGCGCGATCTCGCCTCGGTTGGCAATCAGGATTTTTTCGAACATTGCGGTTATGACCCCGGCTTATTCAATGATGACCAGCGGCTCGTCATATTCGACGGGGTTGCCGTCGGTTGCGATAATCTGGCTGATTTTACCCGATTTGGGCGCGCGGATCGGATTGAAGGTTTTCATGGCTTCAATCAGCATCAGGGTCTGGCCTTCGGCCACGGTTGCACCTGTGCTGATAAACGGGGCTGCACCGGGTTCAGGGGCAAAATAAACCACACCGACCATCGGCGATTTAACGCAACCCGGATGGGCTGAAAGATCGCTTGCCACCGGGCCTGTTGCCGGTGCGCCCGCAGGGGCGGTTGCGGCCATCGGTGCCGATGCGGCATAGGTTACACCCTGACGGGCAACGCGGATTTTGTTGTCGCCATCGGCAACTTCAATTTCCGTAAGGTTGGTTTCGTCCAGCAATTCTGCAAGCTGGCGAATAGCGTCATTATCGATGTTGAACTTGCTCATTTCGACTATCTTTTATGATGAGGGGGCAATAAGGGGCTTCAGAGCGTCAAGGGCCAGCACATAACCCTGTGCACCAAAACCGCAGATCATGCCTTTTGCGGCCTTCGAGACGAAGGAATGATGCCTGAACGTGTCACGCTGGTGGATATTGGACAGATGAACCTCGACGATCGGCAGGTCTGATGCCAGCAAGGCATCAAGAATGGCGACCGACGTGTGCGTATAGGCCGCAGCATTAAGAATGATGCCGCACCCCTTTACACGGGCTTCCTGTATCTGGTCAACCAGAACGCCTTCGTGATTGCTTTGATGAAAGGCGGTTTGAAGGCCAATCGACGCCGCATGCTGTTCACACAAGACCCTTATATCTTCCAGGGTGGTCGCACCATAGATTTCGGGCTGACGCTGTCCCAGCAGATTAAGATTTGGTCCATTTAAAATGTAGACGGGTTTTGTCATCCGGTCTCACATACCCAACAGTTTGTGCTGCGTTTATAACACGACGATAGTATGACGCAACGCTGCATTCCTTATATCGTACCGATGAAATATGCCAGCATGGCTGCAAATTTATCGCTTGATGCCAGATTTGACGGTTTTGCACGGCAAAAACCGCCGATCCCGGCTTGCCTTCACCCCCAGGCCTGACCATACTGCCCCCAAACAGGCAAAGATTAGGGATTTTAGCAAAAAGATGCGCCTTACGATCAATGGTGAAGACCGTATAATCGAAAACGCTACCACGGTGGCGGATCTTCTTGAGCAGTTGCAGATTACCGCGACCAAAGTGGCCGTTGAACGCAATCTTGAGATTGTTCCGAAAACGTCCTATGGCGCGACCCCGCTTGGGGATGGCGACAAGCTGGAAATTGTTCATTTTATTGGTGGCGGTTCCGATCAGGCGGACCTTGCGCCAGCCGGTGATGACAGTTTTATGGTTGCCGGGCGCAGGTTTAAATCCCGTTTGCTGGTTGGTACCGGCAAATACAAGGATTTTGACGAAACCCGCCTGGCGCTGGAAGAATCGGGTGCCGAGATTGTGACGGTGGCCGTGCGCCGGGTGAATGTGACCGACCCCAGCCAGCCAATGCTGGTGGATTATGTTGATCCCAAAAAATACACCTATTTGCCCAACACCGCAGGGTGTTTTACCGCCGATGATGCCATGCGGACCTTGCGGTTGGCGCGTGAGGCCGGGGGCTGGAACCTGGTGAAGCTTGAAGTGCTGGGGGATCAGAAAACCCTGTATCCCAATATGCCCGAAACCCTGAAAGCGGCTGAAATTTTAATCGGCGAGGGCTTCGAGGTGATGGTTTATTGCAGCGATGATCCGATTCAGGCCAAAATTCTTGAAGATATGGGTTGTGTTGCCATCATGCCGCTAGGGTCGCTTATCGGCTCGGGCATGGGCATTATCAACCCGGTCAATATCGCCCTGATCAAGGAAAATGCCGCAGTGCCGGTGCTGGTCGATGCCGGTGTTGGCACGGCATCGGAAGCCGCCTTTGCCATGGAACTGGGATGTGATGGCGTATTGATGAACACAGCCATCGCCGGGGCCAAAGACCCGATCCGCATGGCGCGGGCGATGAAACATGCGGTTATTGCCGGTCGTGAAGCCTTTTTGGCCGGGCGGATGCCGCGCAAAAGCTATGCCGACCCGTCATCACCCTTGGCCGGTATTATCTGACATCTAAAGCACTTTTCCTTTAATATGACCCATTTTGTTTGTTTTTGGCGTGTCGTTTGGCAAGGCACAGCGCGCTGCGCGATGCGGCGCATCGGGCGAGCGGTGTAACGCCGCCAAACACCGCCAAAATCAAACCCTGTGGGCCAGCGCAGTCTGCCGCCTGGCCGCGTCGAAATCCTTGTCCGTAAACCCATTACGCCCTGCGGACTTCTCCTTGCCAGGCGGCAGACTGAGCTGGCAAAATGGGTCATATTAAAGGAAATGTGCTTTAAGAAATTCGTTATAAAACAAGGCCCGTTTTGAAATCGAAACGGGCCTTGTTATTTTGTTCTGAAAGGACAACCAAAAAACTGCATATGCGGTTTATGGCGGCGGATCAGGAATCCTTTGCCAAACCGGCATCGACCAGCGATTTAACCCGTTCCATATCGGCACCGGGTACAAGCGTTCCGTTGATCAGGAAGGCAGGCGTGCCATTGATGCCGATCGATTTGGCCATTGCGCTATTGCGCGACAGTTCTTTTCGGACATCATCGCTGTCCATATCCTTGCGCATTTGTGCAACGTCAACGCCTGCGCCGGCGGCCAATTCGTCGATGCGATCATTGGTTAATTTGCCGCGGCTGCCCATCATTGCCCGATGCAGTTCCAGGTATTTTCCCTGTTTTTGGGCGGCAAGGGCGGCGCGCGCCGCCACAACCGATTCCTCGGACAGAATCGGCAGTTCCAGGAAAACAGTCCGAATTTTTTGGGTGTCGTCGTCGGCCATTGCCATCACATCGTCAAAGGCGCGTTTGCAATAGCCACACTGATAATCAAAAAATTCGACCACGGTTACCGGGGCATTGGCCGCCCCGACCGAGGGCGCTGCCGAGTCTTTGCTGGCAAGGGCATTCCATACCGGGGCGATGGCTTCTTCCTGGCGGCGGGATTGTTCGCTCATTTGCCAGGTTTGCACATTTTGAATGGCTTTCATCAGGATATCGGGGTGTTTTAACAGATACCCTTCGATCATGCTTTCGACCTGTTTTTGCTGTGCCGGTGACAGGGGGGCGTCGTCGGCACGGGCTGGGGATAGGGTCATCATCGCCAGCGGCAGTGCGATTGCGGCACAACCCGCAGCTTTTTTCAAAATATGCAAAGTCATCAAAATTCCTTTGTCTGCGATCCGGCAAAATGGCCAACGTATCCTTGATTGTATCCTTGATACGGGACACTTGCCCTAGCGGGAAAGTAAAATATGCGAGAGGTAGGTCACAGCAGCACGGGCACGATTGTGCTGCGGGCGCGATGCAATGCCAATCCACACCAGTTTGACCCCGGCGGGATCGGCTTTGGGCCAATAATGCCGGTGCAGGGTTGCCAGGTCCAGATAGTCGGTCTGCCAAAATGTCGGGTGCTGCGCTGATCCCTGTGAAGACGGTGTCACAGACGCCACAGTCTCTGGTGCGCCCCCAATCGGGATTTGCAAAACATAATCGACACCGGGCAGGCCAATGCCAAAGTCGGTTTCGGTCCAGCTATCGGTATTCTGGTTGCGAAAACCCAGTATTAATGTGGCGTCACCCGGCTGCGCACCCTTTTGTAATTGCCAGTCAAACGACAAAAACGGCGTTCCTAAAATGGCAATATTGGTGCGACGCCCCAGCTCGATGGCATTGCCCTGCGTGCCATAGGCCGAAATACCCAAGGCGATTTTGCCATCAACATCGTCCCAGAACAGGGAAGGGGGCGGCGATGACGCAGTGGTTTGGACGGCATCTTGTCGCTGGTTCGCCTGGGGGGTGTCGCTTTGTGGCGTTACATATAACCAGTATTCAGGCAGTTTGGTGTTTTGCAGGGCAAAGGGGGCATATAACAGCTTTAACCCGCCATCCGCATTGACGCCGGCACCGGGCAGGCTACAGGCGGATATAAACATTGTGGCCATTAGGGCCAGCCACGTCTGTGACCGGCGCAAACGGGGATCAAATTCTGACAAAGGGGCTTTCATAGGCCTGCGTGCATTTGCAGGTTTGTTTAAAACAGCAATTTTAAATGGCACAGCTCTGCTTTCAGCCTACGTTCTCTACCGTCGGTTTTGTCGGGCATCTCCGGGGGCCTGACCGAGGGATGGCGGGTTATTTACTTTTTATCGTCGGGCTGGGTGGCGCGCAAAATATCTTGCGCGCGTTGCCACGCGGGGGTGCCATTGGCGAGCGTTCGGTCCGCCTGCACGGCATGATAGCGCGCCGCACTGCGATCTCCGGTCAAAAGGCTGTATTCCGATTGGGCCAGGGATGCCTCACCCGGATTGTTCAGCCGGGACTCGGTAATGGCGCGAAAACGCCAGGCGGATGCGTTATCGCGTTCCTTTGACAGGGCAGCCAGCAGGTTTTCCCGGGCATCTTGCAGCATGCCGGGGTCATTGGATTCAAGTTCAGCATGGGCCAGTAAAATACGGATCAGCGGGGCATTGCCGCCAGACTGGTCAACAGCCTTGTGCAAGGGGGCAATCGCATCGGCGGCCTTGCCAAATTCCAGCAAGATCTGGCCTTTAAGTTCCTCGAAATACGGGTTTTGCGGTTCATCGGCGATCAGGGCGTTGATGCGTTCGAGTGCGGGGTCCAATTGCGAGTCGCGATAATAGCCAATGGCACGGGCATATCGTGCGGCGATACTGGTATCGGATGGGGGATATTTGCGCAGGGTATATTGCAAGCTGTTGGTGAAGGCATACAGTTTGGCTTGCATACGGGCATGGCGTTCGTAAAGGGCGGGTGAAACCTTGGCATCCTTTAGCGGCGAATTGGCAACGAAGTTTTCGAGAAACTCGACACGTTCCTGGGTTAGCGGGTGACTGCGCAGATACGGGTCCTGGCTGGCCGTACTTAGCAATTCCTGCCCTTCAAGTTTTTCCATGAAGTTTCTCATGCCGCGCGCCGAAATACCGGCCTCGGTCAGGAATTTAACGCCCGCCTGGTCGGCACTGCTTTCCTGGGTCCGCGAATAGGCCAGAAAATTACGCTGGGCGATGTTTTGTCCACCAATGACTGCGGCGGTGCCCACATCGGCACGCCCTGTCGCGACCCCGGCGGCAACCCCCAGAACGGTTGACAAAATTGAAATTGCCGACGCATTTCGCAACTGGTCTTGCACCCGTGAAAGGTGGCCCCCGGCGATGTGGCCGGTTTCGTGCGCGATAACACCCATCACC
Source organism: uncultured Thalassospira sp. (assembly GCF_963976115.1). Classification (GTDB taxonomy): domain Bacteria; phylum Pseudomonadota; class Alphaproteobacteria; order Rhodospirillales; family Thalassospiraceae; genus Thalassospira. Next base: position 264,850 of record NZ_CAXBJJ010000007.1, read on the forward strand.
TGTTCGGGAGTATCTGCTTTCAACAGAAGCCCGGTATTGATAAAAAGTTTCTGCCCGCCAGCAACGAACGCATTGAGGCTGTTATCGGAAACGATGTAAACCGATACAGCCTGTGGATCGAGACCGGCGGCCTTGAACAGGGGCGTGGCATAGAGACGAAGGGTTTCTTCGATTTCCGTGTCACGGATAAATGAACGGCCTTGGGCGAAAACCACGCTCGGCAAGGCAACAAGGAAAATAGCAGTGAGTGTTAAAATGCGTCTAAGCAAAATGTGCGTTCCGTATGTTCGTTCATCCGTGCCAGTCGAAAAGTCGGCGGGCAAGCCATCATGGCGGATCGCCGCCGCTTTCGCAATGACTGCTGTCCTTTGCGCTTGCAGTAGCACACCACAAAATCTTGGCCAGATCGGGGCAGTGAAAGGGGTTTTGGGCGGCATCACGGGGGATGAACCTTTGGCTGTGCAGACCGCGCGCGATGTTTTGTCATCGGGCGGGACGGCGGCGGATGCTGCTGTTGCCCTGTATGCGACCATGACCGTTACCAAACCCTCTGTTGCGGGCATTGGCGGTGGCGGTGTGTGTGTTGTGCATGACCGCGTGGCCAAGAAAATTGAAGTTCTGGATTTTTGGCCGCGCCCGGGTACTAAAACGGCGGAAGGTCAAACCTACACTGCCGTTCCTGGTGTGCCGCGTGGCCTTTATGCATTAAGTGCGCGTTATGGCCGCCTGCCGTGGGGCCAGCTTATTGCCAGTGCCGAACAGGATGCCCGTTTTGGCACACCTTTGTCGCGGTCATTGAAGATGGATCTCGATGCCGCACGCGACAAGGTTCTTTCGACGCCGTCTCTGGCGCAAATCTATAGCCGGGATGGTAAATTGCTCGAAGTGGGCGACCGCGTTCAGCAATTTGGCCTTGGTGCGCTGCTTACCTCGCTTCGGGTAAAGGGCCCGGGGGATTTTTATAATGGCGGTCTTGCGGCCCAGATCGTAACCTCGGTGCAAAATGCCGGGGGTACTTTGACGCTGGCCGATCTTAACAATTACAAACCGGTCTGGCGTGCGGCAACGGCGGTAAAATCGGGCAATGAAAACCTGTATTTCACGCATCCGCCCAAATCGGCGACTGGTACCGGTGCCATTTCTGGTGATGGCGATGTGGTGGATGTTTTAAATCGTTACCTTGCCGATATTGATAACGCCCCGGCCAATACGGCGCGAGGCGGGCGCAGCGGTTTTGTGGTGGTTGACCTTGCGGCCAATGCCGTTGCCTGTGAAACCACAATGAACGAACCCTTTGGCGTTGGTGTTGGCGCACCGGCGTTCGGTCTTGACCTGGCAAGCGGCGATGTTGCCGCACCGCTGGTCGGCCCGGTTTTAAAGATTAATCCCAATGTGAATGAATTTTACTATGGTATCGCAGGCACCGATACCCCGGCCGGGGCAACCGCGCAGATTGCCAAAATGGCCGAAGATCTGGTTGGAACAGGCAGTGCCGCCAATGTTGCGATGAATAACAACGGTGTTGCGTCGGTTAACGTTATTTCCTGTTCGCAAGGTGTGCCGCCGCACCCTGAAAGCTGCCGCTTTATTGCCGACCCGGCAGGGGGCGGTATGGCGATTGGCCGTTAACCCCATCCAGTATCAATCGACGCGGTTTTTGCGGCCATGGCCGCCTGAAAGCACCGATTGCGGGCACACCCGACCGTAAAACACACCGTGATCATGACGGTTAAGAATATGAAAACCCCTGCCTGTGTGCGCGTGATACAGGCAGGTTTCATTTTTGACGGATTGGAAAAAATGACGCTGAAAAAATCGACTCGTGGGGCGATTTCCCCCTTTATCGTGATGGATGTTTTGCGCGCCGCCAATCTGCGCGCGCAAAGCGGCAAGGCCGTTTATCACCTTGAAGTTGGCCAGCCCGGCACGCCGGCCCCCAAAAAAGTCCGCGAAACCGCGGCCCGTGCGTTGGAAGGCGATTTGATCGGCTATACCGATGCGCTGGGCGTAGAACCTTTGCGCACGGCCATTGCTGGGCATTACAAAACCAAATTTGGCGTGTCACTGGACCCATCGCGTATTTGCGTTGCCAGCGGGTCATCATCGATTTTTGTGCTGGCGTTTCTCGCTGCTTTTGATGCGGGCGACCGTGTTGCCATGGCGGCACCGGGATACCCGGCCTATCGCAATATTCTGGGCGCACTCGGCATTGAAACGGTAACGCTGCTGGCTGGCCCCGAAAGCCATTATCAGCCGACGGTCGAGATGCTAAAGGCTTTGGACAAACCGGTGGACGGGTTGATTTTGGCCAGCCCGTCAAACCCGGCAGGCAGCATGATCAGCCGGGAAAAGTTTGCGAAACTGGTGCGTTATTGCCAGGAAAACGGCATTCGCCTGATTTCCGACGAGATTTATCAAGGTATTTCGTTTGGCGATGTGCCCGATTCGACTGCTGTCGAATTTGGCGACGAGGCGTTTATCGTTAACAGTTTTTCCAAATATTTTTCCATGACCGGCTGGCGTCTGGGCTGGGCCGTGGTGCCGCCCGATCTGGTGCGCCAGGTGGAATGTTTGCAGCAAAACCTGTTTATTTCCGCCCCAACCCTGTCGCAACTGGCCGCTGTTGCCGCCTTTGATTGTGAAGACGAATTACAGGGCAATATTGCTGCTTATGCCCGCAATCGCGAAATCCTGCTGAACGAATTACCCAAGGCCGGGTTTGACCGGTTTGCCCCGGCCGACGGCGCGTTTTATTTGTATGCCGATGTTTCAGGGCATACCGACGATAGCGAAGCATTTTGCCAGAAAGTGCTCAATGAAACCGGTGTTGCCATTACGCCGGGGACCGATTTTGACCCGTTTCGTGGAAAATCCTATGTGCGGTTTTCCTTTGCGCATAGCGAACAGACCATGCTAGGCGCGGTTAAGGCGCTGCGTGACTGGAAGCCGTCATAAGGTACGACCGGGATTTGACGCAGTTTAAGCCATAAGATTTATATTCGTTTGAAAACAACCAAAACCGCACCAATAATCAGAAGAACGGCCCCTGCAATCGCAAAGGGGGCGTTCTGAGGTGCGCTGTTTGTTTTGATCATGTCGGCAGTCAGCCCGAAAACCAGCTGGCTGGCGATGAGAATGGCAATTGTTGAGGCTGCGCCCAATCGTTGATAACCGGTAATGCTGGCAAAAACGAAGAATGAACCCAGAAGGCCGGGTAAAATGCTCCAGACCCGGAATTCTGCGATGATTTCGATAAACCCGGCGAAACCGCTTTTGGTGAGCAGAAGCGTCGTCAGGGCCGCAAGCCCGACAGCGGAATTGGTTACCAGAATGATCAGCGTTGTCGAGGCGGTTTCGTTCATGCGGACCATGAGGGCGTTCTGGACAACAAGAGCCGCACCAGCCGCGATCAGCAGGCCGAGAATTGAAAGAATTGCCATGGTTTTAGCGGCCTTTGTCAGCAGGTCGGGGACCTAGCACAAGCTGTAAAAAGGCAAGATCAAGCCATTGTCCGAATTTGGTGCCAACCTCCTTGAGATGGCCGACATGCTCAAATCCAAGTTTCTCATGTAGCTGGATCGACCCGGTATTCCGGGCTTCAATGCCTGCAACCATCACATGCTTGTCTATTTCGCGGGCCCTTTCAATCAGGGTGCGCAACAGGGACTTGCCAATGCCGCATCTGCGGCAGTCTTCCCGAACATAGATAGAATGTTCGACGGTATGACGGTAACCGTCCCACGCGCGCCAATCGCCAAACGAGGCATAGCCTAATACATTTGCCTTACTGTCAACCGCGACGAGGACCGGGTAACCGGTTTTTTCCCGGTCGGCGAGCCAATGTAAACGGTTGGCAACATCAACCGTCAAATCGTTCCAGATGGCTGTCGTATTCGTTACAGCATCGTTGTAAATTGCCATGATTGCTGCGGCATCATCGGTGGTGGCATTGCGGATTTTCATGTTGTTCTCTCACATTTGTTTGTTATAAGAATACATATGTCTACTATATTAAACAACGTCGATCAACGTATTGGCGCGCGAATTCGTACTGAACGGGAAAAACGCGGCTGGTCCCTGACCGACCTCGCCGAGAAGTCCGGGGTGTCGCGGGCCATGGTCTATAAGGTGGAACGCGGAGAAAGCAGCCCCACTGCAACGCTTCTGGCAAAACTATCCGGGGCGTTTAACCTCAGCATGTCAGCCTTGCTGTTGCTTGCTGAAAAGCATGATGGTCGCCTGCTGCGCCGGGCCGATCAGCCGGTATGGGTCGATCCACAAAGTGGATATGTGCGTCGTCATGTCTCGCCGACATCGGACTTTCCGCTTGATCTTGTGCGTGTTGATTTGCCTGCGGGCGCCGACATTCCGATGCCTGCGGCGGCTTATTCATTTTTGCGACAGTTGATATGGCTGCTGGAGGGAGAGCTTGTTTTTATCGAAGGTGACGTGCGCCACGAAATGAAACCGGGCGATTGCCTGGAACTGGGCCCGCCTGACGATTGCGTTTTTAAGAATGAAAGTTCTCAGACCTGTACTTATGCCGTGATTGTGGTCCGGAAAGACTAAAGCACATTTCCTTTAATATGACCCATTTTGTTTGTTTTTGGCGTGTCGTTTGGCAAGGCACAGCGCGCTGCGCGATGCGGCGCATCGGGCGAGCGGTGTAACGCCGCCAAACACCGCCAAAATCAAACCCTGTGGGCCAGCGCAGTCTGCCGCCTGGCCGCGTCGAAATCCTTGTCCGTAAACCCGTTACGCCCTGCGGACTTCTCCTTGCCAAGCGGCAGACTGAGCTGGCAAAATGGGTCATATTAAAGGAAAAGTGCTTTAAACATTTGATCGTGCAACCGGCCCTGATCGTCCGGTTTGCGCCATCGCGGGCAATTCTGATTTTCAGGGCGGCTGAGGGTCGTAATTCTACGCGATAAAATCCGCAATTTTGAAGCAGATACAACAAACCCCGCCAGAATATGGCGGGGTTTGTGTGTTATTGACGGGTAACCGATTGGTTAGTTGCTCCACCAGCCTTTGCGTTTTGGCTTCGGCTTGGCCGGTGCCTCGGGTGCTTTTACCTCTTCCTGGGCCGTATCACTGCTGTTGGTAGTGGTGGCGGCTTCGGCAGGTTGCGGTTCAGGCTGTGCCGCCGGTTCGGTTGTCGGCTCTGCCGCGGGGGCAGGGCTTGTTTCGACCGGGGCTGATTGTTTGATTACGTCGGCGGCCGGGGTGGCAGCCTCGGTTTTTACCGGTTGGCTTGTTGCCTGTGCGTTTTCAGACACAGGTTTTTCACGCGCCGTTGTTTCTGTTGGTACAGAAGCAGCTTCTGGTGCCGGTGCAGGTGTCGTTGCCGGTTCCAAAGCAGGTGCAGGCATTGTGGTCTGTGCTGCTGCGACGTCATGAGTTTCTGCATCGCCCGATTCCGGTGCAGGGCCACTTTGAATTGGAATGTTGCGAACTTCGCTACGATCCCTGTTCTGGTTGTTCCGGCGGTTATCCTTGTTGCGATCGCGACGATCACGCCGTTGACGGGCCGGTGCAGGTGCCGTTGTGCTGCGTTCACGGGCCGGGCGAATTTCTTCGCCGTCGCCTGTTGCGACAAACGCGTCGGCTTCCTGGCCTTCGCTGTCGCCTTCGATTATGACGTCGATATCGGTTTCGTCCGAAGCAGCGTGGTCGCGGCTGCGGCGTTTCTCGGTTGCTTCAGGATCATCATTTGGCGAGACAACACGCGGTGCCGCGTCAAATTCCTGGCGGCGCGACCGACGACGGCCGCCCCGTTTGCCCCGACGGCGACGTTTGCGCGATGCATCATCCTCGCCATCATCATCACCGTTGCCTTGATCGGCGGACTGTGTGTTGTCATCGTCGTCTTCATCGTCATTTGAGGATGATTCTTCGGCGTTGGCGGTGATGTTTTCGTCGCGTTCATCCGGGCGTCCACGACGGCGACGACGGCGGCGGCGGCGTTTGTTTTGCTCGTCACTGTCCGTGCCGGTGCTGCTGTCGCTATTCGTGTCCGTGTCCGTATCGGTTTCGTCATCGTCGCGGCTTGTGTTTTCAACAAGTTCTTCCTCGACCAGTTCAATCGGGGCTTCGATGGCTGTTAACGATACGCTGTCGGTATTGAGAACCGCAGAATTATCGTCGTCACCGGCTTTGGGGGCACGCGAGCGTTCAATGCGATGATCTGGCGAAATCAGGCTGTCATCACCGAAAATCATGACGGTGAAGCCATAACGATTTTCAATTTCGGCCAGTGAATCGCGCTTGCGGTTCAGAATATAAAGGGCAACTTCGCTGGCGACATGCACGGTAAGCGCACCGGCACGACGGCGCATGCCTTCTTCTTCAATCACACGCAGAAGATGCAGGGCCGAACTTTCGATTGACCGGACCAAACCAACACCACGGCAATGGGTGCAAACTTCAAAGGCGCTTTCGACCAGCGACGGGCGCAGGCGCTGACGCGACATTTCAAGCAAGCCGAACGGGCTGATGCGACCAATCTGCAGGCGGGCGCGGTCATTGCGCATCGCTTCTTTCAGCTTGCGTTCAACCGCACCCTGATTGCGATGGTCTTCCATGTCGATAAAGTCGACAACAATCAAACCGGCCAGATCGCGCAGGCGCAACTGGCGCGCCAGTTCTTCGGCGGCTTCAAGGTTGGTTTTATACGCGGTTTCTTCGATATTGCGTTCGCGCGTTGACCGGCCCGAGTTCACATCGATCGCAACCAGTGCTTCGGTCGGGTTGATCACGATGTAACCGCCCGATTTCAGCTGAACAACCGGGTTCAGCATCGCATCAAGCTGGCTTTCAACCTGGAAACGGTGGAACAGGGGAACGCCCTGATCTTTATAAGGCTGTACGCGTTTGGCATGTGACGGCATCAGCATTTTCATGAAGTCTTTGGCGATGCGATAACCTTCATCGCCTTCAACCAGAACTTCATCAACATCGCGCGCATAAAGGTCACGGATGGACCGTTTGATCAGGTCGGCTTCTTCATAAATCAGGCACGGGGCCTGGCTTTGCAACGTCGTTTCGCGGATACGATCCCACAGGCGCATCAGGTAATCAAAGTCGCGTTTGATTTCGGCTTTGGTGCGTTCAGCACCGGCTGTCCGCACAATAACGGCCATGCCGCCGGGAATTTCCAACTCGGCCAGAATGGATTTCAGGCGTTTGCGGTCCTGGGCATTGGTGATTTTGCGCGAAATACCACCACCACGCGGGGTGTTGGGCATCAAAACGCAATAACGGCCCGCCAGTGACAGGAAGGTTGACAGGGCAGCGCCCTTGTTGCCGCGTTCTTCCTTGACGACCTGAACCAGCAAAATCTGCCGACGTTTGATAACTTCCTGAATCTTGTAACGCTTTTGCATTTGCGGGCGTATAGATTCGGAAAATTCGTCGGTGTCATCGCCTCCCATATCTTCGATATTTTCGTCGTCATTGACGGTTTCTGTATCGTCAATATCAACCGAAATTTCTGCGATTTCGGCCGACATGGTGGCGACGGTGTTTGAACCGCCCTCATTGCCATTGCCATTGTCGTCATCGTTGCCGTTTGTGTCGTCGCTGTGTGCAGCGGCATCGGCGTTGTTTTCAGTGTCTTCGGGTTTTTTGCGACGATTGCGCATCCGGCGACGACGCGGTTTGCTGTCTTCTTCGCCGGTTTCGCTGTTTGCACTTGCGGCAGTGTTTTCAAGTACTTCGCCGTCATCGTCATGATCTGACGACGTTACCGTGTCGGTGTTTTCACCTGCAACGGTGCTGGCAGCATCGTCCTTACGCGGTTTGCGGCGCGAACGCGAGCGAACCGGTTTTCTGTCTTTTTTCGGGGCATCATCATTGTCGCCACCAATATTGTCTTCGACAATATCAGCATCGCGCATCGCGGGGGGATGAGAATGAGACCGGGCAATTGCTTCGCGGTCGGCAACAGGGATTTGATAATAATCGGAATGGATTTCGCTAAAAGCAAGAAAGCCATGGCGATTTCCGCCATAGTCAACAAAGGCCGCTTGCAACGAGGGTTCAACCCGCGTCACTTTCGCAAGATAAATATTACCTTTAATCTGTTTTTTAGTCGACGTTTCTACGTCGTATTCTTCTAGTCGATTTCCATTTATGACAACGACACGGCTTTCTTCCGCGTGCGTTGCGTCGATAAGCATACGTTTGACCATTCGGAACCTGTTCCTGAAGGTCCCGCCAGTTTAATGCGTCTCGCTAAAGTGTGCTGATATGCAAACAAACCGGCGTTACCGAAGGCGCCGCCCACAAAGGTCGCGATATGTCCGTGATATGTATGGTTCATCGCGTTCCGGCTGCTCTTTCGGTATGGACCTGGTTTTGGTGTTAAAAAAAAGAATTGGTTTATGTCTGTTGTCTGTTCGAGCGCGCCACGACAGCCTGATATGGGAGGGCTCTATCGGGAGCGGGGATTGCCGCGTCACCGAGACACCGACCCGAGGAACTGCCACGTCGCGTCCTCAGCCTGACGGAGAGTATTGTTAACCCGTAAAGCATAGGAATCTCGGCGACAACATATCTCTTTTATTCACAGGCGACAAACAATTTTGTTGCGTCATTCATCAGGTTTCTTGGCGCTATGGCTTTAAAACCGCGCATTCTCCACCTTTCATAGGCGGAAAAGAAAATTCCACGCAAATATTTGTGATCATAACGGTTTTTCAATTATTGGCGTGATTTGCAAACCGGGCTGCAGTCTTGCGGTTTCGCGTTAAGGGTGAAAATCCTGCCGCAAGTTTGTAAATCCGCCCGTGCGGGCCATAATTACGTATATTGCGGTGTGGTTTTTCACGATCCCAACCAACGCCATGCCGGGCGAGGGGCCGGAGAATCGGGCAAAGAAAATCGCGCCGCCCCTGAATAGCAGGGTGCGTTGTTATGAAACGCGATGTTTAACGGGCTTTAATGCAGATAAAGGCATTGACCATGCAGAACAGGCTGATTGGTCAATTACCCGTTAACTTTCTGGTTGCTATAAGCACAAACGGTACAGGATGTGCTGCATTATCCGGAAATACGGTAAGTCAGAATGGGGTTGGCGGTGTTTTCGCAAACCAGGCAAAAAACCAGGCAGGGAAGAATGTTTGGCAAGTTAGGCTTTTGGAGCCTGGCTGCGGCATTGCTATGCAGTCTTTTTGTTATGTTTTCAGCGCAGGTTGTCCAGGCCAAAACCGCCAAGGTTTTGGGCGCGCGGCTTGGGGTTTACCCCGATAAAACCCGCTTTGTAATCGACCTTGATAGCGATGTTGATTTTACCTATTTCCTGCTGCCAGACCCGTTTCGCATTATCATTGATATGCCTGAAATAGACTGGAGCGCCCCGCCGGGCAAGGTAACCTCGGGCGGGGGGATTATCTCGGGTTTGCGCTATGGCCTGTTTAAACCTGGCACATTCCGGGTTGTTCTTGACGTTGGTCAGCCTGCCTTGATTTCAAAAATCTTTACCCTGCCAGCCAGCGGGGGGAAGCCAAACCGCCTGGTCATTGACGTGGCACCCACATCGCGAGACGCCTTTATGGCCGCATCCCGCGAAAGCATGGCAGCATATTCCGCGCGGCAACGCAATGACACATCGGCGACCGAAAAAAGTGCAGATGTGGCCGTTGAAACCGGGAAAGCCGGGGGCAACAAACCGCTGATCGCCATTGATGCCGGACATGGCGGTGTCGACCCTGGCACAATCGGGGTTGGTGGCGTTTATGAAAAGGATGTCACGCTGGCAGCGGCCCGTGAACTGGCCAAGGTGTTAACCGATTCCGGCCGTTACCGTGCCCTTCTGACCCGCGACAAGGATGTGTTCTTGAAGCTGCGTCAGCGCACTAAAATTGCGCGTAAAAACCACGCGGACCTGTTTTTGTCCCTGCATGCGGACTCTATATCCAATTCTCGCCATCGCGGGGCTTCTGTATATACCTTGTCTGAAAACGCATCGGACAAGGAAGCCTCGGCTTTGGCCAGCAAGGAAAACAAGGCCGATGTGATTGCCGGTGTTGATTTGTCCGAAGAAAACTCGCTGGTGCAAAGTATTCTGATTGATTTGGCTCAGCGCGAAACCATGAATTTGTCGTCAAATTTCGCAACCGGTATGGTGCGCGAACTGACCAATGATGTGAAATTGCAGCAACGCACGCACCGCTTTGCCGGTTTTGCGGTCTTAAAAGCACCCGACATTCCTTCTGCCCTGTTTGAAATGGGGTATCTGTCCAATCCAGCGGATGCCAAATTGCTGCAATCCCCGGCGCATCGGAAAAAAATGGCGCAGGCGATTTTGCGCGCTCTTGATGATTATTTCAAAACCCACAAATTTTAGTCTGACTGTTGCGCGATTGCACCCAATAGCGGTGTCGAACCTGGTTGCGATGCCGGTTTAGGCCCGTTGTGACTCCGGTTGCGTTTAATTTTTCGTGTAATTTCGGTGTTATGCGTTTTGTGCCGTTGTTTTGCCGGTTTTTATCGTTACGCTAGCGGCCAAGATCAGATGTGGGTGCCGATATTTTCAAATTTGTTCAAAGGCCAGCGTCGGCGCAGGACAAAAGGTGGCGGGCAGAGCGTTCTGTTTTCATATCGTCACTTTTTTGCCGCGATAGGCAGGCTTTGTGGTATTTGTGCCCTCAGGCACCCGTCAAGACGGCAACAACAGCGAAACGATAAAGATCCGTTTAATGCGTATTTTTCTGACAATTATCGGTGTGTTCTTCCTGCTTGCAGTGGCTGGTGGGGCATGTGTTCTTGGTGTTTTCTGGCATTTTGGCCAGGATCTGCCCGACTATACCCAGCTTGCCGATTATGAACCCGAGGTCATGACCCGTGTTCATGCGGGCGATGGCGCGTTGATCGCCGAATACGCCAAGGAAAAGCGGGTTTTTGTCCCGATTGAACAAATCCCGCGTAAAGTGATGAATGCCTTTGTTGCGGCCGAGGATCAGAATTTCTGGACCCATCCCGGCATTGATTTCCCCAGTGTTTTTCGGGCGGCTGCAACCAATATTATCAATATTGGCTCGGGGCGGCGCCCGGTTGGGGCCTCGACCATTACCCAGCAGGTGGCGAAAAACTTTTTGCTGACCAACGAAGTTTCCTATGACCGTAAGATCAAGGAAGCGATCCTGTCGTTTCGCATCGAACAGGCGTTTACCAAGCAGCATATTCTTGAATTGTATCTCAACGAAATTTATCTGGGCCGGGGCAGTTATGGTGTTGCAGCGGCGGCCTTGCGTTATTTCGATAAATCGCTTGATGAACTGACAGTCGCCGAGGCTGCATATCTGGGCGCTTTGCCAAAGGCCCCCTCGAATTACGACCCTGTGCGCGATCATGACGCCGCAAAAGGCCGTCGTGACTGGGTGGTTGGCCGGATGCTGGACGAAGGCTATATCACCCAGGCCGAGGCAACCGAGGCGATTGCGTCGCCCCTGATCGGGCAGAACCGGGAATCGGTCGATTATTATGCCCATGCCGATTATTTCGCCGAAGAAGTGCGTCGTGAACTGGTCGACCGTTATGGCGAAAATGCCCTTTATAATGGTGGCCTGTCGGTGCGGACATCGGTTGAGCCAAAATTGCAAACCATCGCCAACAAGGTGATGTATGACGGGCTGGTTGCGTATGACCGTCGCCACGGCTGGCGCGGGCCGCTCGGCAAGATCGATATTTCCGGCGACTGGAAAAAGGCACTGGAAACGGTCAAGACCCCCGGCGATGTGCCGTGGCTTAAGGCTGTTATCCTTAACCTGGATGGCAACGATGCCGTTATTGGCATTGAAAATGGCAAACAGGGAACCATTCCTTTTGCTGAAATGAAATGGGCGCGCCTGTGGCAAAAAGGCCAGACAGTGGGCGGTGCTGTAGGCAAGGCATCGGATGTGGTTAATCCCGGCGATGTTGTGATGGTTGAGCCCATGAAGGCCGATGACGAGGACAAGGCATCGGAAAACACCTATTCATTGCAGCAAATCCCCAATGTGAATGGCGGTTTGGTGGCAATGGACCCGCATACCGGGCGTGTTCTGGCGATGTCGGGTGGTTTTTCTCACGATTTGTCAAAGTTCAACCGCGCGACACAGGCCCGTCGTCAGCCCGGCTCGGCCTTCAAGCCGTTTGTCTATCTGGCAGCACTTGATTCCGGCTTCACCCCGTCGTCACTGGTGCTTGACGCCCCTTTTGTGATTGATCAGGGACCAGGGCAGGGCAAATGGAAACCAGGTAACTATAGCGGCAAGTTTTATGGCCCCTCGACATTACGTCTGGGTATTGAATTGTCGCGAAACCTGATGACGGTGCGCCTTGCGCAAACCATTGGGATGGAAAAGGTCGTCAATTATGCCGAAAAGTTTGGTGTTGTTGACAGCATGCCTGCCGTTCTTTCCATGTCGCTAGGGGCTGCTGAAACCACGGTGTTGCATTTGACCAACGCGTATTCCGAACTGGTCAATGGCGGTAAAAAAGTAACCCCCACTCTGATCGACCGTATTCAGGACCGGCGTGGCAAAGTCATTTATCGTCGCGATGACCGGCCCTGTGCGGAATGTCAGGATGTGGTTTATAACGGCCAAACCCCGCCAGAATTGCCCGATAACCGCGAACAGCTGGCCGACCCGGCAAGCGCCTTTCAGATTGTGTCCATTCTGGAAGGTGTGATCCAGCGCGGGACCGGTCGCCGGATGCGCAATTTGCCGTTCCCGTTGGCGGGTAAAACCGGTACCACCAATGATTCGCGCGATGCCTGGTTTGTGGGGTTCACGCCGGACCTGGCTGTGGGCGTTTATGTCGGTTTTGACGATAACCGCTCGCTCGGGGAGCGCGAACAGGGGGCGTCGGCCGCAGCCCCGATTTTTCAGGAATTTATGACCCACGCAATGGAGGGTGTAAAAGCCGTTCCGTTCCGCACACCGCCCGGCATTCGGATGGTGCGGGTCAATGCCAGAACCGGCCTGCCTGCGCAAAGCGGTGATAGCAATGTGATTTGGGAAGCGTTCAAACCCGGTACGATCCCGCAAAGCAATGACAATGTTATTGATGGTGGTTCACCCGGTTCTGGGTCGTCTGGAAGCAGCGGCGGCAGTGATGGCGGTGTTTCCAGCCCCAGCGGTATTTATTAAGCCTGTCAGCTTGCTATGATTAACCTGTGAGTGATCGCGCAAAGGGCTGGAGACATGTTCTCCGGCCCTTATGCCTTAAAGGAAATGTGCTTTAAGAGGCAGAAGGATCTCTTATGGTTGGGTTGGGTTGGGTATTGATAAAACCGTCAAGACCTGGAAACATGTCTGTTACATTATCGGGTTATGATTCCCGCAGTTTTGCTTCAGCTTTTGCGGGGAATTGGAAAATGTCAATTCGACTTACCCGACGCACTTTTTTGAAATCGACGGGGACGGCGGGTGCCGCCTCTGTTTTGGGCGGTTTTTTTATGCCATCCATTTCGCGTGCTGCGGATCGCCCTGTGATAACGCATGGTGTGCAAAGTGGTGATGTAACGGCAAATTCGGCCCGTATCTGGGCGCGGGCAGACCGCCCGTCGCGCATGATTGCCGAGATCGCCACGACCGAGGGTTTTTCCAAATCCGTCAAACTGCCCTATGTCGATGTCCTGACGGAAGGGGATTTGGCTGGCAAGCTTGCCTTGACCGACTTACCCGCAGGGCAGGACATTTTTTATAAAATCCATTTCGAGAATCTCGATAATATCCGGGCAACATCCGAGCCGGTTATTGGTCATTTTCGCACCAATCCGATGAAACGGCGGAATATTCGTTTTGCCTGGTCCGGGGATACCGCCGGGCAGGGCTGGGGTATTGACGAGGATCGTGGCGGGATGAAAACCTATGCCACCATCACGGCGCATCAGCCGGATTTCTTTATTCATTCCGGTGATACGATTTATGCCGATGGCCCCTTCATGGCAGAACAAAAAATGCCGGATGGTCAGATTTGGAAGAACCTGACCACCGAGGGAACCGGCAAAGTTGCCGAGACGCTAGATGAGTTTCGGGCGAATTATAAATACAATATGCTTGATAAAAATGTGCGTGAGTTCAACCGCATGATCCCTGTTTATTATCAATGGGATGATCATGAGGTTTTGAACAACTGGTATCCTGGCGAGATGCTGACGACCGATGACCGCTATACCGAAAAATCGGTGTCGTTGCTGGCTGCACGTGCCAATCGCGCGTTTCGCGAGATGCTGCCGGTGCGCGAACAACCACAAGAGCCAGGGCGGGTCTATCGCACCATTTCCTATGGTCCGTCGCTGGAGATTTTTGTGCTCGATATGCGGTCATATCGTGGCCCCAATGACAGCAATAACAGCCCGGTCGAGACCGACAAGACGGCCTTTATGGGCAAACAGCAGATTGAGTGGCTCAAACGTGCCTTGCTGAATTCAAAAGCGACCTGGAAAGTTATCGCCGCCGACATGCCGATTGGCATGATCATTTATGATGACTGGAAAAACAAAAGCACTTTTGAAAACCTGGCCAATGGGGATGGTGCACCGGCGGGGCGCGAACTTGAAATCGTTGATTTGCTGCGTTTTATCAAGTCGGCAAAAATTCGCAATACGGTATGGCTGACCGCCGATGTGCACTATACCGCAGCACATTATTATGATCCGGCAAAGGCACAATTCACCGATTTTGATCCGTTTTGGGAATTTGTTTCCGGTCCGCTCCATGCCGGTACATTTGGCCCCAACGATATGGACAATACTTTTGGGCCGGAAGTTAAATTTGCCAAATATCCCGGTAAGGAGCAAGGCATTAACCTGCCGCCATCGGCTGGTATGCAATTTTTCGGCCTGATCGATATTGACGGGGAGAGCGAACAGTTGCGCGTTTCCCTGCGCGATGTCGCCGATACCGAGCTTTACACTGTGACCTTGGACCCGGTGTATAGTTAAATACGGTTTAACCGGCTTTTGGAATGATTTGACCCCGGCGTCAGATGGGTGCCGGGGTTTTTATGTGGCTCCGGGGGTTTCAAGACGGTCAAAAGCTGATATAACCCGCACCACGATTGGCAATAACGTTATCATGACGTTGCCCGACAAAATTCACGAATATAACGGAGACATCAATGCGCGCTGAAGCACAGGCATTGGTAGATGAGATTAAGCAGTCGATGGCGCTGCTGAGGAGGCATCTTTGACTGGGATAATGCCCTTAGACGCCTGGACGAATTAAACGCCCTTGCCGAAGACCCGACCTTGTGGGACAGCCCCGATAACGCGCAGAAAATTATGCGCGAACGGACCCACATGGAAGATGCCATCAATGGTTACAAGTCACTGGCACAGGAACTTGCAGACAATATCGAACTGATCGAACTTGGCGAAGCCGAGGGCGATGACGATACGGTCAGGGAAGCCGAAGACGGTTTGCGGACGATCCGCAATATCGCGGCCAAGCGCGAGCTGGAAAGCCTGTTGTCGGGCGAAGCTGACGCCAATGACGCCTATCTTGAAGTCCATGCCGGTGCCGGTGGAACCGAAGCGCAGGATTGGGCCAGCATGCTGGCGCGCATGTATGTACGCTGGTCGGAATCCAAGGGCTATAAGCTGGAAATGCTTGAAGAAAGTGACGGTGAAGAAGCCGGCATTAAATCTGTGACCTACAAAATTTCCGGGCACAATGCCTATGGCTGGTTGAAAAACGAAGTCGGCGTGCATCGTCTGGTGCGTATCTCGCCCTATGACAGTGCCGCGCGTCGCCATACCAGTTTTTCATCGTGCTGGGTTTATCCGGTGGTCGATGATGATATCAATATCGAAATCCTTGATAAAGATTTGCGGGTTGATACCTATCGTGCTTCGGGTGCCGGTGGGCAGCACGTGAACCGGACGGATTCTGCCGTGCGTATCACCCATATTCCGACCGGCATTGTGGCCCAGTGCCAGAATGACCGATCCCAGCATAAAAACCGCGACACGGCGATGAAAATGCTGAAAGCCCGGTTATACGAGGCCGAATTGCAGCGCCGCGAAGCAGAAGCCCAGGCTGTTGAAGATACCAAATCCGATATTGGCTGGGGCCATCAGATCCGCTCTTATGTGTTGCAGCCTTATCAAATGATCAAGGATCTGCGCACCGGGGTTGAAACATCTGATACGCAAGGTGTTTTGAACGGTGATCTTGACCAGTTTATGGCCGCAGCCCTGGCGGCCCGTGTTACCGGGTCGGCAGGTGAGGTCGAAGATATCGATTAACCGCATTCACATATCGACCTTTGGAGCCCTCGCTGTTTTTGCAGCGGGGGTTTTGTTTCTTCATGTTGCTTTTGCAAGTACACAGGTGCCGCTGCGGCGATTCCTGACAGGCATGATTTTTTGGAATGGGTGCAATGTGAGGGAGGAAGTATTTTCGAAACAATGACTTGTTAGTTTTATGGTGGCGGCCCGAAACTGTGATGTAATTCACACTTGCCAATCTGTACGCGAATTTCATATACATTACTTACAATATGTAATGCGTATTATAAGCGAGTGTTGTTTTGTCGTCATCACGTGATCCCCAACGAAGCATCGGTTTTTTGACGAAAGACGTTTCGCGTCTGATGATGCGTCGTTTTAATCGTCGGTCGCGAGATCTGGGCCTTACCCAGTCGCAATTGCAGGCCCTTGCATTTCTGGTCCCGCGTGAGGGGATCAATCAGGCGGCCCTGGCCGACCTTCTCGATATTCAGCCCATCACACTGGCACGTCTGATTGACCGGCTGGAGGAGGCCGGTCTGGTTGAACGCAGGCCTGACCCCGGTGATCGTCGGGCGGTTAATCTTTACATCGGCCAGAATGCGACATCGCTGATTGATAAAATGTGGGAATTTGCCGCCGAAACCCGGCGCGATGCACTGAGAGGCCTGTCGGATGATGAACAGGAAGTTGTGATCAACGTGCTGCAACGTATGCGCATGAACCTGATTTCCTGTGAGCAGGACCCCGATGACAAAAACCCGCCCGCAGGAAAACCGGTTTTAAAAGGCTCAAAAGAATGAACGAACACGTGGATGATGCCGCCAGTGCGGATGCTGATGTCGCACCAAACCGCAAACGGCGCTGGTTGCGTCCGGTTTTGCTGATTTTAGGACCAACCGCCGTAATCATCGGTGGCGCTTACTGGTATTATTCGGGGGGACGTTATGTTGAAACCGAAAATGCCTATGTTCATGCCGATATGGTTGCGATCAGCCCGCAGGTCAGCGGACAGGTGGCCGATGTACTGGTTCATGAAAATCAGCATGTTCAAAAGGGTGATGTCCTGTTTAAGCTTGATCGCGATCCTTTCACCATTGCTGTCGAGCACGCCCAGGCAAATCTGTCATCCGTCCGCCAGGACATGAACGCGCTGAAACAAAGCTATGCCGAACAGCAGGGCAGCCTTGAGCTGGCAAAAATCAAGCTGAAATATGCCGAGCGGACCTATGCCCGCCAGTCGCAACTTAGCAAAAAAAATGTCGTGTCAAAGGCCGCCTTTGATGATGCCCAGAACGCGGTTGCCACGGCCAAACAGCAAATCGTGCTGGACCGGCAGATCATGCAGACAACCCTTGCCAAGCTGGGCGGGGCTGTCGATACGCCGGTTGAACAATTGCCGCAATATCAGCAGGCCAAAGCCGATCTGGATCAGGCGGAACTTGACCTGGCGCATACGGTTATCAAAGCACCGTTTGAGGGGGTCGTCAGCAACAAGCCCGAACCAGGTGCCTATATTACGCCTGGCAAAGCGGTTGCCAGCCTGATTTCGACCAAATCAATGTGGATTGATGCTAATTTCAAGGAAGTCGAGCTGACCTATCTTGAAACCGGGCAGGCGGTGTCGGTAACGGTGGATGCCTATCCCGACCACGCATGGAAGGGTGTTGTGCAAAGTGTTTCACCTGCGACCGGGGCCGAATTTTCGGTGTTACCGGCACAGAATGCGACCGGCAACTGGGTAAAGGTTGTGCAGCGCATTTCGGTTCGTATTAAGCTGGAAATGACTGATGGTCAGCCGACCTTGCGGGCCGGGATGAGCACGGTTGTGCAGGTCGATACCCATCACAAACGTGAATTGCCCGCCTTTGCCCAAACCGCATTGTCGTGGGTTGGCATCAATCAGGCAGAAGCGCGGACGAGCCATACCGGCCGCAGTACGGATGCCGGGAACAAGGTGCAATGAGCTCTGCCGCGGCCACAGCATCGGGCATGGAAACCACGCCATTGGAACGTGGGTTGACCACGGTTTCCATCATGCTGGCAACCATCATGCAAGCGCTTGATACAACGATTGCGAATGTGGCCTTGCCCCATATGCAAGGCAGCATGTCGGCCACCCAGGACCAGATTTCCTGGGTGCTGACATCCTATATCGTTGCGGCTGCCATCATGACGCCGCCGACCGGTTTTCTTGCGGCGCGCTTTGGCAGGCGCAAGCTGTTCATTTGTTCGGTGGCAGGGTTTACCGTGGCATCAATGCTGTGTGGGGCGGCAACGTCCTTGCCCGAAATCGTCATGTTTCGGCTGTTGCAAGGCGCATTCGGGGCTGGGTTGGTGCCTTTGTCGCAGGCGGTTTTGCTTGATACCTATCCCAAGGAAAAACATGGTTCGGCCATGGCGATGTGGGGTATGGGGGTGATGCTGGGGCCTATTTTAGGGCCGACACTTGGCGGTTATCTGACCGAATATTATAACTGGCGCTGGGTTTTTTACATCAATCTGCCAGTTGGTTTGATGGCGCTTGGCGGGATTATGGCATTTGTGCCTGAAACCTCAAAAAAGCCGGGGCTGCCGTTTGACTGGTTTGGCTTTGCCCTTCTCAGCCTGTCGATCGGTGCGCTGCAAATGATGCTGGACCGGGGCGAATCGCAGAACTGGTTTTCATCCTATGAAATCCTGCTTGAAACGGTGCTGAGCATTTTGTGCTTCTATATGTTTCTGGTGCATATGTTCACAGCGAAAAACCCGTTTTTGGAACCGGGTTTATTCAAAGATCGAAACTTTGCCATCGGCTTGATTTTTATCTTCATTGTCGGGGTGGTGTTGCTGGCGACACTTGCCCTTTTACCCCCTTTCTTGCAAAATTTGATGGGGTATCCCGTGGTGACTGCGGGTGTTTTGCTGGCCCCGCGTGGCATTGGTTCGATGATGGCGATGATGATTGTGGGGCGGTTGGTCGGCAAGTTCGACATCCGTTTTCTCATCCTGTTCGGATTGGGGATGACGGCATTGTCGCTGTATCAGATGTCATGCTTCACAACCGAGGTCAGCGCCACCACCCTGACCTTGACCGGGATTACGCAAGGGGTGGGGCTTGGCTTTATTTTTGTTCCACTAAGTACCATTACCTTTGCCACATTAAACCCGAAATACCGCACAGAAGGCACGGCAATGTTCAGCCTGATGCGTAATATCGGGTCGAGCATCGGCATTTCGGTGATGACGACGATGCTGACCCAGAATACCCAGGTTGTGCATTCAAGTTTTTCGGCCCTGTTAACCCCGTTTCGTTATGCCATGCAGGCCCCGTGGTTGCCCGAAGCCTGGAACTGGCAAACAACCGTTGGTGCCGTTGGCCTGAACAACATGATTACCACCCAGGCCAAGACAATTGCCTATCTTGACGACTTTCAGGCAATGATGTGGATCGTTCTGGCTGTGATCCCCTTGTTGTTGGTGATGCAAGGTCCAAAGAAAAAACGGCCTGGCGAGGAACAGCATATAGAGGTCATGGATTAAAGGAAAAGTGCTTTAAAGTATCCGTCTTGATCAAGCCACGGCTTTCGTTGTCCATGTTCTTCCCCCCATCTTCCCCGCATGGACAGCGGAACAAAAGGCGGTGCGAATTTATTCGCGCCGCCTGTTTGGTTTGGCCGGGCCGGGGGGCGTCGGGTCATTTGGTATTGCTGCCCCGCATTTTATCCCCATCAAATATTAACCAGAATGCGCTAATGTTAAAACGTTATCAAATCAGGCTGGTTTCTGACCGTCAGGTGATATGGCGGTTAACCCTTGATTTTGCGGTGTATTTTGCTTTTTAAAAAGAAAAATGCGCGCAAAAGCAGATCAAAGTTGCCAGATATGTGTGAATATTCTGTTGTAAAATTTCCAATGGAAATCCGTGTTTGATGTAAGTTTTTCATCACGTGTGATAAAAAGCTGACCATTGGCCGGAGACCAGATTTTCTTGCCGTAAAGTTGATGTGCGAATTTTGCCATCTTTCTTCGTATCACTGTCATAGTTTTGCCGTGACTTTCGCGCAGAATAGTCGGCGTTGCCAAAGCCGCATGTATCGCTGGGCGATAGATGTCAGGTCTTTGTTTCTTATTACGGAGGTTTAAAAGAATGGCGCGGAAAGCGGACCAGAATGTTGCCATTGGCGACCAATTCAGGGTTACCAATGCCCATAGTTCGGTTTTCGAGGTTCTTGAAATCCGCGACATCTCACCGGCACCCCATGCGTTGATCGTCAAGACCAACGAACGACGGTCGCCGTCCCTTATTGCTGTTTCCACCTTGTTGAACCCCAATTTTTACCAGCGGGTTTACACGGCGGAGGCGCCGAAACTCTGATCGCAAGCCGTTGCGGGTGGGAAACCCCCGTTCGGGTTTGCCCTGTTGCACAGGCCGCGCCATTATATGATTGGCGCGGCTTTTGTTTTGGGGCAACCTGGCCCGCTGGTAAATGTCAGAGTCCGAAATTGGCGAGTATTTATGCGCCGTTCTGCTAAACTTCGGGCATGGAACAGATCAGCGATGACATTTGTTATGCCGCCTTGCTGGCGCGTGATAACCGGTTTGACGGGCGGTTTTATACTGCGGTTAAAACCACCGGCATTTTTTGTCGGCCCATTTGCCCGGCGGTAACGCCCAAGCGGCAAAATGTTACTTTTTTCCCCACGGCCGAAGCTGCGATGGCGCACGGATTTCGCCCCTGTTTGCGCTGTCGGCCCGAAGCCGCACCGGGCAGTGCGGCGGCGGCTGGTGTGCATGCAACCGTGCGCCGGGCCGTGCGCCTGATCGAGGAAGGGGCCCTTACCGATGGTTCGGTTGAAGACCTTGCCAACCGATTGGGCCTTGGGGCGCGGCATTTACGGCGTATTTTCAAGGATCATACCGGTGTTAGTCCACAAGATCATGCCAAGGCACGCCGGTTGCTACGCGCGCGCCAACTGATTGCGGATAGCAACCTTTCGATGACAGAAATTGCCGATATTGCCGGTTTTGGCAGTTTGCGTCGCTTCAACGATGCCATGAAAATTGCCTATGGTCATGCGCCAACGGCCTTTCGGCGCGGCATAAAGGATGTTGCAGGCGCGAAAATCACATCAGGGAATAATAATCCGATGCAGCTTCAAAAAGACGATATGGTGTTGCGCCTTAAACCCCGTCAGCCTTTTGACAGCGACTTTTTACTGGGGTTTTTTCGGGCGCGAGCCATCCCGGGGCTGGAGGCGGTGGGCGATGATTATTACGCGCGCGGGTTTTTGCCGGGTGCTGCACCGGGCCTTATGATTTGCCGGTTTTTACGCAATGGCAGCGTTGAAATTTGTCTGCGCGGCGAAGATCGCAGCAGTTTGCTGGATCTGGGCGGGCGGGTGCGCCGCCTGTTTGATCTTGATGCCGATATGATCGCAATTTGCGCCGTCTTTGCCGACGACCCGTTATTGGCACCGTTGGTAAAATGCCGCCCGGGCCTGCGCGTACCTGGGTGTTGGGACCGGTTTGAACTGGCCGTTCGCGCCGTATTGGGCCAGCAGGTTTCGGTGGCGGCGGCGCGCACATTGGCCGGGCGCATTGTGGCGCAATACGGCCAGGCCTTGCCCGATCATCTGGTGGCAGGTACGGGTATTACGCATTTATTTCCCCAACCCGAAATCCTGCAAGGGCACGATTTAGTCTCCATCGGGCTGACAAAGCGCCGGGCGCAAACATTGGGCGATGTGATTGACCTGTTTGCCCGTACCAACATGCAGGATCGTAGCAGCGACGACATTCTCGCCGATCTGGCGGCGATCAAGGGGATTGGTCCGTGGACGCTGAATTATTTTGCCCTGCGCGGTTTGGGCGACCCGGATGCTTTTCCGGCCGCTGATCTTGGCATTCTCAAAGGGTCGGCGCTGGGCGGTGGCCCGGCAACGGCCAAAGAACTGGAAAAACAGTCGCTCCTGTGGCGACCGTGGCGGGCCTATGCTGCGCAATATCTATGGTCGGCCCTGATCCCCGATGCGCAAAGCGAGAACAAGGAAATTGATCATGATCTCAACCACCCGAATTGACGTCGCCCGTTATGACAGCCCGATTGGTCAGTTTAGTCTGGCCTCGGTCAATGGGCGGCTGGTGCATCTTGATTTTGAAGAGAATGATGACCGTCTGCATTTGATTTCATCACGCCGGTTTAAAAAGATCGACTGGTGCGACAGCAGCTTTGCTCCGTTATCGGTCCTGGCGTGGCTCGATGCCTATTTTGCCGGGCGGGTGATGGCCTTGCCAATCGCGGAGATTGATTTACGCGGTACGGATTTTCAAAAATCAGTCTGGCAGGCGCTGATCGAAATTCCATCGGGAACCAGCGTTTCTTATGGTGGACTGGCGGCAAGCCTTGACAACCCCAAAGCGGTGCGCGCGGTGGCCCGGGCCAATGCGCTTAACCCGGTTTCCATCATTGTACCCTGCCATCGGGTGATTGGCGCGGATGGCACGCTGACCGGTTATGCCGGGGGCCTTGCGCGCAAAAAATGGCTGCTTGATCACGAGGCAGAAATGGCGCGCAAGCACGTCTGATCCCCAAAACATCCGAGTTTTTAATCCTGTCACCTGCATTGCCGAATGCGGGAATCCATTTTTTGTGCCTGAAACGAGGTTGGTTATGAAGTTATATGATTATGCCGGGTCGCAAAATGCCTGGAAAGTCCGTCAGCTTTGCGCGCATCTGAATATTGACTATGAAACGGTCTGGGTGTCCATTTTTGAGGGCGAAAGTCATACGCCTGATTTTATGTTGAAAAACCCTGCCGGTGCGGTGCCGGTGCTGGAGCTTGATGACGGGCGATGCCTGGCGGAATCACATGCCATTCTGCTTTATCTGGCACAGGGTACGAAATACCTGCCCGATGATGCGTGGCAAAAAGCCAAAGTCAGCCAGTGGCTCTTTTTTGAAACGGACTATGTTCAGTCAACCATTGCTTGCCTGCGGCACTGGAATCTGACCGGTAAAAATGATCGAAATGCCGCGCAATTACCCCGGCGGCGGGAAAGCGCAAAACATGTCCTGGGTTTGCTTGATACCCATTTGCAGGATCATATGTTTCTGGCCAACGACGGTTATTCTATCGCCGATATTGCGGTTTATGCCTATGTTCATCTCGCGCATGAAGCCGGTCTTGAAATGACTTCTTATGGCGCACTTATAACCTGGATAAACCGGGTTTCCGCCATTGTCGGCCCTGACGTGCCGGTACGGTATTACAGCGAAGACCCGTTTTGCGGGCGCGACTTGTAAGTCGCACGGTAAAAGAAAGGCGGGCTGCTATACAAATCTCCCCCGCATATACCCATGTTTGAGTGCTAAAACAGCATCTCTCTCCCCAGTTTGGACAGGTGTCTTTGGTTCTATTACTGTGCATACTTATCGAAATCGGGCGGGGGGGGGATTTCATGATTAAATCGGATCGTAGACCGGGCGGACATATTAAGCATCTGTGGCGCTGGGTGCGGCACAATAAAGGCAGTGCTGTTGCGTGGGCTTGCATCGGCGCTTTGGTCATTTGGGTGCCGGATTGGAAATATCTTTTGCAGTCTGACACAGGGGATGTTCCGCATAAATTTTATGTGACGGAGAGGTTGTCTGGGCAAGGATCATTTGGATCTGCAATTTTTTGGATCGATAATAGCCGAGTGTTCTATTCCGGTTATAATTCGAACTCTGTTCCCAAGACGCAAGAGCAGCAACGTGCGCTTTCGGCACAAGGTGACAAGCTGTTCCTATGGACGGTAGGTCAGCGGGAGATGACTTATCCAGTGAGAGAGAATCCTGAACATAATCCTGAACATAATCCCGCTTTTTGTGCGGGTCTGGGCAGGATTAAATATTCTGCGGAGAGAAATAAAACTCAAGATCAGGTTTACGTTTATCAAGGTCCTGTCGGAGAAGAAGAGAAAATTGAAATTCGAAGTGTCGTTCGTCCTGCGGAAGAGAGATATGGATTTAACGCTGCGGCAATATCCTATGCTGACTGTTCTATCGTCGTAAACGAATACAATAAAAAATTAAATCGCCGCTGGAAGCCATTTGCGCCCGGTGAAGGTTTTTTGCTGTTTGGCGATTACGGAGACGATGATCCACGGAATGCCAAGTTGGATGTGCTGCATCCTGAAAGTGGTGAATTAATTCATCTTGATATTTCCGGCAGTGAAGCATGGCATAGCTGCACACGTTACAATCCCTTTTTGAAGGGGCTGATGACGTGGAACTGTATGGGGTACACCATGCATATCAGCCCTGATGATATTTGGAAGAAAACCAATTGCTATGCCATTTGGGCGGTTTGGCCGGATGGCAGAAGCCGGAAATATTGTTTGCCGTTTGGGGAATGGTCAAAAGTTTATGCTGATATTGTACCGGTAATAACGGCAAAAGGAATTTTCTTTTTTTGGGCAGGGGGGCCAGCCAGTTATCTGGTAACGGACGATGGCGTGGCGCATTTGGTGCGGCGCGGGACATTCCAGAAGCCTGCTGTTTCACCGGATGGGTGCAAAGTGGCGGGAAATTACGCAAAAAGCTGGCGCGATGGCGACTGGATCACTGGTAACGGCGGGCAACATGCTGCCGTGATTGATTTGTGCGCTGATCCTGGCGAAGGTCATTAAGGGCAAAAGAATGAGATATTATTTCCAATTGGATCAAAATTTTAATGAATGGGGTTTTAATTTGAAAAATATTTTGAGGAAAATTTATGAATTTAAATCGCAATCGAAAATTTTATTATTATTTAAATTTGTTTTTATATTTTCGATTGTAGTCGTGAATAGCGCGTGTGTGATGTTTGATAACGATCCGGTTTATGGCGACCCTTCGTTTTCGCCTGACGGGAAAACACTGGTATTCCGGGAGCGAAATGTGAGGGGGAAGAACGGCCTTGGTTTTCTGGATATTGAGACCAATGTTCATACCTTTATGGAAACCCCTGAAAACTCCAGACTTTCCTATCCATCATTTTCGCCTGATGGGAAGCACATTGTAGCGTCAAAATCTTACGGTCCCTATCAGTCACAGATTGTCGTTCTTGATGCCAATGGTCGGGAGGAGGTAGAGCTTACTGAAGGAAAAGGCAGTCGTACTACTCCCAGTTTCTCTCCAGATGGTAGTAAAATTCTATTTGTTTTTTCTCCATTACCCGAAACGGGATCGACAAAAAAAAATGTGGATCAGGATGTTTTCGAAATTGACTTGGTTTCACGGGATATCAGACAGTTAACTGATTTTCAATTTTACCATTTGTTGTATCCTCAATATTTTCCCGATGGAGAGAGGTTTATTTTTTCTGGCCAGGGTCCTCGCAAACCCATTGGTTATCGTGAATATGATCAAAAATTTGGTAGCAATTATATTTTTATAATGTCGCTGGAGCACCAAGAGCTAGTGCCAGTTGTGCAAGGGTATCCTTATTCAACGAAACCATCGATAAGCAGGAACGGGGATATTGTTTTTATAGCAGTGACTAACCGCATTGATAATGCTCGAGGCTCCTGGAATTATGATTTTTTTTCCCTGTCTGGCGGTCAGGAAATAAGACTGACCGATTTAAAATCTTCAATATTGACTTATTCTATTTCGCCAGATGGGAAAAAAATTGTCTTTTTGGCGAATGATCATCCGAAACGCCGAGGGAATTATGAAATGTTTATCATGAATTCTGACGGAACGGGTTTACGTAGTCTTGGGCTCTCAGGGCGATTGAATTAAGATGATGATGAAAAATATCATTGAGATGGCTTCTGCCGTTGTATGAAAATCTTCCCTGAGTGACATTATCGGGTTTTACAAGCGATAAGATCTGGATGACGCCGGGTAGGTTTAATGATGCTCAGATTTATTCAATTCTGCAGTCAGCAAGAGATTGCGTTATTGTGTTAGTTCTATGCCGGGGAAGAGCTAATGGGAGAAGCTGAATTTTGCAGGGCATGAGTGGTTTTGAAGTCGAAAATGCCGCACCGGGGGTGAAACCGGCACGGCATTAATGGGTGTGGATGGCGAAGCTGCGACAGGTCAGATCGTCATAACGATGCGACCGTCGATTTTGCCGCCACGCATGCGGTCGAAAATGGAATTGATGTTTTCAATCGGTTCGGTGGTGAAGTGCGAATGCACTTTGCCGTCACCGGCAAATTCCAGGGCTTCTTGCAAATCGGCACGGGTGCCGACGATGGAGCCGCGAATGGTTTTGCGTGACAGGACGGTATCAAAAATATCGAGTTCGAACGTTCCCGGTGGCAGGCCGCAGAGCGCCATGGTGCCGTGACGGCCCAGCATGCCAACGCCCTGTTTAAAGGCACTGTTAGATACCGCCGTTATCAGCACACCATTGGCACCGCCCATCTGTTTTTGCACTTCGGCAACCACATCGGTTTCGGCGGCGTTCAGCGTCCAGTCCGCACCGAGGTCTTTGGCGAGTTGCAGTTTTTCGTTGGTGATGTCAACAGCGATAACTTTCATGCCCATGGCCTTGGCATATTGCACGGCCATGTGGCCCAAGCCACCGATGCCGGAAATGACAACTGTTTCACCGGGTTTGCATTCGGTTTCTTTCAGGCCTTTGTAAACCGTGACACCGGCACATAGAACCGGGGCCGCATTGCCAAATTCAAGCGTATCGGGTAAGTGGCCGACATAGTTGGGATCGGCCAGAACATATTCGGCAAAGCCGCCATTGATGGAATAGCCGGTATTGATTTGCTCGCCGCACAGGGTTTCCCAGCCGGTGATGCAGTGATGGCAATGCCCGCAGGCCGAATACAGCCACGGCACGCCGACACGGTCGCCAACCTTGACCGATTTAACACCTGCGCCAATTTCGGCAACAACACCAACGCCTTCATGACCAGGAATGAAGGGCGGGTTTGGTTTGACCGGCCAGTCGCCTTCAACGGCATGCAAATCGGTGTGGCAAACGCCCGATGCTTCGATTTTAACCAGAATGGTGCCGGGGGTCACTTTGGGAATGGTGACGTCTTCGATTGACAGGGGTTTGCCAAATTCGCGCGCGACGGCGGCTTTCATTGTGGCAGGCATGTTCGTCCCTCCTGATATGTTTATGGCTGGCGATAACCGGGGTTATCACAGGGCAACATGATAGCAGTTCATCCCGGTGTGGCCTTGCGTTACATCAAATGCTTCTAATTTATCTCGTAGCGCCAGCGCTGCGTTAAGCAGCATGGGCAATGGCAAAGTCGCTATTGCGCATAAGCTGGTTTACAAACTGGCTAAAAAGCGGATTTTTCTGCTCGTAGGTCAGGGTCAGGTCGATGTCGGGCAAGGGGGGCAAAATGTCGGGCTGGTTTAAAATAACGTGGTCCTCGCTCTTGGCATCGTGCGGCAGGATGCCAATACCCAGCCCGGCAGAAATCGCCTGGCGGATATTGTGATAAGACGCGCTGCGATAGGCGTTAAAATAACCTTTGCCAGCTTGTTCAATCGCGGCAATTGCGGCAGCGCGATAGGCACAGCCATCGGGAAAAGTGACGAGGGCAATGTCGCCATCGAGATCGGGCGATATGGTTTTTGATGCGATCCAGCCAAGCGGTTGGCGATGCAAAACCGTGTTCGTTGCAAGATTTGGTGTGGGGCGATCCGGGGTTTCCGGGGCGATGGCAGAAGCCATATTTTTATAAATGATGATGTCGATATTGCCTTGCCGGTATTGCTCGCACACGTGCGATGAGAGCGCAGATGTAACCTCGACCCGCAAAAACGGGTTGATTTCCATACAGCGTCGCACCGCGTTGGCGATGTTGCCAAGCGGAAAATCATCGGGCACGCCCAACCGCACGCGACCTTGTAATTCGGGCTGGCGAAAGCTGTCGATGGCGGCAGACAGGCGCGATAAAATTTCTTCCGCCATGGGTAAAAGCCGCCTGCCATCCCTGGTTAAATCGGCGACCTGGCCGCGTCGCCGGTTAATCAGGCGGCAGCACAGGATTTCTTCCAGTTTTTGCAGGCTTTGGGTAATGGCAGACTGGCTGCGCATTAAGGCATTGCTGGCAAGCTGAAAATCCAGCATTTCGGCAACAGCGACAAAGGTGCGTAATTGCTCCAGCGTGATCCGCCGGTCATCAAGGCGCAGGGCCGGGGATGGCAGGGAATGGTTGACGTTGCGAGATATCATGGCGGGTTACCGTGGCTGATGTGTGAGGGGCAAAGGCATATATTCATCAAATCACTATAACTGATTTGATCGTCTTTTTAATTAATTTTCCAATTGAAGCAGCGGCGGGCAAACTTCGGGCAATGTTTTTCAATGAACAAAGGAACTGTCTGATGGGACGTATCGTTGGGTTGTTTGCGGGCTTTAGCCTGGTGTGGTCATCGGCCTTTGTCGTTGGCAAGGGCGCGATTGCCGATCTTGATCCGATTGTGTTGCTTGCCATTCGTTTTTTGGTGGGCGCGGCTTGTTTGCTGCCGTTTGTGCTGCGCGGCAGATGGCATTTTTTGCAAAGGCCGGTCATGCGTTTTGGCGCCATTGCCGGTGTCTTGAATAATGCGCTGTATTTGGGGTTGAGTTTTTTGGCATTGCAAACAGTGCCCGCGCCGGTGCTGATCGTTATCATTAGTTGTGCGCCGCTATTAACCAGCGTGGTTGCTGTTTTAATCGGGCAGGAAACTTTGAATGCACAAAGGCTGACTGGTTTTGTCATTTGTATTGTGGGTGTGGCTGGTGTTGCTGTGTGGCAGCCTGGAACGGGGATAACGATGGCACGTGCTGGTACAACCTGCATGGACATGCTGACGGGCTATGCCATGGCCTTTGGCGGCACGGTAGCCTTTGCCTTTGGCACGGTTTATTTGCGGGCACGATCGGTTGCGGCATCGCCGGTGGATGTCAATTTTTGGCAATCGCTGGTGGGCGGGCTGGTTTTGGTGCCGTTGGCGTTGTTTCGGGCCCCCGAACTGGTGCAATGGCAGGCGGCACTGCATTTGCAAACCTTGATGGCGATTTTGTATCTGGCGGTCGTGATTACATTAGGTGCGATGTTTATGTGGCTGTATCTGATCAAACGGTTCGGGGCCAGCAAGGCCGCCGCCGCCCATTTGATTAACCCGTTATCGGGGTTGATATTGTCTGCCGTTATTTTAGGAAGCGATATTGGTGTTGTTCAGATTGGCGGGGCGGTGTTGATCGGGCTGGGGCTTTATATTGCCGTGTTTCGCGGGTCGTCTCGTACCCTGCCGGTTCCCGGTAAAGTCGCTGGTCCGTGTAAGGTTTCGTCTTGAGATGTCGGGATAACAGGTCAGTCGGGTATGGCACAGGGGCATTACTGCCGGGGGACGTTGCCCGGCAGTAATGTTTGTGAGTTTAGGCCGTGCCTTCGGCGTCATCCCCTTCGCCGGGCAATTCCAGAACATAATCCTGGTAATAATCTGGCGGCATACCGGCGTCATAGCGGGCTTCGTCATTAAACGGCGGCTTAAGCGGGCCGCGTAAATGTTTGCGCAACAGGGCGTGCCAGGTGGTGTAATAGGGCAGGCCGCGCTTGTCGCACATCATTTCATAATATTTGCGCCCCGCACTGACATGGGCGACCTCTTCGGCGGCGATCAGCTTTAAAATTTCGGCACTTTCGGGGTCGCCATTGGCGATCAGGCGGGCGACGGTTGGCGGTGTGGCATCCAGCCCGCGGGCTTCAAACACCATCGGCACCACGGCAAGGCGGGCGAGAAGGTCATAGGCGGTTTCCATGCTGCTTTGCCACAGGCCATCATGGGCGGGCAAATCGCCATAGGCCGCCCCCAATTCGCCGAGCCGTTTGGTCAGCATCAGAAAATGTTTGGCTTCGTCGGCGGCAACCTGAACCCAGGCATCATGAAAATCGCGCGGCATGTTTTCGTCGGGGAAACGCACGGCAATATCCCATGCCAGGTCAATGGCATTAAGTTCGATATGGGCCAGTGCGTGCAATAAACCAATGCGCCCCTTTATCCCGCCCTTGCTGCGTTTGGGCATTTTGTTGGGCGGTAAGGTTTCGGGTTTGGCCGGGCGCGCCGGTCGGTCGGGCAGGTCTTCCCGGCCAACCTCGGTAATGATACCTTTGCGCCATTGTCGCGCCTGGTCGATGCTTAGATGGGCCTTTTGCGTGGGGTCCACGGTTAAAAGGGCTTGTTTGGCGGCGGATGCAAGGGTTTGGGACATGGTTTCCATAGCAGGTGGCGGCGAAGATGATAATGAAAAACGGACCTGTGCTGTGTCGCATGGTCCGTTTTTGTCGTCAAATGGCGTTTGGATACCCGCGCGGTTTGATCACCGCCGCGGGCGGCATCCGATCAGGTGATATTAAAGCGTGCCAGGGCTTCGGCCAGGTCGTCGCCAAAGGGCGCACCTTTGCGGATGATGGCGGTGCGAAATGGCAAATCACGCAAGGAGGCATGATTAAGGGCATCGGAGGTTAAAACAGCCGTTGGAATGTCGCGGGTTTTGGGCATGGCTTGCAAGGCGCTGACCAGATCAACACCGTCGAGATCATCAATTGTTTTGGCAACAATGATAAAATCGGGCCGGGTGCGAACGGCAAGTTCCAATGCCTCGAACGAAGACTGGGTGGCCGAACTGCGATAGCCACAGGCGGCCAGTTCGCGTTCCACAATCGCTGCCATCGAGCGTTGCGGAATCACCAGAAGCGCTTCGACATTGGTTTTGCTCAGCCAGGCCGGGTCAATATCGGGGGCGCGTTTGGAGGGCAGTTCGCGGACAAATTCTGCGGAATCGGTGCTGGTGCCGGAAATATCGCCACTTAAAATGCCTTCGATCTTGTCGACGAAAGACTGAATGTCGGCGATGGAATCATCGGTTAATTCGCGGCAACTGGTGACATAATCGGCAAGGCGGTGGCTGGTCAGGTTGATCAGCGGGGCGTTTACCGATTTGCCCTTGTATCGCAAGTTAAAAACTTCGCGCTGAATTGCCGTAAGAATGCTATCGCGGTTGGCTTGCGAATGGGCATTTTGCAAATGCACGTCAAGACTGCTGATGATATCGCGGGCTTCATCCTTGAAATCGGCTAACATTTGATCGTCAAGATCAACGACATTCTTGCTCATTAACGGGTCCCGCCATGCATACGTTCAAATTGTCTGTCCCGACCGCCACATGACGGTCGTATAAACTCCCAATTCATGAATATCATATTATTAACCCGCACTTGCAAGATGCATGCGCCATGCGATGCAAACTTTCTGAATTTGTTCAATGAATTGAAATTAAACAATAATAATGGAAATATGCAGCAAAATAGAAAATTATTCTTTGGCAGGTAAGGCCATCAGGCCGCCAACCGGCAGCAAAACGGGTAAGTTAAAATGGAACTGGCCGCAAATATCAGGGTTGCGGCCAGTCGTGTAACGTCATGCTACGAAAGGTGCCTCAAAGGGCTTTGATTGCGGCCAAAACCGCGTCGACATGGCCTTTGACCTTCACTTTTTCCCAGATATTACGAATGACACCTTCGCCATCAATCAGCACTGTGGTGCGTTCGATCCCCATGTATTTTTTGCCATACATGCTTTTTTCTTTCCACACACCGTATTTTTCGCAGGTATCGCTTTCTTCATCCGAGGCCAGGGTGAAGTTCAAATCATGCTTGGCCTTGAATTTGTCGTGGCGAGCGGCACTGTCTTTTGAAATGCCGATGATTTTGGCATTCAGCGCCGCAAAATCGGGGTTCTGGTCGCGAAAGTCACATGATTCGGTGGTGCAGCCCGGCGTCATATCTTTGGGATAGAAATAAATCACCACCGGCTTACCGCGCAAATCGGACAATTTTACATGGCCGCCGCCATCGGTCGGCAGGTCAAAATCAGGGGCTTTATCTCCAACTGCAATGCTCATGGGTGTGATCCTTGTTTTTGAGGCGTTGTCATTTCCGGGATATTATAGGGTCGTTGGGGGAAAACGGTTCAGTCTGGCGGGGCAACCGGGCCCAGTTTTTCGGCCGGTTCGGTGATCAGGCGGTCATAGACCTGTTTTACCTCGTGTGCGGTGTCGGTCAGTTTTTGTTCCAGTTTGGCAAAATCTTCGCATTGGCCGGCGCTGGCCAACATGCGACGTAAATCGGTGCTGGCATTGTCGGGGTTAAACCGGCCCTCGGTGGTCAGGCGGATCATGGCCTGTAATGCCAACCAGAACGACGCGGCATTTGCCAGCCATGCCGCTTCGTTGGCAGGTAAAATGCCCGCCCTGCCCAGGCGTTTAAGAACTTTGCGCGTGGTCGAGGATAAAATTTCGGGGTGATCATGGGCGTGGTTTAACTGCAAATATTGCGCAATAAATTCCAGATCAACCAGTCCGCCCCGGCGCAATTTTATATCCCACGCCTGATCGGTGCCTTTGCTGGCCGCCATGCGGTTGCGCATATCATAAACATCGCGCACCAGTTTATGAGGATCGCGCTGTTTGCATAAAACCTTGCGTGTGCAGTCCATAACCTTTTGTTGAAGTTTTTCCGGGCCATAAACCGGGCGCAGGCGGGTTAATGCCATATGTTCCCATGTCCATGCTTCGTTGTTCTGATAGGCATCGAAACTGTTGAAATGGCAGGCGAGTGGCCCTTTGCTGCCGCTGGGGCGCAGGCGCAAATCGGTTTCAAACAGCACTCCTTCGGCTGTGGGGGCCGACAATGCGTTAATATAGCGTTGGCTAAGGCGGATAAAATAATGACCCGGCGACAGGGGTTTTTCGCCATCGGATTCATCGCATCCCTCGGGCACGTCATAGACAAAAACCATATCGAGGTCGGAACCGGGCGACAGTTCCTGCCCGCCATGTTTGCCAAGGGCAAATACCGCCAGCCCGCCTTCATCAAACCCGCCATGTTTTTGGGCGAAATCACTGGCGATGCGCGGAAATAATCCGCGAATGGAAACGTCGGCGACGTCGGCCAGCGCCCGCCCGGCCTGATGGGGCGTGTGGCGGTTATGGATGGTTTGCACATCGATGCGGAATTTCTGATCGTTGGCCCATTGCCGCGCAATATCAAGCCATTGTTCCACCATTTCCGCGCCGGGCTGGGACAGTTGTTCGTTAAGCTGCACCAGCATGGTTTTCGCGTTGGGCAATTCATCATCAAAGCCCGACATCAGAACATAATCCAGTACGCTGGCATTGCGCCCCAGATATTTGGCCATGCGGGGGGCTGTCCCGGCGATTTGGGCCAGCAGGCGTAACAGTTCCGGGTTGGCGGTTAGCAGCGAGAATAACTGCACCCCGGCAGGCAGACCCTTTAAAAACTCGTCAAAGGCGCGAAAGGCCATATCGGGATTGGTGGTTTCCGACAATGATTTTAACAGGGTTGGCATCAGTTCGGTTAAAATCTCGCGTGCCCGGCGCGACCGTGTGGCGCGATAGCGCCCGTGATGCCAGCCACGAACAGTTGTGGAAATCATGCTGGCATTTTCAAAGCCCATCTGGTGCAATTGTTTGATGGTTTCGGGGTCGTCTTCGGTGCCGGTGAAAACCAGGCTGCCCTCGCTGCCGCCCAGCGGGGAATCTTCTTCAAACAATTCGGCATAATGTGATTCGACCCGGCGCAAATAGCCCATCAGGTCTGTTTTGAAGGCGTCGCTGGTGTCGTATCCCAGAAAACATGCCAGTGCAGAAAGGCCTTCCTCGGTTTCGGGCAGGGTTTGGGTTTGCTGGTCATGGGTCATTTGCAGGCGATGTTCGACAATGCGCAAAAATTCATAGGCTTCCAGCAGTTCATCGCGCACGGTTTCGGATATCTGTTTGAAGTCGCATAATTCGCGCAGGGCATCGCATGTGCTTTTGCACCGCAAGGACACTTCGCGCCCGCCCCAGATCAATTGCTGGGTCTGGGCGAAAAATTCAATCTCGCGAATGCCACCACGGCCAAGTTTAATGTTATGGCCCGGCACATTAACCTTGCTACCACCGCGCAGCGCATTAATTTGCCGTTTGATCGAATGAATGTCCTGGATTGCCAGAAAATCAAGATGTTTACGCCAGACAAACGGGCGCAGGATTTTTAAAAATGCCTGCCCGGCGGTGTAATCGCCCGCAACGATGCGGGCCTTGATCATGGCGGCCCGTTCCCAGTTTTGGCCTACGGTTTCGTAATAGGTTTCTGCTGCCAGTGCCGAGAGGATCGGCGGGGTTGATGCCGGGTCGGGGCGCAAGCGCAAATCGGTGCGAAAAACATAACCGTCGCCGGTGCGTTCTTCCATGATGCGGGTAACATCGCGCACCATGCGCACCAGAATTTGCTGCATCCTGTCCGGGTCAACCCAGCCGATTTTTTCGCCGTCATATAAAAAAATCAGATCGATATCGGATGAATAGTTAAGTTCGTTGGCACCGAGTTTGCCCATGCCAATGGCATAGATGCCACATTCGCGCAGGGGGTCATCGGGGTGGGGGATATCAAGATTGCGCTGGCGTGCCGTGGCCGACAGACAATGGGCCAGCGTGTAATTCAATGTGATTTCAGCAGTTTTGCTAATCGCCGCAGTCACCTGCACCAGATCCCAGCTTTTGCTGATATCTGCCAGGGCGATGACAAGGGCGGCCCGGCGCTTGGCGCGGCGCACGCGCATCATGGTATTTGCCTGATCGGTGCCGGCCGCACTGGCGGCGATTTTAACATCGTCCAGTGCCAGGTCAAACGCGTGATCCAGCCCATTGTCAAAGGCCTGTGCAATCATGTCGGGGTCGCGCAGGGCCAGGCTGGTCAAATAGGGGCTGTTGCCAAACAGGGCCGCCAGAACAGCACGGTGTGCGGGCTCCTCGGCCATTTGGGCAAACCGGTCGGCCATGTTTTCCCATATCGGTTTGCGCGCAAGATCAAGCCAGCGTTCAAAGCCGGTTTTGCACCGTTCAGCGTCAAAGGGCGCTGGCAGCGTCTGTTGGGTCCAGGCAAGGGTCACGATGGGCCTTCCTTTGGTTGTTTTGCACATTTCCGGCGCCATTTGCCCGGAACGGCATTCTGGCAGCATCTTTTTGATGTTAAATCACACTTTAGTCATAACCTCTCTTGGAGATGACAAAAAGGCCCTGTAAACAACAATCGGGATCAGATCAGTGTTAATTTAAGGCAAAATCACGGAAACCCTTTGCCTTGTTCTGCGTTAATGCTTTGATCAGAAAAACTGGATGTAAGCGGGTTTGGAGAAAACAGGTCATTGAGGCGCGTTAAAAAAGCTTCCCGGGTTATGGCATCCCTGTTCGCATTTTGCGTTCTGTTTGTCGGTGTGTTCTCCGGGGTATTGATATGGCGACTGTCACAGGGGCCGGTATCGTTAAACCGGTTTGCGCCCTATATTCTTGCAGAACTCAATAAAAGTTCCGGTGATCTGAAATTCGATGTCGAAGACATGGTGCTGGTGTGGCGCGGATGGGAAGAAAAATTCGACGTCCGTATGCGCCAGATTTCCGTGCGCCAGGCCAATGGTCGCGAAATGCTGCGGATGCCTGCTGCCGATGTTGTTTTTTCCAGTCGTGCCCTTTTTGACGGCGTTTTGGCCCTGCGCGAGATAGACCTGATTGCACCGCGTATGCGACTGGTGCGCCATAGCGATGGCCGTTTTGATGTCGGTTTGTCGGGCGATCTGGCGAATGTTCTGCCAGGTGCCGATGAGGCAAAAAACACCGGTGTGCCAGATGCCAGCGGCACAATTTTGCCCGGTGCCGATGGTTCGCCTATGCCGGGTGCCGATGGCACAACTATGCCAGGTGCCGATGGCGCGGCAACGGGCACCGTCGGCCATATAGCACCAGATGCTGTGATATCGCCAAGTGATGGCGATGCTGCCGGAACCAGCGGCCAAGCCGGTGACATGACCGAGCAGGAACTGGTGTCGGGCAGTGTTATTATGCGCAGGGTTGTGGCGATTTTGTCGGGCGAAGCAGAGGATTTTCCCGCTGCGGCCTATTTTGAGAGTTTTGGTATCTACAAGGCCGACCTGAAGGTTGAAGACCGGCTTTTGGGCGTGGTGTGGTCTGCGCCAGATGCCGATATTCGTTTGTCGCGCAGCCCGGCGGGCATTGATGCCGATATGAAAATGTCGGTCACCGCCGGGGAAATGACCACGGATGTTTCGGCAACGGCCAGCTATTCCACCCGGGATCAGCGCATTGACCTGAAAACACATATCAGCAAGGTGATCCCGGCGTCGCTTTCAACGATATCGTCGGAATTTATTGGTCTGGACCGGTTTGATTTACCGGTGTCGGGGGATTTTGATGTCATTCTGGGCGCGAATGGCAGCGTGCAAAATGTTGTTGCCCGCCTTGAAGCGGGTGCAGGAAGGGTGCAATTGCCCACCCCGCTTAATTCGGTTTACGATATTGATGGTGGCAAGGCGACCCTGATCTATGTGCCCGGTAAATTGTCCTTTAACGATGTTAAGGTGCAAACTGGCAAAATCGGGCTTGAGATGAATTCAGAAATTGATCATCCGCTGGGCAATTGGGCGGTGCAGCTTAATGCCGCAGTAACAAATGTTGCGACCGATGATTTACCCAACCTTTGGCCTGAAACACTGGGGGATAACCCGCGCGAATGGGTGATTAAAAACCTGTCGGGCGGTGGGGTTCAGCGCGCGCAGATTGACCTTGCCATGCATCGCGGCCCCGATGGCAATGCAGCGATTGATCATGTCAACGGCGATATGACCATGTCTGGTATCGATGTGCAGTATTTGCCCGGTATGCCCAAGGTGACACAGGCCGCAGGGCGGGCCGAATTTGATGCCAACAGTTTCAGCATTTTTGTCGATAGTGGTGCGGCAAATGGTATCAATGTTGACAGCGCAAAACTGGTTTTTTCCAGTCTTGATACCGACAATGAATGGGCAAATATTGATTTTGTTGTTCATGGCGGTGTGCGCGATGCCATGAACCTGATCGATCATGAACCTTTGGGATTTGCCAAAAAACTGGGGATTGATCCCAAACAGCTTTCCGGCAGCCAGTCAACCCGGGTCAAATTGTCGTTTCCGTTGCTGTCGGATCTGAGCTTTGACGATGTTGAGGTTGCCGCCGCGTCGCGGATAGACAAGGCCACTGTGACCAAGGTGTTTCGCGATCTTGATATTGCGGATGGCAATTTTGAATTGCAGGTCAACACCAAGGGACTGGAACTTAAAGGTGATGCCAAGCTGGGGCAGGGCCAGAACACCATCGACTGGGTTGAAAGTTTCGACGATAAAACGCCGCTCACCAGTCATTATCAACTGGGCGGCACGTTTGACCTGAGCGCTTTAAATAACATTGGCATTGATGTGTCATCGTTTCTGCACGGCACGGCGGATGGCAATGTTGAAATCAAGGTGATCCGTGCCGGGGATGTTGAGGTTTCAGGCAAGACTGACATTGCCAACAGTATCGTTGATATTGCCGAGGCAGACTATCACAAGGATGTGCAAACGCCCGGAAAGCTGGGATTTGACGTTGTGTTTAAGCCGGACGGCAGCGGTGTTGTACGTAATTTTGATCTGACAGCACCCGATGTTGGCATTTTGGCCAGCGGACGCTGGCGCGGGGATAACAAACTGGACGATAAAGTTCATTTTGACCTGGCGAATGGGCATTTCCGTCAAAATAGCGGGCTTTCGGGGACGTTGATTGTCAAAGACAATGGCGCCTTGCAGGTTGATCTGACTGGTGACCAGATTGATCTGCGCCGGTTTTTGACGGCAAATGGCAGGCCAAAGGACGCTGCCGCCTCTTCGCCAACGGGGCAAGCAGATGACACGGCCGTGGATAATGGTGCGGGCAATAGCGTCGGCCAGACGCTTGAATTTCCGACGATTAAAATCAATCTGGAAGCCAAACGGTTTTATGCCAAGGGTGATAATGCGGTTATTGAAAACGGCAAGATTACCTATAGCCGCCTGAAGGATGATTCTGAAATTGAAGTCGTTGCCGACAGGTTTGATGCCCGCCCGTGGCTTGTTGGGGCGTCATCAGATGGCAAAGGCGGAAGTGATGGCAAAAAGACCGACACGTCGGCCGAAACAGCCCCCAAGGGCCCCGAAAGCGGGGGGATTGGCGAACAGACATCTCGCCGGGGAGGGAAGAAAAAAATCTTTCTTGATGTCGGCGAACTGCTGGCCGCCCGTGACCAGGTGGTGACGGCGGTAAAGGGATCGATCCATGTTGAAGGAGACGAATGGCGTTCGATTGTTTTAAACGGCAAACTGAATGGTACTGCCGATGTCTTTGCCCAGGTTGAACCGGTTGCCGGTGGCAAGCGCAAGGTGCAGGTAACCACCGATGATGCGGGTCGTTTTCTGGCCGCGATCGATTTGTATGGCGACTTGCGCGAGGGTAAAATGAAAGTGCAAGGCCTTGTCGATGATCGTAAATATTCGCAGCCCTTTACCGGCACCGCGCATATCGACAATTTCCGTATTGTGAATGCACCGTTAGGCGCGCGGGTTTTGAATGCGGCATCCCTGTTGGGGCTGGTTGATTCATTGCAGGGTAAAGGCATTATCTTTGATGCGATGGATGGTGAATTTACCTATTCCAACGATGTGCTTTCGCTTACCAAGGTGGCGGCAAACGGTGCTGCAATCGGTGTGACGGCGAATGGCAGCATTGATTTGGCGACCGACGAAATCAGGATTGCCGGGTCGATTGTGCCGTTTTATGCGTTAAATTCGGTATTGGGTAAAATCCCGCTTATTGGGGATTTGCTGGTGGGTGAGGAAGGCGGCGGCGTGTTTGCCCCGACTTACACCGTGGAAGGTGCGGTTGAAAACCCCAACATTGTGGTTAATCCGCTATCGACCATTGTGCCAGGTGTGTTCCGCAACCTGATTACCGGGGCCAAACCGGGATAAACGGCGAAAACATGTGACGGATTACCCCCTGTTCCGGGTTGTTCCTGCGATTAAAGGAAATATGCTTTAAAAAAATGCCCTGACACTGGTGTGCCAGGGCGTTTTATTCATTCAGCAGGGCTACCAGATCAGACCGGGCGGATCAGAACATGGCGTTTTTTACCTGCTGAAAGTTTGATCACGCCAGTGTCGTCAATCGCCGCCGAGGTAATGACAAGATTTTCGTCATCGACCTTTTCGTCATTGATTTTGGCACCGCCACCTTTGACAAGGCGTCGCGCTTCGCCACCGGTTTTTGCCAGATCGGCACGGCGGAACAGGTCAAACGCCGGGATGCCGTCATCAAGCTCGGCTTTGGCGATTTCGACTGTCGGCAGGCTGTCGGTCAGAACACCTTCTTCAAACGTTTTGCGGGCAGTTTCGGCAGCCGCATGGGCGATATCTTCGCCCCGGCATAACTTCACGGCTTCAAATGCCAGTATCTTTTTGGCATCATTGATCGCCGCACCTTCAAGTTTGGCATATTCCGCAATCTGTTCCATCGGCAGTTCGGTGAACAGCTTCATGAATTTGATGACATCGGCGTCTTCGGTATTGCGCCAGAACTGGTAGTAATCATAGGCTGACAAGCGTTCTTCGTTCAGCCAGATTGCGCCCGACGCAGTTTTGCCCATTTTGCCACCCGAGGCGGTGGTGATCAGTGGCGTTGTCAGGCCAAACAAGGCGGCATCGTCAACGCGACGGCCCAGTTCAACACCGTTAACGATGTTGCCCCACTGGTCTGATCCGCCCATTTGCAAAACGCAGCCATATTTGCGGGCCAGTTCAACAAAGTCGTAAGCCTGCAAAATCATGTAGTTGAACTCAAGAAAGCTCAGCGACTGTTCGCGTTCAAGACGGATCTTGACGGAATCAAAGCTCAGCATGCGGTTGACCGAAAAATGACGGCCAAAATCGCGCAGGAAGCTGATGTAATTAATGCTGTCAAGCCAGTCGGCATTGTTGACCATGATGGCGTCGGTCGGACCATCGCCAAAAGTCAGGAATTTTTCAAAAATCTTGCGAATGCCGGCCATGTTGCCAGCAATGATGTCGTCTGTCAGAACCGGGCGGGCATCGTCGCGGCCGGTGGGATCGCCAATGCGGGTCGTGCCGCCGCCCATCAGGACAATGGGTTTATGGCCGCATTTTTGCAGCCAGCGCAGCATCATGATCGAAACCAGCGACCCGACATGCAGGCTGTCTGCGGTGCAATCATAACCCACATAGCACACCACCTTTTTTTCTGACGCATAGGCATCAAGGCCTTCGTTATCAGTGCATTGGTGGATGTAACCGCGTTCGTTCATGACGCGGAGAAAATCAGACTTCATTTCAGTCATTGTTTTTGCGCTATGTTATGTTGTGATTGTCAAATACGAAGCAGTTGGCGATGGTGCCAGCCTGCGGGCGATGATTTAGCACAAAATCGGCAAAAACAGCAACCATCGCGCATCGGCGCATTTTACAACGTGTTTTTACAGGGCGAGGCCCGCGGTTATTGGATGTTAAACAGTTTGCATGAACAATGCAGGCCCGCATCAGAAAGGCGGGGAAATTTCTGTTTCAGATTGGACTGCAAGCTGAAACATGGTGGGACATGCACGGCGGAGGCAACCGATGCAAAACAAGTGGTACCGGGCAATCGGCATGATGAGCGGAACATCGCTGGATGCTGTCGATGCCGCGATTGTTGAAACCGACGGGGTCGAAGTTCGGCGCACCGGGCATTTTGTTTCCGTTCCCTATGAACCGCAATTGCG
Organism: uncultured Thalassospira sp.; assembly: GCF_963976115.1. GTDB lineage: Bacteria > Pseudomonadota > Alphaproteobacteria > Rhodospirillales > Thalassospiraceae > Thalassospira. The sequence continues at coordinate 305,727 of NZ_CAXBJJ010000007.1, forward strand.
CGATAGAATACGGGGCTTTTTTGGCAGCCGTGCTGCCACGAACAGCGAACATGTTGTCGCCGATGATCTGACAAAATGTCATGCGCAAGCCGTGGCGGCATTGCTGGCACAAGCCGGAATGGTTGCCGCAGATATTGACGTGATTGGCTTTCATGGGCAGACCGTTTTTCACGAACCGGCAAGCGGGATCACCCGCCAGATCGGAACGCCTTATATGCTGGCGGAACTTACAAATATTCCCGTTGTTGCCGATTTTCGCCTGGCCGATGTGGCGCAAGGGGGGCAGGGCGCGCCTTTGGCACCGGTTTATCATGCGGCCTTAATCAAAAGTGCGGGCATCGACGCGCCCGTGGCGGTGCTTAATATCGGTGGTGTGTCGAATGTAACCTGGATTGGCACGAACGAGGATCTTGTTGCCTTTGATTGCGGGCCGGGAAATGCCCGGATTGATGACTGGATGTTGCATCATACAGGCAACCCGTTTGATCAGGATGGGGCAACGGCGTTATCAGGCCAGGTTGATTCTTTCGTTGAAATGACATTTCTGCAAGATGCCTATTTTGATCGGGTCCCGCCCAAATCGCTGGATCGGGAGGACATGGCCGCAACGATTAATGGCCTGATCACGGATGCCGGGCTGACACTGGCGGATGGAGCGGCAACATTATCGCAATGTACCGTTTCGGCCATTGTGGCGGCGGTTAACCATTTGCCAGTCGCACCCTTGCAATGGTTCATATGCGGCGGGGGGCGTCATAACCGCTTTGTTATGAAAAAACTGGGCGAAAATCTCGGGGTTCCCGTTCGGTCCGTGGATGAACTGGACTGGGACGGGGATGCGGTAGAGGCCGAATGTTTCGGGTATCTTGCCGTGCGGCATTTGGAAAACCTGCCGCTGAGTTTTCCGGGCACCACCGGGGTCAGCGCACCGTGTTTGGGCGGGCGTTTGTATCGAACACAAAAGGCCGCCTGAACATGCCAGGCAGCCCTTTTGTGTGTCGCTGATTTACGAACGTTGCCGTAAATCGCACAGGCGCGATTTACGCGCCGCGCTTGTCAAGATAGGATGATGTCTGGCGAACCACTTCTTCTTGCTGTTTGGCAAAATAGTGGTCAGCACCTTCAACCATGCACATGCTGACTTCGATGCCTTTTTGCGAATTCAGCTTGTCACCCAGCTTGGTCACCGAACTTAACGGCACATTTTCATCACGAGTCCCGTGAATAATAATGCCTGAAGACGGGCAAGGGGCCAAAAAGGTGAAGTCATAATCGCTGGCGGGCGTGGCAATCGAGATAAATCCGTCGATTTCCGGGCGACGCATCAAAAGCTGCATGCCGATCCATGCACCAAACGAATACCCCGCCACCCAGGTAGAGCGCGAATTGGTATTGTAAGTTTGCATCCAGTCAAGGGCGGATGCTGCATCGGACAGTTCGCCAATGCCGTGATCATACACGCCTTGCGAGCGGCCAATGCCACGGAAATTAAATCGCATGACGGAATAACCGCGGTCTTTGAACATGTTAAACAGGTTGAAGCACAACTTGTTGTTCATGGTCCCGCCTTGTTGCGGGTGCGGATGTAGAATAAGCGCGATAGGCGAATTGTCGGCACCGTTATGATGATAACGCCCCTCAAGGCGCCCTTCGGGGCCGTTAAAAATGACCTCAGGCATGGATCAGACAGCTCCTGTCCGCGAATGTGTGTGCAGTAGGAAGAATATACCCGAGTAGATTTGTGTGCTTTTTTGTGCTGCTGTCATAAATTGCTTGGGGCAAATACTTGACCACGTTACTCGGTTATCCTATATTTCGGTCAACCGGACAGCCATAACGACGCTTGTTGCGCCTTGCGCGACGATACGCCGATACGGGCGGTTACCGGAAATCGAAGCTACTTATTACACAGGGGACTGCCCCATGTTCAAGATAATTCGCCAGGAAATAGATGCGATGATCGCCCGCGATCCCGCAGCACGGTCCCGTTTGGAGGTCGTGCTGAGTTACCCGGCGTTTCATGCGATCATGGGATATCGTGTCACCAACTGGCTGTGGAAGCGGGGTTTTCGGATTCTGTCGCGGTTTTTATCGCAAATTTTCCGTTGGCTGACCGGCATTGAAATTCACCCGGGTGCGACGATCGGAAAAAGATTTTTTATCGATCACGGCATGGGGGTTGTTATTGGCGAAACCGCCGAAATTGGCGATGACGTTACCTTGTATCAGGGCGTCACGCTGGGCGGGACCGCGCCAAGTGTTGATAGTGACGGTCAACGCGGCTTGAAACGGCACCCGACACTGGAAGACGGTGTGATCGTTGGTTCCGGTGCGCAAATTCTGGGGCCGTTTACCGTGCGCCGTAATGCCCGCATCGGCGGCAATGCCGTTGTTCTGGCCGAAGTCCCCGAAGGGGCGACGGTTGTGGGCATCCCGGCCAAGATCGTTCGCCGCGAAAAAGACGACCGGTTCTGTGCCTATGGCACCCCGGTTGGCGATTTGCCGGACCCGATCGCCCGCGCGCTTGAAGATCTGTCCCGTGACGTTCAGGGATTGCGCCAGCGGGTGGCGGAACTTGAAGGCGAACAACAAGGCGGTGGGCAGGCTCCTGCTGCTATGTCGGAAAAGCCGCGTATTGTGGCCGCTTCGGAATAAGCCGGGTCTGTTCGAACGCCGTTTGTTTGCGGCACATTGAAATCGAAAGCCTGCGCATTGTCTGATAATGCGATGCACAGGCAGGAGGACACATTGTGAAGTTAAGTACGAAAGGCCGCTATGCGGTGATGGCAATGGTAGATCTGGCCGATAGCGGCCGGGATCGACCGGTTGCCCTTGCCGACATTGCCGAGCGTCAGGAAATTTCGCTGTCCTATCTGGAGCAACTGTTTGGCAAATTGCGCAAAGGTGGACTTGTACGTTCGGTGCGCGGGCCAGGTGGCGGTTACATGCTGGCACGTTCTGCCCAGGAAACCCGCATTTCGGACGTGATCCTGGCCGTTGATGAACCCATTCGCGCAACGCGGTGCAAATCGGGTTCGCCCAAGGGCTGCAAGGCTGACCATGGCCGTTGCCTGACCCATGAATTGTGGGAAGAACTGGGCAACCAGATTTATCTTTATCTGTCCTCGGTCAGTTTGGCCGATGTGGTGGATCGTCGGATATCGGGCGTTGGCCGGATGTTTGACCGCCGAACAATTGATGTCCATGAGCCCCAGGTGGCGGCCCAATAATCTTGTCGCCCATGATTTGAACGAACCTTTAGCCCGAAGAAACCAGTAAAAGACGTGATGAAACAGCCGGTTTACCTAGATTTTAACGCCAGTGCGCCCCTGAACGCCGCCGCCCGTGATGCGGTGGTGGCTGCCCTTGATGTTGCCGGAAATCCGTCTTCTGTGCATGGGGCGGGGCGCGAAGCCCGCAAGATTGTGGACCGTGCCCGCCGTCAGGTGGCCGACATGGTGGGCGGGGATTCTGAGCGGGTGATTTTCACCAGTGGCGGCACCGAAGCCAACAATCTGGCCCTGAACGGGCTGGAAAATGTGGTGGTGTTGACCAGCGCAATCGAACATCCATCGGTGATGGAAGCGCGCAATGATGCGCAGCGCATTCCGGTTGATGCCAACGGGGTCATTGACCTTCGCACTTTGGAAGACATGTTAAGGGTGTGCCGTGATGCCGGTGAAAATGTACTGGTATCGATTATGCTGGCAAATAACGAAACCGGTGTGATCCAGCCTGTGACGCAGGCGGCCTTGTTGGCCCGTGAATATGGCGCGAAAATTCATTGTGATGCGGTGCAGGCCGTTGGCCGGGTGCCGGTTGACATGGGGCGCTTGCTGGTCGATATGGTTTCGGTTTCTGCCCATAAAATTGGCGGACCCAAGGGCGTTGGCGCCCTGATCATTGCGCCAGGTGTGATGCTGGTGCCGCAAATGCGCGGTGGCGGCCAGGAAAAATACCGCCGTGGCGGAACTGAAAATGTTGCCGGAATTGCCGGTTTTGGTGCCGCCGCTGCGTTGATTGACGAGAAATTGACGAAAGCCGCCGACATAACAGCCAAACGGGACCGTTTGGAAAACGAAATTCTGGCCGAAGCGCCGGAAGTGGTGATCGCAAGTCGCGATGCGGTGCGCCTTGGCAATACCAGTTGCCTGATCCTGCCCGGAATGCCCGGCGAAACGCAGGTGATGGCAATGGACCTGGCCGGGGTGGCAATCAGTTCGGGATCGGCCTGTTCATCGGGCAAGGTGCGCGAAAGCCACGTGTTGAAGGAAATGGGTGTTGCAGAACCGGGATCGGCCATTCGGGTCAGTCTGGGGGCTGAAACAACCAACGAAGAGATCGATATGTTTATCCGTGTTTGGAGCCGGATGCGGGGCAATGCAGAGCGCAAGAAACTCGCGCGCAATGCTGCCTGAGAAAAATGAGTGAGGATGCCAAAAAATGAACGAGCTTAAAGCAAAGCCGATCTATCTGGACTATCAGGCGACAACGCCGACCGACCCGCGTGTCGTTGATGCAATGCTGCCTTATTTTTATGAGAAATTCGGTAATGCCCACTCGCGGAACCATTCGTTCGGCTGGGAAGCAGAAGATGCCATTGAACTTGCCCGTGGCCAGGTTGCGACCATCATTGGCGCGTCGCCCAAGGAAGTTATTTTTACATCCGGTGCGACCGAGTCAAACAACCTTGCGCTGAAAGGCGTGATGAAGTTTTACGGCAAGAAAAAGCCGCACCTGATCACCACTGTGACCGAACATAAATGTGTTCTCGACAGTGCACGCCATCTGGAACAGGAAGGGTACAAGGTTACCTACCTTCCGGTTCAGCAAAATGGCCTGGTTGATCTTGAACAGCTTAAAGCGGCGATCACTGATGAAACAGCCCTGGTTTCGATCATGGCGGTTCACAACGAAATTGGTGTGATCCAGCCGCTTAAGGAAATTGGCGAGATTTGCCGTGAACGCGGTGTGTTCTTTCATTGCGATGCGGCCCAGGCCGTTGGTAAAATTCCGCTTGATGTGAATGACATGAAAATCGACCTGATGTCGATTTCCGGTCACAAGCTGTATGGTCCGAAAGGCGTTGGTGCCTTGTTTGTGCGTCGTCGTCCCCGCGTGCGGGTTGTCGCCCAGATCACCGGTGGTGGTCAGGAACGCGGCATGCGTTCGGGCACCTTGCCAACCCCGCTGATTGTGGGTCTGGGTAAGGCTTGCGATATTGCGCTAAACGAAATGGCCGAAGAAAACGCCCGCATTATGGAACTGCGTAACTATACGCTGAACCGTTTCCGCGAACGTCTGGTCGACATTTACCTGAACGGGGATGAAGAAAACCGTGTTGCAGGCAACCTCAATATTTCCTTTGCCTATGTCGAAGGTGAAAGCCTTTTGATGGGTATCAAGAATATTGCGGTTTCGTCTGGTTCGGCTTGCACCTCGGCATCCCTGGAGCCGTCTTATGTGCTGCGTGCCCTGGGTGTTGACGAAGAACTGGCCCATACGTCGCTGCGCATCGGGATTGGCCGTTTCACCACCCGCGAGGAACTGGACCAGGCGGTCGATGCGATTTGCAGCGAAGTGGAACGTCTGCGCGAAATGAGCCCGCTTTGGGAAATGGCGCAGGAAGGCATCGACATTAAATCAATCGAGTGGGCCGAGCATTAATTGCCGCGCGTACTATATAATAGTTACAGAGAGACACAGGACTTCTTAGGAGGGTTCAAACCATGGCCTATAGCGAAAAGCTTCTTGATCACTATGAAAACCCGCGCAATGTCGGTTCGTTTGACAAAAACGAAACCTCTGTCGGGACCGGTCTTGTTGGCGCGCCGGCATGTGGCGACGTGATGAAACTGCAAATTCGTGTTTCCGCCGACGGGATCATTGAAGATGCAAAGTTCAAGACCTTTGGTTGCGGTTCGGCGATTGCGTCAAGCTCGTTGATCACGGAATGGGTCAAAGGCAAGACCATTGCCGAAGCCGGTGCGATTAAAAACTCGCAGATCGCCGAAGAGCTGGCACTGCCGCCGGTTAAAATCCATTGCTCGATCTTGGCTGAAGATGCCATCAAGGCGGCGATCAGCGATTACAACACCAAAAACGGCAAGGCCGAGGTTGAAGCCGCTGAATAAGCTGCTTTGCCCTGATAATCGCATGATTATCCGACGACAAGGAGACCAGGATGGCATTACCGTCGCCAATTAATGTAACACCCAGTGCCCTTGATCATATCAAGGCACTGCTGGACAGCCGCGGCAAACCGTCAGCGGGGATTCGTCTTGGTGTGCGCAGCAAGGGTTGTTCGGGTCTGTCATACACGCTGGAATACGCCGATGATGAAAGCGGATTTGACGAAATCGTCCAGCTTGATGATGGCGTGAAGCTGATGATCGACCCCAAGGCAATCATGTTTGTGCTCGGCACCGAGATGGATTATTCGGTCGACAAAATGGAAGAAGGTTTCGTGTTTCGCAATCCCAATGAAAAGGGTCGTTGCGGGTGCGGGGAATCTTTCCACGTTTGATGCCGCCGGTTTCCGGCTTGATCTTGTCGATGGCCCCGGTGTCTTCACCGGGGCCATCCCTTGATGGCATATGTTTTAACCGGGCAATATTGCCCGACCCGACGAACGTGTTAAATGAGACAGGCCTGAAAAGAATATGACTGCTGTGTTCAAACACACCAATACTCATCGTCATGGCAACAAAACCTGCTGGTCCTGCAAGGGGCCGGTCGATGCTGTGGCGCTGTTTTGCGATACCTGCGGTGCCATTCAGGCGCCGGGCCAACTGGATCATTTTTCCCGGTTCGAAATCGCACGTGATTTCAATGTCGATATTGATGCGATTGAAATTCAATATTTAAAACAGCAACAGGCCTTGCATCCGGACCGTTTTGCCACAAAATCGGCCCGCGAAAAGGCCCTGTCGCAGCAACAGGCTGCCAGCCTGAACGACGCCTTCGAGACCCTGAAAAACCCGGTATTGCGTGCTGAATATATGTTGCGCATGGCGGGCGTTGAACCCGAAGGCGGCGCAGGACAAACGGTGAATGACCCGGCATTGCTAATGGAAGCAATGGAAATGCGCGAAGCCCTGGACGATGCCGGGGACCGGGCGAAGATTGATGCGATTATTCGTGATGTGCGCAAAATGGCGCGCGATTGCGAAAAAGAAGTTGCCACTGCGATGAATGGCGGGGCCTATGATGCGGCCCGCAAATTGACCACGCGGTTGCGTTATCTGTTAAAAATGGCGCAGGAAGCGCGGGCCAAAAAGGCGCGCTCGGCTGCGGCCTGATACATTAAAACGGATTGAATTTTATGGCTTTGCTGACCATCCACGAACCCGGACAAACCCCGCTTCCCCACGAGGAAGAACGTAAACTGGCGGTCGGGATCGATCTGGGCACAACCAATTCTGTCGTGGCGATGTCGCGCGACGAAAAATCCGAAGTTTTACGCAATCCCGACGGGGGATCTGCGATTGTGCCCTCTGTTGTGCATTATGCCAGTGACGGCACGGTCACCGTGGGCGACGCTGCCCGGGATATGATCGACAGCCAGGCAAGCCAGGTGGTGTCTTCGGTCAAACGGCTGATGGGCCGTGGCCTTGAAGATGTGAAGTCGGTTGCGGGCACCTTGCCCTATCATGTTGAAATTCCCGACGCGCCAGCGGGCGATGATACCGCCAGTGCCCAACCGCAAATGGTGCGGCTTAATGTCGGCAACCGGGTGTTAACCCCGGTCGAAGTCTCAGCCGATATTTTACGCGCCCTTAAAGCCCGTGCCGAAGCCGCCCTTGAACAGGATGTGGAACACGCGGTTATCACGGTTCCGGCCTATTTTGATGATGCAGCGCGCACCGCAACCAAGGATGCCGCCAAACTGGCCGGGATCGAGGTGTTGCGCCTGGTGAATGAGCCAACCGCTGCCGCGCTGGCTTATGGCCTTGATAACGGTGCCGAAGGGCTTTATGCGGTTTATGATCTGGGCGGTGGCACGTTTGATATATCCCTTTTGAAAATGCAAAAGGGTGTTTTCCAAGTTAAATCAACCGGCGGCGATGCGGCATTGGGTGGCGATGATTTTGATCATGCCATTGTCGAGCATATTCTGGCGGCGCGTAAACAGGACGGCATTGAGGACACGATTGATGCCTCTGCTGCCAAGCGTTTGTTAAAGGTCGCCCGCTCGATCAAGGAAGTGCTGAGCACCGAGGATCAGGTTTATATCGCTGTTGATATTAACGACCGTGAAACCACCCACAGCATTAGCCGGGCCGATTTTGATGCCATGATCGCACCGATGATTGCGCGCACGGTGTCCATCACCGAACAGGTGCTTGATGATGCCGATGTGGCTTCCGACGACGTAAAGGGTGTTGTGCTGGTCGGTGGGTCCACCCGTGTGCCGGCGGTTCGTGCCGCTGTTGCCGCCTTGTTTGGCCAGGAACCGCTTTCCAATATCGACCCCGATGAAGTCGTTGCCGTTGGGGCCGCTTTGCAGGCCGAAGCCCTGACCGGGGGGTCGGATAACTTGTTGCTTGATGTTATTCCGCTGTCGCTGGGGCTTGAGACCATGGGCGGGATTGTCGAAAAAGTGATCGATCGCAACACGTCTATTCCTGTTGCCAAGGGCCAGGAATTTACCACCTATCAGGATGGCCAGACCGCCATGATGATTCATGTGGTGCAGGGCGAACGTGAAATGGTCGACCAGTGCCGGTCGCTGGCGCGGTTTGTTCTTTCCGGTATTCCGCCGATGGCAGCCGGGGTGGCGCGCATTCGTGTGAGCTTCCAGGTCGATGCCGACGGGCTGTTAACGGTTGCGGCGCGTGAAGAAGCCACCGGGGTGGAACAGGAAGTTGCGGTTAAGCCGACCTATGGCATTAACGAAACCGACATGGCCAACATGCTGCGCGAAAGCATGGTTAATGCCCGTGGTGATATGGAGTTGCGTTTGCTGACCGAGGCCCGCGTGGAAGCGCGGCGCAACATTCTGGCCGTGCAGGCCGCCATGAAGGTCGATGCCGAGTTGCTTGACGAAGATGATGAAAAGACCATAGCCGCCGGCATTGCGGAACTGGAATCCGCCATGCAGGGCGATGATCGCCAGGTTATTAATGATCTGGCCGAAGCACTTGATACCGCATCGCGTCCATTTGCCGAAAAACGTATGGATCGTGGCATTCGCCGCGCCCTTTCGGGGCAAAATGTGAACAGTGTCGGGACCTGAGCGGACCGTGATGAATTGACAAAACACGCTGCTGCGGCGATTGTCCCGACACATCGCTAAAGCGGGTCGATAAACAGAGATCGAAACAGAATTATATTCGAGGAGAAAGGCGCCGATGCCCAAGATCGTTTTTGTGGAACCTGACGGTTCGGAAAAAGAATTCGAAGTCGCCGACGGGTTGTCCGTTCTTGAAGCCGCGCATAAAAACGGCATCGATCTGGAAGGTGCATGCGAAGGCTCGCTGGCATGCTCGACCTGCCATGTTGTTGTTGATAGCGACTGGTTTGACAAGCTTGAAGAGCCCAGCGAAGACGAAGAAGACATGCTGGACCTGGCATTTGGCCTGACCGAGACGTCGCGTCTTGGCTGCCAGATCATCATGAGCGACGAGCTGGACGGCTTGCGTGTCCAATTGCCGTCGGCGACGCGCAATATGATGGTTGATAAATAATCTGGCCTGTTAACCGCCGGGCCTTTTCACCCGAAAAAGGGGACGACGATGCGCTGGACAGACACAATCGATATCGCGATCGAACTTGAAGAAACCCACCCGGATGCCGACAATGTGCATCTGCGCTTTACCGATTTGCATAAATGGGTTTGTGCGCTGCCGGGTTTCGAGGATGATCCCGAAGCATCGAACGAAAAGATCCTTGAGGCCATTCAAATGGCTTGGATCGACGAACGCGAAGACTGATTGCGTGGCTTTCTTTGACCTCGACCTATGGCGGGGCAGGGGATGAACAGCGCCATCTATCGCCAGATCAAGGACCAGCTCCGCCAACGCGGGCTGGTCTGATCTGTTTTATGCCTTGCCTGTAAGCCGTGGAGCCATCTTAATGACCAGCACCAATCGTTTTACCGACATTATTCCTGCCAATAGCCTGTTTGGGCAATTGCGGGCCAATGCCCCTGATGTCTGGAACCGGTATGTGGATCATGAATTTGTCCGCAAGCTGGGCGACGGCACCTTGCCCGAAGACTGTTTTCGCCATTATTTGATTCAGGATTACCTGTTTCTTATCCAGTTTGCCCGGGCCTATGCGCTGGCGGTTTACAAGGCGGGCGATTTGACCGCGATGCGCCACTATTCCCAAACCGTGTCGGCTATTCTGGATCTGGAAATGAGCCTGCATCTGGATTTCTGCAATCGTTGGGGGCTTGGCGAAAAAGATATCGTCAGCCAGCCCGAAGCGCGCGCCACCATCGGTTATACCCGCTATGTGCTGGAAAAGGGTCATCAGGGCGATATCATTGACCTGCATGTGGCTGTGATGCCTTGTATGGTGGGATATGCCGAAATCGCAAACCGGTTGATGGCACGTTCTGATACAAGGCTGGAGGGCAACCCCTACCGGGCGTGGATTGAAATGTATGCCTCGGACGATTTCCAGAATGTTGCCAAGGCCGAAATCACCTTGCTCGACATGCTGGCAACCCAACGCGGGGCCGCAGGCCGGATGGACGATTTAACCCGCACCTTTAGCATGGCCAGCCGCCTGGAAGCCGACTTTTGGCAAATGGGCCTTGATCTGGCAAAATAGGCAAGCTTGCCCATATAGGGTGCAAACAGAAAGTGATGGCGCGGCCAACACGCCATTAAAATACCGGATCAAAGATCGATAATCTGGTCGCCATCGCCTTGACCGATGGTGGGCCAAGGGAATGTGACGATGAACAGCCTTGGAATAGACAAAGCCCCCGAAGACACCCGCGTGGTTGTTGCCATGTCGGGCGGGGTCGATAGCTCGGCGGCAGCCGCTCTTTTAAAATCAGAAGGTTACGATGTGGTCGGGATCACGTTGCAGCTTTATGATATGGGGGCCAATGCGCCGTCGCGGGCGAAGTCCTGCTGTGCGGGCCGCGATATTTACGATGCCCGCAAAGTGGCCGAGGATATCGACATTCCCTATTATGTGCTCGATTACGAAAGCCGGTTTCGCGAAGAAGTGATCGATGATTTTGCCGATAGCTATCTGCGCGGTGAAACGCCGATTCCCTGTGTGAAATGTAACCAGACCGTCAAATTCCGCGATTTGCTGGAAACCGCGCACGATCTGGGGGCGGACTGCATGGCAACCGGCCATTATGTGCAGCGTAAACTGGCGGCCAACGGGCAGGCGGAATTGCACCGTGCGGCCGATGCCAACCGGGATCAAAGCTATTTCCTGTTTACCACAACCCGGGATCAGCTTGATTTTCTGCGCTTCCCGCTGGGACATCTGACCTCAAAGGCTGAAACCCGTGCCCTTGCCGCCCGGTTTGGCCTTGAAGTGGCCGATAAACCCGACAGCCAGGACATTTGTTTTGTCCCCGATGGCAAATATGCCCGTCTGGTGGAAAAACTGCGCCCCGAAGCGGGGGAACCCGGCCAGATTGTCGATGTTGATGGCAATGTGATGGGCGATCATCGCGGGCTGATCCATTACACGGTCGGGCAGCGGCGCGGCCTTAATATCGGGGGTACGGCAGAACCGCTTTATGTGGTGAAACTGGTGCCCGAAACCCGACAGGTCATCGTCGGCCCTAAATCAGCGCTGGCAAAGCACAGCATTTATGTCAAAGACCTGAACTGGCTGGGGGCGACCGCCATTGACCCCGCCGGGATCGAGGTTGAGGTCAAACTGCGCTCCGCCATGGCACCGGCCACAGCAACGCTTTATCCTGTCGCCGATACACCGGGACAGGCGCGGATAGATCTGCATACCCCCCAGTTCGGCATCGCACCGGGGCAGGCTGGCGTGATTTATCAGGGCGACCGTGTTTTGGGGGGCGGCTGGATCAGCACGCAGGAGCATCAGGCCGTTGCGGGCGATGCGCAGGTGGCATCGACCCGTCACGCTACCAGTGCGGCCTGACCATCGTTTAAAACGGCCTGTGGTTATCCCCGTCTTGGCACAGCCTTGCTGCCTTTGTGGCAGCATCGGGCAGGGCGGACAGGGCATCACCGCAGGCCGTATTATCACGGCTTTGTGCCACTTGTGATTTTGCGGTAATCTTTTTTGATAAAAACGTCAAAAAGGCGCTTGACGAGGGCGGTTCCCTGACGTAAAAACCGCCCCGTTCCGCACGACACGGAACACCGAACGACAAAGCCATATGGCGGAGTAGCTCAGCTGGTTAGAGCAGCGGAATCATAATCCGCGTGTCGGGGGTTCAAGTCCCTCCTCCGCTACCAATTATTTCAAGGGGTTACGGGTTATTCCGGCCCCTTGTTTTATTTTATTTTCCAAAAAATTTCTGATAGTTTTCCTTAATTGCCAGACAGGCGCTCAGGCAGCACACTTTGTGCTTTACGCGAGCGCAAGTGTCGCCGGATACACGTTGGCGGGTTGCCAGTTTGCTGTTTCCTGCTCTGCATCCCAAGTGTCTATCGTGGCTTGCAAATTTACCCAGAACTGAGTGGTCGTTTCCAGTACCTTGGCGATTTTGGCGGCAAGGGTGCTATCGATACGGGTGTGTCCATTTACGATCTGGCTCAGGTGTTTGGTGCTGATGCCAAGGTCGGCAGCCAGGGCCGTTTGGGTAATGCCGCGCGGTACCAGATAATGCTCGCGCAATATTTTGCCCGGATGGGTGGGGCGGCGATTACGGCGTAGCGGTTTGTCGTTTTGCATCAATGATAATCCTCGAAAGCAAGGACGGTAACGTCGGTTCCGTTCCATTTGAAAGTGATGCACCAGTTTCCGGTCACATGCATGGCATATTGGCCTTTGCGTGTGCCTTTAAGAGCATGAAAATCCTTCACGCCCATGCAATCTTTGATGTCAGTAATGTTATCAAGATGATCGAGGATCATGATCGCGTTTTCGTGGAACTGCTTACCAATATGTCTTGTTGCACCGTTCTCGAAAAGTTCGCGCAGGCCTTTGTCTTTTATCGCAATTAACGCCATACCGAATCCTTTATGGCATTACCAAAATGGTAAACATTGATGGCGGTTAGGTCAATATGAGTTTACGAAAACGGTAAACATATTTTCATCCCGATGCAACTTTATCGGTAACCAGCCATTTTTCGGGTCATCCATAGTTGATTGCCTGGGTTGATTTTGGTCGGCGTTTTGTCTGTGGTAGTTTGCGAAAGTTGCCTTTATTCATCTGGACTTTATGCCGGGTGCTGCCTATCACTACGTCACCACGATTTGATGTGAGGTGCCCGCATGAGCGACGAAAACCCGACCTTTAGTCCGACGGCATGGACACCGGCGCGGTGTGTGTTGTGGGAAAGCCTGAACACTGCCGAGCGCAAGGAACTGGAAGATATTGTTGCCAAGGGCAGTAATGTGCAGATCCCGGCGAAATTTATGGCGCAATATGAAGCGGCAAAAGGGATGGAGAAAAAGGTCGCGATTTCGCAGGATGTGCTGGACTGCATGCGGCGCATCGGTTGGACCGATGCCGTGATTGAAAGTGTTTATGGACCCTATTCGGACGAGAAATCGGCCTGAGGATGGCGTTACGCCCGAATTTTTCGGGTTCAGATATTTCCGCGTTTCCGGGGCGTTCAGGCAAAAAGCCGCATGCCGCGCTCTGCAATGGTTTTAAACCCGGCAACCACATGTTCGGCAAGGGCATCTTCGATGGCACCGGCCCCGTCGCGTTTGGCAAGGGTCATGCGGTATTCCCCCAATTCGGGCAGGCCATGGGCATTGCCCAAATGAACCAGATCGTCGGAAATCACGCTGATCGGAAGCGGGGCAATGGCAAGGTCGGCCCGCACAGCCGCAATCTGTGCCTGGCAAAATTCGCTGGTATAGGCAATGCGGTAATGAAGCCCGGCATCATCAAGTGATTTAAGCGCCATGGCGCGCCAATAGCAGCCCGGCTCGGCCAAGGCCACTGGCAGCGGCCGCTTGTCGCAAGCGGTGCCATGGCGCGCGCCCAGCCACACCAATGGCTCGGCATGAATAGGGCTTTGGCTGTCAAGTTCGGGATTGAAACTGAAAATGGCGATGTCAATTTCACCCAGCGTGATGCGTTTGCGCAAATTGTTGGTTGGGCCCAGGTAAACATCGACCTCGACATGGGGGTGGGTGGTGGCAAAGCGGTGTAAAATTTCGGGCATGGCAACGATGCCGTTATCGTTGGGCGCACCCAGCCGCACCCGCCCCTGAAACTGGGGATGCAGGAATTTGGAAAAGGCTTCGTCATTGAGCCTGAGCAACCGGCGCGCATACCCCAGCAGCATTTCGCCGTCGCTGGTCATGCGGACTTTGCGGGTTTCGCGGTAAAACAGATCCCGCCCGACCATTTCTTCAAGTTTTTTAACCTGAAGGCTGATCGCCGATGCACTGCGATGGACGTGCTCTGCCGCGCGCGAGAAATTGCCGGTTTCGCAAATGGCAACAAAGGTGCGTGCCAGATCAAGATCCAGACTGGGCAGGGACGGGGGCAAGGCAGACATTTGCTTATCCTTTTGAGGTTTTCTCATAGATAAGGTTAAATCTTCTCGTTTGTTTAATCAATAGCATTGCGGCATGGTCATTGAAACACAGGAGGTTTTGATGACAACCCGAACGTTTAACCCGCAAAAAGCCGCTATTGATACCCGCCAGAACAATAACAATAGTCGTTTTCATTGCGCTATTGCATGGGCGCGCCGTTTTTACGAGGCCTATCAGGTCAACCGCCAGGACCGGTTAAAAATCCGTCAGCTCGAAAAACTCGATGACATGGTTTTGGGTGATGTTACCGGGCTGACACGGGCACAACTTGAGATTGCTTTGCGCCTGCCAGCCGGGATGGCGCGGCGCGAAATTGCCCGTAACATGCGGGGCGATGACATTGGCATGTTTGGCAAGGGTGTCTGAAACAAAAAGGACGACCGTTTGCAGATATGACTGCAATTTCGGTCGTCCTTTTTTGAAGGGGAGCCTGCGAGCTTAGGCTTTTTTCAGAAATTCGGTTTTCAGTACAATGGTGGTTTTGCCATTGCGGCATTCCACTTCGCTGTCCTTGTTGGTCAGGCGCAGGTTTTTCATTACGGTGCCGCGTTTCAGGGTGGTCGAGGTGCCCTTTACCTTCAGATCCTTGATCAGGGTAACGGAATCACCGTCGTTTAATTCCGTGCCATTGCTGTCTTTTACGTCGCTCATCGGGTCCTCGTTCGGTGCGGCCGGTTTTGTTGGCCGGTTGAAATGCAAACAGGGGTTTGGGTTGCACGATTTATAACGGCTGCGAATCGTTTTGGGGAATAAAATTGCCCTTTACGGGCAAATTTTCCGATGATGCGGCTACAGGCGAAAAAACGGGTAATTGATTTGTTCGTTTTCCATGATCAGGGCTTTGGTGTCGCGGGCTTCTTCAGGCGATGTTAAATTCCGCGTAAATGGTTGATAGTGCCTGATTGGCAACCCCTTGATGCCCGGTCACGCCCCGGTGGCGGATTTTGGCGACAGCAATGTTTTGCGCAGCCACGACAGCGGTCGACCGTCAATAATCGCCAAACCCAGCCCAATCGCCAGCATTCCGGCAATGTCATTGGTGCCAAGGGCTTCGCCCAGAAAGCAAAATCCCAGCAAAATTGCACTGATCGGAATAAGGAACGTTACCAGCGCAAGGTTGCTGGCCCCCGCACGCCCCAGAAGCTTAAAATACAGCAGATAAGCCAGTGCGGTGCTGATGCTGGCGATGCCAGCCACGGCCAGCCATGTTGGCAGGCCGGGGACGGGCAATGTCCAGGGGGCATCGACCAGGCAGACAATTGGCACCAGCATCAGACTGCTTGCCGTGGTTTGGCCAGCTGCCGTTACAAGGGGTGGTGTGTTTTTAAACCGGCGGCCAAAAATAGCGGCACAGCCATAGGATATAGCGGCGATTAACACCGCAAACGGGGCAATTGTCGCCAATGACAGGTCCTCATTGTCGATAATGCCTTTTGCTTGCCCCAGCCCGTCAAATGCCGGAATACCGGTAACAATGAGAACGCCGATAAAGCCGGTAACCACGCCGATCACCTTGCGCGACGACAGTTTTTCATTGTCCGTTGCGATATGGGCAATCATCAGGGTGAAAAGCGGTGTTGTTGCATTCAGGATGGCGGCAAGCCCGCTGGCAATGTAGGTTTGGCTCCAGACGATCAGGGAAAAGGGCAGCAGGTTGTTGAGCAGCCCCATGACCATAAAACTGATCCAGATGGGGCGAGAGGTTGGCAAAGCAATGCGGCGTGCTGCAATGACCAGCCACAAAATAACCGAAGCCAGCGCCACCCGGGCCAGAACCAGCGTAAAGGGCGGCAAATCGCGCAGGGCGACTTCGGTAAAGAAAAATGACCCGCCCCATAACAGCGATAACGTCAGTAACATTGCCCAACTGACACCATCCATTTTTGGCCCTGCCGCTGTTGTGCGCGGTGTTGATGCGCGGGCGGGATCGGGCGCGGACCCGGCGGGGGCGAGGGCAGGTGATATCGGCTTGGTCATGATTGGCTCCGGCGGGTTGAAAGGCAGGTGAAGGTGCTTGGTGCGCAAAATATGCGGTTCTTCGCCCGCTGGCTCGCCATTTTCGGACTCTGTCATTTTTAAGGAATGTGGGGGGATATTCAGATCATTGAATGAAGACACGATTGGCGAAAACGGGAGTCGCCAGTTTCTGCCCGGCGCAATCCAATATCGGCCAACGGATGGTCGCTCATATCCTTGGGGGCAAAAACGCGCTTCTTGCGGCGCACGCGCTGTGTCAGTCGGTCAAACAACCGGTTTATCGCCCCCAGAAACCCGTTCTGGAATTGATCGGGGTGCTGCGGACAAATAGGGGCGTTATCGCCGGTTTGTAATGTTGATTCCGGGGAATGGTTTGTGTGGTGATCATTGGTTTTACCAATGATGATGGTGCTGTGACCCATTTTAAAGCATATTTCCTTTAATATGACCCATTTTGTTTGTTTTTGGCGTGTCGTT